>CAWFJC010000001.1:0-67643 GCA_963815975.1 uncultured Actinomycetota bacterium
CTGCCGGGTTCGCAGCCAGATAGCCACGCTTCACCGCGTACGCGAACACGCCGTAGATCAGACCGTGGTAGTTCGCCTTCGTCTTCAAAGACCGGTCCCACTCGATCAGCCATGTCTTCAGCTGCGCCTCACCGATTGCGGTGACCGGGCCCGCGAAGATCAGCGAGCCTCGCACCGGCGTGCGCGCCAGCACCTGCAGTTGACCGAGGTACCGCTTCCGCTGCCCGGGGGACAGGTCGACGATCTGACGGACGTACTCCTCGCCGATCTTGTCGAAGCTCGGTGGAGGCGTCATGGGGTCGGCGACATCCGGCGGCCGGACGAACCCCTCACCCTTCACCCAGCCGTCGGGCCACCGCTGACCAGCGGCCTCGACCATCCGCTTGAAACCGTCCGCGCGCGCGAGATTCTGCGCGTCCGATCCGGCGCCGAACGTCTCCCACACGCGGGTGGCGTCACGAGCACCACCGGGCCGCCAGATCACCCGCGCGGTCAGGCCGCCGTCGGCGCGCCGTCGCTGTTCAATCCATGCCATGCCAGGGCCTCCGAACTGAGTCGGTGCCACCGTGGTGCCACAATGGGCCCTCAGGACCTGCCGCGGATTCCATATAACCCCAGGTCAGGCCGGGGGTCGTACTGGTGCGCGAGGGGGGATTTGAACCCCCACGTCCTTGCGGACACTGGCACCTGAAGCCAGCGCGTCTGCCGTTCCGCCACTCGCGCCCGGATCACTTGAGATCCGAACCAGCCGGGCAAGGCTAGCACGACCGGACCGTGACCTCGGCGGCTGTTTTGCGTACCTGGCAACGGTTGTAGCTCAATTCGCTACGGGCCCAAGACCCATACATTCTGCGGATACCATCTAGTTTGACCTCGGGGAAAGGAGGGACATGGGCATTTTCGCGCGCTTTGAGAAGAAAGTGGAGGGAGCCGTCAGCGGCGCCTTCGCGCGCGCGTTCAAGGGCGACGTACAGCCGGTGGAGATAGCCGCGCGGCTGCAGCGTGAGCTCGATGCCGAGGCCAAGCTCCTGTCCCGCAACAAACGGCTGGTGCCCAACGAGTTCAACGTCCGACTGTCCCAGCACGACCATGACAAGCTCGCCCCGTACGCCACCACCTTGAACGCCGAACTGGCCACCGAGTTGCGCAATCACGCTCGCGAGATGGGATATGTGTTCAACGGCCCGGTCAAGGTCGTCTTCGAGCTTGACACGAGCCTGCCCACCGGACATTTCACGGTTGATTCGGAGGCGGTTGCCGGCATCACCCCACGCAGCGGTCGGGCGAGCGAAACCTCAATCAACCGGGCGCCATTGGTACTCGAAGTCAACGGCACACGGCATCCGCTGCAGCCGCCTGGGCTGGTGATCGGCCGCGGCAGTGACGCCGATCTGCGCATCAACGACCCAGGAATTTCACGGCGGCACGCCCAGATCCGAGTAAACGAGGCAGGCCCGCAGGTACAGATCGACATCGTCGATCTTGGTTCAACCAACGGCATTGTGGTGAACGGACAACGGGTGCAACAGGCCGTCCTGCAAGAGGGAGCACGCATCGAGATCGGCTCCACCCGCATGCTCGTCCATGCGCCCACCGGACGATGAGACCGCCATGTCAGAAATCGCCCTCACGATCATCAAGGTGGCCTTCCTGGCCCTGTTGTGGCTATTCATCCTTTCCGCGGTCTCGGTCATTCGGAGCGACTTGTTCGGCAAGACCGTACGGGCCTCCGATCAGCCGCAGCCGCAAGAGCTCGAGACGCCGCCACCACCCCCGAGAAGAGCCAAGCGGCAGCGGGGCGAGCCACGCGTGCTCACGATCATCCAGGGCAGCCAGGCTGGGCTCTCCGCAGAGCTGGCCGGTGGAGTGATCATGATCGGCCGCGGCGCAGATTGTCAGCTGATCTTGGACGATGACTACGTCTCAACCCGCCATGCCCGGGTCGTCAGTTCCCCGAACGGCATCTATATCGAGGATCTGGGCTCTACCAACGGCAGCTACGTCAACGGCCAACGGATCACCGCTCCGACCACGATCACACTTGCCGACGCCGTCCGTATCGGCAAGACGATGATGAGGCTGGAGCCATGATCGAATGACGCTTCAGCTGAGGTACGCCGCCCACTCCGAGACTGGGCTGATCCGCAAGAACAATCAGGACTCCGGCTTAGCGAGTCCGCATCTGCTCGTGGTGGCCGACGGCATGGGCGGCGCAGCAGCAGGTGATCTTGCCTCCGCGGTGGCGATTGACGCGATACGAAAGATAGAAGGCCCTACCGAGGGTAAGCAGATGCTCGAGGTGCTCGCCGGCGCTATTGATGCGGCCAACACCAAGATCGCGGAACTGGTGGAAGCTGATGTTTCCCTGGAGGGCATGGGCACGACCCTGACGGGTGTGATGTTCGACGGCGTCGAACTCGGCCTGGCACACATCGGTGACAGTCGCGGCTATCTCTATCGTGACGGTCAGCTGGAACGGCTTACCCATGATCACACCTGGGTCCAATCGCTGGTTGACGAGGGCAAGATCAGCGAGTCCGAGGCCGCCATGCATCCACACCGCTCGCTGCTGTTGAAGGTGCTGAACGGGCAGACCACCAATGACCCCGATCTGACGATCGTGCCCGTCAAGGCTGACGACCGCTTGCTGTTGTGCAGCGATGGCGTTTGCGGACTGATCGATGACGACATGATCGAGACCGCACTCCACCTCCCTGACCTCAATGACGCCGTCAAACGTCTCGTCGTCGAATCTCTTCACGAAGGTGGCATCGACAACATCACCGTGATCGTGGCGGACGTCGTCGAAGCTGGCGGCAACGACGAGGTCCTCGTGCTAGGAGCCGCGTCCGAGCAGCCGATTCGGGCACCGGGCGCGCCGCGCCGGCAGCTCGCCGAGGACGTCGACGACCCCGAAGACACCCTCGTCACCAGGCTCGCCGACAGTGAGCACCCTGCAGAGGACGAGGAGCGATACAGCCCGCAGCCGCCGCGTCAGCACCGCTTCCGTAGGCCGTTCGTCGGCTTGCTGATCCTCGTGCTCGTTGCTGTTGCCGGACTCGGGGTGGTGTATGGGTGGATCCGCACTCAGTACTTTGTCGGCGCCGACCGCGACCGGGTGGCCATCTTCCAGGGGCTGTCCGACGGTATCCCAGGTCTCTCCCTGTCACGGGTCTACGAGGTACAGCAACTGGCGATCCACCAGCTGCCGCCGTTTTATCAGGAGCAGGTCAAAGCCAACATCGATGTGTCGAGCCTCGACTCCGCCCGCGCGACTGTCGCCGAGCTGAACGAAGCCGCCAAGAGGTGCGCTCCGACCCAGCAAACGACTTCACGACCAAGCACGTCACCCGGTTCGAAACCAAGCTCGACACCCAGCATTAAGCCTGGCGGTACGCCAACCCAGAAACCTTCGGCTCCCGCCACCGAGCAGGCGGAGCCGAGCTGCTGATGAGCGAAGCTCCACCTGTCACGGTAGTTCCGCGCAAGCGACGCGGGGTCGAGCTGGGCCTGATCATCTTCGCGCTCGCACTGACTCTTGGCGCGTACGTGCTGGTCGACATCAATGTCACAGGCGGGCTGTCCGCGAGCTTTCCGTACCTGGCCGGATTCTCCGTCCTGCTAGCTGTGCTCGCGCATCTCGCGGTGCGGTGGCGACTCCCGTACGCGGATCCAGTGATCTTGCCGTGTGTGATCCTGCTGAACGGCCTCGGCTTGGTGATGATTCACCGCATTGATCTGATCAACGAGCCGCCGCTCAGTGGCGCCCGCCAGCAAATGATCTGGACAGCGGTCGGCGTATTGATGTTCATCCTGGTCGTGACGTGGCTCAATGATCACCGACCGCTACAGCGCTTCACGTACACAATCGGCCTCGCCGGCATCGTGCTGCTGCTGCTGCCACTGGTGCCCGGCCTAGGGACCGAGAAGTTCGGTGCCCAGATCTGGATTCAGGTCGGCCCGTACAGCTTCCAGCCGGCTGAGGCCGCCAAGGTGCTGCTGGCGATCGCTTTCGCCTCATATCTGGTCGAGAAGCGCGAGGTGCTCGCGCTGGCCGGGTATCGGGTGCTCGGCATCGACCTGCCGCGGGCCCGAGACCTCGGGCCAATCCTGATCATCTGGCTGATCAGCCTCGCCATCTTGGTCTGGCAACGCGATCTCGGGACCTCCCTGTTGTTTTTCGGACTGTTCGTGATGATGCTGTACGTCGCCACCGAGCGGGCCGGCTGGGCGGTGTTGGGGACGCTGCTCTTCGCGGCCGGGGCGTACTTCGGCTACCTGAACTTCAGTCACGTCCGCCGTCGGGTGGGTGCCTGGCTCGACCCCTTCTCCAACTTCGACGCCTACTATCAAGTGATCAATGCACAGTTCGGCATGGCCTGGGGTGGCTTGCTCGGAACCGGTTTGGGGCTGGGTCGGCCGGGATTGACCCCGCTGGCCCGCAGCGATTTCATTGCCGCCGCGATCGGTGAAGAGCTTGGCATGACCGGGCTGATGGCCGTGATCCTGATTTACGGCTTGATCGTGGCGCGCGGACTGCGGATCGCGCTGCAATGCCGCGAACCGTTCGGCAAGCTGCTGGCTACCGGCCTCTCGTTCGCGTTCGCGCTCCAGGTGTTCACGATCATCGGCGGCGTGACACGGCTGCTGCCGCTGACGGGTCTGACGACGCCGTTCATGTCCCAAGGGGGCTCTTCGCTGGTCTGCAACTGGATCGTCGCCGGCCTGTTGCTGGTGATCTCCCACCAGGTACGCAAGCCAGCGGCAACGGTCGCCCCGCGTCAACCCGGATGTGGAGCAAACCCAGCTGGTGAAGGCGACCGCATGAACAAACCGATCCGCCGCGTCGCCTTCATTGCCATGATCATGTTCGCCTTGCTGCTGGCCAACGGGACGTACATGATGATCTTCCGGCAGGAGTCGCTTGCTGCTCAGCCGCAGAACCGCCGGGTGCGGGATGCCGAGTTCGCCCAGAACCGTGGCGCGATCTTGGCGGCCGGCAAGACCGAGATCGCCAAGACGGTGCCGGCGAAGGATCGCTTCAAGTACCAGCGGGTCTATCCGGACGGCAAGCTCTACGCCCCGATCACCGGCTTCTATTCCTACGACCGCGCCAGTTCGGCCCTGGAGAACACCTACAACTCCCAACTGTCCGGCACTGACGATGCTCTGTTCGTACGCCGGCTGATCGACCTGGCGACGAATCGTACGCCGGAAGGGGCAAGCGTACAGACCACGATCGTTCCCAAGATTCAAAAGGCCGCGACCGACGCGCTCGGCAACCAGAAGGGTGCTGTGGTCGCGCTCGATCCCAAGACCGGCGCTGTGCTTGCGCTGGTGACGAGCCCCACCTACGACCCGAACGACATTGCCGACCATGACATCGAGGCTGCCGGCAAGGCGTACGACCGGCTTGCTTCGGACCCGCAGCACCCGCTGTCCAACCGAGCCGCCCGCGAGATCTATCCGCCTGGCTCGACGTTCAAGCTGGTCACCGCGGCTGCTGCGCTGGCTGACGGGAAGACGCCGGACTCGACAGTCGAGTCGCCGGATCGGCTCAAGCTACCCAATACCCGAGTGTTCCTGCCCAACTCCACCAACTGCGGCGGTACCAAGATCACTCTCACCCAGGCGCTCAAGGTCTCGTGCAACACGGCATTCGCCAACCTGGGGCTGGAATTGGGAGAGGACAAACTGCGGGAGCAGGCTCAGGCGTTCGGCTTCGATCAACGGCATCTGGCCGATCTTGGTGGCGTGGCCAGCCAGTTCCCGGACAAGCTCAACAAGGCCCAACTGGCGCTGAGCGCTATTGGGCAATACGACGTAGCGGCCAGCCCGTTGCAGATGGCGATGGTGTCCGCAGCGATCGCCAACGACGGCGTGCTGATGGATCCGTACGTGGTGAGCAGTGTGCGCGCCCATGACCTGAAGCAGATCGAGACTCACGAGCCGCAGGTGTTGTCCAAAGCCATGACACCGGAGAACGCCAAGGAGTTGCAGCAAATGATGCTTGCAGTGGTGAACGAAGGCACCGGACACAATGCACAGATTCCTGGCGTCGAGGTTGCGGGCAAGACCGGCACGGCTCAGTCCGATCCCAAGCGCAAGCCGTTCGCGTGGTTCACCTCGTTCGCGCCGGTGGACGATCCCAAGGTCGCCGTGGCCGTCATCGTCGAGGACGCCGACATCCCGCGGAATGACATTGCGGGTGGGCGCCTTGCCGCGCCCATCGCGCGGGCCGTTATGGAAGCTGCACTCTGAGGTGCATTGCTCCGAGCAGTCTCTGACGTACGTTTCGCCTGCTGTGCTGCGAACGCTCCCCTCGCCTGGCCATTGTCGGCACGCTTCGCGGGCTGTGCTGGGAAGCGTCCACCGGGCCGCTGCCAGGCTTCGCTCGGGGTCGCGAGTCCACCAGACGGTGCCCATTTCACGCTCCGGTGGGCTATGGCCGAGAATGGCTGGCGGGGTTTTGAGGGAGGAACATGGACATGACTAGCAGCCCAACTATGGTCGGGGGCCGGTACGAGCTGGGCGAGTTGCTAGGCCGCGGGGGCATGGCAGAGGTTCGTCGTGCTGTTGATCAACGGCTTGGTCGATCCGTCGCAGTCAAGCAGCTGCGTGCCGACTTTGCCACTGATCCAACGTTTCAGGCACGGTTTCGCCGCGAGGCTCAGTCCGCTGCCGGGTTGAACCATCCGACGATCGTCGCTGTCTACGACACTGGCGAAGAGACCGATCCGCTGACCGGAGTATCCATTCCCTACATCGTGATGGAGCTCGTCGAGGGCCAGACGCTGCGCGACGTGCTCAAGGACGGTCGCAAGATCCTTCCCGAGCGCGCGCTGGAGCTGACCCAGGGTGTGCTGGATGCCTTGGGCTACAGCCACAAGGCCGGCATCGTGCATCGCGACATCAAGCCGGCCAATGTGATGCTCACCTCGGCCGGGGCCGTCAAGGTGATGGACTTCGGCATTGCCCGGGCCGTCGCGGACACCAGTGCCACCATGACCCAGACCGCAGCAGTCATTGGCACCGCTCAGTACCTGTCCCCCGAGCAGGCCCGGGGCGAAACCGTGGACGCCCGCAGCGACCTCTATTCAGCAGGCTGCCTGCTTTATGAGTTGCTGGTGGGCCGACCCCCGTTCGTCGGCGATTCGCCCGTCAGCGTCGCCTATCAACACGTGCGGGAGGCCCCGCTGCCGCCCAGCCAGCTGGATCCGGAGCTCAGTCCCGAGATCGACGCCGTCGTGTTGAAGGCGCTGGCTAAAGATCCGGACGAGCGTTACCAATCCGCCCGGGACATGAAGGCCGACATCTCTCGCCTTCTCTCCGGCCAACAGACCGACGCACAGCAAACAACGGCCGTCGTCGCGGCTGGAGTTGCCGCGGTGGCTGCCAATGCGTACGACGACCCCACGCGCGTCGTCGGGCCGCCAACGCTCGCTCCGCCGGAGGGGCCAATTGCTGAAGACGAGTACGAGGAAGAGGAGCCGGAGAAGAGCCGGGTCGGCCTCGCGATCCTGATCGGCGCGCTGATTGTGGTTGCTCTGGGCCTGGGCGGCTGGGCGCTGTTCCGGATGCTCAACCCTGCCCCGACCGTTGAGACGGTTGCGGTGCCCAGCGTCGTGGACCTCACCGAGGCGCAGGCAACCGAGCAGCTCATCGGCGCCGGTCTCAAGATCGAGGTTAAGAACGTCAACGGCGACGAGGAGACCAAAGGCAGGGTTACCGCGCAAGATCCAGCAGCCCAGACTGAAGTCAATGTCGGCAGTACCGTCACCATCTCCTTGAACCAAGGCCCCCAGACCGCCACAATCCCGAAGGGCTTAGTGGGCCAGGATCGCAAGGACGTCGAGGCCGCGCTCGACGATTTGAAGTTCAGCAACGTTACGTCCAAAGCCGCCAAGAGCGAGAATGCCAATACCAAGCCAGGCGAGGTCATCAGCATCGCGCCCAACGAGGGCGAGACCGTCCCGCTGGACACCAAGATCACCGTCAGGTACGCGACCGGCAAGTCAAACGTACCCGATCTTCGATGGTCTCAACCGGTCAGCGGCGATTCGGGTGGCCAATGAGGCCGGCTTCGGCGACCCGGTGTTCGTCGAGAAGGAGACCTCGAAGGGTACGCCTGGCACGGTGATCTCCCAGAACCCGCAGGCTGGCGCCAATGTCGATCGCGACACGACCATCCGACTCACCCTGGCCGTGCAGCCGCCACCGCCGATCACACCGCCACCGACCACCGAGCCACCGACCAAACCGCCGACGACGCCACCAGCCACACCATCAGTAACGCCCAGCAAGACTCAGAAGACACCATCTGATTCGAATACATAAGCGAATATCTGCTAGAGTGAGGCCATGTCTAGCGTCGTTCAGACCTCACTCTTCGATCTAGGAGTTTCAGACCTGCCGCTCGGACCACTGGGCGGAATGGTCACCCGCCAGACGCTGGGTCGCGGCGCTTGGGTTGATTTGCTGCCCGGGTGGATGAGCGGCGCCGGCACGCTCTTTGAGGAGCTGCTGGAGCAGGTGCCGTGGCAGGCCGAGCGGCGCCAGATGTATGAGCGAGTCGTCGATGTACCGCGCTTGCTCTGCTTCTACGGCGAAGATGATCCGTTGCCACATCCTCAGTTGGTGACCGCTCGCGAGTCCCTGAATGCGCACTATGGCCAGGAGTTGGGCGAGCTCTTCACCACTGCCGGACTGTGTCTTTATCGCGATGGGGGCGACTCGGTCGCTTGGCACGGCGACACCATCGGCCGAGGCAAGAATGAGGACACGATGGTTGCGATCATGTCGCTCGGCTCGCCGCGCCAGTTCCTGCTGCGCCCGCGAGGCGGCGGGGCGACAATCAGGCACACATTGGGTCATGGCGATCTGATCGTGATGGGCGGCTCCTGCCAGCGCACCTGGGAGCACGCGGTCCCCAAGACTGCGCGGTCGGTCGGCCCGCGGATTAGCGTGCAGTTTCGCCCGAGCGGTGTGCGCTGAGCGGGAGTCTCAAGGCTTAAGTCAAAAAGTCCAGCAAAGCCTTATTGATCTCCTCGCCGTGCGTCCACAGCATGCCGTGCGGGGCGCCCTCGATCTCGGCGTACGTTGCGCTGGGAAGCAATTTGGCGTACGAGCGGCCAGTGAGGTCAATGGGCAAGATACGGTCCGCAGTACCGTGCAAGATCAACAACGGAACATCGATCTTGTCAATGTCTGCGCGGAAGTCCGTGTACCAAGTCGGCTGTGCCCAGACCGAGGCATTGGCCGACGCATTCGCCGCTAGCTGCCAACTGGCTCGCAGCGCTTCCTCGCTGATGCGATTACCGAGGTTCTCGTCGAGGTTGTAGAAGCTCTCGAAGAAGCCGGTGAAGAAGGCAAAGCGGTCAGCCTTTGTCGCGTCGAGCATGCCATCGATGACGTCCTGTGGAATGCCCGATGGGTTTTCATCGGTTTTGACCATGAAGGGTCCGATGGGACTGACGAACACCGCCTTCGCTACCCGATGCGTTCCGTAGCGGCTGATATAGCGGATCACTTCCCCAGCGCCCATCGAGAAACCAACCAGAACCGCATCCTGCAGATCGAGGGCAGCTAGCAGGCTGCTGAGGTCTGCGGCGTAGGTGTCGGAGTCGTGCCCGGTCGTCGGCCGAGCGGACTTTCCGAAGCCGCGTCGGTCGTAGCTGATCACCCGCTTGCCCGCGTCGAGCAACACTGCGGTCTGCTTCTCCCATGAGGAACCGTCCAAGGGATAGCCGTGGATCAGTACGACCGGCTGGCCCGAGCCGTGATCTTCGTAGTACAGCTCAATGGCGGCGCTGTTCTCGGTTCCGACACTGACGTAGGGCATCGTAAGTTCCTTCTCTCCACTCGGGGTCAGCTGTGATGGTCAGCGTGCCGACATTAGCGGGGCCATGCCGACGGCTCGCGCCGGAGCCTCCGCATCACCACAAACGGTGAGCCAATTGGCCAGCATCTGGTAGCCCCACTCGGTCAGCACGGATTCGGGATGGAATTGCACGGCTTCGACAGGAAGCTCCCGATGGCGGATCGCCATGATCACGCCGCTGCGGGTCGTCGCGGTTACCTCCAGCTCCGCCGGCAGTGTCTCCGGCTCGATGGCGAGCGAGTGATACCGGGTCGCGGTGAACGGCGACGGCAGACCAGCAAGCACACCGAGTCCCTGATGCTGGATGAGAGACGTCTTGCCGTGCAGCAGCTCGGGCGCTCGATCGACCACCCCGCCGTACGCGACGCCGATGGCCTGCAGTCCGAGGCATACGCCGAAGATGGGCAGGCGGCCCGCCTGGGTCCGGACTACATCGACGCACACGCCGGCCTCCTCGGGCGTACCGGGACCCGGTGATAGCAGGATCCCGTCGAAGGTGTCCGGAAAATCCGGATCGGCGAACCGCCGGTCGTCGTTGCGCCAGACGTCGACCTCGGCTCCGATCTGGGCCAGGTATTGCACCAGGTTGTAGACAAAGGAGTCGTAGTTGTCGATCACCAGGATTTTCGCGCCTGTCACTCGATCATTCTTGCCTAGGCAGGACTAGCGGCCGCCCGTACTGCTGCGCACTCCGAAACCTGAGTACGGCACGGCATGGGTAAGGTCGAGCGAGCCCTCATGCGCGGGTAGCTCGAGCCTGTCCTCCGACTTCTCGCGAAAGACCAGCCCATAGGCCGCAACGTATTGCTGATAGATCTGGATCGGCTCCGAGCCGGCAAGCGCAGCGTGCAGCCGCAATGGGTCGCCGATCGCGCGAATCCGATACGGCGGGGCGTACGGGATTCCGTGCAGCACGACGGTGTTGCCCACGCACTTCACTGCGGTGGTCGAAATCACGCGTTGCTCTTGGATCGTCATGGCCTCAGCGCCACCACTCCAGAGCGCATTGACCACTGCCTGAATGTCTTGCTGATGGACGACGAGGAGGTCGGGCTCGATACCGTTCGCGGCGACGCTGGCTGGGGCGTCGTCGAGAATCACCGTGACCCCCGGTCCAGTAACGGCGGTCAGCCCGACGCGCCGCGACTCCCGACTGACATCCGGAGCGAGCTCTGACTGGTCAGTACCGCGAGCAGCAAGCCCATCGACGTCTCTACGTACGCTGGTCAGCTGACGGGTCAGCTCGGCGTTGTGACGGGACTGGGACTGGACCAGGCTGACCAGATCCGTGTTCCGAGCCGGCCGTAGGTCCGTGCCTTGGGCGTGTGTGGCGCTGATCACAATCATCAGTCCAGCCAGGGCACACACGGCCGCCGTGACCGTACGCGACACCCGGCCTCGGTCGCGATCGCGCCGTCGCTGGGCATCACGTGCCCGCCGCAGGGCGGAGACGACCGCGCGCCACGCATCGGCAGCAGTACGTCCCGACAAGTCCTGCTTCCTCCTCGATTGAACGGGGTGTCCGAGCGCGCGGCCCGACAAGCCTCCGCACGATGCGTCCCCGGCTGGAGTCTTTGACTACGCTACCTACTTCAAGAGCAAGGAGAATCTGGTGCCCGAGTCGAGAACGCGAAAGTCTGCCACCGAGAAGCAGAAGCTGAAGGCGCAGCAGGCAGCGAAGCCGAAGAAGATCAAGCCTCCGTCGAGTCGGCGCTGGGTACCACCCACCTTCATCGCAGTCGGACTGCTCGGCGTTGCGTGGCTGATCACCTTCTACATCGCCGGGACGTATATCCCGTTCATGGACGCGCTCGGCAACTGGAACATCCTCATCGGCATGGGCGGGATGGCCGCGGCATTTGCGCTCGCAACCCTCTGGCGATAGCACCCTCAGGTCGGAACAGGATGGACTGATTGGAGGTGGTCGGTGCCTCAGCGGGACGAGGCCTTGGCGCGTACGTGCTCGGCGATTGCTTCCATGATGCGGACGAAATCGCTCGACTGGCGATTCCAGTCGTGGTCCCGCAGCGCAACCCGATGTCCATTAATGCCCATCTGGCGTCTCAGCAGTGGATCGGCCCGCAAGCTGAGAATCGCATCGACCACGGAGCTCGGATCATCCCAGGGCACTTCAAGACCAACCTGCTCCGATCTCACCAGATCCGCGGCGAGCGGCAGCGGCGTTGCGATCACCGGAACGCCCAGCGCGCAGTACTCGACGATCTTGGTCGGCAAGCTGACTCGATAATTCGGCAGGTTCCGCAGCAGACACAACCCCGCCAGCGAACCACTGACGCGGGCCAGCGCAACCTCGCTAGGTACGAAACCACTCCAGCTGAGATCCCCAGCAGCTGCGGCACTCTGCAACGCCTGCCTTGCCTCGGGATCCGCAGCCTCCCCGATCACCTCCAGCGTCACCGCGCCGTTCGTCCGACGTCGCAGCTCCCGACCGACCTCGATCATGGTGTCGCAGCCGCGGGACATCGTCACCGAGCCGAGATAACTCACCCGATCAACACCGGGAGGAGCGATGGCGCTGGGGACCGGAACCGAGTTGGGGACCACCGGATGTGACCGTCGGAACCGCTGCTGATAGGCGTGTTCAGCCAGCAGCAGGAAGTGGTGCCCTTCCATCAACGACTCAGCCCGGCGCCATCCAGCCGCCACCGGACGACGCAGCACAGCCGGCATCCACGCCTTGACCGCGAGCGCAGCAGCCGGGTCCTCGTGAACGTCCCAGATCAGGTTCCGGATGCCAAGCCCGGCGACCGCGAGCAGGAGCTCGGGATCATGGACAACAACGACGTCATGCTCCTCCGCCAACGCTTGCAAGATCGCGCGAGCCGCACGCCACGCCCGTAGCCGGCGCCGGCCGGACGACCGAGGGATGTCAATGCAACGCAAATCACCACGGTTAGGCCCTTCATGGCGAGCAGCCGGTACGTCACGTCCGAAGGCACGAAACGGGGCCGCGTAGGTTACCTGCCAGCCTGCGTTGAGCAACGCGTCAATCTGGCGTTGCCGAATTCTCGAGTCCTCCGGGTTGTGTACGACAGTGACGACGAGGGCCGAATGGGTACGCCCGCGCCGGTCCCGCGGCACCATTCGGCTCGGCGCCTGGTTCGACCCAACGAGAGCGCGGCCATTACAACAGTTCGACGTGGTGCGCCGGACGGGCCACACCGCGGGTGTCGAAGAATCGCCGAGACACTGCGCTCATCGCGTCGACGTCGTAGTCGTGGTGATTCTGTAGCAGGACACCGATATCTGCGGCTGCCAACGAGTGATCAACATCATCAACCCGAGGCAGATCGAAGTTGTTGACCGTGAACTGCTTGACCAGCGGATCATGAAACTGGACTACTGCGCCCTGCTGGAGCAACGACTTCGCAAGCGGGATCGCCGGAGATTCCCGGGTGTCTGCGATGTCGGGTTTGTACGTCACGCCCAGCAGTAGCACCATCGATCCTCGCAACGGCTTGCCATCAAGATTGAGCTGATCTTGAATGCGCCGCGCGACGTATCCCGGCATGGCGGCGTTGATCTCCTGGGCCAATTCCACGAAGCGGAATGGATAGCCAAGCCGTGCCCGTACCCGATGGGACAGATAGTTGGGATCAATCGGGATGCAGTGACCGCCTACCCCCGGACCCGGCCGGAATGCCTGAAATCCAAAGGGTTTCGTACTCGCGGCCGCGATCACGTCCCATAGGTCGATCTTGAGGTCGTGGCAGAACCGCGCCACCTCATTGACAAGGGCGATATTGATGTGGCGATAGGTGTTCTCCAGCAGCTTGGCCATCTCGGCCTCGCGGGTGCCCTTCGTCCTCACCACCGTGTCAATGAACCTGGAATAGAACGCCTCGGCGGCGTCAGCGCATCCGACCGTGTGGCCGCCAACAACCTTCGGGGTGTTCTTGGGGCCGAAATCCCGGTTGCCGGGATCGATGCGCTCAGGCGAAAAGGCTAGGAAGAAGTCCTCTCCGGCCGTCATCCCGCCCGCTTCCAGGATCGGCCGGATCTCCTCATCGGTGGTCCCCGGATACGTCGTGGATTCCAAGATCACCAGAGTGCCGGCCCTGAACTGGCCGGCCACCGAACCGACCGCAGCCCGAAGCGGACCCAGATCTGGAGCGCCGTCGCTTGACAGTGGCGTTGGTACGCAGATCACGATCGTGCGGGCGCGGCTGAGCTGTACCGCCTCGGTGGTCGCGCGGAAGCCGCGGCCGAGCATCTCGGCGACGTCGGAATCAGCAAGATCATCGACATGCGATCGACCATGGTTGAGACCGTCGATCACTTCGGGATTGATGTCGAAACCGATAACACTGAGTCCAGCTGCGCTGGCTTCCCGCGCCAAGGGCAGTCCTACGTACCCCATGCCGATGATGACGGCGTCAACCGAGCTGTCCATAAGCCCCCGACCTCCATGTCACGCTGCTGCGGTCGTTCCCGTGCTATGACGCTACGAGCGAACCAAACCGCCGCATCGATTTGGAAAGCGCCGGAGACACTGCCGGTGAAGATCAGGTGAACGATCGAGGAATGTGCCCTGAGCTTGTCGAAGGGACGCCTCGACAAGCTCAGCGCACATCTACAAGCGCGGGCTCACCCGAACGCGCGCAGTACCCCTCGGGCCACATCTCCGAGTCCGCGAGGTCCGACGGTGATCACTGCCGAGACTCCGTAGAACGCCGACATGGACGCAACTCGCGCAGCGACGTACTCCGACCAGTCGGGCAGTTCTGCCGACCAGGCCGTACGAGGTGTCACAAGCTCGGCGACGTAGCCATAGCTGCGCGCCCGATTGAAGGCCGGCACGTCGAGCAGGAACACCGGCCGGAAACCAGCCCCGAGCAGTTGTAGCTCGGCCACCTCGTCGATGACATCATCGACAAGCTCACTGATCGCTACCCGATCACCGAGATCATCGGCCAATCCCACCAGGTCGAGCAGGATGACCGGCAGTCGTTCGATGCCGAGGCCAGCCAGCAGTCGTCCGGCGGCCACGTCGGCAGGCGGACCTGAACCAGCCGATTCCGTGGGAGGAAACATGCGCTGTGCCAACGCTCGTGCTGCGGCGCTCTGCCGAATCCGCGGCACGGCGCGGCGACGGAGGAATCGATAGCCGGGCAACCGCCGAGTCAACCGTGCGGCGGCTCGAATCGGATCTCTAGTGTCGCGCATTCGAAGTCCCTTGACAGTAGGCGTCGTCCAGGTGGATGCCTGTCGTCGCAAGGCGACGCGCGGCGTCGACACGCAAGGCCGAGGAGGAGTCCCATAGCGGTGTTCTATGGGCGACGACGAAAACGCAGCGGGGCGCCGCTTGGGCGGCGCATACGTCAAGCGACTTCGGATGCTCGGCACTAACCATGACCAGCCCTTGCGGCCAGCTCGCGTAACTGCAGGACGGCATTGGTCGCTCCATTGCCGCTGTCAACCGAAGCGACCTTGGCCACCATCTCCGGCCCTCGCTGCAGCAGATCACTCAAGAGCGACGTCGCTCGGTCGACGCTGACCCGCCCCAGCATGTGGGCCAATCCGCGGTCGGACGCGAACCGGGCGCGGCCCTGCTGGTCGTCTAGCGCGGTGTCCTGGTTCGGGATGAACAGGGTTGGGATGCCGAAACGCAGCAACTCGTGGAATGAGTTGTAGCCGGATGCGCTGACCGCGAGGTCGAATGCGCGGAACCGACGGGAGAGCGGGAACTCACGAACCACGTGTACGCCCGCCTGACCTCTATCCAATGCAGCGATCTCGGTTCGTGTCACGCAGATGTCGACACCCAGCTGACGCAAGGCTGCCACGATGGCTCCGGTTTCGTGGCTTGTGTCATTGATGTTGCCGGCGCCGAGCGCGACCAGTGCCAGCGGACGGTCTGGCGGTAGCCCGAGTGCTCGACGCGCCGTGTCCCGGTCCTCCAATTCATCGCCGTCCAGTAAGGTCACGGGACCGAGGCGGATCCCGTCAGCCTTCGCTGTTGGCCCTCGGTCGTACGCCGCGGCAAGCTCTCCTGGAGCGAGAACCAGGTCGAACCAGGAGGCCTTGGCGAGCTGCTCGACACTCTTGCCGCGGCGCCACATCCCGCGTCGCGACCACACCCAGCGAGCGTCCGGATGCGCGTCGCGTACTCGAGGGATGCCTGTGTAGGGCCACGTGCCGTCGAACACCACGACTGCCGGACGGTGCCGCCTCACAGCATCGGCCACCCGGTCGGCGAACAAATCGTGCCAGCGTCGTGATGAGAGTCCCGTCGCGCCGGCCGAGGGAACGTACTCGAACGTGTACCCGTACTGCGCGACGACACCGACTGCCTGGGAGAGCGACACGAAGTGCGGAGCGAGGTCTGGTTCCGCACGTCGGGCATACGCCAGAAGTCGGGTCAAGTGGCCCATGCCAGAGCCATTGCTGCTGATCAGCATCAGCGTCGGGCGGGCTGGTGCGGCCCGTCTCGGCGAGGTTGACTTGGGCCGCTGTACAGGAGCATCAGGCCGTCCGATCAACTCAGCAAGCCGCTCGTGGTGCGCTTGGTAGCCAAACCTGGCTCGAACCTCGCTTTCCGCGCGCGCCGCGATGTCTTCATACGCTGCGCGGTCGCCATACAGCCGACGCACGAGCGATGGCACCTCGGCCGGCTCGGCATAGATCGCCGCATCGCCGAACAGCCGACGAAAGTGCGGTGGCAAGATCGCTGGGAGACCACTTGCCAGCGCTTCCAAGATGTTGCGCCCGAACGCCTCCACCCAGGCCGGGTGATGGTAATAGGCAAAGAAATCCAACTGTGCAAGGAAATCCCGAGGGTCCATGGCTCCGAACGGGATGATCCGCCATGAGCTCGGCAGATAACCCAGCACCTCAAGGACCGGATCGGCACCACCGAGGATTTCCACGACCGCGGATCCGTCGAGCGGATAGACGGCCTCGATCACCTTCGGATCGGTCGGCCACTTCTGCGGCGATCCTCGACTATGCCGACCGATGACCGGTCGGTCCGACTGCCATCCGGGCCGGTCCACGCGCCACGCATCGACATCGATGATGTTGACCCAGTCCTGTTTCCGCAGTCCGCCCACCGCAACATCGGATGCGATCGCCTTGCGTACCAGCGGACCAATCGGCGCCCACACTGGAGCAGCACCAAACCGCTCCCGAGCGATTCGATCCACCACGGCGGGCCGGTAGTGTCGGTGGCCGTCGATGTCGATCGGCGGCGCGTTCGCCACCAGGACTACGTGCTCGGTCTCGATCGGAGGAAGTTGCTCAGCCGCCGCCTGCAGCACCCCGGGATGGCGGACCACCACAACCTTCGCCCGGATCGACCGGTCGCCGACGAAGAGCTTGGCGGCCCCGCGACGAAGCTGGTCGCGGATCCGCGGATTCACCGCCCTGACCTTGGACAGCAGCGGCCCGTTCAGGTGAACCAGGCCTGTCGACCAACCGGCCTGAGCCTGGGCGATGATCTCCTCCGCCACGCTGTGCGAGGTGCCACCGGGAAATCGCAGATCGGACACCAGCAACACGTCGACCTGCCGGCGCGCCGACGATGCGTTGGACCTCATCGGCTCCATGAGCACCAGACACTAGCTGCCGACGACCCGGTCGGAGGCTGCACGCACGAGCAGCAACCTAATGGACACCGTGCGTTCACCTGGAAGTGCAAACGTCCCTTCATGGAACGCGGGGGTCGAGTGCTTGGTCCAGCGAGGACCAACTTCAACGACTACGTCGGGTCAGTCGCGGCCGATGATGCCAAAGCCGTCTTGGACCGACCCAGCCTCTACGAGCTGGCCCAGATTGATCGGGATCGCTACACGATCTTGGCCGTCGACCTGAGCGTCGACGGGCCTGCCACGGTGACCATTTACGCCATTGATCGAATCGAGCATGGGGTATCGGGAAACGCCGCCATCGTTGAACTGGGTGAGCGCGGTGGTGAGATTCCCGTCGTGCAGTTTGATCTTGCTCAACCAAGTGTTGAGGACTTCATCAGGCAGGCCTTCACCAGAATCTCTGTCCGGCTGGTAACGCAGACCTTCCGTGATCAAGTACTCGTCGTGACTGAGTCGCGACCCCTATCTGATCTTGGTGCCTAGGGCACTAGCTCTCTAATTCTTCAGGGCCTACTTCTTCAGGGCCTACTGGTTCAGGGACTGACGAATGGCCGCCGCGCGATGCAGCTCGTCAGCGATCAAGATCCCGTAGGTGAAACCATCGCCGGAGTCCCCGTTGCGAGAAGCACTCAGGTTGGCGAGGAACTCTGCTGAGACGACGGCGTCTTGATGCTCGCCTAGCAGGGTTTGCAGGTTCTCGGCCTTCGTCGCGACACTCTGCATGTTGCCGTCAGCTGGCTCGACGAGTTCGGCAGCGTAACGCAGTCGCTTCGTCGCTTTGCGTGCCCTATGAAGCTGCTCGATGTCGCCATCGGCGCTCCGGAGTCGCTTGTTCGCCTTCTGTTTGGCCTTCTTCACATACAGCACCGCTGTCTTGCCCTTCCGATCGGCGGCATCGCTCAGCGGCGGGGCGGTCTTCCAGCTGCGCAGCAGCTTCAGGAGGTGGTGGTACCGCCGACTACGCATTCCGCGGCTCAATCGCTGCAGGGCGTCGTCTCGCTCCGCAGCGAGAGTCTTGGTTATCACGGCCTCGACGGGTCCGCGGACCTGCTCCGGCGGCAGGTCGGCAATGTGCTGAGTCAGCCGAGCGTTGAGCACTTCCCGGTCGCGCACCTGGCCCAACAGCTCGGCGTACCACGACAGTTCGTTGTTCAGCTCTTGAGCCGACTGCTCGCCGAATACGTCGTCAAAGACCCGCAACGTACTGCGCAGCCGACGGGCGGCTACCCGCGTCTTGTGGATGACAGGCGCGCCGGTACGCAATCCGATGTCGTTGCTCGCCAGCACATCGCACTGGGCCGCGACGTACGCGGTCACCAAGTCACCGAGTGTGTTGGACGTGCTCTTGCCTGCTTGCACCGTGGATCCCTGGCCTTCGGGCGAAATCGGCCCAAGGGCACGGTCCAGCTTGGTCCGGATAGTGCTGGGAGTGGCACCAGCAGCGGTGAGCAGCTTCCGAGCCCTTTTCAGGTCCTTCTGACTCCCGGCCGGACCTAACTCGACTTCTACCTCTCGCCACGAGTGCAGCATCGATTCGCCGTCGGGCAAGCTGGACTCCACCTGGTCATCGGCAATCTCCAACACCAGTTCGTTGCGTGCATCGAGCACTCGGTACGCGGTTCGAGTCGTCACCATCGTTGCGACCTGACCGAGGGTTTCGCCGGCTCGCAAGCCACTCACCCTGTCCGCCAGCCCGGCGGGGAGCTTCTTCGCCCTGGAGCCACTCTGCAGTTCGGTACGAGCCGTGCCGTTCGGAACCTTCAACTGCCAGCCCGTCTCCGAGCCGCCTACGCGACGTCGAAGCGTCACTCCGAACAATCGCAGACCAGCACCAGGTGTATCGAAATACGTGTTCTCCAGCCTGCGCACGTCCTGATCTAGGCGGCCGCCGTCTGGCACCAGGTCGGCGATCGGGGGGAGCACCCAATCAGCGTCGACCTCAAACTTGTCTTCCTGCTCCTCAACGACCTGCACGCAACTTTCTCCTCACTTAGCAATCCCAAACAATTGATGACGTCCGAATGAACTCCAACATGACAAGAATGCCACGGGAAGGTTAACGATTCTGTACGCGCACGTCTGCGGCAGTTGAGGGCGACGTCCTCCGACTCAGCGTCGACGTAAATTCCAGACAAACGGAGAACGAATGACAGACGTGTGATTCATCCACATTGGGGATATCCCTGTGGACAACTACGGCTGGACGATTTCCGGGCTCTCCCAATACCACGTCGTGACCAGCCTCTTACGCGCGAGCCGGCCACCAATCACCATGATCAGGCCCGCAAAGAGTGTCGGCACCCAGGCGTAGCCGAGGAGAGTCGGTACCCCCGCGTTGGTCAGCAGTTGATAGCCGAGGATGACCGTGGAGGCTCCGAGCAGCAGTGATACGCCGGACACCATGACCAGCCGGCGCGTCCAGCGACCAACATCATCGACGATCAGTACCCAGAATGAGGCCAGGCCGGCGAGCAAGCCGACCTGCTGGAACGCCAGGCCGAGGTAAGTAATGCTGATGCCCATACCTGCATCGGCGACGCTCTTGGCCCCGCTGAAGGCTTCCGCATTCGGGTTGGCGATCAAGAAGAAGTGGCTGGCTGGAATGAGTGAGCGACCGGGCAGTATCGTCGCGGCTTGCACCATGATGTTCGGCAGCACCGCGCTCAAGATCATGAGCAGCAGCGCGGAGACACCGGTGATCGTGCGCCCGAGCTGCGAGCGTCGGCGACGCTGGAGTTCCTCGGAAGTCAGCCGGGTCATCTGGAACACCTTTTTGTCTGCGCGGATGCAGTCTGAGTCTGCACCGATGCGGTCTGAGCTTGTCGAAGACCGCCTTTCGGCATGCTCAGGGGGCAGATCGGCATGTATCCAGTCTCAGCCTCGGGTCAAGTCGCCAGAGCCTGTCAGGCTTGCTGAACGACCACGATCCGTACGTGAGCCGTCACGGCATCGTGCAGCTTGATACCAACGGTGTGCAGCCCGACGGTCTTGATCGGCTTGGAGATCTGCACCGCACGTTTCTCGATCGCTGGCCCACCTGCCTTCTTGATGGCGGTGGCGACGTCAGCTGCCGTGACGGCGCCGAACAGCCGACCGGCATCGCCAGCCCGAGCAGGCAGGTCGATGGTCAGGCCTTCCAGCTGGCCGCGCACCTCCTCAGCATGATCGAGGCCACGGATCTCTCGCGCCGCGCGGCTGCGTTTGATGCCGTCAATTTGCTTCTCGGCACCGCGGGTCCAGCGGATAGCGAAGCCGCGCGGAACGAGGAAGTTGCGACCGTAACCGTCCTTGACCTCGACCACGTCACCAGGAGCGCCGAGGTTGTCGACGGGATTAGTCAAAATGAGTTTCATGCCAGCACCTTTCTTATCTGAGCTGCTCGCGCGATGTTCCGACGTCGCAGCACGTCAGCGGGCTGTCGAGGCGTACGGCAGCAGGGCCACCTCACGGGCGTTCTTGATGGCGATGGCGACCCGACGTTGCTCTTGAACTGAAAGGCCGGTGACCCGGCGCGCGCGGATCTTGCCCCGCTCGGAGATGAACTTTCGCAGCGTGGCAACGTCTTTGTAGTCGATGTTCTGGCCAGCACGAAGCGGATTTGCCTTCTTCTTGGGCTTGCGCTGTGCCGGTGGGGTGTTGGCCATTGTGGTGCTCTCCTTCCGAAAGCCCGGCGCGGTTGTTGCCGATAGCCGGAATGTGCCGTGATGTCAGTGTCTGATGGGTCCTGAGGTCAGAACGGGGGCTCGTCGCTCTGGGGCGTCGCCCAGGGGTCGGAGCCTTGCTGGGACCGGGCGCCTGCCGCAGCTCGGTTGTCCGCTGGCCCACGGGTCGTCCCCGAGGCTGCCAGCCGATTGGCGGGGTGAGCCGGCTTGGCTGCCGCTCACATTTCGGGTGACTTTCGCAGTGGCATAGCGCAGCGCAGGGCCGATCTCGTCCACGTCGATCTCGAAGACCGTACGTCGCTCGCCCTCCCGGGTCTCATAGCTACGCGACCGGAGCCGGCCCTGAACGATGACCCGCATGCCCTTCTGCAGTGACTCGGCCACGTTCTCAGCAGCCTGGCGCCACACCGCGCAGTTGAGGAACATCGCGTCGCCATCGCGCCACTCGTTGGTCTGTCGATCGAAGGTGCGAGGTGTGGATGCGACGGTGAAGTTCGCGACCGCCGCACCTGAGGGGGTGAAGCGCAGCTCGGGGTCTGCGGTGAGGTTGCCGACCAATGTGATGGTGGTTTCGCCTGCCATGAAACTCTCCAGTGTGATGAGCGATGTGATTTTCGGTTATCGCCAAAGCCGAGCTGCATGTCCGGCTCATCTGGCGACGTTGTCAGCCTGCCAGCCAGCACTGACGTACGCGCTGGCCCACGAGGAATCTGTGGATAATCTCGCCCGTTTCTTCCCTGCTCGCGCATCGCGCATTGGATCCACCGCCGTCGGCGTCGCTCGCAGAGGAAAGAACGCCTCTGCTCGACTCCTTCTCCGTGCGGCGGTGCGCGATTTCCGACGCTCGCAGCGGTCTCAGTGCAGATCGGGTCGGATGACCTTGGTCCGCATGATTGACTCGTTGATGGTGAACTGGCGGTCCAGCTCCTTGACGTCGCTCGGCTCCGCGGTCAAGTTGATCACCGCATAGATACCCTCGGACTTCTTGCGGATTTCGTAGGCCAGTCGCCGGCGGCCCCAGATGTCGACATTGTCGACCGTGCCGCCACCCTTGGTGATCACTTTCAGATGCTTGTCGAGCGTCGGCTGGACCGTCCGCTCTTCGGTGTCAGGGTCGAAGATGACCATGACCTCGTAGATACGCATACGCGAACCCCACCTCCTCTGGTCTGAGCGGCTATGAGACGGCCCCATAGCAGGAGGGCGAATGCTTCGGCCCGGCGAATTGTCGCCAGACCAACGCTGAACTCTACCCGCTCACCGCCGACCCGCACGAATCGATTCGATTCGGCACTATGCCCTTAGCCTTGTGCACCATGACGGAGATGCGCGATGAACCTCCCAAATCGCTAGAGAATCTAACGGAAATCCTGCTGCAGCAGCTGAGTTACTACCGCGCCACTGTGCTGAACAAGCTCGACGGGCTGAGCCCAGACCAGCTGAGCAGAAGCATCGTGCCCTCCGGCTGGTCACCGCTGGGACTGCTCAAGCACCTGGTCTTCGTGGAGCGGCGTTGGATGCAGTGGGGCTTCGAAGCCGACGAGGTGTCCGACCCATGGGGTGATCACGATCCCGACTCATCGGGTTGGCTCGTTACACCGGACGACAATGTCGCCGACCTGACGGAACGATGGGCCGCGATCGCCACGCGTACCGAAGTCGTCGCGCGCAATGCTCAGCTGACCGATCGGGCAAAGCTGGGTGGCCGGTTCTCCAGCGACCCGCCAACACTTGGCTGGATCCTCGCCCACGTGTTGCAGGAGACTGCGCGGCACGTCGGGCAGCTAGACGTCGTACGAGAGCTGATCGACGGATCCGTCGGCGAATGAGGCCGCCATCGGGAACCACCTGTTGCGTTTTTCCGCACAACGCCACGAATGCGGTGGAAAAGGACTGATCTGGGCTTTACACGTGGCCTTGTGCGGAGAAACGAGCTGATCACGCCAGGACTTCCGGTAGTGCTCGTAACGCGAGTCGACTTCCGCAGTTCACATGCCGTTCAACTCGCCGCTGACCATTGACACCAAGCATGTGAGTTGGCGCAGAATAGTGCCCAAATCCTGGCGGAGCAGTTGCAGAAACCCTGTCAGCTCCTGGCACCGAGTACGACCTTTGGTGCATCAGCCTCGAGCAGTCGGGACGAGCTCGCCCCCCTGCAGCCAGGCCACTGTCCGCACGGCCCACGAGGAGTGAAAATGGTCGGACAAGGTGGTTCGGCATCCGCCGAAGAATCGGTTTACGGCGAAGAAACTACCGGCAAGGGTGTAGTCCGGATCTCCGCGGTAGCTGCGCTCGCGGGCTTCCTCTTCGGATATGACAGCGCTGTCATCAACGGCGCTGTATCGGCTGTGCAGAAGGAATTCAACGTTGGCGCGGCGTCCCTCGGTTTCGCAGTAGCGTCAGCCCTGCTCGGCGCGGCGGCCGGAGCCCTGAGCGCCGGCCGGATCGCCGACCACTTCGGGCGGCTGTCCGTTATGAGAATTGCCGCGGTGCTCTTTCTTGATCAGCGCGATTGGAACCGGATTCGCTCCCAACCTCGGGGTTCTGATCGTCTTCCGCGTCATCGGCGGTCTCGGCGTCGGCATGGCCTCGGTCATCGCTCCGGCCTACATTGCCGAGATCTCCCCCGCAAGGATCCGGGGCCGGCTCGGCTCTCTGCAGCAGCTGGCGATCGTCATCGGCATCTTCATTTCACTCCTGGTTGATTTCCTGCTAGCTCTGGCGGCGGGCGGTTCCGGCGAACCCTTCTGGTTCGGACTCGCCGCCTGGCGGTGGATGTTCCTCATGATGGCCATTCCGGCGATCGTCTACGGCGTCCTCTCCTTGACCATTCCGGAGTCGCCACGCTTCCTGATCAGCCAAGCACAGGATCCCCGAGGCGAAGGAGATCCTCAGCAAGCTGCTCGGCGATACCAACCTCGATGCGAAGATCGAGCGGATCCGGAAAACGATGGAGCGCGAGACCGAGCCGTCATGGCGCGATCTGAAAACACCTGAAGGCAAGATCGCCGGAATTGTCTGGGCCGGGTTGCTGCTCTCGATCTTCCAGCAGTTCGTCGGCATCAATGTGATCTTCTACTACTCGAATATCCTCTGGGAGGCCGTCGGGTTCACCGAAGAGCAGGCCTTTGTCACTACGGTGATTTCGGCGACAATCAACGTCCTCACCACGTTTATCGCCATCGCGACCGTAGACCGGTTCGGCCGGAAACCTCTGCTGCTCATCGGGTCGGTCGGCATGGCCATCACGCTCGCGACCATGGCGATCATCTTCGGCACCGCCAGGGTGGTGGAGGGGACTCCAGATCTGCAAGGCGCGCAAGGGCCGATCGCATTGATTGCGGCGAACCTCTATGTCGTCGCCTTCGGCATGTCGTGGGGCCCAATCGTCTGGGTGCTCCTCGGCGAAATGTTCCCGAACCGGATGCGTGCCGCCGCGCTGTCGCTCGCGGCCGGGGGCCAGTGGGTGGCCAACTGGATCATCACGGTGACCTTCCCAGGCCTGAAGGACATTTCCTTGGCGCTGGCATACGGGCTGTACGCCGGGTTCGCTGTGCTGTCGTTCTTCTTCGTCGCCAGATTCATCGATGAGACCAAGGGCATGCAGCTCGAAGACATGCACACCAAAGTGGCGCCGCATTCGGTGCGCCATCCGGAGCAACATCCGGCAGGACTCGACTAGACAATCAGCGTTTGATCGTGCCCTTCGACAAGCTCAGGCCACATCGACTCGCTCTCCAGGGAAGAGCCAGCACAGACCAGGACCGAGATGGTCACGCCACGATTCCCATGAGTGTCCGTCGGGTGACTCGACGTAGTTGATCTTCATGCCGCTGCTGCGGAAGATCGGCAGCATGCCGCGATTGGCCTCAACCAGATCCTCGTAAGCACCGCAGGAGAGGAACGCTCGATCCGCTGGGCGTACGGGGTGTGCGCGGTAATGATCAATGAAGCGCACCACTGGATCGAAGTCGGAGCCTTCGCCGTGCCGTACGGCGGGATTCGAATAGAGAAAGGATCCGGACTGTAGCAGCAGCGATCCGTAGCTGCGGGGGAACCGCACGGCCGTCGACAGCGCTGCAACGGCGCCAAAGCTGGTGCCCAGCAGACACCGGGCGGCTGGAGCGGCCAGCAACGGAAAGCACTTCTCCAGCTCCGGCAGCAGCTCGCACGTCAGCCATTCGGCATGATCAGGATCGTCCGGATACTCGGTGAGCCGCTCGCGCGGGTAGGTGAACGCAACGATGATCTTGGCTAGCCTGCCGTCGTGGATCAGGTTGTCAAGAATGATCTTCATCGAGGCGTAGCCCAGGTAGTCACCGCCGTCATGGACTACGAGCAGGGGATAGCGATCCGAAGTGTCGAGGCCGGCCGGCTGATACAGGGTGATGCGATTGTCGCGGGCTTGGGTCCGACTGCGTAACTGCAGCTCGGTCAGTGTGCCGCGCGGGGTGTCCACGTGGACGGTGGCCCAGTCGGGCACGGCATAGCCGGGTCCGTAGCACACCGAGCAGTCCCCCACCGGGCTGCGCGACAGCCGCGGGTTGTCAGGATCGTTGAATCGCCACCGGCTGCCGTCGCGCACAATCTCGAACTGATACTCCACTCGCGCTGCCCACTCGAGCTCGATCGTCAGATACCAGACGTCAGTGCCGGGGATCTGGCTCAGCTCAAGATCATCCGGCCATGGGTTGATCCGGTGACGCAGGTAGACCGAATCCGCTGCGGCACGTGTCGCAAATGTGCAGAGATTGCCCTCCACCACGGGCAGGGCGTAATCGGCAAAGAAGGTCGCGACGGCGGCCGCCCGCTCCCGTTCATCCTGCAGCGCAGCGACCGTGCAACGCAGCTGGTCGATTGCCAGGACGTGCTCGCCGGTCACCGGGCGACTCTATCCGCAGTCGATTTGGAGATTGCGGACTGAGCGGAGTCGAATCCCGTACGGGGAGCCCGTACCGAGCTGGGCTGGCGATACGCTCGCCTTCGCGACAACTCGAATCCGGGTCAATTTGAGGAGACATCATGGCCAACTACCAGGCCACCCCGCAGCCAGCAGCGGCCGATCCCGGCAATACCCTCGGCATCGTTGGCCTGATCTTGGCGATCATTCCGTGCACGTCGACCATCGGGCTGGTGCTGAGCATCGTGGCATTCATCATTTCGCGGCGTGCCGGCTTCCAAAACAGCAAGGCCCTCGCGGGCATCATCATCGGAATTGTCTGGATCGGGCTCAGCATCATTGCCCAGCTGACTGGCTTCCTCACCAGCATGATGCAGAACTTGTTCTGACCCAGTTCGCTCAATCCGCGCACGTACGCTGCTGGACATGACCGCCGAATCCCTGCCAGTACGTCGCGGGCGCATCCGTTTTCCCGACATCAGCTCGCGGGCGTACGAGCACCCAGCCGACCGCGGTGCCCTCGTGGCACTGCGATCCATTCCTGGTTTCGACTCAGTCCTCAAGGCACTCTCTTCGGCCATCGGCGAGCGCAGCATTCGGTTGCTCTACCTGTCCACCGCGACACGCGTCTCGCCGCGGCAGTACCCGACTATCCACCAGACGCTGCACGAGTGCGCGACGACCCTGGACCTGCAGCCCGTCCCGGAGATGTTCATCGAGCAAGATCCCAACCCGTCGGCGATGGCGATCGGCCTGGACAAGCCGATCATCGTGATCAGCACCGGAATGCTGCAGCTCACCGATGACGAGGGACTGCGTTTCATCATCGGGCACGAAGTGGGGCATGTCCTTTCCGGGCATGCCGTCTATCGCACGATGCTGCTGTCGTTGATCAATCTCGCGGCGTCCGTGCAGTGGCTGCCGATCGGCGCTTGGGGCATCCGAGCGATCATCCTTGGCCTGAACGAGTGGTTTCGAAAATCCGAGCTGTCCTGTGATCGGGCCGGGCTGCTGTGCTCGCAGGATCCGAGCGCCGCATTGCGAGTCCACGCAAGTCTGGCCGGTGCACGGAACCCCAACGATATGGATGTGGCCGGCTTTCTGGATCAGGCCGAGGAATACGAGACCAGGGGCGACGTACGCGACAGTCTGCTGAAGCTCTTGCAACTCAGCGGCCGCAGCCACCCGCTGGCGGCACTGCGGGCGGCCGAGCTGCAGAAGTGGGCCGCTGGTCCGGAGTACGCCGAGATTCTTGCCGGGAACTATCCGCGCCGGTCCGACGACAAGGACGCTCCGATGAGCGAGGAGGCCAAGGCCGCAGCCAACTCGTACAAGCAGAACTTCACCACCTCCGGTGATCCCTTGTACAAACTGGTGAGCAAGATCGGCTCTGCGGCGGGGACCGCCGGCGGATCAGCGGCAAACCGGATGCGCGACTGGTGGCGTGGCAGTCAGGACCTAGGGTCGAACTCGTGAGTTTGCAGGTAGGTGGCCACGGCGACCAAGTTGATCCCATCGCCGAGGCGGCGGCCCGCGGCGCAACCTTGGCACAGTTCTTCCTCGGCGACCCGCAGGCATGGAAGGGCCCCGAGATCAGGTACGCGGGCGGAGCGGCTGCACTCAAAGCGGCAGCCGCAGAGGCTGGCATCGCGCTCTACGTGCATGCGCCGTACGTGTTGAATGTGGCGACCACCAACAATCGCATCCGCATCCCCAGCCGCAAGTTCCTGCAGCAGTATCTGGACGCCGCGGCTGAGGTTGGCGCGGCGGGCGTCATCGTTCATGGCGGGCATGTGTTGAAGAACGACGATCCCGCGATCGGCTTTGACAATTGGCGCAAGTGCATCGACGGCCTGACGATGCCGGTGCCCCTGCTGATTGAGAACACCGCGGGCGGAGACAATGCCATGGCCCGCCGTTTGGAACGCATCGACCGACTGTGGGACGCAGTCGGGCAGGCGAAGGGCGGTGACACGGTCGGATTCTGTCTTGACACCTGCCACGCGCACGCCGGCGGTGAGGAACTGGTCGGTCTGGTCGATCGGGTCAAGGCCATCACCGGGCGTATTGACCTGGTACACGCCAATGACTCCCGGGACGCCTTCGACTCGGGCGCCGATCGGCACGCCAACTTCGGCGACGGCGAAGTCGGCACCGACGCGCTCGCGGAGGTTGTCCGTACTGCCTCGGTCCCGGTCGTTGTCGAAACACCCGGTGGCCGGGAAGGTCAGGGCTCCGACATCGCCTGGCTCAAGGAGAACGTCTAACGCCCATAATGTGCCCTGAGCCTGTCGAAGGGCGCAACATCTTCGCTCTGTGCCCTTCGACAAGCTCAGGGCGCATATAGGACAGGCTCAGCGCACATGGGGTGACTGATGATCAGGTCGTACTCCGGGCGACTTGCTTGACTCCAACCCAGAGCCCTGCGGCGCAAGTGAGAACCGCTGCCAGTACGGCCCAACCGATCGCTGGGCTGTCGAATGTGCCAGAGAAGAGTGCTCGCTCCGCATCCACGATGTAGGTCAGCGGGTTGAACTTGCTCAGCACCTGGATCCATTCCGGCCCGGTCTCGAGTGGCAGCATCATCCCGGACAAGATCAACAGCGGGAACAGCAAGGTCTGCTGCACCGCCCAGAACATCCACTCCCGCTTGCGCGATGCGATCGCGAGTGCGTTCGAGAAGGCTCCCAGGCCCACCCCGAAGACACCGAGCAGCAGCAGTCCGGCCAGTACGTGTACGGGGTAGAGCTGGAACCCGAACGGGATCGCCACCAACGTCACCAATGCCGCCTGGACCACGAGCGGCGCAAGCTCCTTCAAAGCCTTTCCGATCAAGATCGATGATCGATGCAGCGGAGCCGCCAGCACTCGCTCGTACGAGCCCATCATGATCTCGTAGAGCAGGTTCGAACCGGTCGTGCTAGTTCCGAACAGGCAGATCATCACGATCACACCAGGCAGGAACCACTGCAGCGGCGACGCGCCATTGATCGCTGCCGGATTGACCGAACCCGCCAACAACGGGCCAAATAGCCCAAGAAAGACCAATGGTTGGACCAGCGAGAAGATCATGGAGAAGGGATCACGGAGGACCAGCGACATCTCCCGCTGGAAGACATTCCGTGTATCAGCAACCAACGTGGTCATGCGGCCACCTCACTTTCCGCCTCCTCGCGCAGGCTTCGGCCGGTGAGACTCAAGAAAACATCGTCAAGAGTCGGCACCCGGACATCGGCCGCTCGTACGTCGACGCCAGCATGATCGAGTTCGCGCAGCAGCCACGGCAGCGTACGGGTGCCTTGATCAAATCGTCCGGCGATGGTGACTTCTCGCGATCCGTTCGTTGTTGTCAGCTCTCTGCCCCGACCGGCAACAACAGCCGATGCGGCAGCCGCATTATCGCCATCGACCGTGATCGCGATCCAGTCGCCGGCCAGAGTCGCCTTGAGGTTGCTGGCCGTGTCGTTCGCGATGATCTGCCCGTGATCGATGACGAGCACACGCTCGGCGTACGCATCGGCCTCCTCGAGGTAGTGCGTCGTCAGCACGATGGTGGTCTCCTGCTGTTCGCGTAATCGCTCGATGTGCTCCCAGAGGTTCGCCCGGTTATGCGGATCCATCCCCGTGGAGGGCTCATCGAGGAAGATCAACCCAGGCCTATGCATCAGACCAAGCGCTATGTCCAGTCGGCGACGCTGGCCGCCGGAAAGGGTGCTGACCTTGCGTTTCTCCAGAGAGGTGAGATCGAGGCTCTTCGTCAGCTCCCGCGCCCGGCTGAGGGAATCCGCGGAGTTCATGCCGTAAAACCGGCCCTGCATGACCAGCTCATCCATGACCCGGAAGCTGTGGCCCGCACCGTCGCCTTGGCCGATGTAGCCGATCCGCGACCGCACCAGAGCAGGCTCACTGGTGATGTTCGCCCCGGCCACCCACGCGGCGCCTGAGGTTGGTGGCAGCAGGGTGGTCAACATGCGCAGCGTGGTCGACTTTCCGGCACCGTTCGGGCCCAGGAAGGCAACGAGCTCCCCAGCGGCGACATCAATATCCACGCCCTTCACCGCTTCGATGGTTTCCTTCTTGCTGACAAAATGCCTAGTCAGCTTCTCGGTGTGAATCACTCCTGCGTTGCTCACTCCGTGGTTGCTCACTGATCGATGGATCATCCGTGCCCTTCCCGTTTTGGGACGTTCGCGCATATGCGACGCTCGCACCCCAACCGAACTCCGTACGCCGTACTGGATTAGCAATAGCATACACTGTACGGAATTAAGACCATCACATGCCACTGACAATTTTGAGCTGGGACCTGAGGTAGGAGAGGCCGCGGTGACTGAGCCGGCGACGCAGCATGGCAGGTCCAGAGACAACAGCGCGGATATTCAGCCGGGCACGCCCGAGGGCCGCCGCGCAGTAGATCTGCTGTGGGCGCCCACGCAGCAGCCCTCCATCCGTGGCCCCAAGCCGCGTACCAGCCTTGCTGAGGTGGTCGCAGCCGGAGTGGCGATCGCTGACGCGGAGGGTTTGGCGGCGCTGTCCATCCGTAAGGTTGCGAGCCGTCTCGGAATCGGCGCAATGTCGATCTACACCTACGTGCCCGGTCGCTCCGAGTTGGTCGAGCTGATGATCGATGACGTCTATGGAGAGCACGCCATCCCAGACGGCGCGCTACCGTGGCGGCAACGAGTCGAACAATGGGCTCGAGAAACCTGGCGAATCTATGTCGAGCATCCCTGGCTGCTCGACTACAACATGGCTCGGCTGCCGCTCGGGCCGCATGTCCTCGATGTTTCGGAGTCTTTGTACGCCGCACTGCTCGCGGCCGGGTTCATCGGAGCCGAGAACGTTGCGATCACCAATCTCATTCAGTGGCAGCTGCTTGGCGCCGCGCGTTCCATGATCAGCGACGCCGATGAGGCGCGGCATACCGGCGTGTCTGCCGAGGCCTACTGGGATTCCCGCGCCAGCTTCTGGGACACCTACTTCGACTGGGACCGCTATCCGACCATGGCGGCGATCTGGGAGGCCGGCGGGTTCGACGATCCGGTCGGCTGGGACTTCGAGCGCATGCTGAACCGGTTGCTCACAGGTATCGAAGGATTAGCCGTCATCACGGAGCATGAAAATTGAGTGGATCGTTTCGATCGCCTCGGCCGATGATGCAGCGGAAGAAGTACTCGTTCACCTGCTGCGGACCTAAATACTGGATCTCCCAGTCGAAGCGCCGTTGTCCGGATCGCAGCATGGAGTTCGCGATCTCCTTGGTACAGATTCGACGAATTTGCGCATCGGACTCTAACTGCGATTGCCTGCGAAGCTCGTAGGTCATCCGACCAGCGATGAACGTCTGATAGACGTGGGTTTTGTCACAGTCCTGTGGGACCCCGATCAAGGGGACGTCGCCAAACCCGTTCACACCCGCCCAGCATTCCGGCCGAGTGGCGCAATAGATGCCTTCTCCGAGGTGCTCTGAGCAGTCAATGAATCCCGCCGGCACTTGAAGCGGCGTACTCGTCGGACTGGCGGCATTTGAGGTCAGCGACGGCGAGGGCACAGCAGCCGGAGTTTCGGGCGAAAACATATTCCAAAGAACGATTGCCGATATTCCTGCGATGATCACTGCAACGATCGCCAGTGTCAGCGGTCTGCGATGAGCGAACCAGCCTGACCTCTCACGTTCAGGCGCAGCCCGCGCCGCCGCGGGGCGCTCGACATGCGGTGGCGCCTCGCTGCTCTCGGAGGTGCCGGACTCCTGCTCCGGCTGGCCTGGCTCGGGCACCGATTGGGGCGCCGGTGCGAGCTGAGTGGACAGGCTGAGCGCGGCTAGTTGATCACGGAACTGTGCAGCGGTGGGCCGACTCTCCGGCTGCTCGGCCATAGCGTTCAGCAGCGCATCCATGAACGCCCGGTCGACTCCCGGAATGCGCCTGATGGGCACCTTCTGCCGCTTGATCATCTCGGGAAGGCTCAGCATCTCCATCGTTTCCGACCAACGTGGCGGATGACCGCTCAAGATCGCGTAGAGCGTGGCGGCCAGGGAATAGACGTCGGCGTACTCGGTGAGCGGCTGCTTCGCGAAGACCTCCGGCGGCGCGTACGCGGGAGTGATCGCCTCCACGGTCTCGCTGAGCGGCATGTCCGGATCGATCAATGCAGCAAGTCCGAAGTCAGCCAACCCGGCATTGTTGTACGCGTCGATCAAGATGTTGGCCGGCTTGACGTCGCGATGCAGTACGCCGAGCAGATGCGCCGCAGCCAACGCATCGGCGATCCGTACGCCCACCTCCCGGACTCGACGCTGGCTCGGTCGCGGATCGGCGGTTATCCACCGGGTCAACGAGCCGCCGGGACAGAGCTCCATGACCAGGAAGGGTCGATCATCAATGAGCAGCCCGGCATCGTGCACGGTGACGATCCCTGGGTGGCCCGACATCCTGCCTGCTGCACCGGCCTCGCGTAGAAAGCGGCGCTGCTCGGCTTCGGTGTCCAGCTTGCGTTCGTCAACCTTGACGGCAACGAGCCGGTTCAACGATTCTTGGCGGGCTTCCCACACGATCGCGAAGCCGCCCCTGGCGATGGCGCGCCAATCCGCCATACCGGGGATCTCCGGTGGTACGGGGGCAGCCACGCGACCAAGATAGTTCCGAGACGGGCACCCAGAGGCTTAGGCCACTAGGGGAGTTGGAAGATAACGTCGGATTGTGAGTCGCAGCGTATACATCGCATCTTCTGAGGGCTTCACCGGAAAGTCCGCCGTCGCGCTTGGATTACTCGACGCGCTGACTCGTGAAGTGGACTCGGTCGGGATATTTCGACCGCTCACAACAAGCTCCGGCAGCGATGACGTCGATCTCATTGTTGATCTTCTGGTCAATCAGCCGGGCATCTCGCAGACCTACGAGGAGGCCATCGGCGTCACCTACGACGCTGCGCGTGAGGATGCAGACGAGGCCTTGCATGTCATTGTCGAGCGCTTCGGTCAGCTCAGTGATCGTTTCGACGTGATCTTGGTCGTGGGCTCTGACTACACGGACGTGGCGACTGGCACGGAGTTGTCATTCAATGCCAAGATCGCGGCCAATCTCGGCTCACCCGTCGTACTCGTGGTGCACGGCCGGGAGCGGACTCCGGAACAGATCCTGGCAGCCGCCGAGAGTGCGATCGCCGAGCTGCGAGCAAACCACGTCCACACCGTCGCAGTGATCGCCAACCGTGTTGATCATGATGCTGCCGAGGCGATTCGTAGCATGCTCAAGGGGTTGCCCGACGTGGTGACTGCGGCGATCCCGGAGAGTCCCCTGCTGTCGGCGCCCACCTTCCGAGCGCTTGCCGAGGCTGCTGAGGCTCAGCTCGTGCTCGGAAGTCAGAGCTGGATGGATCGCGAAGCTCTGGGCGTGATCGTCGCAGCGATGAGCCTGCCGCACGTCTTGGATCGACTGATCGCCGATGCCGCGGTGATCGCGCCCAGCGACCGTACTGACCTGATCCCTGGTCTGATGCTGGCCCACCAATCGGGCACGTTCCCGCCGTTGGCCGGGATCTTGCTGACCGGCGGATATCAGCTTCCCGACAGCATCCGGCGGCTCGCCGAAGGTGTCCAGCAGGACTTGCCGATCGCGCTCACAGATCTTGGTACGTTCACGACCGCCGAGCGGCTGATGCGGGTCCGGGGCCCGATCACCAAGGACTCGAGTCGCAAGATCGAGACCGCGCACCGGGAGTTCGCCGAACAAGTTGATCAAGCGGCCCTCCTTGCCGCGATCGATGTCTCGGCTTCCGACGTCCGGACGCCGCTGATGTTCGAATACCAGCTCATGGAGCGAGCGCGCGCGGATCGGCAGCGGATCGTCTTGCCGGAGAGCGAGGATGATCGAATTCTGGAAGCTGCGGCGATCCTGTTGCGGCGCGGGGTAGCGGACTTGATCTTGCTTGGCGAGGAGACGAAGGTGCGAGCCCAAGCCTCGGCTCTCGGACTTGATCTTGATGCGGCCACGATCGTGTCGCCGTTGGAGACCGAGCTGGTGGAGAAGTTCGCGGCCGCGTACGCCGAAGCCCGGGCGCACAAGGGCATGACGGTGGAGCGTGCTCGGGACATCGTCACCGACATCTCCTACTTCGGCACGATGATGGTCCATCTGGGTCTTGCGGACGGCATGGTGTCGGGTGCGGTGAACACAACTGCGCACACCATTCGGCCGGCGTTGGAGTTCGTCAAGACCAAACCTGGGGTAAGCACGGTTTCGAGCGTGTTCTTGATGTGTCTGGCCGATCGGGTGCTGGTCTACGGCGATTGCGCGGTCATTCCTGAGCCGACGAAAGAACAGCTCGCCGACATTGCGATGTCATCGGCTGATACGGCGCGGCAATTCGGCATCGACCCGCGAGTGGCGATGCTGTCGTACTCGACAGGCACCTCCGGCTCCGGAGCCGAGGTGGAAAAGGTGCGGGCCGCAACGGCGCTGGTCGCCGAGCGGGCTCCGCATCTGCTGCTCGAGGGTCCGATCCAGTACGACGCCGCAGTCGATCCGGAAGTGGCGCGGACCAAGCTGCCGAACTCAGCAGTCGCGGGGCGTGCAACCGTGTTCATCTTCCCGGATCTGAACACCGGCAATAACACCTACAAGGCGGTGCAGCGCAGTGCCCATGCCATCGCGATCGGTCCTGTGCTGCAGGGATTGCGCAAGCCGGTCAATGATTTGTCGCGGGGAGCGCTGGTGTCCGACATTGTGAACACCGTGGCGATCACAGCTGTGCAGGCACAGGCCATCAATCAACAGCAGGCAACGGGGAGCTCAGCATGAACGAGATGCCTGTCCTGGTCCTGAATGCCGGCTCCTCCTCGCTCAAGTACCAGCTCGTGGTGCCGGAAACGGCCGAGGTGCAGGCCAAGGGTGTCATCGAGCGGATCGGTGAGCCGGGAAGCCCAACTGCCGATCATGCGGCGGCCATGCAGACCATGCAGAAAGATCTTGCTGCTGAGGGTGTTGATCTTGATGCCGTAGGGCTGCGGGCCGTCGGACACCGCGTCGTGCATGGCGGGCCCGACTTCTCCGATCCCACGATCATCGATGACGACGTGCTGAACGAGATCAAGGATCTGATTCCGCTCGCCCCACTACACAATCCTGGCGCGGTATCGGGCATTGAGGCTGCGCGGGCGGAGTTCGACGTGCCGCATGTTGCGATCTTCGATACCGCCTTCTTCAACACCCTGCCCGCGGCGGCCGCGACGTACGCGATTCCTCGTGATCTTGCTCAGACCTATCGGATCCGGCGCTATGGCTTTCATGGCACCTCACATCACTATGTCTCGCAGGCAGCCGCAGAGCTGGTGGGGCGCGATCTTGGTGAGCTGAATCAGATCGTGCTGCATCTCGGGAACGGCTGCTCGGCATCGGCGGTACGCGGTGGCGTGGCGGTCGAGACCTCGATGGGACTGACTCCGCTGCAAGGCCTGGTGATGGGTACCCGCTCAGGTGACGTCGATCCGGGTCTGCACACCTTCCTGCACAACGAGCTCGGGATGACGATCGCCGAGATCGACACGCTGTTGAACAAGCAGTCCGGCCTCAAAGGCATGGCCGGCGTCAATGACTTCCGCGAGCTGGAGGAGCGGCGGGGTGCGGGCGACGAGGCGGCTCAGCTGGCGTTCGAGGTGTACGTCCATCGGCTCAAGCACTACCTCGGCGCGTACTCGATCCTCCTCGGCCGGCTCGATCTGCTCAGCTTCACGGCTGGCGTCGGGGAGAACAACCCGGCGCTCCGAGCCGCAGTGGTGGACGGACTCGAGGGCCTCGGATTCCTGGTGGATCCGGAGCTGAACGCCGTACGTTCCAGCCAAGCGCGGGTGATCTCGCCCACCGGCGCACCGATCACCATCGCGGTGGTCCCCACCAACGAGGAGCTGGCGATCGCCCGACAGACCGCCACGCTGCTGGAATCCCGCACCGACTGACGAATTGGTCACTGACGACCGGTCATTCAACAGCCCGAAGGCCTGTTGGAAACGCACGTGCACATCCCGTCCGTACGCGATACACACGTTGCAACGTGTGTATCGCACGTGCAACGAATGTGCACGTGCGTTTCCAACAGAGAGCTCCGGCATAGGGTGAGCGCATGACGACAGCGTTGATCACCGGGGGTACGTCAGGCATCGGCGCGGCGTTCGCGCGAACGCTCGCGGCGCGTGGCGACGATCTCGTCCTGGTGGGACGAAACGGCGATCGGCTGTCCGACATGGCGACCGAATTGAAGGAACGGTACGCGGTCAGTGTGGAGACGATCGTCGGGGACCTGGGCGTACGCAGTGACGTGATCAGGGTCGCCGAGCGACTGACCAGCCCCGAGCAACCGATCGACATGCTGATCAACAATGCCGGCTTCGGAATCAGGAGGAAGCTGACCGACCCCGACACGACCCCGCATGAACACGCCATCGATGTCATGATCACCGCGGTGTTGATACTCGGCGCTGCGGCCGGACGCGCCATGCGCGAGCGTGGCACCGGCACGATCATCAACGTGTCCAGCACCGCGGGCTTTGTGGCCATGGGCAGCTATTCGGCGATCAAGACCTGGGTCACCGCGTACACCGAAAGCCTTGCCAACGAGTTGTACGGCACCGGAGTCAAGGTTACGGCGCTGTGTCCTGGCTGGGTGCGCACCGAGTTCCACCAGCGGGCCGACATCAACATCAGCGCCATTCCGTCCGCCCTCTGGTTGGACGCAGACCGGCTGGTCGCCGACTGCCTGGAGGATGCCGCCGCCGGCAAGGTGATTTCCATCCCGTCCAAGCGCTACAAGATCCTCATGACGATCTGCGAGCATCTGCCCCACAGCGCAGTTCGGGCGGTCTCCCGCAGGATGACGTCCAGTCGCCACTAGCCTCTCGAGGTCCCATGATCAGAGCGTTCCCGGAGATCGCCAACTCTTGACAGGAAACCATTTGGTTTCCTATTCTGCCTACTATGGAAACAGTGTTTCGAGCGCTTGCCGATCCAACTCGGCGAGCCCTTCTCGACACACTGTTCGAGCAGGACGGCCAGACCCTAATAGCTCTTACGGCCGGCCACGACATGACGCGAATCGCCGTCGCGAAGCATCTTCGACTGCTCGAGGACGCCGGGCTCGTGGTGAGCCGGCGCCGCGGTCGGGAAAAGTTGCACTTCCTCAACACCATCCCCATCCGTCTCATCCATGACCGGTGGGTGAGCAAATACACCGAGCCGTGGGTCGCCGGTCTGGCCAGCCTCAAGTCTGAACTGGAGCACCCCATGGAGAAGATCTTCGAGATCTACATCCGTACGACGCCGCAGCGATTGTGGGAAGCGATTACCAACCCGGAGATCCGCGCCAAATACCACTTCGGTGCCGGCGCCGAGTCCGACTGGACCCCGGGCTCGCGCTACACCTTGACGCACCCGGGTAGCGACACTTCCCTTGCCGAGGGCGAGAACCTCGTCATCGACCCACCGCACCGACTCGTGCAAACCATGCACACGTTGTGGAGCGAGGAGGCGGAGCGTGAGGGCACCTCACGGGTGACCTGGGAGATCGAACCCATCGGAGATTCGTGCCGGCTGACGGTCACTCATGACCAGCTGAGCGCCGACGCTCCGCCGGAACTGTACGGCGGCTGGCCGATGATCCTCTCCGGCTTGAAGACCTGGCTGGAGACCGGCCAAACGCTCACCACCCCGGGCTCGCTGATGTACGGGTCCGGGTGATTACCCCCAAGAAAAAGCCCTGAACATCCCAATCGAAAGGAGATCCACCATGCCCGCGACCACCATCACCGACGTACGAACGATCGGGATCAACATCACGAATCAAGACGATGCGCTTGCCTTTTTCGTCGACACACTCGGCTTCGAAAAGCGGCTCGACGCACCGATCAGCGCCACCATGCGATGGGTCGAGGTCGCTCCGCCTCGTGCCAGCACCTCGATCGCACTCAACGCTGCCGAGGCGTCATCAGATGTCGGCTCATACGTTGGGGCCGACACCGGCGTACGCTTCACCGTTCCCGATGCCGCCGCGGAACACGCGACGCTGCAAGCACGCGGCGTCGAGGTCGGCGAACTGCTTCGCTGGGACGGTATCCCACCAATGTTCAGCTTCGACGATCCGGACGGCAACCGCTTCTACATCGTCGAGGAGATGTCCTGAGGTCGCCGAAGTTCGACCAGAGGCGCAGCTCCGAACCCGTATCGTGAGGGATTTGGCCGACATCGCGTCAGCGCCGCTCGGGTTAGGCTAAGCCCATGTCAAGCCGGAGCCGCTACACCTCGCCGGTGCATGCCGGGGCGCGGTTCGTTGCGCAGCGAGGCATGCTCAAACCGCTGGTGTGGCGACTGGTGACGGTGACAGTGCTGGGCGAGGAACGCCTCAAGGGTCTCAACCGGCCGTTCGTCGTGGTGTCCAATCATGCAAGCCATCTCGATGCTCCGCTGATTCTCGGATCCTTGCCGCGCAGACTGGCCCGCTACCTCGCGGCCGGAGCAGCCGCGGATTACTTCTTCGATGTCTGGTGGCGCAAAGGCCTGACGTCGTTGTTCTTCAATGCGTTCCCGGTCGATCGGACGGGGCTGCGCGGCCGTCATGGCCTGGCCACCAGCCTGCTTGACGACGGCATACCGCTATTGCTGTTTCCCGAGGGCACTAGGTCACGGACTGGGGAGATGGCCGCGTTCAAGCCGGGCGCTGCAGCGCTCTGCATCAGCCGGGATGTGCCTTGCCTCCCCATGGCGATCGTCGGCGCGTCGGAGGCCATGCCGTACGGCCAAAATTGGCCGAGCCGCGGGCGGCCGCCGGTGTATGTGGCATTCGGGGAACCGATGCGCGCTGAGGACGGCGAGACCGTCGCCCAATTCTCTGAGCGCATCACCAAAGAGGTGAGCGGACTCATCGACTACGCCACCACCTATCGCGCCAGCCAGGCTTAGAGCTGCGCCACCCTTGGGATCGAAGGAGAACGACAGGATGCCCGACGTCAAGCACATGAAGTGGTGGGGCTGGGGAGTCGAAGGAGTGAGCTTCCATCACGAGAACAAGCCGGCTTTTCGACCCTTCGTGATCAATGCCATTGATCTTGATGTGAACACCCCGCCAGCGGCGCCCATGTCGCTCGACGACTTGTCCATCCCTGCGCCGATGATCAGCGAGCAGTTGCTGGCAGAGCTGACCGACGCCGTCGGTGCCGAGAATGCCGTGCAAGATGATCTTGATCGCATCGTGCACACGTACGGCAAGAGCGCGCGAGACCTGTTGCGGATCCGTGTCGGCGACATTCCGCGGGTTCCGGACGTTGTCGTCTATCCCGGCGACGAGGCTCAGGTTCAGCTCATCGTCGATCGCGCCGTCGCAGCGGATGCGGTGCTCATCCCGTACGGCGGGGGCAGCAATATCGCCGGCAGCCTGCACGCTCCCGAAGATGAGACTCGGCCCGTGATCTCTGTTGATCTCGGTCGCCTGAACCAGGTGATCAGCATTGACGAGGAGTCCGGCCTGGCGCGTATCCAGGCCGGCGTCCAGGGCCCGGACCTGGAGAAGCAGCTCACCGCGCAGGGCTGGACTCTGGGACATTACCCGGACAGCTTCAGCCACAGCACGCTCGGCGGCTGGGTGGCCACCCGTTCCTCCGGCATGCAGTCGGACAAGTACGGCGACATCGCCGACATCGCGCGGGGCATGCGCGTGGTGATGCCGGGCAAGGTGCTGCAGATTCGGCCGTTGCCGCACACCTCAACGGGTCCGAGCGTCCGCGAGATGATCCTCGGCTCCGAGGGTCGGCTCGGTGTCATCACCGAGGTGACGGTGCAGGTGCATCGGATTCCTGAGGTGCGGGTGATCTTGGGGTACTTATTCCCGTCTTGGGAAGCGGGGCTTGCCGCTATGCAGGAGATCTCCACCAGCGACGCGCACCCGTCGATCACTCGAGTCTCCGACGCCAAGGAGACGACGTTCTCTTTTGCCACCAGAAAGAAGTCCGGCAAGATCTCGATATCGTCGTTGATCAGCAAGGGCCTGATGAAAGTCCTGGAGCGACGCGGCTGGAAGCTCAACGAGGTCTGCCTGTCCTTCATCGGCTACGAGGGCGGCAAGGCCCACGTTGCCAGGCAGAAGAAGATCGTCAAGGAGATCGTCGGCAAGCATGGCGGGATCTTGGTCGGCAAGGGACCGGGCGTACTTTACGACCAGAAGAAGTTCGACACCCCCTACATCCGTGACTTCCTCCTCGATCGAGGCGCGATCGGTGACGTCTCGGAGACGGCAGCGCCCTGGTCGAAACTGCTGCCGCTGTACCGGAATGTGATGACGGCCGCGGAGAAGGTCTACGCCCAATTAGGTGTCACCGGCTGGATCATGTGCCACCTTTCGCACTCCTACCATTCCGGCGCGTGCCTCTACTTCACCTTTGCGTTCAAGCACGACGGCGTCGACCCGCTGGGTCAATACGAGCCACTCAAGAACGCCATCCAGCAGGCATTCGTGGACTCGGACGGAACGTTGTCGCATCATCACGCTGTTGGCACCGAGCATGCGGCGTGGCTGGAGCAAGACATCTCCGCTCCGGGCGTGCACATGATCGACGGGCTGTTCACCGCGATGGATCCGGGCCGGAACTTCAACCCTGGCAAGATCGTCGCCAAGTGATCGATTTGCGCAGCCCGAGGTGTGCCCCACGGCCAGCTTTCAGGGCAGGCACATTCCGCCCTTGAACTCTTCGTAGTGATCATCTTGTGATCATTTTTCGGTCGATCTGATAACGACTGGGCCACTGACAAGTTGATCTTTTAGGGATAGTGTGCGTTGCCGTGCTTCCCCACATGATCAACACCCAGCACCGGTGGTCCCTGCCGGTGATCTTGGGCAGCGTGGTGCTCTTGCTCGCAGGTACCGGTCTCTTCCTGATCGCGCGTCCAGGAGCCCGAGCCACGGCCGTGCCGCCAGCTCCCAATCCGTCCAGGAATCCAACGGTGATCACGCCATCGACGCCTGCCCAGGGCGGTCCCCAATGGAGTGACTGGGATGATCTAGGCGGCTCGTTCAACGCGGGACCGAGCGTGGCGTCCTGGAGTTCGAACCGGCTGGACGTCTTCACCCGAGGCGCCGGCCAAATCATGCTGCACCGCGCATACAACGGCACGAAGTGGTATCCCGCTGAGGATCTCGGCGCTGCCATCGTGGGCGGCCCGGCAGCCGTGGCGCGTGGGACGGACCGGCTCGACGTCTTCGTGCGCGGCGCTGACAACCAGCTCTGGCAGAAATCCTGGAACGGCGGCTGGATGGGCTACTTTCCACTGGGCGGCTTCCTCACCTCAAGTCCCGCCGTTGCTTCGTGGGCGCCGAACCGGCTGGACGTCTTCGTCCGAGGCAGCGACAACGCGCTGTATCACAAGGCATGGAGCGGGATCAGCTGGACCAGCTACGAACGGCTCGGCGGCAACCTGGAAGGTGCTCCAGCGGCCATCTCGCGAGGGCCGAACTTGATCGACGTCTTCTACCGCGGTCGCGACAACCACCTGTATCGGCTGTCCTACAAGGGCTCGAGATGGCGAGACGTCGTCGACCTCGGCGGTGGGCTGCACGCCGATGTGGCTGTGTCCTCATGGGGACGGAAGCGGATTGATCTGTTTTGCAAGGGTGACGACATGGAACTGCAGCACCGGTGGTGGGACGGCGAGACCTGGACGAACTGGGTGACCATCGGTACCGGGATCAGTGATACTCCCTCGGCGGTCTCTTGGGGCAAGAACCGCATCGACGTACTCGCGTTCGGTACCGATGGTCAGCTGTTGCACAAGCACTTCATGGCAACGGAGTCTTCGTGACGCAGCCAGAGCTTCCTCAGACTCCGGTGCGGCTATAGTCCAACTGGGTTCTGACAACTCGGTGTCTGGGGCCGATGATGATCAAGGTGCACCGCCGATGGTGGCTGCCAGCGATCTTGGGCGGCGTAGTGCTGCTGGTCGCGGGTATCGGACTCTCCTTTTTGCTGCGCCCGCCAGTGCCGGCCGCCATGCCGTTTGTTACTCCGACTCCGCGCCCGACGCCGTCAACGAGCCCGTCGACGACTCCGTCCTCGACCGAAACCGGCCTGCAATGGAGCGACTGGGAAGATCTTGGTGGCTCGTACACGTCGGGGCCGGCGGTGGCCTCGTGGGGAGTCCACCGGCTGGACGTCTTCGCTCAGGCCGCCGGACAGACAATGCTCCACCAGACGTACGACGGCAAGTTCTGGTACCCAGCAGATGATCTTGGACCTGCCATTGTCGGTAGCCCGGGAGCGGTGGCATGGGGGCCGGATCGGCTTGACGTCTTCGTTCGCGGTACCGATAACCAGCTCTGGCAGATGGCGTACGCCAGCGGCAGCTGGGTCGGCTACTACCCCCTGGGCGGCTCCCTGACGTCTAGCCCTACGGTGGCCTCGTGGGGCGAGAACCGGCTCGATGTCTTCATGAGGGGCGACGACAATGCGCTCTATCACGTGTGGTGGAACGGGTTTGGTTGGAGTCCGTATGAGCGGCTCGGTGGAAACCTCAAGGGCGCTCCAGCAGCCATTTCGCGAGGCCCGAACCTGATCGATGTCTTCTTTCGCGGGCGCAACAACCACCTCTATCAGCGGTCGTACGACGGCTCGACCTGGCTGCCGCCCCTCGACCTAGGCCGTGGGCAACGCTTCGACGTCGCAGTGTCCAGTTGGGGACTGCGGCGGCTCGATCTCTTCCGCGAGGGTGACAACAACAGCCTGCAGCACCGATCGTGGGACGGCAGAAGTTGGACCGGCTGGGAGACCATCGGCGGCGACATCAACGACACGCCGTCAGCGGTCTCCTGGGACGAAAACCGGATCGACGTCGTCGCCCTCGGCAGCAACGGGCACCTGATGCACAAGCATCTCTCGTGAGAATAAGTTTCTTGATCATCGGGAATGCCCGACGGCAGCTTGAACCCGGAATAGGCGGTCCGCACAGGGGATGGGACCAATCCGCGCGGGGAAACGCGGGGGCCGATGCGTTGGGCCTATTCCGGGCAGCTCGAGACTTCACTTCACGGTACTCTCCGGTTGGGCACAAAGGGGCAGCTTCGGCTCAGCGCCGCGCGAGAATGTCGCCCACAACTCTGTTGCAGGTGCGGTGAGCTTGTCGAAGCCCAAAAGCGCCCGTGGGCGAGCCCGGGGCATATTCGTATTACATTCTCCCCTGTGGCTTTTTCGGTACGAACCATCGAGGCAGACCGGCATCGCGAATTCAACGCCAGCCAACCCTCGGTGAGCTTCCTCCAAACGCCAGCGTGGGGGCAGGTCAAAAGTGAGTGGCGCAGCGAGTCGGTCGGCTGGTTCAACGGCCAGGATGGCCCGGTTGGCGCCGGGCTGGTGCTTTACCGGCAACTGCCCAAGATCAAGAAGTATCTCGCCTACCTTCCTGAAGGTCCGGTGATCGACTGGGGTGCGCCCGACATCGGGGAATGGCTCGAGGCCGCTGGCCGAACACCTCCGCGCGGCCGGTGCGTTCGGCGTACGAATCGGCGCGCCTGCCATCGCCCGGCGCTGGAGCGCGGAAACGATCAAGGCCGCGATCGCCGACGACCGGGTCACCCGACTCAGCGAGGCGATCCCTGACCAGATCAATCACCAAACCACCCAAACCCGCAATCAATTGCGCGAGATGGGCTGGCGGCCGCCAGAGGACGAGGACGGGTTCGCGGCCGGCCAACCACGATTCGTCTTCCAGCTACCGATCGAGGGCCGGACGCCTGAGCAATTGCTCGCTGGCATGAATCAGCTGTGGCGGCGCAATATCAAGAAGGCGGCCAAGGCAGGCGTTGTGGTGCAGCGCGGCACCGTTGATCAGCTTCCCGAGTTCCATCGGCTCTATGTCGAGACCGCAGAGCGTGATCATTTCCGACCTCGCCCGCTGTCCTACTTTCAGACCATGTTCGATGCCCTACTGGCGGAGGATCCTGATCGGATCAGGCTCTATCTGGCCCGCCATGATGACGATCTTGTCGCAGCGACGACGTGGGTACGGGTCGGGCAGCACACCTGGTACTCCTACGGTGCCAGCTCGACCGCCAAGCGGGAGGTACGTGGCTCCAATGCCATCCAATGGCAGATGATCACCGACGCGCTGGACGCCGGCGCGACCATCTATGACCTCCGCGGCATCACCGAAGGATTGGAGGCCGACGATCCACATCTCGGGCTGATCCAGTTCAAAGTTGGCACCGGTGGTGAGGCCGTTGAGTACCTCGGCGAATGGGATCTCCCCCTCAATCCTTTGCTGTACAAGGCTTTCGACCTGTATATGAAGCGTCGGTGATGAGTGACATGGTGGCGATATGAGCGGCGTAACCCTGCGCCTTGATGCGGAGCGCTGGCGCGAGCACCTGCGTACGGTCGCAGGCGCCACACCCGGCATCGTGCCGGTGATCAAAGGCAATGGATACGGATTCGGCCTGGGCCGGCTCGCCGAGGAGTCAATGAAACTTGGCGTCGAGGTAATCGCCGTCGGCATCCCTTCTGAGGTAGCCGTGGTCCGCGAGGCGTTCGCTGACGATGTGGTGATCTTGAACCCGTGGGACGCATCCAGCAAGCTCGCCAGCGAGCTGACCCGCGAACCCTCAGTGATCACCACGGTATCCCGGCTGCGGGATCTGGAATTACTTGCTGCCCGCGGTGATCGTCCTCGGGTACTCGTGGAGGTATTGACCTCCATGCAACGACACGGGATCCCGGCAGATGATCTTGGCCAGGTCGCTGCCCTGCTACCCGGCGTACGGTTCGAGGGCTGGACGCTCCACCTGCCGTTGCACGCCGAGGGTCGTTACGCCGAAGCTGAGCGGCTCGGTTACGCGGCCCTTGGCACCGCCCCTGGCCGGCTGTGGTTCTCCCATCTGCCTCCGGAGGAGACGGTTACGCTGGCGCGGCAGCTCGGTGGAGCAGACTCCGAGCCGGTGCCTGTTCGGCAACGGGTCGGCACTCGGCTCTGGCTGGGTGACAAGGGGGCTCGGAGCACCACTGCGACGGTGCTAGACGTGCACGAGATCAAACGCGGCGAACGAGCAGGCTATCGGCAACGGGTCTGCCCGGCCGACGGCTGGATCGTGGTCGTCGCGGGTGGCACCTCCCATGGCATCGGAATGGAGGCACCGACTTCAGCCAAGACCATCCGGCATCGGGCCATTGCCTTTGCCACCGGTTCGCTGGCAGCCGCCGGACTGGCCCTCAGCCCGTACACGATCAATGGCAAGAAGCGTTGGTTCTTGGAGCCGCCCCATATGCAGTCCAGCCAGGTCTTCCTACCGCGTAAGGAAAAGCCGCCGCGGATCGGGCAGGAGGTTCCGGTCGAGCTGCGCCTGACGACCGCAACGGTCGACTACATCGACTGGGGTTAGCGCCGACTTGTCAGCGTCTGTGGTCGCCACAGCGACCATGGGCGCTGACAACTCAGCATCTAATCGCGGAGTTTGGTGCGCAACTGGTCGTTGTCCTCGGCTGTCCATCCCATCTTGATCAACATCTGCGAGACGCTCCCGAAGGTGTCGTCGATATGCCGCAGCAAACTGATAATCGTCTCAGGATGGCTCAGGTGCGAGGAGAGCGGCCGACCACGGAGGTTGTCCGCGTACGTCGGTGATGCCATCAGCCGTTGCACCACCTGCTCAACACGCTCGGAACTAGCCACATAGTCATCGATGATCGCTTGGCGATCGGCATCGGCTACCGACAGGGCGAGTGCGACGATCGTCCCCGTCCGATCCTTGCCAGCGGCACAATGCACCAGGGCGGCGCCGGGCGCCTGGCCGACCGTTCGCAACGCGGCGAGCACTGAATCAGGTCGGTCCACCAGGTAGGAGAAGTAGACCGAGGCGACATCATTGTCCAGCTGAGCGCTGGGCTCTAAATCGACCCACGGCAACGCTTCCTCGGGCATCACCTCAGGCCGTACGTCGGGCTTGGGCTCGCCCACACCGATCTGCCACTCGCGGAACAGCGAGAACTGATGGATCCGTACGCCGGAGGTTGCCAGCGGCGTGGGGCCCTCCTGCTCGGCCTCATAGTCGCTGCGCATGTCGATGACATCGGTGAGACCCAGTCCCAGCAGTTGATCGACGTCAGAATTGGTCAGCGTCTGCAGATTGTCCGATCGCAACAGCCGACCCGGAATGATCTTGCCGCCATCGATGGTCGGGATGCCGCCGACATCGCGCAGGTTGGCGAGGCCGTCGAGGTCAATCCACATCCGTTCCACCCAGTCAGCGTAATAGGGTCCTGACCGCCGACTGGCTGGCGACGAATTGCGGCTCGCTAGTTCGACTCGGGAAGCGTGCGGATCTCCAGCGGGAGGCAGGCGAGCTTGGCGCCCGCTGTCCCAGCCGCGGCTGTTTCCGTCGCATGATGCAGCGTCGGGGATGCGTGCAGCGTGATGGAGCGCTCGCCTGCCGTCGGAACGAAGGGCACCCGCGCTGTCGATCGAGCGTTTCCGAACGGATCAACTTCGAAGTCCAACCAGACCTCGGTCTTGTCGTTGATCACCGTGTAGGTTTTGCCGTCCTCGGCCAGCTTGGAAGTGTTGTAGTGCGGGCCAACCGTCGGCTGCATCACTCCTGCTTGATCTTTGGCCAGTCCACACGGCCCCTGGTGGAGATGCGCGCCATAGACCTTGCCGACAGCACTGTCATCAGCACCCCTGATCTGGACCCTGAAGAACGTGCTACCGCCGATACCCATCATCGTCGCAGTCGCTTTCGCGCCATCGAACACGGTGGTCGACGGATCCGCCGTTGACGACAAAAGATCGGTGAGCGGGCCGTTGTAGAAGCCCCAGCTCATACTCGAGCTCTGCGATCCCGCGCCGAAGCCACCACTGCCAAAATGCGTGTGGCGACTGAAATCATGATCACCCGCGTAGGCGGCGCCGGAGGTGAGCAGCAGAGCGGCAGCAGCTAGACCAGCAACTGCCAAGGTACGGAAACGGGGCACAATGTCCTCTCAGAGACTTGAATGATCAAAGTCCCGGACAGGGGCAACCCCACGGATTTGGTCACTTGTCCCCCGACCGAGTCACCACCGGCCAGCATAAGTGATCTGGCACCGGGCCGCCGGAGATTGGCGATTTCGCCGCCGGAAAGATTCGTCGACGATTCAGCTCGCCCAGTGCCCGGTGAAGAACAACCAGCTCCACCACAGCATGAGCACCAGCTCGACGCCGAACGCACCGCCCACCAGCACCCGATGAAGCCGCGGGGAACGGCCGGGCCCAGCGACCCAGCGACCCAGCATGATCCACAGCGGAAACCAGAGCAAGGTTGCGCGATTGACCGAGAAGAACCAGTACGACAGTGAGAAGGCCAGGACCTGCACACCGACCCAGCTGGCTTCGCCCCACATCGGCCTGTCCGGCCCGTCCGGCCGCTTTCGCGCACGCAGGCTCACCGCGATGCACCAGATGGTGACGCCGACGCCGACCGCCATCGAGATCATTTCGCCACGAAATACCGCTGCCCACCACGGATGATTCGCGTACGCGCCAGGCAGGATGGCCGGAATCGTGTTCAGAAAGGAGTCCCAGGGCCACGTCAGCTGTCTGACCCAACCGGTCGACTGCGCGCGATACCAAGCTGTCCAACTGCCGGTGAGGACGTACAGATAGGTCGCGAACGCCATGATCACTGCCACGGGCATCAGCATCAGCCCTCCGCGGCGCAGCTTTACTCTCGCTGGCTGCTCACTGGTGATGATCATCACCAGGAGAGCACCAACGAGGAAAAGCCCGGACACACGTACCGTGCAGGCGAGTGAGGTGAGCAGCGCGGCAGCCAGCCAGCGATCGGCTCGAGCCCGTTCCCACGCCCAGAAGGCCATCGCACAAAACAGCGACTCGGTATACGGCACCATCGTGAAGACTGCAGTCGGTGCAAACAGCCAAGCGACTGCCGCCCACGGGCCGCCCAGCCGGTAGAGCGCTGCGGCGGCAACAGCCGAGCAGGCGGTGGAGATGATCACGCCGCTGATCGCGACCGGTACGCCCAGTTGGCTGAAGAGAGACAAGATCACCGGCCAGCCAGGGAAGAAGGCCATCAGCGTGCCGTCGGCGTCAGCCAAATATCCCCCGACGGCGAGCTTGCCGAAGTGCTGCACATCCCAGTTGCTGACCATGTCGGTGAGGGTGCGCTGCTGCACCACGGCCAGCACCAGAGCGACCGCCGCGATCATGCCCCGGCTGGCGAGCCACGCCTGGATGACGATGCGGGCTGGCGATGAGCCGTTCCAGCTGCGCCCTGAACCTGTCGAAGGGCGCGCTTCGACGAGCGCCGTCCCGAGCTTGTCGACGGGCTCAGCGCTCATATTTCACCGTCATGTGTTCCGCCTGGGGACCGTGGTGCCGGCGAACATGCGGAACAAGCGGGCGTCCGGCGCTCGATCGAGTACGCCGCCGGTCGGGTCGTCGATCTCTGCGCCGCGTACCGGATCACGATCTGGGCGCAAGGCATCTCGGACGACCATGATCACGACCCACCCTTGAGTGCAAAGCCTGATCAGCACCGCTACCCAGTAGAGCCGATCGGGTGAGCTGTCCCCGGGTGAGAGGAAGCCACCAAGGTGCCACCAGATGGCGACGAAGTAGATCAGCTCGCCGGCCGTGAAGATCAGCCAGTCACGCCACTTCGGTCGAGCCAAGATCATCAGGGGCAATAGCCAGAGCACGTATTGCGGCGAATAGACCTTGTTGGTCATCAGGAAGGCGGCAACGACCAGGAACGCCATGGCACCGACCCGGGGGCGCAGCGGCGCGTACAAGATCAGGAGCAAGATACCGATACAGCACAATCCGAAAGCGCCGGCGCTGACCCAGTTCAGATACGGCACAGGATGGCCGGCGAGGGACAACACATACCAGATCGATCCGAGGTCGCCGCCGCGATCCCTGTTGTAGAGCCAAAAATTGAACCACGCATCCGGCGCCAGCAGGAGCACCGGTAGATTCACCAGCCCCCAGCTCACCAGGAACGTCGAGATCGTCATCACGAAGTCGCCGATCCGCTTGCCGCGCAGGCAGAGCAGGAGCAGCGGACCGAGCAACAAGGCGGGATAGAGCTTCGCCGCAGCTCCGAGACCGAGCATCACACCGGTCAGACCAGGTTTTCGTCCAGACCAGCACGCCATGGCCAGCGCGGTGAGTGCCACCGGCAGCATGTCCCAGTTGATCAAGGCCGCGGCCGCGACACAGGGCGACGCTGCCATCATCATCGCGTCCCAGGGACGCCCTACCGGAGTGCGCACCAAGGCCCAGAGTGCAATCAGGAAGAAGAGGCCGAGCAGCACGGTGTTGACGTCAACGAAGATCAACGTCGAGTCGATCTGCTGTTGATCAGTCAGCCCGGCTCCTTGGAGACCGCCCAGGAGCCGGGTGATCAACCGCTCCAGCTCGAGAAACCAGCCGGTGAGCACCGGATACTCCAAGATCGGATAGCCACCGGAATCGAGGTACGGCGTATTGCCCTGGAGCAGGCCGCGACCGGCGTACAAGAGCCCGATGTCGGAGTAGCACAGGTATTTGAAGTGGTCCGGTGGCGGTTGACCGGCGACGGTGATCCGACATGGCAAGCGGAACACCACCCCGCACAGGTAGACCAGAGTCCCGACCAGCAGGGTGACACGCAGCGGGTTCCACCACGCCGAACCGGTGGCGGCGTAGCGTCCCAGCGGGCCGCCGATTCGCTGGCTGACCCGGCCGACGAAATCGTCAGTTGCCGACGGCAAGGTGTGAGCCGATCGGGCGTCGATCACGGCGGGGACTCTGCTCAACCTTATCCGCCGGTCGGATTTCCACCCGGCTGCCTCCTCCATCGCGGAGGCTTCGTGTTGCCACCTCCAGGACCTTGCTGGGTCTTGGTCGCAGATGGATTGGGAGGTTGCGGCCAACCGGGCGGCCAGGTCCAGGTCTGGGTCGACTGCGGCTCAGGTGTCGGGGCCTGGGTGCTGGGCTCATCGGTCGGCTCCAGCGTTTCCTGCATCGTCTGGTCCGATTTCGGTAGCTCGTCGCGGTTCACATACGCAGGCTCGGGGAACTGCTTGATCGGTTGACCCTTGGTCGCGCGTCTTCATGTAGCTGGCCCAGGTCAGCGCCGGATAGGTGCCGCCGAAGAAGGTGCTGTCGCCAGGCCGGGCGTACTTGTCAAGATCACCATTGCCGTCATTGCCCGCGACATACATCACAGCAGTGGAGATCTGCTTGGTGTAGGCCACGAACCAGGCCGAGACGATGTCGCTCGTGCCGTCGGGGTTCTTGCGATCTTTGGTGCCGGTCTTGCCGGCCACAGGTCGTTCCAGCGTCTGCACTGCGCGCCCGGTGCCCTGCTCGACCACCTTGGACAGGGCGTAGGTGACGTCGTGCGCGATGTCCTCGTTGACCGCGCGCTGCTTCTCAGGCTGGGCCTGGTAGACGATCCTGCCCTTCCGGTCCCGGACCTCGCTTACCACGTGATCAGGCACCGCAACGCCGTCATTGGCGAACGTCGCGTACGCGCTGGCCTGAGAGAGCGGGCTGACTTCGGCGGTCCCGAGCGGGATGCGGTCGTTGTTGTCCCAGCCGGGGCCCTTGGGAGCGCCAACGGCTTGGGCCATCCTCATGATCTTCCGCGGCCCGCTGTCCATCTGGGTAGTGAGGTCCACGAACGCGGTGTTGATCGAGTCTTTCGTTGCCCTCATCAGGTTGACCGAGCCGCCGTACTGGTGGCTGAACTCGTTGCGTACCGGGTTCTTGTCCCCCGGCGGGAGCCAGGTATTGCCATTGAACGTGTCGTACAGGCTGTAGCCGTCTTTCAGACCGGCGGCGAGCGCGTAGGTCTTGAACGTTGACGCGGTGGGGCGTGGCGTGGTGGCCCAGTTGCGGGAGTTCTTGACGAAGTCGGGGCCGCCGTAGAGCGCTATGACCTCGCCGGTGTTCACATCGACCGAAGCTATCGCAGCGTGCAGTCTGGACGCCTTACGGCCGACGGCCCGGGCCGACTGCTTGGTGAATTTCTGCGCTGACGCCACGGCCGCGGCCTGGGCATCTTGGTCGAAGGTCGTGGTGACCTTCAGACCACCGCCGCTGATCTGGGAAGAGTCGAAGCCGGCCGCACTGAGCTCCCGCTCGACCATCTTGAGCAGGAAGCCCTTGGGGCCGCCGTAGCGCTGGTTGGCGGGTGTCTTGGGGAATTTCGGCAGCTTCTTTGCGTACGTCCCCTCTTCCTCCGGCGTGATGTTGCCCATCTCGGCCATGGAGTGCAGGACATAGCGGTAGCGACTGAGAATGCGGGCACGATTGTCCTTCTCGGACGGGTCGTACATGTTCGGATTGTTGACCACTGTGGCGAGGAAGGCCGCCTGCGGCACATTGAGCTTCTTGGCGTCGATGTCGAAGTATTCCTTGCTGGCGGCCTGGATGCCGTACGCGCCGTGCCCGTAGTAGATCGTATTGAGGTAGCCGGCGAGGATGTCTTCCTTGCTCATCTCTTTGTTGATCTTGTACGCCAGGAAGAGCTCGCGGAACTTGCGAGTCAAAGTTCGCTCGGAGTTCAGGTACAGGATCTTGATGTATTGCTGGGTGATCGTCGAGCCGCCCTGGACGTCGCCGCCGCGAGTGATCTTCCACGCGGCGCGAATCATGCCGCGGATCGAGATGCCCTGGTCGGTCCAGAACGTCCGGTTCTCGGCCGCGACAGCGGCCTGCTTCATCGTTTCCGGCATCTTGTCGAAACTCAGCGGAGTGCCGGTTCTGGATGGCGAAGCTGCCGAGCTCACTCTTGCCGTCGTTGTAGTAGACGAACGTGGTTGCGGTTTTGAAGTCGGCGTTCGCGGCAGGGAGCGTTGTCGTGGAGTAGCCGTACGCGACGACCGCAATCGCGCTGATCATGCCCAGCAGGGTCAGCGAGCCGATGGTGATGAAAATGCCGCGGGCCCAGCGGCGGCCGCGCCTGGTCGTCGTGCGGCGCGTGCGTGCACCGCGGGGGTTTTCTTCGACCGGTCCCCAGTGGGGATCAGCCATAGATGTCCTCGACCGTCTGCTGGCGACGGGGAGGCTTGCGCTTCACCCCGTCACCCAGAAGGTAGGAAAGGATCATGTGGTTCCAGCCGCAGGCTGGGCAAACTTCGACGACCACGACCTTAAACTCCCCGAACTCGTGTGCCATCTCTTCCAGTTGAGTGGTCTGCTTGATGCGCCCCGAATACTGTCCCAGCTGATCGCCGAACACGTACTGCAAATTGACCAGTTGATCTGCCTCACACACCGGACAATTGATGCTCGAGGGCTCTCCGTGGTGCCTCGCCGCTCGGAGCAGCATCGGATCCGCGTCGCAGGCCTCTTGCCGTGCAAGCCTGCGTCCAGGACGCCGCAGCGCCTGAAGTGTGGAGCGTCGCTGCAGCGCGTAGTCGATGACTTCGCGCTGGGACCACATGAGCAACAGCGTACGTGGAGTCGGCCAGGAGGGCGACCCCCTGCAATCTTTCACGGAATCGCCGACTTGCTGGCATTTCACTACTTCATCTGCCGTCAGGGCCGGTCACTCTGCCGCGCTGGCGGGAGTCGGCATTCGTGTGCAACTCGGCAGTTGTCTTGGCAACGATCTCGTTGGCGGCGGTGAGTGCACAGCGGTCGCTCAGGTGAAGGTCATGAGCGCCGTCGCCGCGACTGGCGTTGCGGGCGGCTTTTCGCAGAATCAGCCCCCGAGCGGCAACTCATCGTCGGGGATTGAGCGTGGCGCGGCGGACGCATGCTCCGCTGAGGGGCGATTCTGAGAATTGTTCGAGCTGTCGCGGTGGTGTAGCGTCGTGCGTCGGCCGGGGCCGCTCGGGGGATGGGCCTCGGCCAACATAGTTTTTGGACCTACGCGGGTTAGTCGTCTCACGCAAGATCGCGCCGCGTGGAGCGCGCCAAACTCGAATGGCGCGAACCACGCGCCATCAAATGGACTCGGCTCATGTAGCGTGGCAGCCAAGCCCTTTCTCGTTGATCAGGATGCCGATGGTGGTCGAGAGGATGTTACGCGCTATCAGGTAGGTAACATTGCGCAGCGAGCTGTCAACGGTGCCGCCCGTACTAATGGTGCACACCGTGATCTGGGGCCATGGCGCAATTGGTAGCGCACTTGCTTTGCAAGCAGTCGAGGCCCGTCACCTCTCGTGTCTGCCGATGCCTGCAGGTGTCGGGCTGAGCGTGAATCGAGGGTTCTCCAGGTCGTTCGTGACCTCTTGTATTCGCTCATATCCCGCAGTGTGCACACACAACTGCACACACCGAAGGAGGAGATAGCCAAGATCAACTAAGCAAGGTCCCCACGTAAGCGGCCGGCCAGGAGGTGTAACTCCGGACGGGCGGTGTCACCCTAGCGGATCCAGGTATTCCGGATGCGCAACAAGTCCGATATCGCGGTTAAGAAACAGGATCTGTCCGCCGAGTCGGCCACATTGGTCGAGGAAGAAGCGCAACCGTCTCCACGTCTTGACTTGCCGTTTGGAGGAGGTCGAGGCCCAGGTCGGCTGCTTCTGACCATGCTCGCCGGGAGTGGGTGCGTTCACGGGCGTCATCCGGAGGCTTCCCTGGTGCCGTTGAACTCCCGTCGTATTTGGCTTATGTGAAGGAGCAGCGGGCGTTGTTGCGGGAGATTGCCGACCAGACGGGCCAGTTGCCACAGAACGGATCGCGGTTGCGGAGGTGAAGACGGCGCCGTTCCGTCTCGGCGGTGTGATGGCGTTCGGTCCGAGCGGTGAGTTGCATGAGGTGCGGGATGACGGCGCCGCCGGCTGAGCGGCTGGGTGTTGACAGGGAGGTCGCGACGTGGCTGGCAGAGTCGCTGACTGTCCCCGGAAGCGGTGCGGGATGAGTTCCGGATTCGTAACGGGGCGCTCTATAACGTGTGGCTGAACGAGGATCGGTCGCGTGGCTGGTTTCGGCGTTTGGTGTGGTGGGCGTGAGGAGCCTGGGGCTGTCTGCCAGGTGGAGGATCAGCTGCTTGGGATCGGCCCGGATGGCATCGAGTGGTCGTACGCGTGGGTGCTCCCGGAGGGGAGCCTGCCCGGGGCGTTGGATCGGATGTACGCCGATATGCATTGGAAGAAGTACGGGGAGCGGGTAGGACCGTACGCCGATGTGCCGGTTGATTTGGATGTGTTGACGCCGCAGGTTAAGCGGGATGTATTGGATGGTTTTGCTGCTGATTTGGAGGCTCGGCGGCCCCCGCGCAGGGTTTCGTTGCCGTCTTCGCCGCCTGGTCCTGACACCGCAGACGGCGAGTGGGTGTGGACGGATGACTACAGTCGGGTAGGTGGGTGTGGCGTTCATTCGGGTCTAAGGCTGAACCGGTTACCGCACCTGAACCTGAACCGGTACGGGTACCTCGAGTCCGAGGTCACTAGGGCCGTCGCCCATGCGGCCAGAACTATCGGCGACCAGGTCAGGCAGTCGGGCGTGAAGCCGAAACTCGGATTACTTCCGTCCCGGCATCCCACCGGGCAACGCCGAGGCCTGGATCGGCCACGCGGCGGCCCAGGGCTGGGTGGTCGAAGACGGTAACCTGCTGCGTCCTGGTCCGACCTCTCCGTACCTGCCTGAGCCTGTTGCTGAGGGCTGGGACGTTGGGATGCCTGGCAGCTGTGAAACGGCCCGTGAAATGTGGCCGCCAACCTGCGCATAATGCGCCACTCGTCACGCTCAATCCGGCACCGTAACCCGGGTGTTCACCTATCGCCTCGGGTTGGGCTGTGGAGCACTTCGATCGGTGGACGAAGTAATCCGCGAAACCCCGATAGAGTTCTGTCTATGCGGATGTCTCGGGGGCGCCTGTCCGGCTTGTCGAGTGCCGACTATGACCGGTGGCGCTCGGGATTGGCGCGTCGGTGCGGCGGGCCTACAGCCCAGGGCCCCGTCTGGACGTCGCCACTGGCCCAACCTAGTCTGACGTCTAACCCTTATGGATCGATTCGGACGGGAAGCACCATGGCGGAGTTTCTGGGACCAGATTTGAGACCAGTCGCGGCTGAGGACGCTCGTGCGCTGCTTTCGGCCGCCGGCACCGAGGTGCACCCGCTCAGTGCGGAGGACGAGGTCGTTCTGGCGATACTCGGAGACGATAGCTCCGCGTTCCGCGGGGAGTTGGACCTGTCGCCTCCCGATGACGAGGTCGCCGCGGCGTCCGGGATGGCGGCGTGGCACGTGAACGAGCGGGATGAGGTCCATACCGTCCGAAGCGGTACCGGTCTCATGGAGTTCATGACGGAATCAGGTCCTGTCTCGGTTCTCCTCCAGCCCGGCGACGTGCTGGTCATCCGCGGCGGGGAGCACCGCTACCGCCCTCTGACCGTGCAGCGCTGGGCTCTTCGATACGGCGGTGGCCCGGATGCAGAACTGGGCCAGAAGGAGACTGGCCGGGAGGCCGGCCCGTGGCCCAACTTTCCATGACCTCCGTCACTAGCCTCCGGGCCAGATCCGCTCGTATCCAGGTCGGTGAGAACTTTTCTTCACTCCTTTATGGAGAAGTTCGCGTCCCCGACGAATTAAATGCACTGTTTCCCGTAAGAACAAGGTGATCCGTACCGGGTCGAGAACCTCCCAGTGCGTGATGGTGACATAGTTCGGCGGATCGTCAACGGTGGACTGGGTCAACTGATCTTCGTCCCGCGGGCAGCTCACAGCCGGACCCAAAGGTTGGGTAGAAGCGGCCGCGGCATTCGAGAAATGGCAGGCGGCAGCGGCCTGCAACCTTCAGTTATCTATCGTCTTCGAGCTCGGATTGTGCGGGTTACGCCTCGACGGGGACCACGATCGAACTACGCAACCGCAGCTGCGAACCTTGACATCGTTCTGAGCCTTTCTCCGTCGCCGCCGCCGGCGCCGGCGTGAGTCAAGCTGAGAGTGAATAGGTACGTGCCCGGTGTCAGCGGGATCTCTGAGAGCGGTTTCTCAGCCTGCACATGCTGCCAAGTCGATTTGTGTCAGCCACCGGTGTCAGCGGGATCTCTGAGAGCGGTTTCTCAGCCTGCACATGCTGCCAAGTCAATTTGTAGTCAGCCATACCGTCATAAGGGGTAACGAGCACAGGCCAGCATTTCTCATGCAGCGGCTCAGGTCCCCATACCCATGCCGCTCTCCGGGGGTGCTCGGTTACGCCGCCCAGTGCAATCCGGCCTTTAGCGTCGGGTTCAATGCGTTGCGAGCAAACGTAGCAGGCGTAGTTCACGGAGCTAGATGCTAAAGGGAACCGCGTCGCGCATTGAGAGTTAAGCAGAACTGTTATGCAATTCCGCGGGACGGCCCAAGATAACAATTTTTATGGCGAGCGGGAAGTGCTCACTTCGTGGGCGCGTGGCTCTCTTCCATTCAGAATCGTCTACATGTTCTAATGACATGTGGATCTCGATCCGAGCCAATACAGCGAAGCAGATCGTCCATAGCTGACTAGTACATGGCTGCGATTCCGGTGGAAGGGTCTTGCCGCGTGGCCCGATCCACTAAGACCAGCTGGGTGTCCTCGGCAGCCCCTAGAAGTAGTCATCGTCGCAGACCCCATCCATCGCTTCGCGAAGCTCATCTGCGCATGTGCCGAGCACCTCAAACGCCCTTGAGAACGTGCCAGGATCACTCCTGGCAGCCGAGACATCCGAATCCCACCGTTCGAGTAGCGCCTCGACACGCTCCTCGCGACCACGCATATCCCTCCACCTCGAGAGCCTCACCCAAGGCATACGTCCTCCCAGCGTTCTGCGACCAGAGTCGCCGGGACACGCTGAGAGGAACCTAAGTTAAACCACCGACCGAGCTGCCCCGACTAGAGCCCACGAGGACCCTGGTCGCCTCGCTAGTAGACCGATCAGCAGCGCCAGGCATCGAAGTCGACACCCACGAGCAGACCGTCAGCCAAACGATCGGCAAGCACACGAATTCTGCAACACGGCGCGTGACGGTTTCACAGCGGTCGGAGGAGCCCCCAGGTCTCTGGCGCTGCTTCTTCAAAGTTGCTGCGATCAGTGCGGGCTGTTTCGTTGTCGCCCTGTGGCTGGGCCTGATCGTTGCCGGCGCTTCGTCCATCGCACTTGGCCTGGTTGCTGGGGCAGGGACACGGCGGCGTGACGTAGCCCTCTTCCACCCAGAATCGGCTACATATTCTAATGACGCATGGAGTTCGATCCGAGCCGATACAGCGAAGCGGATCGGCGTCCAGTTGATCCTCCAGTCGAGGTGGAGACGGCCACCTGGTCGAATGCTGGCCAGCTCGATTGGTGGGTCAAAGCGGTTCTTCGATCTTTAGCGGGGTGTTCCCTTCATGCTGCTGATCTCTGCGGTCGGGTGACCGCGATGTGGCTGAGGATACGGCGCTGGTAGTTGGCGAGGTTGCGATATCCGCAGCCGACTCTCTTGGTCTGTTTGATGATCCGGTTGAACCCTTCGGTGCGGGCGTTGGTCACGCCTTCGGTGAGCGCGATGAGGATGGCTGGCCACCAAGTCTGGATGGTCTGTGCGAGTCGGGTGGTCTCCGGCATTGCGGCGTCGATCGCGGCGTCGCATAGAAGAAGTCGGCCAGTCGCCACCTGATCTTCGACGGCTCACGCTCGCCCAGCAGTAGGCGGAGGCGTTCCTTGACGCCCCAGGCGGCGCCGATCTGTTTGGTCGGGTCGCAGCTGTCCAGCATGACCTGGAGCCGTTTCCATTGCTTGGTGGACAGGTGCTCGGCGCCGGTGAGCAGGATGATCAGCAGGTTCACCCCAGACCGGGTCGGCGACGGTGCCGCGGCGGCCGAGGAGATCGCGAGTGACACGCTGCCGCACCTCGGTGATCATCGTGTTGGCGAGGGCCACCAGATGCCACTTGTCGACCGCGATCCGCGCCTTCGGCAGCGCCGGCCCGGATGCCGGCCGCGTACGGCGCTGACGGGTCGATCACCACCAGCTCGACGGTGTCGCGGAACGCTGCTGTCTGCTCGGCGAGCCACTCGCGCACGCAGCCGCCGGTACGGCCCGGTCAACATGCCGACAGGCTTCCCGGGACCGTCGCGGGAACAGTCGACGAACGAGGTCAGCCACGGATCCGAGCGCTTCCAGGTGAGGCCGTCGAGGATCCAGCGGACCGACCGGAACCGCGTCTCATCGATCCCCAACCGCCTCGTGGGTGTCGGCTCGGGCAGCCACCCAGCGGCGGCCGCAATGAGCGCCCTATGCGCCGTCGGCCACGACACCCCGTACTCGCCGGCGACCTCCGACACGGCCCGGTTCCCGGCTGCGATCGCCTCGGCGACCTTGGCCCGCAGCCGCTCGGTCACCCGGCCGCGGGGCCGGATCGCCACACTTTCCTGAGTGAACGACCGCCGCGGGCACAACGCCTCAACGCACAGCAATCGACGCTTCCGCCACCACAGCTTGGTCTGCTGCCCCGATGCGGGCAGCATGACCCGGCGCACCGGCCGGTCCTTCACCCGCGACGTGAACACCCCACACGCCGGACACGGCGCTTCTGCCAATCGCATCTCGATGATGATCTGGACCTGGCCGGGATCGAGCCGCTCGACGCCGACCACGTCGAACTCATCCTCGATCCCGAACAGCACTGACGTAGCCTTCGACATACTCGTGGCCTCGCTGCTGGACGTTGTGGAAGACCAACAGCATGTCGAGGCCACGGGCCCAGATCAGTACGGCGCCCCGCTCAAGTTCGTCAAGCCGTCAAAGAGCGCCAGCAGTGGCTCGCCGATCTGCAGGTCACGGCCGACAGCGCTGGATCAGGGTTGTTGATCTTCGTCCCGCGAGCGGACATACGAGCTGCCCTCGGAACTTAGGGACTCCGAGGGCAGTGGCTGTCTATTGCGCTGATTCTCGGCCGATGCGACAGCCCCGAAGTCCAGCGTGACATGGACGGCTATGTCGTGAAAGCCGAGATAGCGCTAGTGACCTGATCGAGATCATCCATTCTCTCGAGACTCCGGATGGAGGCGAGGCGCCGGCTGATCCTCCGGCACAACCGGCAGAACCACAAGCTACTGAGCCTCCTGCCGACCCGGCACAACCTACCGGATAGTCGAGCCGTTGAAGTCCGGATTGCCGCTGCCTATATAGAAAATGCCTGGATAAGTGTCAAATGCGGATTGCCGGCCAGTCCGTTGGGTGCATACGCGTTGTTGCGGGAAATGGAATTGGTCACGCGCAGATGTCCCGTCTCATCGTTACTGACGTAGTCGATAGCGCTGCCGCCGGCTTTGGCCGTGTTGTACTCCATGATGGTGCCGGCGATATTCAGATCATATTGCTCCCCGTCGGTATATATGGCTCCTCCGCTCCCGCCGCCAGGCGTTCCAGACCACGCCGGATTGGAGCAGCAACCGATAGCGTTATTGTAACTAATCAAGCTGTTCAAGACGGTGATGGGCGTGCGCAGGCCGCTGATGGCGCCCCGTCGAGCAATTGCCGCCCTGCCCGCTGGCGCCCCAAAGGTACTTCTGCACGATGTAGACCGGATATTGGCCGTCAGGCGGCTCTCCGAACCGTCGGAGGATTTTGGGCGTGTCGGAATGCTGGGCATATACCCGGATGGCGCCCCCGCCGAGATCAGGGCCGTTGGTCGTGCAGCGATTGCGCACGAATATCGATTTGACAACCTTGAGCCGGCCGCCCCAAGCTGTGAGATGGCCCCGCCGCCAGTATCTGACCAGGGTCCGTTCGTCGAGTTGGTCGAGTCGCCATCCGCCAAGGTTATGTTCTGGACCGTAATCTTCGGATAGGCCGGCGCGTACAGGCAGTTGCCCGACACACTCCCCAGGCTTGTGTCGCAGGTATTGGTGTAGAGGATGCGATTCGCGCCGCCGCCGGAGAGCGTGACCTTGCCGCCGCCGTCGATGACAAGCTTCTGGATACTGTTGCGGACCTTGGCGGTCTGAGTCAGCGTGATCGTGGCCGGATCAGGGCCGCAATTGAACGTGATGATACCTCCGGCCGTCACCGCCGCGATGAATGCGGCCGACGTGCAACTAGCCGGAGTGCCGGTGCCGATGACATGGTTGGGCGAGCTGACGTCCTCCAACCCCATGCCTACGGGTACCGAAGCAGTGCCGTTCGGATTGCCGGGATTGAAATTGCTTGGTGCCGGCGCAGTGGTCGGGGCTGCCGGCGCAGTGGTCGGGGCTGCCGGCGCAGTGGTCGGGGCTGCCGGCGCCTGGCCGGGGCTGCCGGCGCAGTGGTCGGGGCTGCCGGCGCAGTGGTCGGGGCTGCCGGCGCAGTGGTCGGGGCTGCCGGCGACGGACTGGGTGTCGGTTTTACGCCCCCGTTATGGACCTTGAACTGCCCCCGCCGGGTGGCAGTGGTGCCATCCCTCCAGGTCATTACGGCCCGGATGGTATGCGAGCCATCAGCAAGCTTCGAGGTGTCAAATGCGCGTGCCGTTCCGTCGGCAGCTGTACCTGCGAGATCAAAAGGTGCCTGCGTATCAGTTTTCGCCGGTGGCTGCTTCGTTCGCCGCGGGCTGTCCAGGTAGAAGTCGACCTTCTTTAGGGTCTTCAGAGCTCCTCACGAAAACATAGATCTTCCCCTTGATAGTCGACCCGTTCAGCCGCGCCGCGCTCGAACGATCAGGGTTCAGGCTCACTGCCAGCCTTGACCTTGTCGAAGCCGAGGCGGAGTCAATGCCGAGGGCGCTCAATGCTAGGGCGGTGCTGACGGCGAGGACGACAACGACCTTGCGACGCCGGCGCACTGCCAACCGAGGCTTACGCGGAACCATCTCTATCCTCCGTATCAGAAATCTGCGGTGCAAAGGCTGTTCGGAATGCCCGACTCGTCGACGCCGGTATTGCGGTAGATCCAGACGTGAACGTGGGCCATGCGTTTGGCGGTCGGTGAACGCGCTCGATGTGGGGCGCCAGGCCCGCGGAGCTCCAATTAACAGCGCCCCAAAAGAGCGCCGTTCGTACGACCCGCACCGCAAGAAGCGGCGACATCGCCGGACGCGGACAGGGCCAAGCCACTGGTGATCACTCCCCCGAGCATTGTGACCAAAACGTTATCTACCGCAGCAGTCTAGGCCAGTTTGGTAAGGAATTGTCAACCGGCGCCCGTCGCTTTATCGCCGATTACTCCGTCCTGCGTAAAAACAAGCTTTGAGGGATCCGCCGTGCTAAGAATCACTCAGGTCGTTCGTCACGCGAAGGCGAGGACAATCGTATTCGTGTTTCGCGGATAACTTCGGACGCGGCAAGAAGAAACCATACGGACATGGGACCCAGGGCATCATTACGAAGATCCATTACAGCCCTCTCGGTACGACAAGCCACTTGGATGTTCGATTGCCGAAGGGCGAATTCGTGCGTGAAGTGCCCGTCAATTTTTTCCTGGCTTAGCCTCCCAAAGTCACGGCAGTGAGCCACTTGCCGGACGAAGATCAGCAGCTCTTATCCACCGTTGACGGCCGTCCGCACCGCGTACCCGACCGAACCAGTCCAGCCGCTCCTTCACCCAGTAGTGGATCTGGCCAGCTCGAGACCACGTGGCCGTCTCCACCTGGATCGGTGGGTCAACTCGCCCGGCGGTCTGCTTCGGCGATCTGCTGAGTGAACTGGAACAGTCCTGAAACGGAGAGGAGTCAGAACAAGAAAAGATATCGATCTCAGGTTCGTGGAGGGCCAAGCTGCGTGGTTCAACAGTACCCATCGCTCTGGTGCGGGGGGCGCGTCGCCGATCAGCGCCGGGAATGGGGACGATCACCCATTCGAGAAGCGGATCACCTCGCTCGCGACGACGTACAGGTCGTCCACGTCCGCCGCCGTGACCTCGCACGTCACCCCGTCCGGGATCGTGGCTGGCGCCGTGTACACGCCGGCCGCGTGATCGAGCCGCACCGGTGCGCCGCCGAGTCGAGGACCAGCAGCCAGTCGTCCGTGCCGTCGCCGCGACGGCCCGGGCGTCGTGAACTCCCGCATGGCCGTGTTCGTCGTACTCGTGACCGTCGCTGATGGCGAGGTAGTTGCCGGTCGCCGGATCGAACCAGCGGGCCCGGACCGGTCCGGCCAGCGCGCGACATGTCGACGGCGAAGGTCCGCTCGCCCCGCTGCCAGTCACCGGCACGTAGGCGAGCAGCCAGTCGTGCCGGCGCGTCAGCGCCGACGTGATGTAGTCGAGTCGCCCCACGTGCCACCGCCGGCCGTGACGAGCTCGACGCCCGGCGAACCCGGGATCGGTGCCGGACGGGCGCAGCTCCCACCACGGCATGCGAGGCGAACAGGTCGAAGGCGTACGTTCGAGTAGCTCGGCGCCCGGCGTGGCAGCGAGTCCGGGATGTCCTCCCACTGCCAGACGTCCTTGCGACCCGAAGCCGTCGCCGGCGGTGCCGCCGGCCAGCACCGACCAGAACCGGCCGCGCCGCGTGTCCCATGGCTCGCCGCTGAAGTGGCCCGAGTTGTTCTCGAACTCGTAGGTGCCCTCCTGCATCCAGGCCGGCCTCGGTCGGAGTGAGCCGTCCACGCCCGGTCGGCGGTCTGGTAGCACCGTGCCGACGCCGTCGGGCCCGTAGCCGTAGAAGCTGTTCATGTCGACGATCGGCCGAAGTCGGGCGCTCGCTGGGGATCTCGTCCGGTGCGCGACGGGCTCGGCCATGAACAGCTGCGTGGCGCCCGCCGCCTTGATGCCCTCGGCGATGTCCACGGTACGCGCTTCGCGCCCTCGGAGTCCGGCCGGCGGCGTGTAGTCGCCGAGGCCGAACCAGATGAGGTTCGGCTTGTCCTTGTAGCGGTTGCCGAGCCACTCGCCCCAGTCGAGACAGCGACTGCTGGCTCGGCTGGGCCAGGACGTCCTGGTACCAGCCCTGGTCGCCGCCGTTCCAGCCCGAGGTAGGTGTACGCCAGCATGACGACCATGTTGTGGGCGGCCGCCTTGTCGATGATCGAGTCGATCCACTCCCAGTACCGCTCGGACGCCGGCGAGGCCCCGGCGGTCGAGAAGTCGCCGGGCGTGGCGAAGGGCGGATCACCGTCGGGGTCGTTCGGCGCGTCGGCGCTGACGTCGTAGCCGCCGGGATGCACCATCGGCCATCAGGTAGAAGGAGTTGAAGCCCTGCGCCTGGCGGGTGTCGAGGTACTGGTCGACCTCGTCGGGCGTGGCCACGCTCGACATCAACCAGGCGGCGTCGGCCTGGATCCGCCACGGGCGGTCGTTCTGGTCGACGAGGTAGCGGCCGTTCGGCGACACCTTGAGGGGATACACCGGCGCCGTCGCCGCCGCGATCGATGACGACTCCATCAGCCCCCACCTCGCCTCACCGGCCCCGGTGATCGAGAACCGTTGCGTTGCTCCGGGCGCGACGCTCGCCGGCTCGGGCGTGATGCCGTAGCTCGCCGCCCTCGTCCCGCCGGATCCCGCGCACGCGGTCAGCGCCAGCTCCGCTCAGGGCGATGCCGACGCACCAAGCGCGTCGCCAGCCACACGCACACGATGGTCGCGCCTCGTTGATCCCCACCATTCCCCCGTCCGCCATCCGCTGGTGCGACTCCCGACGTCTGATCGGTTTCGACGCCCAGTGCGTTCCACCGAAAAGGTAGCTGGTCCGATGGATGCCATCGCATATCGTATGGGCCTCGAGCCAGTAGCACCCGACCTGGTGCGAGCGTAGCCGCACTTACCTATGGTGCCGGAAGCTGGCAGAACTCCTGATCTGCTTCCCCCGATATTCCGAGCTCGGAGTCATTCGTTCGGTTCCACTTCAGCCTTCTTGTGCATCCTGCGCGTCCTGCGCGCCCAGCGAATGACGAAACGTGTGAATGCCGCTGTGAAACGGAAAGGGTGATGTCCAAGATCATTTAGCAGGGCCCATGTAAGCAGCCCGGTCGGTGCTGGGAACACCAAACCGGGCCTGAGATCCCAGCTATTTTCGCGGCGATCTCACCAAACATCGAATGCGGTGTCTTTGTGGCGCTGCCGGCTAGCTCGCTCGGCAAGCTCGGTATTGCCGCGCATGTACCAAATGCAGATCACTGGTGCCCACCAGGTTGCGGTGCGCCGCATTCGCTGGCAGGCCAGGAGCGGCCTGTGGCAGCTGGCCCAACTCTTCGGCAATCGCCCTATTCGCCTTCAGGATGGCGTCGCTGTACACCTTCAGCTTGCGGGCATCGACCAACTGCTCAACGAACTCCCGCTCGCTAGTCTCCGGATTGGAGGCGTAACAGCTATCCAAATGCGCACGGAACAACATCCGGTAAGCAGTGCGCAACTCCCAAGAATCGTTGACCCGAGACGGCTTGCGGACACCAGGAATGTCCTCGAACTTGACGGCATTGGCACGGCGCAGATCCTCGACCTGGGCCTTACGTTTCGACAACTTGTTGAAGATCGTGCCGGCCGCATACTGCGGGAACCGTTCAGCAATCTCGGCCGCCGACATGCCGTTGGCCCGCATCACAGTTCTCCTGCTTGATGTTGTAAACCCGCTGCAAACTCACACCATGCTTCGCGGCCACCTCGGCACCAGCCATCCCAGCCGCCAGATCGTAAAGAATCTCCTCAGTGCGAACAGAGATACGGCGCCCACCAGAACCAGGCCCGGGAAGGATCTGTGCACCCTCGGATTCAGACATGGCACCTATTTTCCCTTACCGATACTTAACGGGCCGTCGAATGCAGTTACAGGCCACAGAAACATGTTTGCGGCCACAATGCCGTGAACGGACCTGCAAACAGGACCGTGTGACTAGGCCAAATAGGGCCGGAATCTGACGCTGAATCAAGGGGTTGAAGTGCCCGCACGGTAGAAACCCGCATTATTCGGTCGACAAGGGACCATGCCGCCTCGCGGGACACAAGCGGAGTCGGCCGTGCGTGACTTCCCTTTGACAAACCTCGACATCAGCGACACCGCAATCAGCACAAGGGCAGCCAAAATCGCGATAATGACGAACAAGTCGCCGATCAAGCTCCCTGTGTCCGCCACGACAGGCCCGGCCTTAACCGAGCGGTACGGATCGACGGCGCTGCATCCAACGAGCGTGAAGACCGTCAGAGACGCAATCACGCAGACTGCGAAGCAGGTCTTGTGTGACATTGAAAGCCTCCCAACCTCCGTCGTCTGCGTCACTGCTCACAGGTCGGACAACGCTGGGATGCTCTCTGATACATGACTGTGTTTGGCCCGGTCTCGAGCCACCGGCATTTCGGCGGGCCGTTACACCTACAGCCATTTACACCATGGCCCATTGCACGGACCTCTCCGAAGAGAAGAGCGAGACACGCCGGCGGCAGGGCGAACAGTTGTCGGGAGCGAGCAGGGCATCATTACGTAAGTCCATCGTGGTTACGCATCCCCCTCGCCAAAGAACAAGCGCAAGGAAGTTGATCATGAGATTAAAAGAATTAGCGATTGCCGGCACCGTGGCGGCCGGAGTGTTGGTCATGCCGTCGCCCGCAGTAGCAGCGGGAGCACCGCAGGCAGTGATCGCGGGACCAAGTGGTGACCTGGTAGAGGGGCCGGCATCGGTCATTGATCAAGTGAAGCTCGCTGCCTCGTGGTGCGAGATTTCCGAAGATGATCTTGGACGGCTGATGGGTCCGTTGATGAAGAACGGCGAAGTCAGCTGCACGTTTGTTGCGGGTGGCTACACGATCACCGTCATCAAGCTCTAGGTAGGTCCGAGTCCGGCGGACGTTGAGGTACTCACGGCCGGATCAGGCCCATTTCACGGACCTCTGAGCGTGAAAACAGGCAACCGACACGAGCGCAGAAAAAGTCGGCGCCCGCCTCCAAACATCCCGACCCCGTTCTAGAAGTTTTCCAGGCCTTCGCCGAATCCGTCCGTAACGATCAGCGTGATCATGAACGCGATGTAGAGCACCGAGGCGACGGTGGAGATGATGCCTAGGACGAATCCGGCCGTGGCCATCCCACGACCCTCCTGGGTTCCTCGGCCGGAGACGATCTCCTTTCTCGCCTGGTGCCCGAGCACGATCGCTGGAATGCCCGCGAACACGCCGCAGAGCACCATGCCGACGATGCCGAGGATCAGCGCCCAGGTGGCTTTGGAGTTCGTCCGTGTCGGCGGACCGGGCGGAGGCGCCTGGGATGGCCACACTTGGCCGTAAGCCGGTGGCATTCCTTGCTGCGGCCATTGTTGCTGCGGCTGGGGCTGCGGCAGGGGCTGTCTTGGTGGCCACGGCGGCACTGGCGGCTCGGACATCAACGATCCTTTGTAGGCGGAGCGTCGATCAGGATGCCCTAGAGCGAGCTTTGCAGTGCAGATACAGCTCATATCGTGCTCTGACCGTTACTCGATTCGGCGAGGGTTTCCAGAGTCTCAGACAGCCCAGTGACTACGACCTATGATGCCGCCGTGCCAAAGGCGCAACTGCAGTCTTCGTAGGTGGCTATTTGCTTGCCTGGACGCTCGTTGGCTTGCTGGCCTTCGGCCTTTACATGGGCAGCTCGGCGCTCATGGGCACCGTGTCGCCGCGGGCGTCTGCGGTGGTGGGAGGCGGCGCTCTGCTGCTCGCTGGTGTCTATCAGCTCACGCGATACAAGACCGTGTGCCTTCGGCATTGCCGGACGCCCTTGGACTTCATGATGCACTGGCGAAGCGGGCGCCGCGGTGGCCTGCAGATGGGGCTGCATCACGGGCTGTTTTGCCTCGGGTGCTGCTGGGGCCTCATGTTGGTCTTGCTCACCGTCGGAGTAACGAACTTGGTTTGGATGGCGCTCGTTGCTGCAGTGATCTTTATCGAGAAGGTTCTCCCGTTCGGCTGGGCCACAGCCAAAGTCATAGGCATCGTGCTTCTCGGGGTGGGCATCACGCTGGCCGTGACGCCGATCCCACTGACATCTATCGGCGGCTAAAGAAAGGCCGCCAAGAAGGGAGGAGCGATGGCCTGGCGCATCGCAGGAACATACGTGGCGAGCTGCTCGTGCGATCTGATCTGTCCATGTCCGGTGGACGCTCCGCCGAACAACCCTGACGGCGGCACCGAATGCACCGGTGCGGCCGTGTTCCACATAGCCGACGGCACCTTGGACAACGTCGACTTGTCTAACCTCAACTTCGCGTTCTACAACTACTGGCCCTCCAACCTGACCGCAGGCAACTGGAAGGTCGGGGTCGTGGTCGACAATGCTGCCTCGGAGGAGCAGACACAGGCCTTGAATCGGATCCTTTCCGGTCAGGAGGGGGGAACCTTCGGCGAGCTGGCCCAGCTCATAACTGAATTTCTCGGGACAGAGCGGGGCACCGTGAGTTTCTCCGATGGTGAAACGCCGACCGGCGCCGTGGGCGACAAGACCGAGATCAGATTTGAACCGAAGCGTGGTGTAGACGGTCGGCCAGCGACAGTGAAGAACGCTGCGTACGGGTTCGCTCCGGAATACCGGATCGGTACCTCCACCGGACGCTCTGACGCCTTCGGACTTCCATTCAGCCCCTCCTACGGGGAACATGCTGACTTCGAGTTCTCGAGTCAGGCCGAAGAGACTGTGCGCGGGAGGGCATGAATCACACGTCAAAACCAGTGTTGGATTGACGACCATGTGATCTGACGCCCGTGTACCCGCACGTCGCCCTCGCATGCATCGTTACCGTTGGCGCCGTGGACGTTAAAG
>CAWFJC010000002.1:0-66347 GCA_963815975.1 uncultured Actinomycetota bacterium
GGCGCCAGACAAAACGCCTTGTCAGCGCACCATTCCGGGACCGGCGTCGGCAGCGGACCAGACCGATAGCCTTAAGCATGTGGCGTCAAGGCAAGTGGCTGACCTGGCTGAGTTGAAGGACTTCGTTGAAGGACTTCGCGCGGCGGCACACCAGGCACGCAGCGACGGCAACGTTTCGCTTGCCCAAGCGTTGGAGGTCACCCGCTTCGAGATCTATCAGGCTTACCTCGACGAGCTTGCGGCACCGACCGCGCGCCGTGCCAAGGAGAAGTGAGCGGGACACGTCCTTGTCGAGCTCATCTCACGCTCAAGGCTCGGCGCGCAACGGTTCGTAGCGCTCGCGGAGCGCCTGATCACCGCGTTCTCGAAGCAGACTGTCACGTACGGCGGGAGGAAGCCCCCACGCTCGTGCCGCGGCGAGGCTTTGCTCCTGAACCCAATTGACACGTGGACGCCGGCGCGCATCGTACACCTCTAGGGCCGTTTGGATCGTGTCGGCATCGCGGAGCTCTTGGGCCAGCACCAGTGCGTCCTCCACCGCAAGGCTGCCGCCTTCACCCATGTGAGGCGGCGCGGCATGTGCAGCGTCGCCGATGATCACGACCCGGTCCGCATGCCAGCGATCGAGCGAGATCCACTCCACCGTCCCGACGTGTACCGGATCGGCAGCATTCAGGCTGTCAAGGTACGCCGGGACAAGCCCACCGAAGTCGGCGAAGTGCTCGCGAAAACGATCAAGCAAGCCCTCCAGTCAGATCAGTCGTGCAGAGCAGGTTGCCGTGAGCATCGTGGAAGCTCCACGTGGGCAGCACCGTCGCCGCAGCCCGTAGCCCAGCGCCGAGCCCCAATCGCCAAAGGGCGCGCACCCCGTTCGCATGCATGGTGATCGCCGCGCCCGTCACGGGCCATTGCGGCCGAGCCTCGACCAGCTCGACAGTGAGTCCCGCGTCGTGCAGCGCGATCGCCGCGGACAATCCGGCGATGCCGCCGCCGACGACAAGGATCCGACCAACCACAGCGACCCTCCGTGTCCGCTAGTCATCCCAAGCGCGACGCTACGTCGATCACGCCGCTTCTCGTCAGCGGGGTCACTGTCCTCGAGAACAGATCGGCGCGTCGAGGGGACGTCCTTAGCCAGCCGGTCTTTCCAGCGAGTCCAGCAGCGCGCTGCTGGTAGGTTGCATGCGTTCTGTCGTCGACCGAGGGCTCCCTACTCCGATGTGCGCTTCCCTGCCGACTGAGAACCGTGGGGTTGTGAATGAGCCGCCTCGTTACCTGGTACGACGCGCATCGCGGCCCGCGAATGATCGTCATTGGCTGGCTGATCACCCGCGTGTTGATGTTGGGAATCCTCGCCGGCTTCGAACGCTTCGTGGTAGGCGATGTCTTCTATTACCACCGCAAGATCAACGCGCTCTTCACGGCCGGCTTGGACCGTACGCTGTATGAGTACCCGACGCCGGTGGTGTGGATTCTCGCGCTGCCGTACGGCGCCGCCTTCGGTAGTCGAGTTGGCTATCTGATCGCGTTCATTGTTCTGATGCTGGCCCTAGATGCCGTCTTCACGTACGCGCTGTGGCGATCGACCGGTCGGCGGCATGACACCTCGATCGACTTCTGGTTGATCTTCGTTTTCTTGATCGGCCCGCTGTCGTATCTGCGCTTCGACATGCTGCCGGCCGTGCTCGCGGGCGGCGCGCTCCTCGCCGCTCGACGCAAGCCATGGGTGACTGGCGCACTGACCGGACTGGGCGCGGCGATCAAGCTATGGCCGGCGCTTCTCATCGGCGCATTCCTTTCCTACCGGTCCGACCGAAGACCGGCCGGTCTTGCCTTCGTCATCGTTGGATTCGGCCTTGCCTTGATCAGCTTGATCTTCGGCGGCTGGACTCGGTTGATCTCGCCGCTTACCTGGCAGTCCGATCGCGGCCTGCAGATCGAATCGATCTGGGCAACTCCGCTGATGCTTGCGCGGGCCGCGAGCCCCGATCAATGGCTCGTCGACATCTCGCAATACCAGGCCTACGAGATCTTCGGCCCAGGCGTGGATGCCTGGATCGTGATCAGCAACCTCGCGACGCTACTCGGCCTCGCGATGATCATTTTGTTGACCATTCGCGCCTTCCGACACAGCGGATCGACGCCGGTCGCCATCGGCTTCCTCGTCGTCGCGACAGTGGCGATCATGACGATTACGAACAAGACGCTGAGTCCGCAGTATCTGCTCTGGCTGGGTGGTCCGATGGCAGCGCTGCTGGTCCTTCGACCCAGCGCAACTGCCGAGGAACAGCCAGCGATCAACCGGATGGCCGGACAGCTGCTCATCCTGGCCCTGCTGACTCAACTTGTCTATCCGCTGTTCTATGACGGCTATCTCGGCCGACGTGGCCAAATGATGATCATCCTCTCGACGGTCGTCACGGCCATTCGCAACCTCGCACTCGTGGTCTTTACCGTCGAAGCCTGCTGGCTGGCGTGGCGCATGCTGGCCGTTCCGGTGCCGGACCACGCCGCCCTGACCCGGCAAGAGTGATCGTGGCCGAATAGCCCGCTGACGAGGTGTGTCGCGCAACCGGTCGCTGACTGGTCGACCAGCGTGGGTAGCCTAGGTAGCGCCTGCGGAGGAGCGTGCCGGAAGCGGGCCAAGGCGGGTTAACCCCCGCAGATAGTGTGTATGAGGAAGAAGGCGACAGTGGCCATCGTGCCCGACCAATCACCTACGAGCGCGCCAGCGGAAGCCGACTTCGGTGCCAACGACTGGCTGCTCGAGGAGATGTACGAGCAGTACACCGTAGACCCAAGTTCGGTTGATCAAACCTGGGCGGAGTACTTCAAGGCACATGGCGCACCAACCACAGACGCGGGCAATGGCGCCGCCTCTGATGCACCGCAACCTCAGCCCCAACAGGTGGCCGAACCACGCGCCGACAGTGCCGACAGCGCCGAATCGGACCGAACGTCATGACGGCCGCGGCCGCACCCGCTCCAGCGCAAGCCTCACCCGCGGCTCAGCCGCAGGACCAACCAGCACCACGTCGTACGCCAACGGTTGAGAAGCCGTCGCAAACCAAAGAGGTCAGGCCGAGCGCCCCGGGCACGCGTGGCGGTGTACCCGCCGATCCGCCGAGCCCTGCCGATCGGCCGAGCGTCGCGATCGAACAGCCCGTCAAGACCACCATGCGCGGAGCTCCGGCGCGGACCGCGAAGAACATGGAAATCTCGCTGGCGGTGCCAACAGCAACCAGCGTCAGGTCGCTTCCGGTCAAGCTGCTCATCGATCAGCGTGTGGTGATCAACAACCATCTTCGACGGGCACGGGGAGGCAAGGTCTCCTACACCCACATCATCGGGTACGCCATGGTCCAGGCTTTGAAGAGCATGCCCGCGATGAACAACGCTTACGACGTGCTCGACGGCAAGCCGACACTGATCGTGCCGGCCCATGTCAATCTCGGGCTGGCTATCGACCTGCCCAAGGAGGACGGCACTCGCCAGCTCCTGGTGCCCAGCATCAAGAGTTGCGAGACCCTCGACTTCGCACAGTTCTGGAACGCGTACGAGCAGGTCGTCAAGAAGGCTCGGGCCGGGCAGCTCACTCTCGAAGACTTCGCCGGGACCACGATCACGCTGACCAACCCCGGCACCATCGGAACCAGCCACTCAGTGCCGCGCTTGATGCAGGGTCAGGGCGCGATCATCGGCGTCGGCTCGATGGAATACCCGCCAGAATTCCAGGGATCTGATCCCGATCGGCTCAGCGACATGAGCGTCTCCAAGATCATGACGCTGACCTCGACCTATGACCACCGGGTTATCCAGGGGGCACAGTCCGGCGAGTACCTGGCCCGTCTGCACGCCCTGCTGCTCGGCGAGGACGGCTTCTACGACGACATCTTCGGGGCGCTCCGCGTCCCGTACGAGCCGATTCGCTGGGCACAAGACATCAGCACCGATCACGAGGACCAGATCCCCAAGCAAGCCCGGATCATGGAGATGATCAACGCTTATCGGGTGCGCGGCCATCTGATGGCCGACACCGATCCGCTGGAGTATCGCCAGCGCCGCCATCATGATCTTGACGTGCAGTCACACGGCCTGACGCTGTGGGACCTGGATCGTGAGTTTGCGACGGGATCCTTCGCCGGCGGCGAGGGCCGGATGAAGATGCGAAAGATCTTGGGCATCCTGCGCGACTCCTATTGCCGGACCATCGGCATCGAGTACATGCACATTCAAGAGCCGGCCCAGCGCAAGTGGATCCAGGACCGGGTCGAGCGACCCCATGAGTCGCTGCCACGCGAGGAGCACCTGCGGATTCTCGACAAGCTCAATGAGGCCGAGATCTTCGAGACTTTCCTGCAAACGAAGTTCGTAGGACAGAAGCGGTTCTCCCTCGAGGGCGGCGAGTCTGCGATCGTCCTTCTGGACGAGGTGTGCGAGCAGGCCGCCGAAGCAAATCTCGAGGAAGTCTGCATGGGCATGCCGCACCGCGGCCGGCTCAACGTGCTGTCCAACATTGTCGGCAAGTCCTACGAGCAGATCTTCCGGGAGTTCGAGGGCAATCTTGATCCCCGTACCGTGCAGGGCTCCGGGGACGTCAAGTACCACTTGGGCTCGGAGGGCAAGTTCACCGCCCTGAGCGGTGCGACGATCAAGACCTCGGTGGCGGCCAACCCGAGCCATCTCGAGGCAGTCAATCCGGTGCTGGAAGGCATCGCGCGAGCCAAGCAGGACATCCTCGACCGCGGAGCGCAGTTCCCGGTGCTGCCCGTGCTGATGCACGGCGACGCGGCGTTCGCTGGCCAGGGTGTGGTCGCCGAAACCCTCAACCTCAGCCAACTGCGCGGCTATCGCACCGGCGGCACCATTCACATCGTCGTGAACAATCAGGTCGGCTTCACCACCGCCCCAACCGAGTCGCGATCGTCGATGTATTGCACAGATGTGGCCCGGATGATCCAAGCGCCGATCTTCCACGTGAATGGTGACGATCCGGAGGCTTGCATTCGAGTGGCCCGGCTGGCGTTCGCCTTCCGACAGGAATTCAACAAGGACGTCGTCATCGACCTCATCTGCTACCGCCGCCGCGGTCACAACGAGGGCGACGATCCGAGCTTCACCCAGCCACGGATGTACGACCTGATCGAGAAGAAGCGCTCGGTACGCAAGCTCTATACCGAGGCGCTGATCGGTCGGGGCGACATCACCGTCGAGGACGCCGAGAGGGTCATGACCCGCTTCCAGCAGCGTCTGGAGGATGTCTTCAGAGAGGTCCGGGGGACGACGCAGCCGCCCGGGGACATGGACTACAGCCGCGTGCCGGCGTACCCGAAGAAGTCCGCCGCCAAGCACGGCACCGCGGTCAGTATGGAGACGCTGAAGAAGGTCGCGGACGCATACACCACCTTCCCCGCAGGGTTTACGGTGCATCCCAAGGTGATGCCCCAGCTGCAGCGGCGCGCGGCTGCGATCACCCAGGGTCCGATCGACTGGGCCACCGCCGAGATGGTGGCCTTCGGCTCCTTGCTGTTGGACGGGCGTACGGTCCGTCTCACCGGACAGGACACCCGGCGCGGCACCTTCGTGCAGCGGTTTGCCTCCATCGTTGACCGCAAGACCGGCGAGTCCTGGGTGCCGCTGAAGCATCTGGATGAAGATCAGGGCAAATTCCATGTCTTCGACACGCTGCTGAGCGAGTACGCGGCGATGGGTTTCGAATACGGCTACTCAGTGGCGAGCCCGGAGGCATTGGTGCTCTGGGAGGCTCAGTTCGGCGACTTCGCCAACGGCGCGCAGACGATCATCGATGAGTTCATCGTCTCGGGTCAGGCTAAGTGGACCCAACAATCTGGAGTCGTACTCCTATTGCCGCACGGCTACGAGGGCCAGGGTCCCGACCACTCCTCGGCCCGCCTGGAACGGTTCCTGCAGCTCGCTGCTGAGGGTGCGTTCACGGTGGCGCAACCGTCGAATCCGGCTAACTACTTCCACATGCTCCGGCAGCAAGCGTTGGGCGAGCTCCATCGGCCACTAATCGTCATGACCCCGAAGTCGATGCTGCGCAACAAGCTCGCTGTCTCCCAGCCGGCGGACTTCACCCAGGGGTCGTGGAAGACAGTATTGGGTGATCCCACTATCGAAGACCCGAGCAAGGTCACTTCGGTGTTGCTCTGCTCAGGCAAGATTCGCTGGGACCTGGTGAATGCCCGCAGCCAGGCCGGCAAGGATGGCAAGGTCGCAATCATCGCGGTCGAGCGCCTCTACCCGCTGCCAACGAAAGAGCTCGTCAAACAGCTCAGACGCTTCGACGGCGTGGACGAGCTGCGCTGGGTGCAGGATGAGCCGGCCAACCAGGGTGCGTGGCCTTTCATGGCCCTGAACCTGCCGCAAGCGGCTGGCCGAAGCCGAGTCGGGTAAGACCTGGCGGCTGACCCCGATCACCCGACCGGAGTCCTCGGCACCATCGGTGGGGTCGGCATCGGTTCACCTGCAACAGCAGCGTGCGCTCATGGAGCAAGCCTTGGCCTAGGGCTCCTCCATGTATTTCACCGATCGAGGGATTGAGGAGCTCCAGGCGCGGCGCGGCGAGGACGAAGTGACGCTCGCCTGGCTGGCCGATCAGTTACGCACCTTCGTCGACCTTCATCCTGAGTTCGAGACTCCCGTTGAGCGGCTTGCCACGTGGCTCGCCCGCCTCGACGACGACGACGAGTAGCTCAACTCGCCAGGCATCGTGTAGACGAGATGTAGACTGCGGCCATGGCCGATACGACCACCGTTCGGGTAAAAAGAAGTACTCACGAAGCATTGAGCGCAGCCGCGCGTGAGCACGCGGTCTCGGCGGACGAGGTAATCACCGCCGGCCTACGGGCCCTGGCACGGGAGGAGAAGCGGCGGGCCTTCGAAGAGGCTGCTCGTCGATTGGGCAGCGATCCCGATGACCGGGCCGAGGTTGCCGCCGCGATCCGCGACGTGCTCGGCGAGTGAAGGGCTCGGTCTACTCGCTCCGCCGCCCCCGAGATGCTCGAGGTCATGAGCAAGCTGGAAAGCGATTCGCCGTCGTAGTTCTGGCGTCGCGCTACGCGCACCTGAGCCAGTGGCTGGTAGTTCCAACCAGCACCCGAGCCGCGCTCGCTCCCTACCGGCCGCAGATCGTGGTGGCAGGACAAAGGACTCTCGTTCTCTGCGATGCTCTGATTTCGGTCGATCCCACCCAGAGGCTGGGAGATCCGGTCGATTACCTCTCGCTCCCAGCTCTGCGTGAGATAGACGAATCATTGGCGCTGTTACTCGATCTCGATGTGGTGTGAGGAGACCATACGCATTACGGCTTAACCCAAGATTTCCTCGAGCCTCGAGGTCACGGCTCGAAGATGATCTTGCCGAAATGATCACCAGCAATCATGGCGGCGAATCCGGCTGCGGCATCAGGCAACGGCAAGACCCGGTCGATGCGCGGTCGCACGCCGCTCGCAACCAGCATCTGGATTAGCGAGATCAGCTCATCGCGGGTGCCCATCACCGAGCCGATGACCCGAAGCGGCTTGAAGTAGATCTTGGTGAGCTCAGCCTTGGGCGGGTTGTCGCCGGAGGTGGCGCCGCAGATCACGAGTGTGCCGCCGGGCTTCAGGACGTTGATCGAATGTGACCAGGTGGCAGCGCCCACACTGTCCATCACCGCGTCGACACGCTCCGGAAGTCGGGCGCCGGCAGCAAAGGCTTGATGTGCACCGAGACCAACCGCTCGCGCACCGCGCGCTTCGTTACGCGAGGTGACCCACACCCGCATCCCCGCCTGCCGCGCAAGTGCGATCAGCGCCGTGGATACTCCCCCGCCGGCACCCTGGATCAACACAGTGTCGCCCGGCCTGGCGGCTGACTGGCTGAAGAGCATCCGGTATGCCGTCAGCCACGCCGTGGGGAGGCACGCCGCTTGGGCAAAGCTCAGCTCGGACGGCTTCTCGACCAGATTGGTCGCGGGCACCCATACCTGCGTCGCAAAGGTGCCGGGATAGCGCTCGGACAGCAGCGACCGCTCGGGGTCATAGGTCGCATCGGATCCCACAAATTCCGGGGAGTTGATCACTGCGTGCACGATGACCGCGCGACCGTCGTCGGTGACACCAGCCGCGTCGCAGCCAAGGATCATGGGCAGCCGGTCGGCCGGCAGGCCGACTCCATGAAGCGACCACAGATCATGACGGTTGAGGCCAGCGGCTTTCACCTCCACCCGCACCCAGCCGGCGGGCACGCTGGGCGGTTCGATCTCACCGACGACCAGGGCGTCCAACGGCGACACTGGGTCCGCCCGGACAGCGTAGGCCGCCAACATGTGTTCACCCTATGGCGCACGATCGCCGCCTGATGCAGTTGCGCGGCCTACGCCGATACAGTGCATGAGGTGAGCAACGGCGCCAGCGGTCTGGTCGAGGCTTTCCGCGCTCAGACTGGTCGGCAGCCGGCCGGGGTCTGGGCCGCGCCTGGTCGGGTCAATGTGATCGGCGAGCACACCGACTACAACGACGGCTACGTGATGCCGTTCGCCCTCGAGCAACGCGTACTGATCGCTGCCGCGCCACGTGATGATCACGGAACCTGGACCGTTACGTCGCTGAACAATCGCTCGACGAAGATCTTCCGCAGCCGCCGATCTGCAACCGCGGATGACCGGTTGGCAGGCGTACGTAGCAGGTGTGGTGTGGGCCCTGGAGGAGGCCGGACACCGGATTGACGGAGCGGACTTGGTGTTGGCATCCGATGTGCCCAGGGGTGCCGGATTGTCCTCGTCAGCCGCGCTGGAGTGCGCCGTGCTCATCGCTTTAGCCGATCTCAACGAGCTCGACATCCCCGGCCTGGAGCGAGCCAAGCTCGCCAGACGCGCCGAGAACGTCTTCGTCGGAGCGCCGACCGGCTTGATGGATCAGGCCGCCTCAACCCTGTGTACCGCCGGCCATGCACTGTTCTTCGACTGCCGCACCGACGCAGCCGAGCAGGTTCTCCTCGACACCCGCAGGGCCGGCCTGGAAATACTCGTACTCGATACGAAGACGCCTCATGCGCTGGTCGACAGCGAATACGCAGCCCGTCGAACCACCTGCGAGGAAGCTGCCCGGCTGCTCGGTGTGGCGGCGTTGCGCGACGTGACTGATCTGGATGCTGCGCTGGCGCAGTTGTCCGATCCGGTGATGCGCCGACGAGTACGCCATGTGGTTACCGAGAACGCCCGGGTGCTCGAGGCCGTCGCGATCTTGCGGGCAGGCCGCATCGCTGATCTCGCGCCGCTCCTCGACACGTCGCACGACTCCATGCGGGACGACTTCGAGATCACGGTGCCGCAAGTTGATCTGGCGGTCGAAGTGGCGCGCGCCTCCGGGGCCCTCGGCGCACGTATGACCGGAGGCGGCTTCGGCGGCTGCATCATCGCCCTTGTCGCGGCTGGCGAGTCGGAGCGGATTGGCGGCGAGATTGCGCGAAGCTTCGCAGCCGCTGGATTCGGTCCTCCAGCGCACTTCACGGCGGCTCCATCGGCGGGCGCTCAGCGTCTGCAGTGAGCCAAAATTAATCGTTTCGATCGGATTCCAAACCGACCGGCATCGATCAAACTCCAGTATCGCGTGCAAGGATTCACACTGTCGTGAGGACCTATCGCCGGCTATCGAGCGGCGGTGAATACGCGTAGACAATCCAAGGTCACAGTCGAACCTGGGTTGGAAGGGAGCAGCACACAAAATGAACGTCCGGATTAAGCTCGGTGTGGTCGCGGCCTCGGTCGCCGCTCTGGCTTTGAGTGCCTGTGGCTCGAGTTCACTGAGCGGAGAGAGCGGCGCGTCAACCGCCCCGTCGGTCTCTGTCAGCCAGAACGTGGACCTTGTCAGCCAAGCTGCCTGAGAGCATCAAGAACGCCGGCGTCATCAAGATCGGCGTCGACGCAAGCTACGCCCCCAACGAGTTCCTGGCCGGCGACGGCAAGACCGTGCAGGGCATGGACGTCGATGTCTTCAATGCGGTCGCTGCCAAGTTCGGGGTCAAGACCGAGTGGCACCCGGCCGACTTCGGCAGCATCATCAACGGCGTCAATGGCAAGAAGTACGACATGGGGATCTCGTCCTTCACCATCAACCCCGAGCGCATGAAGCAGGTCAACATGGTCAGCTACTTCAGCGCCGGCACCCAGTGGGCTACGGCGCAAGGCAACCCCAAGGGCGTCGACCCTGACAATGCCTGCGGCAAGAACATCGCCGTCCAGAGCAACACCGTCCAAGAGATCGAGGATCTTCCGGCGCGGCAGAAGAAGTGCGGCAGCAACAAGATCAACATCTTGTCCTTCAAGGACCAGAGCCAGGCCACCGCTGCCGTGGTCAGCGGCAAGGCAGACGCCATGCTGGCCGACTCGCCGGTAGTCGCGTACGCGGTGAAGCAAGCCGGCGGCAAGCTCGAGCCGCTCGGCGACATCTACGAGGCGGCCCCATACGGTTATGTGGTGCCGAAGGACGAGACCGAGTTCGCACAGGCGATCGTCGAGGCGCTCAAGGAGATCGACAAGGACGGCGCCTACAAGGCGGCCCTCGAGAAGTGGGGCGTTGAGCAGGGCGCTATCTCTGACTTCGCGGTAAACCCGACGTCATGACAACCACAACGGAAGCCCGTCCGGCGGTCAGCGATGACCGCCCCGGGCTGATCCACGCCAAGCCGGTTCGCCATCCCGGTCGCTGGGTCGCCATCGCCGTGATTGCTGTTCTGACCTTGATGTTCTTGAACATGCTGATCTTCAACCCAGCGTTCAACTGGCCGCTGGTGTTCCAGGCCATGAACCAGAGCCCGGTGATCGAGGGCTTCTGGAAGGGCACCATCCTCGTCACCATCCTGTCAATGATCTTCGGTGTCGCAGTCGGGGTGCTGCTGGCGGTGATGCGGCTCTCCGACAACCCCGTTCTCAAAGGCGTGGCGTGGATCTACACCTGGTTCTTCCGGGCCATCCCCCGCTACGTGCTGCTGACGATCATGGGAGCGCTCGGCGTCCTCTTCACGACGGGTCTGTCAATCGGAGTGCCGTTCGACTGGAAGATCATCCAGTGGCTCGGGCTGTCCGGTAACTGGCGCATCGCCACCTTTGACGCCAACGCGATCTTCGTTGGCCTCATCGGCGGCGTGATCGGCTTGGCCGCCTCCGAGGCCGCGTACATGGCCGAGATCGCGCGCGCCGGCATCCTCAGTGTGGACCCGGGTCAGATGGAGGCCGCGCAGGCGCTCGGCATGAGCCGTGGCAAGGCGATGCGGCGGATCGTGCTGCCACAGGCGATGCGGGTGATCGTGCCGCCGACCGGCAATGAGACCATCGCCATGCTGAAGGACACCTCGCTGCTGCTGGCGATTCCGGTCACGACCGAGCTGTTCTTCCAACTGCAGGCCATCGGTGCGCGGACCTTCCAGGTCTTCCCGATCCTGGTCGCGGCCACGCTCTACTACCTGATCGCCTCAAGCATCCTGATGGTCGGCCAGGCTTACCTCGAGAAGAGGTTCGGCCGCGGCTTCGGCACCCCGGTGAGCTCGGACGAAGGAAGAGGCGGCCAAGGGCCTGGCGGTTGGAGGAGCGAAATGACCAGCCACATCGACCGAGACTGACCACCTCGTACGCGCTGTCAATGTCACCAAATCGTTCGGCACCAACGAGGTGCTGAAAGGGATTGACCTCACCGTCGACGCCAAGGAAGTCGTCTGCCTGCTCGGCCCCAGCGGATCGGGCAAGACCACCTTCCTACGTCTGATCAACCAGATGGAGATCCTGACTGGAGGAAGGATCTGGGTGGGCGGCGAACTGATCGGCATCGAGGACCGCAAGGGCAAACTGCACGTGCGGACGGACAAGGACATCGCGCGGCAGCGCTCCCGGATCGGGATGGTCTTCCAGCGGTTCAACCTGTTCCCGCATATGACCGCGCTGCAGAATGTGATGGAAGCGCCGGTGAAGGTGAAAGGGCTGTCCAAGGCGGAGGTCAATAAGGAGGCCCTCGAGCTGTTGGACATGGTCGGCCTCGCCGATCGGGCCAGGTACTACCCGTCGCAGCTCTCCGGCGGACAGCAGCAGCGGGTCGCCATTGCACGAGCCTTGGCCATGAAGCCGGAGTTGATGCTCTTCGATGAGCCCACGTCGGCGCTCGACCCAGAGTTGGTGGGTGAGGTCCTCGGTGTGATGCGCAATCTCGCCGAGGAAGGCACCACCATGATCGTGGTCACCCACGAGATGGCCTTCGCGCGCGAAGTCGCCGACCGCGTGGTCTTCATGGATCAAGGCGTCGTCGTCGAGGAGGGCCCGCCGGATGCCGTGCTGCTGAACCCGCAGGAGGAGCGCACCAAGACGTTCCTCCGCCGTGTCAAGCACGACGCCGAGACCGAGGCCGCGCACGACGCCGAGCTGGCCAGGATTCTGGCGGAGGCTGAGGGATTGGAAAGCGAGGCTGAGGCCTAGGGAAGGGCTTCGAAGGGCTCAGCCCGCATCTGCGCCGAGCCCGCATCTGCGCTCCGAGCCCGTCGAGCGCGCGGCCAGGAGCGGCCAACCTTACCGTTGCCCCCTATTGGCCGCCCGAGGCACGAAGACGGCCGTCGAGCGCGGGTGGAGCACACCAACCAATACAGCGATTGCAAGTGCGGCCAGCACGACGGAGACCCAGGTGGTGCTGCCGCCTTTGAAGCTCCACGCAATCGGCAACAAGATCAGCTGTGTCGCAACCGCCGGTCCCCTGCTCCAATGCTTGCCCAGGAAAACGCCGCGTGCCACGGCAAGCAGCAACAGACCAAAACAGGCCATCAAAATCGTCACGCCGACTCCGACCACAGCGCGTGACATTCGGACCTGCCCGATCTCGATCACTGCGTACGCCAACGCGACGACAGCCTCGAGCGCGAGCAAGACGGCAGCTACGACGATCGTGAGCGGGCGACGGTCCGAACGTGAACCTGTTTGAGTCATATGAGCTGTTTTGAGCCGATGGGAGCGGGTACAACCGGTTTAAGAGGCGGCAATGACCGTAACTGGACGCAAATGTGAGGCACCGAACGCTCGAAACTCTTGTATTGCCTGTCAATACTTGAAAGTGTTGGGGGGCGCGGGTCAAGGATCAGTGTAGAGGACCCGTGGCTTCCCCATCCTGCGGGGTCCTACGCCAAGGGGCCCAGAGCAACCAGATAGGAGTGTAACGCCATGGATTGGCGCCACAAGGCCGCCTGTCTGGATGAGGACCCAGAGCTGTTCTTCCCGATCGGGAACACCGGCCCGGCCCTCCTCCAGATTGAAGAGGCCAAGCAAGTCTGCCGGCGATGCGACGTCAGGGATGCATGCCTGCAGTGGGCGCTGGAAGCAGGTCAGGATCATGGTGTCTGGGGCGGTCTTAGCGAGGATGAGCGGCGAGCGCTAAAGCGCCGCGCCGCACGTGCGCGAATCCGCACCGCATAATCCGGGGGTTTATCCAGCAGCAAGAACGCCGGAGGGAAAGTCCCTCCGGCGTTTCCTTGCGTGCTCAGTTCAGATTCGAGATTCGGTCTGCCCGGGTGAAGGCCACGGCGTCCTTGGCCGCAACATTGACGGTCACGAATCCTGTGCCGTTCACCACGACGGTCGGACCATCGCATCCCTTGCCAGGATCCTTGTCGTGGATAACGTCGCAGTAGGTGCCCTTGGGCAATCCGGTCTGGACGGTGATCTGCTTTCCCTCAGTTCCGTTGTTGAACGCCGCCCAGCCCTTGCCGTTTTTGCTGAACGCGATCACATTGGCGTCGTCGGTGTAGAAGTTCGCACGCTTGGCATTACCGACATAGTTGTGCCACTTGACCATAGCCACGATGCCGCGGTCGCGGTGATCACAAGTCCACTCCTTTGAGGTGCAGTCGGCGTCGGTGATCAGACCATTGTCGTTCGCAGGCGGTGAGTCGTCACGGGTTTCCCATTCGAAGCTGGAGTAAACCTGCGGCGATCCGTAACCGGAGGCCAGCAGCCACTCATTCGCCAAGATGAACGTCGCACCGTCCTTGTGCCCCAGGTACTCGCCGGGATTGCGGTCGGTGTCATGGTTGGTGACGAAGGACATTGTCTTCTTGCTCGATGTCAGACCCGATTCTTTGCCGAATACCTCGAGCGTGGCGATGCTGCCGATGTGCGCGGCGGGATAGCTCTTGAAGGCGGCCTGCATCTGCTTCGCTGCGTCCAGCCCCAGCACGTCACCGGAGCGGGTAAAGGCCTCTGGGGAGAGAATGCCGGGACCGCCGCCAAAGACCTCGAGAGCCCAGTACGGCTTCACGCCGTCCTTGGTCTTGTGCAGCCGCGAGTAGATCGCATCTAGATCGTCTTGACCGATGTGCTTGGCGGCGTCAACGCGGAATCCGGAGACGCCGTAGCCGATCAGCTTGTTCAGGTAGCCAGCAAGTGTGTCTTGGACCTTGTCGGTCTCAGTCCGCAGGTCTTCTAGGCCGACCAGGTTGCACTTGAAGACTTGCAGCTTGTTATTGAAATCCTGGATTCCTCCGTCGCTCGACGGGCACTCATCCTTGGTGAAGTGGAAGTCGTTGGGTCCGTAGTCCTCGTAGTGGTACGGCTTGTAGTCGACCCCGCCGTAGGAGGTCTTGCCCTGACCGGTCATGTGGTTGATCACGGCATCGACATAGACCTTGACACCGGCCTTGCGGCACTTTGTGACCATTGTCTTGAACTGATCTTCAGTACCCATCCGGCTCGTCAGGTCATAGGTGACTGGCTGGTAGACCTCCCACCACGGGTGCAGGATCGTGTCGCTGCCGCTGCCGAGCTCGGTCCGTTTCAGTGAGTTCTGCGGTGGCGCGACCTGTACGCCGGTGTAGCCATCCTCCGCGAGAACAGAGCATTCCCGGCCGATGGACTTCCAGTTCCACTCCCACAGATTGGCCGTGACACCAGGCTCGTCGACGGGGGTCGGGCGCTTCTCGGGTGCACCTTGAGCGGCAGGCACGGTCAGCGTAAGGGTTCCAGCGAGCGCGGTCGCTGCGAGCAGCGAGATCCGCCGGAACATTCTTCGGCGGCGTGATTGTCCATTGCCAGGTCGATGCACGGGCCCTCCTTTGGCTAGCCGGAAGGCCCCCGCACTTCCCGAGCTTGCCTAATGGGATGGGTGCAGCTTTCCCCCGAGCGATGGTGATTTTGGGACAATGCAATGTCCCCAAATGTTCCTAGTGATCGCTTCATGGCGAGTCAAGGATCTGCTCGGCGTGGCGCACGAGCGATTCCGGAGCCAATCGAGGTAGGCCGCTTTGGCAAGATCACAACGGTATCTCGACAACCACCTCGGTACCGGGTCCGGCCTGTCGTGGCCCGAGCTGGAAGGAGCCTTCCATCTCCGCAACCAAAGTGTTCACGATCGACAGCCCGAGACTTCGCGACTGCCGCCAATCAAAGCCAGGTGGCAGGCCCTGGCCGTCGTCGCTGATCTCCATTCGAAGCCGCCCGTCGAACCGGCTGGGCACGACGCGTACCTCGCCGGACTGATGCGCAAGACCATGCTCGACAGCGTTCTGACACAGCTCGCTGATGATCATGGCGAGGCTGGTCGCGACGTCTGCGGACAGCAGACCGAAGCTGCCCTCGCGGATCGCCGACACGCTGCCCCACGAGGCGGCCACGTCGCCGACCATCCGGAGGAGCTCGTCGGCGACCCGATCGAACTCAACGATTTCGTCGAACGCCTGCGACAGGGTTTCGTGCACGATCGCTATCGAGGCCACCCGCGACATCGCGTCGGTCAGAGCAACCTTTGCTTCTGCGGACTCAATCCGTCGCGCCTGCATCCGAAGCAGCGCCGCGACCGTCTGCAGATTGTTTTTGACCCGATGGTGGATCTCGCGAATCGTGGCGTCCTTGGTGACCAGCTCACGTTCCTTGCTGCGCAGGTCACTCACATCGCGGCAGAGCACGACGGTACCGACCCGCACACGGCCGTCGGTCAACGGCAGGACCCGGACCATCAGGTGCGCCTCCCCCGATACCAGCTCGGTTCGGCGCGCCGTACGACCCGACAGAACAGATTGCACGGACTCATCCACCGGATACGGTCCGGCGGGTAGCAGCTCGGCTGTCAGCGTGGCCAGCTGCTCACCGATGAGATCGCCGCGCAAGCCGAGCCGACGATAGGCGCTGATTGCATTCGGGCTCGCGTAGGTCACGTTGCCAACGGGATCGAGTCGGATGAAGCCGTCACCAACCCGCGGGCTGAACGCCAGGTGGGTGGCGTCGCTGGGAATCGGGAAAGCTCCCACCGTGATCATCCTGGCCAGTTCCGCACCCGATTCCAGATACGCCTTCTCCAACGAGCTTGGTGCTCGTACGCCGAGTTGACTGGTGTGCTGCTCGACAACCGCAATCACGTGATCGCCTGCTGTGACCGGAACGGCATGGGTTTCCACGGCAAGTCCGGCTTGCAGTTTGCGTTCGCTGGTTTGCACTATCTCGCCGCGCAGAAAGGCCTCGGCTATCAGATGCTCCGGGGAATATGCAATGAGGTCACCAACGACATCGTCGAATAACGAGGTAACACCGGTGAACGGCCGAATCTGGGCCGCAGCCCAGAAGACGTTGGGATCGTGGTCACGTACCCAGAGAACCAGATCGGAGAAGCTGAGATCGGCGAGCAATTGCCACTCCGACACCAGCAGTTTGAGCCAAAGGTGGTCAGTCTCGGAAAGGTCGGTGTGCTCGGAGATGATCTCCGACATCGACGGCATGTCGCAAATCTACGGGTGTGTCCAAGAAACATGAGCCTCCAGCAAATGTTGAATCCTGTGGGAGAATCGTCGCCTGTTCACATCAGGAGGCTCAGATGGCCAAGAGTGCCCGCAAGCGCCGCGCGCGCCGGAAGAAGAGCGCGAACCATGGCAAGCGCCCCAACGCCTGAGGGCCGATAGCCCGTCAGACACGAAAACCCCACGGATAATCCGTGGGGTTGTTTGTTTCCTGAGGTCTCACAGAGTCTTGCGAATCACCGTCATCTGATACACGATCTTCGCGCGCAGGTGTTGGGGTGCGACCTCGCCACCGCAGCGCCGATGCACCAGCGATTTCACTGCCTCCTCGACATCGAACCTCTCCAAACACGGCTCGCACATGGCCAGGTGGTGCCGGATCGCATCACCGCTAGCAGCATCTAGTTCGTTGTCGAGAAATTCATACACGCGCTCGAGCACATGCTCGCAGTCGTCGAGGGACGCGTCGTCCGGACGTTCGACGTTCATGTCCTGCTCGCCTCCGTGCGCTTGACGCCTCTTTCTCGGGCGTAGTCGGCCAGCAGATTGCGAAGCTGAGTCCTGCCGCGGTTGAGACGGGACATCACGGTCCCGATCGGAGTACCCATGATCTCGGCGATCTCCTTGTAGGAAAAGCCTTCGACGTCCGCCAGATAGACCGCCAGCCGGAAGTCGGGAGCGAGCTGTTGCAGGGCAGCCTTGACATCGGTGTCCGGGAGATTCTCCAGTGCCACCATCTCCGCGGACTTCAGACCGCTCGAGGTATGTGACTCAGCTCTGGCAAGCTGCCAATCTTCCACGTTCTCCCCGTCGGAGAGCTGCGGTTCCCGCTGCTTCTTCCGATAGGAGTTGATGTAGGTGTTGGTGAGAATCCGATACAGCCAGGCCTTCAGATTCGTGCCTGGGGTGAACTGGTGAAACGACGCGTACGCCTTCGCGTAGGTTTCCTGCACGATGTCTTCAGCATCGGCGGGATTGCGAGTCATCCGCAGGGCGCCAGCGTAGAGCTGATCAAGATATTGCAAGGCATCCTGCTCGAAGCGCTCATGCTGCTCTTCGGCGGTCTCGACGTGGCCAGCGTCGCTGCTCGAACTCTGTGCCTGGGCACCCGTGGAGCCGTTGGGCATGCTCATCACGTACGAGAGTAGCGGCGAGGTGCGCAGCATCGACTGATTGTCCACGCTGTCCACCAGAAGGGGCATGTGAAGTGCAACGCGGTCATGAGGTTGTTATTCCCACTGTGGTGGCAATGAATCGACTGACCTCAGTGACAAGAGTCGCATGGAGAGTCGCCGGCTCAACGGCTGAAGACCTTGCGATTCGGTAGCTGTGACCAACCCCTGGCAGCTCGACCAGAGTGATGCCAGCCGCCTTCCCGATGGCCCCTCGGAGCTCCTCGGCCGTGCCGAAACTGTCCTTGCTGCCCTGCACCACCAGCCGTGGCTGTGTCGGAGTCAACAGCTCCGCCAGCCGAGACTTTTCCGGCTGCCCGGGAAGATGCAGCGGGAACGCCAGACAGAGGATCGCTACGGCATTGGTGTCGGGGGCCGTACGACATGCCACTCGAGCACCCGCACTCCGACCGCCGGCAACGAGCGGCTGTTGCGCCCACTCTTGCTCCACGAGCCAGCCCAGCGCGGCAATCCAGGCTTCGTCCAGCCGCGGCGGAGGCGCACCGACCTTCCGTCCCGCCGTACGCCAGGGCTGCTCGAATCGCGCCACAGTGATACCCAGCGGCGGAAGGCTCCGGGCTAGCAATTCAAGATCAGCGGCGCCCACCCCGCCACCGGCGCCATGACCGAGCACCAGGATGGATATTGGGCGATCAGCAAGATCGACAAGGAACCTGGCCTGCCCCTGCGGCGTGTCGACCGGAACAATCGTCGATGCCATGATCAGATCAGCGTTTCCTGATCATGGGCGTGCTCGGGCTCTGCGGTGACCGGCTCGAGGAGTGAAGGGTTGTTGTTCTCCACGCTATTGACGTCGGTGGATACCGCGTACGCCTCTAGGGCCTGCGCCTCCGTCACCGCCAGCAGCTCAAGGGCACGCTCGGAATCAGTGATCGTGGGATCCAGCCAGTCGCTGATGGCACCGTGGCTGATCACCATCGGCATTCGATCATGAATGTGTCCCGCCGCATCGGTTGCCTGGGTGGTGATCACGGAGCAGGTTCGCAACCACGCCGTATCATCGCTGGGATCTTTATGCGGATCACGCCAGATCTCGTAGATGCCGGCCATCACGAGCCGGCCGCCGTCGGCTCGATGGATGAAGAACGGCTGTTTCTTCGGTTTGCCGCTGCCACGTGCGACGGTGACGGCTGGCTGCTCAGCCGCGTACCACTCATAGAACCCGTCGGCAGGCAGGATGCAGCGTCGCGCGCTGAACGCGCGCTTGAATGCCGGCTTCTCGGCCACTGTCTCCAGTCGAGCATTGATCATCCGCGAGCCGATCGAGGGATCCTTCGCCCAGGACGGCACTAGCCCCCACACCAGGGGAGCTAGCCGGCGCCGGACCTCGCCGGTGTCCTTGACGCGACGCTCGAAGATCGCTGGCACCTGGACAGTCGGGGCGACGTTGTAGTCCGGACCCGGCAGGCCGTCAAAGAGGTCGTCGACCTCGAACTCCTCCATCAAGTCCTGCGGGCTGGCAGAGGATGCATAGCGTCCGCACATGACGTCGAGCGTATCTGCGGCCACTGACTGACCTGCAAAATCGCACCCTGTTGGGCGAGCGAGCCGAAGTCACGGTAGGAATGACCTATGACCTTGCTACGCGCCGTCGCTCGTACCATGTTGGCCTCCTACTTCGTGTCCTCGGGGATCAAGGCGATCCGTGATCCGGAAGCGCTAGTCCCGGCGGCCGAGCCCCTCGTTGATCGTGTGGTACCGCTCCTCAAGGAGTACACGCCGGAGCAGGTCGCCAGCTTTGTGCCCGAAAATACGGCCACCTTGGTGCGCCTCAATGGCGCTGCTCAGCTGGTTGGCGGAATAGCGCTCGCCACCGGTAAAGGTCGGCGTCTTGGCGCGCTGCTGTTGGCCGGCTCCTTGCTGCCTAGCACCATTGCCAAGCATCCCTTCTGGACCGTGCAAGATCCCGAGGAGCGCGCCCAGGACCGTAGCCACTTCTTGAAGAATTTCAGCCTGCTCGGCGGAGTGCTGCTCGCCGCTCAAGATACCGAGGGGCGGCCGAGCCTGGCCTATCGTGCGCACAAGGGTGGCGAGGCGCTGGCCAAGGACGCTCGCAAGGCCACCAAGAAGCTGAGCAAGAGCAGTAGCAGGGCCGCCGACACTGCCGGCGAGCTGGCGGACACCGCGGTCGCGGGTGGTGCGGCACTGCTCGGGGCTGTCGCCGCGTCCTCACGGAAGGTGCGAAAGCAAGCGGCGAAGCAGCTGAAGGAAGCGAAGGCGGTCGCCGCAAAGCAGGCTGAGGAAGCCCAAGAGGCCGCGGCCAAAGCTGCCAAGAAGGCCAAGAAGGACGCGAAGAAGCAGGACAAGGTCGTATCCAAGAAGGCCAAGAAGCTCGGCAAGAACGTCCAGCTGGGCGAGAACTGACTCCAGCTACGCCGACTTGTCAGATTCCAATGCGGCTATAGCGCCACAGAGGTCTGACAAGTCGGCATCGCGCCTAGGATCTGAGGGTGCCTGGACTTCGACAATGGGCGGCGCCGGAGGCGCCAGCTCCGATTACGGCAACGGTGGCGGTTCCGGGTTCCAAGTCCGAAACCAATCGCGCCCTGGTCCTGGCTGCGCTGGCGGCGGAACCATCGGTGATCACCGGCGGTTTAGAGGCACGTGACACCCAGCTGATGCGGGACGCGCTGCGTACCCTCGGCGTGGACATCGTCGAGGACAACGCCGATCAGCCGGGGAGCCAGTGGCAGATCACCCCACCTGAAGGTTTTGTCGCTGACGGCACGATCGATTGCGGCCTGGCTGGAACGGTGATGCGTTTCGTGCCACCGATCGCGGCTCTGGCTCATGGCACGGTGCGGTTCGACGGCGACCAGCAGGCGTACGCGCGTCCGATGGCTCCGCTGCTGGGCGCGCTCAAACACCTCGGCGCCAGGGTCGACGGCACCGGGTACTCGCTGCCATTCGCTGTCACTGGCAATCCCAAGCTGCGCGGCGGAGACGTCACCGTGGACGCGGCGGAGTCCAGCCAGTTCCTCAGCGGTCTGCTCCTTGCGGGTGCTCGATACACCGACGGCATCGACATCCGACACGTTGGCGGAGAGATCCCCTCACTCCCCCACATCCAGATGACCCTGGCAATGTTGCGCGCCCGTGGCGTCGACATTGACGACACCACAACGCACCGCTGGATCGTCTCTCCCGGCGCGATCCGAGGTGTTGACACCACGATCGAGCCCGACCTTTCCAATGCCGCACCGTTTCTGGCAGCGGCCGCCCTCACCGGCGGAACGGTCACGGTTGCGAACTGGCCAAGCGAAACCATCCAGCCAGGAGATGCGATCCGCGGGATCCTGCAGCACTTCGGCGCGGAGGTCAGCCTGGAAGGCAACCTCCTGCACGTAGCGGGAACCGATCACATCCACGGCGTTGATCTTGATCTGAGCGGAGCCGCCGAGCTGACCCCGGTGGTCGCGGCCATTGCAGCGCTGGCTGATGACACCAGCCACCTACGAGGCATCGCCCATATCCGTGGCCACGAGACCGATCGGCTGGACGCTCTCGAGACTGAACTGAACCGGCTCGGCGGTCACGTACGCCAAAACCACGACGGATTGACCATTCATCCGCGAATCTTGGGCGGCGACCTCTGGCATACCTACGCTGATCATCGGATGGCCCAGGCCGGGGCTCTGCTGGGTCTGGTGGTTCCGGAGATCGTCGTGGATGACATCGGCTGCACCAGCAAGACGATGCCGGAGTTCGAGGAGCTCTGGACGGCGATGATCAACGACTCCGTGCCGGAGTCAGATGGCGAGACGATCTCGCGGTGACGCAGGTCGGCGTACAAGACGACGACTACAAGGCTTTCGAGCGACCCGGGCGTCGCAGCAACAGGCCGCGTACCAAGGACCGCCCGGACTATGCCGATGCCGACATCGGCATGATCATCACGGTCGATCGGGGTCGCTACCGGGTGCTCATCGCTGATCGCGACGTCAGCGCAACGAAGGCCCGCCAACTCGGCCGCACGGGCGTCATCGTCGGCGATCAGGTTCGCGTGGTTGGCGACACGTCCGGCGCGGAGGGCACCTTGGCTCGCATCGTCGGGGTCGAGGAACGCACCACCGTGCTACGGCGTACGGCCGATGACGACGACCCGTACGAGCGACCGATCGTGGCCAACGCCGACCAGCTCGTGATCGTCACCGCGCTGGCGGATCCGCCACCCCGGGTCGGAATGATCGACCGTCTGCTGGTGGCGGGGTACGACGCCGGAATCCAGCCGCTGCTGTGCCTCACCAAGGCAGATCTCGCGGCACCTGACGAGCTCATCGCGCAGTATGAGCCGCTCGGCGTTCCGGTGCAGGTGACATTCCCGGGCATCGATCTGAATCCGCTGCGGGAGCGGCTCCGCGGGCACCGCAGCGTCTTCGTCGGTCACTCGGGCGTCGGCAAGTCGACGCTGGTCAACGCCTTGATCCCGGGCGCCGATCGGGCGATAGGCGAGGTCAGCGCGGTAACCGGTCGCGGCAGGCACATCTCCTCCTCGGCGATCGCGCTTCGGCTCCCAGACACTACGAACTCCTGGGTGATCGACACCCCTGGCGTCCGGTCTTTCGGCCTCAGCCACGTCAGCCGCGACCGAATCATCGCCGCCTTCGACGACCTGCGGGTCATCACCGAAGACTGCCCACGCGGTTGCCGGCACGATGACGCTGCTCCCGAGTGCGCGCTGGACGCTGCCGTCGCGAATGGACGTCTCTCAGCGGCCCGGCTTGAGTCTTTCCGCCGGATGCTCGGTTCCGGCCAGTAGCGTAGGCACATGCCCGTCCCCGACGCCGCGCGAACAGGGCCTGATGCTGCGCTCCACCGAGGCTTGACCGACGACCTTCGACTGGCCCATCTGCTCGCCGATGACGCCGACTCGATCACCATGAGCCGCTTCAAGTCGCTCGACCTGCACGTGACCTCCAAACCCGATCTCACGCCGGTTTCCGATGCCGATACCGCGGCTGAGCAGGCCATCCGTCGCACCCTTGGCCGGGCCCGACCGCGCGATGCGGTGCACGGCGAGGAGATGGCCGACACCGGATGGGGCCCGCGTCGCTGGGTGATCGACCCGATCGATGGCACCAAGAATTTCGTCCGCGGTGTGCCGGTCTGGGGAACCCTGATTGCGTTGATGATCAATGATGAGCCGGCGGTGGGGGTCGTCAGCGCGCCCGCGCTGGGCCGGCGATGGTGGGCCAGCCTGGGCGGCGGGGCGTATGCCGGGAAGTCCCTGATGTCAGCTACCGCGATTCACGTGTCGAACGTGGCCAGCATCGAGGATGCCTCACTGAGCTATGCCTCCATCTCTGCCTGGGTGGAGTCACACCAGGGCCAGCAATTCGTCGACCTGCTGCGGCGCTGCTGGCGGACCCGCGCGTACGGGGACTTCTGGTCGTACATGCTGCTCGCCGAGGGTGCCGTCGATATCGCCTGCGAGCCCGAGCTGGCGCTGCACGACATGGCGGCGTGCTCGGTCATCGTGACCGAGGCGGGTGGAAAGTTCACTGATCTTGACGGGCATCCCGGGCCGCTGGGCACCGGCGGATACGCCACCAACGGTCGGCTGCACTATGCCGTCCTGCAGCAGCTTGCTCTCGACATCGATGGCGACAACGATCATGACGATGATCAAGGAACCGGTCCCTAGCACTGACCCAGAGGCGGACGCAACAGCTGACCGGATCATCGGTGTGCTGCTCGCCGCCGGAGCCGGGCGCCGCGCTGGTGGTCCGAAAGCGCTGCGAGTCGACGCCGACGGCACGTCATGGCTGCTGCGCTCGATCATGGTGCTGCGGGATGGCGGTTGCGACGCGGTCATGGTTGTGGTGGGTTCCGAGGCTGACCGCGCGAGAGATGTCCTCGCCCGTTCGGGCTTCGCGGCGGATCGGGGTGTGACCGTAGTCGATGCTCCAGATTGGCAACAGGGCATGGGTAGCTCGTTGCGGCGTGGCCTGTTTGCCGCCCAGCGCGATGACGTAGCGGCAGTGCTGGTGCACCTCGTCGACCTGCCCGATGTCACGGCTGAGGTGGTACGCCGCCTGCTCCGCAAGGCGCCGCGTGGCCCGGCCGTTTTGGCCCGCGCCACCTACGGCGGCCGGCCCGGCCACCCCGTCCTCATCGGCCGCGACCATCTGCCGTCGATCGTGGCGGGTCTGGGCGGAGACACTGGTGCCAAGGACTATCTCGCACAGCATGACGCTGATGGTGTGGAATGTGGTGATCTGGCCAGCGGCCAGGACCGCGACAGCGCCTAGCCGCGACGAAAGGTGGAACGAAGCGAGCCGTGTTGACCACAGCCACCGTCAGTCCGGCCGCGATCGGCGATGCGCTGCGCAGCACCGGCTACCTTCCCAGTGAGGGGTTGTCGACAGTCGTCTTTCTCGCCACGGCGATGAATCGACCGCTGTTGCTCGAGGGCGAACCCGGAACCGGCAAGACGTCGCTCGCCGAGGCTTGGGCGACGGTTACGGGTGCGGAGCTGATCCGTTTGCAGTGTTATGAGGGCATCGAAGCAAGCCAGGCGCTCTATGACTGGGACTTTGCCCGGCAAATCCTGCACATCCGAGCAGTGGAAGCCACAGCCGGAGATGATCTTGATGCGGGTGCGCTGGAGGAATCGCTGTTCCACGAGCGATTTCTGCTGGAGCGACCAATACTGAAGGCATTGCGGTCGTCGAACGCGGTGCTGTTGATCGATGAGATCGATCGCGCGGATGACGAATTCGAGGCCTTCCTGCTCGAGGTGCTGTCCACGTTCGCCGTCACGATCCCTGAGTACGGGGAGGTCCGGGCGGTCACGCCGCCGATGGTGGTGCTCACCTCGAATCGCACCCGGGAGCTGCACGATGCGCTCAAGCGGCGCTGTCTCTACCACTGGATCGACCATCCACAGCTCGCCCGCGAGGTGGAGATCATCCGGACTCGACTCCCTGACGTGAGCGCCCAGCTGGCAGCGCAGGTCGCTTCTGCGGTGCAAAGAATCCGGATCAGCGAGGACATCCTGAAACCGCCAGGCGTCGCCGAGAGCCTGGACTGGGCCCGCGCGTTGCAACGGCTGGGCTATGAACGGCTGGATGTGGCCTCGGCTGCGGAGACCCTCGGCGCCGTACTCAAATACCGCGAGGACGCGGAACGAGTGCGGCGCGCGCTCGCAGCAATCCTTGCTCGGTAGCCACAGATGACCCTCGCCGGAAACCCTGCAGCTGACGAAGTGCTGGTGGGCTTCAGCACCATCCTCCGCGCAGCGGGAATGGCCATTACCCCGGACCGAACGAGGGCTTTCGTCGAGGCGGTTTCGCTGGCCGGCTTCGATGATCGAGCCGCGACGTACTGGTCAGGCCGCGCCACCTTGTGCTCCTCCCTTGACGACAATGATCTCTACGACAGAGCGTTCACCGCTTGGTTCGCCGCCTCACCCGAGGAAACTCGAGTGGCAACCCCCACGACGGCAGCACGGGAGCCGCAGGCGTCGTTGAGCACTGAGTCGAACTCCAGCCAGTCCGCCGACGATGCCGTCCTTGCCGCCCGGGCCAGCACAACGGAGGTGTTGCGCCATCGAGACCTGGCGCGGCTGACCGAGCAGGAACGAACCAAGCTCGCGCTGCTCTTCGACAGCCTCGACGTAGTGCCGCCGCTACGGCGTGCGCTCCGCCGCCGGCCGCATCATCGAGGATCGGTCGACCTACGTCGTACGCTGCGCGCCCAGTTGCGTTCGGCGGGCGAGCTGGCCCCACTACGCCACCGGCGGCCCGGCCTGCGGGGCCGTCGGATCGTCCTGCTGATCGACATTTCCGGTTCGATGCAGCCGTACGCGGACTCTTTGCTGCGGCTCGCACATCGGATCGTCCAGGCCGTACCTCACCATGTCGAGGTCTTCACCATCGGCACTCGACTGACTCGAATCACCCCGGCACTTCGGGCGCGCCAAGCTGAGGATGCGCTGGCCGCGGCTGGACGGCTGGTGCCCGACTGGTCGGGAGGCACCCGCCTTGGTGAGGTGATCGGCGCATTCCTGAATCGTTGGGGACGGCGTGGAGTGGCTCGCGGCGCCATCGTGGTGATCGCCAGTGACGGATGGGAGCGTGGCGACGCTCGGCTGCTTGGTGAGCAGGTCCGGCAGCTGCAGCTGCTCGCGTACGCGGTGGTCTGGATGAACCCGCATCGGGGAAAGCCGGGGTACGCTCCCATCCAGGCCGGTATCCAAGCCTGCCTCCCCCATCTCGATCGGATGGTCGCGGGGCATTCGCTGGCCGCATTCGCCGAACTTTTGGAGGTGCTCACCGATGTCTGAGGGGTGCCCTGATGCGTGAGGTACTCCCCAATCTGCTGGCGTGGTGGCGGGCCGGCGAGACCGTCGGCATGGGAACCGTCGTCGGCACGTGGCGCTCGGCGCCGAGGCAGCCCGGAGCCGCGATGCTGGTCGGTCCCGATGAGTCGGCCGTCGGCTCTGTGTCGGGTGGCTGTGTGGAATCCGCGGTCTATTCGCTCGCGCAAGAGGTTGTCGCCAATGGCCATCCCGTACTGCAGCGGTATGGCGTGAGCGACAGCGATGCGTTCGCGGTCGGCCTCACCTGCGGCGGGATTCTCGATGTCTTTGTCGAGAAGGTGTCTCAGCAGACCTTCCCCGAGTTAGCCGAGGTGGCCGCAGACATCGACGCGGGCCGCCCTGTCGCCATCGTGACTGTCGTAGAACATCCAGACCCCACACGGGTGGGCAGCAGGATGATCATCCGCCCAGCCGAGGACTCCCCCATCAGTGGTTCACTCGGCAGCAAGCGGGCTGACGCAGCTGTTGTGGACGATGCTCGCGGCCTCCTGGCGACAGGCAAGACCGAGCTCCTTACTTATGGCCCGGAAGGTCAGCGCCGCGGGGAAGGCATGCGCGTCTTCGCAGCCAGCTATGCACCGCGTCCTCGGATGCTGGTTTTCGGCGCCATCGATTTTGCGGCCGCAGTTGCCCGGCTCGGCAGCTTCTTGGGATACCGGGTGACCGTCTGCGATGCGCGCCCGGTGTTTGCGACCCGTACGAGATTTCCCGATGCGCACGAAGTGATCGTCGACTGGCCTCATCGCTACCTGGCAGCGGAGGTCGACGCGGGCCGGATCGACTCTCGCACCGTGGTTTGCGTGCTCACCCACGACCCGAAGTTCGACGTACCGGTCTTGGAGATTGCGCTTCGCCTCCCCCAGCTCGGCTATGTCGGCGCGATGGGGTCGCGGAAGACCCATCAGGAACGTCTCGAGCGGCTGCGCGAAGCGGGGCTCACCGAGATCGAGATTGGCCGACTCTCCAGTCCGATCGGACTTGATCTTGGAGCCCGCACGCCGGAAGAGACCGCTGTCTCAATCGCTGCGGAGATCGTCGGCCAGCGCTGGGGCGGCCATGGCAACCGGCTCAGCGAGCTCAGCGGTCGCATCCACCATTCGGCCTCCTGACGTCTCGGCGCCCGCCCGTCCAGGTCGGGTGCCCATGATCATCTGCACGGGTTACATTTACCCCAGGCCGGCACCGTCGCCAGCCAGCCACGCATCCTCGCGCTCCGGGGCGACGTCCACCAGAAGGCGAGTGTTGTATGCGAATTTCAGTTGCCGTCGACGGCGTCACCTACACCGATGACGTCGAGCCGCGAACACTGCTGGTGCAATATCTCCGCGAGGGACTCGGCAAGGTCGGCACGTTGGTCGGATGCGACACGACCAGCTGCGGTGCCTGCACGGTGCACCTCAACGGGCTGAGTGTGAAGTCGTGCACAATGCTCGCGGTCCAGGCGGACGGATGCGAGGTCACCACGATCGAGGGCCTGGCCAACGATGGTCAGCTGCACCCTGTGCAGCAGGCTTTCCATGAGAATCACGCACTGCAGTGCGGGTTCTGTACGCCGGGCATGATCATGCAAGCCGCCTCGCTACTGAACGAGAATCCTGACCCATCAGACCGCGAGATTCGCGATGGGCTCGAGGGCAATTTGTGCCGGTGCACCGGCTACCAGAACATCGTCAAGGCCGTACGCCAGGCAGCGGGGAGCATCCAATGACCATCACAGAGGAATCTCCCGAAACCACCCTCGAGGTTGGCCGCTCACGACTCCGCAAAGAGGACCAGCGACTGATCACCGGTCGGACTCGATTCACCGACAATCTCTCCGTCCCCGGCGTGCTGTTCCTCGGCATGGTGCGCAGCCCCATCGCACACGCGAAGATCACATCGATCGACACAGCCCAGGCGAAGGCCGCACCCGGTGTGGTCGCGGTGTTCACGGGACCTGATCTTGCCGACGATGTGGGCCCCATGCCGTGTGGCTGGCCGCTCTCGCCCGAAGACAAGGTCCCGGAGTACCACCCGGTCGCTATCGACGAGGTCAACTTCGCCGGCGAAATTGTTGCAGTTGTCGTAGCTCGGAGTGCCGCGGCTGCCCGCGACGCGACGGAGTTGGTCGATGTCGAGTACGAAGATGAGCAGGTTGTCCTGGATCTCGAGGCTGCGGCGGCTGGGCCTCCCTACGTCCATCCCGACTGGGAGACGAATGTGTCGACCCATTGGATCTTTGACTCGGCCGAGGCGGGCACCGGTGGCGATGTCAAGGACGAGATCGAAAAGGCTCGCCAGGACGGCATCGTGCTGGAGCGGACCTTCCGGCAGCAGCGGTTGATTCCGGCCTTCATGGAACCGCGTTCCTTCCTGGTCGACCCGACCGGTGACCAGATCGTCTTCTGGTCATCGACGCAGGTGCCACACTTTCTGCGCGTCTTCACTGCAATTGCGACGAGCACCCCGGAACACAAGATCAGGGTGATCGCACCGGATGTCGGCGGCGGCTTCGGCGGCAAGTTGGAGGTCACGCCCGAAGAGTTCATTACCTTTACAGCGGCCAAGAAGCTGGGCAAGCCAGTCAAGTACACCGAAACCCGCAGCGAGTCTCTGCAGGGTGCCCACCATGGCCGAGATCAAGTGCAACGGTTGACGCTGGCCGCGACCAAGGAGGGCAAGGTCACCGCACTGCACGTCGACCTACTTGCCAATATGGGCGCATACATGGGTCTGGTGGGCCCGGCCATTCCCATCCTCGGCGCGTATATGTACAACGCGATCTACAAGTTCGCCGCCTACCGCTTCGAGGTCAAGAACATCTTGACCAACATGGTCCGCACTGATGCCTATCGCGGGGCCGGCCGCCCCGAGGCGACGTTTGCCATCGAGCGGCTCATGGATGATCTTGCAGTCGAGCTGGACATGGATCCCTTGGAGCTGCGGGCCAAGAACTGGATCACCGCCGAGGAGTTTCCGTTCACCACTGTTGCCGGATTTGAATACGACTCCGGCAACTACGAGGCAGCCACCGCAAAGGCCAAGGAGCTGTTCGACTACGACGGGCTGCGGGCTGAACAGGCCGAACGCCGTGCCCGTAAGGACCCAGTACAGCTCGGGATCGGCATCTCGACATACACCGAGCAATGTGGGCTAGCCCCTTCGCGGATACTCGGCAGGCTGAACTACATCGCTGGTGGCTGGGAACACGCCGAGGTGCGGATGCTTCCACTTGGCACGGTCGAGGTTGTTGTCGGGACGAGCCCTCACGGACAAGGACACGAGACAACCTGGAGCCAAATCGTGGCCGACAAGTTGGGGGTGGCTTTTGAGGATGTGGAAGTGCTTCATGGCGACACCCAGGTTGCTCAGCGTGGCCTCGACACCTACGGCTCCCGATCACTGGTCGTCGGCGCGACCGCGGTGCTCAAGGCCGCCGACAAGGTGATCGAAAAGGCCAAGCCCATCGCTGCGCACATGTTGGAGGCGAGCGAGGATGATCTTGAGTTCAGAGGCGGCCACTTCTGGGTCAAGGGCACTGATACGGGCAAGTCGCTGGCTGAGATTGCCTTCGCCGCCCTTCAGGCGCACGCCTGGCCCGACGGAATCGAGCCGAACCTGGATTCTTCGGCGTCCTTCGACCCCGAGGTCTACTCCTATCCGCACGGCACCCACCTCGCAGCGATTGAGGTTGACACCGAGACCGGGGCTGTTGCCGATCCGCAACTACGTCGCCGTCGACGACATCGGAAAAGTGGTCAACCCGATGATCGTCGAGGGGCAAGTGCACGGCGGCCTGACCCAAGGAATCGCACAGGCGCTGTTCGAGGAAGCGGTCTACGACGACAACGGCACCCTGATCACGGGGTCGTTCGTGGACTACCTGGTGCCATCTGCGGCCGACACTGTCGATTACGTGACCGACCGGACCGAGTCGCCCGCGGTGAGTAACGAGCTTGGCGCAAAGGGCGTCGGTGAAGCAGGCACGATCGCCTCTACGCCGGCGATCGTCAACGGGATCCTCGACGCGTTGCGGCCGCTCGGGGTGACAGACATCGAGATGCCGTGCACGCCGATGCGGGTCTGGAAAGCCATCCAGGGGGCGAGGCCGCTGACCGAGGAATCGGCCACACCTGCCGAGGCCCAACCCCACTTCAGTCCCGAGGGGGACAATCCCGTTGAATCCCCGCGTAGTGGCGACGCCGAAGGAGGCCCGGCATGATTCCCGGCAGCATTCGACTACCAGGCGCCGACCAGCCTCGATGAGGCGCTGCAGCTGCTCGCGGATGGCGGTGACGATGCCAAGATCATCGCCGGTGGCCAGAGCCTGCTGCCGGTGCTCAAGCTGCGACTCGCGGCACCCGAGCTGCTGATCGACTTGGCCAAGATCGATTCCCTGCGCGGCATACGTGACGACGGGGACGCGATCATCATCGGAGCGATGACGCCACACTTTGAGGTGCTGGGCGACCCATCGGTCGCCGAGCATGCGTCGTTGATCGCCAAGTGCGTCGCAACGGTGGCCGACCCGCAAGTTCGGCATCGCGGCACTTACGGTGGGGCCTGCGCGCACGCCGACCCAGCGAGTGACATTCCGGCATCCGCACTGGCGCTGGACGCGGAGTTCGTCATCGCCGGTCCGGGCGGGCAACGCCGGGTAGCGGCGACGGACTTCTTCCAAGATCTTTTCACCACCGCAGTTGGAGCTGACGAGATCTTGGTCGAGGTTCGGGTGCCGAAGTACACCGGCTGGGGCTCCGCGTACGAGAAGTTCGTCCGGGTCGCTCAACAATGGGCGATCGCAGGTGTTGCAGCGACGGTTCGGACGGAAGGTGACACTATCGCCGAGGCTCGGATCGCCTTGACGAACATGGGGCCAACACCGGTCCGGGCACGAGCTGCTGAGCAGGCGCTCGTCGGCGTAGCGGTGCAGCCCGATGCCGTCGCGGGGGCGCTCACCAGCATCGCCGATGGCACTGAACCGCCGACCGACATCAACGGTGACCCTGAGTATCGCCGGCATCTGGTGTCGATCTTGGGGCGTCGCGCGGTGCTCGCAGCCGCGCGCACATAAGACCGGCGCGGTGCTCACAGCCGCGCGCACATAGCAGCACAGGCGGTGTTGGCGGCGGCGCGCCCCTAGGACAAAGATGGGGGTCATGGACCTGACGCATCGCTTTAGCGTGCCCACCGGAGTAGCGGAGGCATGGGACGCCTTCAATGATCTAGAAGGGTTGGCGCCATGCTTCCCGGGCGCGACGATCACCAGTGTCGACGGTGATGAATTCTCCGGATCGGTGAAGATCAAATTGGGTCCGATTTCCCTGATGTACAACGGGTCTGGCCGCTATATAGAACGCAATGATGCGGATCGCCGTGTGGTGATCGAGGCGCGAGGCAAGGACAAGCGCGGGAACGGAACGGCAACCGCGACAGTGACTGCCTCATTCGCCGAGAGCGGCGGGCAGACCGATGTCGAAGTATTGACTGACCTGGTGATTACCGGGAAACCGGCGCAATTCGGTCGCGGAGTGATCTCCGACGTCAGCGACAAGCTGTTGGATCAGTTCGTGAGTTGCGTCTCAGGGCGGTTCGTTGCGACGACCTCCGCAGAGCCCCCGCGCGACGAGGCGGACACCGAGCAGACGATCGAGCTCGAGGCTGTGCCGGCGGAGGCTGGAGGTGCCGGCCGAGGAGGTGCCGGCCGAGAGGTGCCGGCCGAAGAGGTAGTTGCGACGGCGGCAGCTGCCGTACAGGCCAACTCGCCCGCGGAATCCCGGAGCGCTCCGCAGCCCTCGCCGGCTTACTCTGCGCAACCCCAGGGGGATAGCGGTGAGAGCACGCTCAATGTGCTCAGCACCGTGGGACCGGTCCTGCTGAAGCGATACGGTCCGGCTCTCGCGGTCGTCGGCCTGCTGATCTTCGTCGTGATCAAGATCATTCGGCGAAAGTCCTGATCCATTCGTGGCCAACGAGCGGTACGCGGTCACGGTCTGTGTGCTGATTCAACGCGGCGACATGTGGCTGCTGGTGGTTCGAGCACCAGGTGTCGAGTACGCCCCCAGCATGATCGGAATGATCGGCGGCCACGTCGACGTGAGCCATCCCGTGGCAGGTGTGCTCGAGGCGACCGCGCGACGCGAGGTCGCCGAAGAGGTTGGTCTCGATCTCGCCGGCGTACGGCTTGAGTACCTTGAGTCGGAGTTCTTCATCACCGATGGTGGCGAGCGTCAGATCACGGTGATGTTCACGGCCCATGCGCCGCCTGAGGTCGAGCCCCTGGTCAATGCGCCGGACGAGCTGACCGAGGTCGGCTGGTGGACGCTTGGTGATCTTGAAGCCGATCCGCGCTGTCCGTCATGGCTGCCCCCGCTGATCCGCCGGGCTTCGCTCGCTCGGTAGCCATCGACATGTGCGCGCATTAGTCGAGGACCCGAGTCGTACGGTCTCCGGCAGGCTTTGCAGCTTGTCGATCAGATCGGCCTTCAGACCGCCGCCGGCCACGTCGGTGATCACATATCCCAGCTCACCACGGGTCGACAGCACCTGGCCCTCGATGTTGACATGGGCGTTTGCCAGCAAACCGTTCACGGTTGCCAGCACGCCGGGGACGTTCTGGTGGACGTGTAGCAGACGGCTGCGTCCGGCCACCCTGCTTTCGCTCTGCACCTGAGGCAGATTGACCGACATGGTGGTGTGGCCGCTGTCGGCGTAATCGCGCAGCTTGCCTGCCACGAACCGGCCGATATCGGTCTGCGCCTCCTCGGTCGATCCGCCGATATGTGGGGTCAAGATCACGTTGGGCAGACCTTGGAGGCTGGTGCTGAATGGATCTCCGGCGCTCTTGGGCTCGTCAGCGAATACGTCGAGCGCGGCGCCGGCGATGTGGCCGCTGAGCAAGTGCTCGCGCAACGCGTCATGATCAACAACGAAACCACGGCAGAGGTTGAGAAACAGACTGCGGCGGCGCATCATCGCGAATTGCTCGGCACCGAACAGACCTGCGTTGCCGGGTCGGCCGTCGACATGCAAGCTCACCGTCTCGGCAACATCCAGCAGCTCGTCGAGTGTCTCGCAGCGTCGCGCGTTGCCGAGCGCGAGCTTGTCGGCGACGTCGTAGAAATAGACCCGCATGCCGAGCGCCTCGGCTACGACCGAGAGCTGGCTGCCGATGTTGCCATAACCGACGATGCCGAGGGTCCGCCCGCGCACCTCATGGGCCCCCTTGGCTGACTTGTCCCAGACGCCGGCGTGCATCCCCGCGTTCTTGTCGGTGAGATGGCGCGCCAGCGCAATGATCTCTGCGATGACGAGCTCCACGACGCTGCGCGTATTGGAGAACGGCGCATTGAAGACTGGAATCCCCAACGTCGCAGCAGCGGTGAGATCAACCTGGTTGGTACCAATGCAAAAGGCGCCGATCGCCTGCAACTCCGGCGAGGCATCGAGGACGCTCGCTGTCACATTGGTTTTCGAGCGGATGCCCAGCAGCTGCACGCCGGGCAGCGCGGTGATCAGTTCGGCCTCGTCGAGCGCCCCCTTGACTTCCTCGACCTCGATGCCGCGTTCGGTGAGCAGTCGGACACCCTCAGGGTGGATGTTTTCCAGCAGTAGCGCCTTCATAATTCCTCGTTGGTTGTCGCTGCATGCAGCCACCAGTGTAGGAATTCGGCGCTACATCAAAACTGAAATCTCAACCGACGACGGAGGGCGCCAGCTCGGTATAGCTCTGCCAGGCACCGCGGCCCGCCGCCGCCAGGATTCCGTCGAGGCAAGCATCGGCGAACACATCGGCTGCTGCTGCCAGCAACGCATTGAAGGCGAACAGCGAGCGAATCTGATCCTCAGCAACGCCTCGATGCGAGGATGCGAGGCAGAAGATGGTGTCGCCATCAAACATTGAATGCACCGGTCGGATTGCCCGAGCCATGCCGTCATGCGCGACTGCGGCGACCTTGCTGGCTTGCGCCTTGGTCAGGGTCGCATCTGTCATGACGACACCGATCGTGGTTGCGGTGCTGATTGTCGTGGAAGGGGGCCGCTGCGCTTGAGCGTAGGCCGTCGCCAACATCTCTCGTTCGCCATCCTCAGGCGTGGCGAGCAGCTGCCTGCGGTCAGCCCACAACCGACCGCTCGCCGGGTTCACGACGGATCCGGCCGCGTTCACGATGACGGCCGCTGCCACCGAGACACCGGAATCCAGTTCCATCTCCGAAAAGCCGAAGCCACCCTTGATTCCCCCGCAGACTGCGCCGGTGCCACCTCCCACCGATCCTGTCGCAGGTTGACTTCCGCTGGCCGCGGCGAGTGCCTGGAGGCCGAACTCATGCGTTGGCCGGTTGCTGAACACGCCGCCGCGACCAAGATCGAAGATGACTGCCGCCGGAACGATCGGAACCACCTGATGAGGCTCCGGACCGACTGGCCACCCGATTCCAGCTGACTCGAGCCCCTCCATGACGCCGTTGGCTGCCGCCAGTCCGTACGCGCTCCCACCGGTGAGGACGACCGCGTCGATCCGGTCGATCAGCGTCGTCGGGTTCAACAGGTCTGTCTCCCGAGTGCCCGGGCCGCCGCCGCGTACGTCGACCCCGCCGACCGCGCCCCCTCGCGCCAACACCACCGTCGTCCCAGTCAGCCAGCCCTCACTGTCCGCGGTGTGGTGGCCGATCTCAAAGCCCTCGATCACTCGCTCATTCTGCCGATCTGTCGGCCTGAGAAAGCGAAGCGGGTGCCGGATAGCGGCCGGGGAGGGTCGGGTATGTCGCACTCGGCTGATGGGCGACGGGCCACGTCGCACTCGGCTTCTGGACGACAGACCGCGCCGAACGCTGCTTCTGGACGACGGACCGCGGCGCAGTCGGCTTTTGGACGACGGGCCGCGGAGCGCGCAGCTACCGGAGTGCTGCTTCCAGCGACCATGTAGAGCGACGAACGCATGCCGAACATGTGCTGAAAGGTCGTTCCCGAAACTGTCGCGGTCCGAGACGTCCCGATGATCTTGATCGTTTTGACGCGACCGCCCCACGCGCCGGCGCCGTCGCGGCTGGTGATCTGCAACTGCTTCACTGTCCCCACGGAGGGCCAGGCCCGGCTGATGCTGCTTGCGGTGAGGACGCGAGTCCAAGCCTGAGACTTGATCACTCCGTCGTAGGGATCGCGGTGGGCAGCAAGGTAGGGATAGTCGCCACGAGCGCTGTAGCCGCCGTTGGATGACGCGAATTGGGTGAGTGCTGCCTTTCCTCGATAGGTGACGATCGTGCCGGCTGTGGCCCGAACCGCTGCATTGCCGTTGCTGGTTTCGCGGCCCATTCCGCCGTAGACCTGACAGGCGGTGGTGTCGCAGATGTCGTAGCCGGAGTATCGGCCGACGTCACGCAGACGGAGAGCGTAGGAGCGCGCCGCAACGGCTTGCGCCCGTACCGCGTCCGCCGCCCACGAGGTAGGCATCTCGGCTGGCACAACCCCTCTGACGTAATCCTCAAGCAGGACATTGTTGATCGTTCGCCCGCCTGATCCCCTCTTGATCAGCGCCACAGTGCCCCGATAGGAGCGCACTGAACCATTCGGCAGCACAACCTTGACGATCTTGGAAGGAGTTGAGAACGACCAGGTGCCCGTGGCCAGTCCAGTCGACTTGGTCAGATAGCTTCCGCTTCTGGTTCGGTAACTGAGCCGATAGCCAGAGCCAGAGCGACTGATTCGCCACGAGGTGTAGTTCGGTCCCACCGGCAGTGTGTAGCGATGGCCGGTGCTGTCTCGGACCGTCAAGCCGCTCGCCGGCAGGACTCTGAGGCTGCTGTCATTGTCGGCGGTGATCCAGACCTTGATCTTGGTTCCGCTGGGCATGGTGCTCAGCTGGGTGCCTCGGTAGTAAAAAGCGAGAATCCGCTTCCAGGACAAGCCCTTGCGAGCCGCCCCATACGCGCCGTACTGGGACATGCCCCAGCCGTGCCCCCAGCCGGCGCCATGAATGGTGAACTGCGCCGACTTTGCCGAGACAGCCGAGTCGGCCCGCGCCGGAATCGTGGTCAGCACTGCCGACGTGCCGATCACCGCAAGAGCCAGCGCCGCACCAACGAATCGCGCGATCCGCTTGAGTGCGAGGAACGCTGCGGGCGTCTGGGGAGAAGACATGGCCGTCCGTTCATGGGGAAGTGGCCTTAGCCTGCAGCAGGTCTCACCTGACACGCAAGTGATGAAAAGAAATTGGTGTGACTAATGTGACGTTTGAGACTGACGGCATGCTAGAGATCAAGAGTCACTTCGACACCCTTCTCGGCCGAGGCATAGCACGCATCGATCACGACGGCACGGGCGAGCGCCTGTTTGCCGCGATGGTTCCTGTAGTCGCCCGATCGCACCTTCGCGATGAAGTCCAGAACGCATTCCGTGTGCAGCCCGTCCGGTGGCAACGCTGGGATGCAGGCTCGCCGGCACGCCCGAGACCTCGGTCCAGATGCTCAGCGTGCGATGCGGATCGCCCGGCGCGCCCCATTCGATGCTGGCGCCGCCGTCGGAGCCGTACACCGTGACGTAGCAATGATCTTTTGCAATCCATTGCGCCCAGCTGGACTCGAGCAGCAATGTCTCACCGTTTTGCAGCCGCAGGAAGGCGGTCGAGAGGTCCTCCACATCGAAGGTACCGAGCTCTACGCCCGTCTTGCGCATCTCCGGTGACAGTGAGCTGCCCTTGCCGCGCGGCCCGAACTCCGCGTACGTGGCAGCCGTGACAGCCCGAACCGAGGGCTCGCCCAGCAGGTAGAGCGCAATGTCGAGCATGTGCACTCCCAGATCCATCAGTGGTCCGCCACCGGAGGTCGCCCGGCGGGTGAACCAGCTGCCCAGCCCCGGGATGCCCTCGCGGCGTAACCAGCCGACCTTGGCGTAATAGATCTTGCCCAGCATGCCGGCGTCGATGATGTTCTTGAGAACCTGTACGTGGCCGCGCCGCCGATGGTTGAACGAAACATCAAGGATGCGGTCATTGGCCTCCGGCCGCCTCGACCATGAGACGGGCCTTGTCGGCGTTCTCCGCCATCGGCTTTTCGGAGAGCACATGCACGCCGGCGTTCAGGGCGGCCATCGCTATCGGCGCATGCAGAATGGTCGGCGCGGCAATGCTCAAAACATCGAGCGTTCCATGATCAATAAGATCTTGCCAGTCGCGCGTAGCGCTGCTGCTGCGGGACGTCGTACTGGTCGCCAAGCTGCTGCAGTGCATCGGGCTCCATTCCCGCCAAAGCAACAAGATCAACATCGGCCGCCGCGGCGTACCCGTCCATATGTTGCTGTCCCGCCCAGCCCAAGCCGATGACGCCGGCGCGAAGTCGATCAGTATGGCTCATGCCTCGATGCTTTCCGGAAGGGCACCTCGGTGGAGGTGGGGTGCGGGCATGTCGGCGACAGCCGGCGGCGCAAAGTCGATGCCCTGTTCGGGATTGGCCCAGAGCACCGCGTTGGCCAGCACCCGTTTGATGTCGGGGTGGTGGTAGATCGGGTACTCCTGATCGCCGGGCGAGAAGTAGAACACCTTGCCCTTGCCGCGTCGCCAGCAACAACCAGACCGAAAGACCTCGCCACCGCTGAAGGTCGAGAGGAAGATCAACTCATCCGGTGCCGGGATGTCGAAGAATTCGCCGTACATCTCATGTTCGGTGATCACGATCGGCTGCGGAATCCCGGCGGTGATCGGGTGGGACGGGTTCACGGTCCACACGAGTTCGGTGTCGCCGGAGTTGCGCCAGGCCAGCGAGCAGGTGGTGCCCATCAGTCGGCGGAAGATCTTCGAGAAGTGGGCTGAGTGCAGTGCGAGCAGGCCCATCCCGCCTAGGACGCGCTGGTGTACGCGATCGACCACCGCATCATCAACGCCCGCATGCGTCGCATGGCCCCACCAGGTGAGCACGTCGGTCGCCGCCAAGACGCCCTCGTCAAGGCCATTCTCTGGCTGATCTTGAGTGGCTCTGGTGATCGTGACGGAGTCGCCCAGCAGTTCAGTCAAACCGGCGGCGATCGCGCCGTGCATTCCATCGGGGTAGCGCTCGGCCATAGCGGCCTTATCTCGTTCTGCCCGCTCGTGGAAGTTCTCGCCCCACACAGTGACGCGGATCGGTGAAGTCACGTTTGCCTAGTCTGCCCGAAGTGCTGGCAGCCATTCGGACCCGTCCGGCGTGCTGGTACGCGCGAACCAGCCGGGTGAATCATGAGGCATGGACTCAGAGGCTTTCTCCTTGCAGCAGATGAAGCTGCGGGCATTTGACCTGAGCGATAGAGCGATCCGACGCAGTGGAGCATCCGCCGTACGCCGTGTCGAGCGCTGGCGACAGCGGGCCTTCATGATCGCGCAATGCTCCATCACAGCTGGCCTCGCTTGGTTGTTGGCGAGCCAGCTTCCTGGCCACAAGCTCCCATTCTTCGCTCCGGTCGCCGCGATCATCACACTCGGCCTGTCCTTCGGCCGTCGACTGCGCCGCGCGGTAGAGGTGGCGATCGGAGTGGCGGTGGGCGTCGCGGTCGGTGATCTATGGCTCGCCTTATTCGGCACCGGCGTTTGGCAGATCATTGCGGTCACCGCCATTGCGATGTCGCTCGCTACCCTGCTGGGAGCCGGCCAGCTGATGATGACCCAGGCGGGCGTGCAGTCGATCATCGTGACAGCGCTGGCGCCTAATTTCGGGTACGGGGTGAACCGCTGGCTCGACGCGATGATCGGCTGCACTCTTGCGCTTGCGGTGGCCACTGTGGCGCCGAGCGGGCCACTGCGAAGGCCGGGTCTGGTTGCGGCCAAAGTGGTTAACGAGATGGCCGCAACACTCGATGCTGCGGCGGCCGCACTGGCTGCGGCTGACGAAGAAGCCGCCAGCGCGGTGCTCGACCGGGCCCGCGCAGTCGATGACAGCTTGGCTGCGTTCGACGAGGCCGCGAAGGAGGGACTCGCGGTCGTCCGCCACTCCCCTTTTCGGCGTCGCCACTTACCTGTGGTTAGCGCGCTCGCCGATCTGTACGAGCCGCTGGACCATGCCAGCCGCAACCTCCGTGTGCTGGCCCGCCGGTGTGCAGTCGCTGTGTGGCGAGGTGATCACGTACCGACGACGTACCACGACCTGATCCGCCGACTGGCTGAGACATGCCGATTCATCGCTCGTGAGCTGGAGGGACGCCGGCTTCCCACCGCTGCGCGAGATCAACTGATCGAGATCGGTGAGTCCAGCGCGCATCTCGAGCTCGCTGACTCCATGTCAGCCGTCGTCATCTTGGCTCAGACCCGCTCCTTGGTGGCAGACATGATGGGCTTGGCCGGCGTGGACTATCTGGAGGCGCGGGAACTCATTCCGGATATGGACTGACGGCTTTGGCCGCGGTGCAGTGATCGTGTTGATCTTGGTCGTCATGATGTGTCGGGGGCGCGGCTGCGATAGTGGTGGCCGGTAGGTGTGATGATCATGATCGTGTGGGGACCGCCGTGGAAACCGCAATCAAGGAGCTTGATCCGCCAGCCGGGCATTTCCCGAACGAGGTTCCCGCGCTCGCACTCGCCGCGGCCGTTGATGTAGGTGGTCCGACCACCGTCGCTGTAGCGAGTGATGTGATCAATGTGACGGATCCGGGCATCACAGAACGGATCCCTGCACGTCTGGTCCCGCAATCTGATGAGCTTGGCCAGCCAGCCGTCGAAGCAGCGCCGGCTGGGGTCGCCGCCGACAATCGGGCCTCGCCGATCGGCTTGACTGTTCGGTCCAGTGAAGAGGCGACGCCACCATTTCCGCCCCTTACTGGTGGCAAGGATCTCTCGCGCGAGGCCTCCTGGCAGCGGCCCGTAGCCCGGGATCACTGCGGCACTCGAATCATCGGGATCGATCAGCGCGTCGAGCGGCATCATCAGCTGCAACTCAATGTTGATGTCGCGGGCCGTGGCTTGTCCGGTGACTCGTTCGACGAGGGTGTCGGCCATGATCTGGTCCCGGGTTCGGCCGTCACCGGACGCGACCGCGGTGTCGGCTTGCTGTCGTAGCGCGGTGTAGCACGCGATGCCTTGTTCGACCGGGAGATAGCCGGTCAGTACAGCCATGGTGTCGGGTGCGGGGCGAATTCCGACTCGGCGGTGTTTGCGTTCGGTGCGACCTCGTTGCACGTAGCCCTCGCGATCGGCCTCGTACGAGGTCTTGCGGGCACACGATGCAGCCGCCTTGAATCCAAGCCTGCTAATGCCGGCTGCTGCGAGCTGGCCGTCGACTTGTCGGCGGGCGTCCGGATCGAGATGCCGTGTCTCAGTCACGACGACCTCAGCGACCCGCTCGCTCAACTCCCCCGCACTCAGCTGGCTGTAGGTATCGGGCAGTTCGAACCACAATGCCCGCGCCGTATTCAACCGGCGCGCCGCCATCACCGGGGAGATGCGGCACGCGAGGGCGATCTGTTCGGCAATGCCGCGACCGATCGCGGCCGGATGCAGATCCGCGGCCAACTGCTCGGCGACCTGTGATTGCGCGAACTTGACCGACTCGGCCGCCTGCAATGCTGCGGTGACCGCCCGCAGCCTCTCCAGCAGCGCAAGCCGATCAATCCGAACCGCATCCGTCGTCGCCTTGTCGTCGACGATTGCGACCGGCGAGCTCGTCGAGAATGTCAGCGAGGCGCCCGGTCAACGGGTCTACCGGCGGGGTCTCACTGACCTCGTCCTCCCGGCGTACTGACATGCCAAAGACATTACGGACAACCACTGACAAAAACGTACAGATGTTCGATCACCTTGCTGGTGTCCTGGCCGGCATCGCCAGAATGAGGAGCATAGCGATGCGATTTGGCTTGACCACAGAGCTGACGTAAGGTTGTGCACTGCCGACGCGGGGTGGAGCAGCTCGGTAGCTCGCTGGGCTCATAACCCAGAGGTCACAGGTTCAAATCCTGTCCCCGCTACGAGTAAGTGGCCTAGTCAGAGGCGGTTTCCGAAGGTTTTCGGAAGCTGCCTCTCGTTTTGCCTAGAGCGGTTGTGGGCAATTTGTGAGGCAGCCCTTGCCGTCCGGTCTGCCAATCGCGACGGTCGATCGCGCTGGATGAACATGGACTTCGCTGCACCGCCGACCGAACTGTCGCTCGGAGTCAGGGCCAGAGAAGAGATGCCTCCGCCCGATGCGCGGGCACAAGACCTACAGCAATGGCCGTGTTGACCTTCAATACTCAGTCGAGACGGACGTGTGCAACGAAGTCTGGATGGTCGTGATCGCCCGAAACCTCGTCAGGTCCTTATGTAGGTAGAGGCCTGGTCCACGCAGACGAAGATCATGAACAACAAGCTGCTCTATCGCATCCCGGAGGTCGCTGAGCATCTAAGCATCAGCCGCTCGAAGGTCTACGAACTCCTCAAGTCGGGCGAACTCCGCTCAGTTCACATCGACAGAAGCCGCTTGGTCCGCGCCCGTGACCTTCAGGCGTACGTTGACTCCTTGGCCGCCGCTTCGTGACTGTCAGCACCATTGCGAAACCTCACGTCGGACCCGATTTTCGGCGAGCCGAAGTCGATCGACCACGGCAACCCCTTGACCCCCAGACATCGGCAGCGTGGCCACGAACGTCCTCAGACGTCCGACTTTCCTTAGAGATAAGGGTTCTGGAGCTAGGCGCATTTCGGCGGATAAGGCTAATGGTGGTCAAGATGACGGTCAGACCCATAGCTAAGCTAAGCGAATAGGCTCGCTGCACGAATGGCCAAGCAATAGAGCTTCGAGTTACGACGATGGGCTTCCGATCATTCTTGGCGGCAAATAGGGCAGCAGACGCTGTGCCTCGAGGCTGTATTCAAGGCGCATCTGAGGCCTGAGCAGCTCCACGGGTCGCGGGCCAGCGACTGATGCTTCCGTTGGGGCAACCGCTTAATTGAGATGGATCTCCAAAGATCGGTGCGCTCGTGACGCGCGGCACTGATCGGAGCGCGAACGAGCCGCGGCTCGAAGAGAGACGACTGCGCCGGCTTAAAACACGGCCAGCTGTACTCGGCTGGGCGTGACTCGCCTGGAATTGAGTCCCCTGTTAGGCGTTCGTTAGGGCCACCCCAGGTTCTATCGGTCGAAGCAACGCCTTGTTTACAAGGTGGTTCGACATGCATCTCAGTTCCTCGTCAGCGGCAGGTGTCCGATTTCTCACGTCGGTGAGGGAAGGCAGGGGTCTCAAAAGGTCAGCCCGGGAGGCCGGCATCGGGAAGGAGACTGGCTACCGATGGCTCCGCGAGGCCTACGTCGCGCACCGACGCGGCGGGAAGAGCATCGCTGAGACAGAGGCGGTGATGGGGTTGGCGTCGGCGAAATCGATTGCCTGGGAAGCCGAGGTGGCGGCCGGCCCCGGTCGGCATCACCTTCGCGTCGCCGTCGATACGGAGGCTCGGTTCTGGGCGGTCTACGATGCCGGCACCGGCGCCGATGCCGCCGCCTCTGCGGCTGGGGTTGGCCGGTCGACCGCGTATCGGTGGTTAGACCGGCGATTCTGCGAACTCCGCGCCGCTGGGTCCACCGTCAAACGTGCGCAGCGTCTGCTCCGGTTGAGCGACCAGGTCACGGCCAGGGCTGAACGGCAGCGCGCAGCGGCGAAGCTTCGTGAGCGGCAGGCTGCGGCAGCTGCGCATGAGGAGGCCCTACGGTCCTCGCGGCAGTACGCCGATCGCACCGTCGTGCTGTCGACGAAGCAGCAGCAGCGCGCGGAGCTGGTCGACACGTACTGGCAGCTGATGAGGTCCGGCGAAACGAACACGAGCGCCTGCAGAGTCCTGGGCATGAGCCGACGCAGCGGGACGACTATTCGACGAGCGCACCACTACCAGACCCGCGTCCGGGCGCCACGAGTGGTGTGGTCGGGCCGTTACCTCGATATCCGGGAACGGTTGCAGATCGCCGACCTGCTCCGGCTGGGCTTCTCGGTGCGTCGGATCGCCGCCGAGCTGGGCCGGCATCCGTCGACGATCAAACGCGAGCTGGATCGGCACCGATCCCCTGAGGGCCGTTACCTGCCGCGGACCGCCGACCACGACGCACGGCAGCAACGAGCCCGCCCGCGGGCCCGCAAGCTGACCGCCAACATCACGCTGCGGCGGCTGGTGCAGCGCAAGCTGAACCGGTGCTGGTCACCCGATGAGGTCTGTGGCTGGCTGCGGAAGACCTACCCTGATGATCTCTCGATGCGTCTGTGCCCGGAGACCATCTACCGGGAGCTACTGCTGCGGGAGAACACGACCCTGCACAAGAGGTACTGCCTGAAGCTGCGCACCGGCCGGCGGATCCGCAAGTCGCGGTGGCTCACCCGGACCGGGCACGGCCCCACGATCGCCAACAAGACGATGATCGACCAGCGCCCGGCCTCGGCCGAGACCAAGCTCGAGGCCGGCCACTGGGAATCCGTAAGACTGTGCACGGCCCAGGAGGGCCGGGGTGGAGTCACCGCGGGCTCGGCCGAGCGCGATCTCTTCCCGCTGCGCCAACGTCAGACACCGACCCTTGAGGTTCCGACCTCGACGAGGTCGGACGCCGCCCGCCGCAGCCAGCCAGCGGCTGCCTTGCTTGCGATAACTGCCAGCTGCGATCGCGGCATCGTTGATGAACTCGCCAACCGCCATGCCCGCCCAGAACACTTGATAGACCTCAGGAACCATCCGATAAGAGAACCGCACACAACACCTCCGACTAGGGATGTTGCGATCACTGCGAGAACCCGGGGGTCGGCTAACGCGACTTCGGCGCCGGTTCCCTCAGCTCGCAATTCGCCGACCGGCTCAGAATGAATCGATCCACCGCTCATGTTGGCTGCTCGCTGGCGTCTTGTGAAGACCATTTGCCGACCGAGAGGAGCCAACCGGAACAAGATCGACTCCAAGGGATAGTTCTGCCGAATCCGCCACGGATCCCGAGTACCTTGCCGCGGAAAAAGCCCATGGCTCCGCCGAAAGTAACCGGAGTTAAGCGGGAATAGCTCTTTGTCCGGCTCGACTGATGTCGCTGAAGGCGTTCCGCACACGAATCCGCGCCGCCGAAGATACCGCAGGAATCGGCACACCCAGCGAGCGATCATGTCGGACCGGAGCGTCCAGGATGAGTTCACAGATCCAAGCGTGTAGACGAGGTTTGGAACCCCTTCGAGCATCATTCCCCGATAAGACATGATTTCGCTGAGGTCGATGCGTCGGCTATCGACTTGCAGAGCGATGCCTCCGGCGGGTCGAAGGACGAGTCCCGTCGCGCTGACGATGACATCGGCCGGCAACTTCCGGCCAGACGCGAGTCGGATACCGTCAGATAGGAAGTGATCGATCTGATCGGTCACGACCGTGACGGTTCCGGCCTCAATTGCGCTGAAGAGGTCTCCGTCGGGCGCTACGCAGAGGCGCTGGTCCCACGGTCGGTAGCGCGGAGTGAAGTGCTGCTCCACCACCGGCCAGCCGATCTGCTTGGCGACCGCCCCTCGGAGCAGCTCTGTCGCTTGGGCGGGCCGGCGCCGGCAGTACTCCCAGAAAATCTGCTGTCCAAGGATGGATTCGAGTCGCCGGAGACGATACGCCGCGCGCTGGGGCAGTAAACGGCCGAGCCAGGGCCGCAACCTGACGGACGGCAAGGCAGCGACGTAGCTGGGAGAGCGCTGAAGCATTGTTACCTGGGCGCCCGCTCGGGCGAGCGCCGGCGCCAACGTCACCGCAGTGGCTCCACTGCCGATCACCACGACATCCCGGTCAGCACAGTTCAGCTCACTCGGCCAGAATTGCGGCGCTACGAAAGAGCCGCCAAAATCACCAAGCCCGCCGAACTCGGGCTGGTAGCTCCTGTCGTAGTCGTAGTAACCAGTGCACAGATAGAGAAAGCCGCAGCTATCAGCATGTGTCGCCTTCGTCGGTCTGCGCCTCTACGGTCCACGTGGCACTCCCGCTCGACCAGGAGGCCGACGCGACGCGGCAGCGGAAGCGAATGTGCTCCTTGACTCCATGTTCGGCAGCGGTGGAGCTGATATAGGCGCGGATTTCCTCCCCCGACGCGAAGATGTTGGGCTTCGTCCAGGGCCGGAAAGGATAGCTGAAGCTGTGCATGTCGGAGTCGGAGCGCACGCCCGGGTAGCGAAAGAGGTCCCAGGTACCGCCAATCGCATCCCGCGACTCCAAAATCAAGAAGTCCAGTTCTGGAAGTCGCTGTCGCAGGCGCCAGGCTGCCCCGATGCCGGATAGGCCGGCGCCCACAATGATGACGTCGACGCACGGTGCCTGGTTGGATCGCTCAGTAGGTTTGGCCGACTGCTCGGTCCTCATCACGGTGATGTTCCAATTCTCCAGCCTAGTGAGAAGGTTGACCCTGCACTCACTGATTTGTCGCCCTCCACTCTTGGCCCTCGCGCGGTACACCTTCCCATCCCAAAACAGTGACACACCTAGCAATCGACCTGCCCACTTGTCGACAAGACCACCTTCGAGCGTGACCGAAAGGGCTGGGCTTCGGGGGATTTGATCTTGACATGGTCGACGGTGAGGTTTAGGTGAGGCCTGTCGAAGCAGGCGCCGATCTCGGCGCAGACATGCGAGCGAAGCCGAGCGCGGCGAGACTCTGCCAGCCTGTCCTGGTGAGCGAGCCCAGGAGGTAGGCGGCCCGGGCATCCCGCCCTACGAGCACGCGTGGCCGACCTCGGGACGTGGCGCGCAAGATGATGGTGGCGGCTTTCTCAGACGGCATGCGCAGGAGCTTCTGGCCGACCGGGCCGGAGTCACCCTCGCGCAGGGCACCAGCGTTACGCGTGCCGGACCGGGCGATGGCGGTGTTCACTCCGCCGGGATGAACACACGTGACCCGAACCGGCATTTTGGCCGCGAGCATCTCGATGCGTAGTGACTCGGTGAACCCGCGTACCGCGAACTTGGAGGCGACGTAGGCGGACTGGGTAGGGATCGGGATTAACCCGAACAGGCTGGAGATATTCACCAAATGGCCGTCACCGGAGGCAATGAGGTGGGGCAGGAAGGCCATGGTGCCGTTCACGACCCCCCAGAAGTTGGTGTCCATCACACGCTCAATGTCGGAGAACTGCATGCCCAGGACGTCACCCACATGCACTACTCCGGCATTGTTGATGACGAGGTGAGCGGAGCCGAAGTACGCAGCTACCTCCTCGGCGTAGGACAACATGGCGGGACGGTCGGTGACGTCGAGATGGTCGGCCCGAACGGTGGCACCAAGTGACCGCGCATGCTGAGCCGTCACGGCCAGCTGCGGGTCGTTGATGTCGGAGACGGCGAGGACTGCGCCTCTTGCAGCCAGCTGATACGTCAGCGCACGACCAATGCCTGATCCCACCCCAGTGACGACAGCGACCCGTCCGGCGAACGCCTTCAAGCTCGTGCTCATCGGCAAGACCACCTCATAGCCACAGCATGTCATTAATTGATCTACACGATGCCTCTACATCTGGCCGGCGGCGGGCCGCCGCCTTGGTTCGCGGCGGCGGAGGCGTCGCCGTATCCCGGGAAGATCGGACGTCTAAGCCGCCGGAGCGATCACCACGCACCATGTCGGAACCCATCGACCCGTTTGATGGGCCACCACATCTATTTCGCGGTCGAACACGGCTCCGACGCATTGGTGCCGCACGCCGACCTGGAACAGACCGGGTCCCGGTTGACCAGCCGGCAACCACCTCAGGGGCACAGACCGCTGATAACGAGGAACAACCGCCAAGCACCCCGTCCCGCTGAGCTTCCCCTTACGACGCAGCATCGAGGCTGGCTTGAGTAGGCCGCTGGACGTCTACCGCACCGAGGAGCTCGCCGCGATGAGCCGCGACATCTTCGACGACCGGCTGCTGGAGCGCAAGCGGGCCGCCCGCGCGGCCGAGGAGCGGCGCCGCGGTCCTACACCTGCCGGTGGTCATTCCTGGTCGAACTGCCTGGGGAGGTTGAGACCATAGTCGATTCTGATGCTCATGTGCGCCGGTTCATCGCCTCTGTCCGCAGGGCGCGAAGGGTGGTCTCGATTTCGGTGCCCGTCGAGTTCCGCACAGCGTCCGCCCGGGTGAAGTAGTCGATCGCGTCCGCCTCGCGGCCCCTGTTCGCGGCGACGATCCCGAGCCCGTCGAACGCGGTTGCCGTGCCGCCGCGATGCTGGAGCCTTGCACACACGTCGAGGCTTGCTGCGAACTGCGCGTCGGCGGCGGCCCAGTCGGCGCGCAGGACTGCCACCGTGGCAGCGAGCGCCAGCCCCGACGCGATGCCCTCCTGGTACCCGACGGCTTGGTACCCACGGAGGCTCTTCGCAGCGAGCGCTGCGGCTGTTTCGAGATCGCCACGATCGAGCGCGGCCCGTCCCTGGTAGTCGTCGCAGCTCGCCATCACCATCGGCTCGCCGATCGAGTGCGCGGCGCCATGAGCCTTGGCGAGCAGTTCGCCGGAGTCGTCGTGACCTGCCGCCTGAGCCGTGCGCGCTGCAAGGGCGAGAACTAACGCCGACGTCCAGGAAGCCTGACCCTCGGTCATCGCGATCGCTGCTCGATGGTGGCGAGCCGCCGCGTCGTGCTCGCTGCGCGCCCATCGGACCATACCGCGCACGCTCTCACCCATGGCCCCAATGTCGGTGTCGCCGGATGCCCGGGCCAGGTCGATCTGAGTTGTCGCAGACTCATCGGCGCGCTCCAAGTCGCCGTGGGCCATCTGAACTGCGGTCACTGCCCACCATAGGTGAGCGGTGACGGATGGGTCGCTCTGCGGCACGGCGAGCGCGCGTTGACTCAGCTCCGCCAGCTCAGCCAGATTGCCGTTCAGGAACCACGGCCAGCACAAAGCGGCCACCATGCGTGTGGCGATACCGCCGTCGGCGTCGAACGCCACAGCGATCGACGCTCGGACGTCGGCCTGGCTGGCTTGCATCCGCTTCATCCACAAGGGCGAGTCCTCGGTCTGAACTCCGATCGCAGCGGCGTGGAGCATCTCGCAGTGATACTCGACATGTCGTCGCTCCGCGCCGGCCCAGGCGTTGCCTGCGGCGGAACGACGGGCAAACGCGCGCACCGTGTCGAGCATGCGAAAGCGCGCGTGTCCGGCCACGTCCTCCTCTCGCTCCAGAAGTGATCGGACGAGGAGTCGCTGTGCCAGCCCGGGCGCCTCGCCCGGGGGCACCTCTGCGCCCACCGAGTCGGCGGCCGCGCTCTCGAACGGGCCGGCGAAGACACTGAGGCTGCGCAGCCCATCGGCATCGGCGGAGGTCAGCAGGTCGACGCCCCAAGCGATGACCGCGTCGAGGCTGCGATGTCGGGGCTCGCCCCTCCGTGAGGTCACCTCGAGTCGCCCCGAAGACACCGAAGTGGCAACCTCTTGCGCGCTGTGGTCCACCAGCGCCGCGGCAGCCAGCTCGAGGGCCAGTGGGAGCCCATCGAGCCCGGTGCAAATCTCTGCCGCCAATTCCTCGTTCTGGACGACCGCGCCGACCTCCGCAGCGCGCCGCGTGAACAGCGCGACGGCGGAGTCGAGCGGGAGGCCACGGATCGGAATGATCGATTCACCTGGTAGCGCGAGGGGTTCACGACTAGTCGTGAGCACATCTACTCCGGGGCAGCCACGGGTGATGCGTAGAGCCAGGTCCGCCGCTGCTTCGAGCACGTGCTCGCAGTTGTCTAGAACGACCAGGGCGGACCGCTCTTCGAGGTAGGCGAGCGCGGTGTCGAGCGGCGCAACGCCGGGGGCTTGGCGCAGGCGGAGTGCGTCGACCAGTGCGCGCGTCGGGTCGTCGAGCGCCGCGATGACCACCAGGTCAACGAACCAGATGGCGCCGGCCCGCTGCTCCACCTGTCGCCGCGCGGCCTCGATCACCAGCCGTGTCTTGCCTGATCCTCCAGGGCCAACGACGGTGACGATGCGCGAGCTGGCCATGGCGCGGAGCACGCGGCCGACTTCGTCTTCTCGACCGATCAGTCCAGTGGTGTCTGCAGGAAGGCGTGCCTTTGGCAACGCAGGAGGCATCCGCACGACCAAGGAGTCGTCCTGATTGAGCACGGATCGTTCCGCGTCGCGCAGGGCGAGGCCCGGCTCAATCCCGAGGTCATCGACCAGAGCGTTGCGCGCCCTCCGGTACGCCCTGAGCGCGTCAGCCTGGCGCCCGGCAGCATAGAGCGCCCGTACCAGCGAGACCCACAACCGCTCGCGGTAGGGATGCTCGACGACAAGCAACTCGAGGTCGCCAACCACCGATGGGCCTGTGATCAGGTTGAGTTCGTATGCGTCTTCGAGTGCCACCAGCCGCCGGTCGTCCAGACCGGCCGCAACTGCCTGCGCCCACGGCTCGGCGGCGTATCCCTCGAATGCGTTGCCACGCCACAGCGCCAACGCCTCGACGGGGCGCCCGGCGGCGGCGAGTGCGGAGAAGCTGCGCTCGTCGAGATCGTCGGCCCTGAGCCGATAGCCGCCCAGGGCGGTGTCGATCCGGTCCGCACCGAGGACGCGCCGCAGTCGTGCCACGTAGCCGTGGACGAGGTTCGCTGCCGACGCAGGAGGCATGTCGTTCCACAACGCGTCGATAATCCGTTCGGCGGGCACTACCTGGTTGGGCTGCACGAGCAGGCGTGCGAGCAGTCTCGTCGGCATCCCCGGCGGAATCCGCACGAGAGCCCCCTCGTCGTCCCGGACCTCGACCGTGCCGAGAACACTGAACTGCACGCGATCAAACGTAACGCCGCCGCTCCAGCGCGACTACAGCTCCGTTCCAGGCATGACGGGCACTCTGGTCGCGTCAACCACCACTCCAACCGAAGGAGTCAGTCATGAACAGGCACAGCTTCACCGAACCCGACGAGGTCCGAACCCCGCCCAAGACCCGCGTCGAAGTGGTCAACCTCGACAGTGTCAAAGTCGCCCGGTTCACAATGGAGCCGGGATGGCGCTGGTCGGAATGCATCGCCCCGATCGCGGGCACGCCCAGCTGCCGTGCACGACACGTGGGCGCCGTTCTCTCCGGACAGGTACACGTCGTGCATGACGACGGACGCGAGATGACGATCGCGGCCGGCGACACTTACGTCATCGAACCCGGACACGACGCCTGGGTGCAAGGCTCGGAGACCTTCGTGTGCCACGAGTTCGAGAGTCTGACCGCCAACACCTATGGCCGGGCATGAAAGGCGGCGAACCATCATGAGCGCATTGCCAGACCTCGTCCACACCCTCTACCGCGGCATGGAATCCGACGACATCGACTTGGTCATGTCGGTGTTCGCCCCGGACGTCGAAGTCACCGTTCCCGGCGGCTCGCTCAGGGGAACCGGCGAGGTGCGCGGTCTGCTCGGAGCCTTTCTCACCGCGGTTCCGGACAACCGGCTCACCGTCAGCCGTACGGTTCAGCAGGGCGAGACCATCGTCATCGAGGCGACCTACTCCGGGACGCACACGGGCCCGCTCGCCGGACCCGACGGCTCCCTCCCGCCGACCGGTCTCACGTTCGCGTTTCCCTACGTCGACATTCTCACCGCCCGCGAGGACAAGATCGTCACGCGCAACATCTACTGGGACAACATGACGTTCCTGAGCCAGCTCGGTGCCCTGCCAGCCGCGGCAGCCTGACTACCGAGATCACGGCCGTGCCCACCTCGGGCACGGCCGCGCAGGTTGCGCCGCACAGCCAAGCGGTAGTCGGTGGTGGGTTCCCGTGTGTGGCTTGGAGGCGTTGAACGGCAGCGTGACGTCGGCCGTGTCCGTGGTGAGTCGGGGGTCGCCGTGCGCCTTGAGCCCAGCGTGCAGTCGTCGTGTCGCTGATCGCGTCCGCGTCGATCTCGGAGATGCAGACTTCGCCTGCATCGTGCTCGTCTTGGTGCTCGGTGCCGACGAGCCATGCGGCCAGCATGCAGCCCTGGTCGAGGCTCGCGCATACCGTCACGTCGACACGTCCGCGCGTGGCGTCCAGAGCAGCCGGGTCGGGGTCGGGGTGTGTACGGTCAACCCATCCAACCGATGGTGGTGGGTACCGCACAGGGAGTCTGGTTCTCCGGGGAACACGCCCGCCTGGATATTCGACACGCGCAGTGGAGCGCCCTCGGGTCGCCAATCCAGCTGGTCGGCTGCGATGCGCAGTTGCAGGCCCGCGGAGGTGACGACGTAGCGCGCCTCCGATCGCTCCGGCGTCGTCCAGTGCGGGAGGCAATGATCCCACCCATAGATCGGCGCGTAGACCGCCCGCGAGGTCGTCATCGAGGGCCGGCGCATGATCGGGCAGCTCAGGCAAGAAGGTCGACTTTCTACTCACAGTCCGATCCTGACGCTCCTGCGCCCCTGATGGCCGTGCCTGCCCCGCAAGCCGGTCCGCCTGCGAGACCGACCTGGCAGAGTTTGCGACGTGGATCTCATTTGGGAGCAGGTCGTCGTAGACGCTCACGATCCGGTCGCGCTTGGTCGATGGTGGGCCGAGGCCTTGGGATGGGTTGTCGTGGGCGACACCGCGGACGAGTTCGAGATCAGGCCGACTCCGGATCGGGTGCCGGGCCTGTTGTTCGTGCCGGTTCCGGAGGAGAAGGTAGGCAAGAACAGACTCCATCCTGACTTCCGTCCGGTCGATCAAACCGCAGAAGTCGAACGTCTCCTTTCCCTCGGTGCTCGGCGGGCCGATGTCGGGCAGCGTGACGCGTCGTGGGTGGTACTCGCCGACCCTGAAGGCAATGAGTTTTGCATCCTTAGTGGACGGGTTCGGCCCGATTCTGAGGAGCCGGTGGCATAGGACCATTCTCCGTTCCTCTTGTGAGCGCTCCTTGTCGGGCGCGTCGGCGTCGCGTTGGGCAGGCTTCCTCGATCCGGGACGCTGAGGCCAGCGGCGCGTGCCGAGGTCTGCACCTCGGTCGTGCCCGCTTCCGTTACTGCTCGAGGTAGGTGGCGAGGTTGGCGAGTGAAGAGGCGAGTCCGGCAGCGTGATCCTTCGCGGAGGTGCCGGCGGGGACGTCGTCGGCGCGGATGTCGACGCGCGTTCCGGCGTCGACTGCGGTGACCTCCCAGGTCATTGTCATGGTGCCAGCGTGGGTCGGGTCGTCGGAAACGAAGTCGACGGCCTGCACCACTCGCACACCAGGGACGACGTCGACAAAATGAGCTTCGACGATGTCCGAGTCCGCGGTGGCCTTGCCGCGTGCACTCGAGGCGTCCGCGTAGGTCAGCACGAGCCGGTAGGACCCGCCCGGCCGCGCGTCGAATCGCTCGAATCTGCCGCTCATCCCGTCGGGTGGTAGCCAGGCCGTAAGCGCCTCGGGATCGACGAGGGCCGCGAAGACACGGTCCGGCGGGGCGGCGATCACCCGCGAGGCCGTGTCCGTCCGTGCCATGGCGCCATGGTAAGACGCCGACACCTGCGACCTAGGCCAGTTGGAACAGGTGCTCCCTCCCGGCTGCGTCACTGCTCAGCGCGTTGTACTCGCTGCGACGTCCCGCAGCCCGCTCGGCTGACGGAACGAGATGCATGGCCCTTCATGGCGACTGATCGCGAGCTGTTAATAGTCTCATCTGACACCTGGGCCGAAGTTGAGGAGGCCAGCAGCGTTGGATCTGTTGCGACGGATGTCAGGAGCCATTGGCGGTGCGGCCGTTTCCGCAGCTGCCGCTGCACTGCTCACTCCTCAGGTGCGCCAGCGGCTGAAAGTCCCGTCGTGGCTGCTGTGGCTGACCGCGTCTATCGCGGCGGCGATCACTGTGAACGAGCTTGTCGGTAAGCCAGTTCCATTTCTGCGGTGGTCCGTCCTGACAATGATGGTTCGAGGGAGGCACTTGTTAAGAGAGTGGCAGGTTGGGGACGGTCGGGAAACGGCGCTCGAGAAATACGTCCTGGCGCGCGCCCGCCCCGGTGACGTCGACGACGCTATTCGAGTTATCGATCACTTCGGCCGGCACGTCAGCTTTCTCATCAACGTCGGCGACGAAAAGGGGAAGATCCTGGACAGGGCGGTCGAGCGGACTCAGCCCCGTCTACTGCTTGAGTTGGGTACTTACTGCGGCTATAGCGCGCTGCGGATGGCCCGGGTTATGCCGCGCGAGGCCCGGCTCTACTCTGTTGAGTTCAACACCGCAAACGCGGAGATCGCGCGCCGCATCCTCGCCCACGCGGGCGTAGACGCCAAGGTGACCGTCATCGTCGGGACGCTTGGCGACGGCGGCGAAACGATCCGCACCCTGAAGCGTGAGCACAACTTCGTCCCCGGGTCGCTCGACCTAGTTTTCCTAGACCACGACAAGAAAGCCTACTTATCCGACCTTGAACTGATCGTCGATGCGGGCTGGCTGCATCCAGGCTCGGTCGTGGTGGCGGACAACATACTGGTGCCCGGCGCACCGGCCTATCGTGCGCACATGAGGCATAACGACGGCACACTTTGGCACACGACCGAACACCGCACACATGCCGAATATCAGTCAGTGATCAAGGATCTGGTGCTGGAATCTGACTACCTCGGCACCCAAGCCTCAAGCACTGGTACCAGCAGACCTGAACGTTGATCCTTCCTCTCCCGGACGCCGCGATGCACGGCAGGGGGTCGGCTCACGGGACCCTTGCTGGGCATCAAATCCTGAGGGGTGGACCCCGGCATGATGGTCGGCGATGAGTCATTCGCTCTGCATCCTCGGTGAGCGGACCAGAGTGCTGCACGGCCAGCTGATAGGCAACCTGGTCGAGTGACGACCGCAGGTTGCGGATCGCGTCGCCGACCAAGACGGCGAAGTCGGCCGAGATCGGCTCAATGAGTCGGATCCGGAAGACCACGGCCTCTTCAGCGTCTCCCGGACAATCTCCAGCCACTCCCTGCTCTGTTGAGCGCCTCGAAGCGTGCCTGATCTCCTCGATCAGGCTTTCGGCACGGCGGAGCTTGGCCCACCAGGGACATTCGGGATCGACCATCCACTGCCGACCTTCGCACTGACGGAGTTACCGATCCGCATTTCCGGCGCGCAGTTCGACGATTGGGCGACTTCGAAGAACAAACAGACGAAGCTGCGCCGCTCGGAGGTCTTCGGGAAGCGGGGTTCCGGACGATTCGCTCGGGACAGCCGTTCGCCGAGCGGCTGAGGCGATCAGCAAACGATCGAGGGAGGACGCCGTTGAGCAGATCGCAGGAGGCTGAGAGGGACAACGATGTCGGCTTCGTCCTCAACAGGCTGCGGAATGTCTACAAGCACCGACGCCTACCTCTGCTGGCGGCCACGCTTGCCCGCGAAGGCGGTCGCTAGGTTGGCGGCATGGTCGAGCTCACCATGCCGGATCTCGCCGCGGCGATGCGGGCGGCTGTCCGCGGTCTGGTCGACCGCCTGGACACCGAGCAACGCCGTCAACTGGTCTTCCCGTTCGACGGCGACATGCACAAGCGGTGGACCTACCTCCCCGGTCAGCGACCCGGGCTCCGACTCGGCGACCTGAGCGACGAGCAGCTGGAGCCGGCGCTGGACCTGCTGCAGCTCGTCCACAGCGTGCGCGGCTGGTCCGACACGCAACTGGTGATCCGGATCGAAGCTGTCCGGCGAGAGCTGTCGCTCCAGCAGGCCGGCCGAGCTGGCGTTGATCCGTACCGGGACCTGCCGTACTGGCTGGTGGTGCTGGGAGATCCGACGAGCACCGATCCCTGGGCCTGGCGGATCAACGGCCACCATCTGCTGGCGCAGGCCACGGTGGTCGGCGATCAGGTCAACGGCGTACCGCACTTCTTCGGCGCGGAGCCGGCCACGGTGCTGGAGGGCCCGCACGCCGGCCTGCGCGCCCTGCCGCGGGAAGAGGACCTGGCGCGAGAGCTGATGCTCGCACTGCAGGAGGACCAGCGGCGGATGGCTCGGATCGCGGTCAAGGCACCCGCGGACATCGCCTCCCGTTGGGACCCGGTGGCTGCGCTACCGGAGCAGCCGCGCGGCATCCCCTACGCACGGCTGGACCGGTTGCAGCGTGAGCTGTTCGTGTCGCTGCTCCGGCAGTACGTCGATCGGGCGGCCTACCGCCGTCGCCAACCAGGCCTGGACCGACATCACCGACGCCGGACTCGACCAGGTGTGCTTCGGGTGGGCCGGGCCGGTCGAGCCAGGCGCCGGCCACTATTACGCGCTCAGCGGTCCGAGCCTGCTCATCGAGTACGACAACACCCAGGACCGGGCCAATCACATCCACTCCGTGTGGCGCGACCTGCGCCGCGACTTCGCCGGGGACCAGCTGGCCCAGCACTACGCGGGCGTGCGCCACTGATCGGTCCTCGTGCGAGACTCAGTCGCCGTTTGGACGGAGCGCCCCTTGTCAGTGCTGTACTTACGGACGCGTTCGTGCTCCGTCAATCGAATCGTGCGCCGCGTTCTCGAGGAATGCGAGTACGGCGACGACCCTGCGGTGGACCGGCGCGGCCGAGATGCCGAGCTTGGCGAAGATCGCGTTGACGTGCTTCTCCACTGTCGACTCGGAAAGAAACAGGGCTTGTTCGATGCCTGCATTGGTCTTGCCCTGGGCCATCTCACGGAGCACGTCCAGCTCACGGGGAGTCAGGGAGGCAAGAGGACTCGAGGCGCGGGTCTGCTGCCGAGCGACCAGGGTGTCAATGATCAGCGGATCGACCACCGATCCCCCAGATGCCACCTCGTGGAGGGCGCGTACCAGGTCTTCAAGATCACCGACGCGATCCTTGAGCAGGTACGCCAAACCGGCGGAGCCGTCGTTGAAGAGGGCTCGGGCGTAGCTCTCATCTGTGTGCTGCGACAACACCACGACGCCGATCTCGGGATGCGAGGTACGGATCGCGCGGGCGGCCTCGATGCCCTCCATATGGTGACCAGGCGGCATACGGATATCGGTAAGAACAGCGCTCGGGCTGAGTCGCCGGACCGCATCGAGCAGCTCGCTCGCGTCACCGACGCAGGCCACCACCTCGACCTGCCCGGAGTCTTCCAGCAGCCGGCGTACACCTTCCCGTACCAGGTAATTGTCCTCGGCGATCACCACTCTGAGCGTCCCAGACATCACTGACCTGCAGCGCTAGTCGTCAGCGAGAGTTCGGCACAGACGCTGGTTCCGGCACCCAACCGGCTTTCGATCGTGAGCCGGCCGTGCAGAGCCTCGACGCGGTCGCGGATGTTGGCCAGCCCGCCGGAACGGGCATCGTTCGGCTCGAACCCGCGACCGTCGTCCTCAACAATCAGGCGGAGTCGGCCAGCCGTATGCGACAGCCGGACGCGAGCGCCGTCAGTACCGGCGTGCTTGGCCACGTTGGTCAGAGACTCGCAGGCCACGAAGTACGCAGCGCCCTCAACATCCTCGGAGAACCGCTCGGCGCGTAGCCCACGGTCGGCAAGGATTTGGACCGAGATGGGAAACCTGGTGACCCGGGACTCCAGCGCGGCGACGAGCCCGTTGTCGCTGAGGACAGGCGGATGGATGCCGTGGGCGAGCTCCCTGAGGTCCCGAAGCATCTCGCGGGCCTGATCTTGCAGATCGGTGAGCTCGTCGGCGGTGAGCTGCTCGCGGCTGAGCCGGTTACGGGCGAGCCGAAGACCGGCGATGAGCGCCACGACCTCCTGCTGGATCCCGTCGTGCAGGTCGCGCTCGATCCGACGCCGCTCCGCGTCCTGAGCTGCAATGAGCCGGACGCGAGATGTGGACAGTTCGTCGAGTCCCTCCTTGAGCTGAGACGCGAGCCGTACGTTGGCAACCGCTGTGGTGGCCTGGGCGGCCACGGTGCCAAGCAGTTCGAGATCAGCGGCGGCATAGCCACCCGGCTTTGGACCAAGATCAACTCGTCCGACCAGCTCGCCCGCACGGACCAGGTCGACGCCGGCGGCGCTCTCCCCGTTCACCTCACCGGCGACGCCCTGCGGCTCATCGAGCCAGCTACCATCCCCTTCACACAGCCGGACCTGTACCCAGCTCGCGCCCATTCCGCCGCGGATCGCGTGCGCGAGTCGAGGCAGCAGTTCGTCGAGCTCGGCCGTCTGCTCCATCGTCGTGCCGAGGTTCTTGAGTAGCTGGTACTGCTCCACGCGGTCGCCGAACAGTCTTCTGCTGACGGCAGATTCGAGTCGCCGTCGGAGGGGCTGGAAGGCGAGGGCCGCAGCGATGGTGACGACAACAGCCAGAGTTACCGGTACCCGATTGCCCAGCATCATGCCGGGCGCGGCGGCGATAACCGCATAGGCCGCCGCGATGAGCAACGATGCAGCGCCATACGCGACGGACTTGCGGACCACGAGATCCAGGTCGAAGAGCCGGTGCCGCAGAATCCCGTAGATGATCGCCCCCGGAAGGAGAATCGCGGTCAGCGACCCGAGGCTGATCAGAGTGACGACCAAGGCCGAGTCTTCGGGTGCGCCGAGTGCGAGCGCCACGGTACCTGCGGCATAGAGCGTGATCCCGACGACGACAACAACGAACAGGACTCGCATCCGAGCCCGACCCGCGGCATCGGCCGCGACAAAACGTGCACACAAAACCAGCACGCCGACGACAGAGACCCACCAGCTGTTCACTGCCAGCCAGATGGCCGGCTGCGCCAGCCAGGCGAGCCAGCTCACTGCGTACGGGTTGGGCAGAGTAAGGTCCTCGGCGATAAAAGGCGACACCGGCACGACAGGTGAAGCAAGCAGGGCCAGCGGCGGACCGATGAGAACGATCCACGAGCAGCGCAGAGTCAGCCGCTGCCAACTGCGTTCGACGGAGCCGTCAGGGTATCCGCCAATGAGAAGCGCCACCGCCAGCGATCCCACCGCTTGTGCCTCGAGGCTAAACGTGCTGAACACCGGAGCCCACTGTGACTCGATCATTTCTGGCTGGCTGGCAATGAACGACCCGAACGCGCCGGTCGCCACGAACGCGGTCCCGCTGACCAGTAACCGAACCGGCTGTGGATGCGTAGGCAGCCGCCACGTTAGCCATGCGCCAACGGCGTACATGGGGACGACGCTGAGGATCCACACGAGGTCGGAAAGCGCCTGGCCTCGGGGGGACATCGCCTCTACGACGAGCTCATACACCAAGCAGAGCCCGCCCAGGGTCGTCAGCGCGTACAGCCGAAGCCGCGCCATGGTCACATGTCCATGATCCGCCGAATGTTGCTCCGCTGATACGGGGCTGGCCTACCTCTCCGACCCCGAGGTCAGCCTCCATGGCCTTTGCGGCCTTCCTCATTCCGCCCGACGACGTATCAGGGAACCGTTGAGACGAGGTTCGCCGGGCGCGCGATGAGGAGGCAACGTGATGAGAGCCGCGTACAAGGTACTGGCATACCTGGTGGCTGCCGAGGTGGCCGTTCAGGCGATGGTCATGGTTTGGGGATTGCCGGGCTCGGCAAGTGGGTCGATGGCGGCGGGGTGTTCGACAAAGCCGTCATTGAAAGCGAGGGGACGCCGCCATTTCCCGAGGTTGCCGGCATCATCGCGCACGGCATCAACGGCTTCTTTGTGATCCCCGGGATCGCGCTGCTGTTGTTGATCGCCTCGTTCTTCACGAGGGTGCGCGGAGCGATCAAGTGGGCCGTCATCGTGTTCGTGCTGGTGATTCTGCAGGGCCAGCTCGGCGGCCTGGGACATGACTTCCCTCTGGCCGGCGCGCTGCACGGCCTGAACGCCCTGGCGCTGTTCGGCGCGGCCATCTACACCGGTCGTCGGCTCCGCGCCGCGGCGGCGGCTGCCGCTGAGCAGCCAGAGGCGCGCACCGCCGCCCCGGTGTGATGACTCGCCATTCCGGTCGCCGCCCACCCGGCACTCCGCGACCGTTACGGATCGCCCTGCCGATCGTGGCTACCGTGGCGATCGTGGCACCGCTGGCCTGGTTATGGCAGGACAGCTGGGTGCCGGCGGTGTATTCGGTGATGGACATGGGCCACCCCGATTACGGCGCGGGAGCTGTGCCCGATACCAGGGCGGCGGCGGGCATGGCGGCCACATGCAGGGCCAGATGCCCGACCACGACATGCCGACGCCGCGGCTGGTCACCGATATGATCGCCGACCCGGCGCGACCAGCCGACATACGGGTTGACCTGGTGACCCGGCAACAGATGCTGACCGTGGCCGGCCGGTCCATCGCGGGATTCACCGTTAACGGCACCTCGCCTGGCCCGCAGATCCTTGCTCGGCAAGGTCAGCTCGTCGAGGTGCATCTGCGCAACGAGTCGGTCGCCGATGGTGTCACGCTGCACTGGCACGGCGTCGACGTGCCGAATGCCATGGACGGTGTCGCGGGGGTGACCCAGGACGCAGTGCCGGTCGGAGGTGAGTTCACCTACCGTTTCGTCGCGAAGCAGGCCGGCACGTATTGGTATCACTCGCACCAGGTCTCCAACCCTCAGGTCGCAGGCGGGCTGCTCGGGTCACTGGTGGTGACGCCGAAGTCTGGGATCGTCCAGCAGGTCGATGTCACAGCGGTCGCGCACACCTATGGCGGAATGCGGACCATCAACGGCAAGGCCGAGGATTTCCGGGTGCCGGCCCGGGCCGGGCAGCGGGTCAGGATCCGGGTCACCAACACCGATAACGGACCCATGAAGATCTGGACCGGCGGCTCGTACCGTTTGCTCGCCGTCGACGGCACCGACGTACACCAGCCCACCGACGTGTCGGATCGTTCGCTGACCCTCACCGCCGGCGGCCGGGCCGATCTGGAGGTGACGGCGCCCAGTGATGGCACGGCGGTCAGGGTGCAACTATCGAAAGCGACTGCAGTGATCATTGGACCGCCGGGTGTCGACGTGCCGGTGCCGCCACAGCCTGCCTCCGAGTTGGACCTGCTGGCGTACGGCACCCCGGCCCCGCTCGGCTTCGACCCCGCCCACCCCACGCGCCGGTTCGAGTATCGGATCGGCCGCCGGCCCGGGTTCGTGAAAGGCCGGCCCGGCCTGTGGTGGTCGATCAACGGCCGGCTGTTTCCACACGTACCCATGTATGTGGTGCGCGAGGGCGACGTGGTGGTGATGCACATCGAAAATCAGACCGGCGAGGTGCATCCGATGCATCTGCACGGCCACCACGAGGTCGTGCTAGCCCGAAACGGTGTGGCGGCCAGCGGAAGCCCCTGGTGGGTTGACTCGCTCAACGTGCCGCCTGGGGAGAGCTACGACATCGCGTTCATGGCCAATAATCCGGGCATCTGGATGGACCACTGCCACAACCTCAAACACGCCGCCCAAGGCATGATCGCCCACCTCATGTACGAAGGGCTCGATACCCCGTATCGGATTGCTGGACCCGCGGACAACCAGCCAGAGTGAGCGCCTTCTGCCCAACGAACACCATCAGGGCCACCAGCGAAAGCCAGCGCGCTAGACGATGAGGCGGTTTGCGACCGTGAGGGGATCCTGGTCGAACAGCCAGGGATGCCTACCAGACCCGCGGCCTCCGGTTCGAAGGCAGGTGGGTGGGCGAGCTGGAGCGGCTGCGCAACGACGCGGATATCGAGCTGAAGGAGACTGGCCGCTGGGCCACCACGTTCACCCAGATCCAGTGCTGGGGGGATGAGAATCGGCCCGGTTGACATCGACGTCCCCCCGCGATGCGAGCCTCCAGGAAAGTGTGGGAACCTCATGCCGGCGACCATGATTACTGGCTATGCCCGTCGGAGGGTGGTCCTTCGGACGCATCGGATGTCGGGAAATCAGCTCTTGTCGAACAGGCGTAGGCCGGGGATCTAGGTCGACTTGGCTGGGATCGCTGCCCCGCGAGTGACTACTTATCCCAAGCGCGTCGATGAGTCGGTTCCTGCGGCGGGCCTCGATGATCTTTACGATCACCACGTCGTCACTGCGCGTCCGGTCTTTCGTGTCTAGCCCGTGACTGGGTCTTGCGGGGTTAACTATCTGGGCGCCGGGTGAGGACCGCAGTCAAGCGTTTCAGGACTGCCCCGACCGGGGTGAGACCGGCACTCCTCGTAGCACGACCTGCCGCACATCCCGCAGGGCGGTGAGGTCAGCGGCCAGGTCGCCGCCACGACGAGTAGGTCGGCGTCGTACCCGCGCAGGAGACGCCCCTTCGACCGGCCCAACCCAATCGCCGCTGCAGCGTCACTGGACGCCGCGACGAGCGCCGGCATGGTGTCGGTCACCTGCTCAAGCTCGATCACCGCCTCGGCATACCTGCCATGAGCTTTGTCCGGGCCGATGCCCGCGTCGTCACCGGATATGAGTCGGACGCCGAATGTTGTCATCCGCCGCAAAGCCGACATGCGGATTTCGAGGAAAGACTCTGGCGTGAGGCCGGCATCGGCGAAGATCTGCTGGAAGCGCGGAGCGACGGCCAGCAAAGCTGCCAACGATTTGGTATTGAACCCACCAAGCGTAGGGCACACCGCGATACCGCTGGCGGCCAAAGCCCCCAGCTGTTCCTCGGTTGCACGGGACGACGCATGTTCTATGCCCTCGACACCGACAGCGACGGCCTGGTCCACGGCAGCTGCCGAATGGGCGTGAGCGGTTACCGGCAGACCTGCGGCGTGCGCTCTGCTCGACCAGGAGCCGTAGCTCTTCGATCGAGAACTGTGGGACGAACACGTCGCTGCCTGTGGTGGCCATGCCGCCGCTCGCCATCACCTTGACCACGTCGACCCGCCGCTCCACCCGCTCCCGTACCGCAGCCACGATCTCGTCCGCGCCGCTGACTTCACCGCCGAGGTAGCCGCAGTGGCCTCCCGGGGTGGTAATAGGCGGACCGGAGGCAACGATCCAGGGCAGCGCGTCGTCAACCTGCCGCTGCGCGTCTCGCCGTTCCACCACATTGAAGTGCCAGTCGCCGAGGTCACGGACCGTCGTCACACCAGCGGCGAGCTGCCTTCGCAGGGACTCGATGACCACGGCGTCGATTTCTTCTGGCGAGTACTCCGCGAGCCGCTCCAACGCCATCACACGGCTGTCGCCGACGAGGTGGACATGCGTGTCGATCAGCCCAGGCAGCACGGTCGCATCGCCGTAATCGACTAGGTCACAGTCGGATGGTGGCTCGTACCGCAACGGCTCAACCCCGACAATGCCAGCGTCATCGACGAGCACGGTGGCACCACCGGCCCGGAAATCTTCACCATCGAAGGCATGGTTTGCACGGATCGCGAACACACTGCATCGCTACCCAACCCACTTGCGCCTGTCAACGCACTTCCCATGTAAGGAACCAGGATGAGACGTCTGAGCTTCGCCTGTGAAGAAGAACTCTGATCAGCCTGCATGTCTTTCCACGCTCGGCCGTCTGAACCTTCCGTGTATGGCACCTGTTCGCGCGGAACGCGTCCCGCTAGCCCGTCGTCCTGCGGGAATTGGCGCGATGAGAAGAGGCCCTTTGGGTCACGGACGCCGGATGTAGTAAGAGACCGGCGGGCCCTCTTCCCCTTGCTAGACGTTAGGAGTTCTGTGCGGCGCCCGGAGGTTCCCAGGCTCCGGAGGCCGATGGTCCGGATACAGGCGACTGCTTGGGAATCCGGTTCGTGCCAGTGAGCCGTGGTCAACACAGATGCGATCATCGCCGACACCGAGCGCGTGCAGTCCGTCGCGGTCGGTGGTGGGATCTTGTTGCACTCTTGACGCGCGTGCGTATCCCACCAGTAATTCGTTCATCCCAGCGATGACCCAACCAGCTGCAGGCATCAAGAGCGCAACCAAATGGCGCCTGCAAACCGGTCCTCGTCCGACCGCTGGAGGGTCGGCTTGCGGGAGGGGTCAACGGCCGCTGGTGGGCTGCGCGGCCAGGCCCAGGCATCATCCGCTGGGCTGGCGCGACGTGACGGTGGGCGCTGAGAGCCGGCGAGACGGTGGGTATCCGTGAACCGGCCCTATATCGCTTTGGCGACCTACGGGACCATTGCACCGGGTCGCCCGAACCATCATCAGCTTGACGGGCTCGAAGGCCGCTGGTTGGCGGGCCAGGTCAACGGAATGCTCGTCGATGCCTGCTGGAGTCGGTTGACCTGCCGGCTCACTGGGCACGTCTGGACGGACCAGCTGCGGGAGCCTCCCTCTTGGTCCGGGCGCTGACCTTGACCTTGCGGTGCTTCCGATTGGGGAGTACCGACATATACGGTCGCGAACCAGCGCTGCCGAGACGCTGCCCAGTCCAGGCCCCCTCGCGCGGGTTACGTCGCGTCGCCAGCGCTATCTGCCTTAGCCTCGATCGTCAACAGCGACACGTATGCGCCGATCGCCGCGGCTAACTCAGCCAACGTGTCCTTCAGTCCAGTCTGCAGCCTGCCCGATCTGATGAGTTTGTCTAGCTGGCTACGGCTAAGGCCCAACAGCATGACCGCCTTCCACTCGGTCAAGACACGCGGCGGAACCTCCGCGCTAACTAAACTAGAGGCTCGCCAACGCGCCGCGGGCCGCCGCCGCAGTTTGCAGGCCCAAGGGCCGGTCGGCGAAGGCCTGGTCGCCGTCGACCTCCCAGCACACGTTCACGCTGGCGTCGCCGAGGGTCTCGTCCACGTAGCCCTGGACGTCAGCCACCGATTCGGACTCCCACAGGCAGATGGCCTCGGACCCGTTTCGGTTCGGGTAAAGCTGGAGTCCGCGGGTGCCGGCCGGGACGTCCTCGTTCTTGATCAGCTTCACGCCACGCTCCAAGGCCGTCGGCGGGTCGGTGAAGCGGTGGTGAACGATCACGTACATCTCGATTCCCCTTTCCTAAGGTCGTTTACGTGACCGTAGGTTTTACGGTGATCCCGCCGCTTCGACGAGATCAGCCATCTTCGCGGGTCGGCTTGTGGTTACTTCTGACTAGGCTCACGCCAGGCCGTGCTTGTGCGCGAAGTCGCTTGCAGCAGTGCGCGAGGACGCGCCGACCTTGGCCAGGATGTTCTGGACGTGCCTGGCGACGGTGTGCTCGCTGATCACCAAGGTCGTCGCGATCTCGCGGTTGCTGCGCCCAGTGGCGACCAGTCGGAGCACCTGCACCTCCCGTTCGGTGAGCCTGTGCTCGCCCCGCTGGGGTCGCAGCGGGTCGACCCGGGTGACGTCGGCCAGCGCGCCCAGGGCCGTGAACGAGGCTAGGGCGGCATCTAGCTCCATCGCCGCGGTGTCTTCGTCGGCCAGGGCGCGGCAGGCGAGGCCGATGAGCGTGCGGGTGCGCGCCACCTCGTACGGCGCTGCCAGGCCCAACCACAGCCCCAGAGCCCGCCGGAGCGCGACCAGGGCGCCCGCAGGGTCATCCCCGGCGAGTGCCACCGACCCGGCCGCGTACGCCGCCTGCGCGCGGAGCACTGTGGTGCCCTGCAACTGAGCTATCCCGTCGAGTTCAGCAGATGCACCCGAGGCGTCATCCATCTCACCGGCAGCCAGCATGATCTGCACGAATGCGGGCAGCAGTCGGGCACGAGGGAGGCGTTGCACGGTCTCACGCAGCGCGCGGCGGATGGCGGCCGCCGACGTCGCCCGGTCGCCCTGTCCCAGGCGGAGTAACGCGAGACCAGGTTGCGGCTCGTACCCGCGCACGCTGGCTTCCCGAAAGGCTTGCTCGGCCGCGTCGAACTCCCCACGCAGCCGATGGATCTCGCCTTGCCGATACCGCGCCTTGCCGCTGGCGAACTGGTTCAGGACCCCTTGATCGAAACGGTCCGCGGCCAGCCCCGCGGCATCGAGGGCATCGGCCCACGCCCCACCGAGTTCCAGCACCTCCGCCCGGTGGACCTGGCACAGCCCGTTGTGTTCCACCATCGCGGGCTGGCTATCACACCACCGCATCAGCGCGAGCATCCACTCCCGGGCATGGGCGACCTCGAAGGCGTCCTGGCAGAACGCGAGCGTGTTGCAATACACGATGCCGGTGACGATCGGAGACAGCTCTCCGGACGTGGCGGCGATCATCGCCTCCTCGACAAGACGCAGCCCCTCCTCGACCCGCCCCAGGCTGAGCAGGGCGCGGGCCTGCTCGTCACGCGCGAGCCAGGCCAGATCGAGATCGCCGAACCGCTCCCCTACCTCTTCACCTCGCATTGCCGTGACGTACCCCCGCTCGAAGTCCCCGCGATCCATCTCCATCAGCCACGCCGGGATCAGCAGATAGCCGGCCTCGACGCAGTCCTGGTCACCGAGCATTCGGTGCGCGCGAGCGAACCAACCACTTGCCCGGACCGGGTCACCGCGGAACAGGCAGTTATGGCCGATCCAGAAGGCACACCGAACCGCGCGCCGGGTGTTGCCCGCGGCAAGGTAAGCCTGGTGGGCGCGCTCGAGGCAGGCTGCGTAGGCCGCATCGTTGCCGAGCATGTAGGAGGCGGTCCGCCAGTAACTCGGCAAGTTCGTGGGCTCGAGCGGGTCCACCTCGTCGGCCCGGGACAGGTGAGCCGACGCGTCGAGCCGACGTGGCATCGGCCCAGGCTTGACGACCTCGGGCGACATCGGCGTCCGGACCCTGCACGACCCCATGGTGGCCGACGACCTCCCGTCGCAATCGTCAGGTCTCGCCGACGCTTGTTTGACTAACCTCGGTGCCACTCTAGTGAGGCCAGGGCTGAGGACTGATCGGAAAAGTTGACTCATCCGATTGTCGCCAGAGTCTTCGAGCCTCTTCCGCGTGCGGCATCGATACCGGTGCAGATGCCCGGTAGAGGGTCCTTAAACAGCACATCAAATGCCATCCAGATCAATTGGGTTCGCTGAAGCCGCGCCAAGCGCAGGGTCAACACCTCGTCGTCGACGGCGAATTGGGCGAGTGGGATGCCGTCGTCGACGAGAGCTTTCCCGATACGGTTTCACGGCGGGTGATCTGAGGGTTCCTGTAGTAGCTGGGGACCGTCGGGGATTGAGGCGATACGACGGTGAGCCAGAAGTTGTCTCTCGACGGGGACGTTTTGTCGCTTCGTGAGGCCGAGGACGTCGGTGAAGAAGGCGAGGGCTGTGCGTTGGTCTCGACGTACACGCTGGTAGGGGTGCCCTTGAGCGGAGGGGCCCGACGCTCCAGAGCTCTTGTGCGCGCCGGCGGCTATGGCTTGATCAGCCCACCGCAGTAATCCAGTGCGTATGCCTCGATACCGGAAACGAGAATCACCTCTCGCCCACGGAAGTGCGAGACGTCGCCCGACGAATGATCTTGATAGTGCCCGTGCTGGCCAGGCCAGTCAAAGCCGCCCAGAAAGCGCCCCTGTTGAGACATCGCCGATAGGCCAGCCTTGACCGTTGCCCGGCTCGGGCCGCGTCGAT
>CAWFJC010000003.1:0-54511 GCA_963815975.1 uncultured Actinomycetota bacterium
GTAAGAACGACAAAAAGCGAATCCCGCTGAACCGAGAACGAGTCCTGCAGAGCGCCATCGCGATTGCCGACACTGCCGGCATCGGAGCGCTCACGATCCGTTCGCTTGCCCAAGAGTTGGGCGTCAAGCCTATGGCGATCTACTACCACGTCGCCAACAAGGAGGAGATTCTCGACGGCATCGTCGACCTCGTCTTCGCGGAAATCGAGCTACCGGAAGCCGACGGTGACTGGCGCTCAGAACTAGTGCGGCGAGCGAACTCAGCCCGCCGGGCGTTAAGCCGCCACCACTGGGCGATCGGATTGATGGAATCGCGAAAGTCGCCCGGCCCGGCGACACTGCAACATCACGACGCGGTCCTCCGCACCCTGCGCGAGGCGGGCTTCACCGTCGAGATGACCGCTCATGCGTACGCACTGCTCGACAGCTACGTTTACGGATTCGCACTGCAGGAGGCTGCGCTGCCCTTCCAGGGCGCCGACACTGCCGCCGACGTGAGCGAATCGATCATGCAGCAGTTCTCCACCGACAAGTACCCGCACCTCGTCGAGATGGCAACCGACTTCATCCTGCAACCCGGCTACAACTTCGGCGACGAGTTCGAGTTCGGTCTCGGCCTGATCCTTGACGCCCTCACCAGATCGATACCAGCCCACACCACCTGACCTCGTCTAATCCGAAGCGTTGCGTCGAGGAATCGTTGTGATCAGCCGTTGGGGCCTGCGATAAGTACCACCATGCCCGCGATCACCGCGTAGAGCCCGACCATGAACCACCACACGAGCTAGCCCCCGTTGAGAACTTCGGCAACACTTACCGACGCGCCGTCCCGATGGCAGCGCGGCAGATGATCACGATGAGGAGCTATCAATATTTGCTTCTCGCTCACCGGCCCGAACTCCAGCCAGCCTCAGGAAATTCGTCGCGAAGTGTGTCCGATGATCATCGGCGCGGACCGCTCCTCAGGCGGGCGTGCGAACCAATGCTGGAGTGGTGGCAGGCCCGGCAGGTTCCATGTCGCCGGGCTCGTACGCGCCCTGATCGAGACGGAACGGCGGGTATTCGTCGCGCATCAAGGCGACGTAGCTGAGGACGCGATACAGCCAGCGGTTGATGCCCAGCAGCAAGCCGAAGAGGGAGCGGGGATACTGCCGGGTGATCAACAGAAAGAAGCCGGCGACGACGACGAGCAGGTTGAGGACCGAGTAGCCACCGATGGGCTGGAAACCGGAGCTCCAGTCGTTGCTGGACCACGGGTACGGGAGGAGATCCGCGACGATGAGGCCGACGATGAGCAGATGCGGAATGGCCAGCAGCCACTTGACCAGGACCAGGCCGCGGGAGAGGTGTTCGGGGTAGGCGACATCGATGTCGGCCGGGTAGTCGGTTCGGGCCAGAGTGAACGGTGGATAGCGGTCCGTGCCCAAGGCGGCGTACACGTAGAACCCGACCCGCCAGTTCCAGCGCAGTACGCCGACGTTGAAGTCGAACAAGGAGCGCGGATAGCGGCCGGTGAACAAGATGGCAAAGCCGGCGATCACAGTGGTGACCAGGAACGCGACCCAGAGGAACGCCAGGACGATGTAGTGCGGAATGGCGAGGAACATCTTCACCAGCCACAGCCAGCGGGAGAGGTTCGGGTCCAGTTCGCCGGTCAGACGTACCGGATGGCCGGCTTGCGATGTTGTCGATGTCATTTCATGGATCCTTGTCAAGACGGGTGGTATGTGTGGCCAGGAAGTAGGTTGCGCCCTGAGCTTGTCGAAGGGCTTCGACAAGCTCAGGCCGCATTACTGGTTAGGCGGCCCGGGTGCTGCTAGCGGTCATGCCCGCTGTAATCGGGGAGGGCCTGAAGCCTTTGACGATCAGGTAGACGCCCAGCGAGAACTCCCAGAGCGCGATCGGGATGCGCGAGGAGTCCTGACGGAGCGGATATCCGGTCCCATGCGCCGAACAGCACCGCGACATCGGAGACGAGAAGCAGGGCCGCTCCGATGAATGCCCAGCACCGGAAGGACCCGGGGCACCAGGCGGGACCGGTACAGCAGCGAGCCCAGCAGCAGGGCGTTCAGAACCGGCATGAGGCTTTGTCCGAGGAGGAAGAACCAGTTGTACTGCGCGACCAGCGCCTGGCCGGTGGCCGCCGCATTCGCTCCGGCTCCGGCCTGACGCAGAGTCACCAGTGAGAGCAGGCTGACGACGCCAGCGACGATGGCCGCGCCTTCCAGAGTCCGCGAGCCGACGAAGCCGAGCGCGACCCCTTCGTTCTGCCGCTTGACCACCGGGTACAACGCGACGGCGGTGCCGACGCCGGCCAGGGCCACGATCACCTCGAGGATGGCGCCGATGATGACTGCGGTATCCGGGCCGGGACCGACGATGTAGTTCGGATCGCTCAGCACCGGCCCGTAGAGGACCAGGGTCGGGATCGAGATGAAGGTGATCACGTAGAGCACGCCCGCGACAAGCGCGGTCTTCCTCAGTGAGTCCATCGGGACTCCTTTCGTTGCGTTGGTTTTCGCTCGTGTGGGTTGAATGGTGGTGGTCATGTCGTTCTCCTTGTATGGATGGTGAGCAGCTATCAAGGTGCGGTGGGTACGTCGGGCTGGTGGGCTTCGATTCGAGTGACCGAAATCAGTGGCAGGCCGATGTCGCGCACTCTCTGGAGCAGGCCATGGAGTGCGGCCTGGTCGGCGACAAGGCCGGAGATGATCGTGGTGCCGTCGTTCTCGCTGGACAGGCTCAATCCGTCAAACCAAGCGGCCCATCGAGAGTCGAGGTGCCCCTTGAGGCGGATTTCGTACCGTCCGGCCTCGCGATAACTGCCGGTCGCTGTCTCGCTCATGATCGAAACGTAGGAGGAGATGTGGTGAGCGAGCATCACCAGATGTGGTGATTCAGGTGGTGATGTTCCAGATGCGGTCTGAGCTCGTCGAAGACCGCCCTTCGACAAGCTCAGGCGCGGCAGTGGGCGCAGGGGGACAAGCTCAGGGCGCAAGGGCACCGGGTCAGTGGTCCCGGGTACGCGACATCAGGTCGAGTTCCTGCGGCCCGGCGTACCGCGGCCCGACGATTGTTCACGCCGAGCTTGGCGTAGATGTTCCTGGTGTGAGTCCGCACGGTGTTCAGGGAGACGACGAGCTGGCGCGCGATGTCCGGCCCGTCTAGGTCTGTTCCGAGCAGCCGAATCACTTCCAGCTCGCGTTCGCTTAGTGGTTCGATCAAGCCCTGACTGGCAGGCGCACTGTCCACGGTCGTGTTGAGAGCCACCAGAAGTCGACGGACATAGCTCGGAGCGATTCCATGCTTCGCGCCCGCTCTCAGTAGTGAGGCCATCTGTGGGCCCTCATCCACGAAGGTCCGGATGTAGCCCTCAGGCTCGGCCAGCGTCAATGCCCGTTGCAGCGATGCAAGCGCAGCCGGGCTATCGCCTTGCGTCTGGCTCGCAAGCGCCCGCAGCACCAGGATCTCGATCACGCTTCCCGTTCTTGCTCCCTCTTCCGCCGCTTGCAAGAGGCGTTCCAGGAGTCCGGTCGCCTCGTCGAGGAAACGTGCTTCCTGCTCTGCCGCGTACTGAGCCAGGAGCACCCTGACGAGGGTGATGTGCTCGAACTCGCGTAGGTAGCTGAGGTCGTCCGCGACGGATAGACCTCGTTCGTGGACCCAGTCGAGCGCGTCACCCAACTTGCCCTGCGCAACCCACATCCGCGCCGTTATTGCCGGGATGGGTCGGACATTGGGGAAGAAGTCACTGATGTAGCGGCGCTCTGCTTCATCGAGCAGGTCGAGGGCGCCGTCCAGATCTCCCTCAGCCTCCCGCACCCTGGCCATAGCGATCCGCCAGCGATGTGGATTCTGCGGCAACCCCACGTGCTCGCCCAACTCCTGGCTGCGCAGCAGATACCGGGTAGCGGCCGGCAAGTCATCGCGCTCGCGGTAGATCTCGCTCATGCCGACGTACATGTCTGCTGTCCCACGCAGCACCGGCCCGCCTTGCTCAGAGGCACGCTGCCCCACTGAAAGCTTGAGGGCCTGCTCATACGTACGCAGCGCGTCGCCGAGACGACCTTGCGCGATCCGGATATCCGCCATGGCGATCGCACACCCGAACGTGTCGGCGACGTGGCCGGCCCGCCGCAGTCCCGCCATGCATTCGGCGTACGCCCGGTGCCCTGCCTCGAGGTCACCGCCGCCCCAGAACGCGAGCCCCATGAGGCCTGCTGCCCCGGCACGGGGGAGCTGGTCCTCCTCGGGCGAAAGATCTATCGCTCGCTTGGCGTGCATCACTGTGCCTGGCCGATCGCCCGCAACCAGAGACAGTGCGGCGCGATACATCTCGATCGTGCCCGGAAGGCGCGGAAGTTCCTCGAGGTCGCGCACGACCATCTCGCCTGATGGGGGCGCCGATCGAGCACTGCCAGCTGTTCCTGCGTCCAGCCACTGTTCGGCGTCACGCAGGCGTTCCTTGATGCCTTCCAACTGACCGCCAGACACCAGCGCCCCGACAAATCCGATGTTGAGCACGGGTCTCACTCGGAGCAGCTCGTCGGGAATCACCTTGAGCCAGCGACGCAGTGTGGCCTCCCGTCGATCCCGGCGCAGCTCCGGGATGGCCAATTCGATCAGATCGGCCGCCCGCTCGAAATCCTCGGCGGCCAGCGCATGGTCGATCGCTTCGGCCGGCTCGCCGTTCTGCTCGTACCAGATGCTCGCCCGCTGATGCAGCTCCGGAACGGCGGCTGGCTGCTCGTCCAGCAAGTGCGCCTGCAGAACGTCCGCAAAGAGCCGGTGATAGCGATACCAATGGCGATGATCATCAAGCGGTACCAGGAACAGGTTGCCTCGTTCGAGCGCCGCGAGCCTGCTCTGTCCGCCGTCCTGTCCGGTGACGGCATCGCACAGGGGGCCGCTCAACCGGTCCAGAATCGATGTCTGCAGCAGGAAGTGCTTGACAGGTTCGGGCTGGCGGTCCAAGACCTCCTCGGCTAAGTAGTCGACGATGTACCGGTCGTCCCCAGCGAAGCCGGCGATAAACCCGGCGACATCGGTTCGCCCCTGCATCGAGAGAGCCGCGAGCTGTAGCGCGGCGATCCACCCTTCGGTGCGCCCCTCCAAGGCCGCGACGTCCTCTGCCGTCACCGTAAGTCCCATCACCCCGTTGAGGTACGCCGCGGCCTCGTCGGGTGTGAAGCGCAGGTCGGCGGCGCGGATCTCGACGAGCTCGCCACGCCCTCGCAACCGCGCCACTGGCAGCGCGGGGTCGGCCCGGCCGACGATCACCAGGTGTAGCTGCGATGGTAGGTGCTCCAGAAGAAATGCCATCCCGTCTTGTACTTCGCGCGCCTCGATGACGTGATAGTCGTCGAGCACCAGTACGACATCGTTCGAGATGGCGCTGAGGTCGTTCAGCAGAGTCGCAACGACCGCGTCGATCGGCGGCTGGGGCGACTGCAGGAGCGAGAGCGCAGCTGCACCAACTCCAGGCGCCACTGTCTCCAGCGCGGCGACCAGGTAGGTCCAGAACACGGCGGGATCGTTGTCGCGCTGGTCGAGTGAAAGCCAGGCCGCGGACCGTCCGTTGGCTGCAGGGGCTGCCAGCCAGTCCGCCAGCAGCGTCGTCTTGCCGAACCCGGCCGGAGCCGATACCAGCGTCAGCGCCGACTCGGCCCCACGGCTCAGGTGCTCGCTCAGTCTTGGACGGGCCACCAGATCGCGTCGCCGCCTGGGGACGTGGAGCTTGGTCTCGAGCAGAGGGCCTGCCATGACCACCTCCCTCAGGGTCCAGCTTCGCGTGCTGGCGACAACGGATTCTTCATCATCGGCATCCCGTTGGTTCGCGAGTCGTCCAACAGCCAGGTCGCTCGAGACGATCAGGTCGCATCTGGTTCTACCGTACGGCGCAAGGTTTGCGCTCGTTGGCACGGTCACCAGCCAGAATTACCGTTGCCTCCAAGGCCGACGCACGGCGAGGTCGAGGGACCGCCCACTTACATCTAAGGGCCTGAGCCTTTAACGTCGTGGGGTGACAGCGCCGATCCAGCACACCGTCGCCTTCAGCCTGCGCCATGCGAGCGGCTCCGCGGCCGAGACCGACTTCTTGTCGGCGGCTCGGGCACTCGCGACGATTCCGGGGGTGGAGAGATTCGAGCAGTTGCGGCAGGTCAGCCCCAAGAGCGATTTCGCCTTTTCGTTCTCGATGCACTTCGCGGATGAAGACGCTTTCCGGGCGTACAACAATCACCCGATCCACGTCGCCTTTGTTCGAGATCGTTGGGATACAGAGGTCAGCACCTTCCAAGAACTCGACTTCGTCCCGCTGGCCGCACCACATTGACGACGGCCCACCGCCGTGCGGACTGTGGTCTCCCGGCTCCTACGCTGTGGTGGCTTCCCGGGTGTCAGGAGACAGAACCGTGACGACGCTTGAGTCGTCAGAGGCGCCCAGGCCAGCGGCCTCAGCGATCAGAAAGAGCTGCTGTGCGGCGGCGGCCAAGGGCAGTGGCACGTGGGCTGTGCGGCCGACGGCTGTCACGATTCCCATGTCTTTGACGAAGATGTCGATTCTGGATTTGACTTCGGCGCCGCCGGTGTACGCCTGCAGCATCCGGGGGCCGCGATCGGAGAACATGAACGAGCCGGCGGCACCTTGTGACAGAGCATCAATGACCAGGGCTGGGTCAAGATCAAGACCGCGTGCCAGCGCGATTGCTTCCGCCGCTGCGGCGATGTGTACGCCGGCGAGAAGCTGGTTGATGGTCTTCAGTGCCTGGCCATCACCGGGCCGGGGGCCAACGATCGTCAGCGTGGACGCGAGGTGGTCCAGCACCGGACGGGCTCTGTCCAAGGTTGCCGCGTCGGCCCCAACGACGATCAGTAGATCACCGTTCCCCGCGCGTACCGGGCCACCACTAATCGGGGCGTCGACAAGTGGATACCCGGCCGCCGCAAGCTTGTCCGCGACGTCGCGGGCCGCGTCCGGACCGACAGTGCTGGTCAAGATCACGGGAGATCCGGCTTTGAGGGTCTGAGTCACTCCGTCCGGCCCGAACAGTGCAGTTTCCGCCTGTGCCTGGTCGCGGACCGCGAGGAGGGCGATGTCGGCTTCCCTACAGGCCGCGGCAGGTGTTGATTCGGCGTTGATGCCGGCTTGCTCTGCCTCCGTACGGCGGGGTGGGTACGGCTCGAAGCCTGTAACCGCGAACGTCGTCGCAAGGTGGGTGGCCATTGGTAGACCCATCGCTCCCAATCCGATCACCGCAATGTGAGGACTGTTGTTGTTGATCATGGAGCCACGCTTCCTTCTTCTGCTAGGCACGGATCGATCGTGCAATCAAGCGCATCACACGCTCCGGAGCGTGCCGACCACCGCGGCCAGAGCATGATCATCGCCGACATTGCCGGCAAAGACGATGTAGGGAATGCCCGGGGCCAGTCCATCGACCGGCTCCCACAGCGACACGATCCCCGGCAGCATGGTGCCGCGGGTCCAGGCCCGCCTGATCCCCAATCCCTCGGTCGCGGTGTCGGAGGAGGTGATGCCCCCCTTGGCCAGAACAAACGCCGGCCTGACCAGCTTGACGACTTCCCGCACTGTGCCGACCAAGGCGGCGCTGACCGTACGAGCGATCACAAGGCTGTCCGTCGCGTCGGCGCCGGTGATCAAGGTCCGACTAGTACGGATCACCACATCACTATCTGACGGGTTGTCTTGCAACAAGCGCGACGCCTCGGTAGCGATCTCGGTGACGTGCCGATCGTGGGTGCTCGGCTCCAGGAGCGTGGGGACGTTCAGCTCCAGCTCCAGAATGTGGCCGGCCGCGCGCAGCTGATCAAGCTGACGGGTGGTCAGGCCGACGTGCGAACCAACAGCGATGAGTCCGTGCCGGACCACGGGTCGACCGGCCTCGCTTAGTCCGGAATTCGAATGAGCCAAGATCCCGGCGAGTCGGCTGGCGTCGACAGCCGGAGTCGCTTCTTGGCCGCTGCGAGCTCGTACGAACGAGGGCCCGATGCGATAGATGAAGCTCTTTCCAGCGGCCTCCGCACGGATCAGCGCAAGCACGACGACCTGGAGGTCCGCGTCCTCAGCCGCATCGACGACGACCGGCTGAGCGTCGTGGAGATCGCCAAGGATCTCCTGGACACGGTCCGGGCCACCCTCGCGGATGTCGGTGAGGGTGATCGTTGCGACTTCAGAACGAGAGATCCGGCCACCAGTTTTCTCTTCCACCCAGTTCCGAAGGTCAGAGTTCTGGTAGCCGAAACTGGCGTCCTTGGCGAACTCGCCGTGGGCGACCGGGATCATCCCATCGTTGGTACGCATCCAGTGCACCGAGTTCACGGTGACCCGGCCCGGCTCGATGTAGGCCGGACAGATGACCACACCATCGATGGTGGTCCCGAGTTGTGCGAGCTCATTGCTCAAGACATCGGTCTCGAGCGGAAAGTACCCGCGCAACGTGGAATCGCTGCGACTCGCGATGACGTAGCGCACATCGCCTTCTAGACGGGAGGCTTCGGCAAGGGCCTGCACAATCTGCTGGTTGCGCTCTGCCGCATCCGCCTCGGAGAGGCTGCGAGTGTTGGTGAGCACGAAGAAGCCCGTGGTTGGCTGCTGCAGAGCCCACCGCACGTCAGCCACCGACCAACGGGTCAGCACCGGCAGGTCGGCAACGCTCTGGGTGCCGGTGGGGTCATCGTCGAGCACTACCAGGCGATGGCCGGCACGGATCTCATCGAGATTGGTGCCAACGTCGCGCACCGGAGGTTGATCGGCCAACAGTGCCTCTGGCGACATTGCGCCGGCGAATGGCGGCTCGGGCGTTCTTGGGCGCTGCACGGTCATGGTGGGGCCTTTCGGGCACGATTTTCATCGGCGGCGACCAGCGCTTTCAGGATCCCCGATGCAGCGCTCCCAAGCAAACTCATAGCATCTTGGATTAACCCACGGGAAGGTCGTGCTCAGCGTGACTCAGCAGATCGAAAACGTCGCTATCGTCGGGGCCGGCTACATGGGTGGCGGCATAGCCCAGGTCTTCGCGATGGCCGGGCTCCACGTAGTCATCGTTGACGCCGATCCCGCATTGACTCGTCGCCACCTCGACCGGCTGTATCGCGAAGCTGCTGACTTCGAGGCCCAGGGGCTCTTCGATCCCGGATCGGCCGACCTGGTCCGGGCCAACCTGAGCGCGGCGGACAGTCTGCCTGAAGCGGTCGCCCAGGCGGATCTGATTGAGGAAGCGGTGCTGGAGCAGCCGGAGATCAAGGGCCCGGTGCTGAAGACCATCGAGTCTGCTGCTCGCCCCGACGCGATCATCGGCAGCAACACCTCCACCCTCCCGATCGGCGACCTGGCGGTCAATCTGACTCACGCGGAGCGCTTCCTCGGCATTCACTTCTCGAACCCAGCTCCCTTCATCCCCGGCGTTGAGCTGATCGCACATTCGGGCACCACTGAGAGCGTTGTGCAGTCCGCCGAGGCCGTGGTCGCGCTGACCGGCAAGCTCAGCGCACGGGTCAACGACAAGGCCGGGTTCGTGCTCAACCGGCTGCAATACGTCCTGCTGAAGGAGGCCATCAACCTCGTCGAGGAAGGCGTCGCAACCGCGGAGGACATCGACATCGTGGTGCGCACCACGTTCGGCTACCGGCTTCCGTTCTTCGGCCCGTTCGCCATCGCTGACATGGCCGGCCTGGACATCTACCAGGCATGCTTCCGCACGTTCGAGGAGCACTACGGCGAGCGGCTGGCCGCGCCGGAGATGCTCACCGAGCTGGTGGACAGCGGTCGCCTGCGGGGTAAAGCAAGGAGGTGGGTTCGTCATTCCCGCCGGCGATCAAGCGCCTCTCATCGCGTATCGCAACACCGCGTACGCCAAGCTCGGCCAGCTCCTCCGCGAGCTCGGGCCTGCCCCTCTCTAGACCCCACCCGACCAGCGACGATAGCTTGACACCGTCCGATCATTCTCGGAAGGGAGACGCCCGTGAGCACCGTCCCGTACACCGCCGAGAACTGGCCGATCGCGGCCGCCATGCTGCCGTTCGGGAGCGTCGACTCCCACGGTGGGCCCATCCACGACGCCGAACCGGAGGAGTGGGCCAAGCATCTCAAAATCGTCGCGCGGTCCGGCTTTACTGAGGTCGACCCGACTGACACCTGGGTCCGGGTCGGTGACCTCAGCCCCGAGCGGCTGACTGAGTTTCAGAGCGTCTTGAAGGACGCCGGCCTGACCATTCCGGCGATCTCGACCTCACGCCGCAGCGTGATGGACCCTGAGCATGGCGAGGAGTACCTCGCCTACAGCCACCGGCTACTCGACGTCGCGGCAACCCTCGGCGTACCGCTGGTCAGTTTCGGCTTCTTCCAAGCCCTGAAACCGGCTCAGCAGAACGCCCTGTGGTTCTGGCTCGCCGACGGGTGGCACGACGACGAATCTCCTGAGGTACGCAGTCGGGCGGCTTCGTTGATCCGCGAGCTCGCCGAGCATGCGCAGAGTAACGGTCAGCAGATCACGCTTGAGATGTACGAGGACACCTACGTCGGTACCGCCGACGGCGCGATCCAGTTCCTGGAGGAAGTCGGGCATGAAGCCTGTGGGCTGAACCCCGACATCGGCAACTTCGTCCGGCTGCACCGCCCACTGGAGCCGGTGCAGGACATGCTCGACAAGCTGCTCCCGTACACGAACTACTGGCACGTGAAGAATTACCTGCGCGACGAGGACCCCGAGACCGGCCAGGTGATGACCTTCCCGGTACCGATGGAGTTCGGTTTGATCAACTACCGCGCCGCGATCAGCCAAGCCGTCGGGCTCGGCTTCAGCGGTGCTTTCCTCTGCGAGCACTACGGAAGCGACGCGATCACCGTCATCGCCAAGAACCGCGCGTACGTCCGCGACATCCTCGCTGACGTGATCGGGTGATCAACCGGAACTGATAGGAGCACACACCATGACGTCCGACTCAGCATCCACGACGGGCCCGCCTCGCTTGCCAGAGCAACGCACCGCTGTCATCACCGGCGCCGGCGGTCCGGCCGGGATCGGCCGGGTCACCGCCCGGGTCCTGGCTGAGCATGGCTGGCACGTCGCCCTGGTCGACATCAACGCTGACGGTCTGGCCGTCGTTGAGACCGAGCTGCGCGACGCGGGTCACGACGGCGTCCTGTCGGTGCCGACGGACATCGCCTCCGAGGCTTCGGTGAACGAGCTCTTCGATCGGATCGACGCCGAGTTGCCGCCGGTCGCCGGCCTGGTCAATCTGGCCGGAATCGCATCGCAGGCAACGCTGCACGAGTGTGAGCTCAAGCAGTTCGAGCGGGTGATGGCGGTGAATGTCACGGGTTCGTACCTGATGCTCAAAGCCGCCGCCGCGCGGATGATCCCGCAAGGCGTCGGACGAATCGTCAACACCTCCTCGATCACCGCGTTCGACGGCGGCGGGACCTTCTCGAAGGGGGTCTACGCCACCGCGAAGGCCGCCGTCATCGGAATGGCCCATGGCGGTGCCCGGGAGCTCGGGCCGTACGGCATCACCGTCAACGTGCTGGCTCCCGGACCGGTCGACACCGAGATCATGGGTGGCCGGCTTAGCGACGAACGCAAGGCCTCGATGTCGGCCGGTATCCCGCTGGGTCGCGTTGGTCAGCCGGACGAGATTGCCGCCACGGTGGCTTTCCTGCTCTCCGATGGCGGCGGCTACATCAACGGAGCGACCATCCAGGTCGACGGGGGCAAGTACATGCACTGAGATCTCTGAGTCGGGGTAACTACTGCATTGAGAACCCCACAACGCACACCACAAGCAAGGAGACATCGATGGCCGACACCGTCACGAGTCAAACCCCCCAGCGTCGCTTCGAGTTGAGCGAGCAGGCAAACCGGAAGGTCTTCAGACGACTGGTCCCATTCCTGCTGCTGATGTATGTGATTGCGTTCCTGGACCGGAGCAATGTCTCGTTCGCCCAGCAAGAGTTCGAGGCCGACTTCGGCATCAGTGCAGCCTCGTACGCCTTCGGCGCCGGGCTTTTCTTTGTCGGCTATGCCATCTTCGAAGTCCCGAGCAATCTCTTGTTGCACCGGGTCGGGGCGAAATGGTGGCTGTCCCGCATCATGGTGACCTGGGGCATCGTCGCCGCAGCCTTCATGTTCGTCCAGGGGCCGACCAGCTTCTACATCCTGCGCTTCCTGCTCGGTGTCATGGAAGCCGGTTTCTTCCCCGGCGTGATCTTGTTCCTCACCTACTGGGTACCAGCACGGCACCTGAGCCGGGCCCGGGGTTACTTCTATATGGGCATCGCGCTGGCGGGCATTCTCGGTAATCCGCTTTCTGGTTGTCTGCTGGAGCTCAACGGCGTCTTCGGGCTGCGCGGCATCCAGTGGATGTTCCTGGTCGAGGGCCTGCTGGCGGTCGCGGTCGGCATCTGGGCCTTCTTCTACCTGACCGATAGGCCCGAGAAAGCGACGTGGTTGCCCGACGACGAGCGGCAGGCGTTGGTGGAGACGATCGACGCCGAGGACACCGCCAAGGAGGAAGGTCACGGGCCGAAGAAGGTGCTGGCTGCGCTCGGCAATTGGCGGGTGTGGTACTTCGCGCTGATCTATTTCTGCCTCCAGATCGCGGTCTACGGTGTCACGTTCTTCCTGCCCACCCAGGTGACTGCCATCACCGGCCAGAAGCTCGGCTTCCAGTCCTCACTGGTGACCGCTATCCCTTGGGTCTTCGCACTCGTGGGTCTGCTGATTTTCCCGGGTCTTGCCGACCGCACTCGCAGGCACCGGCTGATCGGCACACTGCTCCTGCTGGGCACCGCGTTTGGCATCGTCATCTCCGGTGCGCTCAGCAGTAATCCTGTGCTCGCGATCGGCGGCCTTTGTTTGGCCGCGATGGGGTTCGTCGCCATGTCCCCAATCTTCTGGACGCTACCCACGGAATACATGACCGGATACGCCGCTGCCGCTGGCATCGGATTGATCAACTCACTCGGCAATCTTGGCGGGTTCCTGGCGCCTATTCAGCGCGACTACTTCAAGGAAACGTACGGCGGGAATGCGGGCCTGTACTCCCTCTCCATCGGGGCCATTCTTGCGGCAGTGCTGTTTGCCTCGACCGCGCTCTTCAAGAAGGCCAACGAGGTCGAGGCCGGTCACCTGGATGAGGTCGACGCCATTACGTGACCCACGAACAGGCTGAGGCGGCGCGGGGGGTTCACAGGACTACCGGGTAGGGCCATGAGAGCGCTCGTCTTGCGAGATTTCTACGACATCGCGGTCGAGGAACGGCCTGATCCGGTGGCAGGTCCGGGGCAGGTGGTCGTCGAGGTGATCGCCACCGGCATCTGCGGTTCAGATTTCCACGGCTACTCGGGGGAGAACGGGCGCCGCCACCCCGGCCAGGTAATGGGACACGAGACAGTCGGTCGGATCGACGAGCTGGGCACGGGGGTAGCCGAGCTCGCGGTCGGCCAGCTCGTCACCATCAATCCCGTAATGGGCTGCGGCACGTGCGCAGCCTGCTGCGATGATCAGCAGCAGTGGTGTATCCGCCGGAAGGTGCTCGGCGTGACGCCGGAAATCTCGGCGGCGTTCGCAGACCGAGTCGCCGTCCGGGCGGAGAACGTCGTGGTCCTACCGGAGAGCATGCCGGCCGAGCTCGGTGCACTTGTTGAGCCGCTCGCGGTCGGCTACCACGCGGTACGCCGTGGTGATGCCACCGCCGATGACCGAATCGCTGGTCATCGGCGGCGGCCCGATCGGGCAGGCGTGCCTGCTTGGCTGCCAGGCGTCTAGGTATCACGCAATCTGGCCGTGTCCGACGTCAGTTCGTCGCGTCGTGACCTGTGCGCCAAGCTCGGCGCACAGGTCATCGACCCGACTGTGGATGACATGGCTGAGGCGGTCGCGGCCAGACTCGGAGGTCCGGCCAGCTTGGTGATCGACGCCGTCGGGGTGAATCGGACTCTGGCAGACGCGTTTGCCGCTTCTGGACTGGGGAGCCGGATCGTACTGGTGGGTATGGGCTCGCCACAGCTGGAACTCTCGGCGTACGCGGTCACCACGGCAGAGCGAACGCTGATCGGGGCGTTCACCTACACCGCCGACGACTTCTACCAGACCGCGACCTGGGTCGGCACGATCCCGGACGGGATCGAGGCGTTGATCGACGGCAGGGTCGGTTGGGACCAGGCGCCACAGAGCTTCGACGATCTCGCCAGAGGCCGCAGCACGGCGAGCAAGATCCTGGTATTTCCCCAGGGCGTGCCGGCTCGCTGACTTGTCAGACTCCAGTTGACCTATAGCTCAACTGGAGTCTGACAAGTCGGCGTCTCGCGCTGCCGCTGCTGCAAGATCGGCGGCGAGGCTGACGAGCTCGGGCTGAATACCGGGGACGGCCGCCATGGCTCCGCTCGATTCGAGGGTCAACGGCGCGCCCGCGTAGTCGGTGCAGATCGCTCCCGCGGCGCCGGCGATCGCATGGCCGGCGACGACGTCGTACGGGTTGTTGTGGGCCAGCAGCATGCCCTGGATCTGGCCGTTGACGAGCCAGGCCCAGAGCACCGACGCTGCGCCGACGCTTCGGAAGCGGAGCGCCCGGCGGTGCACGGTCATGGTCAGTTCGAGGTAGGCGTCCAAGCGGGTGCCGCCGCGGTGGAAGGCGTCGCCCATCCCGATGATCCCTTTCTCAAGTGCGTCGACGTCGGCCACTGCGCCCGAGTCCACGCGTACGCCGAGGAACGGCAGATCGATCACACCGAGCGTCGGAACGCCGTCTTCGAGGAGTCCGAGCATCACCCCGCACAGCGGTGACCCGGTGGCGTAGTTGATAGTCCCGTCGAGCGGATCCGCGACCCACACCTTGCCCACGTCGAGAGCCGCGCCGCCGCCCTCTTCGCCATAGAAGCCGATCTCCGGTGTGGACGCCGCGAGCGCACGCTGCAGTGCTGACTCGCTGGCCAGGTCGACCTCGGTGAGGAAGTCCTTGGCGGCCTTGTCGATCCGTGTGTGCGGCCGGGAACGCCCGTCCCGCAAGATCGCCACCGCATCATCCACCGCGGCGTGCGCCGCCACCAGTTCGGTCCTCACGCGGGCATCGTAGTTCCGAACTCCGCCCCTCTAGAGTCGGGATAGCAACCCCACCTCGAGGAGCACCATGCGAATCGGCAACCTGTCCGGACGTCTAACCCTGTTTGCCGACGGTGGTGCCGTCGATGTTGCGGCGGCCTCGGGCGGTCGGTTCGGTTCTGATCCGCAGGCCATCTATGACGTCTGGGATGACTTCACCGGGTGGGCCAGCTCACTCGGCCAGGTCGACGCCACTGACTTTCAGCTGACCGACCTTCAAGCACCGACTCCCGCACCGGCGCAGGTGTTCGCCATTGGCCTGAATTATCGTGACCATGCGGTGGAGTCGAACCTCGCCGTACCCGACACTTTCCCGCCGGTGTTCACCAAATTCCGCACCCGCAGCGGTTCCTCCAGCCCGGCGACGTACTCATCAGCCAGGTCTCCGGCATCGGTGAGCTGCGTCAGACGTTCATCTCCGCCTAACGGGGCGTATCGGGCGGTAGCGGTGAAAACTCGTCTCCACCAGCCCCTCGCCGTGAGTTACGCCGGGTAGCAGTCGGGTCAGAGAATGTATCTGTCCGGCGGGGACATCCCCTTCGAGCACGAAAGATGCACCCTGCGGCGTGGTCTCGTAGGGGACCGCTTTCACCTCGGCGAGCATCGCGAGTGTCGCGGCCAGCGTCTCGGCGGGCAACTCCAGCCGGAACCGGTGCACCGGCTCGCAAACTTGGGTGCCCGCCTTGGCGAGGGCCGCCATGAGAACGAGCGGGGTGAGCTGCCGAAAGTCGGCACCGGTACTGGACATCGACTTGTCGAAGTGAGCGTGCGCGTGTGATTGCCGCGGAAAGTAGCCCGTATGGGTCAACGTCACCCGGCAGTCAGTGACCTGCCACCCGTACAGACCCTGGGCCAGGGTGGCGTACACCGTCTCCTCCACCGCGGTGAAGAAGGCTGGCGGCATGGTGCCGAGGACGAATCCGTCGCGGAAGTACGCGACGCCGCTCCCGGGCGGGCTGGGCTCGATCCGCAACCCGACCCCGGCCAGAAACGGGTTGTCCTCGGCGTCCTTGGCGGTCACGGCTTCACCGGTCCGCACGACCCGCTCAATGCAGATGGTCGTCGTCGCCCGGAAGGCAACTCGCAGACCGTACTCCTCGGCCAGGGTGGCCTCGATGACCTCCTTTTGTACTTCGCCGTAGAGGGACACGGCGATGTCGGTTCCGACGGTTCGAACGTTGATCAGCGGGTCCTGCTCGGCCAGTTCAGTCAGCGCCTGATGCAGGGAAGCGGCTGCGTCGCGACGGTCGGGGACCACGACCGTCTCCAAGGTGGGCGGGGCAAAAGACGCGGCGGCAGCGCCGGGGCGCGGCCGACCCACCGGGTCCCCGATGTGGGCGTGAGCTAGACCCCAGACCCGAGCTATCCGACCCGCCGTCACCGCCGCGGCGAACCTACCGCCGCCGCGCTCGACCACACTGATCCGGGTAACGGTGTCCTCCGCCTGGCCGAAGCTCAACCGGTCGCGGACCCGCAGGCTGCCGTTGAACATCCGGATCAGCGCCACCTTCTGGCCGGCCGGCCCGCGTTCGATCTTGAACACCGACCCCGAGGGCTCTGCGGCGACGTCGCCGCCGGCCGTCGGCAGGAGCGCGACGATGCCGGCAGTCAGCTCGTCCACCCCGGCCCCGGTGATCGCCGAGCCGAAGAAGACCGGGTGCACCTGTCCCGTCCGAGTCTGCTCGGCCAGCTCGCCGCGTACTCGCTCGGCGGTCATCGGTCGCCCGGCGAGGTAGCTGGTCAGCAGCACATCGTCGTGATCGACCAATGGCTCCACCACTTCAGCGGCTGTGCCGGCGTACGGCACGAAGGCCGCGCCCTTCGTGCCGAGGTCCCGCACGGATCCCATCGACACCACATCGATGCTGAGCTTGGCTGCGATCTCTCCCAGCAAGGCCTCCGCCCTGGCGCCGCTGCGGTCGATCTTGTTGACGAAGATCAGCACGGGAAGGCCGAGCCGGCGCAGCGTCCGCATCAGAACCCGGGTCTGCGCCTGCACCCCCTCCACCGCAGATACCACGAGCACTACGCCGTCGAGAACGTCGAGCACCCGTTCCACCTCGGCGATGAAGTCGGGGTGTCCGGGGGTATCGATGAGGTTGACGACCGTGCCGTCGACCTCGAACGAGACCACCGCGGACTTGATCGTGATGCCGCGGCGGCGCTCCAAGGCCAAGGTGTCGGTCTGGGTATCGCCGTCGTCGACGCGGCCGACGTGGTCGATGACCCCGGCCGCGTAGAGCAGCCGTTCGGTCAGAGAGGTCTTACCGGCGTCGACGTGCGCCAGGATCCCCAGGTTGAGCGTGTCCAAGTCTCGTATCCTCGATGTCGATCGATTGGGTGGGTACGAGAAGTTGGCGCATCGGGTGATCGTCTCCTGACTGGATGAGGACTGCAGAGAGTGAAGTACACGAACTTCCGGTGCGTCAACTGATTTTCACGTTTGAACTCCAATAACTAGTTGCATTCGAGTGACGACCGAGGCGGTTCAGAGACCGGTACTGGTGAAGGTCACGTGGGTGACTCCGCTGGGTGAGGAAGTGGCCTCGACGTCGTAGTCCTGATGGAGGTCCTCGAGTCCGTCCCAGAGGCGTACGCCTCGGCCGAGCAGGATCGGGACCGCCACGACGTGCATGTAATCGACGAGCCCGGCAGCAAGGAACTCGCGGATCACGGTGGGACCTCCGCCGATGCGTACGTCCCGGCCGTCCGCGGCCTCGCGGGCTGTCCTGAGTGCCTCGGCAGGTGAGGCATCAATGAAGTGGTATGTCGTGCCGCCCTCCATCTCGATCGACGGGCGTGTGTGATGGGTGAGGACGAAGACCGGTGTGTGGAACGGCGGGTTGGAACCCCACGCGCCCTTCCACTCCGGGTCCTCGTGCCATCCTGGATGGCCGAATTTCCCGGCACCCATGATCTCGGCGCCGATCCCTGGATCGTGCTGCTGGACGAAGGCGTCGTCGACGCCGCGGCTACCGCCGGGCTGCCACCACCGGGTCGCAAACATCCATTGGTGCAGCCGATCCCCGGCGTGACCGAAATGTGCATCGTGGCGCTGACCCTCACCGGTGCCGAAGCCGTCGAGCGAGATGGAGAAGTTGTGGACGCGGGTGAGTGACATGGGCTTGGTGTTCCTTCCTACTGTTGGTCGGGCTTGGTCGGGATCAGCTCGGTCATGAAGCGATGATGGCTGCCCATGCCATGGGTCGTCATCAATGCCTCTGTGGGTTTGTTGGGTCCGGCGGCTGTTCGACCCGCAGTTGACCACTTCATCCAGCCATGGTTGGCCAGCTACCAGGCCACTTGGGTCCACTTGCTATTCCGATAGGGCGCTCGGCGGGATATTGGCGTTGAGTTGGAAGATGTTCGCCGGGTCGTAGCGGTCCTTGAGGGCGACCAGCCGCGGCCAGCCGTCACGGTAGGCCGAGCGGACTCCTGCCGGACCCTCGTCGGTGAGGAAAGTCGGATATTGACGACCGTTGCCGTACGCCGACAGCCGCTGCCAGCCGTCGTTCACCCATGCCACGTGCTGGGCGGCATTTGCATCCTCGGGCGGCCAACCGGCGATGATTCGGAGCTCGAAGCCGACCTCACGTCGGCCGAGTGCGGTGGCTTGGGGCGATCAAAGCTGGCTGGCGATCGATAGCGCCATTCCAGATCCGGCGGGCTTCGGCATACGCATCCTCGCCTGGTTGGATCAGCGCGCCGCGGAACCGCGAACGTAGCTGATGAAACGCGCGGCGGGACATCTCGAGTACGGCATCCATGGACCAACCCTGATACGGACAGCTGTCCGGCGACCAGGTCACCTCGAGCCCAATTACTGGTCACCCGTTCGACGGCGGATGCGACTCCTCTTAAGCCAAGGCCTTGATCGCATTGACATGGGACGTGTCACGCGCGGCCGTGCGGGTTGTGAGTCCGGCAGCGACCGCCGCGGCTACCGCACCGAGTGAGAGGAAGGTGCGCACGGTATGAAATGTTGACCAGCGTGCCCGGATCTCGTCCCAATCGGCGGGAAGTGTCGCTTCGGTCCAGTTGGCGATCAAGTTGTCAATCGGAACCTCGACAGCCAAAGTGATCGCCAGCACCCCGATCGTGAGCAGTAGGCCGATGGTCGCCAACCACGCCGCAACCATTGCCTGGCTGCGGAACAGCAATACGACGGTGATCAGTCCGATCACCACAGCGGAGATCATCAGCACCGCCATGATCATCGCGAGATTCTCGATCATGTGCTTGCCGTCGGTCAGGAAGGTCGCGGCGTCGTAGTCCGTCATAGTCCGTGCCAGGGAAAGCCAGGTTCCCCACATCGCGCCCGCGACCAAGACGTACAGCATGATGCTGACGAACTGGACCCACTTGAGAACAGATTCGCTCACGGTGATCACCGACTCCTGCTGCGGTCCCACGGGCGGCGTCGCGATCGGGCTGAGATGCATGCCGACAAGTCGCCACCCGCCGTCGTCGCGGATCAGCATGTGAGTGGCTCGAAACTGCCCGTTGTTGGGCTGGCCACGGTACGCCGCCTGCTGATCATGAACCCCGATCACCACCGCGCTATCTCCAAACACGCGCACTGTGGTGTCACGCCAATCGAGCGCTGAGGTGACGAATGCGCCGCTGCTGTAGCGCTCCAACCACTGGGCCTTATCCAAGATGAAGCCCAACGGCCCGACCAGCAAGAAGTCGTTGTGTGCCAAGGAATCCAAGGCAGCGGTATCCCCAGCGAGTTCCGCCTTCACCCAGCGCTTCCCGAACTCGTCGATCTCAGCAACATCGTTGCTCATCCTGTCGTCCTTTCTTCGAGTTGTGCTTCATTGCACGATGCAACTGCCATCTGACCATCGACCAGGCCAATTGCCGCCCAGTTCGTGGCCAGGGATGCGAGAGCGTTGCTCGCTGGTCAGGCCGTCCAGTGGGCGGTCAGGACGCGATGATCATGGAGCCTCGGCCGTGGACAGCCTCAGCGTCGCGCCTCACTGCTGGCCGCGGCTTCGCGGCCGCGATGTGAATCCAGACCGTTCCCGCTGCTGCCGCCGACCGTTGGAGGTCGATCGTCGAACAACCTTCGCTGCAGGCGGATGCGGAGCCGCTGAATGGGTGCCGCCCTCTCCTCCTTGTTGAGCCGAACCTCCTGCGGTGGAGGCTGCGTGGTTGTCGTCAAGGCGTACCGACGACGGGCGCTGAGCCGCGCGTGCGGCTCCACGTAGCCACCATTGGGCAGTTGGACGATTCGACCAGACTCGGCTCCATGGAGCAGTAGTTCCCGATCCTGGGTCTGAAGGACGTAGCAGATCTGACGGGTCAGCAGGTACGCGATGGGTGGTCCGAGGAGGACGACGCCCCTGAGGAGCAAAATCACGCCCTCGAAGGAAACCCTGAAATGCGTGGCGATCACGTCGGCACTCCCCGCCAGCCACAGCGTGCCGTAGAACGTCACTCCCGCAACGCCGAGTCCGGTCCTTGTCGGGGTGTCGCGGGGCCGGTCGAGAAGGTGATGCTCGCGCCCGTCCCCGGCGATCCAGCCCTCCAGGAATGGATAGGCCGTCAGCAGGGCAAAGAATAGGCCTATCACCACGAGCGGAACGAGGACAGCGAGCGTCCACGTGCGTCCCAGCCAGCCAACCTCCCATCCGGGCGGGACCAGTCGGAGCGCGCCGTCCAGGAAGGCGGTGTACCAGTCGGGTTGGCTGCCTGCGAACGCATTGCTCGGCGAGGATGGCCCGTACACCCATATGGGGCTGACTGTCACCGTTCCGCCCATCAGCAACACGACACCGGTGGTGATGAAGAAGAGGCCCGTCATCCGTACGACGGCGTTTGGCCACATCGGGACGCCGACGATGTTGCCCTCTGTTCTTCCGGGCCCACCGAACTGCGGCGGTCCGAGTCGGTATGTCAACCGGAGCCGCATCGCGATGCCCACTGCGAGGATGGCGGGTGCAACGAGGTGGATGACGTACATGTGGGTGATGATCGAGACCGGGAACTCGCCGCCGAATAGCTTCCAGGTCAACCATGTCCCGATGATCGGGATGCCGAGCATGACCCCCTGCACAATCCTGAGGCCCGTTCCCGACAGGGTGTCGTCGGGCAACGCGTAACCGCTCCAGCCGCTGACGAGTGCCAGCACGAAGATCCCGACCAGCAGCACCCAGGCCAACTGCCGCGGTCGGCGGAAGGCGCCGGTGAAGAAGGTGCTCAGCAGCTGCAGAGCTAGAGCCCCCGGCAGCATCAGCGCCGCCCAGTGATGCGCCTGCCGCAGCAGCAGACCGCCGGTGACGTCGAAAGAGATATGCAGCATCGACTCGTACGCCTGCGACATCTCCAACCCCCGCAGCAGCGGATAGCTGCCGCGATATCGAACGACGGCAGTCGACGGGTCGTAGAAGAACATCAGGGCAATCCCCGTCACCAGCAGCACCGTAAACAAGGCGACCGAGATCACCCCGAAGAAGAACGACCAGTGGTTGGGGCATGCCCGCATCCTCAGCCGTGCGGTGACCGCAGTGACCCGCTTACTCAGCCGGCTCCCGCCGAGTGCGTACACCGGTCGCTCGGCTCCCGCGTGCCCCATGTCGATCCTCCTCAGACTTCCCAGCGGGCAGATCCAGCCAATTCGACGAGGTTCTACGGATTGCAAGCGTCGTCCGAGGCGCCGTAATCAGACATCCGCCAATCGGCGTAGATCAGACGAAATCCGCCGGTTCGCCGTGACATCCGCCGGATGGCCGATGTCTCGACAGGCACGCACGATGATCATGACCGGATGGAGATCCGCCTCATCCTCGATGGGATCGAGCCGCCGTTGGCCTGGAGGACGAGGTCGTCCACTACCGACTGGGGCAGCTGTCCCTGGCTCAGCGCCACCAGTTGTTGGAGGCGAAGCCCCTTGATTGGGGCGAGCATCGTCTCACTCGCGCCCGTTTGGGCGAGCAGGCCGCGTACCAATGGACCTCCTGCGGGATCGGTGAGCCAGTCGGCGATGGTGCTATTGGCGGTGAGTGGTTTGGCTTCAGTCATCGGTGCAGCTCCTCTCGGCGCATCAGTGCCCGCCATCGGCCCGTTCATTCTGCGGTGTCAGGCTGACTTCGACGAGCGGTCGCGTCCTCAGCGTTCTGCGAGGCGGGCTTCCGGAATGCTGGGCTCGAACAGTTCAATGAGATTGCCGGCAGGATCCTCCACCAGAATCTGCTTGCCGCCAACCCCCTCGACGATGTCGTTGCGGAAACCAATGCCGCGGTCTCGGAGCACCTGGACCTGGTCGGCGAGGTCGGCGACTTCAATGAGGAATCGGTTCCATCCCCCTGGTTCGGGCTTCGTGCCGTCCGGCATTGCCTGGCCCCCGCCACCCTGACTGCCTGGTGCGCTGAGGACAAGCCGCAACTCACCGCGATCCAACATTGCGAAGGTAGGGGCCGGGTGCATGATCTCGTGGAAGCCCAACTGTTCGCAGTAAAACGCGATAGCTGCTGCAACATCGTCCACGATGTAGCGGACGCTGACACTGGCCATCTGTTACCTCCGTCCCCTGCAGTCATCGTAGGCCCGCGCTGCTGCACACCCTCGACAGCGCCGGACCGACCATTTACGCCCGTGCCGGAGACATCTTCAGCTGGGCTCTGCCTGACCGTTACCGTCGGCTCGACTCTTGCCCTCGTCGGCCCGCTCGCTAGCGGACATCGCTCACGCCATGAAGCCAAACCCAGCTAGTCGACCCAGACCTCCTGCCATGTCCGAGTACGTGAAGCAGAGTCAAGAGAGGGCCAGAACGAGACGCAATCGCGGCTAGAACACCCTGCTAATGCTGAAACCCGGAGCATCCCGCTAATCGATTATGGCGTGAGGTCAATAACTGCACTTCGGCTCGCCATATCGACAGGCAGCGAGACATGTTCGTGCGTAATCAACCACCTGTCATCTGACCGCCGGTAGCAGTCAGACGCGCGTAGCCAGTATCCGACCTCGTGTCCGTTCTTCAGGGTTCCGCTTGCTCGGAGGAGCATATGTGCGGCCGCGATATCCTCGCTCGCCACAATAGTCAAGTCGCGGATTTCCATGCCGATTGAGCTCTTCCAGCCATCAAACCAGTCCAAGAATCTCTGCCTGAGTGCAGCAGATCCGATGTATTGGAGAGGAGGTACGAGGTCGAAATAGACAATATCCGCAGAATAAAGTGACATGAGTTGATCAATGTCCTTCGTTCTTATTGCCTCGAATTGATTATCCAATAGCGCTTTAACCTGGGACTGCGTCGAAGCCATTTCGTCGTCCATTCCGGTCGTCCTCCTGTCTCTCAATACATTGTGAAGTTTTGAGCAGGACGCTGGCCGACGTCCAGGTCAGCCGCTGCTCAGTTGTCGCCACTTCTGCTCGGACCGCCGAAATCCGGGGTAGGTATGCGACTTGCACGTGGCACGGATTGGCCAGTGATGGGCCTGGTCGGCGGTCCCTTGTTCGGGAGAAGGTCGGGCCATATCGGCAGGGCGGCGGTCTGGAATTACGCCGGACGCCGAACGAACTGGGGCAGCCGTTGCAGCTCGTAGGGGTACGGCAGCGGCTCGTCCCCGGCCTCGGTCAGCCGACGGATCTGGTCCTCGTCCAGGGCCCAACCGGCCGCCCTGAGATTGTCCGTCAGCTGCTCCGGTGTACGGGCACCGATGATTTGGGCTGGTTATTCCGGGCTGCTGGAGTATCCAGCGCAGCGCCACCTGGGCGGGCGTCCGGTCGATTTCGGCGGCCACGGCCTGGACCGTCTCGATTACTCCCCAGGTGCGGTCGCTGTTGCGGCTGGCCCACTCTTCGTCGTCGGCCCGGGAATCAGCGGGAGGGCCGTCGAGATCGCGGGTGTACTTGCCGGACAGCCAGCCAGCGGCCAGCGGACTCCAGGCGATTACGCCGACACCTTCGTTCCGGCAGACCGGCAACAGCTCCAGCTCCGCGCCGCGGTCGAGCAGGTTGTAGAGGGGCTGCAGGCTGACGAACGATTCCCAGCTGTGCGGCCGAGACAGCTCGATCGACTTCTGCAGCTGCCAGCCGGTGTAGTTACTGGCCCCGATGAACCGGACCTTCCCGGAGGTGACGAGGGAGTGGAGCGTGGACAAGGTTTCCTCGAACGGGGTCGCGTCGTCGAACACGTGGGCCTGGTACAGATCGATGAAGTCGGTCTGCAGCCGCCGCAGACTGGCTTCCACCTCGGCCAACACGTGCTTGCGACCAGTCCCTCGTGGCGGTTCCCCGGCGCCGCCTCGCCGTAGACCTTGGTGGCGACGACGAGATCGTCGCGGTTGCGGCTCTTCAGCCAGCGGCCCAAGATCTCCTCCGACACACCCTGGCTATAGACGTTGGCGGTGTCGATGAAGGTGCCGCCGACGTCCACGAAGGCGTCCAGGATCTGGTGAGCCGTGGCCTCGTCGGTTCGGTGCCTCCGTCGGCACCGAAGGTCATCGTCCCCAGGCACAGCTCACTAACCTGCAGGCCCGTACGTCCGAGAAAGCGTGTCTCCATGACTCGACGCCAACGGCATAGTCCGGGGCGTACTTTGCTGCTGTACTCGAATGGTCTCGTTCACATCCAAGGAAGCCTTGCGTCACTGCGACTACACGCCATCCCCACTGCCTATCTCCGTACCCGCTACCCCTATACTTTTCACGTCGCTGGACTCGTCACGAGCTGACGTCGCCCAGTCACCGCTTGCCGGGCAGGTCGGCGAAGATGGCCACCTCGCGTCGCTTTGCCGAGCCCACTGCTGTCCCGGGCTTTGGCGGGTCGTCCACGCGAAAAACCTGACACGCCCGCTGCCTTTGCCATCAGGTTCCTCCGTCACCGGTCCGTGAGCCGACTGGCTCTCGGCTGGTTAGCGGTTCGCCGCTTGATCGGCGGAAGCCTCCTGGACGGTGAGCTCTGCTGCCGGATCTGCCTCGAGGCGTTCGTCCGGGATGGGCAGACCGCTACGGATCGAGCGGCCGTAGCTGCCGTCTTCGACCCGCTGGAGAGCCCTATTGAGCGCCGCGAGCCGGTCCCGCAGACCGGCAGCCACGGCGTCGTCGACGCCCTGTTGTGCCAGTGGCTGCGCCGGATAAGCCGCATCGCGTTCGGCGTCATGGTCATCTGTCCGGGCCGCGCCGAGATCGGCCAGCAGCTGCTGCACATGCGTACGCTCCGCGTCCACCAACGATCGAGCCCGGTTCAGTTCCATCGTGCTGCACCTCCATTGCTCCTGTTGTTATACCCGCCAAGCAGACCATGGTTGCGGATGGCCATCGCCAGTTTGTCCATACGATTCACCCGTGACCGTCGCGACCTTCTTGGCACACAGCCTGCCGCTTGTGCTGATCGCCGCCGTGAGTCCGGTGCTGTTTCTCAACGCCTCGCGGGTCGTCGAGGCCGCGGGCATCTCCGCGGGTCTCTGCTTTGGCGGCGGGGCCGTGCTCTGCCTTGTCGCTCTGGGCATTCCGACAATGGGTCTCATAGGTGCTACGACGTCGCAGCTGGTCGCTGCCGACCTAGCCTCCCGTGGCGTCGACCTGGCGCTCGCGTTGGTGCTGATCGCGTACGGTGCCTGGCAAGTGGTGCGAAGCCACCGGAATCGGACTGCTGCTGGCGCGTCGCAGTGAGGCCAAAGATGACGCGCTGCCGACGGACGGTCGCGCGCTGTTCGCCACCGGGCTGCTGGGAATGCTCACCAACTTCACGACTCTGCCGCTCTATCTGAGCGTCGCCCAGCGCATCGGCACCGTCTCAGCCGAATGGTGGATACGGGCTCTGCTGCTGGTTTTGGTGATAGTCGTCGTAGCAGCACCTGTCTGGCTTCCCATCGGGCTCAGAGTTGTCGCACCAGGGCATTCTCGGCTCGGACCGGAGACCCGACGCCGGATCCAGAGAGCCACCCAGCGGGTCTCGATCGGCGCCTGCTTCCTGGGCGGAGCGGTGATCATCTGGCACGTCCTCAGAGGCTGAGGATCTCCCGAGTGATTGATCCCGGCTAGCCGCACTATCGCCGCCAACCGCCGCTAAGGGTGGAGGACGTAATCCCTGACCACGACTCAGTTTGTCCTGCCTCTCGGCGGCTTGCTAACCAAATCTGGCGGTCACCACAGGTCTCGCCAAGGTGCTCGGTCTAGATCATGCCGGATGTTCATGCCGCGTTTTGCCGTCGTCGTCGGTGCCGGCGGTCGAGTTGGCGTTGTGCGTTCAGCCGTTGGATGCGGGCGTTGACGTGAGGCTGTTGATCTTGGTCGATCCAGCGGGGTGGAATCCATTCCGGTACCCCATCGGGGTTGACGCGGCAGGTCCAGCCTTTCTGCAGGAAGTGGGTGTGGTGGTATCTGCAGAGCAACGTCAGATTGTCAAGATCAGTGAGGCCGCCGAGAAGCCAGTCGAGGATGTGGTGTCGATCGCACCATTGCGGTGGATGGGCGCAGCCGGGGAACGAACAGCCGGCGTCTCGGGCGATCAACGCCATGGTTTGGCCAGCGGAGGCGAGCCGTCGAGATCTGCCGAGGGCGAGAGGGACCCCGTTCTGGTCGATGATGGTGGGCCAGATGTCGGCCTCATCGGCAATCCGGAGTAGTTGATCAGTGGTGAGTTGGCTGCCGTCGGCGGTTTCGGCCAGCCCGGCCTTCGCGAGCAGGTCTTCGAGGCTGATGGTGACGATCACCGATGCCGGTATCCCACCGGCGGAGGGTTGATCGGCGGCTTTGAGGAGCCGGGCGGAGGCCTCCTCCAGCGCATCGTGCAGCCGTTGCATGTGTGGCCGCTGGTCGGGGATGTCGACGATGGTGCCGTCGTCGTCCTCGATCGCGGTGCGTGCGGGGTGTCGTCAACGGGTCCAGGATCGCGTTCAGTTGGGCACCGACAGTGTTGGTGAGTCGGCCTGCGAGATGCCACATGCCGTCGCGGCGCTGCTTCAACTCCACATACCGCCGGTCCTGTTGCAGAGCATCATCGATCGGTTCTGGGCCGTCGGGGTCGGCAGCAGCGACCACAGCCTGGGCAAAGCGGCGCAACTCCGGCGGCGCCAAGATGGCGGCGTGTTCGGTGAGCAGCTGCTCGGCGGTTTCGACTGCGTGCGGGTCGAGGTCGGGCCGGGTGAGTTTGTGCATGGCCCGTTCCACAATCTGCACTTTCTCCGGGGAGACGAGTCCGTCGCGTTGCAACGCGGCCAGTTGCGGCAGCCGCGGCTCCAGCTTCTCGCCAACCATGGAGGTCCGCGGCCCGACCGCGGCGGCGGCGCGGACCCGGGAGGCGGCGTCGCCGGGGGAGAGCTGCAGCACTCGGATCAGGAATTGGTTGAGGGTGGAGGAGCAGTATTCCTCCGCCAGGTGGTTGGTTTCGGCGTCGGCGATCAGGTTGTGGTCGACCAGCGGTAGCCCATTCCGAATGCGTTCGAAGCGTTGCCATACCGCGACTTTCTCGGCGGCGTCGAGTTGATCGAGACCGCCGGTCTCGATGATGCTGATCAGCTCGGCGAGGCTGTCTTGGAAGGTGTCGAGGGCGGCATCCAGCCGACGGCGCGGCGCGCGTGTCGTTGCTGGTGAGTCCCCGAGTTGCATGCTCCTATTGTATTCGAAACTCCGTTCGATGACAAGCTGTTTTCTCAACGAAATAAGGAAAAACAAAGATCAAACCCGGCACCCGACCGCCCAAAGCCAAGCCCGCGCCAACCACACCCATTCCCCACCCCTGCTCCGGTGCTGGTAAATCCGCGCCGCCCGGAGCTGGGGTCAAGGCTGGCTGCAGGCCACCCGGAGGGCTTGGCCTTGACGCCAGCGAGGACGGCGCCACACTCGAGATGCCGGGAGCAGGGGAAACTGATCAGTATCAGTGCCCTTCGATAAGCTCAGGCACAATGCCCGCGCCGAAGGTCTATGGCACCTTGATCAGGAAGCGGCGTACCGGAACCGACCGTCAGTCGCCGGCTGATCAACTCGGCCAGCTCGGCGGATGATCACCGGTTTCGGTGATCAGATGCCTCGTCTCGACAACGGCGTTGGCAAATTGCTCGTACGTTTTGCCGGCGACCAGCGCGCTTGGTCGAATTGATTGGCCAAGTGCTCCACCCTAAAGATCGTGAATTGCATCGCCTTAGTCGCGGCGTAGAGACTGAAGCGCAGCATGTGGCCGGCCGCCTCTTCAGAGTCCGGTATCAGCTCCGCGCACAGGCATCGCTGTCGGCAATTTGCCACCAGTTATGGCGTCAAGCGTGACTGGCAACAAGCGATCGAAAGACTCACACAGATGGAGTGAATCGATGACTGACCTGAGCGACGTTCTGGAGCGGTACGTCAGCGACGGATCGGTGCCTGGAGCGGTCGCCATCGTGGCTCAGAGCGATCAGATGGAAGTGGCAGCGGTGGGCTCAGCTGCTATCGGCGGCAACCACCCAGTAACCAGGGATTCGATCTTCCGGTTCGCTTCGATCACCAAACCGATCATTGCGGCAGCCGTCATGATCTTGATCGAGGATGGTCGGATCTCCTTGCATGACACGGTGGATTCGTGGTTACCTGAATTGGCTGAGCCAAGGGTCGTTCGAACACCGGCCAGCCCTCTCGATGATCTTGTCTCAGCGACCCGGCCGATCAACGTATTCGATCTGCTTACGTCCCGAGCGGGGTACGGCTTCCCCTCCGACTTCACGCTGCCAGCGGTCCAGCGGTTGTTCGACGTGCAGAAGGATGGGCGCGAGCCGCAGAGTTTCCTGCCGCAGGACGCGTGGATGGCGGCGCTCTCCGAGATTCCGATGCTGTACCAGCCGGGCGACGCATGGCTGTACGACACCTGCTCGGTGTTGCAGGGCGTGCTGATCAGTAGGGTCTCAGGCCAATCGCTGCCGGCATTTCTGGCAGATCGAATATTTCAACCGCTGGGAATGGTGGATACCGGATTCAGCGTGCCGGCAGACAAGTTGGAACGGCTGACGAGTTACTACCGAACCACTGCTACCGGCGCCCTGGAGCTCGCCGACGGACCCGACGGTCAGTGGAGCACGCCGCCACCGTTCCCCTTGGGCAATGGCGGCCTGGCAGGAACCGGCGATGACTGGCTGGCCTTCGCTCGCATGTTGCTCGCCGGAGGCGTCACTCCTGCCGGCCACCGGCTGCTGTCGGCCGACGCCGTGCAACTCATGATCACCAACCACACAACGCCCGCCCAGCGCAAGATCGGGGAGCTCTTCCTCGAGGGTCAGGGTTGGGGGTTCGGCGGCTCGGTCGACATCGCGTCCATCGCTCCGTGGAACGTAGCGGGACGCTACGGCTGGGTCGGCGGGACCGGGACATCGGCACACATCACGCCGTCCAGGGGCACCATCGCGATCTTGCTCACTCAAGTAGCAGCTGACAGTCCCACAGCACCAGAGTGGATGCGCGACTTCTGGCGGTACGCGGCCAGTAGCTAGTGCCGAGCATCCGAAGTCGCTTGGGGTATGCGCCGCCCAGGCGGGACGCCCGCTGCGTTCTCGTCGTCGCCCATAGAACACGCCGCTATTGGACTCCTCCTCGGCCTTGCATGTCGACGCCTCACGTCGCCTTGCGACGACAGGCATCACCTGGACGACGCCTACTGTCAAGGGACTTCGAATGCACGACACTGGTGGCCAACGGCCGTTCGTTCTGGCTTACTAGTGGGGTATCCGCCAGCGAGATCCGCCTCGTTGTCGCCGCCGTGCCGCTTGCCGACATCGAAAAAGACCTGGCGACACGCCGATAGTGGTCGACGCATCGTCTTCGTGCCTTGATGGTGTGCTCCGCTAGGCGGATGCAAGACCGCCGCCAAGATCAATTGGCAGATCAACGTCGAGCCTGGTGCCCTGCCCCGGCGGACTGTCGACCAGGATCGTTCCGCCCAGCGCCTCCACCCGGTCGGTGAGGCCGACCAGCCCGGAGCCGTCATCGCTGGTGGCCCCGCCGACGCCGTCATCGCTCACCGATATCTGCAGGCGACCGTCATCAGCCCGAAGTTCGACATGTGCGATCGAGGCTCGGGCGTGTTTGGTGGTGTTGGCCAGCGCCTCGGAGACGACGTAGTAGGCGGCGACCTCGATCGGCTCGGGCAGGCGCCTCTGGACGTCAATATCGAGCTCGATTGGAACTGCAGAGCGTCGGGCGAGCGCCTTGATGGCAGGACTCAGGCCGCCTTCGGAGAGGATCGCGGGATGGATGCCGCGGGAAAGCTCCCGCAGCTCCTCCAGGGAACCGGTGAGGTTGTCAGCGACTCCCGCAATCTGCGCCCGCAGCTCGGGCAGCTGCGGTGGCACCGCGGCTTCGGTAGAGCGAAGGTCCAACACCAACGACACCAGCCGTTGTTGGATGCCATCGTGCAGGTCGCGTTCGATCCGGCGGCGGGCCAAGTCACCGGCTGCCACGATCCGCGTACGCGAAGCGGCAAGTTCCCTGCGGCTCTGCTGCAGCGACTCGGCCATCGTGTTGAAGCTGCGCTCCAGGACGCCGATTTCGGCGACGCCACGCTCTGGTACCCGCACACTGAGATCGCCACCGGCAAGGCGGCCGGCCATGGCAGCGACTGCACGGACTGGCTTGACGATTGCTCGTGTCAGATAGCCGGCAAACAGCACGATCAGCAGGATCGACCCTGCAAGACCGGTTGCCGCAGCCATGATCGCGCGACCTGCGTCGATGTCCGAGCGCTCCTGGCGTTCCGCCGCTAGCCCTCGTTCCGTCGTAACGAACTGATCAAACTCCGTCCGAATGGCATCAGTCCGCCGCCCCCCCTCGTCCGTCGCAGCCACACTCCGTGCCGCGCCCGGATCCTTCCGCGCGCGCCTGACCAGCGGGATCGAGTAGTCCTGCACATACGACGTGATGGCCTGAGCGATCCGGTGCGCCCGAGCCTGCTGTTCCGGGTTGTCCGCGACCAGCTGTTCCAGATTGCTGGCCTGCGCGGGCAAGGCGACCTGGGCTTCCCGCCACGGCTGTAGGAACCGGTCCTGGCCAGTGATGACGAACCCGCGCTGGCCCGTCTCGAGGTCGACAACAAGTCGCTCGAGCCGGTTGGCGACGACCAGCACTTCCTCGGATGCTCGGGCGCGGCGTTCCAAGGTACGCAGCTCTGACACCGAAGACAGCAGCACCGCAAACGCGGCGGCGATAATCAGCGCCAGCAGGCCGCTCGCGACGACCATGCGACGCGTCAGCCCGCCGCGCACCGCCAGCTCCGGTGCAGTGTGCCCATCGCCGCCGCGCACTGCCAGCTCCGCTGCAGTGTGCCCATAGCAGATAGTCTCGTGCACACGATGTCACGAGAGGACTCGCAGTTAGCTCGGGTGGGAACGGTGATCGCCAAGACATGAGCGGGTTGCGGGTGGTCTTGGCCGAGGACGACGTTCTTCTCCGTGAGGGCTTGGCCAGCCTTCTCGAGCGCTCGGGATTCGATGTCGTCGGGCAGGCCGGTGACAGCACCCAGCTGCTGACCTTGGTTCACGAGAAAGCGCCGGCGCTGGTAGTGGTCGATGTCCGGATGCCCCCGACACACACAGCCGAGGGTCTGGAGGCGGCCCGCCACATCCGACAAGAGCATCCTGAGACCGGGATCCTTGTTCTGTCGGCCCACGTCGAGGTCGAGTACGCCATCGAGCTATTGACGAGCGGCCGGGGGATTGGCTACCTCCTCAAGAGCCGGGTGACCGACGTCGAGGAATTTATCGAGACGCTGCAGCGGATCGCCAAGGGCGGCTCAGTGGTCGATCCAGCGGTGGTCGCCGAGCTGGTCGCCGCCCGCCGCCGCGATGACCCGTTGGCCGCGCTCAGCCCGCGGGAGCAGGAGGTGTTGGCGCTAATGGCCGAGGGCCGCTCCAATGCCGGCATCGCTCGGCAACTCTGGGTCACCGAGGGGACCGTAGAGAAGCATGTGCGCAGCATTCTGACCAAGCTCAATCTGCAGGAGACCGATGATGCGCACCGGCGCGTTCTTGCTGTGCTCACGTTTCTTGAGGCCCGCTGACCGGGTCGCCCGGGTTGCTGTCCCCGTGGCGGTGCAGCAGGTCCTGGATGGCGTTGGCCGAGAGGTCTGTCTTGGGAAGGAAGCCGACGGCGCAGCTGGCCGCGATCAATTCGGCATAATCCCGCTCGGCATGGGTGGAGATCAGAATTACCGGTGACCCGGCGAGGCCAGCCTCCCCGTAGAGCCGACGAGCAAGCTCCAGGCCGCTCTCGCCGCCCAGGTCGATATCGACCAGCGTGACATCCGGCTGAAGTTCCTCGGCACGTAACAACGCCTCGGCGCTGTTGGACGCAACGCCGACGACCGTGATCCCTTGACGTTCCAGCAGACCGCGTGCTGCGTCCAAGAACCGCGGACTGTCGTCCACAATCAAACAACGCAGCGCCATGGCTCAAGATTGCAATACGTGACGGCGCCGCGCATTACCGCTAACAGGAGATCCCTGAGCCCTCGCCGTGCCGCTCATGCCAAGTTCGGCAGCCCTTCGATCTTCAGCACAAGTTTCTCCGAGGCTCTACTCGATGACTCCCTACGCGACTCCCAAGAACAGGACGGACGGTGCCAATCGGCGCTGAGATTCGCGAGTGAACACGTCACCGAACCGATCGTGCGATTACCTGCCAGCCGCCATGGCGGATTGGCGCTGGCCATGACGCGCCGGCACGGTCGGGCAGGCGATGCTGTGACAGAAGAGGAAGATAAGGGGGTAGACGATGCTCGCTCAAGAACGGGTCCCGGTCTTGATTGTGGGCGCTGGTGGGGCCGGACTATCCCTTTGCCTCCTGTTACGCCAGCAAGGCATTGCCTCGATTCTCATCGAGCAGCGTTCCGATATTTCGTGGTATCCCCGCGCGCATAATCTCAATTTCCGTACGTTGGAAGTGTTTCGCGAGCTCGGATTGGAACCACAAGTCATTGCAGCTGGAAGTCACGTCTCGCGGATGTTTCGTAAAGATACGTTAGCCTCCTCAGAACAAGAGGAATTCCCGGCCGTCGATAAAGCAACTCGGATCATCGACCATCCGGAGATCGTCACTCCCGAACCGCCGGTGTGGTATTGCCATCAGAGTCGGCTAGAACCACTCCTTGTCGCCGCGGCGAAGGAGCGCGGCTGCGATCTGCGCTACTAATCCGGGGGCCTAATCCGACATTGTTCGGATTAGCGAATCAGGCCGGCGATGAGATTGACGGACCCGCCAACGATCGCCACGCCGAACAGATACGAAAGAAGGGCGTGAGAGAGAACCGTGCGCCGGATCCGGCGATCGCGCACCGTCGTGTCGGACACCTGGTAGCACATTCCGATGGTGAAGGCGACGTAGGCGAAGTCGCGGTACGTGGGTGCCTCCGGTCCGTCCGAGTCTTCAAAGTCGATCCCCGCAGCGCCCGATCCGAAGTGCTGGTCGGCGTAGCGGAGCGTAAAGACCGTGTTGACCACCGTCCACGACAACACGACGGTTAGCACGGCGAAGCCGACGAGCAGCACCTTGAGTGGGCCGCTCTCCCGCCCCGCAATGATCAGGGCGAACCCGACACCGAGGAGGCTGGCCGCACTCGCTGCGAGCAACAGCACGGTCGCGGAGCCACGGGTCTCGTCCTCCCGCATGGCCAGCTGCGCGGCGTGCGCGCTGTTAGCGCGGACGATGATTGGCCAGACGGTTATCAGAAAGGCGAGCGCGGCCGCGTCCCAACCTGCCACCACGGCCATACTCCATGGCACGAACCACAAAAGCACAAAAGCAACGATCAGCCCAATGGAGCCGACGATGACGGCTCGCCGCATAGCGGGGGCGTGCCAGCCCAGCCATCGGTGGTAGAGCGTCTGATTCGGGATGGAGGTCATCCTCGAGTGTTGCCGATCGCGTCATGACGCGCCATGCCATCAGGTAACGTCCGAGCTTCCGCCGCCGATAGACCGATAGAAATACCCGAGTTCATGCTCGTGGCCGCGGGACACCGCCAGAAGCACGGCACAATCCAGGCGACGTTGTCAGTGAGTCGGCTGGTCTAGCTGCTCGACCATTAACAAGGTCGCTCCAAGGTCGCGTAGCCGGGCAAGCAGTCCGTAGAGGGCGGACTGATCGGATAGTGGTCCGACCAGCTCAGTCGTGCCGTCATTCTTCTGCGTAAGAGCGAGTTCGTCGAACCATTCCGTCCACACTGGGTCGAGATGACCGCGGATTCGTATGCGGTACTGCATGGGCGACGGGTCGCGGGCAATCATTCCGGCCTCCTCATTGGTCGGCGGCGTTGCGGTCCGATGGCTTGGTTGCTCCAGACACTCAAGTTGGCCAAGATCAAGATGTGGTCAGGGCACCCACTATGGCGCTGCACGGGGCGGTGTCGAGTCCCCCGGAGGATGGAACCACGGGTGGAATCGATCAGCCATTTTCGAGACGCCTGATGATGTTGGGTACGTTGGGTTTGTCAGGCGGGCCTGCGCCGACAGGGGCGAAGCCATGACGCGCATCCCGTTTGTCGCGGATGGGGTTCTGCAGGTGGCCGCGGGCCGTCAAGAAGCCGCTGCGGTGGTCGTGGGCACACCGGCCTGGTTTGCCTGGCTGGCTGATGACTCAGTCCGGTCTTTCTCGTTTCGCTCCCGAGCGGGGGACTACACCGCGCGCAAGGAGCGTCGGCAACGCGGCGGCGGCTACTGGGTGGCCTACCGTACGGCTGCGGGTCGCCAGTACAAGAAGTACCTAGGCACAGTCGCCGACCTTTCGCTCGAGCACCTCGGAGACGCGGCCGCAGCGCTGGCTGAGCGCATCGCCGACGCCGCGGCGACCACAAGCGACAGCCCGACCGGTTCCAGCGGGTCGCCTGGCCGAATGGCTCAGAACGCGGCTGGGTTCCTGTTGGCAACCAAGCTCTTCGTGCCGCGGGCTCGCCCCGACCTGGTTCCGCGCCCCCGGTTGCTCGCCCTCCTCGACGAAGGCCTCCACGACGGTCGCTGCTCGCTACTGTCGGCGCCGGCCGGAGCGGGCAAGACGAGCCTGCTGGCCACGTGGGTCGCTAGCGTGGCTCGCCCGGTCGCGTGGCTCGCCCTCGACGAGCGCGACCAGGAGGTCCACCAGGTTCTCCGCTACCTGGTCGCTTCCCTCCAGACGATCACCCCGACATGCGGCCGTACGGCGTTGGCTCTGCTCGACGCTCCGCCGACCGCGCCGCCTGAGATCGTGCTCACCAGCTTGCTCAACGACGTAGCCGCCCTGCCCAAACCCAGCCTGCTTGTGGTGGACGACTACCACATGGTGCGAGCGCCGGCCGTCCATGCCGCGATTGAGTTTCTCGTCGACCACCTGCCACCGATGCTGTACTTGGTGATCGCGACCCGAGAGGACCCACCGCTTGCGTTGCCCCGGCTGCGCGCCAGCCGCCAGATGATCGAGGTGCGGGCAGCCGACCTGAGCTTCAACATCGAGGAAGCATCCATTCTCCTGGGCACTGGCATGGGGCTAGCCCTGACAGAGCAGCAGGTGGCGGCGCTGGTCGCACGCACCGAGGGCTGGGCGGCCGGCCTCCAACTTGCCGGGCTGGCGCTGCGTGATCGCACCAACCCCGCGGCGTTCGTGGACTCCTTCACCGGCGGCCACCGGCTGGTGGCCGACTACTTGATGGCCGAGGTCTTGGACCGGCAACCGGTTCCGGTCCGACGCTTTCTGCTGGTCACCAGCGTGCTGGACCGGCTGTGCGCACCACTGTGCGACGCACTGCTGGTCGGTGACTCCGAGTCCGCATCCGCATCGCCGCCGGCCACCAGCAACCAACAGGTCTTGGAGGAGTTGGAGGTGGCGAACCTGTTCCTCGTGCCGCTGGACGACCAGCGGATGTGGTATCGCTACCACCACCTGTTCGCCGACACATTACGCGGCCGGCTGGCTCGGGAGGTCGGCCACGAGACGGTCGCCGCCCTTCACCGGTGTCCAGGGTTCCACTGGTGAAGTCGTCGCTGCCGTTCGCGGGTACCAGCCTCGCTGAGCACCGTCGACAACGCTCATCGTCGGTGTATCCATGCCGTCCCGCGGAACGGTCCTCCTGCGGACAGCGTCGTCGAGGCGGACCGCATCGAGGGTTCGAGCGTATCCAGGCCATTGGGCGGCCAAGCCGAGCATTCCGCCGACGCCCTCTGCCGCGTGGCGTACGCCTCGTAGACCGAGTACCTGCACGCGGCCAGCCAAGCTGAAAATCCGCTGGCTCGACAGCGTTCTGGCTGGATGACGGCTCCATCATCTGGAAGCCACGAGATTGCACGAAGCCACCACCCGACTGGAGAATTGACCTTATCCATTACCGGACGATCCTTAGTTATGGATGGAACCCACCCGATGAAGCCCCTTCGTCTAGCCATACTTTCAGCTACGGGCACTGCCCAGAAACGTACGATCCCAGCATTGGTTAACTCCAAACTTGTAACAGTTTCGGCCATTCAGGGACGCAATCCAGAAAAACTCCGCATCGTCTCTGACAAGTATGGTATTCAGTCTATCTATACTGATGAGCACAAGTTGTTGGATGAGTGCTCCTATGACGCTGTCATGATTTGCTCCCCACCCTACATGCACTTTTCTCAAGCCAAGCGAGTCATCGATCGTGGCACGCCCTGTCTGATAGAAAAACCGGCAGCGATGAGTGCTGAGGAGTGCAATGAACTAAGTCACATCGCGGCTGAGCGGGCGGTTGTCGTCCACGTGGCCCACCACCTCCGCCATCAGGACACTTATGCGCGAATGCAGGAAATTCTCAAAAATGGCGAACTTGGTGAAATCGTCACCGCCCATGCTGAATGGAGCTTCAAAATGAATCGATCGGCTCCAAGTGCAGCCTGGAAACTCGACCCCTTAAAGAACGGTCTATCGGCTCTGAACGACGCCGGCATACACACCGTAGATGCAATGATTGGTCTGCTCGGACCAGGATCGCTACGAGGTGTCGCATCTGTACGTCGGCCCGACGACAAGACACATGAGACGGTTGACATCCTGTGTGACCAGCACGAATGTCTCACACATATCAGGTCTTCACGTCTCTATGGACCATTAGCCAACGATCTGCGCATAAATGGAACGGATGGCTCCATCTATGCGCCAGGCTTTTTCGCAGAGGCCTCTTCAGCCAGCTTCGATGTGACCCGCGTCGGCAAAACGGAATCCGTCAGGCATTCCAGTCTGAACCCCTACCAAGTCGAGGTTGAAGATTTTGCAAGATCCGTCGAAGGACTGGCTCCACTATTCCCATTCACCGATCTCCATGACGCGGGCCTAGCAATGTCACTCATTGACGCCGCCCATCAGACCATTACCAACACATGACACCCGACGCAAAAGGAGTTTGTGCAGTCCCGGCAACAAGTTCTAAAAAGATCGACACGGTTGCGGCCGAACTTGTGCCTCGAAAAACGCCGGGCCGCCAGCGCGCTTGATTTCTCGGCGCAGGATCCTCCGTAAGTTCCGGAATACCACCTTGGGAGGCGTTCGCCGGGGAGGTGCGTGTGCTCATGGAGTGAACCCAGCGAGGGAGGGTGAGGGCACGTCGAACGTCGATCGACTGGAGGCCGTCGAGTCCTCAGCCTTCCTTCCGACCACCCGGCGGCCCTTTCGTCATCTCCCCTTGAGCGCCCGTAACGGGGTCCTCCTGCGGGACGCGCCGGGTGGGGAACTGCGGCGCTACGCGCGGCTCAGTGCATACCTGAGGTGGGTCACTCGCGGTGAGGGGACGGTGTCGAGCACCTCTAGGCCGATCTGCCCGAACTCGATGCGGTCGAATAGCCGAGTGCCCTCGCCGAGGATTACGGGTGCGATGGAGATGGTGAATTCGTTCACCAGCCCGGCGTTGAGGTACTGCTGGATGAGGTCGGCTCCTCCACCGATCCGGATGTCGCGGCCATCGGCGGCCATCGTGGCTCGGGCCAGGGCGCTCTCGATGCCGTCGTTGACGAAGTGGAAGGTGGTGCCACCGGGGCGCTCCCACGGTGCCCGCTTGGTGTGAGTGACAACGAAGACCGGCGTGTGGAAGGGTGCCTCCTCAGGCCAGAAGCGTTCACCGCCGTCGAACATCCGCTTCCCGAGGATGCTCACGCCGGTGCGTTCGAAGACTCCCCGCGCCATGTCGTTGTCGGGGCCGGTCTCGCCGCCCTCGCCGAGGTTGAGGTTCTCGCGGAAGAAGCGTTGCGGAAAGACCCAGCTCTGCAGCGCCGCCCACTGGCGCCCCCAGTCCTTGTAGGACGGGTCATCGGCGTGCTCGAGGTCCATTCCCGCTGGGGCGATGTAGCCGTCTAGGGACATGCTGACTGCGAAGAACACCTTGCTGGTGGGGGTCTGGGTGGATGCCATGGTGCGTCTCCGCGGATTGAGTGAAATACTTCAGTACGTACTTGAGTGTCGTCTATGCCGACTCGTATTGTCAAGTGTCAACTTAAGTATCGGAGGTATCGATGAGTGTCGACTCCGTCTTCCAAGCCTTGGGAGATCCCACGCGCAGGACACTGCTCGAGCGGCTGGGCGATGGGCCACTTTCCGTCAGTGAACTGGCTGCGCCGATGGCGGTCTCCCTGGCGGCGGTGGTACAACACCTGCAGGTTCTGGAGCAGAGTGACCTGATCCGCACCGAGAAGATCGGGAGGGTGCGCACCTGCGCCATCGCGCCGGGCGGTCTCGACATCGCCGAGCAATGGCTTCAGGCTCGTCGAGCGCTCACCGAGCGACGCCTGGACCGACTCGGCGCCCTCCTCGCCCAAGAGCGCGGCGCCGCGCCGGCAGCGATGGGAGAAGACGAGCAATGAATACCGAACCGATCAAACACGCCACCTTCATCGTCGAACGCACCTACCCGGCGGACGCCGCGCGCATCTTCAGGGCGTTCTCCGACACGGACATCAAACGTCGGTGGTTCGCCGAGGGCGAGGACTGGCGGGTCGAGGAGTTCACCGCTGACTTCCGGCCGGCCGGCTACGAGACGAGCCGCTTCCGATATGCCGATGGTCCGCCGATCACCAACGACACCCGCTACCTGGACATCGTCACCGATGAACGGCTCGTGTTCTCCTACGTGATGACGATCGACGGTCGCCCAAGCTCGGCGTCGCTAGCCAGCGTTGAGCTCTTCCCGGCGCAGGAAGGAACCCGCCTCGTCTACACCGAGCAGGGGCAGTACTTCGACGGCGGTGACCAGGCGCTCCAGCGCGAGATCGGCTGCGGCGAACTGTACGACGCCCTCGGTGAGGTGTTGGCGTCAGCGCACTGATCGCGACCATGGCGGTCCTGCGGCCTGCGGGAGGCTATCGCAGATGCTGGAGACTCGGTCGCTGGGTGCGGTGCGCCGTCTTGTGCGAAGTCACCGCTGAGCGATCCCTTCTGAGACGGCGCCGCTGCGGCAGCAAGCGGCCACATACCGCTGCGAGATCGCGGCCACATAATCGCTCCGGTTCACAGCGCCACGGCGCAGCGGGAAGGTCCCGGCCCTCGTGGTTGATACGGATACGCGCATGTCGGCGATTGTCAGCTCCAACAGCCAAGCACCCACAGCGATGATCGCCGAAAGGCGGTGGGCTCATCACCGGACGCGAACGGTATTCGTCAACGCAGAATGGGACACCTACGAGCGGATCGGCGCGCCGCGTCCCACATCTGCAACGGCCGTACAAGCCACCAACGCCGCGAGTCCCCAAAGGAATCCAAGTAACGCTATGAATCGAGGAGATTGACATGGCCGGACGCCGCGACTTCGACACCGACGAAGCGGCCTATCTGCAAGACGTCGGAAAGTATTGCGACACCGTCCTCCTGCACCGCGCCGACGAAAGTGACAACGGTGAATTCTTCCCCGACATCATTCGTCAGTTCGCTGAGCTAGGACTGCTGGAGTTGATGTTCGACGAACAGCGCAACCTGCAACTCCACCGGATGCGCCTGGTCCACCAGACAACAGAACTGGTGGCCGCCGCCTTTCCCGCCGCGGTGGTCGCGCTGGGCGCCCTCCGACTACAAGCCTATCTACTCAAGCGGTACGCCGAACCCGACATCGCAGACCGGTACCTTGAGCCGCTGCTCAGCGGCGAACTCTACGGCTCGTTCGGAGTCACCGAACCGGACGCAGGGACGGACGTCCGGGCCATCTCGACCGTGGCCACCCGCGACCGTAACGGCTGGATCCTCAACGGCGGCAAGAAATGGATCGGCCTCGCCCCCTACGCCGCGTTCAGCGTGGTGCTGGCCAAACTCGACCATGACGGCCGCGACGCTGAGACCGTCGCCCTGGTCATCGACCTGGAATCAGACGGCATAACTCGTAGCGGACCCCTTGACCTCATGAGCTTTCGGGGCATGCCCCTGGGTGAGCTGACCTTCAACGACGTCAAGGTGCCTGCTGGCTCGGCGCTCAAGGTCGCGGGGTTCAAAGGAATGATGGAAGGCATCAACCTGGCTCGGGTGGACGCCGCCAGCTACGGCTGCGGCTTCATCAAGGCTGCCATCCGGGAGTGCTCCGTCAGAGCTAACAACCGCACCGCGTTCGGTCAACCTTTGAGCAACATACAAGTCATCCAGACCAAAATCGGGTTGATGGCCACCGACTACGAAGCCGCCCGCCTACTTACCCTGGCCGCCAGCGACAGCTTCGCCCTCGGCCATGGCGGTGACCCGATCCTGCTGTCCAAGGCAAAGCTATTCAGCACCGACGCGGCCATGCGCCACGCCGTCGAAGCGGTCCAAATTTTCGGTGCCCTCGGTGTCCACCACAGCAGCCGCGTGCAACGACTGTTTCGAGACAGCAAGGCCCTCCAAATCTTCGATGGGACCAGCGAAATCCACATCCTGATGATTGGACGCGACGCACTCAACGCCCATCGTTAATTCCGTCAAACCAGGCAGGACCGTTTAGCGCAAGACGGCGGCATCCGATGCGACCCTTCCTCTTCCCGACATTTGCGTTCGCGCTCTGGAGAGTCGGCTCGAGGTCGAGAGGCGATTCAGATCCCAGGCTGAGGCATGGCACAGAGCGCCCGTCGCTCCCAAGTCAGAAGATCTGTGCACTCGTACGAACCGACTTGGTTCAATTTGGTGTCCAGCGGCTGCGTTCTTGACGGCTCGCACGGCAGCTATGGATCAGAGCTGTTGATCTTCGTCCCGTCAGTGGCTCACGGCTATGACTGCTCTGTTACATCCACCCGAAAGGACCATGGGTTCGGCGAGATCGCCGACCCTCCACTCGTCATCGGTCCGTGCACCGACGCTGGCAACTCGGAGCCTACGTGGTCAGCCAGGCCGTCGAGCTCGGTACGTAGCGCGGCGGGGAGCCTCGGGCCCAACATGGCGAACCAGTCCTCGATCAACGCCAGCTCTGCCTGCCACTCCTCGGCATCTACGGTGAGCACGGCCTCCAGCGCCTCAGGCGGCAGGTTCAGGCCGTCGACATCGAGCGAGCCGGGCGCCGGTACGGACCCGACCGGCGTCTCGACGGCCGCCGCTCGCCCCTCCAGGCGCTCGATAATCCACTTGAGCACTCGGCTGTTCTCACCGAAGCCCGGCCAGAGGAAGTCCCCACCGGCTGATTTGCGGAACCAGTTCACGTAGAAGATGGCCGGCATGCTTGCTCGGTGCTCTGCGCCCAGCTGAAGCCAGTGCGCGAAGTAGTCGCCGGCAGCGTAGCCGAGGAATGGCAGCATGGCCATGGGATCGCGTCGCACCACCCCGACGGCTCCGGTCGCGGCCGCGGTGGTCTCGCTGGACAGCGTGGCGCCCATGAAGACCCCGTGCTGCCAGTTCCGCGCCTGGGCCACCAGCGGCACCGTGTCCGCCCGACGCCCGCCGAAGATGATGGCGTCGATCGGGACTCCGGCCGGGTCCTCGTACTCGGGCGCGAGGATCGGACACTGTGTCAGGGGTGTGCAGAACCGGCTGTTCGGGTGGGCCGCCGGCCCGGTGGCCCCCTCCGGCGTCCAGCTTTGCCCGCGCCAGTCGGTCAGATGCGTCGGTGGTTCCTTGGTCATGCCTTCCCACCACACGTCCCCGTCGTCGGTCAGCGCCACGTTGGTGAAGATGGAGTTGCCGCGGTCGATTGTCGCCATGGCGTTGGGGTTCGTCCGCTCGCTTGTGCCGGGTGCCACGCCGAACAGTCCATATTCGGGATTGGTCGCATACAGCCGGCCGTCGGCACCGAACCGCATCCAGACGATGTCGTCGCCCAAGGTCTCCGCCGTCCAGCCCGGCAGTGTCGGACGCAGCATGGCCAGGTTTGTCTTCCCGCAAGCGCTGGGGAAGGCAGCCGCGAGATAGTAGCTCCGCCCCTCAGGCGAGGTCAGTTTCATCAGCAACATATGTTCGGCCAGCCACCCTTGGTCGCGGGCGATGATTGAGGCGATGCGCAGCGCGTAGCACTTCTTGCCGAGCAGCGAGTTGCCGCCGTAGCCGGAGCCGTACGACCAAATCGCCCGCTCTTCGGGGAAGTGGCTGATGTACTTCAGCTCGTTGCACGGCCAGGGGACGTCGGCCTGCCCCTGTTGGAGCGGCGCACCTACCGAGTGCAGGCAGGCCACAAAGTCGGCCTCCCCATGTGCAGTCATGGCGTCCAGCGCGGAGCGGCCGATCCGGGTCATGATTCTCATGCTGACCACCACGTACGGGGAGTCGCTGATCTCCACCCCGAAGCTTGGCTGCTCGGCGTCAAGCGGACCCATGCAGAACGGCACCACGTACATGGTCCGGCCGCGCATGCAGCCGCGATACAGGTCGGTCATGACCTGCTTCATCTCTGTCGGCGCTACCCAGTTGTTGGTAGGTCCGGCGTCGTCGGGCTCGGCCGAGCAAATGAAGGTGCGGTCCTCGACCCTGGCGACATCGTCAGGGTCGCTCCGGGCCAGGAAAGAGTTGGGCTTAGCGGCCGGGTTGAGCCGGATCAACGTGCCGGCCGCCACCAGGGTGTCGGTGAGCTGCGCCCACTCCGCCTCGGAGCCGTCGCACCAATAGATAGCCTCCGGCTCGGTGAGTGCGGCGACCTCGACCACCCAGGCCAGCAGGCGGCGGTGGCTGGTCGGCGGGGTGGGGGTCGGCGGTGCAGGCCCCTCCGCGGGTCGAGCGGATTCGCTAATGGCAGTCATGACATCACCTCGTGAGTAGTACCAGCAGGAGCACTGGTCTGAAGGTCTGAAGATAGGCCACGGTGTGCTCAGGTACGAAACTCAGCAAGCGCTAAGTGAGGCAATTCACTCTCACAGGGAGCAGCTCAGCAAAATTCACCGCCAAATGATACTCACACGCAAATTTAGTGTGAGCTGCGATACCGCCTGGACTTCTGAGGTCCTGGCGGCGCCTGCTTGTGCTGACTAGGCGGAGATGCGGGATTCGAACCCGCGAGGGCGTGAACCCAACCCGCTTTCCAACTCAGCACTGGCCCGTTCGGGACATTTCGCCGAGGCGTTCTGAGCGTGGATTTCAGGGGAAGCCGACGCTCGCGAACGTCGGCGAACGATGACAACTGAGACTAGAAGTGAGACGAGGATCGCACCGGCGACCGGCATGGTGGCGGCCTTGAGTGATCGCCCCACGGTGACGCGTATCAGAATTCCTGACACCTTCGACTTGGGTACGGCGGCGCTTTGCCGCGGTGGGGCACTGCGAAGTCACGCACCGATTCCCCGGCGAACGGGTCGTCGTCATCGCGGGACATCGTTGCCGCAGCCTCCCCTCCAGCTCGGTCATCGGCAGCCGAGCAGCCCGGATCGCCGACCGAACCAACGCCACGTGTCGTTCGCAGCCACAGCGTCATGCAACCTGGTCGAATCAAGGTTTCAGGGCGGCCCGACCAGCCGCGCCGTCCCGCCGGCCGGCAAACGCGACGCAGAAGATCCGGGCGGCCATCCCGAGGCGGCCAGCAGCGCTGGCCCCCACCAACACCGTCTACATGTCCCTCTCCGCTCCGGCGCGTGATGGAGGGTGCAACCGCGAGTGACTGCGGCACCATCGACTGCGCGACGATCAAGGCGGGAGCCGTGAGCCGGGCCGGGAGGCAAACGGTAGCCTCCGGCTATGGTGGTCGCCGCCTTCGTCGCTCCGTATCTGCTCGAAGCCACCGCGCGGTTCGCCCTCTCGGCAGCTCGCGTACCCGGTGTGCGGCTGGGCCTCGTCACCACCGAGTCGGCAGACAACCTGTCCCCCGACCTGCGGGATGCGCTGGCGGGTCACTGGCAGGTCGCCGACGCGCTGGACCCCCAGCAGATCGCCGACGCCGTCCGGGGCCTCAGCGGTCGGATCGGTCCGGTCGAGCGGTTGATCGGCGCCTTGGAGCAGCTGCAGGTGCCGCTGGCCCAGGTACGCGGGGCGCTCGGCATCCCGGGGATGGACGAGGACACCGCCCTGAACGTCCGAGAGAAGTCGCGGATGAAGTCGGTGCTGCGGAGCGCGGGCATTCCGTGTGCCCGCCACCAGCTCGTGACCCGCACCGAGGAGGCGACCAGCTTCCTGGCCGAGGTGGGACTGCCGATGGTCGCCAAGCCCCCGGCCGGCGCCGGGGCGCAGGCCACATACCGGCTGGACACCACCGAGGATTTTGCATCCTGGCTGCGTGCCGCCCAGGCAAACCCGGCCGAGGTCTGGCTGCTCGAGGAGTTTCTGACCGGGCGTGAGCACACGTTCGACAGCGTGACCATCGAGGGGAACACGTTATGGGCGTCCATCTCCGACTACCAGCCGCCGCCGTTGGAGGTGCTGCGCACGCCGTGGGTGCAGTGGACGGTCGTGCTGCCGCGGGCCATCGACGGTGCCGAGTACGACTCGATCAAGCAGATCGGCCCGGCGGCCTTGCGTGCCCTCGGCGTACAGACCGCGTTCACTCACATGGAATGGTTCGCGCGTCCCGACGGATCGGTAGCGGTGTCCGAGGTGGGTGCGCGACCTCCCGGCGCCCAGCTGGCGTCCATGATCGGCTTCAGCCATGACATCGACTTCTACTCGATGTGGGCCGAGCTGGTGCTGCTCGGCACCTTCAACCCACCCGAGCCGGGTGTACGCCACCGGTACGGCCTACCTCCGCGGACAGGGTCGCGGCCGGGTCCGCACGGTGCACGGCGTGGACGAGATGCAACGCGAGCTCGGTCACCTGGTCGTCGACGCCAGGCTCCCTCGACCCGGGCAGCCGGCGTCGACCTCGTACGAGGGTGAAGGGTTCGTCACCGTGCGCCATGAGGACACCGCCGTAGTGCGGGCAGCCCTCGACCGGATCATCAGCGAGCTGCGCGTCGAGCTCGTCGAGGCTGAGTGAGTGGGGAGACCGGGATGAATGTGGTCATGTTGTCGCCAGGCTTCCCGCTGGAGATGGCCTATTTCACCCGGGCGCTGGCCCAGACCGGCGCCACGGTCATCGGGGTGGGTGACCAGCCGTTGCACGCTCTGCCGCCCGAGGCGCGGGATCATCTAGCCCACTACGAGCATGTCTCACTGGCCGACGAGGGTGCTGTGCTGGCCGCTCTGCATGGCTTGGCCCGGCACGCGCGGATCGACCAGGTGGAGTGTCTGTGGGAGCCCTACATGGTCCTCGCCGCCCGAATCCGCGAGGACCTCGGCCTGCCGGGGATGACCATCGAGCAGACGCTGCCGTTCCGGGACAAGGAACTGATGAAGCAGGTGCTCGACGCGGCCGGCATCCGCACCCCCCGCCACACCAGCACCTCGACCGTGCAGCAGGTGTGGGAAGCGGCCGAACGGATCGGCTATCCCTTGATCGTCAAGCCGATCGCCGGCGCGGGCTCGGCCGACACCTACCGTGTCGACTCGCCGGCTGAGCTGGCAGACGTGCTGCCCATGGTCCGCCACGTCGAGGTGCTCAGCGTCGAAGAGTTCATCGAGGCCGAGGAGTTCACCTACGACACCGTGTGCGGAGCCGGGAACGTCTTGTTCGAGAACATCAGCTGGTACCGGCCGCGACCGCTACAGGCGCGCAGCCACGAGTGGATCAGCCCGATGACCGTCGCGCTCCGCGACATCGACAACGACTGGCTGGCCGGCGGGCGGGCGATGGGACGCGACGTGTTGCGGGCGTTGGGCTTCCACGCCGGCTTCACCCACATGGAGTGGTACCGCAAGGACGACGGTGAGGTGGTGTTCGGCGAGATCGGTGCGCGACCACCGGGGGCCCGGACGGTTGACGTGATGAACTACGCCACCGACGGTGACCTGTTTCGGATGTGGGCCGAGGCCGTAGTCAGCGGCACCTCCACGCCACTGACCCATCACTACAACGCAGCCAGCATCTTCAAACGGGCCGAAGGATCGGGACATATCAGCCGCATCGAAGGAATCGCCCAACTCATGGCCGAATACCGGGAAAACGTCTGCGTGCTGGATCTATTACCGATCGGAGCACATCGGCGCGACTGGCGAGCAACCCTCATCTCCGACGGCATGATCCTCGTTCGCCATCCCGAACTGGACACGCTGATCGAGCTGGGTGACCGCTTCGCCCGAGACCTCCGGATGTACGCGGCCTGAACCTCACCGGACGCCCACAAGCGTCGTTTCCGCGCCTTCCGGTCGACCGTACTGAACGTGAACTCGAGGTGCTGCGCCTGTTGGTGGGCGGGCACACCTAACGGCAAATCGCCTCGCTGCGTTCTCCACAGGCGAGATACGACACCGGTATCGCTGCCTCGTCGGCCTTGCGAGGCATCCACCTGGACGACGCGGGACCCTCGGCGAACTTCCGGGCGAGGCGTAGTACGAAGTCGGCGGTTGTCCGCAAAGGTCACGAGCCTCGAGTTCCACCTCGGCCTCGGGGGATGTGCCCGACCCTGGGCGACTAGTTTGGACAAGCCGAGCGGCCATCACGTTGCTCCCACGCCATGGAGAGGAGAAGCAGAGTGACCGAGAGGACCAACATCCCGGCTTCGCTGGTGGGGATGGTCATCAAGTCCGAGGCGGAGGCGCTCGCTGCTCAGCCCGCAGGAGTACCACGTACCGCGCTCCACCGACGAGGGGCGTCCGTGAACATCATCTTCGTGGAGCCGTTCTTCCCGCAGAACCAGCGTCGGTTCGTGGCAGCGCTGGCCGGAGTGGGCGCCAACGTGATCGGAGTCGGTGAGTACGCCGAGGACGAGCTCGGTGACGAACTGCGTGGCCAGCTCGGGGCCTACTACCGGGTATCCAACGTCACCGACGAGGGTCAGCTGAACGCCGCAGTGGAATGGGCGCAGAGGTTGATGTGGGTGGACCGGCTCGAATCCACGATCGAGTCCCACCAGATGGCGGCCGCGCGGGTCCGGGAGGCCCGACACATCCCTGGCACCTCGGTGCGGACCACGTGGCTGTGCCGGGACAAGCCGTCGATGAAGGAGGCGCTGCGCCAGGCCGGCGTCCCGACCGCCGCGTCGACCGCCGCCCACAACGTCGACGACGCGGTCGACTTCGCGAATGCGATCGGCTTCCCGCTGATCCTCAAGCCGCGCGCCGGGGCGGGAGCGCTCGGCACCACCCGGGTGGACTCGATGGCCGATCTGCAGCAGGCGCTCGTCGCGTTCGGGGACGCCGACTCGATCGCGATCGAGGAGTTCGTCGACGGGCACGAGGGTTTCTACGACACGATCGCCATCGACGGCCACGTCGCGCACGACTGGATGACGCACTACTACCCCAACGTGCTCGAGGCCATGCGGCACCGATGGATCTCGCCACAGTTCGTCACCACCAACCGGATCGATGACTCCTCGTTCTACGGAGAGGTCCGCGAGATGGGGGCCCGGGTCATCAAGGCGCTCGGGATCGGCACCTCGGCGACCCACATGGAGTGGTTCGCCGGACCCAAGGGGCTGCGTTTCTCCGAGATCGGCTGCCGCCCACCGGGCGTCGGCGCCTGGGACCTCTACTCGGCGGCCAACGACACCGATGTCTACCGGGAGTGGGCCCAGGCGATCGTGCACGGCTCGGTCGCGGGTCCGCTGTCGCGGGCGTACTCCGCCGGCATCGTCGCCTTGCGACCGAGCCAGGACGGCCGGATCCAGGGCTACTCCGGAGTCGATGAGATCCAGCAGCGGCACGGTCCCTGGATCCTCGACGCGCACCTGCCGGACCCGGGCAGCGGCACCCAGCCCGTGGAGGCGGGCTACATGGCCAACGCCTGGGTCCGGATGAGACACCCCGACTACGACACCCTGCGCGGGATGCTCGACGACGTGGGGCGCACGATTCAGGTACACGCCGGATGAGGTGGGTGCACGCTGGATGACGCACGCGGCCGCTGGATGAAGACGGTCCTGCTCGGGCCCCAACGGTTCCGCACGACCGTCGGCGCGGTGATCCGCACGGTCGCACCCGAGGGCGCGGTCGCCACGGTGACTGCGGGTTGGCGGGACCGCGAGAGCGACACCGACGAGCTCGACGCCACCTTGGACGGTCGGGGCCGGCACCTGCACCTCTATGGCCGGCTGGCCGACGTGCTCGACAGCGACCGACGGTTCGCGGCGGCCGCGCTCGCCCATCACGACGCCGTGGACGAACTGGCCGGGATCTACTCGCTCCGGCTGCAGCGGGCGCTCGATAGCGTCTATACCGTGCAGCGGCGCACCGTCCGGACCGACCTCGCCGCGTTGGCGCTCGCTGACGGGGTCCGGGTGGTCCAGAGCATCGACCAGTGGTACCTCGACGCCGTCTACCAACTCCACGGCGAGTTCCAGGCAGCCGCCGCGCCAGAGGAGAGCGAGCCGATCCAGCGGCACCGAGCCGAGGTGGCCGAGGCAGTCGGGCAGGCGAGCGCGATCGCGATTGCCGGGGGGCATGTCGGGCAGCTCCTGCGCTGCCTGAAGCTGTTCGAGGTGAACCTCACGCCACAGCAGCCGGTCGTTGCCTGGTCCGCCGGGGCGATGAGTCTCACCGAGCGAGTCGTCCTCTACCACGACCGGGGACCCAGCGGGGTGGTCGGCTCAGAGATCTGGGACCGCGGGCTCGGACGGGCTCCGCGGATCGTCGCGATGCCGCACGCCCGACGCCGCCTGCAGATGGACGACCGGATGCTGCTCCGGGTCCTGGCACGCCGGTTCGGCGACGCCCGCTGCCTCCTGCTGGACGACGGGGCCCGCGTCGTGCTCGGCCCGAACGGCGAGCTGCCGGCTGAGGCGCGAGTGATCGGTGATGACGGGATCGTCCACAGCTTCGGGGAGAATCCATGACGATCACCCCCAGTCCGACGCGTAGGCGCCACCGAAAGTTGGCCATCAACCGTCTGATCGACCGGCGCCCCCTCGACAGCGCCGCCATCGACCGGTTCCTGGAGCGGCATGGGGTCCCGATCGTCGAGGACGATCGGGCGACGTTCCTGTGGCGTGGGGAGGCCGACCAAGTGATGGTCCGGCACCGGGTGATCGGGTGGGCGGACCCCCTCCCGCTGCGCCGGATCCACGACACCGACCTCTGGTACGTCACCGCAGAGCTGCCCGCGGGATCGCGGGTGGAGTACCAGTTCGAACTGGTCCGCGGCGAGCACCGGGAGCAGTACGTCAATGACCCGCTCAACCCCAGGCTCGCGCACGGGCCATTCGGCTCCAGCTCTGTGCTCTCGGCCACGGGGTACGAGGTGCCGGACTGGTGCCGGCCCGACCCGGAAGCACGCCCAGGGGACCTGGTCGAGCAGGTGCTGACGAGCAAGGCGCTGCGCCGCGAGGTGCACTTCAGGGTCTACCTTCCCGCGCGGTTCCGGACCCTGGTGCGCTACCCGCTGATGATCGTGCACGACGGCGCCGACTATCTCCACTACACCGCGGCCCGGACCGTTCTCGACAACCTGATCCACCGTGGTGAGGTGGCCGAGATGGTGGTGGCGTTCATCTCACCCGGCAACCGGCTAGTGGAGTACGCCAACCATGCACCGCACGCCCGGTTCGTAGCGCGTGAGCTGACGCCGTACCTCCTCGACACCTATCCGCTCGTGCCGACCCCCGGCGGGCGCACACTGATGGGGTCGAGCTTCGGCGGGGTAGCGGCGGTTTCTACCGCGGCCCACTACCCCGGCCTGTTCGGATCGCTGTTCTTGGAATCGGCGTCCCTGGTATTCACCGACATCGGCGCCAACCACGGCGGCGGACCGGTCTTCGACCCGGTGGTGAAGTTCGTCAACGCCTACCGCGCACGGCCCCGGCGGATCGTGGAGCGGATCTTCATGACTTGCGGAATGTATGAGCCGCTGATCACCCCTAACCGGTCGATGGTCACGACGTTCCGGGAGGCCGGCACGGAGGTGCGCTACATCGAGTCGCGCGACGGGCACAACTGGGAGAACTGGCGCGACAGGCTGCGCGACGGCCTGACCTGGTTGCACCCGGGTGACCAGAAGTTCGTGTACGAATGAGAGCGATCAATTTGTCAGTCGACTCCTGAGGAAGGCCGCATGGACAGCTGGAAGGCGTTCGAGCGCTGGGAGTCCGACCGGATGCAGCAGCCGATCAGCCTTGTCCGGTGGGGACACTACGGGGTGCCGGTGCTTGTGTTCCCGACCGCGGGCGGTGATGCGGAGGAGATCGAGCGGCACCAACTGCTCGCTCACCTGACGTCCTTCATCGAGGAGGGCCGGATCAAGGTCTATTCCTGCGACAGCGTCGCCGGGCAGGCGATGACCGCCCACGACGGGTCGGTGGAGTACCGCTGCTGGCTGTTCAACCAGTTCCAGCAGGCGATTGCCCACGAGGTAGTGCCGGCGATCCACGCGGACTCTGCCGGCCCGCAGGAGGTGATCGTGGCCGGCGCGTCGATCGGGGCGTTCAACTCTCTGGCGCTGATCTCTCGCTGGCCGCACCTGTTCCGGTCGGCGATCTGCATGAGCGGCACCTTCGACATCGAGCAGCTCATCGGCGGCTTCACCACGGATCTGTTCTATTCCTCCCCGCTGCACTTCCTGCCAGGGCTGGAGGGGCCGGACCTGAACCGCCTACGCGAGCGGTTCGTCTACCTACCGTCGGGCTCGGGCGCATGGGAGAACGTCGGCGAGTCGTGGCGTGCCGCCGAGATCCTCGGCACCAAGGGTGTGCCCAACCGGGTCGACGACTGGGGCCCCGACTTCGATCACGACTGGCCGACCTGGTGGCAGATGCTCCCCAACTATGTCCAGCAAGCACTGTAGACGGTGACCGGCCGAGGAGCGCCGCGATGGTCCGGATGAAGTCGCCGCGGGCCAGGCCAAGGGCGATCTCTTCCCGCTGCGCCAACCTCAGACACCGATCCCTCAGGCCTGGGTCCCGTCGAGGTCGGACCCCGCCCGCCGCAGCCAGCCAACGGCTGCCTTCTTTGGGATAGCTGTCGGCTGCGATCGCGGCACCGTTGATGAACTCCCCAGCAGCCATGCCCGCCCAGAACACTTGATAGACCTGCTGATCGCACTGCCCCCGGCCATGCCGGGGGCCGCCGCCTCCCAACTGGGACAGTCGGTTCAAGGCTTCTGCGAACAATGTGTCTTCGGCCAGGCAACACAATGGTGCCGGCGGCGATGTGCGGAATGATCGATATGCCTGTTTTACCTCATCCGCTTCCCCTGCAGGTCTCCTGGCGCTGGGTGCACACCCTGGTGACCCGTTACCAGTGACGATCATGCCTGGTGGGAGGCGCTTTTCGGGGCTCGCTGGTCAGGAGGCGCCTAACCGTTCGTGGCTGGAGCAGGCCGGCGGTGATCGAGAAGAGGCCGCGCGTCTGCGGAGCGAGTACTTCTCCGAGTTGGGTAAACGATCAGGCTCGAGACGTCGGGCGATTGCGGCCGCTCGTCGTGCTGCGAAGATCGCCGAGCTGGAGGCTGCGGCGGGGCTCAGGTTCACGACGGTCGATGAGTTGGCGCGTCTCGCCGGGGAGCGGTTCATGCGCTGACTGTCGCAGTTGCGACGGTTCGTCGTCGGGGCGACGAGGTTCTGTGAGAACGAGCTCGTTCTGGGCAACGAGCTCGTTGCCACGCTGAGAGCGGTTCTGTCGCGTCGGGACCCTGGGGTCAGTGGATGACGCGCAGGATGTGCTGCTGTGCTGGGAGGCGCTCACCGCGCGCGGGCGGTGACACGTTTGGCCTTATTCATCATATAAATCACGGGTGTTTTATTCCATCATCTCCAAGTCGCGCTCTATCTGTATACCGTGGGCGATATCATTGAGCCGCTTGGCATCCTCCTTGAGTGTGTGAATAGCCTTGCTGGTCGCGATCCACTCATCATGAACCGGATCGTCCAGGCAGCTCGCAATGTCGTCAATTGCCCCTTTGAGTTGGGCTAATAACTCTTCCATTACGTTAGCCTTTCTACAATCTCGTTGAATAATGCCACCTTGAACAGGCTCGGGTAGCGCTGGGTCTTGATGACGCTTTCAATTACCCGCCGGCGATCCATCCGGCACCGTGTACAAGACCTGTGGAAAACGCTGCCGCTGCCGCGGGCCGGCTGGGACATGACATAGAGTTCCGGCTGCACATCTGAGAACCGCCTGAGTCTCTGCGACACGAGGCCGCCTATGGCGCCGTGTGGCGCCGGTGGCGCCGAAGACAGGCATGAAGCCGGACCACGCCAGCGACAGCGGTGGGGAAGACCTGCGCGCTGACGCCGAACGCAACCGGCAGCTGCTGCTGCAGGCCGCCCGGGAGGTTTTCGCTGAGCAAGGGCTGCAGGCTCCTCCAAAGAGATCGCCCACCGGGCCGGCGTTGGCATCGCCACCTTGTTCCGCCGCTTCCCGACCCGGCAGGACCTGCTGGTCGCCACCTTCGGACCCAAGCTCGCCGCCTACACCGAAGCGATCAACCGCGCGCTCAACGACCCGATCCTTGGCCTGGCTTCTGCCACTACCTCATCACCATCACCGCAATGCAGCGGGGCGATCGCGGGTTCCGGGACATCCTGACCCAGGCCTTCCCCGCCGCCCCCGAGCTCCGGGCGCAGCGAGACCGGGTCTACCGCGGTGTCGTGGAGCTGATCGAGAAAGCCAAGGCCACCGGGCGGCTGCGAGCAGGCTCCGTGCCCGAGGACATCCCGCTGGTCTTGATGGCTAGCGCCGGAGTCGTCGCCGCCACCGCCGACCACGCACCCGAAGGTTCCGACCGGCTGGTCGGCTACCTCCTCCAAGCCTTCGCTGCCTCCGCCGCCGACGAACTCCCACCGCCAGCCACGCCACGACGCATGTACCGCGCACTTACCCGGCACCAGCCCGGCTGATCCGTTAGCCGGCGACCAACGGGTCGAGCCGGTCGATTCCTGATCCGGATCGACGGGCTACCTCGACGACACGCAGCTGACGGTCACCCACCGCAGTCAAGACCGAGATTGGCCACCCGGTAAGGGGTCCTCCTGCGGCCAGCCTCGTCGAGGCGAACCGCATCGAGGGCGTGGAGGCCATTGGGCGCCAAGCCGAGCATTCCGCCGACGCCGTCTGCCGCGTGGCGTACGCCTCGTAGCCCGAGTACCTGCACGCGGTCACCGAAGCTGAAATCCGCTGGCTCGACAGCGTTCTGGCTGGGCTGGACGACGGCTCCATCATCTGGAACCTGCGAGATTGCACGAAGCCACCACCTGACTGGAGAATTGACCTTATCCATTACCGGATGATCCTTAGTTATGGATGGACACACCCGATGAAGCCCCTTCGCATGGCCATACTTTCAGCTACGGGCACTGCCCAGAAACGTACGATCCCAGCACTGGTTAACTCCAAACTTGTAACAGTTTCGGCTATTCAGGGACGCAACCCAGAAAAACTCCGCGACGTCGCCGACAAGTATGATATTCAGTCTGTCTTTACTGACGAGCACAAATTGTTGGATGAGGGATCTTATGACGCTGTCATGATTTGCTCCCCACCCTACATGCACTTTTCTCAGGCCAAGCGCGTCATCGATCGTGGCACGCCCTGTCTGCTAGAGAAACCGGCAGCGATGAGCGCTGGCGAGTGCAACGAACTAAGTCACATCGCGGCCAGGCGGGCGGTTGTCGTCCACGTTGCCCACCACCTCCGCCATCAGGACACTTATGCGCGAATGCAGGAAATTCTCAAAAATGGCGAACTTGGTGAAATCGTCACCGCCGATGCTGAATGGAGCTTCAAAATGAATCGATCGGCTCCAAGTGCAGCCTGGAAACTTGACCCTTCAAAAAACGGTCTATCGGCTATGAACGACGCCGGCGTACACACCGTAGATGCAATGATTGGTCTGCTCGGACCAGGATCGCTACGAGGTGCCGCATCTGTCCGTCGGCCCGAGGATAAGACACATGAGACGGTTGACATCCTGTGTGAGCAGCACGAATGTCTCACGCATATCAGGTCTTCACGTCTCTATGGACCATCAGCCAATGATCTGCGCATAAATGGAACGGATGGCTCCATCTATGCGCCAGGCTTTTTCACAGAAGCGTCTTCAGCCAGCTTCGATGTGACCCGCGCCGGCAAAACGGAATCCGTCAGGCATTCCAGTCCGGACCCCTACCAAGTCGAGGTTGAAGA
>CAWFJC010000004.1:0-36761 GCA_963815975.1 uncultured Actinomycetota bacterium
CGGGGCCGGCCGCGGCGGAGGGCTTCGTTAGATCGGAGCCCAGCCGCGTTCTAGGCCGTTCGGTCGGCGACCGCTGGACCCGGTCGGGCCGTCGCTTGTCGTCGCCGCTGGTCAGGACGATCCGCTCGGCCGCGCTGCGGCCGCGTCGGCCAGGTGCTGGGCCAAGGTCGGCCGGAGCTGTACCTCGTTGCTTCTTGTATCGCGACCCGCCAGCTGTGCAGTAGGCCGCCCGGTCGCCGCCGCGTTGCCGAGCGCTTCCTGCGCGCGGTGTTCGTCCCCCGCTCGAAGCCGACGAGGAAGAAGATCGACCTGGTGGTCGGCCGCCAGGCGAACAGGCGCGTGCCCACGACCAACCGCCGCCGGCTTCTTCACGGCCCGCAGCCACCTGCAACCCCCGTCCGCGACAACGGGATGCGCATCATGGCTTCGCCCTGTCGGCACAGGCCCGCTCGACGAACCCCGACGTACCCGAGCATCGTCCGGCGCCTCGAAGTGGGCTGATCGATCCACCTGGTTCCAGTCCTTGCGGGACTCGACGCACCGTGTCGCGCCATCATGAGTGCCCTCGCAGCCGTCTCGATCTTGGCCGACTTGAGGTGTTCAAGGCCAACCCAGACCGTCGAACCACTCGCCGCCGACAATGAGCAGCCGGAGTCGTTGCCACGATCCGTTCGCCATCCCAGTACGGCGTACGATCCGGTGGTCTCGACCCACGGTGTGGACGAATGGTTCGACGAACCGTCTTCGTCAGAAGATAACGGCACGACTAAGCTCATCAGAGCGCTCTGATCAGTCCACCCTCTACAGACTGCTTACCAGCTACGCGACCTGGAGCGACCTTGTCATGGTCGACGAGCTGACCAGCCGACTCACTGACGACGTCGCCTGGATTGTGCTCTGCTCTCGCAGTGGCCCGCGGCCACGAGCGTGAACCGGTGTATTTATCAGCGGCGGAAGCTCGACGTTCCTGATGAGATGGCGCCGTTCGTCGTCGATCGGCGACCTTCAGGTACAGCCTCCGTCCAGATCCAGACACACTACCACCGAATCAGCTCGGCTCACACCACTATGCGGCGAGAGCAGCCGTCATTCGCTCCATTCGGCTGATCCTCTTGCTTTCTGAGTTCGTCCATCAAGTGTATCGCCATCATCGCACTCAAGCACGCACGCTCGCCTTTCTGATAACCGTCTGGCCGATCATCGTTCGCGCTAACAGCTGCGCACCGCGCGCAGCTGGCCACGCGCGGCGGCGGCCCGTCGCTCCGCGACCGTGCTGTTGCTCGCCGCGTCGCCAGCCTCCTCGGTGTCGGGTTTCACCCTGATGAGTGCGGGCGGGGAGCGGCCCACTTCGTGTGCGTCGAGCTCGCCGTGCTAACCGTGGTGTTGTCGTGGACGGTGGTCAACACGGTGCTTGCGCTGCGCTACGCCGACCAGCGCTTCAGATCGGTGCTGCCGGGTGCTCGACTTCTATGAAGACTCGGACGGAACCAGAGCGCGCCCGCGTACCGCGACTCGCCCTACGTCGCCTTCACCATCGGAATGTGCCGTGCGCGACGGACGATCACGATCGCCGATCCGGCGCACAGTTCTTCGCTCACGCGCTTCTTCGTCTGTTCGGCGTCGCGATCGTCGGCAGCCATCACGACCTCATGCTGGCCTGATTCACTGATCCGAACGACGATGGATTTCGGCCCACGAAGTATCGTGACCGCGGATGAAGAGAAACCAGTTGATCGCGTCCGGCGAGCCCAAGCACGGCACGACCCTCTAGAGCGGTACACCAGCTGAGAGCCGGATGGTCCGACGCGGTGACCCTCTTCGAGCACAGCCGTGCTGGAGCCGCTCGGCGTGAAGCCCACGAAGGCCAGCCGAAACTCCGCGACCTCGGCTCTCCGGGTGAGCAAGATCTCCTTGACGAGTTTCAGCCTAGGTTTCCAGCGTTCCGGTGCGCAAGAGTCGTCAAAGCCAGGACCTGATGAGATCCGCGACGGATTGCGCGCCGTGATCCGCATGGCGGCCAGGATAGCGACCTGGTGTCACCGTCGAGGCCAGTTTCGCCGCTGCGAAGTGATCGATGAGTCGGTTCAGCAGGAGGATGATGTCCTGCTGCGTGGAGAACGCCAGTCGGACCGTCGGCGACGATTGGTCCTACAGATCGGAGATCTGGTCCAACCGTACCAGTAGGCCAGGACAGTGCTTGCGCCGTCGGCATTGGCGAGATCCAGCGGCGTTGCTGGCGCCGATTCGCACCGTCCGTCCTGGTCTTCGAAGTCCTTCGAGTTCATCGAGTCGGCCTCGAAGCTTGTGCTGAAGATCGACGCTACCGGCTTGGCATGAGCGGCACGGCGAAAGGTTTCGGATCTCCTGTTGTGAGCGGGGTAATACGCAGCCACCGTCGCGTATTCCGATGCAGCCATGGCGCTCGTTGTTTGATTGTGGACAACGATCCGTTCTGGACGCGGCACGCGGTCTGTTCGAACGTCGATCACGGTCGTCGGCGTTCGTCCAACAGCGCCAGAGCATTGTTGCGTGCCGAGGAACTTCAGCCGGATGCCGCGCTGGTCGACATCGACCTCGGCGGCAAGAAGCCAGCCTGGAGCTTGCTCGTCGGCTGCAGGGAGGCTTCACCCAGGTCACCGGTGATTCTGATCTCCACCCATGCCGGCATATGCCGGAGTTGATGAGCGGCTGATCAGCTCCTTCCCAAGACAGACCTTCTCGGCCAACGCCATCCAGGACTTGCTGCACCACCACCAGGACAGCAACCAGGCCGACCCCGGTCGCGGGCCTCGACGTGGGCGCGGCGGACGCGCCAGTCGCGTTCGTCGTTCTCCTGCAGATCGCTCTCGTCGAGAAGATGCTGCGCACATGCTTCTCTACGTCCCTCGGTGGCCCAGTTGCAGCGATGCCGGCGTTCGAGCGGCCCTCGGCGGTTGGCGCCAACCCTCCTGCTCCGTGGGTCGAGCGCCAGCGGCACGGTCATCAGCGCAGCGGCTGGCTCGGCGACCACCGCTGGATCGACCACTGAGCCGCCTCGGCGATCCGCTGCAGCGTCTCGATAAGTTCCTCGACGTCGGTCACCCGGCTCTTGAGGAGGTAGCCGATCCCCGGCCGCTCGCGATAGCTCGATCGCGTACTCGACCTCGACGTCGGCCGACGGACAAGGATCCGGTTGCTCAGATGCTCTTGTCGGATGTGGCCCGCCTGAACGGCCTCGGGCTGTATGTCGGGGCATCCGGATATCGACCACTCCAGCCCGGCGCTTCTCGTGAACCAAGGTCAGCAGCTGGGTGCTGTCACCGCCCTGCCCAACGACATCGATCCCGAGCGCTCGAGAAGGCTGCCCAAACCCTTCACGCGAGAAGAACGTCGTCCTCGGCGAAGACCACCCGCAACCCGCTCATGTCGATCACATTCCCACCGAGCTGACTGCGAGTCCTCTCGTGACATGCACGAGACCTCTGCTATCGGCACACTGCGAGCGGAGCTGGCAGTGCGCGGCGGCGATCGGCGCGCACTCCACCGAGCTGGCGGTACACGGCGGGCTGCACACGTCGCATCGTCGTCGCGAGCGGCCTGCTCGCGCTGATTATCGCCGCCGCGTTTGCGGTCTGTTGTCTTCGGTGTCAGAGCTGGTACCTTGGAACGCCGCGCCCGAGAGTCCGAGGAAGTGCTGGTCGTCGCCGACCGTGGGCGACTTGTTGTTCGACCTCGAGACGGGCCAGCGCGGGTTCGTCATCGCTGACGGACCGGTTCCTACGGCGTGGCGGGAGGCCCAGGTCGCCTTGCCCGCGCAGGCCAGCGATCTGGAACGGCTGGTCGCGGACGACCCGGAACAGCAGGCTACCGGGCGCCCGGATCGCTCAGGCCGTCACCGTCGTATGCAGGTTTCGATCCCGCTGGTCAGGGCGCGCCGGAAGGTGCAGGCCGCGGCGAAGTGCGCTGCGACGGACGAGGGGGCCGGCGGACTGATGCCGATTTCGACGGAGTTGATCATTCGTTAACGGAGAGGGCTGGCGGCCGGCGAACGCCGAGCGCTCGGACATCGACGCCGGTCGCGCGATCATGGCTGCGCAACCGGTCTTGCATCGATCCTGCTGATCGTGCTGTTTGCCGCTGTCTGACACGGGCGATCGTCGAGCCAGTCCGTGCAGTCGCTGCCATGGCCGCCGCCTTGCCGGCGGCGATCTCGGTGTGCGGTACCAGCGGGGCGTCGCCGAAATCGGCGTCCTCGAGCACGCGCTTCGACCGGAGTGGCCGAGTCGCCTGCGGCAGAGCCCCAGGACTTCCCGCTCCGTCGCGGATCGTGGCGGCCGGTGACTCGCCCGCCGGCGGATCGAACGCGACCTGCACGATGGCATCCAACGACGGCTGGTGTCGTTGGTGTTCGACCTTCGTCTACCGAAGCCGGTGCCACCGCAACTGCCGAGCTGCGGGCGCAGATTGCTGGAGTAGCTGACAACCTTCACCGGTTCCTGGAGGAGCTGCGGGATTTCGCGCGGCATCCACGATCCTCTCCGAAGGCGGCCTGGTCCTGCCGTCAAGGCGCTCGCCCGACGCTCTGCAGTTCCGATCGAGCTCGATCTGGTCGCCCGAGGCGCCTGCCCCGAGCCGATCGAGGTCGCCGCCTACTACGTCGTCTCCGAGGCGCTGGCCAGCGCCACGACACGCCCGAGCCTGGTCGCGCCGCCAGGTCGAACTTCGGGCTGATGACGGTCGCCTGCAGATGTCGGTGAGCGATGACGGCGTCGGCGGCCGGCGGCGGTGACGCTCCCGGGCTGGTCGGCCTCGCCGACCGGGTGGAGGCACTGGCGGACGATCCCCTGGTCGACAGTCCGCCGGGGCAGCGCCAGGCTCGAGGTCGATCTGCCGATTGATCTCGCGGCGGTCTGCATCCGCCTCGCGGAGCACGCCATCGAGGAAGCACGATCTAGGTCGCGCATCGGAGACTCCGTTGAGCGGTAGGCGTCGTCCAGGTGGATGCCTGTCGTCGCAAGGCGACGCGAGGCGTCGACACGCGAGGCCGAAGGAGTCCATCGCGGTGTTCTTGGGCGACGATCGAAACGCGGCGGGCCCCCGCCTGGGCGGCGCATCCTCCAGCGACTTCGATGCTCGGCACTAGCTGGCCGCGTTACCGCAGAAGTCCGCGCATCCACTCTGGTCGGTGGGACTGCTCAACTGCTCTGGTGGAGCAAGATCGCGATGGTGCCCCTGGACGGCGTGATGCCGATGCCGGGTCGCCGACCCGGCGTAGCGTCCCGCTGGGTTCCAGGACGCGATCGACACGGTCGACCGACCGCCGAACCCCGACCCTGACCCTCGAGGAAGAGCTCCCCGATCTTGCGCTGGGCGGCGTTGTGTGTTCGTGATCGTGAGTTGCACCGCGTCGGCCGACAGCGGCCGGTGACCGCCATGACACCTCCCCGAGCGACGTGCGGCGAAGGCCAGCCAGTCATCGCCGGCTTCCTGCCAGCCGCCCGTACCCAGGGACGGTCGTCGTCCCACTGACCATCGGGTCCGTCTGCGGGCTCCAGCTGTCCCAGCGCCACCACGAGGATGGCGCGGTGGCTCGGTGGAGTAACTCGTCGCCGCTGCAACTTGTGCTGCCGGCACGGTCGATCCGGTATCCACCGTTCCAGCGGTTGATTTCGATCTACCAGATGCCGGCAGCGATTCGCCCCGAGACCCTACTGATCAGCGCCCTGCAACAGCGAGCAGTCGTACAACCACGCATCTTCGCCCGGCTGGTCCAGCATCGGAATCTCGAGAGCGCCGCCATCCACGCGTCCTGCGGCGGATCTCTGCGGCTCGCGCCCATCTTCTGCACGTCGAACAACCGCTGGACCGCCGGCGGCGTAGAAGTCGGACGAAAGCCGTACCCCGCTCGGGACGTGGCAGGATCGAATCTTGATCGGCCGGGTCGCTCGACAGGATCATCGAGAGCTGGCCGGTGTTCGAACGACGCTCGCTCAGCCAATTCCGGTAACCACCGAATGACAATGTCGTGCAGGAATCCGACCATCCTCGATCAGGATCATGACGGCTGCCGCAATGATCGGTTTGGTGAATTCGAAGCGAAGCAAGATCGGATCCTCGTTCTCGGTTACCCCGATAGCAGCTGACCCACGCTCCACTTCATATCTGATCGCTCTGACCACGATCCGCGACCGCTCCAGCACCGATCCGTCGCTGACGTACCGCCGCTCCGGAATCTCGCTCAGGTCAGTCATCGATTCACCGCTCCAGTCTGTGTGAGTCTTCGATCGCTCTGTCGCCACTCACTCTGACACCATAGCTCGACAATTGATCATCCGCTGAGCTAGTTCTGATCAGCCGGCGGTCGGCTCCCGGTACACCGCTTCCTGATCAAGGTCCATCGACTTTCGGCGCGGGCATTGTGCCTGGCTTTTCGAAGGGCACTGATACTGATGGTGTCCCCTGCTCCCGGCATTGACAGTGTGGCGTCGTCCTCGCCGGCGTCAAGGCCAGGCCCTCCGGTAGCCTACGGCCAGCCTTGACCCCAGCTCCGGGCGGCGCGGTTTGACCAGCACGGGAGCAGAGGTGGGGGATGGGTGTGGGGGCTCGGCTATCGGTTATCAGGTACGGGTTTGATCTCTGTTTTTTCGTTATTCTGTTAGGAAAACAGCTTGCGCATCCAACGCATCAACACCCAACGCCAGTTGGACCACCACAACCGACACCGCCGACGGCAAAACGCCGCATGAGCATTCGGCATGATCCAGACCGAGCACCGGCTCAATCGGCGCAGCCCTTGCTCAGAGTCGGCCGATCGCCACTTGCCGAGCTTCCTCAGCCTCCGAGAACGTGCCAGATGATCACCGCTCCGCCTAGGAAGCAGGCGCCGATCGAAATCCGCTGGGTGGCGGATGAATCTTGCGTCGGGTTTCTGGTCTGAGTCCCGAGTGCGCTGGAACGACGGCTCTGAGCCCGACCGGGAGCCAGACGGCGTCGCCACAACGATCACGACCATGACCAGCAGCAACGCCTTTGCCCACCACGGGACCGTGACGGTGCCGATCCGCTGAGCGACGCTTAGATAAAGGGGCGAGTTGTGAAGTTGGTGATCATTCCGAGCAGTCCGGCGGCGAACCAGAGCGCGACCGCCCGTCGGCAGCGCGTGATCCTTGGTCTCGCTCGAGTCTCCAACGGCGCTGCGATGCCGATGGCTCCGTACGACTTGCCATGCTCCGTACGCGATCAGCACCAGCGCGAGCGCCAGGTCGACCCCACGGGAGGCCAAATCAGCAGCGAGCAGCTGCGACGTCGTGGCACCCATAAGGCCCAAAGTCGGAACACCCAGAGCGACAAGGCAGAGTACGGCCCCGCCGCCAAAGCAGAGACCCGCGGAGATGCCCGCGGCCTCGACGACCCGCGAGGCGTTGAGAAACAGCACCGGACTCACGGCGGCGATCAGCACAAGCGGCAGGCTGTGTGCCAGGAATGTCGCGACGGTCACGGGTGAATCGTATGGACTAACTGGCGATGACCATCCGCAACCATGGTCTGCTTGGCGGGTATAACAACAGGAGCAATGGAGGTGCGGCACGATGGAATTGAACCGGGCTCGATCGTTGGTGGACGCGGAGCGTACGCATGTGCAGCAGCTGCTGGCCGATCTCGGCGCGGCCCGGACAGATGACCACGACGCCGAACGCGATGCGGCTTATCCGGCGCAGCCACTGGCACAACAGGGCGTCGACGACGCCGTGGCTGCCGGTCTGCGGGACCGGCTCGCGGCGCTCAACAGGGCTCTCCAGCGGGTCGAAGACGGCAGCTACGGCCGCTCGATCCGTAGCGGTCTGCCCATCCCGGACGAACGCCTCGAGGCAGATCCGGCGGCAGAGCTCACCGTCCAGGAGGCTTCCGCCGATCAAGCGGCGAGCCGCTGACCAGCCGGGAGCCAGTGTCCGGGCCGTGACCGACGAGGCCAATCACTGGCCAATCCGTGCCACCTGCAGTCGCATACATACCCGGATTTCGGCGGTCCGAGCAGAAGTCGCGACAACTGAGCAGCGGCCGACCCCGACATCGGCCAGCGTCCTGCTCAAAACTTCACAAGGTATTGAGACAGGAGGACGGCCGGTATGGACGACGAAATGGCTTCGACGCAGTCCGAGGTTAAAGCCTTATTGGACAATCAATTCGAGGCAATGAGAACGAAGGACATTGATCAACTCATGTCACTTTATTCTGCGGATATTGGATCCTCCTGGATGATCCTGCAGGCAATCCCATCGAGCTGTTCGAGCCCAGCATCCCGGAAGCCCGACTCGTAGACCGCTGACGACGCGATCACCCGGTTCGAAGTCACCCTGACGCTGCAAAAAATGAACGGGCCAATGGCGAGCACTGACGCGCCGAGAGGAACCAGCCGATGACTGATGCCAAACCGCTCACCGCCAAGAGCACCATCGCCGACTGACATCGTCGCGGTTACTGGTGACATCACCAGGCAAGATGACATCGATGGCATCGTTGCCGCCGCCGGCGACAAGATCGACGCCCTCGCCAATGTCGCCGGCATCAACGACGACTTCTCCCCGCTGCACGAAACCAGCGACGCAATGTGGGATCGCGTCATCGGGATCAATCTGACTGGAGCGTTCAAGCTCTCCCGCGCAGTCCTGCCGGCCATGCTCAGCGCGCGTAAGGGCTCAATCGTGAACGTGGCCTCGGAGGCGGCACTGCGCGGCGACGCATCCGGCAATGCCTACACCGTGTCGAAACACGGCGTCATCGGGCTCACCCGCTCCGCCGCGTTCATGTACGGACCGCAAGGCATCCGCGTCAATGCGGTCGCACCTGGCGGCGTCGCGACCGGCATCCCGATGCCACCCAACATGTCGCAGGTCGGGTCAGCACGGCTAGCCCCATTCCAGCAACAGATCCCCACCGTTGCCACGGCCGAGCAACTAGCGGCATCGATCACGTTCCTGCTGTCCGACGACGGCATCAACATCAACGGTGCCATCCTCCCCTCCGACGGAGGATGCGTCGGTCCAGTAGCCGGGCCGTTTCCGACGATCTTGGACGAGGCTGGGTGAGTCTCCATCCGGTCATGATCATCGTGCGTGCCGGTCGAGACATCGGCCATCCGGCGGATGTCACGGCGAACCGGCGGATTTCGTCTGATCTACGCCGATTGGCGGATGTCTGATTGCGGCGCCTCGGACGACGCTTGCAATCCGTAGAACCTCGTCGATTGGCTGGATCTGCCCGCCGGGAAGCTGAGGAGGATCGACATGGGGCACTCGGGAGCCGAGCGACCGGTGTATGCACTAGGCGGTAGCCGGCTGAGCAAGCGGGTCACGGCGGTCACCGCACGGCTGAGGATGCGGGCTTGCCCCAACCACTGGTCGTTCTTCTTCGGGGTGATCTCGGTCGCCTTGTTTACGGTGCTGCTGGTGACGGGGATTGCCCTGATGTTCTTCTACGACCCGTCGACTGCCGTCGTTCGATATCGCGGCAGCTATCCGCTGCTGCGGGGGTTGGAGATGTCGCAGGCGTATGAGTCGATGCTGCATATCTCTTTCGACGTCACCGGCGGTCTGCTGTTGCGGCAGGCGCATCACTGGGCGGCGCTGATGCTGCCGGGGTCTTTGGCTCTGCAGCTGTTGAGCACCTTCTTCACCGGCGCCTTCCGCCGACCGCGGCAGTGGGCCTGGGTGCTGCTGGTCGGGATCTTCGTGTTGGCACTCGTCAGCGGCTGGAGCGGCTACGCGTTGCCCGACGACACCCTGTCGGGAACGGGCCTCAGGATTGTGCAGGGGGTCATGCTCGGCATCCCGATCATCGGGACATGGTTGACCTGGAAGCTCTTCGGCGGCGAGTTCCCGGGCTCGATCATCACCCACATGTACGTCATCCACCTCGTTGCACCCGCCATCCTCGCAGTGGGCATCGCGATGCGGCTCCGGTTGACCTACCGACTCGGACCGTCGCAGTTCGGCGGGCCCGGAAGAACAGCGGGCAACATCGTGGGCGTCCCGATGTGGCCAAACGCCGTCGCCCGGATGACCGGCCTCTTCTTCATCACCACCGGTGTCGTGTTGCTGATGGGCGGAACGGTGACAGTCAGCCCAATATGGGCGTACGGGCCATCCTCGCCTAGCAATGCCTTCGCCGGCAGCCAACCCGACTGGTACACCGCCTTCCTGGACGGCGCGCTCCGACTGGTCCCGCCCGGATGGGAGATCGGCTGGCTGGGACGGACGTGGACGCTCGCTGTCCTCGTTCCGCTCGTGGTGATCGGCCTATTCTTCGCCCTGGTGACGACCTATCCATTCCTGGAGGGCTGGATCGCCGCGGACCGGCGCGAGCATCACCTTCTCGACCGGCCCCGTGACACCCCGACGAGGACCGGACTCGGCGTTGCGGGAGTGACGGTCTACGCCACGCTGTGGCTAGCCGGGAGTGCCGACGTGATCGCCACGCAGTTCAGGGTTTCCTTCGAGGGCGTGATCTGGCTCCTCAGGGGCGTCGTCCTCCTCGGACCACCAATCGCGTACCTGCTGACCCGTCAGATCTGCTACGTCCTTCAGACCCAGGATCGGGAACGACTGCTCCACGGAGCCGAGTCTGGTCGAATCGTCCAACTGCCCAACGGTGGCTACGTGGAGCCGCATGCGCGTCTCAGCGCCCGTCGTCGGTACGCCTTGACGACAACCACGCAGCATCCACCGCAGCAGCGGGACCGGTCTTGAGTCAGATCGCGGCCGCGAAGTGGCTGCCCGCAGTGAGGCGCGACGCTGAGGCCGTCGTCCACGGCCGGGCTCCATGATCATCGCGCACTGACCGCCCATCGGAGGACCACGGGGTGGGACGTTAGCGCGCTCTCAGCTGGCGCATCCGGCAGCATGGCCAGCGAGACGTGATTCATCGATCAGAAACTGGCTAGGCCGCCTTGGTTGCCGGTGCCAGTCTTCAGGCTCAGGCCCGCGGGATGTCTTTCCGGTCGGTCGGTACTCCACATGTCGGTGTCGCTAAATCGGTTGACGCCCTGGCGTGGATGTACTTCACTCTCTGGAGTCCTCATCCAGGCAGGAGACGATCACCCGATGCGCCAACTTCTCGTACCCACCGAATCGATCGACATCGAGGATACGAGACTTGGACACGCTCAACCTGGGGATCCTGGCGCACGTCGACGCCGGTAAGACCTCTCTCACCGAACGGCTGCTCTACGCGGCCGGGGTCATCGACCATGTCGGCCGGGTCGACGACGGCGATACCCAGACCGACACCCTGGCCTTGGAGCGCCGCCGCGGCATCACGATCAAGTCCGCGGTGGTCTCGTTCGAAGTCGACGGCACGGTCGTCAACCTCATCGACACCCCTGGACACCCCGACTTCATCGCCGAGGTGGAACGGGTACTGGATGTCCTCGACGGCGTGGTGCTCGTGGTCTCTGCGGTGGAGGGGGTGCAGGCGCAGACCCGCGTACTGATGCGGACGCTGCGCCGGCTCGGACTCCCCGTGCTGATCTTCGTCAACAAGATCGACCGCAGCGGCGCCAGGGCGGAGGCCTTACTGGGAGAGATCGCAGCCAAGCTCAGCATCGATGTGGTGTCGATGGGATCCGTGCGCGACCTCGGCACGAAGGGCGCGGCCTTTGTGCCGTACGCCGGCACGGCCGCTGAAGTGGTGGAGCCACTGGTTGATCACGACGACGTGCTGCTGACCGCCTACCTCGCGGAGCGGCCGATAACTGCCGAGCGAGTACGCGGCGAGCTGGCCGAGCAGACTCGGACGGGTCGGGTGCACCCGGTCTTCTTCGGCTCGGCGATCACCGGGGCCGGGGTTGACGAGCTGACTGCCGGCATCGTCGCGCTCCTGCCGACAGCCGGCGGCGACGTCGCCGCAGAGCCCTCGGGGTCGGTGTTCAAGATCGAACGTGGGCCGGCCGGCCAGAAGGTGGCACTGATCCGGATGTTCAACGGCAGCCTGCGGGTCCGCGACCGGTTGAGCTTCGGCCGGGCCGAGGACACCGTTACCCGGATCAGTGTGGTCGAGCGCGGCGGCGGTAGGTTCGCCGCCGCGGTGACCGCCGGTCGGATAGCTCGGGTCTGGGGCCTAGCTCACGCCCACATCGGGGACCCGGTGGGTCGGCAACGCCGCGGCGCTGCCGCCGCGTCTTTTGCCCCGCCGACCTTGGAGACAGTCGTGGTCCCCGACCGTCGCGATGCAGCCGCATCGCTGCATCAGGCGCTGACTGAACTGGCCGAGCAGGACCCGCTGATCAATGTTCGGACCGTCGGCACCGACATCGCCATGTCCTTCTACGGCGAGGTACAAAAGGAGGTCATCGAGGCCACCCTGGCCGAGGAGTACGGTCTGCGAGTTGCCTTCCGGGCGACGACGACCATCTGCATCGAGCGGGTCGTGGGGACCGGTGAAGCCGTGACCGCCAAGGACGCCGAGGACAACCCGTTTCTGGCTGGGGTCGGGTTGCGGATCGAGCCCAGCCCGCCCGGCAGCGGCGTCGCGTACTTCCGCGACGGATTCGTCCTCGGCACGATGCCGCCCGCCTTCTTCACCGCGGTGGAGGAGACGGTGCACGCCACTCTGGCCCAGGGTCTGTACGGGTGGCAGGTCACTGACTGCCGGGTGACGTTGACCCACACGGGCTACTTTCCGCGGCAATCACACGCGCACGCTCACTTCGACAAGTCGATGTCCAGTACCGGTGCCGACTTTCGGCAGCTCACCCCGCTCGTGCTCATGGCGGCCCTCCGCAAGGCGGCCACCCAAGTTTGCGAGCCGGTGCACCGGTTTCGGCTGGAGTTGCCCGCCGAGACGCTGGCCGCGACACTCGCGATGCTCGCCGAGGTGACAGCGGTTCCCTACGAGACCACGCCGCAGGGTGCATCTTTCGTGCTCGAAGGGGATATCACCGCCGGACAGATACATCCTCTGACCCGACTGCTACCCGGCGTAACTCACGGCGAAGGGCTGGTGGAGACGAGTTTTCACCACTACCGCCCGGTGGCCGGCGCGCCGCCGAGCCGGCCCGTGCTGTGATGGCCCCGATACCGCGGTCTCAGTAGCGGCAACGCAATCAAGCCGAGATGAACGTCTCACGCAGCTCGCCGATGCCTCCTGCAGTCGGCCAACCGGACCGCCCGTCATAGCGCTGAGTTGATTGCGCTCTGACGAGCGGCCCGGGACGAGTTCGGAACTACGATGCCCGCGTGAGAACCGAACTGGTGGCGGCGCACGCCGCGGTGGATGATGCGGTGGCGATCTTGCGGGACGGGCGTTCCCGGCCGCACACACGGATCGACAAGGCCGCAAAGGATTTCCTCACCGAGGTCGACCTGGCCAGCGAGGCTGCGCTGCAGCGCGCGCTCGCGGCGTCCACACCGGAGATCGGCTTCTACGGCGAAGAGGGCGGCGGCGCGGCTCTCGACGTGGGCAAGGTGTGGGTCGCGGATCCGCTTGACGGGACTATCAACTACGCAACCGGGTCACCGCTGTGCGGGGTGATGCTCGGACTCCTCGAAGACGGCGTCCCGACGCTCGGTGTAATCGACCTGCCGTTCCTCGGCGTACGAGTGGACTCGGGCGCAGTATCCGACGTCGACGCGTTGGAGAAAGGGATCATCGGGATGGGCGACGCCTTCCACCGAGGCGGCACCCGCTTGGACGCCTACCTCGAACTGACCATGACCGTGCACCGTCGGGCGCTCCGCTTCCGAAGCGTCGGCGCAGCGTCGGTGCTATGGGCCTGGCTCGTGAGCGGCCAGATCCAGGGCATGCTGCTGGCTCACAACAACCCGTACGACGTCGTCGCCGGCCATGCAATCGCGAGTGCTGCGGGAGCGATCTGCACCGACTACGCGGGTGCCCCGCTGACCCTCGAATCGAGCGGAGCCATGGCGGCCGTCCCCGGCATTCAGCCCGAGCTCGTCAGCCTCGCCGCCGATCTTGCTGCAGCGGCAGCGCGCGACGGCTGAGAAAGTCAGCGGGCGACCGGCTCGCCGACCAGCAGCGGCTGGAACATGGGCACCACCTCGTCGGCCTCGGGGCCCAACCTCCGGCACCGACCCTTGTAGGCACGCACCTGTCGGATCCGTGGCGCGCTCACCGTGATCCCAGTGCTTCGGATCCGACGGCCGGCACGCCCTGGGGAAATACCAGGATCTTGCTCGCCGTGCTGCGGCCTCTGGCGAGATCGTCGAAGCTCTGTGGCGCCTGGTCCCAACCGACCCTGCCGTCGATCAACGCCTCGATCCCGTCCGGGACCGTGCCGACCCAGGTCGCGGTCTGGTAGAAGTCGTCGGCGGTGTAGGTGAACGCCCCGATCAGCGTTCGCTCTGCTGTGGTGATCGCGTACGCCGAGAGTTCCAGCTGTGGAGAGCCCATACCCACCAGTACGATCCGGCTCCCCAGTCCAGAAGCGGCGAACGCGTCTGCCAGAGTCCGATTCACACCGACGGCGTCGATCACCAAGCTGGCCGGACCTCCGAGTCTGGCGGCGACTGCCTCAGCCATGTCATCCGCAGTCGGGTCGATCACCTGCGCGCCGAGCTTGGCGCACAGGTCACGACGCGACGAACTGACATCGGACACGGCCAGATTGCTGATACCTAGACGCCCGGCAGCCAGCAGGCACGCCTGCCCGATCGGGCCGCCGCCGATGACCAGGATTCGGTCATCGGCGGTTGCATCACCACGACGTACCGCGTGGTAGCCCACCGCGAGCGGCTCAACAAGCGCTCCGAGCTCGGCCGGCATGCTCTCCGGTAGAACCACGACGTTCTCCGCCCGGACGGCGACTCGGTCTGCGAACGCCGCCGAGATTTCCGGCGTCACGCCGAGCACCTTCCGGCGGATACACCACTGCTGCTGATCATCGCGGCAGGCTGCGCACGTGCCGCAACCCATTACGGGATTGATGGTGACGAGCTGGCCGACCGCGAGCTCGGCTACCCCCGTGCCCAGCTCGTCGATCCGACCGACTGTCTCGTGCCCCATTATCTGGCCGGGGTGGCGGCGCCCGTTCTCCCCCGAGTAGCCGTGGAAATCTGAACCACAGATGCCGGTGGCGATCACCTCGACAACGACCTCGCCAGGTCGTGCCTGCGGCTCGGGCCGTTCCTCGACCGCAATGTCGTAGAAATCTCGCAAGACCAGCGCTCTCATGGCCCTACCCGGTAGTCCTGTGAACCCCCCGCGCCGCCTCAGCCTTCTCATGCGGTACGTACATGGCGTCGACCTCCTCCAAGTGACCAGCCTCGACCTCGTTGGCCTTCTTGAAGAGCGCGGTCGAAGCGAACAGCACTGCGGCAAGGATGGCCCCGATGGAGAGGGAGTACAGGCCCGCATTCCCGCCGAGCGTTTCCTTGAAGTAGTCGCGCTGGATGGGCGCCAGGAACCCGCCAAGGTTGCCAAGTGAGTTGATCAATCCGATACCGGCGGCAGCGGCGTATCCAGTCATGTACTCCGTCGGTAGCGTCCAGAAGATTGGGGACATGGCGACGAACCCCATCGCGGCCAAACAGAGGCCGCCGATCGCGAGAACAGGATTACTGCTGAGTGCACCGGAGATGATGATGCCAAACGCGGTGCCCACCAGGAGCAGTGTGCCGATCAGCCGGTGCCTGCGAGTGCGGTCGGCAAGACCCGGGAAAATCAGCAGACCCACGAGTGCGAAGACCCAAGGGATAGCGGTCACCAGTGAGGACTGGAAGCCGAGCTTCTGGCCGGTGATGGCGGTCACCTGGGTTGGCAGGAAGAACGTGACGCCGTAGACCGCGATCTGGAGGCAGAAATAGATCAGCGCGAAATACCACACCCGCCAGTTGCCAAGGGCGGCCAGTACCTTCTTCGGCCCGTGACCGTCCTCCTTGGCGGTGTCCTCGGCGTCGATCGTCTCCACCAACGCCTGCCGCTCGTCGTCGGGCATCCAGGTCGCTTTCTCGGGCCTGTCGGTCAGGTAGAAGAAGGCCCAGATGCCGACCGCGACCGCCAGCAGGCCCTCGACCAGGAACATCCACTGGATGCCGCGCAGCCCGAAGACGCCGTTGAGCTCCAGCAGAGAACCAGAAAGTGGATTACCGAGAATGCCCGCCAGCGCGATGCCCATATAGAAGTAACCCCGGGCCCGGCTCAGGTGGCGTGCTGGAACCCAGTAGGTGAGGAACAAGATCACGCCGGGGAAGAAACCAGCTTCCATGACACCGAGCAGGAAGCGCAGGATGTAGAAGCTGGTCGGCCCCTGGACGAACATGAAGGCGGCGGCGACAATGCCCCATGTCACCATGATCCGGGACAGCCACCACTTCGCCCCGACCCGATGCAACAAGAGATTGCTCGGGACTTCGAAGATCGCGTAGCCGACAAAGAAAAGCCCAGCGCCGAAGGCGTAGGAGGCTGCGCTGATGCCGAAGTCGGCCTGGAACTCTTGCTGGGCGAATGAGACATTGCTTCGGTCCAGGAACGCAATGACATACATCAGCAGCAGGAATGGGACCAGTCGTCTGAAGACCTTCCGATTTGCCTGCTCGGTCAACTCGTAGCGACGCTGGGGGGTTTGACTCGTGACGGTGTCGGCCATCGATGTCCAAGCTGGACTCGATCCGGGTGTTGACCGAGGTCGGGATCGCCGCACCGTCGTATCCCACGATCAAGCGGCGGCTGCCGGTCTATGCGACACCGGAGTGGCGCGATGCCCTCGCATCAGCGTGTGCGGCGCATGTCGGGTTGGGCCCGGCGACGTTGGTGCTCTACGACGTCACCACGTTGTACTTCGAGACCGATGAGGGTGACGGGTTCCGCGAGCCCGGGTTCTCCAAGGAACGTCGGCTGGAGCCGCAGATCACCGTCGGGCTGTTGACCGATGTGCGCGGGTTCCCGCTGCAGGTCCACGCGTTCGACGGCAACACCGCCGAGACGAAGACGATCCTGCCGGTGATCCAGGCCTTCGCCGCGGCGCACGGCTTACCGGAGGTGACGGTGGTCGCCGACGCCGGGATGCTGTCGGAGGCCAACCTGGCCGCGATCGAGGATGCCGGGCTCAGGTTCATCGTCGGCGCCCGGATCCCCGACGTCCCCTACCAAGTGAGCGAGTGGCGAAGGACGCATCCCGGCGAGCCGATCGGCGACGCGCAGATCTTCGTCCAGCCGTGGGTGATGGGCCCCAAGACCGATCCGCGCCAGCGGACGATCTTCTACCAGTACCGCGCCGACCGGGCCAAGCGGACGTTGAAGGGCATCGATCAGCAGATCGCCAAGGCCGAGAAGGCGGTCGCCGGGCAGGCGGCGGTGAAGCGGAACCGGTTCGTCCAGCTCACCGGCGCCACCAAGAGCATCAACCGGACCCTGGAGGCCAAAGCCCGCGCCCTGGCCGGGTTGAAGGGCTACGTCACCAACCTCGAAGCGCCGACCGCGGAGTACGTGCTGGGTGCCTACCACCAGCTGTGGCAGATCGAGAAGAGCTTCCGGATGTCCAAGACCGACCTACGAGCCCGGCCGATCTACCACCACAAACGCGACTCCATCGAGGCCCACCTCACCATCGTGATGGCCGCCCTCGCCGTCAGCCACTGGCTCGAACGCCAGACCGGCTGGTCGATCAGGAAACTCGTGAAGACCCTGCGCCGCTACCGCAGCATCGCCGTCCAGACCGGCGACCACATCCTCCACGCCGGAACACCCCTTCCTTGCTTGTGGTGTGCGTTGCGGGGTTCTCAGTGAGTAGTTACCCCGACTCGGCGATCTCAGTGCATGTACTTGCCCCCGTCGACCTGGATGGTCGCTCCGTTGATGTAGCCGCCGCCATCGGAGAGCAGGAAGGCCACGGTGGCGGCAATCTCGTCCGGCTGGCCGACGCGACCCAGCGGGATACCGGCCGACATCGAGGCTCTTGCGTTCGTCGCTAAGCCGGCCACCCATGATCTCGGTATCGATCGGTCCGGGAGCCAGCACGTTGACGGTGATCCCGTACGGCCCGAGCTCCCGGGCGCCGCCGTGGGCCATCCCGATGACGGCCGCCTTCGCGGTGGCATAGACCCCCTTCGAGAAGGTGCCGCCTCCGTCGAACGCGGTGATGGAGGAGGTGTTGACGATCCGTCCGACGCCTTGCGGGATCATCCGCGCGGCAGCGGCTTTGAGCATCAGGTACGAGCCCGTGACGTTCACCGCCATCACCCGCTCGAACTGCTTGAGCTCACACTCGTGCGAGCGTGGCCTGCGATGCGATTCCGGCCAGGTTGACGAGGCCGGCGACCGGCGGCAACTCGGCGTCGATCCGATCGAAGAGCTCGTTCACCGAAGCCTCGGAGGCGATGTCCGTCGGCACCGACAGGACGCCGTTGTGACCGGCGTCGCGCAGCTCGGTCTCAACGACGGCCAGACCGTCGGCGTTGATGTCGACCAGGGCGACGTGCCAGCCATTCTCAGCCAGGACCCGGGCGGTGACCCGGCCGATCCCGGCCGGACCGCCGGCGCCGGTGATGACAGCGGTGCGTTGCTCTGGCAAGCGAGGCGGGCCCGTCGTGGATGCTGAGTCGGACGTCATGGTGTTGTGCTCCTATCAGTTCCGGTTGATCACCCGATGACGTCAGCGAGGATGTCGCGGACGTACGCGCGGTTCTTGGCGATGACGGTGATCGCGTCGCTTCCGTAGTGCTCGCAGAGGAAAGCACCGCGGAAGCCGAGCCCGACGGCTTGGCTGATCGCGGCCCGGTAGTTGATCAAGCCGAAGTCCATCGGCACCGGGAACGTCATCACCTGGCCCGGTCCGGGATCCTCGTCGCGCAGGTAATTCTTCACGTGCCAGTAGTTCGTGTACGGGAGCAGCTTGTCGAGCATGTCCTGCACCGGCTCCAGTGGGCGGTGCAGCCGGACGAAGTTGCCGATGTCGGGGTTCAGCCCACAGGCCTCATGCCCGACTTCCTCGAGGAACTGGATTGCGCCGTCGGCGGTACCGACGTAGGTGTCCTCGTACATCTCAAGCGTGATCTGCTGACCATTGCTCTGCGCATGCTCGGCCAGCTCGCGGATCAACGAGGCCGCGCTGACTGCGTGCCTCAGGGGATCTCGTCGTCATGCCACCCGTCCGCCAGCCAGAACCACAAAGCCTTTTGCTGAGCCGGTTTCAGGGCTTGGAAGAAGCCGAAGCTGACCATCGGTACGCCGAGCGTCTGCCGCGACGTCGAGCAGCCGATGGCTGTAGGCGAGGTACTCCTTGCCGTGGTCGGGGTCCATCACGCTACGGCGCGAGGTGGAGATCGCGGGGATGGTCAGGCCGGCGTCCTTCAGGACGCTCTGAAAGTCAGTCAGCCGCTCGGGGCTCAGGTCACCGACCCGAACCCAGGTGTCGGTCGGGTCGACCTCAGTGAAGCCGGACCGCGCGACGATTTTGAGATGCTTGGCCCACTCGTCCGGTTCGGCGTCGTGGATTGGTCCCCCGTGGGAGTCGACGCTCCCGAACGGCAGCATGGCGGCCGCGATCGGCCAGTTCTCGGCGGTGTAGGGGACGGTGGTCACGGGCGTCTCGCTTCCGAGAAGGATCGGACAGTGTCAAGCAATCGTCGGTGGTCGGGTGGCTTATCCAGGGGCGGGCCCGAGCTCACGGAGAAGCTGGCCGAGCTTGGCGTACGCGGTGTTGCGATAGGCGATGAGAGGCGCTTGATCGCCAGCGGGAATGACGAACCCACCTCCTTGCTTTACCCCAAGGCGACCGCTGTCGATCAGCTCGGTGAGCATCTCCGGCGCGGCCAGCCGCTCGCCGTAGTGCTCCTCGAACGTGCGAAAGCATGCCTGGTAGATATCCAGGCCAGCCATGTCAGCGATGGCGAACGGGCCGAAGAACGGAAGCCGGTAACCGAACGTGGTGCGCACCACGATGTCGATGTCCTCCGCGGTTGCGACCCCTTCCTCGACGAGGTTGATGGCCTCCTTCAGCAGAACGTATTGCAGCCGGTTGAGCACGAACCCGGCCTTGTCGTTGACCCGTGCGCTGAGCTTGCCGGTCCGCGCCACTACGCGCCTCGGCGGACTGCACGACGCTCTCGGTGGTGCCCGAATGTGCGATCAGCTCGACGCCGGGGATGAAGGGGGCTGGGTTGGAGAAGTGAATGCCGAGGAAGCGCTCCGCGTGAGTCAGATTCGACCGCCAGATCGCCGATCGGGAGAGTGGAGGTGTTACTGCCGATGATCGCGTCGGGGCGAGCGGCAGACTCGATGGTCTTCAGCACCGGGCCCTTGATCTCCGGCTGCTCCAGCACCGCTTCCTCAATCAGATCCGCCTCGGCGACCGCTTCGGGCAGACTGTCCGCCGCGCTCAGGTTGGCCCGGACCAGGTCGGCCGATCCGGGATCGAAGAGCCCCTGGGCCTCGAAGTCAGCGGCTTCGCGATACAGCCGGTCAAGGTGGCGACGAGTCAGGGCGGGATCGGCGTCAACGATGACCACGTGGAGCCCGGCCATCGCAAAGACCTGGGCGATACCACCACCCATGTAGCCGGCCCCGACGATAGCGACATTCTCGATCTGTTGAGTCACGCTGGGCACGACCTTCCCCTGGTGTGATCCAAGATGCTATAGGATCTATGGCACATGATCAAGACGGTGATTTAGCCGTCAGCCAGGGCGCGCGAGCGTACGGCAGAAATGTGATCACTCATGGCTGCCGCAGCTACTTCGGGGTCGCCTCCACGGACGGCGTCGAGGATCGCGGCGTGCTCGGCCACGGCTTGTTCGACGTCGATCGCGCCGTGGTGCATGGACTGGCGAAGTCGATGTATGTGCGGGGCGAGGCTCTCGGCCATCTCCAGCAGGTAGGGGTTGTGGCAGTTGCGCAGGAAGATGAGGTGGAAATCCCAGTCGACGGTGTAGTACTTGCGCAGTCGTCGTCCAGTCGAGCCGATCCGGATGACGCTCCTCCATCTTGCGCACGCGAACCGCGGCTGCGCGGTGCTGCTTGCTCAAGATCTCGAGCTCGGCCAACACCTGCGCGGTCACGGGCGTCGCACGCCTGATCGCCGCGACCTCGACGACGGCCCGAGCGTCGATCAGGTCAGCCATCCGGGCTGGGGTCAGCGGGGGCGAGACCCGATACCCCTTGAGCGCGGTCCGGCTGACCAGACCGGTGTGCTCGAGCTGGCCGAGCGCTTCTCGGACCGGGGTCGGGGACACGCCGAGCTCTCGGGCCAGGCCGTCGATGGCCAGGGATTCAGCCGGGGAAACCTGACCGTCCAACAACATCTCCAGGATCGCGTCGTAGACGCCGTCTCGAAGCGCCCGACGCTGGACGACCGCGCGGCCGTCGGTATCTGCGCCAGTGCACCCCTGCGGCCGGCAGCGCGGCGAACGTCATGATCAGTCGATTCCATTCACGCCACCGGAGCCTGTCGCCTACGAGAGATCCGCATGGCGTGTATGAAGTCAGCTGGGGAAGCGGCTTCGTGACCGACTCTGAAGCCGCCGTTGAGAATCGTGCCCGCGATGCGATGGAGACCCACATGGAACAGCGCCAAGAACACCCGAGCCGCACTTCACCGGCGCAGTGTCGCTGCAGGCATTGTTGGCTGATCAACCTGCGGTACGCGAGGTAGGCACCAATCTCGACGAGATCCGTGCCGGCCGTCGCCTGGTGGTACTCGACGATGACCCCACCGGCACCCAGAGCATTGCCGACCTGCCGGTGTTGACCCGCTGGTCGGTGCCTGACTTGCGATGGGCTCTTGCAGCAGCCCACCACGGCCTTCTTCGTGCTCACCAACACTCGCAGTCTCTCCGAGGCTGATGCGGCGGAGCGCAACCCGCAGATCGTGCAGGCCCTTGCCGAGGCGTCTCGCTGGAAGGCGATGTGCCGTACGTGATCGCGAGTCGCAGCGATTCCACGTTGCGCGGGTACTTTCCGCTCGAGACCGATGTCTGGCCGCATGAGCTCGAACGGCTCGGCACCGCCGTCGACGGTGTGGTCATTTGTCCGGCCTACATCGAGCCAGGCCGGGTCACGGTGGACTCGATGCACTGGATGCGTACCAACGACGGGATGATCCCGGTCGCCCAGAGTGAGTTCGCCAGAGGACGCCAGTTTCGGCTACCAGAACTCCGATCTTCGGACTGGGTGGAAGAGAAGACCGGCGGCCGGATCTCTCGTCTGGACGTCGCGACGATCACGCTCACCGACATCCGTGAGGGCGGCCCGGATCGTGTCCAGGAGATCCTCGGCGGTCTCCACGACGGCTCAGCCGGTCGTCGTCGACGCGGCGGAAGACGCCGACCTCCAGGTGGTGGTGCTCGCCTTGTCCGCGCCGAGGCCGCGGGAAAGAGCTTCGTCTATCGCACCGGACCGTCGTTCGTCCGATCTCGCAGCGGACAGGAGGCAACTCCGGCCGTCGACGCCAGCCCGACTCGCTGGGATCGTGGCTCAGTCGACATTCCGGGACCGACCGACGCCGGTCGACCTTCGGTTCAGCACGGACTCATCGCGGTCGGCTCGCACGTCGGCCTGACCACCCGTCAGCTCGATCAGCTGCGCACGGCCGGCCACATTCTGGAGCTGGAGCTGAACGTGCCCGACACTCCTGGAGCCGAGCACCCACGATCGGCACGTCACCGACGATCGCTACCGAGGCGGCGCGCCTGTTGCAGGACAACCCTTCCGATAGTGACGTCGTGATCCGCACCAGCCGGACCTTGATCACCGGCGCCGACGCGACTGACAGTCTGGTGATCGCTCGTACGGTCAGCGGCGCCTTGGTCGGCACGGTGCGGGAAGTCGTCAAGCTGGTCAGGCCGGCGTTCGTGCTGGCCAAGGGGGGCATCACGTCGTCCGACACCGCGACCGAGGGATTGGGGATCAGGCGGGCCTGGACCCGCGGCAACATGCTGCCGGGGATCGTCTCGCTGTGGGAGCCGGTCGCTGGACCTGCCCCGGGCATTCCCTACATCGTCTTCGCCGGCAATGTCGGTGACGATCATGCACTGGCCGCGGTGGTCGCCACGCTGCGGAGCGTGTGATGCGCTTGATCGCACGATCGATCCGTGCCTAGCGAAGAAGGAAGCGTGGCCCATGATCAACAACAACAGGCCTCACATTGCGGTGATCGGCTTGGGAGCGATGGGTCTACCCATGGCCACCCACCTCGCGACGACGTTCGCGGTTACCGGTTTCGAACCGTACGAGCCGCGCCGTGGAGAGGCCGAGCAAGCCGGCATCAACGCCGAATCGACTCCGGCCGCGGCCTGTGGGGAAGCCGACATCGCCCTGCTCGCGGTCCGCGACCACGCGCAGGCGGAAACTGCACTGTTCGGGCCGGACGGGGTGACTCGAGACGCTGCAAAGCCGGATCCCCGGTGATCCTGACCAGCACTGTCGGCCCGGACGCGGCCCGCGACCTCGCGGACAAGCTTGCGGCGGCCGACTATCCGCTTGTCGACGCTCCGATCAGCGGTGGCCCGGTACGCGCAGGGAACGGTGATCTGCTGATCGTCGTCGGGGCCGACGACGCAACCCTGGACAGCGCCCGTCCGGTGCTGGACCACCTCGCGTCCACGCTGACGATCGTCGGGCCCCGGCCCGGTGACGGCCAGGCGCTGAAGACCATCAACCAGCTTCTCGCCGGCGTTCACATCGCTGCGGCGGCGGAAGCGATCGCGCTGGCACGCGGTCTGGACCTTGGATCCGGCGCTGGTCATCGATGCGTTGTCACAAGGCGCGGCCGGCTCGTTCATGTTCGCCGATCGCGGCCCCCGGATGCTGCAGGCGTACACCGGCGGTGCCGAGGTCAAATCCAGAATCGACATCTTCGTCAAAGACATGGGAATCGTGACAGCCGTCGGCCGCACCGCCCACGTGCCACTGCCCTTGGCCGCGGCCGCACAGCAGCTCTTCCTGATCGCCGAGGCCGCTGGGCTGGGCGCCCTGACGACTCCAGCGTCGTCACGGTTCTGTCTCCTGACACCCAGGACGGCACCACCGACTAGGAGGGCCCGGCGAGCATCCCCGCCAGCTGTGCCTCGATCTCCTGAACCGGCACGACCCGCAAGTACTGGTCAAAGGCCCAGCGATGGCCGGACGGGTCGAGCACCTCACCGGTCCGCACTCCCCAGAACGCATCTTGCACCGGCGCACGGACCCTAGCCCCGGCGTTCACCGCACGCGAAAAAGCGGCGTCAGCGTCTGCAACAGTCAGCCGATAGGCAGCCGCCGAGGTGGATGTCGAACCAGGTGTGGCCAGCGGGGTGCCGGGAACGGGGGCGGCCAGCGCCACCGGCAACCCGTCGATGTCAAGCTCAGCCGTGGCGATCGAGCCGTCGGGGAGGTGCAGCACGCGGGTGACCTGCGCGTTCAAGGCCTGCTCGTAGAAGGTAATCGACGAGGGAACATCGTCTACCACTAGATGCAATGCAAATTCACTCATGAGCCGCGACTCAAACGCCCCCTTCGACACCGAACAGGCAGTGATCGACGTCCTCACCGACGCATGGGCACTAGCTCTCTACGGCCGTCGCCTTACGGTCAGCTAGGCTGGGATTGCGGCAGGCTTCGGCGCGGCGGCGTTCCAGACCGCAGCACTGAAGGCGGTGTGGCCCAGCGCAAGGGTGCCTTGATTGGTGACCAGGTAGACATAGCCGGTCGGTGAGCGGTGCACGAAATACCCAGGCTCGGGCTGCCGCTTCTCCCACCCGCCATGAGTCTCTGCCCGGTGACCGGGCCGGGCCATCGGCCCCAGATTGCCGAGCCGGGTCTGACCGGGCGGCCCGCCGTAATCCATTGATACGTACCGGTCGGTGTGATCTAGATCCATGCTTGGACTGACACATGTGCCGAACGGGAAGACGTCGGCGATCTGTCGGACTCTGACCGCCGCCCGCAGCCGCTGCGGTATCTCATAGCCGTCGATCGGCGCGACCTCGGTCGGATCCAGCACCGGTTGGATGCGTACCTGGCAACCCGCACGGGCCAGGAACTCCACCAGCTCATCGAGGGTCAGCGGGCCGCCGTCCTCAGGCCGAACCGTCGCGTGACCGGCACCCAAGGCTGCCTCGGACAGATGGAAATGCAGCACCACCCGCGGCCGGGCCGCGTTGGCGTCAAACGCCGGAGGCTCCGTTGACAACGACTGATGATCATCGGCTTCCATATCTGGCTCGAGTTCCCGCTGAGACGGAGCATCGGGTTCGTCCTCGACCGTGGCCTCCGGCTCGTATCCGGATTCGCCCTCGGACGCCGCCGGCTCGCGCTCGGTCGCCTCGTCGGGCTGCTCGGGGCGGTCGTGCTGATGCTGGATCAGCAGCCGCAAAGCCTCCGCAGGCTGCGCCAAAATGCCCAGCGCGCGGGCCCGCCGCGTCCCCACCGGATCGGTATCGCCCCGGGCAGCCAAGATCTCCGCGATCCTGTTCACCGTTGCCAAGAACCAGATTGCATCGCCTGCCGCGGCCTTCGCCACCACCGTCTTCAAACCATCCTCGGAGTCGAAACTGAACACGTCCTGGGTGCTGCGGGCCCGCTCGGCCCGCTCCGCAGCCAGCGCCGGATCAGCCTCCAGGATCGCCGCAGACAAGATCGTGGCAAACCGCGGCCACGGCATCATCCCGACAAAATCACCGAGGGCATGATCAACATCTACACAGGCCTCCCACGACAAAGGCCGGGTCTGCTCCGCGATCTTGCGGGCCTGCCACGCCCGCACCCCACCGGTCAACACACGACCCCACAACCGCGGCAGCCGATACCGCAGATCCAACGCGTCCGCGATCAAGGATCGAGCCGCCATAATTCCTGTCCCCTGCAGTGCGCCCAATTCAGCGGCGCAATACTCCGACACCTCCGGAGTCCCCTCACCACCCCACGCACAGGCACGCTGGATCAGCGGCTGATACTCATCGCTGCCCGAATCCAAATAATGCGCATCCGCCCAGGCGCAGGCCAGCTGCAACATCCGACACTCCGCCGACACCAGCTCAGCAAAATTCTGCTCGATCAACCCCGCCAACTGCGCGGCACCAGCCGGTGGCAGCTCCTCGGTCGAATCGAACATATTTCCTGGATATCTGTTTGAGTGCAGTTGAGGCTTAGTCGTCTGTGGGTTCGTCCCAGTTGTAGCCGGTGCCGCCGATGAGCTCGCTAAGGGGGTGCGGGTCGGTGCCGGCGGCCTGCTGGAGCAGTCGGTAGAACAGCAGCCCCCGGGCTCGGGACGTCCGCCGGTTGAACCGGAAGGTGAACTCGTCGAGGTAGTAAGGCAGATGTTGGCGGCTGATCCGGTGGTGCAGTGTGCCGGCTGTCCATCGTTTGAGCAGCGAGGAGACCAGGTGCGGTCCGGGCACGACCGCGTCGAGGTCACTGGCGAGGTAGCCCGGGGTGGGGTGATGGGTGAAGCCGTGGTCGCTGAGTCGGGTGAGCACGAGGGCGCCATCGGTGTGGATCTCGGTGCCCGGGGCGATGACCTCACGAGCGAACGCGACCTGATCCAAGCCGCTAGGCATGTCGGCTAGCTGCAGCCGCGCTCGACCCAGACGGCCACTGGGGAGCCGCTCGACGGCGATGGTGATCGGCGCCTTCTCGGTTGACCCGCCCGCCTTGCCGTGGCTGCGGCCGCCCAGGAAGCTCTGGTCGAGTTCGACGACACCGCTGAGCAGCTCTCGTTCCGGTCGCACCATAGCGCGGCGCAGCTTGTGCAGCCACGCCCATGCGGTCTCATAGGAACCGAACCCGAGGGCGTCCTGCAACCCCCGCGCCGACACCCCGTTCTTCTGCGAGGTGACGAACCAGACCGCGGCGAACCAGGTCGACAACGGCGTATGTGAGCGATGAAAGATCGTGCCGGCGGTGGCCGAGGTCTTCAACCCACACTCGGCGCACATCCACAGCCCCGTGGCCGTCCGCCAGCAGCCGCCGCTGCCGCAGTTTGGACAGGAGAATCCCTGCGGCCAGCGCAGTCCAACCAGATACTCCCGACACGCCAGCTCGTCGGGAAACCAAGACCGGAACTCCTGATAGGTCCGCGGATAGTCACGCCCGCCGACCGGACGCCGACCCTCAGCCACGATCACCACATAACTGCACTCAAGCAGATATGCAGGACATATTTTCACTTTAGAGGGGACCACTGACATCAATACCGAAAGCAGGTCTCCCACTGCTACTGATTCATCGACTGACTCACGCAGCCGGACCTCGCGCCGCGCACCGCTGTCGGGGTGGGCCACCGCCGAGCCCTCCGGTGCCCTCCCGCTGGGACTTCGCCACTAAGCCGGCGTACCCGCGTTCACCAGCCACGCCACGGTGGTTACCGCCGAGACACGCCTCAAGATGTGGTGGCTATCGTGCCGTGGGGGACCGGATGGCTCCTGCTCATGGAGGATGCCGGCCCTCACTGTCTGAGGTCTTCGCGGGCCTCTATACGGTTGTCCAGGCCGAGTCGCGCGCTGGCACTGTTCTCGACGGCGCCGAGCACCCGCTGCACGCTCAAACCGTCGTCGAATGACGGGGTCGGCTGCCGGTTCTCCACGATCGCGCCTACCAGGTCAACGACCTGGTGGGTGAAGCCGTGCTCGTAGCCGAGACCGTGCCCCGGCGGCCACCAGGCACTCAGGTATTGGTGCTCTGGCTCGGTGACAAGGATTCGCCGGAAGCCCTGCTCCTCGATCGGTTGCGTGCCGTCGAAGAACTGCAGCAGGTTGTTCTCCTCGAAGTCGAATGCGAGCGAGCCGTTGGTGCCATTGATCTCGATCCGCAACGCGTTCTTGCGACCGAGCGCAAACCGAGTGGCCTCAAACGTCCCGATCGCGCCGTCGGAGAACCGCGCCGTGAACAACGCGGCGTCGTCCACGGTGACCTCGCCCCGCGGGACATCTGCGCCGGCGTCCCCGTGACCGCCCAGTCCCGAGCGCTCACCGCCCAGCGGCCGCGACGTCACGAATGTCTCCGTAATCGCGGAAACGCCAGTGATCGACTGGCCGGTGAGCCACTGGGTCGTGTCGACCAGGTGGGCGCCGAGGTCGCCCAGCGCCCCCGAACCGGATTTGGCCTTGTCGAGCCGCCAGGTCATCGGGGCGTCGGGATCGCGCAGCCAGTCCTGCAGGTACTGCGCCCGGACTTGACGTACGGCGCCTATCCGGCCGGCATCGACCAGCTGGCGGGCCAAGGCGAGGGCTGGCGTCCGGCGGTAGGTGAATCCGCACATGGCCCATACCCCGCGTTCGGCGGCTGAGCGGGCTGCCGCCGCCATCTGCTCCGCCTCCTCGACGGTGTTGGCGAGCGGCTTCTCGCAGAGCACGTGCTTGCCGGCGTCGAGGGCTGCGATGGCGATCTCGGCGTGGCTGTCACCTGGAGTGCAGATGTCGACCAGGTCGATGTCGTCGCGCTCGACCAGCATGTGCCAGTCGGTCTCAGCTCGAGGCGAAGCCGAGCCGCTCGGCCGCCGCGCTCACCGCCTCCGGGTTGCGGCCGGCGACAGCGGTCAGCTCTGGGGTGAGCTGCAGGTCGAAGAACCGGTGGGCGTTGCGCCATGCCTGGGCGTGGGCGGCGCCCATGAAGGCGTACCCCACCATGCCGACCCGCAGGACATCACTCATCTAAGTCTCTCCTTTCAGCTCGCCGGCGGGGACCGCCCGGCTCGCGTTGCCGATCACCTCGTGCAAGGACGGCCAGGACGCCAGCGCCGCCGCTAGCTCGGGTCGCTGCTCGGCAACGAGCGCCTGCCGGTAGGCATCCTCAAGCAGGTCGCCGAGGACCACCCGCTGCCGGGTCTGGGCCGATTGGATCGCGCCCTCGACCATCGCCAGGCTCATGACGTTGCTGTGCGCCTCGCCCCACGGTGCGGCGCCGGTGCGCAACGCGGTGACGAACTCCGCCAGCGAGCCGGCGATCTGCTCCGGCTCTGTTCCCGGTTCGGCGGGGATCGGTTGCCGTCGGCGGTCTGGGCGACCGGTGCATCGTCACCGTCCCACAGTGCTGTGCCGCCGGCCGCGCTGATTCGCCAGCTGCCATTCCAGGACGTTTCCAGACCGGGACTGCACCAGCTGCCGGTAAACACGAACCGAGTGCCGTCCGCGAAGTCAACAGCCACGTTGGCGGCCGCGTCGCCGGCGTACCAGCTCCAGTTCGGGTTGAAGGACTCGCAGTAGACGGCCGCCGGTTCGCTGCCGATCAGGTCGCGGGCCAGGTCGAACTGGTGAATCGCCATGTCCTTGAGCAGCGGATAGGTCATCTCCTCGCGGAAACCGCCGAAGTGCGGTGCCTTGAAGAAGGTGCACTGCACGAGGCCGAGCCGGCCGAGCCGGGCGATCTGGCCGCGTAGCGCGTCGAGGTTACGCCAGTACCGCCGGGATTGGGAGACCATCAGCAGCCGACCGCCGACCTCGGCGGCAGCGATCATGGACAGTGCAGCGGCCAGGGTGTCGGCGAGGGGTTTTTCGCACAGCACCGCGAGCCCGTGCAGCAGCGCGGTGATGCTGACGTCTGCGTGGGCCTCGGGCACGGTGACGTTGAGGACAGCGTCTGCTGCCACCCAGTCGAGCAGCTCGGGCAGCGAGCGTGCGAGCGCCACGTCGGGCAGGCCCGCACCGGCCGCCGACCGCTGCGCCGCCGACAGGTCGATGTCGACCAGACCGACTAGCTCGATATCCGCCGAGCCGGCGACGACGTCGAGCCAGAGCCGGCCCATGGCGCCGGCGCCGACCTGGATGATCTTGATCCGCTCACGTGGCGAGGGCATCAGCCTGCTCATCGTCGTGGGACTCGATCGGGCCGGTGTAGCCGTGGCCGTTGAAGAAGTCGTCGGTCTCATAGCGCAGCAGGGTCGGCAGCTCTCGCGGCCGGTCGCTCTTCACCCAGGCGACTCCGTTCGCGATCACCCGGCGTACGTCGGAATGGTGGTACACCGGGTAGTCCTGATCACCCGGCGAGAAGAAGAAGATCTTGCCGTGGCCCCGGCGGAACGTGCAGCCGCTGCGAAACACCTCGCCGCCGGTGAAGGACGAGATGAAGATCAACTCGTCCGGGGCAGGGATGTCGAAGGTCTCGCCGTACATCTCCTGGGCGTCAATGATGATCGGATTTGGAACCCCCTCGGTGATCGGGTGGGTCGGATTCACTGTCCACACCAGCTCGCGGTCCTGCTCGCTACGCCACCGCAGCGTGCACGTGGTCCCCATCAGCTTGCCGAAGATCTTGGACCAGTGGCCAGAGTGCAGCACTACGAGACCGAGGCCGGAGAGCACGTGTCGGTGGACCCGCTCGACGACATCGTCGGCGACCTCGCCGTGCGCGGCGTGGCCCCACCAGACCAGGACGTCCAGGTCCCGTAGCACCTCCTCGGTCAGGCCGTGCTCAGGTTCGTCGAGCGTGGTGGTGTTGATCACGGCGTCGTCCCCGAGATTCTCGGCGATGCCTTGCGGCGATCGTGGTGTGCATCCCCTCGGGGTAGATGGCCGCGACGTGCGGCTCGATCTGCTCGTGGCGGTTCTCGCCCCATACGAGAACGACGGATGGGCTCAGCAGTACTAGAAGTCACGGTGGCATGTCCCTTCCGTGGGTGTTACTTCACGGCGCCGCCGGTGGCACCGGCGGCAATGTACTTCTGGGCGATGACGAGCAGGATGATCGCCGGGATCGAGGCGAGCATGGCTGTGGCCATCACCGCGCTCCAGTTGGAGATGTGCGCGCCCAGGTAGGTGTAGATGCCGAGGGTGACGGGAACGATGTTCCCCTTCGTGGTCAGGGTCAGCGCGAAGATGAAGTCACTCCACGCGAACAAGAAGGCGAACAGCCCGACGGTGATCAGCGAGTTCCGGCTGATCGGCACCACGATGGACAGGAACGCGCGGACTAGACCGGCCCCATCGACCCGGGCAGCCTCGACGATCGAGGTCGGCACTGCGAGCATGAACGACCGCATGATCAAGATCCCGAACGGGACTGCGTTCGCGGCGTTCGCGATGATCAGCCCGGGGATGGAGTTGAGCAGGCCGATGTTCTCGTACAAGGTGTAGAGGGCATTCGCGATCACGATTCCTGGGATCATCTGGGAGATCAAGATGGCGAGCAAGGCCCAGCTGATCCAGCGGAACCTGAACTGGGCCAGGGCGTACGCACACGGTGTGGCGATCAGCAGAGTCAGCACCACCGTGCCGACAGCGATCAGCAAGCTGGTGACGAGATTCTGGCCCTGATCGTGGATAGCAGTGGTGTATCCGGCCAGGCTCGGGTGCGAAGGAAAGAAGGTCGACGGCAGAGTGCCCCCGCTTGCCTGCAGCGAGATGTTGAGCATCCAGTAGACCGGAAAGAGCATCAGGGCAAGCAGGACGACGGCGATGGCGGTACGAAGTCCGCGCCGGGTCTGACGGGCGGCAAGTCGCTGCTTGTGAGTGATCATCTTCTGCTCCTTACTCGTCGACCCGGCGCCGATTGGCCCGTAGGTAGACGATCGCGAAGACCAGTGCGATGAGGATCAAGATGTTGCTCAGGGCGGCCCCCTGGCCGAACTTGAACTCCACGAACGAGCGCTGGTACGACATCACAGCGATCGTCTGGGTCGCGTTGGCCGGCCCACCCTGGGTCAGGCCCAGGATGATGTCGAGCACCTTCAGGGTGTAGATCACGCCCAGCATGAGCACCACGCTGACCACGGCCCGCAGGTTCGGCAAGGTGATGTTCCAGAACGCCTTCCAGCCGGTCGCACCGTCCAGCGCACCCGCCTCGTACAGCTCATCCGGGATGTCCTGCAGTCCGCTGTAGAGCAGGGTCAGGTTGAACGGGATGCCGAGCCAGATGTTCACCAGGATGATCGCGATCAACGCCACGTTCGGCGAGGTGAGCCAGGGGATCGGTGTCGTCGATGATCCCGATGTTCTCCAGCGTGACGTTGAGGATGCCGCTGTCCTGCTCGAGGATGGCCCGCCAGGCGGCACTGCCCACGATCAGCGGGATCAGCCACGGCAGCAGAAACAGCGCGCGGAGGACGCCGTTCAGCGGGAAGTTCTTGTGGAAGAACAGCGCCAGCAGCATGCCGATCACGAACTGGCCGGCGATCGACCCGATGGTGAACAGCGCGGTGTTGATCAGCGCCTTGGTGAACAGCTCGTCGGTCACCACCGCCGCGTAGTTCTGCAGCCCCACCCACGGTGCCTTGCCGTTGATGAACGTCCGCAGCGTGTAGTTCTGGAAGCTCATCACCAGGTTCTTGACCACCGGGTAGCCGAACAAGGCGATGATCGCCAGGGCAGCCGGGACCACGAAGAGAATCTTCGCGATTTCCTCCCCGCGCCGGCCCCCTCTGCGGGGCGGCGCGGTCTCGAAGGACGGTGCGGCGGGCTCGGTCGCGGTGGTCAGCGTCTTCGCATCCGACATGCGCCGACTCCTTTCCCGTTCCGTCGCGGTCGGTCAGCTGGCGCCGGCCTTGGCCATCGCGTCGGCAGGAGTCGCCTGGCCGGTCAGCACGAGTTGCATGCCGGTATAGATCACCTTGGCGGTGTCGGGCCACTTCGCGCCGAGCTTGCCGGTCCGGGCGCGGGCGCTGGCGACCGCGTCGGTGAAGCCGGCCATCGACGGAACTTCCTTCTTGAACTCCGTCGGCCAGCGCGAGCTTGGTCGGCACCAGACCGCCCTGCTTGGCCCGGAGCATCTGGTTCTCGTCGGTGTTCATGCACTTGACCAGCTCGGCGGCCTTAGCCTTCTTCGCGTCGTTGCCGGTCTCCGGCACGGTCCACGCCTCGCCACCGAGCGGGGCGACCGACGTCTGGTCGGGGGTGTTGACCGGGAACGGGACCACGCCCATAGTTGATCTTCGCCTTCGTCAGCGCCGGGATCTGCCACGGTCCGTTCAGCATCATCGCGGCCTTGCCGGCGATGAACTGGTCGTTGACGTCAGACTGCTTCCAGTTGACCGCGCTCTTGGACACCGAGCCGTCGTCCACCAGGTCCTTCCACAGCTGGAGGGCGCTCGGCCACCTGCGGGCTCTTGAGGTCGGTCTCGTCGCCACCGTTGGTCCACATCGGCGGCAGGAACTGCCAGGCACCCTCGTAGTCGGCGGTGGCGTTGAAGGCGAAGCCGTACTGCTTACCGCTCGTCAGCTTCTTGGCCGTGGCCTTCAGCTCGGCCCAGGTCTTGGGCGGCTGCACGCCGGCCTTGGCCAGGACGTCCTTGTTGTAGAAGATCGCCAGGGTGTTGGCGCCGGGCTGCAGGCCGTACAGCTGGCCGTCGTACGTGGCGGCCGACACCGGACCGGGTGCGTACCCGTCGGCGTTGAGCCCGAAGTCGCCCAACGGCACGAGCGCACCCGTCTCGGCGATCTGCTGGATGTCGGGGTTGTCCAGCATCAGCACGTCGGGCAGCGTCTTCGACGACGCCTGCTGCAGCACCTTCTGGATCAGGGTCGGGCCTGGCACCGACTGATGGTCAACCTTGGCGACCCCGATCGAGGTTCCGCACTTTTGCAGCTGGGCGTCGATGTTGGACTTGCCCGGCTCATCGGTGTAGTAGTCCAGCACCGTCAGGCTGTCGACGGCCTCGGAGGAGGAGCTGGCGCTCCCGCCAGCGTTCGACCCGCCTCCGCCACACGCGGCCAGGGTCAGCGGGACCAGCGAAGCCATCGCGGCCGCGGCCAACACTCGCTTCTTGATCATCAGTGCAGCTCCTTCGACTTGACGGATGTGAAATTCAAAGCGCTTAACCTCTGCGCAAAGGGCGGGGCAACGAAGGTTCCCGATTGGTGGTTAAGCGTTTAGACTGGCTTCGCTCCACTTTGGCTGGCCTACCGAGGATTTGTCAATAGGTGGTCCCGGTGCCACGCATAACGATCGGAGGTCGCGCGATGGCTACCACCATGCGAGAGGTGGCGGAGGCGGCCGGCGTCTCAATCGCCACCGTGTCGTTCGTGGTCAACAACTCCAAGCGGGTGGCGCCGGAGACCCGGGAGCGGATCGAGCGGGTGATGGCCGAGTTGGGTTTCCGCCGAAACGTCGTCGCGCGAGCCCTGGCCAGCCGGCGTACCCAGATCATCGCCCTCGTCTATCCGATGCTCGCGCATCGGCTGGCTGGCTCGGTGACCGAGTTCATCACCAGCGCGGCGCGCGCAGCGAGCGCCGCCGACCACCACCTGGTGGTCTGGCCGGTCGGCAATGACGGCAGCGAGCTGGCCGCGCTGGTCGGCCAGAAGCTGGTCGACGGCGTGCTGCTGATGGAGGTCCAGCTCGACGACGCCCGGGTGGCGGCGCTGCGGGAGCTCGATATCCCGTTCGCCCTGATCGGCCGCACCCGCGACGTGACGGGGCTGCACTACGTCGACATCGACTTCGACGCGACAATGCGGACGGCGATGGACCACCTGGCCGAGCTGGGCCACCATCGGATTGTGCTGGTCAACGGCAGCGAGGACGCCGAGAGCTTCGCCAGCTATGGGCCGTACGTCCGCTCGGAGATCGCCTACCGCGAGCTTTGCGCACAGCGCGCGATCGAGCCTGTTGTCCTGCGCTGCCGGCAGTCGGTGCGCTCGGGGCGTGACGCCGGGATGGAGCTGGTGGCCACCGCGCCGGAGACCACCGCCGTGATCATCGCCGACGAGACGGCCGCCGCGGGCATGGTGGCCGAGCTGGCCCGTATCGGTCGGCCGGTGCCCAGCGACATCTCGGTGATGTCGATCATGAGCTCGCTCGACATGGCGGCGATGTGCAATCCCCCGCTGACCACGGTGACAGCGCCCGGCACCGAGCTGGGTCAGCTCGGGGTGGAGGCGCTGCTGCGCCAACTCGACGGCGGCCCGCCGCTGACGCCGGTGCTGCGCGCCGGTGTGCTGGCCCTTGGCGAGTCGACCGGTCCGACTCGCAGCCATTCAACGTAGAAGACTCCTATGGCCCAAACCAGTCGGCGCCGCGGCGGCGGCCCGATCCAACTCACAGCCAGAAGCGCCACAGCTCTCCGGCCGGCCGTCGCAGCGGAGATCACCGGTGGGTTGTGGGCGGATCGACGGCGGGTCAACCGGGAGGTGAGCATTCCAGGCGGGTGGAATCGGCTGCACCGGGCCGGCAACTTCCACAACTTGGAGCTGGCTGCGGGTCGCAGCACCGGCGACTACGTCAACGATCTGCCGTTTCTGGACAGCGATGTGTACAAGTGGCTGGAGGCGGTCGCCTGGGCGTACGCCGATCCGGCGCTGAACTCTTCGCTGGCAGATCGGTTACGCCAACAGCTGGCCGAGACCCAGCGGCTACTTCGCGACGCCCAGCAGCCCGACGGCTACCTCGACTCGCACTTCCAGGTGCGATTTCCCGGCGAACGGTTCGTACAGCTGCAGTGGGGACACGAGCTCTACTGCGCTGGGCACCTCATCCAGGCCGCCGTGGCGCTGCACCGGACCACTGGCGATGTCGGCCTTCTCGAGGTGGCCCGGCGGGTGGCGGACCTGGTCGTCGACACGTTTGGCACTGAGGCGGGCAAGGTCGATGGCGTATGCGGACACCCGGAAATCGAGACCGCGCTGGTGGAGCTCTACCGGGAGACCGGCGCCGAGTCGTACCTGGAACGAGCTCGCTATTTCGTCGACCGGCGTGGCTACGGGCTGCTCGGAGACGACCGGTTTGGCCGGCACTATTGGCAGGACCACGTACCGGTCCGGGAAGCCAGGTCGGTCGAAGGGCACGCAGTCCGCCAGCTCTACCTGCTCGCGGGGGTGGCCGACGTGTACGTCGAGACCGGCGACGTCAGCCTGCTCGAGGCCCTGCAGCGGCTCTGGGCCGAAATGGTGGCCACCAAGACCTACCTGACCGGGGGCATCGGGGCACACCACAGCGACGAGGCGTTCGGCGACCCGTACGAACTGCCCAACGAGCGAAGCTACTGCGAAACCTGCGCGGCCATCGCTTCGATCATGTTCTCCTGGCGGATGTTGATGATCACCGGCGAAGCAAAGTACGCCGACCTGATGGAGCGCACCCTTTACAACGGGTTCCTGGCCGGCCTCTCGCTGGACGGCCAGCGCTACATCTACGCCAACCCGCTGCAGGTCCGTGAGGGTCACGTGGTCCGCGGCGATGATCACGACTACGAACGCATGGAGTGGTTCGACTGCGCCTGCTGCCCGCCGAACGTCATGCGGACGCTGGCCTCACTGGAGCACTACGTACTAGTCGGCAGTGATACAGGCGTGGTGCTGCACCAGTACATGACCGGCCGGTACGCCGCCGCTATGGCCGGCGGCAAGGTCCGGATGGAGGTGACCACTGACTACCCGTGGGATGGCACCATCACCATCCGGCTGGCCGAAGCGCCAGCAGGTACGTGGGAGCTGGCCTTGCGAGTGCCGCACTGGGCCGAACAGCCGACGTTGACAGTCAACGGCACCGCAGTGGACACCGCACCCACTGCCGGCTGGTGGGTGGTGGGACGACAGTGGAACGACGGCGACGAGGTCGTTCTGGTGCTGCCACTGGAGCCGCGCTTCACCGCGGCCGACCCGCGGCTAGACGCTGCTCGAGGCGCCGTCGCGCTCGAGTACGGGCCGCTGGTGTACTGCCTGGAGACCGTAGACAACCCCGGACACCGACTGGACGACCTCGCCATCGACACGGCTGTCCCGCCGGAGGTGGTGTCCGTGGACGGACCACTGGGCGGTGTCGCGATGATCCGGATCGGGGGCCGAGTCCGGCCCCGGTCCAGCGCCTCGTGGTGGCCGTACCGTCCTGCGGATCGCACATCCGGCGAAGAGCCCGTGGAGTCGGTCCCGCTGACCGCGGTGCCGTACTACACCTGGGGAAACCGGGACCCAGGCGCGATGCGGATCTGGGTG
>CAWFJC010000005.1:0-33875 GCA_963815975.1 uncultured Actinomycetota bacterium
TGCCTTACTACGGCATGCCGGTCGGCACGGACTGGGAAGAGGTCGGTTTCGCCTTCAGCCATGGAGTGATCACTGAAGCTGCTGCGCAATGAACTCGGCTTCGACGGCATCGTCTGCACCGACTGGGGACTGATCAGCGACAGCGTCATCATGGGCCAGCCGATGCCAGCCCGCGCGTGGGGCGTCGAGCATCTCAGCGAGCTCGACCGGGTCGTCAAGATCATCGATGCTGGCTGTGACCAGTTCGGCGGTGAATCCAGGCCTGAGTTGGTGGTCGAAGCGGTGCGTTCAGGACGGGTGAGCGAGGAGCGCATCGACCAGTCGGTCCGCCGGCTACTGCGGGAGAAGTTCGTCCTCGGGCTCTTCGATCAGCCCTTCCTCGAGGTCGACCACGCAGTGCGACTATCGGCCGAGCTGATTTCGTGGCAGAAGGGCGAGGCCACGCAACGGGCAGCGATCGTCCGGCTCACCGCCGCAGACTCAGGCCCGGCAGCCTGCCCCTGGCCGGCGACCATGCGGTTTATGTCGAGAACATCGCGCCGGCCGCCGCCGCCCGGTTGGGTCGGGTGGTCGACGATCCGGCCGCAGCCGATCTTGCCGTTCTTCGGATCAACGCACCGTACGAACCGCGCCCGGGCGGGTTCGAGTCGTTCTTCCATGCTGGATCGCTGGAAGTTCGCCCTCAGGAGCGCGAACGGATCGTCGCGCTCTGCCGGCAGGTGCCGACGATCGTGGTGCTCTTCGACCGCCCGGCGATCGTGCCCGAGATCGCCGAGGCAGCAACCGCCCTGTTGGTCGAGTTCGGAGCCAGCGACGACGCAATCGCCGACGTCTTGCTCGGCGCAGCCCAGGCCCGCGGGCGACTGCCGTTCGATCTACCGTCGTCGACGAGAGCGGTCGCGGAGAGTCGAAGCGACGTCCCGTTCGACACCGCCGATCCGCTGTTCCGATTCGGCGATGGCATCGTCCGCAGCTGATCTGCCGCAGGTCTGAGAGCGCTCACAACCCGCCGAAAATGAACACTTCCGCCAGACGTCGATGCGAAACGGATAGGGTCAACCCAACACCTCGGGGAGGATCACACATGCCGCGACTGTTGGCTTCGCGAGCGTGGTCCGTTCTGGCGTTGCTCGGCGGCATCACGTCCGTCTGGGCCGCGGATGTCTCCTGGCTGCAAGTCGCTTGCGCCGCTGGGTTGCTGATCGGGATTGCGCAGCAGCTGGTGTTGCTCGGGCTGAGTATCCACACGCGAACGCTAGAGACATTCCGAGTTCGATTGAGCGCCGCCATCATGCTGTGCGCGGGAGTTGCCTGCTGGTACCTGGCTAATTCCCCGCGCTTGCCGTTCCTCGTCGTTGCAGGCTTGCTGGTGGTACTTGGCGGCCTGTGGTGGTTTTGCGCCGCCCTCAAAGACGTTGATGTCGTGCGACTACAAGCGCGGAATCTGCCAGGAGTTCCCAATAAGCCGGTTGACCCTCCGCGCTGGCCGTACGGGTGGGGCGGGCCGACGATGTGTGCGTTTCTCGTCCTCGGCTTTGTCGCTGCCACGCTGTCGCTGCCAGCCGTTGTGTTCTCGGTCCTTGCAGTCCTCGCCGTAGCAATGTTGGCCGTGATGCGTGTGGCAGCTTGCGCGCTTCACCCGGTACCACCGGCTTGTCCTCGACAGGCTTCGCGCGTACGGCCCGGTACTGACGATGCCTTACAACGGGCATGCCGCATTCCACATAGGTTTGTGGTCACCTTTTCTGGAGAGAACCGGACGACCCTTCACTGTCGTGACCACCGACGCACTCGCTTTCCAGCGCGTGGCGGAGAGGTACACGATGCCTGTGATTTATGCGCCTAGTGGAGACCGTCGGGCAATCCGAGCAATGTTGCCCAAGACAGTCCGGGCCGCGCTTTATGTCTTCAGCCGGGACAACGACGATTTCATGAAGGTGCGGCGTATGACTCACGTCTGGCTGCACCACGGCGACAGCGATAAGGAGGCCTCCTGCCGGCGGAAGTCGGCGGCCTACGACGTCCTGGTTGTGGCTGGCCAGGCAGCGATCGACCGCTATACCGCCCATGGCGTCCACATCCCGCCGGAGAAGTTCATGATCCTGGGCCGTCCCCAGATCGAGAACATCGAAACAGCGACCGCCTCAATCTCCACAGTTGACAAGCCGGTCGTGCTCTACGCTCCGACCTGGTACTCCGCCGATCACAGGTACCACCACTCGTCCCTGCCGATCGGCACAGCTATCGTCTCCGCGTTGCTTGCGCGCAATGCGACAGTGATCTTCAGGCCGCACCCGGCCAACCGCAGACTGCCGGAGGCCGCTGCCGCTATTGCCGACATTCACGATCTCCTCCGAGCCGATGCTGAGGCGACGTCGCGGCCGCATCGCTGGGACGCGGCGGCATCTGAGCCGACATTTGCTGAGTTGGCCAATGCCGCGAATGCCATGGTGGCCGATGTGTCGGGCGTGGTCACGGACTTCATGCACTCCCTCAAGCCGTTCGCGATCGTGGCCACAGGCGACAAGACCGATATCTTCCAGGCCCGATTTCCCTCCAGTCGCTCTGCGTATGTCATCGAGTGGGATCTGTCGACGCTGGACGATGCACTCGACGCCATGTTGGACGACGACCCGCTCGCATCTACCCGGGTCGAGCGTCGCGACTACTACCTCGGCGGCTACGACAACGGAGAATCGGCTCACGCCTTTGTCAAGTACTTGCAATCGCTGACCGCGGATCCCATACCTGTGGAAGCTGTGCCGGCGAAGCTGACCGTTAGCGCGCCAACTCCGCAAAAGCCGTTGGAGCCTGCTCGTAAGTAAGTCTGCTCGGCGCTCTCCGGTGTTGGCCGCCGGCGGAGTCTCATTCGGCGCTTGGCAGCGCGAGTTGGTAAAGCTGTTGTTATGGCGGCTTGGCTGCGCGCCACATCTTTTGGGCGTACTCGGAATCGTCGAGGGGAGGGGTGCCGGTGGCGTTGACGAGGTAGATGCGCCGGTGGGGTGATCGCCACAGCCAGGTGCCTGGTTCTGGCTGGCGTACTCGCCAGCCGCCATTGGTTTGTAGTCGTGGTGGCGGCGGACGTAGGGTCCGAGGTTGCCGATTCTGGTTTGGCCGGGCGGGCCGCCCTTGTCGGGCCTGAGGTAGGCGATGGTGTGGTCAAGGTCGATGCGGCGGCTCACCGCGGCGGCATAGTGAAACACATCGGCGGGGTAGCGGAGCTGGAGCTGTTCGCGAAGCCGGGCGGGGATTTCGTAGCTGTCGACCGGGACGTGTCCGGCGGGCAGATCGATCACCGGTTTCAGGCTGATGCTGCACGAGCCGCCGAGCAGCATGTTTAGTCGACCGAGCAGGACGGGCCCGACGTCTTCCACCGCGGGCGATGCCGCGGCTGGCGCTGAGGGCTTCCTCACTGAGATGTACATAGATCACCGCGCGCGGCCGGGCCCGATCCGGATCAAACGGCGGCGGTGTCAGCTGAAGCGACCGGTGAGCGCCCTCCTCGGCTGGGGCATCTGCTCTGTGGGATCGGCTCTCTCGGCGCGCTGCTCGGCCGACACGACCTGCTGCTCGGCCGGCTGGGCCTGCTCCTCGCCGTCTTCAGGGTCGTAGGGAGGATCGGCGGGTTCGGCAGGTCCGTCCCAGTCGTCGTCTTGGTGTTGACACAGCAGGTCGAGGGCATGGGCGGGTTGGGCGAGGATGCCGATGGCTTTGGAGCGGCGCACCTCGATGGGGTCGGTGTCGCCTTGCCGGGCCAAAATGTCGGCCATCCGGTCGATGGTGGCCTTGAACCAGATCGCATCACCCGCATTCGTGCGAGCAATGATCAGCTTCAACCCGTGTTCGCTGCTGCGGCCGAGCGGCACGAACCGCTGTTGGGCGGCGAGCGGGCAACACTGGCGATATGAGCAGCCGTAAGATCGTCAGACGTTTGATGATGAAGATGAATCGCGACTCCTAGGATCGTGCTAATGATGAGCTCCGTACGAGGGCCCATCACATGAAGGAGATCTCATGGCCGACGACTACGAGCGTCTTGCCGAGAAGACCGAGTTGACCTACGAAGAAGCGCTCGCGCTCAAGAAGGAAATGGTCAAGCGCCTAGAGATCGACGAGACGCTTGCCGACCTGGTGCATCCCGCGGCGGGATGGCGGGTCGCAACGCGGATGACCAAGTCCGAAGCTGTCAATTTCTTGAACCAACCGCCGCCGACGCTGCCCGGAGAGGCCAGCGTGACGAATCGACCCGATGGAACGGTCGATATCTACTGGTACGGCCACCCCAGCAGTTTGTAACATCTCCTCCGCAGAGCTGGATCAGGCGGCGGCAATTCGGGCTGCGCTGACAGCCGGTATGCGCGTCGTTAGTGGGCTGCGTGAAATCGCCGACGGCGATAGCGGGGCTGCTCAATCTCGTCAACGACCGCCTTCGCGAGGTCGGCGCCTGAGATATGCGATTCACCTTTCTCGTCGGTCAGCAATACGTCGTCACTAATGCGGTACTCACCGGTGACTCGCTGGGGATACCAGGCACCGAACATCGCGGCTGGGCTGACGTAGAACCAGTCGAGCGTCTCAGGGGACTTCTGGAGCGCCTCCAACAGTGCGAGTCCGGTTTTGATCTCCGGCAAGACCTCTGGCTCCTGCTCGCTGACGTCAAACAGCCGCGGGCCTCCCTCAGAGACCAGCGTCGACGACACGCCGCCGAGCACTCCGAGCCGTACGCCGGCGTCGCCGGCGAGGTGGATCAATTGATCGACGATTTCCTCCACGCGCCCCTCCATGTCACCGCGCGGGGAAATGGTCTCGAAGACAACATCGGCGTTCTCTACCGTCTTGGCCAGGAGCTCCGAGTCCAGAAGGGAGCCGTTAACGTACTCCACGCCACCGACCGGTTCGCTTGGCGGCCGCCGGCTGTATGACGTCACCGTGTGACCTCTCCGGGCAGCCTCGCGGACGACCGCCTCGCCTGCAAAGCCAGTACCACCCAGGATCTTGATTCGTGCCATCTGTTCTCCTCTCTCTTGATCGCCCGTAACACGCGGACGCCCGTGCGGGGGGCTGCCCGAAGGTTACGGACGAATTGTTATCTCTGCGCAATCTCAAACTGAACCTGACTAACGGTTCGGCTGATTGCGGGAGTCGGGCCCTCGTCTGAAGGTTATGTTGACGATTCTTATTCATGCCGCTATCCGGCTTCTGGCCGGACGGGTCAATACTCCGGGGGTCTGATGCGCATTCGCGCCCTTCTCATCGCCTGTCTGGTGGTTATCGCGAGCCTTATTGCCTTACCCGCCGATGCAGCCGGCAGCATCCAGTTTCGGAAAATTCGTTACGACTCGCCAGGAACCGACCGGGGTGGCAAAACTAGCTTGAACGCCGAATACTTGGTGATCAAGAACACTGGAACAAGCACCCGGACCTTGACAGGATGGACAGTCCGCGACAAAGCGCATCACGTCTACACCTTTCCCAGTTTCAAATTAAAGCCTGGACAGAGCGTCAAGCTGCATAGCGGGGAAGGCAGTAACACCAGCAGCAATCTCTACTGGGATCGCGGCTGGTACGTCTGGAACAACGACGGCGACAAGGCCATCTTGCGCAGCAGCAGCGGCAAACTCAAAGACACCTGCACGTGGGGAGACGGCATCGGCTACAAGAACTGCTGAACTGAGTCGAGCAGCGGACGAGCCATGTTTGTGCGCGACGATCTTGACTCGCCGATCGCCGCCCGAACCGTATAGGCAGCGATCCGTTGGGTCTGATGACCGCTTCGGTGCTCGATGGGAGGGTAGTTCCAGCGGGAAGGAGCCGTGGCTGTGGTGAGTGAGTGGACGAGCGAAGAGCTGAGCAAGATCGAAACAGCCGAGGAGCTGAAGATCGCGTCGATGCGACGCGACGGCACGCTCCGCAAGGCGGTAACGATTTGGGTCGTACGGCACGGAGACCAGATTTACGTGAGGTCGGTCAACGGGCCTGACGGCGGGTGGTTTCGTGGCACCCAGACGCGCCATCGAGGCCATATTCGAGCTGGCGGTGTGACGAAGGACGTGAGCTTCGTATCCGTCGACCCCGCCGAGGTAGGGGAGCAGATCGACGCGGCGTACCGCGCCAAATACGGCCGCTACCCAACAGGCATCGTCAATTCCGTCCTGACCCCTGAGGCGCGCGCCGCGACGCTCGAACTCGTGCCCAACGATCAATGACCCAAAGTGAGAAAGAGGGCGCAGCGGAGCCGACCGCTGCTGAAACCTCGGTTACGGCGGACAGCGCTGCGGAGTCCTCACCCTGGGCACCGTTCAGGCAGCGCGCCTTCCGCTGGCTCTGGTTCGGAGTATTTCTCAGCTATTTCGGCACCTGGATGCAGACCGTCGGCGCCCAATGGCTGGTGGTGGACGCTCCCAATGCTGCCACGCTGGTCTCCCTGGTCCAGGCCGCGAACACCCTTCCCGTCATGTTGTTGGCGCTCCCCGGTGGAGTGCTAGCCGACTCCTTTGATCGGCGTTGGCTGCTGTTTACGGTGCAGGTCTACTTCTTCATCGTCGGGATTTCACTGACGACATTGACGGCTCTCGGGTTCATGCCGCCGTCCTTGCTCCTTGCCTTTACCTTCGCGCTTGCCATCGGCGCGGCGGTGCAGCTACCGACCTGGCAGAGCACGATTCCGGACCTTGTGCCGAGGAGCCAGTTGCGCGCGGCAACAAGGTTAGAAGGGGTCAGCATCAACTTGGCCCGTTCGGCCGGGCCGGCGCTGGCCGGATTAGTGATCGCAGGCTTTGGCGTGGCGGCCGTGTTCGCGCTGAATGCCCTCTCAGTGGTCTTCCTCGCCATCGCCCTGCTTCTGTGGCGCCGCCGGCCGGGTTCCGCAGGTCAGCGAGAGCGATTCATCCCAGCACTCCGCGCCGGCGGGCGCTACGTCTCGCACAGCCCGGTGGTACGCCGCCTGCTGCTCAGAGCAATGCTCTTCGTGCTGCCAGGTATGGCCCTGTGGGCACTGTTACCGCTGATCGCCAGTCGACGACTGGGACTGGGACCTGCCGGATATGGTGCCCTATTCGGCGCTTTAGGAGTCGGTGCGATTTTCGCCGTTCTCATCCTTGGCCGGCTGAGAAGCCGGCTGACGACCAACGGGCTGCTCACCCCCTCCGCGTTGATCTTTTCGGCGGCATTGGTGATCATCGTGCTCGTCCCGAATTTCCTTGCCGCGCTCGTCACTCTGGTTTTCGCCGGGCTGGCCTGGACGGCGGTGATCTCCACGCTGAACGCCGAACTGCAGCTGTTCTTGCCGGTCTGGGTCCGGGCTCGCGGCCTCGCCATCTACATGATCACCTTTACCGGCTCGATGACCGTCGGATCGCTGATCTGGGGGTTGGTCGCACAAGGCGTCGGCCTCCGCGTGACGTTCTTCGTAGCGGCCGCAGTGATGGTGGCAGGGGTGGTGGCTGGACTGTTCTGGCGAGTGCCGGAGATCGCCCATCTGGACCGTGAGCCGGCCATCTATTGGCCGGAGCCACGGCTGGCTTTCGATCCCGAGCCGGACGGCGGCGCCGTGCTGGTGACCGTCGAGTACACGATCGCCGCGGACCGTGAGCAGGCCTTCCTCGAGGCCATGGAGCACCTTGGTCAGTCTCGGCGCAGAACCGGCGCTACTCGGTGGGAGCTCTATCGGGATGGTGATCACCCAACCAGATTCGTTGAACTCTTCAGCGTGCCATCGTGGCAGGAGCACGTACGCCAGCATGAGGGGCGCATGACGGGCACGGACCAAGACATTGAAGAGGCCGCGCTGGCAATGTCTGATCCGCCGCCACGGGCCGAGCACCTACTTCCCCCGTAGCGCCCTTCGACGGGCTCAGGGCGCACAGACCGACAGGCTCAGGCCACAGACCGACAGGCTCAGGACGCAGGCCCCTTGCGAGCGGTGATCGTGCGCAGCCAGGAGAGATTGGTCGGCCTGCTCGTGACCGCGGTAAAGCCGGCGGCATCGACGAGCTCGCGAGCCCTCTCGGCCATGTGTTCGGGAGCGGATGGGCGCAGCCATCGCAGCAGCGCATGCGGCCCGTGTCCCTGATCGAACTCGGCGATCAGCAGTCTGCCATCCGGCTTGAGCACCCGATGCATCTCTTGCACAGCGGACTGTTGATCATCTTCGGCGACGTGGTGCAGGGCAAGTGTGCAGGCGACGGCGTCGAACGTGGCATTGGGAAAGGGGAGTCGCTGCGCGAAAGCCACCTGAAAGGCGACCGGAACCCTGCTGTTTGCGCGCTCGGGAGGTCGCACGTTCGATCATCTCGGCGGCTGCATCGACACCGGCGACAGATCCGGTGGGTGCCACTCGCTCGGCGAACGTCATCGCCAACTGGCCGGTGCCGCATCCCACATCGAGAACCCGATCACCGGCGTGCAGTCCAAGATCATCGGCAAAGGCCTCGCGGAGGCCCCTGCCACGTCGGCCGAACAAACCGTTCGCCAGGTCGTACGCCCGGGCCCAGTGGATGAGGCGGTCATGGCTGTGATTCATCAGATACGGGGTTCGCTGTCGAAGTGGGAAAACTACGTGGTTTTGCGGATGTTGAGCCTACCGGTGACTCCTAACGTTCGGTTGAGGACCAGCACCGCAATAGGGAGGGTTGAGCAGTGAACGAGCCGGACTGGAAGGGAGCGCTCGGCGAAGCCTTCGAGGAGGCGCTGGCTTATCTGCAGGGCCTTCCTTCGCGCCCCATCCCGAGTTATGTCGACCTCTCGACGCTTCGAGCGGCTTTGGGTGGCTCCGTGCCGGAACGGCCAATGGAGCCGCGAGAGGTGGTGGCTGATCTTGTCGCTGCTGCGGATCAAGGTGTAGTCGCCTCCGGCAGCGGACGATTCTTCGGCTTTGTGATCGGCGGCGCCAACCCGGCGGCGCTGGCAGCCGACTGGCTGACGTCGGCCTGGGACCAGAACGCGGGCCTCTACGTTCTAGGCCCGGCGGCGAGCGTCGTGGAAGAGGTAGCGGGGGAGTGGCTGGCCGAGTTGTTCGGCCTGCCGGCGGGAGTGTCCGTCGGCTTTGTGACGGGCGGGCAGATGGCCAATTTCACCGGTCTGGCTGCCGGTCTGCACGACGTACTGCGTCGGGTCGGGTGGGACCTGGCCGCTGGAGGATTGTGGGGCGCACCTCGGGTACGGATTCTTGCCGGTGCGGGTCGCCACGGGACCATCGACCGGGCACTTCGTTTCCTCGGCGTTGGCACAGGCGCGATCATCGAAGTCGACGCCGACGAGCAGGGCCGAATGCGACCCGCAGGCACTCGCTGCAGCGCTCGACCAGACCACCGGCCCGGCGATCGTCTGTGCTCAGGTGGGCAATGTGAACAGTGGTGCGATCGACCCCGTTGCGGAGATCTGCGCGCTGGCGCACGAACGCGATGCCTGGGTCCATGTCGACGGCGCGTTTGGACTGTGGGCAGGCGCAAGCCCGCAACTGCGACCACTTGTCGCCGGGATGGAATTGGCCGATTCATGGGCCACCGATGCGCACAAGTGGCTGAATGTTCCGTACGACTCCGGGCTGGTTTTCTGCGCGCATCCCGACGCACATCGAGCGGCAATGGGAATCCGAGCCGGATACCTGATGCACAGCGCCGGCGATGAACGCGACGCCTTGGATTACGGGCCGGAGCACTCTCGACGGGCCCGCGGGTTTGCGATGTACGCGGCGATCCGGGCACTGGGCAGGGAGGGTATTGCGGAGTTGGTGGAGCGTTGCGCTGCGCTAGCCCGCCGCTTCGCCGTACGACTGGCCGGCGCGGACGGCGTCGAGGTACTCAACGACGTGGTGCTCAATCAGGTGTTGGTGCGCTTTTTGGCACCCGACGGTGATCATGATGCCCGGACCCGCCGGGTGATCGAGCGCGTACAGCACGACGGTACGTGCTGGATGAGCGGTACGACATGGCGCGGCCAGGCGGCCATGCGTATCTCGGTCTCCAACTGGTCCACCGACGAGGCCGACGTGGATCGCTCGGTGGCGGCGATCCTGCGTTGCGCCGCAGAATGAGGCGTGGACCCAGAGTTGATCGGTGAGGAGTTGATCGGCAGGGAGCTCGAGCAGGCGCAGCTCAACACGTGGCTGGGTGAAGCTGCATCCGGCCACGGGTCGGTGATCTTGCTCGCCGGCGAGGCGGGGGTCGGCAAGACGACCTTGGCCCAGCGCACTCTGGACGGCTCGGGTCTTCATGTGCTGGAGGGCGTGGCGGTGCAAGGCGGCACATCGGCATTCGGACCGATTGTCGAGGCCCTGCGGTTCTATCTCCGCGGAGCGGGCGACGAGCCGCTCACCGATGGGCCGCTCGCGGCGCACCTGGCTTTGCTGCTGCCCGAGCTTGGTCCGCCGGCTCCGACCAGTGATCGCGCGACACTTTTCGAGGCCATTCGGCAGGCCCTGGTCGCTATCGCTCGCCGCCGCCCCACCGTGCTGTTTCTGGATGATCTTCAATGGGCGGACGATGCCACGCCGGAGCTACTGGGTGCGCTGGCGCGTTCGGTGGACTCCGAACCGCTGGTGTTGCTTGGTGCGTTCCGGAGCGATGAGTTGCCGCGTGGGCACGCGATCCGGCGGCTGCGTAGCGAGCTGCGCCGCGCGGGCCGACTGCGCCAGATCACGCTCGAACCGCTCGGTGCCGAGCCGAGCGCCGCTCTGCTTGAGCTGACCTTGGGGATGGTCGCGCCGTCGTTACGCCGGGAAGTCTTCGACCGGACGGACGGGGTGCCCTTCTTCGTACGTGAGCTGGGCTCGGCACTCGCAGCGAGCGGCCGTCTGGTACCGAGCGCAGCCGGGCTGGAGTTGCTCAAGGGTGAGGATTTTCCGCTGCCGGACGGCGTCCGTGACGCTGTGCTGCTGCGGGCGGCTGGCCTGTCCGACCAGGCTCGCGATGCCATCAGCACCGCCGCCGTGGCCGGCCAGACGTTCAACCCTGAGTTGGTTATGGCGGTTGCCGGATTGTCGGAGTGGCCCGACGAGTTGATGCGCCGCGGCATGGTGATCGAGGCCGATGCCGGACGCATGGCATTTCGGCATGCCTTGGTGCGCGACGCCTTCTACGGCGAGATCCCATGGACTCGGCGGGTCGCACTGCACCGGGCGGTGGCTGAGCGGCTCGAGGCTGCCCGCGCCACTCCCGTTCTCGTCGCTGAGCACTGGGTGCTGGGACGGCGCCCGGAGCCTGCGCGCGCCGCATTGCTCGCGGCCGCAGAGGCATCTGGTGCCGTACACGCTTATCGCGATGCGGAGCGGGCCGCCCGGCGCGCTTTGGAGCTATGGCCAGATGGGCACGACGAGGCTGGCCGCCTCGACGTACTGGAGCGCCTGGCCAGTTATGCCGAGCTGGCCGGCGACTTGGCCGAAGCCGTCCCGACTTGGCGTGAGGTTGCCGACGGACGGCGACGTGACGGTGATCTCTCGCGGCTCGGAATCGCTCATCGCCGGCTGGCCGCGGTGCTCGAGCTGCAGGGCCGCTGGCAAGAAGCGCTGGCCAGCCGGGAGCAGGCTGCCGTGGCCTTTACTGCGGCGGGTCTGCCTGCGGACGCGGCCGCGGAACGGTTGGCCTCGGCAGCTCATCTCCGATCGGCAGGCAGCTTCCGTGCTGCCATCGCCTTGCTCCAGATTGCCGGCGCTCAGGCGCGGGAGGCGGGCCGGGTCGACCTTCAGGCCCGGATCATGGGGCATGAGGGAAATGCCCGGGCCCGAATGGGCGAAGGTCCTGCCGCGGTGGATCTGACCAGGTCCGGGCTGGCCTTGGCTTTGGAACATGGTCTGACCGGATCCGCTGCCGAGATCTACCAGCGACTAGCCGACGCACTCGAGCACACCGGGGACTACACGGCGGCCAAGGAAACCTACGACGAGGCATTCAGCTTCTGTTCCGCCAATGCGCTGCAGCCAACCGCGCAACTTTGTCTGGCCTGTCTGACTGCCGTCTTGCGCCAGTCGGGTGACTGGGAGCGCGCAGTCACCCTCTGCCGGCAGGTCATTGCCTCAGGCGATGCGACGCCGCATGCGAGTGCTGTCGCTACTGGCATGCTCGGCGCGATTCTCGGCTTTCGCGGGCAGACCAAACGAGCTCGGCCGTTGCTGCTCGAATCCCTGACCCTTGCCCGGCGCATCGAGCTGGCCGCTATGGAGCTGATGTCCATGTGGGGACTCGCCATCGTCGACGAAGTCGACGGAAACCTGGAGTCGGCGGCGAGCCAGTGCTGGTCGATCGTGGAGCGTTGGAAGCAGACGGAGGATCGTCACTACGCGATCTCGCCGTTGCGTTGGGCGACCACCTTCTTCGCCGAGGCGGGCAACAGCGGTGGAGCGCGAACATGCGCCGCAGCACTGGCCGAGATTGTCACCGACTCCGGTCAGGACGAGTCCATGTCAGCGTTGTCCCATGCACTGGGTGAGACAGCGCTGTTGGACGGCAGTGCGGAACAGGCGGCCGGACATTTCACCCGGGCGCTGGTGCTGCTCGAGGGCGTCGACGTTCCTTTCGATCGCGCCGAGTCTCAACGCCGGGCCGCAGCTGCCCTCGCCCTACTCGGTCGGCGGGAGGAGGCTGTCGAGCAGCTGATAGCCGCCCACCGCACTGCCCGGCGGCTGGGCGCGAAGCCGACGGTGGAACGTATAGCGAAGAGCCTCAGCGCGTTGGGTGAGCAAGCCGAGCGGCGTCTCGGCCCGAGAGCACTGGCCAAGGCCAGCCAACGGGAGCCTGACGCGGCGGGAGATCGAGGTCGTGCGGCTGGTGGCCATCGGACACACCAGCCGAGAGATTGCGCGCGAGCTGTTTCTCAGCCCTCGTACGGTGGAATCACACGTCGCCAGCATCCTGCTGAAACTTGATTGCCGCTCACGTGCCGATGCGGCCCGGCGCGCCAGCGAGCTGGGTCTGCTCGAGGCCTACTCGGGCTGATCAGAGCTGCATCTGCGAGCAAGAACCGTCGTAGCTACCGGCTAGCGTGGGTCCGTGCGGTTGGCTACCTGGAATGTGAACTCGATCAAGCAACGCGTGCCGCGGCTGCTTCCGTGGCTGGACCAGCGGCGACCCGATGTGGTGTGTCTTCAGGAGACCAAGCTCGCCGACGAAGCCTTCACCAATCTGCTGGGCGAGGAGCTGGCGAGCCGCGGCTACGAGCTTGCGTTGCACGGTGAAGTGCAGTGGAACGGCGTAGCGATCCTGTCCAAGGTTGGTGTGGACGATGTGGTGCCCGGGATCGCCGGGGCGCCCGGATTTCCACTGCCTGAGGCGCGCGCAGTGTCAGCGACCTGCGGCGGTATCAGGGTGACTTCGGTGTACGTGCCGAATGGCCGCGTGCCGGACTCGGACCACTACCGCTACAAGCTGGAGTGGCTGGCCGCGTTGGCCGAGCAGGTTCGCAGTGGCCCTTCGGAGACCGTGGTGTGCGGAGACATGAATATTGCGCCGACGGACGAGGACGTGTTCGATCCCGAGGCGTACATCGGTCAGACCCATGTCACCACGCCCGAGCGCGAGGCTCTGGCGCAACTGCAGGCAGTCGGGCTGCGCGACGTCGTCAGAGATCGCTGGCCAGATAAGAGAGTGTTCACCTACTGGGACTACCGCGCCGGCATGTTTCACCAGGACTTGGGCATGCGCATTGATCTGGTGCTTGCCACGGCTGCGGTCTCTGATCGAGTGCGCGCGGCATGGGTCGACCGGCAGGCACGTAAGGGTTCCGGACCGAGCGACCACGCCCCGGTGATGGTCGATCTGGATGAAGCTCCCGACGGCGACATCGGCCCAGTCGTTCCGCCGCCGTCAGCACCGGCCAAGCGGAAGGTGACCCTGCCGCAGAACCGCTGAGGCTGAGGGTAATTGACGGCCGGTCCAGGCGAGGAATTGTTCGGTGGGTGTGGTGTCGGCGAGTGCCTGTGCCTTGGGTGCGAATGCCCGGTTTTCGCCGCGGATGATCTCGTCGGGGACCTGGTCGAGGTGTTCGTGGGCGTACGCGATCACGGTGGCGGGGATGTCGATGACGAGGTTGATCGTGGCGGCAAGGTCCCAGGCATGGACGTACAGGTCGATCACAGGGATCGCAAGGGCATCGGCGACAGTGTGGCCCAGAGGGCTTTCCATCGGCCGGGTCAGCTCGGCGTCGGTAAGCACCTGTCGGGCCTGAAGGACCGTGCCTCCCCAGAACTCGACGGGATCACCCTCGACGAGGTCACCGGGCCGAGCCGGGTCCGGCCAGGTCGGTTCGAGGCCCTGCATCATGCTGATCGCGGACCAGACCGTGCTCGCGAGGTGACCCAGCAGGTCGCGGGCAGTCCAGCCGGCACACGGCGTGGGCAGCTCCCAGTCGTCGTCGACGACTTGGATGAGGACAGCGGTGAAGAAGTCGAATCCTTGGTTGAACAGCTCTGCGGTGCGACTACTCATCGCAGGCCTCTCGTTGGCGCCGATTGATGAGTTGGGGGTATCTGGGTCACGGCGGCTCCCTAGGTGTCGGCGAGTGGGCTGAACTGGATACCGGCGAGCCGCCAGGCGTCGTCGCGGCGGACCCAGACGTGGCTGACCCGGGTGCTGACCTGAACGTCGTGGCCGTGGGAGCGTGGCCAAGTTGCGCTGCACAGCCCGGACGATGGCAGTGTCGGCGAAGAGCCGGATGTCGACCTCGCTGACGTCCAGCTCGTGGTATGTGAAGAATTCGTGCCGGTCGATCCACTGCTGCTTGTCCAGCAGGAAGCCCTTCGGGCCGATGGACACGAACTCCTGGTGGATGAGCTCGTCGAGAGTGTCCCTGTCACCAAGCGCTACGCCGGAGCAGCCACTTACGACGACCACGCGGCCGGCCACCTCGTAGGCCGCGCGCCGGAACCCTATTTGTCGCGGACATCAAAAGATTCAGCATTCCTGCTTATTGACGCTGACTTACTGCGGTCGTAACGTCCCCAAGGAAGAGCATTTCCACTTTCCCCAACCCCATTCATCGGAGGCTTCGTCATGTTCGTTCAGGTCATCCAGGGCAAGACGTCCAATCCGCAAGCGCTGGACACCGCTCTCAACACGTGGGTGCAGGACCTTGCGCCGGGCGCGACTGGCTGGCTTGGCAGTACCAGCGGGGTCACCGAGGACGGACGGGCCATCGCGGTGGTTCGCTTCGACTCCGAAGATGACGCGCGTCGCAACAGCAACCGTCCGGAGCAAGATCAATGGTGGTCCGAGACAGCCAAGGTTTTCGACGGTGACCCCACCTTCCAGGACAGCACCGACGTCACGGTCGACCTTCAGGGCGATCCAGATCAAGCCGGCTTCGTGCAGGTCATGCAGGGCCAGAGCAGCGATCCGGTACGGGCCCGTCAGCTGATGGACCAAGACGCTGACAAGTGGGCAGCGTTCCGTCCCGACATGCTCGGCAGCGTGGGCGTCGGCCACGAAGACGGCCGCTACACCATGGTCATGTACTTCACCTCCGAAGCCGAGGCTCGCGACGGCGAACGCAAAGTACCTCCGCCAGAGCTGCAAGCGCAGATGGAGGAAATGGGCAAGCTCAGTGTCGGAGAGCCCGAATACTTCGACCTCAAGCAGCCCACGATCATCTCTCCGTAGTGATCACGTAGCTCTTATCGCTGAGCTATTGACAGCCATTACTCGGTACCCAACCCTGGTGAGCACGAAGCCGTAGGTCTCCAGGAGGCCCTCCGTGAGGATCGCGCTGCTGGGTCCCGTGGAGCTGAGCCAGGACGGGCAACGGATTCGGCTCAACGGGTCCAAACAGCTTGCGCTGCTCGCACTTCTCGCGCTCAACGCTGGCCGGTGACGACTGGGAACAGGCGAGAGCCAAACAGACGCTCGCCTTGGTCCTTGGGGCGGCCGGTCAGCAAGAGCGAGCAGCCACTCTGTTGGCTGAATCCCGCGTAGCAATGGAGGCGACGGGGGACGACTTCTGGGTTGCTAGTTCGGACCTCATCGCCGCAGTCAGTGGCCTTCGTGCTGGCCGGCTCGACCTGGTGGAGCGCACGAGTCGCCAGGTACTCGACCACGCACGGCGGATCGGATACGAGCCGTTCGAGTGCTGGGCGCATCTGCTGCTGGGCGTGGTGGCCGAGCGTCGCAGCGAGCTTGCCGTGGCGGTCGGCGAGCTTGATCAGGCGCTGACCATCGCCCACCACCTCGAGCTGCCTCACTACGTCGCGTTCGCTCTCACCCAGCTTGGGCGGCTGACCATGCTCACCGGCGACGCCGAACGGGCGTTGGCCCTTCAGACCGAGGCCGTAACCACGGCCCAGGCCGCCGATCGGCCGTGGTTCACCGCACTAGCCCAAACGGCACTAGCAACGACGCTGCAACAGCGTGGCGAGGTAGCGGAAGCCGAGGCGCTGTTCCGTGACGTGCGGGCGTGGGCAGAGCGACCCGACGCCCGTCAGACCCGCGCAACGTTCTTCATCGCTCTTGGCGGCAGCCCGTACGCACGGAGCCTGTTGGGCCTCGGAGTGCTGGCCGCCGAGCGAGGCGATCTTTCCGAGGCCGAGCATCTGCTGCTGGCCGCCGTGAATCGTGCCGAGCTCGAGCACGACAACGTCACCGTTGCTACCGCACTCCACCAACTCGGCGCCGTCACCCGTTAGCTCCATCTGACATCGCAATGCCGCGTGACGTCAGCGGCATGGCAGCCAGCGGCGCCTTCGTGGCGGTCCCTTGGCAGTGCGGCCGTTCAATCTGTCGGTATCAGACCATCCGAACATTCCAAGGAGTCGTGATGAGTACCTCGGCCGGATCCTCGCCTCAAGCAGCAGCGAAGGTCACCACCGACGCGAAGCTGGCGAGCCTCTTCGGGCTGCAGGGCGACGGCTGGCTGCGCCACGCCAACCCGGTGAGCGTCTGGACCCGATTCGCGGTTCTGCCGCTGCTGGCCATCTCCATCTGGAGCCGGGACTGGATCGGCTGGTGGTCGCTGATTCCGATCACCCTTTCGCTGGTCTTCATGATGATCAACCCACTGCTCTTCCCCAGGCCACGATCCACCAAGAACTGGGCATCCCGAGGCGTGCTGGGCGAGCGCATCTGGGCGGACCGCAGCAACGTCGAGCTGCCCGAGCAGTTCCGGTCGCCCGGTGTAGCGAACGTGACATACGCGTTCCAGGTCATCGGGATCGTGCTGCTCGGCTACGGGCTCATCGCGCTGGACCTGATCGCCGTGATCGCTGGACTCGTGATCGTGCAATGCGCCAAGGCCTGGTTCATCGACCGCATGGTCTTGCTGTTCGAGGACATGAAGAAACGCAATTCCGAATACGCCGGCTGGGACTACTGAAAGGAGCCACCCATGAAGCCGAAGAATTTCCTGTTCGTCCACGGTGCCTGGCATGCCGCGGCCCATTGGAACGACGTTGTCGAACGACTCGTCAGGATGGGCCACCGGGCGTTTGCCATCGACCTTCCTGGCAGCGGACTCAACGCGCGCTATCCGCAGTCGTATCTGCGTAACGACTTCACCGCACTAGCGAGCGAGCCCTCTCCGGTAGCCGGAATCCATCTCGCCGACTATGCCGACGCCATCACCACTCAGCTCGTCAGCATGGCCCGTAACGGCAAGGTGACACTGGTCGGCCACAGCTTCGGAGGTCTTGCGATCACGTTGGCGGCTGAGGCGCAACCGGAGCTCATCGAGCGCGTGATCTACCTGACCGCGTACGTGCCGGTGCCCGATCTGCCGAACGCGGTGGCCCTCGCGTCACTCCCGGAGGGCCAGTCCTCGATCTCGGGTGCGATCTTGATCGGTGATCCGCGGATCACCGGCGCACAGCGAATCAATCCGCGCGACGCCGACCCCGGGTATGTCGAGAAGGGCCGCCAGGCGCTGTACAACGATGTGTCGACCGAGAAGTACCTACAGTTCGCTGCGTATTGCAATCCCGACCTGCCGCTCGCCGTCGCGTTCGACAACGCCGCGGGCACCGCAGACCGCTGGGGCCGGATACCTCGGACTTTCATCCGGTGCACCGAGGACCACACCGTTCCGCTCATGCTCCAGGACCGCATGATCAGCGAGGCCGACGCGGCGACGCCGGACAACAAGTTCGAGATCTACACCCTGCCGTCGAGTCACTCCTCGTTCGCCTCGATGCCCGACCGGCTGGTCGCAGTCTTGGGCAGGGACTGAAGAGACTCCCCGTAGCCAACCGCGTTTCTCCGCACGGAGCCACAAATGCAGACCAAACGGCCACACCGGCCCGCATTCGTGGCTTCGTGCGGAACGGCGCGGATGTCGTACGAGATGTCTCATCCTTCCCGGGTGATGCGGCAACTGGTTGATTTAGGTACAGCTGAAGGCGGAGAGGGGCCGCGAGCCACGCTGGTTCCGGAAGGGGAGCGCCATGGCGGTGAGGCCGGTCGCGCTAAACGCCACTATCGCGTGCCTCTTCGCCATCGGCTCCGCGCTTTTCGTCCTGGGATCAGTGCCCGCGTACGCCAACGCGGTCGGAGCAACCGCCGACGGCGTCACCTATTTCGTCGGCTCGATCTTTTTCACCTCGGCGTCCTTTTCACAACTGGTACAAGCCCAGACACCGGCAATGACCAACGTGGATATGGACTCCCAGCACACCCGGGCGCCGCTGAGGTTCTGGGCATGGTTGCCGCATGATCGCAATTGGCTCGCGGCAATTACGCAGTTTCCCGGCACTCTGTTCTTCAACATCAGCACGCTGGCAGCCCTGATACAGAACCTGACCGTCAAGCAGCAGGACCGGCGCATCTGGCGACCGGACTTCTACGGCTCGACACTGTTCTTGATCGCAAGTGTCTTCGGCATCCTCGCTCTAGGACGCTTCCTCAGCTTCCGGCCGCGCTCTCTGCCATGGCACATCGCCTGGCTGAACATGATCGGCTCGATCTTGTTCATGTTTTCCGCGCTGGCTAGCTATGTGCTGCCCACAACGGGCGAATTCATCAACAGTCAATTTTCGCTCGCCGGCACGCTCCTTGGAGCGGTTTGCTTCTTCCTCGGTGCGATCTTGCTGTTTCCGGCATGGCAGCATGCGATGCGAGCCGCAGCACCCAGCCCGAAAGACCCCCATCGAGCGACCCCTTGATCAATGACCAGCGCACAAGACCCTAGGAGACACCCATGAGCACCCACTCAGACCCGATGCCCGACTCCGTGCTATTCGGTAATCGCTTCGCTACCCAGGAGGTGCCGAGCCGTGAATTTCCCGAGACGGGCATGACCGCGCTGGATGCCATGCGACTGGTTTCAGAGGACCTCGTTCTCGAGGGCGATCCGGCCCGAAACCTTGCCACTTTCGTCACGACATGGATGGAGCCCGAGGCGCAGCGGATCATCGCCGAAAACCTGCATCGCAACTTCATCGACCACGCGGAGTATCCGCGCACGGCCGAGATCGAGCAACGCTGCATCCGGATGCTCGCCGATTTGTTTCATGCACCAGGCGAGACCACTGGCGCGCGTACTCAGGGCTCGTCGGAGGCGATCATGCTCGGCGGGCTCTCCCTGAAGTGGAATTGGCGCAAGCGTCGCAAGGCGGCCGGGCGGTCAACGGAGAATCCGAACCTGGTGTTCGGCGGTGACGTGCATGTGGTGTGGGAAAAGTTCTGTCGCTACTTCGACGTGGAGCCGCGCATAGTGCCATTGCAACCGGGCAAATACACCATCGGTCCGGACGACGTAAGCCCGCACATCGACGAGAACACCATTGGGGTGGCTGCCGTCCTCGGAACGACCTTCACCGGGCACAAGGATGATGTTGTCGGCATCAACAACTTGCTGCTCCAGATCAAATCGGAGCGCGGCCTCGACGTTCCCTTGCATGTCGACGGCGCCAGCGGGGGATTCGTCTGGCCATTCCTCTACCCACACTCGGAATGGGACTTCCGTCTTGAGCAGGTTCGTTCGATCAATGTGTCCGGACACAAGTTCGGGCTCGTCTATCCCGGCATCGGTTGGCTGATCTTCCGTGAGAAATCCGACCTGGCCCAAGATCTCGTCTTCGAAGAGAACTACCTTGGCAAGACCGACGCCACGTTTACGCTGAACTTTTCCACCGGCTCATCGATGGTTCTGGCGCAGTACTACAACTTCGTGCGCTACGGTCGCGCCGGCTATGCCTACATCATGAAGAACATGCAGCAGAACGCGAGGGTGCTCGCCGAGAAGCTGGAATCGATGGGCCGCTTTGAGTTGATCGGCCCGGAGGAAGAGCAGCTTCCGCTTGTCGCGTTCCGGCTCACAGAGGGCAACGACTTCAACGAGTTCGATGTCGCGTGGCAGCTGTCGGCCGAACGCGGCTGGATGGTTCCGGCATACACACTTCCGCCCAACGCCCAAGACATCACGATCATGCGCGCGCTGGTCAAGGAAACTTTGAGTCGTGAGCATGTCGACACGCTTGCGCGCGATATCGAGGAGGCCTGCGCCACGCTCGAAAAGAAAGGCGGAGTTCACGAATCAGAACGCCAGAAGATCGTGACCGGACCGGGCCATTAGTGCGGTCGATGATCAAGTCGATGATCATCAAACCCGCCGAGTGTAACTCATGCTTGCCAGGACGTGCTGAGGCGAGAATGCTTTCCCCATGGCGAACAGGAAAAGCAAGCCGCAGGCGCAGCTCGGCGCTCCGGCATCACGTATTCGATCAACGCCGATCGGCGACTACGGGTTTCTGAGCGATGGGGAGGTAAACGCACTCGTAGCGCCCAACGGCGCTGTGGAATGGATGTGCGTTCCTCGATTTGACTCTCCGAGCGTCTTCGGACGGATGCTTGGTCGAAACGCCGGCGTGTTCCGTGTCGCTCCTGTCGACGTGGCCGTGCCCGCAGATGTCCGTTACCTGCCGGGCACCATGATCTTGGAGACCAGCTGGGGTACTCCGACCGGATGGATCATCGTACGAGACGCTCTGCTGATCGGCCCTTGGCACCATCCGACGGACCGGTCCAAGACCTACCGTCGGACCCCCAACGACTACGAGGCAGAGCACATCTTCCTGCGGACCATACGCTGTGCCTCCGGTGAAGTGCAGACCACGGTGGACTGCGAGCCGGTGCTCAATTACGGGCGCGGCCACGTGCGCTGGGAATACACCGACAACAGCTACTACCAAGGTGTCTGCTCGGCCGAGGGCGTCGATCTCAAACTGACCCTGACTAGCGATCTGCGACTGGGGTTCGAGGGTGGCCAAGCCAACGCTCGGACGCTGCTGAGAGAGGGTGACGTCCGCTATGTCGCGCTGTCCTGGGGCGGGGCGGTGCCGCCGGCGGACTACGCCGACGCCTACAAGCGCCAGGTATGGACCGCCCACCACTGGCAGCACTGGTTGGCCCGCGGACAGTTCCCCGATCATCCCTGGCGGGGCTACCTGCAGCGCAGCGCGCTTACTCTCAAGGGGCTGACCTACGCCCCGACCGGTGCGATTGCAGCCGCCGGCACGACGTCGCTTCCTGAAACTCTCGGTGGAAACCGCAACTACGACTATCGCTTCACCTGGATCCGAGACGCCACCTTCGCCCTCTGGGGCTTGTATTCATTGGGTTTCGACTGGGAAGCAGTGGATTTCTTCGCCTTCATCGCCGATTTGGTCGAAGGAGAGGACGACATCCAGATCATGTATGGCATCGGGGGCGAGAAAGAGCTCACCGAGTACGAGCTCGACCACCTGCCGGGATATGCCAACTCGCGTCCAGTGCGGATCGGGAACGCCGCGTACGCGCAGAAGCAGCACGATGTCTGGGGTGCGCTGCTCGACTCGGTCTATCTGCACTTCAAGGCAGCCAACCGCCTGGACAACCGCATCTGGGAGATCTTGGACAAGCAGGTCAACGAGGCGTTGAAGTACTGGCGGGAGCCCGATGCCGGGATCTGGGAGGTGCGCGGTCAGCTGCAGCACTTCACGTCCTCCAAGATCATGTGCTGGGTCGCCGTCGACCGAGGCGCCAAGATCGCCCGGATCACCGGAGAGGACGGCAAGGCCGCGGAATGGGAGCTTGCGGCCCAAGAGATCAAGGAGGACATCCTGGCCAACGGTGTCGACGATCGCGGGGTCCTGACCCAGTACTACGGCACCAAGGCACTCGACGCGTCATTGCTGCTGGCCCCACTGGTGCGCTTCCTGCCGGCCGACCACCCGATCATCAAGGCGACCGTGCTGGCGATTGCCGACGAGCTCACAGTGCACGAGCTCGTGCTGCGCTACCGGGTCGAGGAGACCGACGACGGCTTCAACGGCGAGGAGGGCAGCTTTACGATCTGCTCATTCTGGCTGGTCTCGGCATTGTGCGAGATCGGTGAGTACGAGCGAGCCCGAAAGCTCTGTGCCAAGCTGCTGTCATTCGCGGGTGCACTCGACCTGTACGGCGAGGAGATCGATCCGCATACCAGCCAGCAGCTGGGAAACTTCCCGCAGGCCTTCACACACCTGGCGTTGATCAACGCCGTCATGCACGTGATCAAACTCGAAGGGCGGCGACACGACCACGAACCCGGCACCTGGGCCGGCTCGATCGAGGATGGACAGTAGGGATTTGACGCAGCCCCAGACGGCGGCACCGTGGGTGCCCGAGCGCGCCGACATTGAGGATCTCCGGAAGGCGGCAGGGGACTGCAAGGGTTGCGAGCTCTGGAAGCCCGCAACCCAAGGGGTCTTCTCAGCCGGGAACCCGCGGGCGCCGCTGGCTCTGGTTGGCGAGCAACCCGGTGATGTCGAGGATCGCAAGGGCATTCCCTTCGTTGGTCCTGCCGGGCGGCTGCTCCAAGACGCGCTGGATGAAGCCGGCGTACCCAGAGACGATGTCTACGTCACCAACGCGGTCAAGCACTTCCGCTTCACCGAGCGAGGAAGCGGCGCATCCATGCCACACCGCAGGTCAGCCACATCAAGGCGTGCCTACCGTGGCTGGAAGCGGAGCTGACGCAGGTCGACCCAGCCTTGATCGTTTGCCTGGGAGCCACGGCTGCTCGGGCGTTGCTGGGCAGTACGTTCCGGGTCACCAAGCAGCGCGGTGAGGTGTTGGAACTCGCCACGCCGGTGGGAATTCGGCCGGTGCTGGCGACCGTGCATCCCTCAGCCGTACTGCGGGCGACCGCGGAGGACCGCAATGAGTCGTTCGCGGGATTGGTGTCGGATTTGCGGACCGCGCGAGAAGCTGCGATCCCGCACGAGCGATAGGGTCGCGTCGTCTTGAGAGCACGGCTTGCGCGACCAAGACGCGGTGCAGGTCACCTATCGAACTATTCAGCGGAGCCCGTCGTCTAACCGGGTAGGTAGGTGCCCTTCCGGCCAGTCACGCGTGCGCCGACTACCACCACAGGAGTGCCCCATGTTCGACAAGATCGGCAATCTTCCGCTCCACCCACTGGTGATTCATGCCGCTGTGGTAGGCATCCCGTTAGCCGTCTTATTGGCCTTCCTCTTCGCATTTCCCAAGACACGCGGCTGGGCACGCTGGCCACTGGCCATCGTCGTCGTCGGAGCAACAGCCGTGACGTTCGTTGCAAGGCAGAGCGGTCTGGCACTTGAAACCGACTTGGGGATCAAGCCCGGGAATCCGGTCGGCACGCTGATTGCGAAGCATTACCAGCTTGGCAACCAACTGCTGTACATCATGATCGTTTTCTCCGTCGTCGCGCTGCTCAACGTCTTCCTCGTGTCGCGTGGCACCGCCGGCAGCACGGCCGGCGGATCCAGCCAGCCGGCCATTATTCGCGTCGTCCTCCCGATCGTGTTGCTGATCGTGGCGGTCGTGGCACTGGTCTGGGTCGTCCGGGTCGGCGATCTTGGGGCAACTGCCGTGTGGAACCCCACTGCGCCTCCGATGATCCCGTTCTGAAGATGCGCCCTGAGCCTGTCGGTGCGCTGAGCTTGCCGGTGCGCGGAGCTTGTGAGGCCGTCCGTGCCGAAAAGGCAGCGCAATTCGCCAAATGTGATGTATGTCACATCCATAACGGGACGGTAACGGTGGCGCCAGGCATGGGCTGACTCTTAGTCTCGGTTTGTCCGGCCCAGGCGGCGGTAATTGATCGCCTCTGGGGAAGTCTGTCGGGGTGCCGCTCGGGGGCCACCACCGATTCACGTTGTTCCTCAAGGAGCCTTCGTGCGTGCTCAGCGCGTAGCCGCTGCGACCGCGGCTGTCGCTATCGTTTCAGTCTGCTGCGCGGTGGGCATCTCGGCCGGCTCCGCATCAACATCGGGATCGATCGACACCAATGTCAAGGCAATACCCGATCCCGGCGCCAGCCAGACAACGATCGCGCGAAAGAAGCACGGATCGACCGCCAAGGCCGGCGAGGCCGAGGCTGGCCACGCCAAGGTCAGCAAGATCGCTGATGTCGAGTCCTCCAAGCTGCGTACCCGCGAGGTTTTCAACGTGGGTGAGGACCCGAGTTCCCTCTCGTTGCGCGTCGGGACATTCAATGTCCGCACGGCGCGTGCTCACGACGGTCGCAGCTGGCTGTCGCGCGCCAAGGATGTAGCACGCGAGATTGCAAGCCGAGACCCTGGTGTGCTGGCGGTTCAGGAACTCGGGCCGGGACGCGCGGACGGTTCCAAGGGAACCACAACGGGGCATCTGCGGCAGACGATCAGCTTGGAGCGCTCCTTGAAGAGCGTCGTCGGTGACAGTCGGTACCAGCTGGTCCGTACGACGCCGTACGTCAAGCCGGGCACCAACCACGGTACGCAAGGTACTCGCATCCTCTACGACACCAGGAAGTTCAAGCTACTCAGTCATTGCCCGGAGAAGACCGGATCGAAGAACTACAACCCCTCGTGCGGCATGAACATGCCGCTGCGGAGCTCTGATAGTGAGTCACTACGCCGCAGCGCGGCGTACGCAAAATTCGCCGACCGCAAGTCCGGAAAACGCTTCTGGGTCGTGTCGGTGCATCTGGACGACCGGCACAGCGGCTCGCTCAGCAAGGAAAAGAGCTACAACGCGCTGCGCGGCAAGCAGGCCAGGGCCGTCTATCTGAAGGTCAATGGGCTTGCCAAAGCAGGCGAGAAGATCATCTACGCCGGCGACTTCAACTCCTGGGCCACCAACCGCGCCGGAGATGCACCGCGCAAGTATCTGTTGGGCCAAGGGTTCGACGACAGCTACGCCGCCGAATCCCGGATCAACGCCAAGTACCCGACGATCAATCACTACAAGACCACGCTGCCGGCCAAGGGCGTCCGGCTGGACTATGTGATGGTCAAGGGCTGCAAGAAGATGCTCAGGTACGAGAACGTGATGAAGCGTGTCGACTCCAGCCGGCCCTCGGATCACAACATGATCATCAGCGACATCGTTCTCTAGTCCGCTCAGCTGCGACCCGCTCAGCCCCTGATCCTGATCAACCCCTGATCCTGATCAACCATTGCCCAGCGCGGCTGGGCCCTCCTCGCGGCGGATGTCGATGATGTGGCCCGTCAGGTGTGAGAGCAAGACATCTAAAGACTGACGTGCCACGTCCTCTGAGGACAACAGCGTGCCAGGAGGCTCCTCGCCAAAGGCCTTGGTCCGCATCGGGGTCCCCGTACGCTCCGGATTGACACAGTTCACCCGTACGCCAGAGGAGGCCCATTCGTCGGCGAGCGCTTGGGTGAGGTTGACGATCGCCGCCTTGGCCGAGGAGTACAGCGAATAGCCTGACCGCCCTCGCGTATAGGAGGAGGAGGTGAACAGCAGCATCGAGCCGCCCGATTTCGCAAGATGCGGGAAAAACTCCTGTGCGACGAAGATCGGCGCGAGGTAGTTGACGTCGGTCGAGGAGTAGATCGTTTCCTCCGACGTCTCAGCCAGCTCGCCGCGGACCAGCACACCGGCAGTGTTGACCACGAAGTCGATGCGGCCCGTCTCATCCAGCACCTGCTGGGCCACCTTGGCGACATCGGCTCGCTTTTCGACGTAGGTGCCGGTGGTCGATCGCGAGAAGGTCTTCACATTTGCCCCGTACGCGCGGGCGAGTTCGGCTATGTCACCACCAATGCCGTACGAGCCACCGAAAACCACGACGGTCCTGCCGTCAAGCCTGGCGTTGTATTGCCCGTTGGTCAGCGGAGTGGGCCGATCCGCAGACGTCAGCTGGAACAGCTTGTCGGCGATATAGACATCAATGGGCTCAGTGACCTTCATATTGCGTTCGTGCCCAGAGACGACGGCTATCGAGACCTCGGGAAGATAACGGAGCACAACAGTGCAGTCATCGGTGGCGGTGAAGTTCGGATCCTGTGCAGCCTTCGCGTACGCGGCCTTGATCGTTGAGAGGCGGAAGGACTGCGGCGTCTGACCGCGACGGAGTAGATGCCGAGGCAGTACGTCGGCGATACTCTCCTCGCCGGGCTGGACTTGGATGACTGTATCCGCCGATGGAATCGCCGTGTCGACCGCTTCATGGGTCTGTAGCGCGTCGACGTTGGCCGCGATGATCGTTTGCGACACGAGTGGCCGTACGGCATCGTGCAGCAAGACGTTGCATTCGTCATCGCCGAGCGCTGCGAGCGCGGCAGCGGTCGTGTCATTGCGCGTCTCAGCGCCTTCGAGGATCTGGGTGACCTTGATGTAGTCACCCCGTTTGACGATCGCTCGGACCTCATCCAGGTGGCCCGGTGCCATCATCACGACGATCTCATCGACAAGTGGAGACTGGTGCATGGCGGCAATGGTGTGCTCGATGATCGGCTTCCCGGCGATCTTGATCAGCTGTTTCGGAATGTTCAAGCCGATGCGGGTTCCGGTACCTCCCGCCAGGATCACCGCAACATTGCGCAATCTGGTCACCGGCTGAACCATACTCTGTTTGATTGCTCCACTCGCTTCGCTCGCTCCGCGCGGATCGCGCCTTTTCGCCGCCTACTTCGTCGTCACTCGCAGACGATAAAGCGTGTCCGCTCACTCCTCCTCAGCACAGCGGCGCGCGATCCGTGTCAATTGTTTCGCTCGCCAAGCTCGCTCAGGGTTTGATTGCTGCGCTCGCCAAGCTCGCGCAACGCTGACACGCTCGATCCCCGCGCGTTGGTTTTTCGTCTCGCGGTTCTCTGTGTGGAAGGCTCGATCACGTGCTCAAGGTGAGTGTCGTGGTTCCGGTCTACAACCCGGGGGAGTACTTCGGGCCGTGCATCGAGTCACTGACCTCACAGAGCCTGCCCTTCGATGAATACGAAGTTATCTGCATCGACGATGGTTCAACCGACGAAACTCCGGCACGCCTGGACGAGCTTGCTGCGACTTACCCGCACATTCGCGTCATTCACCAGCCGAACGCAGGTTGGCCCGGCCAGCCGCGCAACATCGGCCTGGATGCGGCTCAGGGCGAGTACGTGTTCTTCTGCGATCATGACGACTGGCTTGGCGCTGAGGCCCTCGAGCGGTTGTACGACTTCGCGACTAGCTGCGGATCCGACGTCGTGCTGCCGAAGATGGCCGGGGTGCAGCGTCGTGTTCCGCGCGTCGTGTTCAGCGAAACCATTCGTCGCTGCACGATCACCGACTCCGCGATCATGGACAGTCTGACGCCTCACAAGTTGTTCCGCCGGGAGTTCCTCGAGGAGAATCAGATCCGATTTCCGGAGGGTCGGCGACGACTCGAAGATCATTTTTTCGTGGTCACGTGCTATCTGCTGGCCAACGTGATCAGCATCTATGCCGACTACACCTGCTACTTCCACATCCTGCGCCGGGATCGGGCCAACGCGGGTTTTCGTAGGCCCAACTGGCGTCGCTACTACAACAACTTGGCAGACGCTATCGATGTCGTCGTGGCGCACACCGAGCCGGGAGAAGAGCGCGACCGTATCCTCCGGCGTTGGCTGCAGGTGGAGATCGTCCAGCGTCTGAGCGGTCGGCGGTGGCTGAAGTTCTCCGATGCTGATGCAGCTGAGCTGTTCAGCAACGCGCACCGCGTCGCATCGCACTATTTCGGCGAGGGCGTGATCATGTTGCTTCAGCCGTTGCCGCAGCGGGTCGCCCGCGCGCTTCTTGCTGCCGACTCCGAGAGCGTCAGCCGCATCGCCGAACTGTCGGCACCATGGGCCGCCTATCCGCGGGTGCAGCAGGTTTGCTGGGTTGACGGTCGCCTCCAGATCAGCGGCACTGTCGAAATGTCTGATGTGACACCTCCGGGAAGAATTCCTGCCCAGGCTCTCACCGCCTCGGCTGAGGCCGAGAGCGCGGAAGAGGCCGAGTCGATGTTCGCCGGCATGCCCGAGGAACCGCTTGCTGAGCGCAGATTTGCCGCGTTGCTCGACGAGCCCCCGGCCGAAGCGTTGCGGCTGGGCATGTCCAGATCGGCACTACGAGTGGACTTGACTGAACGGCGTACCGGTGAGAGCTGGGCGGTGCCGGCCTCCGTTCATCGGATGGGCCTGTCCGCATCATTCACCGCAGACATCGATCCGAATACGATCGCCGCCGGCAGCAGGCTCGCCAATGGTTTGTGGGATCTAAATGTGCATTTCGGCCTGATGGGCCTAGGTATGCGGCATCGCGCAACGTTGACCGAGGAACGACGGCCGGGCCGCATTCTTCCTGAGCCCGTCACGACCGGCCCGCCAACGATGGCGGTCTATTTCACGCATCTGACTTCAGGATTATGTCTAGATGTGGGGCTCGTGAAAAACCGCAAGCTCGCTGCACCTCGGAAGCTGGCACCACGGCTGAGGTCGCTTCCCCGCCGGGTCGTCCGCAAACTCCGGCGTCTGCTATGAGTGACCCGCCCAGATTCGTCGCGCTGGCCCGTCGCGCTGCCAACCGGCTCCCAAGCCCGGTGCAAACCGCGTTGCGGCAGCTCAAGCATCGCCTGGCGGGGGTTTCCCAGCAATCCGCTGCGGCGTCGCCGCTGCTGAGCGTTGTGGCTGTCGCCACCAACGCCGAGTCCTATCTGAGCGAGTGCCTGCACAGTCTCCGATCACAAACCCTGAAGAGGATCGAAGTGCTCGTGGTTGACAACGGCTCAACCGATGGCACCGCGGTCGTTGCACAGGACATAGCGGCCAGCGATCCTCGGTTCAGGGTCATTCGACGTTCCCGGCTGGGAGTGACCGCCTCACGTAATGCCGGAGCACGGCTGGCGCATGGCAGGTTTCTGGCCTTTGTTGACGCGAGCGACACGGTGCCGCGTACCGCTTATGCCACCTTGATCAACTCGTTACGACAGACCGGGTCGGACTTTGCGGCCGGCAGTGTGCGGTCCGTCATCCGTGGTCGGAGGCGTCGCCCGTCTTGGACCACGACGAGCCACGACCTCGACAGAGTGGCCCAGACGCTCAGCGAGTTCCCGCTCGCCATGCTGGATACCAGCGTCACCAACAAGGTTTTCCGCAAACACTTCTGGGACAGCGTGGTTGGCGAGTTTCCGACCTCCGTCGCCAGTGCGTCCCACACGATCGTCAGGGCAACCCTGCAGGCCAGGCAGTTCGACCTCCTTCAGGCGGTCAGTTGCGTGCAGCGTGAGCGACTCGCCGCCGGACAGTTGCTCCCCGAGCCACTGACGACGAGCGAACTTCAGGCCCGCCTCGAATGGCTGTGGGCGACATGGCAGCAGGTCATCGCGATCGATGATCCGACGATTGCGAGCGCATGGTTGGGCGGTGTGATTGACGGCGATCTTGGCGACCTCGCCGCAGATGCTCACCGCGCCGATGCCTCGTATCGGAGCCAGTTGCAACAGGCCGCACACAGATGTCTGGCATTGGCCGACGACGCTGCGTGGCGTCAGGTACGCGTCGATCGCAAACTTCGCCTGTGGCTCGTTGCCAACCGACGGTGGACGGACCTCGAGCAGCTCATTCAGCAGGTCCTGCTCTACGGAGCGATACCCCCAACGGTGGTGCAGGACGGCCGGGTGTACGCGGTGGCTGCGCACATCTCAGGAGGCGCCGACGCGCCTCTCAGGTACCTGGAACTCGCGGAGAGCCAAACTGCGCTTTCGGGATGCATCGAACACGTCACCTGGCGTGATCAACAACTCGAGGCACACGGCTGGGCCTTCATTCGAGGACTCGATCTCGGCTCCGAGACGCCAGAGCTCACGGCCGAGCTTGTCGAACCGGTAACCGGCTATTCCTATCCGTGCGACGTCACCAAGCTGCAGGCGCCGGCAGCAAACGAGTGGGCGGGATTTCGCTATCAGGACATCGCATCCGGTGGATTCGTCGTCGCGCATCGACACGCAACGCATCGACTGCATGGCTGGCCGCTGGCAGCTCCGGCTGACGGTACGAGCGCACGGCCTAGAGCGCACCGGACCCATCCAGGCCGTCGCACCAGGCGGCGCGGGTCACCTGATGTGGGGTCGCAATCTCCGGGGCACCGACGACACCATTCGGGTCGTCCCGAAGCTTGATCCGCAGCTTGGCTTTGTGCTCCACGTCCGTCCGGAACGGGTTCAAGCCACAGCCCTCAGCACAGATGGTGCCGGCACCGCAGCAGGTGTGCTGCGGCTCGTTGACACCGGTCTCGGAGAACTCGCATCTGTCGTCGCTGTCAGTGGGTTCGGCCGCGTCGACGGAAACCTCGATGCCGCAGGCGCGGATGGCTCGCAGCGTTTTCAGGTTGAGCTGCCAGTGGGGGTCGGCGCACCGCTCGGATGGGAGTTCCGGGCCGTCGACATCCATGACCGGGAACATCGGGTCTCCTGGCCGATCAAGGGGGACCAGGGCCAACCGATTGGCGGTGGCAGCGGCGATGCGTGCTGGCAGCGATCGATTACCGGCTACTGCAACCTGATGTCCGACTGGGCTGTTGCCGAAGCCGAGAACGTGACCGTTGCCGAGGATGAGTTGAGCATCGAGGTTCGACTTATTGGACTCCAGCCGTCCGACTGCGAGGATGCGCGGCTATCCAGCAGAGCGGCGGACGTAGCGGTACGCGGCGTGGAATCGGCTGGCGATGCGGAATTGGAGGAAACCGTGGCCGGCACCGTACGGCTGATGTTTCCGCTGTCCGCTGGTCGTTGGGGCGGGACACGGCTACCACTGCCGACTGAGGACTATCGGATCGTGTTGGCCTCAGGCGTACCCGTGCGCTGCTCGGCCCAGTTCGCCGGCCGGGTGCCTCAGGAAGGCGTGACCGTCAATCATCACTACCGGCTGACGCGCAACAGCCGGGGCGAGCTGGTGATAGGTCTGGCGGCGCCGCTGGCCGAGGATGAACGCAGCAGGGTCGCTCAGGAGCGGCTGAGCCGGTCGTACCAGCGATCCTCTTTCGCTCCCGCCGATACCGTGCTGTTCCAGAGTTACCGCGGCGAATTCGCCACAGACAGCCAGCTGGCCATCCATGCTGAATTGCGCGCTCGGCGACCCGACCTGGAGCTCCTGTGGGGGGTCATCGATCGGTCCGTTGCTGTCCCGGAAGGCGGCCGCGCGCTCATTATCGAGAGCCGGGAGTGGTACACCGCGCTAGGCAGCAGCCGATATCTGTGCTCCAACATCGAATTCGAGCGGTATTTCCGTAAGCGGCCCTATCAGCGCTATCTGCAGACCTTCCACGGGTACCCCATTCAAGTCGATGGGAATCTCACTCTGGCGGGTTCAAGGCCGGCCCGAGTCCGTGATCGACAAGGAATGCACCCGTCGCAGTGGCGCCTGGGACGCCATCGTGGTGCCGGAATCCTTCTGCGTCGACCTGTACCGGCAGGAGTACCGATTCACTGGGGAGGCACTGGTTAGCGGCTATCCGAGGAACGATGCCCTGGTGACTGCGGACACGGCGTCGGTCCGAGCACGGGTGCTGGCGCAGCTTGGGATTCACCCAGATCAAATTGTGGTGCTGTATGCGCCCACCTGGCGGGATACGGTGGCGACCAGCGCATGGACGGCGAAGCTGTTCGACGGTCTCGATCTTCGGGCTCTTGCCGAGGGGCTCGGCGATCGCTATGCCGTTCTGGTGCGCGGACACAATTACAACCTTCGGGAAGGCTTCGCACCCCTCACCGGGAAGGTCTGGGACGTGTCTGACTACCCAGAGATCAACGACCTTCTCCTCGCCGCAGACGTGGCAGTGCTTGACTATTCCTCCATTCGCTTCGATTGGCTGATCACCGGCAAACCGGTGGTGTTCTTCGTGCCGGACCTGGAGGACTATCTGAGCTCGCGCAAGGTTCTTGTTCGACTATCCACCGACGGCACCGGGTCCGCTGCTGGGCACTACCACCGAGGTCGCTGAAGCATTGCTTGACCTGGACTCCGTCATCTCCGAGTACGCTGCCGCCCGGGAATTGTTCAACAAGGAGTTCAACAGGCTCCACGACGGGCAGGCGACGGAACGAGTCATTAATGCGTTTTTCTAGCTCAACGGCAGCGAGTCGGGTCGTTGATGTCATTCTTGACTGCCTCATCGTGTTGGTGGCCTTCGTCGGCGTCGTGCTCGCGCTCGGTGGCTCGGCATGGGCGCCGCTGTGGGTGCTGCTATCGGTCCTCGGAACAGCCGGCCAGTTCGTCCAGACCGGGCTCGCGCGGGAGGAGGAGTGGAGCCCACTCGGGCGATCGCTGGTGTTACGGGGGACCGCCGGGGCCGCGACCGCGGTCTGCCTGGCAGCCGCCGTACCAGGTCGGTCGCAAGCGCTCGGAGCGGCGCTGGGCGCGGCGATACTGGTGGGTTCGATCGCCGTTGAGCCGATCGTCGCCCGGGCTACTCGGTTCAAGGTGCCGGTCGCTACTCGGCTGCCGAACTTGCCGACACGGCGGCCGATGCGCGATCTCGGCACGGTTGCGGTCGCTGCCAGCGCGGTCGGCACGACGGCCGGACTGCTCCTCGCAGCGCTCGGGGCATCGTCATGGTGGTGGACGCTGATCAGCCTGCTTGCCGGTCGTGCCGGTTGCCGTGCTTGCCGTGGACGGCCGGGGCAAGGTCCTCCTTGCCCGCCGGCTTCGGCGACTCGTACCACGGGCGGTTGCGGCGTACGCGCCCGACTTCGTCGTCTACACGTCGCGTCCTGACGACGCGTCGTACCAGGTGACGATGTGGCTGCCATACCTGCAGCGTGCTGGGCTTCGCTTCATCATCATTACGCGCAATGCCGTCGCCGGCTGCGGCGTTCGCGCCGAGCTCACCGATGTGCCGGTCGTCGAGGCTCGGGGCATCGCCGATCTCGATGCCCTGGTGGTGCCGTCGTTGAAGGCCGCCTTCTATGTCAACGCATCCTCCGGCAACGGCGCGTTGGTGCGCTTTCAGCACCTCACCCATATCTACTTGGGCCACGGCGACTCCGACAAGCCGCCTTCGTACAACCCGACGCACGCGATGTATGACCAGATCTTCGCGGCCGGACCGGCTGCCACCCGCCGATACGCCGCCCATGGGGTGCGCATCCCGGACGACAAGTTCACCATCGTCAGGCCGGCCGCAGGTCGAGAACGTCAAGCAGAGCACGACTCCGATCGCGGACGTTCCCGAGCCGACTGTGCTGTACGCGCCAACCTGGCGCGGCCACGTCGAGGAAACCATGCTGTATTCGTTACCGGTGGGGGAGCGGATCGTGTCGGCGCTGCTCGCACGTGGGGCGACGGTGATCTTCCGGCCGCACCCTTTCAGCTACGACTTCCCGGACGACGCGGCCACGATCGCACGGATCACGTCTCTGCTGGAGGCCGATCGTCGCAAGACCGGACGACCCATCTGTGGGGGGCTGCGGCCGGAGCAGGACCGCAGCATCCTCGACTGCATCAATGACTCCGACGCCATGGTGTCCGACGTTTCAAGTGTGGTGTCGGACTACCTGTTCTCCGGCAAGCCGTTCGCCATGATTGCCATACCGGCCGAGCCCGATGCCTTTGTCGTCGAGTATCCAGTTGCCCGAGCGTCCTACGTCGTCCGGGCCGATCTGGCAGATCTGGATGTGCAGTTGGAGAGGATGCTGGGCGCTGATCCGCTGGCGCGGCAACGGGCGGACATCCGTGCCGATTA
>CAWFJC010000006.1:0-1053979 GCA_963815975.1 uncultured Actinomycetota bacterium
TGGTCGCACGCGGTGGCGCTGCTGGGCTTCCTGCCAGGGGTTCCCTGCGTCTACTACGGCGACGAGTTCGGCCTTGAGGCAGTTAAAGAACAACGCCCCAGCGGCGACGACGCCGTACGGCCGGAGATGCCGAAGGAGCGGTGGCTGTTCACCCACTCCCACCCCGAAGTTGAGCAGGCATATCGGCGGGTCATCGGGCTGCGCCGCCGCAACCCCTGGCTGGTCGACGCGATGATCGACATCGAACAGGTGGAAAACGCCCGCCTCGTCATCCGGGCAAGGGCCCGGCACGGCGACCAGTCCTTGGTCCTGGCCCTCAACCTGACAGGTGAACCGTTCGAGCTCGCCGATAGCGAGGAGGTGCTGGAGGCCGAGCCTCACCTCGCAGACCGAGCCGTGGCGCCACACGGCTGGGCGATCATCGCGGGCTGAAACCATCCGCGTGCAGCTCCGCCGCGGTGTCGATCGTCAACCCGCAGCCGAAATGCGGCCGCCCCTTCTGCGCCAAGTCCGACCGCGCTTACGGACGGAAGGGCTCGTGACCGGGCTGGAGCAACGCCTGGAGCACCAAGATGACGCCCCCGAGAACCAGGCCGGAGGCGATCGAGAGCACGAGCGCCCATCCGGTCAGCCCGGCCCGCCGCCCCGCCACGCCGCCCCATAGGCCGAGCGAGAGCACACCGGTGAAGACGATCACCTGGATGATCCGCGTGTAGGAAACCCCGAAGATGGCGAGTACCACCAAGATCGCCAGCGGCGGGACCGCGACCAGCAAGAATCGGCACTCTTCCACGAAGACTGCCTGGCGCTCATGCCGGGTCAGCGGACGGCCGAAAGCGACCCGCGTTCCGAGCGCCTCACCGAAGACGTGGCCCATGAAAATGGGCGAGTATCGGTTCCTCGACGATGACCGTTGCGACGTCCCAGAAGCGCAACTGCTCCCAACCGTCATAGATGATCAACACAGTCAGCAGGGTGATCGTTGTGTAGATCACCCCCGTAGCGGTCATGGCACCTTCTCCGGGGTGGCCTCCGGTCATCTGGAGGCCAGCATGGAGGGCAGCACCGTATTCACGTTCGTACGCAGGCCCACCATTCCGTTCCACCCACCTGCCAACCCGCATCTGCCGATGATCATGGTCGGGGCGGGCACCGGCGTGGCCCCCTTCCGCGGCTTCCTGCAGGAGCGGGCCGACCTCAAAGAGAAGGGAGCCCCGATCGGGGAGTCGATCTTGTTCTTCGGTTGCCGTAACGCCGAGAACGACTTCCTGTATGCCGACGAGCTCCAGCGGCTTGCCGATTCGGGGGTGACCGATCTCCAGGTCGCCTTTTCCCGGGCCGACGGCCAGCCCAGGACATACGTACAAGATCTGATCGAGCGCGAACAAGATCATGTCTGGGACCTGCTCGCCGCCGGCGCCGTGATCTACATCTGCGGCAACGCCCACACCATGGCGCCCGGGGTCCGCGCCGCGCTGACGAAGATCCACCAGAACAAGACGAGTGGATCAGCCGAAGCGGCGCAGCAGTGGCTGGCCGACCTCAAAGCAAGTGATCGCCTCCTGGAAGACATCTGGGGCGAGACGGCCGCGGGCATCTAACCCGACGACGAAGGAGTCCGAATGACCACCACGGAGGCCATGATCGACGTAGCGGATTTTCCTGGCCCGCACGGCGTGCCCATGCTGGGAAACCTCTTCGACCTCGACCTGCAGAACCCGATCCACAGCCTGATCAAGATGGCACGGGAATACGGGCCGATCTTCAAGCTGACCACCCCCACCGGGCCGCGTTACATCGTCTACGGCCTGGAGATGGTGGACGACCTCTGCGACGACGCCCGCTTCGACAAGCTCGTCGGGCTCAGCCAGCGGGAGTTCCGCAAGACCCACAAGAGCGCGGGGCTGTTCACCGCGGACACCGACGACCCCTTGTGGAAGTCCGCGCACGACATCCTGCTGCCCAGTTTCAGCACCTGGGCGATGAAGGGTTACCTCGACCCGATGATCGACATTGCCGAGCAGCTGTGTCTGAAGTGGGAGCGGCTCAACCCGGACGAGCCGATCGACGTCACCGCCGACATGACCGGCTGACCCTGGACACGATCGCGCTGTGCGGGTTCAGCTACCGGTTCAACTCCTTCTACCGCGACAGCCAGCACCCCTTCATCGAGGCGATGATGGGCGCGCTGCACGAGACCCAGGCCCGGCAGCGCCTGCTCCCGATCGCGGTCAAGATGCGCCGCGGGGCCCAGCGGAAGCTGTTGGGCGACAGCAAGTACATGGACGACACGGTCGGCGAGATCCTCGCCGAGCGTAAGGCGTCCGGCGAGCCCGGGAAACCGACCTGCTGGGGCACATGCTCGTCGGCACCGACAAGCAGGGCAACTCGCTGCCCGACCACAACATCGTCGCGCAGTGCGTGACGTTCCTGGTCGCGGGCCACGAGACCACCAGCGGCCTGCTCTCCTTCGCCATCTCCTACCTGCTCAAGCACCCCGAGGTCGTCGCGCGCGCACACGAGGAGGTCGACCGCGTGCTGGGTACCGACCCGTCGATGGCCGCGACGGTCGCCCAGGTCCAGCAGCTCGGCTACATCCGGCAAGTCCTGGACGAGACACTGCGGCTGTGGCCGACCGCCCCCGCGTTCACCCGCCAGGCCCGGCAGCCGACGACGGTGGGTGGCTGGGGCCCCTTCGAGCCCGGGCAGTCGGTCATCGCCCTGACCCCGATGTTGCACCGGCTGACGGAGATCTGGGGCTCCGACGCGGAGGAGTTCAACCCCGACCACTTCGCCCCCGAGCGGCGGGACGCCCTTCCCCCCAACGCGTTCCGGCCGTTCGGGTCGGGACAGCGGGCCTGCATCGGGCGCCAGTTCGCCTTGCAGGAGGCGACGTTGGTGCTCGGGATGCTCGTGCAGCGCTTCGAGTTCGTCGACCACGCGAACTACCAGCTCAAGATCAAGGAGTCGTTGACACTCAAGCCGGAGGGGCTGACGATCCTGATCCGTCCCCGCGCCGGAGCCGGACCTGGGGCTCGACCCCGCGAGCGGCGGCGGCCACCGAGAAACCGCGGTCCCCGTCGTCTCGCCGTCGCCCAGTCCGACCGCCACGGCACACCGTTGCTGGTGCTGTTCGGCTCGAACCTCGGTGCGGCGGGGACCTCTCGTCACGCGGATCGCGCGGGACGCGACCGACCGGGGCTGCAGCCCGCACGGCGCGCTCGACGAGGCGGTCGGGGAGCTGCCGACCGACGGCGCCGTCGTGGTCGTCACCTCGTCCTACAACGGGCAGCCACCGGACAACGCGGGAGGTTCTGCACTGGGTCGGTCGACGACGCCCGCGCCGGCGACGGGCGGGTGCGCTACACGGTCTTCGGCTGCGGCAACACGCGACGGGCCGCGACCTACCAGGCAGTACCGACGCAGGTCGACACCGCGCTCGAGGCGCGCGGGGCGGCGGGGTTACCCGCGCGGCGAAGGAGACGCGCGTGGCGACTTCGACGGCCAGTTCGAGGCCTGGTACGGCGGGCTGTGGGAGGCCCTGGGGTCCGGCGCGGGGGCTGGACGGGTCGACGGCGGCGGCGGCCGGGGGCGGCCCGCGGCTGCGTCGTGGAGGTCGAGCAGCGCCGCACCGGCGAGCCCGGTCCGTTGCAGTCCTACCGCGGCTCAGGCCGGCGACCGTACGGGTCAACCGTGAGCTCACCGCCCGCGCGGGCACCCCGGGCGGGGCGTTCGGTGCGGCAACTGCTGGAGATCTCGCTGCCGGCGGGCCCGAGCTACGCCGCGGGCGATCACCTCGGCGTACTGCCGCGCAACATCCCGCGTCAGTGGCGAATCGGGTGTTGCCCGCTTCGGATTCGACGCGGGCCAGTATCGTCACGCTCAATGCGACCGGTCCGGACCGCACGACCCACTTGCCCATTGACGAGCCCTACCCGCTGCTCGGGGTGCTCGCCGGTTGCGTCGAGTTGCAGGACGTGGCCAAGCGATCCGACATCGAGACCATGATCGCTTGCACCAGCGACACTGATCAGCGGACCGCCTTGGAAAGTCTGATCGGCGACGATGCGGAGGCCCAGGCTCGCTACCGCGAGCAGGTGTTCTCGCCGAACCGATCACTGCTGGATCTGCTCGAGATGTATCCGGCCTGCGCATTGCCGTTCGAGATCTACCTCGACCTGCTGCCGCCGCTACGACCGCGCTACTACTCGATCTCGTCCTCGCCGCTGGTCGATCAAGGAGTTTGTAGCATTACCACCGGGGTCCTGCAGGCGCCGGCGCGATCCGGCCGAGGAGTGTTCTCAGGCGTGTGCTCGAACCACCTGGCGGCCAGTCCGGACCGCAGCACCGTGTTCGTCTTCGTCCGTGACCCGGGCATTGCCTTCCGCCCGCCGGAGAATCCCCGCCTTCCGATGATCATGGTCGGGGCCGGGACTGGGCTCGCACCCTACCGGGGTTTCTTGCAGGAACGGGCGGCGCTCAAACAACGCGGGATTCCCGTCGCGGAGTCGCTGCTGTTCTTCGGCTGCCGCAATCCGGAAGCCGACTACCTGTACGCCGACGAGTTGGCTGAGTTCGCCGACCAGGGCATCGTCTCGGTGGTTCCCGCGTTCTCCCGGGTTCCAGGGCAATCCCGGCAATACGTCCAGGACGCGATCACGACGCGCGCTGACGATGTCTGGGCCCTGCTCGAAGCGGGCGCCCACGTCTTCGTCTGCGGCAACGCCGACACGATCGCCCCGGCCGTACGAGCGGCGCTCATCGACATCCAGCGTCAGCGGACCGGCGCGTCGTCGGCCGAGGGTGACGCATGGCTCGCCGACCTCCGGGCCGAGAACCGGTATGTCGAAGACATTTGGGGCGGTTAGGCCTGTGCGAAGTATGAGTTCAGAGCTTCCCCGGTTGGACTCGAACTAACAACCCTTCGGTTTGTCGGCCATGGATTGTGCGTTACTAATCGGTGACTGTCGTTAGTTGCTCTGACTAGCGCCGACGCACGGTACGTTGCGTGCGTATCGATACCGGCTCGACCGCCACGTAATCCCTGCAGCGAAGCTGTGCCGAACGGTGCTGTCGTGAATGGCGTTGCTGGGGGCTTCTATCTGGCGACGAGCGCCGCGAGGTTGTCGAAGGCGGCGGTCCACCCGGCCTCGGCGTGGTCACGCCCAGCGGGGTAGGGCCCATCGCTGAGGGTCATGCGTGTCTTGGCGCCGTGGTCGTGGAACTCCACGCGCGTGGTCGTAGGCTCATGCATGCCCACATCGGGCATCGGGTCCGAGCGTAGGACGATCAGGTCTGGCTCCACCAGTTCGATGATCTCGTAGCCGATCGCGAACTCGCCGCCGCCGTCGCGCTGAACCATCGTGAGCTCGTAGCGCCCGCCGACACGCAGGTCGATGTGGATCCGCTCGCGCGGCGTCTCGAAGTGCTCGGGGCCGTACCACGCCGCCACCTGGTCAGGGTCGGTCCATGCCCTGAACACCCGCTCGCGCGGCGCGTCGAAGATGCGCGTGATCAGGACCTGCTGATCGGCGGCCACCAGTGGTGTCGGGTCATTCATGCCGCTCTCCTGTTCTGCGCAGGTGCGCCTCGAGTCGGTCCATCCGGGCCTCCCACGTCGCCTTTCGCGACAGCATCCACTCCACCGCCTCGTCGAGAGGGTCGGCCTGCAGCCGGCTCGGCCGCCACTGAGCCTCTCGGCTGCGCACGATCAGTCCCGCGCGCTCGAGCACCTTGAGGTGGCGCGAGATCGCCGGCAGGCTCACCGAGAACGGCTCCGCCAGCTCGTTCACGGTCGCTTCGCCCTCGGCGAGGCGGGTCAGGATCGAGCGGCGCGTCGGATCGGCGAGAGCGGCGAAGGTGAAGCTGAGTTGGTCCAGTTGCACTTAACCCTCCAGTTAATTAACGCTTCCATTAAATACGGCGGGCGTCCAGAACGCAAGCCGGAGCTGGGTCAGGAGCGGCCGAGCAGGCTCGCGACTCTGTCGGCGGCTGTCAAGCTTCGGGTTGTCCTGGTTCCCCTATGCCTCGAGGCAGTTGCGTAGCCGGTCGAGATCTGCCGTGATGCTCTTGCGTACCTGGGACGTCATCAGCGGCGTCGCCCAGCCGAAGAACCGGCCCGGGGAACCGCTGGCGTGGATGGCGACAAGTGTGCCGTCGGGGGCGTCCTCGAGCTCGTAGCGGACCACCATCGGGAACGGGCGGTCGACCTTCAAGACGACTAGCTTGTCGGACTCGTGATCTGTGACGGCATACCCATAGGTGAACGTTCTTCCGAGGAATCGCGCCGTGCGCTCGACCGTCGCGCCACTCACGAGCGGCCCCGATTGATCGGGGCGGCTGGACGTGATGCCACCGGTCCAGCGCAGGTCATTCGCGGGGTCGAACATGAAGGCCGCGACGGGGCGCGGTGCACGAGCACAGATGGTCGGACGTCGACGGGCATCACAACCTCCTCGCTCGGTTGTTATCTTTTCGCAGTGGGCTATGGCGCGGCAGGGAAGAACGGCTGGGGTGTGCCACTGGAGACGTAGGCAGCGAGCCGATCAAGGATCGACGCCCAGGTCTGAGCTGTGAAGGCCAAATCGGCCTCTGGATAGCCCTCACCGAAACCATAGTGACGAAACATCACGTTCGTGCCCGTCTCGCACGTAACGCAGCGCCGAGCTCCCACTCCCAGGTCGATCCGTCCCAGAACGGAAATCCTGACGTGACCCGCATACGGACAAGGCTGCCAGGCTGTGCCGTCACGTCGACCTCTAGGTCGACCGGTGCCTGCGGAAATCCAAATCGTGCTCGCTCGGCGGAGACGTCGCAGTCGGCCGTCCAGAACGAGCGCTGACCGGCCGTCGTGGACACCGCCTCGAATACATCCTCGATGTCTGCCTGAACGTCGGTCGCAAGTGCGATTGATCGGTCCATGGCGGGTTCTCCTGTTGCTTTGGCGGGTCGTCGATCTTATTTTAGTTCTATCTAAAATAGACTAGGTCGTCAACCGCGGGATCTTGTCGCGCACAACTAGGCGGAGCCGACGACGGGAGGCGAGATCGTGGAATCACTCCAGGTGATCGCGGCGCCGCGACGGCTTCGGATCCTGGAGCTGATCTGGGACCGAGAGCTCTCCGCGGGCGAGATTGCGGCCCAGTTCGACGTGTCATGGTCGGCAATCAGCCAACACCTCACCGTGCTCCGCCGAGCCGGGTTCGTCACCGAACGACGTGAGGGCACCCGGCGCATCTACCAAGCCGACCGAGCTGGCCTCGGCTCACTGCGCGGCGTGATCGAGGAGTATTGGAGGGCCAGCCTCCTCCAAGTCAAAGAACTGGCCGAGACCGAGGAGCGGGGCAGGGACCAGACGTGACAAAAATCGACGTTCTCGAGCTGTCGATCCACATCGACGTCAGCCTGAGACGGTGTTCCCGTACTTCACCGATCCTCACCGCTACGTGCAATGGATGGGCGCGCGAGCGAGCCTCGACCCGGTTCCAGGCGGGACCTACCGGGTCGCGATGGGCAACGGTGTCGAGGCATCCGGTGAGTTCATCGAGATCGACCCGCCCCGGCGCGTCGTGTTCAGCTGGGGCTGGAACCAGGACAGAGCCGTTCCGCCGGGCAGTACCCGGGTGGTGGTGACGCTCGAGCCAGACGATGGTGGCACTCGAGTGACCTTGCGCCACTACGGTCTCCCGGACGACGACCAGCGAGGCCACCACGGCCAAGGCTGGCATCTGTACCTCGACCGACTGCAAGTCGTCGTGATTGGCCGCGACCCAGGTCCCGACCCGAACACCTGACATCGAAGGGGAACAGCAGGCCGACCCGCGCAGTGACTTACCGGAGAAGGCCCGCCGGGAATGCGCCTTGCTAAGCGGTAGCGTTTTTGGAAAGCGACGTCAGGCCACGGCCCGAGTCCCATCAAAATTCCGCTGTGAAAACGGAGGTAAAAGGGGGATTCAGATCCCAATAGGCAAAAGCCCTAATCAAGCTCCCCCGGTTGGACTCGAACCAACAACCCTTCGGTTAACAGCCGAATGCTCTGCCAATTGAGCTACAGGGGACTGACAACACGCGGCTACGTAGATTAGCAGTCAGGTCAGCCTATGTCGTACTCCGATTTGAGTCGGCCCATCGCTTGATCGACAGCCGCCCGCACGCCATCGGTCTGCCAGCTCAGTCCGCGGGTGAGCGTGCCGTGCCAGACAACCGCGCCGCTACCGCCCAGATCCCGACGGGCCGCGATGATCACTCCGCGCTCTCCGGACAGCGGGACGAACCTCTCGACGGCGATGGTTGCCGAAATGCGTTCCCGGAATAGCTCCGGCAACCGACCAGGCTCCGTCAGCTCGAGTACGCCGTGGGTCGGCGCCTCGCCGGTTGCCGCGTAGCGCACCCAGCTGAGCTTGTTCAGCTCGGCATTCCAGCCTCCGCGCTCGATCTCGTGCCAGCCCAGATGCTCCCAGGCCAGCTGGTCGCCGAATGAGAAGGCAGCCGGGCTGGCGATGCAGAACCCGGCTGGGGTCTTGGCCCAACCGAGGATTCGGGTCGGTCGGCTGGCTTGGCCATCCAGCGAGGTTTTCCAAGATTCATAGACCGTCTTGGACAGCCCGCGGCTTCGCGACCACCACGCCGAACCTCGGCCCTCGTCGCTTCTCACGCGGCTATTGTGCCCGCGGCCACCTCATAACTGAGCCCAAGCCTGCTGAGGACACAATCCGCGCAACGTCTCCAGAGCCCGCGCCTCGGTGCGGCGGACCCGGCTGACCGAGATCTGCAACAGTCGGGCAGTTTCGGCGTAGGACTTGGGCGCTCCGTCGGCGAAGCCGAGTCGAAACTCCAGAACCCGGCGATCAAGATCATTCAGCCGCAGCAGCAATTCCCGCATGGGCAGCGGATCCACCAGCACCTCATCGAAGTCGTCACGAGCGTGCAGGCTGTCGAGTGCGGGGCCGTCGAGCAGCTCCAAGGACCTCGGACGTTGATGGGCCAGCAGGCCGGCCGTCCAGCTCTCGCTGCGGCCCAGCGCGTGAGCCAGCTCCTCGACGGTCGGAGGTCGGCCCAGGCCTTGACTGAGCTCAGCCTCTAGTCCGCGCGCGGAGCGCAGTTGTTCAGCCCGGCTGGTCGGCAGGTTCATCGCTCCCAGGAGCTTGGCGGCCGCCGCGCTCACGAACGCGCGGATCCAAAACAGTGCATACGTCGAGAAGCGGTAGCCGCGAACATGATCGAACCGCTGTACTGCGGTGATCAGACCAAGGCATCCTTCCTGGAACAGCTCCGCGTCTGGCAGCTGGCAGCGCGCCGCGTACTGGCGACTGATCATCCCGACCAGCCCAAGGTTGGCGCGGATGAATCGTTGCCGCGCCCGCTCGCCGCTGGCTTCCAGCAAGCTCAGCTCGTGATCGGTCGCATCGCCAAAGCCGGAGCCCGACAGCCGGGCGTCTTGGGCTAGCAGGCCTGCCTCGATTGCGCGCTGTAGCTCGACCACTTGGCTGCCCGTGAGCAGCGGTTCACAGGGTTCGTCATCGGATGGCTCGATCATGCCGACACTGTGCTGCAGTCAGGCCCGCGAGCAACACCCGGTTAGGTCGAATCTGTGGATAACTGCAGATGTTTACTCGACCAAAGCTGGGTCGGCTGAGATAGGCGGGTGCGTCAGTCTTCGGCGCCAATGCTGCGGGTATGCAATGCCTTGCGGCGCGCCTCGAGGACGACGAGCTCGGAGAACATCTGGTTGTACTTGTGCTGCTCCTCGACCGGGTTGGTGCGTTGCAGCTTGGACTTGAGGGCGGCAATCGTACGCATCACGGTGAGCAGCTGGAGCGCCGCGGAGTTGGCAATCGCGTACCGGACAGTTACGTCGCCATGGACCGGGAGCGGTTCCACAGCCAGCGAGGCAACTAGAGAGCGGATCTCGTCGGCCTCGCAGGCTTCCGATACCTGATGTACCCACTCGGTATCCGCTGTGACGCCTGCACCTCCGACCTCGACGCTCGCCTTCTCAACAGCGGTGAAGACTGCGGCGTACGCGGGGTGGGTGAAATCGGCCGTGGTAAGTCCGTCCCACGCGTCCGGGAACAGGTTCGGATTTTGGATCAGGAGCTTCGCGGTCTGCCGCTCGGTGGTCAGCAGCCGATCGCCGGGGCTGGGTAGCAGCGGGAGCGCGGGACCGACTTCGGGGTCGGAGGTGAGCCGTGGATCGGCGTTCGTCCCCCTTCGGGCGACTGGTCGTCGGCCGGATCGGGCCGCAGCCCGCATCACCTCGGCGCGTACCTCCTCGATATCCATGCCGAGCAAGCCAGCGAGTTCACGCGCATAACCAGCGACCAGTGCGTTGTCCCTGATGCTCGCGACCAGCGGGGCCGCCGCTCTCAGCGCAGCGAGCCGGCCGTCGACGCGATCAAGATCATGTTGCTGGAGCAGATTGCTCATCACGAACCGGTAGAGCGGCACCCGCCGCGCGACAAGCTCGCGGACGGCCGCATCTCCGCGCTGAAGTCTCACGTCACATGGGTCCAGGCCGGTCGGCTCAATGGCGACGTATGTCTGAGTCACGAAGTTCTGATCGCCCGCGAAGACCTTCAGCGCGGCTGCCTGCCCGGCCTCATCGCCATCGAAGGTGAAAATCACCTCTCCGTGAAACGCGTCGTGGTTGCCCATCAGCCGCCGCAGCAACCGGGCATGATCATCACCGAACGCAGTGCCGCAGGAAGCGACTGCGGTGTCAACACCGGACAGGTGCGCGGCCATCACATCGGTGTAGCCCTCGACCACCACGGCCTGGCTCTTCTTGCTGATCGCCGTTCGGGCGAGTTCAAGACCGTACAACACCTGAGACTTCTTGTAGAGCAGGGTTTCTGGGGTATTGATGTACTTCGCCGGCATCCGGTCATCGTCGAAGAGCCGGCGCGCCCCAAAGCCCACGACCTGCCGCCCTGAGTCGCGGATCGGCCACACCGCGCGGCCCTGGAAGAAGTCCCAGCCAGACTCTCGCGCGAGGCCGGCCGAAACCAACTCCTGGTCGCTGAATCGACGGCCGCGAAGGTGCTGCAGCAGCGCACGGCCGTCCCGCGGAGCGAAGCCGACGTCAAACCGCTCCGCCGCCTCGCGATCGAAGCCGCGCTCATCGAGGAACTGCCGAGCTGCCATGGCGTCCGGGCTGCTCAGGTGCTCGACAAAGAAATCCGCCGCCAGCCGGAGCGCCTCCGCCAGTCGGCTGCGGGCGCCAGGCTCCAGGCGTGGGCCGGTCTCGTCGGTATAGCGCAGCTGAATGCCTACCCGGTCGGCCAGACGCTCGACCGCCTCGACAAAGCTCAGATTGTCGATCTTGCGCATGAAGTCGATGACGTCACCGCCCTCGGCGCACGCGCCGAAGCAATACCAATAGCCGCGGGACGGGGTGACCTGGAAACTTGGGGTTTTCTCGTCGTGGAAGGGGCACAAACCCTTCATCGTGCCGCCCGCGCTGCGGAGTGTGACGTAGGAGCCGACCACTTCCTCGATGCGCGCCCGATCGCGTACGGCGGCGATGTCTTCCTCGTTGATCCGGCCGCCCACGGACGGGAGTCTATGTTCCACCCCTGACGGCGCGACGCCCTCACCGGAAAGTGGTCGCGACCGCAAGGTGGCCACCCACGGCAAGCATCCAGCGATGCTTGAGGGTCGGCAGCTCTACGCAGGTTGCAGACGGTCTGCATACTTTGCTACCTGTGCAGACCGCGGGCAACCTAGGTTTACGCAGGTTGCATCACGGCTGAGCGGAGTGAGCGCGGATTGGGGGCGGGAGCGGTGGGCGAGGCTGGGCTGGGTCGTGCGGTGCCCTGGGTCATCTTTGACGGGGACTGCGCCTTCTGTACGTCCAGCGCGCACTGGGTAGCCCGACGGCTGAATCGGCCGCTCGGCCCGAATGCGCAGCTGGTGCCCTGGCAGTTCACCGACCTCGCGGCGCTCGGCACGACTGCGGAGCGCGCCCAACGCGAAGCCTTGTGGGTTGCCACAGACGGGGCGATTCATGGCGGAGCGGCGGCCTTTGCGGAGTGGCTCAGATTCCGCGGCGGCGGGTACGCGGTCGCTGGCCAGCTCTTGAGGCTGCCGCTAGCTCGTTCGGTGGCTTCCGCGCTCTACCGCCTGATCGCGAAGAACCGGCACCGGATGCCGGGCGGGTCTCCAGCCTGCGCGCTCCCCCCGCCTGGCTTTGACCCGGCGCAGCCAGGGACCAAGGCGCTCTAGCGGAGCGAAGGCCAGCCAGCAGATCGCCGTCGGCGCGAAGTGGATATACAAGATCGCCGACGTGAAAACGTGGAATCCCATCCAGAAGATCGCGGCGGCGAGCAGCGCACGGCCCCGCAGCCACAAGACGACAACGGCTGTCAGCTCTGCGGTGAAGGAGCACCACTGCATGAGGTGAAGCAGCTCGGGATAGGGCAGCAAAAACTGACCGAGCCCATGCGGTCGCCGGACGATCGCCCACATCAGGATCGAGCTGTCTGGCCAGCTGGTAATGCTCCAACCGCCACTGCGGATCTTGGTCAGTGCGGACAAGAAGTAGGTGAAGATCACCGAGATCTGGATGCACTTGAGGGCCCAACCAGCGTGCGCGGAGCGCTCGGTACTGCGCCATCGATCGGCGATCACACCGACCGTCGGCAACACCCACAACGCGACGACGAGCGCGAGATGATCATGGTCGACCTTCCCGTAGCTCATACCGATAGCCGTCCACCAGGTGAAGGCCGCAGCCACCACACCACCTGCCAGGCGCGGCCAGACGTTGGCAGCGGCCACGAGGCAACCGATTACCAAGATCAGATAAAGAGTGATCGTCAGCGGCACGCTGGGTGGTGGCAGGTGGAACAAACGCTCGATCATGAGCGGCTGATACAGCTCCGGATTCCTGCTGAGCGGTATGGGGTCGCGTACGAAGAGATGGACGTCGATGATGACGAAGAGATAGAGCACCGTACGGAGCACGGCGATGCGCGACTCAGGCACCACCGGCATGAACCAGGACACGACCGACCGCAATGTCCTCATGACGGCAGCTCCCACGTGGCGAGTTCAGCAAGGCGGGTGCTCCCGACGCGCCCGTCAACCAGGCTGATCTGATCCTGGACCAGCCAGACGCGCAGCAGCGCCGGATCGCCGCGATGCCGGGAGGTCCAGCCGCCGGCGACGGATCGCAGCAGCGATGGGTCCGCGGTGATCTGCGGTATCCGAGCCTCGATCTCGGCCCGACTGATTCCTGCCGTTTCGACCCGCAGCGGCAGGTCGATGCGGCGCCCATCGGCCAGCAGCCCCTCAACGCGAGTGATCACAATGGTCGCGTCCTTGGCAGGGGAAAACGCGTACTGGGACAGCGGACCTACGGGCCAGACGTCGTCACTCATCCGGAGCGAACCGTTGAGCAGCAACCCGATGCCGAGCAGACTTGCGGCGATTCGCCACGCGTACGATGCCCGGCTCATGCCGCGTACGCGCTCCCCCACCGGGCGATTACAACACAAACCGGACCGCTCGTACGGAGGTTTGGTGCAGCCCGCGATTTCTTGCAGCGCAGCTAGAAATCAGCTTTCGCGGTCGATTCCTCGCGGGAGCCGCTCGACCGGCCAGTTGAGGTGGCGTACCGCCATGTCGAAGGCGTATCGGTCGGTCATGCCAGCCACATAGGTCACCGCCGCCCGTACGGCGGCGTCAGACTGCGGCTGCACGATCAGCCCGTCTGGCATCGCATCCGGATGCTCGCTGTAGTACTCCACCAACCCGCGCAGCACGTCGATGACGGCGCGAGACTGAGCCCGCGAAGCGGGTCGCACGTAGATCCGTTCATAGTTGAATGCCCGTAGCGCTGCAAGAGCCTGAGCCTCCGCTGGTGGCATGCCGACCTCGCCGTACTCCTCGACCGCCCGTACGACCGCGCGGACGAACGTGTTCAGCTGCTCTCGACGGGTTCGTCCGCACACCTCGATGACGTCCGCGGGAAGATCATCAGGAGCGACGATTCCGGCATGCATGGCGTCTTCCAGGTCGTGCGCGCAGTAGGCGATCCGGTCAGCCCAGCTGACGATGTGGCCCTCGACCGTCTGCGGCGCCGGCCGTGACCAGGAGTGGTTGCGAATCCCGTCCAAAGTCTCGGCGCAGAGGTTGAGGTTCTGAAGGACGACGTCGGCACCCCAGGGTCCATGGTCATACCCCTCGGGAATGAACGCATCGAACGCATCCTCGCTGGCGTGCCCGCCGGGTCCATGACCGCAGTCGTGCCCGAGAGCCATCGCCTCCGCCAGGGTCACGTTGACATCGACGCCGCGTGCGATCGATGTCGCGACCTGGGCTACCTCGAGAGCGTGCGTGAGTCGGGTGCGCTGATGGTCGGAGGGAAAGACAACGACCTGCGTTTTGCCGGCCAGACGCCGGAAAGCTGTGGAGTGCACAATCCGGTCGCGGTCACGTTCGAAGCACGTGCGCTCCTCATCGGGCTCCTCCGCAATCGCTCGGTTTCCCGCCCCGTCGGCAAATGCTGCACCTGATCGCAGCGTGGCACGTTCGCGCTGTTCCCGCAGTTCGCGTCGGACGATGGGCCCTGCGCCGAGCTGGGCTGGCGAGCCCGAGTGCGCGCGGACCAGTTTGCCGTCGAAATGGCCCGACATGGTGTCGGCCCAGGCCCTGGCGCGGGGAGTGACCTGCTCAGCCACCGGAGATGCCCAGCTCGGCGGCCGCCAGATCAAGATCACGGCCGGATGCGTCACCGAGCCATCCGTCGGGCAAGGCCACCTTGGCGCGGGGTGCGCCCTGGCGTCCGCGCGGCGAGCCGAGCTCTGAGACCGGGAAGCAGATGTCTGGATCCAGCTGAGCGAGCAGGTCGTCGAGTTCGGTGAGCGATGAGACCATCCCCAGACGGTGTCGCAGCTCGCCCCCCACCGGGAAGCCCTTGAAATACCAGGCCATGTGTTTGCGAAGATCGCTGAGGCCGTGCAGCTCGTCGGACAGCGCCACCAGCAGCTCGGCATGCCGCCGCACCATCCCCCCGACCTCGCCGAGATTGGGCAGAGTCTGGGTCTGACGGCCAGCGAAGGCGTCCGCCAGGTCACGGAACAACCAAGGACGGCCCAAGCACCCGCGGCCGATGACCACGCCGTCGACTCCGGTCTGGCTGATCATCCGCAGTGCGTCGGCCGCCTCCCAGATATCGCCATTGCCGAGCACCGGTATGGAGACGTGCGCCTTCAGCGCCGCGATAGCCTCCCAGTCGGCTTGGCCGGCGTACGCCTGCTGAGCCGTTCGGCCGTGCAGCGAAATGGCCGCACAGCCAGATTCCTCGGCGATCCGGCCCGCATCGAGGAAGGTTTGGTGATCATGGTCGATGCCGATCCGAGTTTTGATCGTGACGGGTACTCCGTAGCGTGCGGCCGCTTCAACCGTAGCGATCAAGATCATTCGGAGCCTGTCGCGTTTGTATGGCAGCGCCGCGCCGCCACCTTTCCGAGTGACCTTGGGTACTGGACAACCGAAGTTCAGGTCAACGTGAGCGACGCCGTACTCATTGCAGAGAATGTCGGTGGCTTGCGCCATGATCGCCGGATCGACGCCGTACAGCTGGACCGACCGGACCCGCTCCCCCGGATCGAACTGCAGCATCGACAGCGTCTTGCGATCCCGCTCGACGAGCCCGCGCGAGGTGATCATCTCGCAGACGTACAACCCCGCGCCCTGTTCTCGGCAGAGCTGTCGGTACGCCGCATTGGTGATGCCCGCCATGGGCGCGAGCACTACCGGCGGATCGACGGCGATTGGGCCGACGACGAGTGATGCTGGCTGAGCCTGTCGAAGCCCAGCTGCCGGCCCTATCGCCAAGCTAGGATTCATGACCAGCGTGGGAGACGGGGTCTGGCTAGCAACCGGGCAGCCGCTGAGCGAGGTACTCCATCACCTTGTCCTCCGACACCCGCTCCTGGGTCATCGAGTCGCGCTCGCGGACGGTGACGGCCTGATCGTTGAGCGTGTCGAAGTCGACAGTGACGCAATACGGCGTACCGATTTCATCCTGTCGGCGGTAACGACGGCCGATGGCCTGGGCGTCGTCGAAGTCGACGTTCCACGACTGCCGCAGCCGGCTGGCGAGATCTCTGGCCTTGGGCGACAAGGACTCGTTGCGCGACAGCGGCAGCACGGCAACCTTCACCGGAGCCAGCCGAGGGTCGAGCCGCAACACCGTACGCTTGTCGACTCCTCCTTTGGTGTTAGGAGCCTCGTCCTCGTCGTACGCGTCGACGAGAAAAGCCATCATCGCGCGGTTCGGGCCAGCCGCCGGCTCGATCACGTACGGGACATACCGCTCGCCGGTTGTCGGGTCGAAGTAGGACAGATCGACGCCAGAGTGCTCACTGTGGGTCGTGAGATCGAAGTCGGTCCGATTGGCAACGCCTTCGAGCTCACCCCAATCACTGCCGGTGAACCCGAACCGATACTCGATATCGACGGTGCGCTTCGAGTAATGGGAGAGCTTCTCCTTGGGGTGCTCGAAATGGCGCAGGTTCTCCCGCGTCAGGCCGAGGTCGGTGTACCACCGGGTGCGCTCGTCCAGCCAGTACTGGTGCCACTCCTCATCGGTGCCGGGCTTGACGAAGAACTCCATCTCCATTTGCTCGAACTCGCGGGTCCGGAAGATGAAGTTCCCGGGCGTGATCTCGTTGCGGAAGGACTTCCCGATCTGACCGATGCCGAACGGCGGCTTCTTGCGCGTGACCTGCACCACGTTGGCAAAGTTGACGAAGATGCCCTGCGCAGTCTCGGGACGTAGGTAGTGCAAACCAGATTCGTCTTCAACCGCACCCAGGTAGGTCTTGAGCATCATGTTGAAGTCGCGCGGCTCTGTCCATTGGCCGCGAGTGCCGCAGTGCGGACAGGCAATCTCTTCCAAGCCGGTGGGCGTACGACCCTTGCGCGCCTCGAAATCCTCTTCCAGATGGTCTGCACGGAATCGTCGGTGACATGACAGGCATTCGGTTAGCGGGTCGTTGAATGCGTTGACGTGTCCGGAAGCCACCCACACTCGGCGAGGCAAAATGACGGAGGAGTCCAGGCCAACGATGTCCTCGCGCTCAGTGACGACCGACCGCCACCACTGTTTCTTGACGTTCTCCTTGAGCTCGACGCCAAGCGGTCCGTAGTCCCATGCCGAGCGGGTCCCACCGTAAATTTCCCCGGCGGGGAATACGAAGCCGCGGCGTTTGCACAGGCTGATGACACTGTCGAGTCGGCTGGTCGGGGTCACGTACTTCACTCCAGACGTTGAGCGGCCCGTCCCCGGCTGGGATGGAGTCCAGCGCACAAGGCTATCGCCCTCAGCGTAGGAGTCCTTGAGCAAGGAACGTGCACGTTGGTTTCCGACGGGGGCGGTGATACGCGAAAGAGTGTCAGCTCCGAACTGTCACTTCCATGAAACGCATTTGAAATGCATTCCTCCTACGGTCAGGGGATCGCCCCCCGGGCACGAGGAGGCTGAGAAGTGATCGAGCATGTCGATCCATTCATTGGTAGCTCGGTAACAGACCTTCCTGCTCCACAGGGTCTGGCCCAGACCTGGTGGTGGCCTAAGCCACAGGTCGGCAACACGCATCCCGGCGCGACGTATCCCTTCGGGATGGCCTCGGTGTGCGCGTACTCGGGCGCCTATCCCACCGGATACGGGCTTTACCAGCTGAGCACCGAGGGCGTGCCATCGCAGCTCTACGACACTCAAATCGCATCGGGATTCACGCACTTCCAGCAGTCGGGAACCGGCGCGATCCGCAAGTACTACAACTACTTCCGCGTCACCCCGATGGAGGAGTCCCTCGACAATCTCGGCAACACCTGGGAGCTGCTGGACGAACGCGCGGAGCCGGGCTACTACGCGACGACGCTCAGTTCGGGCATTGGCTGCGAGCTCACCGTCGGCCCCAAGAGCGCGATACATCGCTACACCTTCCCGGCCCACAAAGACGCGCGGTTGGTGATCGACTTCTCCATGGGGGGCCTGGCAATTCCGTACGGCGCAACGGTTCCACTGCGGGCACACATTGAGTCGCTGGGACCCGGGGTGGCTCAGGCGGAGATCGTCGTGGAGGGTGCTCCGCTCGCTGTCCATGTCGAGTGTGACGCGGGCGACTGGCGGCAACTGTTGTGGTACGACCGGCGCCTGATGCCGGGGGGTACTCGCCTCGACTTCGACCGAATTCGACCTACCACGTTGCGTCCATTCGGCTTGATGTGGCGCGGGCCGACCGAGCCCGGACAGGTACTCGAGCTGCGATGTGGCTTCTCGCTGCGCGGCGTGGAGCAAGCCAGGCGCAATCTGTACGCCGACTGCGGATCAGGAAGGGCTGCCTTCGACAGCCGGCGCGCCAAGACGGCGACCGTCTGGCGGCAGCATCTCAACAAGATCAAGATCGAGACGTCGTCGGCGGCGAGACAGACGATCTTCTCCACCGCTGTTTACCACTCGTTGATCAAACCGTGCTTCGCGCCCGAGGAAAGTCCGATGTGGCCAACCGATGGGCCCTTCGTGTTCGACGTCTGCACGATGTGGGACATCTACCGCACCCAGCTGCCGCTGATCACCGCGTTGTACCCAGCGCGTGCAGTCGAGTTGGCGAATGCGCTGCTGTCGATTTGTGAGGAAGAAGGCAACTTTCCGATCGGCTATCGGATGGCCAAAGGCGCCGACAGGTTCACCCGACAAGCAAGCGCGCTGGTCCACACGTTCCTAGCCGATCTCTGCCAGCTCGGCGTGCCGGGTATCGACTGGGACTGGGCGCTGTGCCACATGGACACCGATCTGCGACGAAGCTATGGCGAGGATTACCTGCTGCGTGGCGTTGCCGAGCCCATTTCCCACACCCTCGACCTGGCTTTCGGCTACCAATGCACGGCGAAGGTGGCCTCCTACGTCGGCGACAACCAACTGGCCGTGCAGTTTGAACGACTCTCAGGCCAGTGGGTCAACGCCTTCGCACCCGACGGCCTGCTGCTGGACTCCACCTACTACGAGGGCGGCCGGTGGAACTACTCATTCCGGTTGCTGCATGACATGAAGACACGGATCGGGCTTGCTGGTGGCGAGGGCGCCTTCATCGAGCTGCTGGATCAGTTCTTCGGCTATCACGCCGATCCGGTCAAGCAGCTAGGAGAACGCCCAACTGTGGCGGATCAGGCAGCGGGCTATGCGCTGAACCGCTTTGAAGGACTGAACAACGAGCCCGACATGGAGGCACCTTGGGCCTATCACTACGCCGGGCGGCCGGACCGTACGGCCGAGGTGGTGCACGCAGGCATCAACAACATGTTCGGTCTGGGACGAGGCGGACTGCCCGGCAACGACGACTCGGGCGGTTTGAGCTCGTGGTACGTGTGGGCCTCGCTCGGCCTCTTCCCCGTCGCCGGCCAGAGCCTTTATCTGATCAATGCCCCGTCGTTCGCCGAGGCTCGAATTGCCCTAGCCGATAACGAGCTTGTCATCGATGCGCCAGGCTTCGTCGAGCCCGTCGCGGACGGGCCCACCCAGTATGTGCAGTCGGCGATCTTCAACGGAGAAACGCTGAATCGGACCTGGCTGAGCACCCGCGAGCTGCATCGAGGCGGCCATTTGCGGCTGGAGCTTGGGTCGCGACCGTCGGGTTGGGGCACGACAACCCGACCTCCATCAACCTCAGACGTGGCCGCCGAGGCCGCGACGGTCAAGCCGGCTCGAACAGCAGATCGATACAGATGATCATTCAGACCACGGGGAGTTCGATCATGACAGCTGCCAAGAACAAGACTTCGGGACACAGCAGGTACCAACGTCGACTGGTCATCGTCGTCCGAGCCGACCCAGTCATCTGCGGGCACTCCGGGGAAGCCCGGAATCTCGCTGAGGTCGCGCTGCAGCGAGGCTTCACCGACGTACGGATCCTCACCTGGCCGTTGGACCTGCTCGCCACGTCGGGTCTTCCGCTGAAGCCGCTCGAGGGTGTGCTGCCCTACAGCAAGGGCATCGAGGTGGAACGTCCGGAACCGGTCGGCGACTACAAGGTGCTGGACGGGCGTCATCTCGCCGGCATGACCGGACGTCTCGTCGAGCTGTTCACCGACGGTGTGCCAACGGTGTGCATGTCGCTTTACCTCAGCCCGCACACGCTAGCGGTCTCGGAGGCCTTACGGGTCGCCCAGTCCACGGGGCTGCCCGTTTCGGTAGCGACGATTGCCGAAGCGGTCGGTTCGGACGTCACCAACGTGGTGCGTTCCTGTGCCGCCGACGGGCGCCTCGGAGCGGCCGCGCAGGTGCTCTCGGCCTACCTCGATAGCGACGTGCCGGTGGCCGTCTCGGACTACACCAAGGACTTGATCATCTCCTCCGCCGAGGAGATCGACGCGAGCCACGGCACGTCCTTCGCCGAGCGTTGCCGACATCGAGTCGCGATCTCCTACCCAGCGATCAATACCGCGGACTACCTCCAGATATCTGGAGAGCGAACGACGGAGGTGCTGAGCCGGCGCGGCCTGATGCGCGATGGCTACGTGCTGTACCTGTCCAGGCTCGCTCGCGCGAAGGGTGTCGACGACCTGATCACCGGCGTTTGATGCGAGCCCGGCGTGCAGAGAACTCACCCTCGTGATCGCGGGCAACGGCCCCGAGGCTCAGCATCTACGCGATCTGGCAGCCGCGACTTCGGCAGCCAACCGGATCATCTTTCTCGACGATGTCGATGACGATGAGAAGCCTCACTTGATGGCTGGCTGCGCAGCGTTCGTGCTGCCGAGCAAGCCGCGGCCGGAGTTCGTGGAGACGTTTGGCATCGCGCTCGTGGAGAAGATGCTTGCTGGCGGCGGACCGGTCATCACCACCGACACCGGCGGTATCGGAGAGGCCGTCGGCGAGACGGCGATGATCGTCCCGGTCAGTAGTCCCGAGGCGATTGCCGACGCGCTCGATCTGGCTGTGACCATGCCCATCGCTGAGCAGACCAGGATGGCCGAGCTGGCGCGCGAGCATGCCCGGCAATTCGACCGGGCTTGCGTCTTTGATCGCCTGCTGCTACGGCTAACAGCAGTGACCGAGCGGGAACTCAGCCCCATTTGAACTCAGCCTGCTGCGAACCCGGTCGCCCGCGGAAACGCACGTGCACGTGCGCTCCCGTCGCGATACACACGTGCGAACCGGCTCACCGTGTGCGAACCCGCTCGCCTGCGGGAACCCACGTGCACGTGCGTTCCCCTGCAACGCATGCCTGTGACTGGAACGAACGTGCACGTGCGTTTCCGCGACGACACCGCCCGAGGTTTCAATCGGCACGCTAAGGCGATGCTGGCTTCTGCCAGACGGAGACATGCTGGGTGCTGTCGCTAGTGAATGGCTCGCGATTCCAGCCGCTCCAGCGCTCCCGCAGTGACATGCCGGCTAGGCGGGCCATCAGATCGAGTTCAGCAGGCCACACGTAGCGGAAGGGTGGCGAGAACACCTCGAGCTTGCCGTCCCGGATCCAGTAGTGGTGGGAAACCAAACCTTGGCCCGCAATGTCGTACTCGTCGAACCCCAGCCTGGAATCAGTCACGGTGAAGGCCCGGACAGTCTCGCCGGGCGGCAGCCGCTGCAGATCCGGCACACCGACCTCGATGACGAAACAGCCACCAGGCCGCCAGATGATCAGCCACGTTCTGGAAGCACGCGACCTGCTCATCCTGCGTCGTCAGGTTCATGATCGTGTTGAAGACCAGGTACGCGACCGAAAAACGGCCTGCAACTCTCGTCGTGGCGAAGTCACCAATGGTCACGGTGATCTGATCTCCGCCCGGCTTGGCACGCAGCCGGGCCACCATCGCCTCGGAGAGGTCGATGCCATGGACGCGAATGCCGCGCTGGGCGAGTGGTAACGCAATACGTCCGGTGCCGATGCCAAGCTCCAGAGCCGTCCCATCGGTGGCCAGCTCGGCGAGGAAATTCACAACTGGGTTGACCTGGGCAGGCTCGAACATGTCGGCGGACGTGTCGTCGTAGCGCTCCGCAATCTGCTCACCGAAGTAGTTCTGAGGCATATCGGCTGCCCAGCTGGTCAGGCTATGTTTGCGAGTTCCGCCAAGTCTGGAACCTCGCGACGTCATTGACTACGACGCCGTACGGGTCACGTTCAGCCATCTTCTTGTAATCGGACTCGTTCTTACCGGTGAACAGAAACACCTTGATACCGGCCTTCTGGTAGGCCTTCATTTGACTCGCGGAAAGCGATAGCCCGGCGTGGAAGTAGGTGCCGACACTCTTCACCTTGGAGACCGACGGCCACCCGCCGGAACCTGTCGTCGACGAGCGCGTATATGATCTTGTGCTTGAGAGTCGGCCTTGTCCAGCTTCTTGCACCTTGTTCAATGCAGCCAGCCTGGAGGCCGGCGCTTCCAGCTGGACGTTGGAGGACTTGATCGTGTTCCACAAGTTGCTTGGCTTGTGCGTTGCTGATCTTGCCGTTCTTGAGCCCGATGGCGACCTGTTTCCCGGAGGAGTTTCCGTACGCGATCAGGTCCTTGAGGCGGATGAGCGGTTGCTTGCCGTGTCGGTGCGGCACTTGTCACGGATTGACGTCCAGCGCCAGGAGGAGACCTTGCCCTTGCAGTTGGTGATCCGGTCAAGCGTGGAGTCATGAATGATGATGATCGAGCCGAGCTTGTCTGAGTCGTTGCGGCTGTCCTTTGTCCAGTGGATATCGCCGTCGAGGATGTCCGCGTTGTTTGCCACCGAGAGTTGGTAGGAAGCTCAGCGTGCCTTCGCCATAGGCGGAAGTTGCTCCGGCGCGGTGAGCGATCACAATCTCGTCCAGGACGTCGGCTTGCGCAGGAGGCGCTACCAGGATCAGGGCAGCACCTGCAACGATCATCGCCTGTAGCGCACGTACGGCATTCCGCATGACTCTCCCCCGTGAGTGGACTTAGGCAGACGAGCAAGGACTTTAGCTTGGCGGGGCGAGACGCGAGGCCGTTACACGCCGAATGTGTCCGGGCTGTAACCCCGCCTACTTGATCCGACCACTATTTGACTTCCGTCGAAGACTTAATGAAAATGGTTTCCATGTCGGTTAGGCGGAGAGCTCTGGTGCTCCTTGCTTGGCTATTGACATTGGTGGCGACCGCCGGGTGTGTAAGCGCCTCGCCGGCTCAGCGCGCGGCGAGAAGCGCAGCACAGCTGACCATTGTGACCGCGTTCTACCCGCTGCAGTTCGTGGCTCAGCGCGTCGCTGGAGACCACGCCACGGTCGCCAACTTGACCCAACCCGGAGCCGAGCCGCATGACTTGGAGCTCACTCCCGACAGGTGGCGAGTTTGACGACTGCCAGCTTGGTGATCTACGAGAAAGGATTCCAGCCTGCGGTTGACGAGGCTGTGCTACAGAGCGAAAACCCGGAAGTGATCGATACCACGATCGCAGCACCGCTCCGGCCTCTGACGGCGTCAGGCGACGAACTAAGCAACGGAGAAGGAGCCGGCGATGATCATATGGCACTTGATCCGCATGTCTGGCTCGACCCTACGGCGGTGTCCCGGATAGCTCAGGCGGTCGAGCGTCGGCTGGTGTTGATTGATCCCGCTCATGCTGCCGATTACGCGCAGAACACGCGGGCGCTGGAGATGGATCTCCGCAAGCTTGACCGATCCTTTCGCACCGGGCTGCGGCATTGCGTACGAACCGAGTTCATCACCACTCACGCTGCTTTTGGCTATCTGGCTGAGCGATACCACCTGACCCAGATCGGAATCAGCGGTCTGAACCCGGACTCTGAGCCGTCTCCGGCACGCATTGCCGACGTGCAACGCATAGCCAGGGAGTATCGGCTCACCACGATCTTCTCCGAGACGCTGGTGTCGCCGGCTCTCGCTCAGGCGATCGCTGGTGATCTTGGTCTGCGCACCGACGTACTTGATCCCATCGAGGGCGTCACTACTGAGTCGCGTGGAAACGATTATCTTTCGATCATGGCGTCCAACCTGACGGCGCTACGAAAGGCGGGGGGATGCTCGTAGGAGCAAGCACCGTCCTTACGGCCGAGGACCTCACCGTTGAGCTGGGCGGTCTACCGGTGTTGCGCGGCGTGGCTATCTCCGTACGCGCAGGGGAGGCGGTCGCTTTGCTAGGCGGCAACGGCTCAGGAAAGTCCACCTTGGTCCGTACGCTGCTCGGCTTGCTCCCGCACCAGCGAGGCACCGTGCAGCTCTTCGGTTCACCCTTGCGGGACTTCCGGAGTTGGTCGCGGATCGGGTACGTGCCGCAACGCTCGGCGGCGCTGTTCGGCGGCTCCAAGGTCAAGGAGGTCGTCGCAGCCGGACGGCTGGCACGTCGGCGGCTCTTCCGGCCGCTGTCTCGAGCTGATCGGGTTGCGGTACGCGAAGCGATCGCCCACGTTGGGTTGTCTGAGCAGCTCAACGCCGACATCGCGCGGCTGTCGGGCGGGCAGCAGCAACGGGTCTTGATTGCCCGAGCGCTTGCGGCAGAGCCAGATCTCCTCGTCCTCGACGAACCCACGTCGGGTGTTGATCTTGAGCATCAGCGCGTCCTCGCCGACGTGCTCGGCGGGTTGTTGACAGCGGGCGCGAGCGCCTTGGTCGTGTTGCATGACGTTGGCCCACTTGGTGCCCTCATCGACCGGGCAGTCGTGTTGAGCGATGGCCGGGTGGTCCACGATGGTCCACCCGGTGATCTTGGTCAGCACCGACGCCGGTTGGGCGGTCATGAGCATCTCGATCATGGTGAGGGGACTGCACCTGATCATGATGAGCACGAGCGTCTGTTGGGCGGTGCTGTCGAACCGTGATCGAAATCTTGTCCTACCCCTTTATGCAACGTGCCCTGATCGCCGCGCTGCTCACCGGGCTCATCGCACCTGCCATCGGTACCTACGTCGTGCAGCGCCGACTGAGCCTGCTCGGGGACGGGCTCGGCCATGTCGCGCTCGCCGGAGTCGGATTGGCGCTGCTGACCGGCACTGCGCCGATTCCACTCGCTGTCGTTGCCTGCATTGTGGGCGCAGTGGTCGTCGAAATCCTTCGACAACGCGGCAAGGCCAGCGGCGACGTCGGCCTGGCGGTGCTGTTCTACGGCGGCCTCGCTGCCGGCGTCTTCCTCTCCGGCATTTCCGGTGTCGGCGCCGGGGGGTTGGCGCAATATCTCTTCGGCTCACTGACAACGGTGACGCGAGACGATCTGATCCTGATCGGCTTGCTCGCTGTCGTGATCTTGGTGATCACGCTGGGGTTGGCGCCGCAGTTGTACGCGGTGTCGACCGACGAGGAGTTCGCCCGCACTCAGGGGCTGCGGGTACGGCTCTACCACATCGCGGTGGTCAGCCTTGCGGCTGTCACAGTGGCGTTGGCGATGCGGACGGTGGGCCTGCTTCTGGTCAGTGCATTGATGGTGGTTCCGGTCGCTGCCGCGCGCAACTTGGTCCGCGGTTTCACCTCCGGCCTCGGTTGTGCCATCGCCATTGGCGTTGCCACCGCAGTCGGCGGCGCAGCAGCCTCCTTCTACGTAAACGCTGCGCCCGGGGCGTTCATCGTGTTGTTGGCCATTGCCGTTTTTGTGCTGAGCTGGCCGCTCTCCTATGTGATCCGCCAGCGCCGCGCCGCGGCCGTACTCCCCGAACTGGTCGATGATGATGAGCTCGTCGCCGCGCACACGGTCACCGAGAGCCACCCACATCGCCATGCCCCGGGCTGCGGACATCAGGCAGTGCAGCATGGCGATCACACTGATTTCATCCACGAAGGTCATCGGCATGCTGCCCATGCTGATCATTACGATGAACACTGAGCCGGCTCGGTCGACGCCACCAAGGAGCAGCGATATGACGACCAGGTCTATTGCGAAAGCCGAGACGGGCAAACCGTCCGGTGTGCAGCGCAAGACTCGGCAGCGGGCAGCGGTCGAGGAGATCCTGTCGGATCGACACGACTTCCGAACCGCGCAACAAATTCATGACGATCTGCGACATTACGGGGAACGCATCGGATTGACCACGGTCTATCGCACGCTGCAACTGATGACCGACGTAGGCGATCTGGACGCCATCCGCACCACCGACGGTGAGACCGCGTACCGCCGCTGCTCCACCGGGCATCACCATCACCTCGTCTGCCGCATCTGCGGTCGAACCGTCGAGGTCTCAGGGCCGGCGGTGGAGCGTTGGGCCAATGCGGTTGCCGTGCAGTACGGTTTCCGGGAGATCAGCCATGACTTGGAGATCTTCGGCACCTGCGATACCTGCTAGTGAATCCGCTGCACCTTAGCCGATACTGCTCATTTCCCGCTAGCACCCAAGACATGTCCTGCTAGCACCCAAGGCACGCTCAGCGAGGGCTGATCAAGGAACCGAGCTCGATCGTTGGCCGTGCTATTAATGTGAGTCTCACCGGGGCTCCCCTGACGATCTTGCTCATTGTCGCGGCCGTCGCCCTGCCTATCGCACTGGCCCTGGCCTGGCGACGCCTTCCAGGCCGAGTCGGTGGCGCCGCGCTACGGATTGGCATGATCATCAGTTGCCAGGTCATCGCTGTCATGGCTGCAGGGATCGCCTTGAACCGCGCTTTTTTGTTCTACGACTCCTGGGGCGAGCTCTTAGGACATCAGGGGGGCGGCGGCCAGGCCGCCGCCATCGCCGTCACCGACGAGGGGCAGCTGGTGCCGGCGGATGGCAGTCAAGGCCGGATCAGCATCCTGACCGTGCACGGCAAGGTCTCGGGAGCCACAGAGCAGGTGCTCGTGTGGCTGCCGCCGCAGTACGACGCCGCTGGCGAAAAGAGAACCAGGTTTCCAGTCCTCATGGCGCTGCCGGGCCAACCTGGCACACCTGCCGGAATCTTCAAGACGCTGAACCTGGGAAGCAACGCGATGCAGGCGATCAACTCCGGTCAGGTCAGGCCATTCGTCGCGGTGATACCGCCGCTGTCCATCGCGCAGCCCCGCGACACCGAGTGCACCGATATTCCCCGAGGTCCGCAGGCCGACTCCTGGCTGGCTACCGACGTCCGAGAGGCAGTGATCAAGCGCTTCCGCGTTACTCCAGCACATTGGTCGACTATCGGCTGGAGTACTGGCGCCTTTTGCGCCAGCAAGATGCTGTTACGCCACCCAACCTCGTTTGTTGCTGCTGCCAGCATTGGTGGCTACTTCAGCGCTGAAGAGGACCATTCCACGGGCAATCTGTTCAACCACAGCCGCGCGCTTCGTAACGAGAACTCTCCGCTGTGGTTGATCAGGCACACGCTGAGCTACCCGGTGCACCTGTTGATCATTACGTCCAAGGGCGATCGGGAATCTTGGGACGGAGTGCATTACGCCGATTCCAAGAAGGCCATTGCCGCTGCTCGTGGCATTCCGGGAGTGAGCACGATCGTGCTGCCGAGCGGCGGCCACAACTTCAGCACGTACGTCCCGACTGTCGGTCCGGCGCTCGGATGGCTGGGCAAGAACGCCGGGCTCTAACACGCGCTGACCCGTCGAAGCGGCAGCACCTTGTCGCCCTCCGACACGCTCAGCGCTCCGGCTTCACCACATTGGGAACCGCTGCGCCATAGCGCCGGTCCCGTGCGGCGTACTGCTCGATTGCCCGCCAGAGATCACGGCGATCGAAGTCGGGCCACAGTCGATCAAGGAAAACCAACTCCGCGTACGCGCTCTGCCAGAGCAGGAAGTTGGACGTTCGCTGCTCTCCAGACGAGCGGACGAACAGATCGACATCGGGGATATCAGGTTCGTCGAGAAAGTGTCGGAAGCGTTCCTCGGTGAGCTTTCGCGGATCAAGTCGTCCGTCAGCAGCCAGCTGCGCGATGCGCCGGGTGGCGTCGACGATTTCGGCGCGGCCTCCGTAGTTCACGCAGAACTGCAGGGTCAGCACGTCGTTGCCGACGGTGCGGCGTTCGGCATCTTCCAGTTCGCTGATCACACTGCGCCACAGCCTCGGCCTTCGGCCGGCCCAACGCACTCGGACGCCCATGGCGTCAAGCTGGTCTCGCCGCCTTCTGATCACGTCGCGGTTGAAGCCCATCAGCCAGCGAACCTCATCAGGCGAGCGGTTCCAGTTCTCGGTGGAAAAGGCGTACGCGGAGAGGTACTTGACTCCGATCTCGATGGCCCCCTCGATCACGTCGAGGAGCGAAGCCTCACCGCGGGCGTGCCCCTCGGTACGTGGCAGGTTCCGCGCCTTCGCCCAACGGCCATTGCCATCCATCACGATCGCGACATGGGTTGGCAGCCGGTCTCGAGGTATCTGCGGAGGACGGGCGCCGCTGGCGTGGGGTGGCGGCGGCAGAAAATCCGCGACACCGGAGTCGTCAGACCCGGTGTTCCTCCTGCGACTCCGAGCCGCCCGCGGCGCCGTCCTCGAAAGCTTGGCCACGTCAGGGACAATATCGAGGTGCCGACCTATCGCGACGAAGCCGTAGTGCTTCGCACGCACAAGCTCGGCGAAGCTGATCGGATCATCACCCTGTTGAGCCGACGCCACGGCAAGATTCGCGCGGTAGCGAAGGGCGTGCGGCGTACCACGTCGAAGTTCGGCGCGCGGCTCGAACCGTTCTCCCACATTGATCTGCAGCTGGCGGTCGGTCGTTCGCTCGACGTGATCACTCAGGTTGAATCGCTGGACGCCTTCGGCGAGCCGCTGACTGACAACTATCCCGCCTATACGGCGGGGCAGGTGATGCTGGAGACGGCAGATCGGCTGGTGGTCGAGGAAGCCGAGCCGGCGGTGCAGCAATACCTGCTTCTCGTCGGCGCCCTACGCGCGCTCAACGACGGCACGTCGGACGGACGACGCCCACCGACGTTGATCTTGGACTCCTACCTGCTGCGGGCCCTGGGCATGGCCGGCTACGCGCCATCGTTCTTCGATTGCGCGCGCTGTGGTCTCGCAGGACCGCATCGAGCATTCTCGCCAGCGTTGGGCGGTGCCGTCTGCGAACGCTGCCGCCCCGCGGGAGCCGCACGGCCCGCCCCCGAGACCTTGGCCTTGCTGGGTGCGTTGCTCGAGGGTCGCTGGCGTGACACACGCCAGGTGACTGATCAGGTCGCACGGGAGGCTAGCGGGATTACGGCCGCGTTCCTCGCGTGGCACCTGGACCGCAATCTCAGATCTCTGGCGCATGTCGAGCGTTGACCCGAGGTGGACTCCACCGCACGAGTCACAGCCGTACATCGCCGCCCCCCCGCCCCCGTCAGTTCCGCCCCCGTCAGTGCCGCCCGGGCAGCCAGTCGTGGCGCCGGCCTCGATTGCGGCTACGCCGGCGCCCGTGCAGCGGCCGCATCGGATCGCATATCTCCTCGCGGCGATCATGCCGCTGATCCTGCTCGCCGCGCTAGCTACGCCAATCGGGGTGGCATGGATCATCGGCCGACAACACCAGAGCCCTGCCAGCTCGACGACGCCACCCCCGCTGAATCCCAACGCCACAGACGGTGAGCCTGGCCTTGGTGATCCGTACTACCCGCAGGCCGGGAACAGCGGCTACGACGTCACCAAGTATCAGATCATGATCAATTGGGATCCGGCGACTCAGTCGATCACTGGCACGACGACGATCAGCGCGCGGGCTATTCAGCAACTCAACTCGTTCTACGTCGACCTCGCACTGCATACCGACAAAGTCACGGTCAACGGCGTGCCTGCGGAAGCGGCGGCCCGAGGATTCTCCGACGTCTACATCAAACCCGCGCAACCGATCGCCATCGGCAGCACGTTCCAGGTGGTCGTCAACTACTCGGGCAAGCCGGGCGAGATCAAACAGGGCGACCTACAACCATGGCTGGCCACTGACGGCGAGTGGATCGTCGCGGGAGAACCAGAAAGCTCGGCATGGTGGTATCCCGCCAATGATCATCCGTCCGATCCGGCCTTGATGGACGTTTCGATTCGAGTGCCTGCCGGCATGAAGGCCATCAGCGTAGGCCGGCTCGAATCGGCTGACGCGGGGAATGAAAAGAACTTCGACACCTGGCACTGGATCGCACGGCAGCCGATGGCGACTTACCTGAACTTCATGGCCATCGGCCAATTTGAGCTCAAGCAGGGCGTCGATCATGGCCTTCCGTACGTCTACGCAGTGTCAGAGAAGCTGACCGCCGAGCAGCGGAAGACGGCGTTCGCCGCGCTGCTGACCACAGGTCGACGGATTCGCACCCTCGAGAGAATGTTCGGCCCCTACCCGTTCACCGAGCTGGGCGGCATTGTGCCGGCGCATCGGCTGTGGTTCGGCGGGCTGGAGACGCAGACCCGGCCGGTCTATGAGGCGAGGTCGATCTTGAACCGCGGCTTCGAGCCCGGCCTGCTCGACCACGAGCTCGCCCACATGTGGTTCGGCGACAACGTCACCGTGCGGCAATGGAATGACATCTTCACGACCGAGGGATACGCGTCCTGGGCCCAGTGGGGAGCTACCGAGCTGACTGGGGGCCGTAAAGCCAATGACGCCTTGAACCGTGCATATGACCGCCTCAAGGACAACGATTCTTTCTGGAAGATCACCATGATCGACCCAGGCAGATCGCATCTGTTCGACGCTGTCTATGTCCGCGGCCCGATGGCGCTGCAAGCCCTACGCAACGTGATTGGGGATCAGGCATTCTTCTCGCTGGCGAAGGACTGGGCTCAAGATCCCGGGAGTCGCACGCTCGAGGAGTGGATGGCCGCAGCCCAGGCACACACGACAATTGATCTTGGCCCCTTCTTCCGAGCCTGGATCTACTCCCCCACTGCTCCGGCTCGAACTGCGACCAACGGCTTCCGAGAATGAAAATTCCCGCCGTATGTAACGACGGGAACCTTCATTTCGATGGGAAGCGGCAGTTACCTGACTCGGTTGATGGCCGAGGTGACGGCCTTGAGCGAGGCAGTGACGATGTTTGCGTCCATGCCCACTCCCCATACGACCATGCTGTCTTCGCCTTGCCCGACCTCGCACTCCACGTACGCAGCGGCGAGCGCGTCACCACCCGAGGACAGCGCATGCTCGGTGTAGTCGAGGACCCGTACGTGATGATCAAGCGTGGAGATGGCGTCGACGAACGCCGATACCGGGCCGTTCCCCTCACCCGTGATCGTCTGCATCCAGCCCCCTGCCACGACCTGAGCGGTCAGTGAGGTCTGGCCCTTCGCCGTCGATGACGTGGAGACGCTCACCAGCCGCAATGGCGTATCAGGCTCCAGATACTCGAACTGGAAGATCTCCCACAGCCGGCTCGGGCTGACCTCTCCACCGCCGGCGTCGGTGTGCGCCTGAACCGCCTTGGAGAACTCGATCTGCAGCCTCCGAGGCAGATCCAAGTTGTGCTCGGATTTCATGATGTAGGCGACGCCGCCCTTGCCGGACTGCGAATTCACCCGGATGACCGCTTCGTACGTGCGGCCCACATCGAACGGATCGATCGGCAGATATGGGGCCTGCCACGCGATTTCGCGCACGCTGATCCCTTGCGCCTCGGCGCGCTTCTCCAGATCCTCCAGGCCCTTCTTGATCGCGTCTTGGTGGCTGCCGGAGAACGCGGTGTAGACCAGGTCGCCCGCGTACGGATGGCGCGGGTGGACCGGCAGGTTGGTGCAGTACTCCACGGTGCGACGGATCTCGTCAATACGGGAGAAGTCGATCTTGGGATCTATTCCTTGTGAGAACAGGTTCATGCCCAAAGTCACCAGGTCGACGTTGCCGGTGCGCTCGCCGTGCCCGAAGAGACAGCCCTCAACACGGTCAGCTCCGGCCATCATGGCCAGCTCGGTCGCCGCCGTGGCTGTGCCGCGGTCGTTGTGCGGGTGCAGCGATATTGCGACGTGCTCCCGGTTGTGAACGTGCCGGCTGAACCACTCGATCTGATCGGCGTAGACGTTCGGCGTTGCCATCTCGACGGTGGCTGGCAGGTTCAGGATGATCTCGCGGCCGTCGGTAGGTTGCCAGACATCCATCACCGCATTGCAGACCTCGACGGCGAACTCCATCTCGGTTCCGGTGAAGATCTCCGGCGAGTACTCGTAACCGAACTCGACGTCACCGAGATACTGCTCGGCGTACTTCATCACCAGCTCGGTCCCCCGGGTGGCCAAGGCAATGCATTCGGCCTTGTCGACGTGGAAGACCACCCGCCGGAAGAGCGGCGCTGTGGCGTTGTACATGTGAATGGTGGCTGTCTTGGCCCCGACAATCGACTCCGCCGTGCGCTCGATGAGGTCCTCACGGGCTTGGGTCAGCACCGAGACAACGACATCGTCCGGGATCTTGTCCTGCTCGATGAGCTGTCTGACGAAGTCGAAATCGGTCTGGCTGGCGGAGGGAAATCCGATCTCGATTTCCTTGTAGCCCAGCTGCACCAACAGCTCGAACATCTTGTGCTTGCGAGCCGGGGTCATCGGATCGATCAGGGCCTGGTTGCCGTCACGAAGATCAGTTGACAACCAGCGCGGCGCCCTGGTGATCACATTCGAGGGCCAAGTCCGATCTGGCAGGTCGATAGGGGTGAAGGGCCGATACCGGTGGAAGGGCATCGGACTGGGTTGCTGGACCGGCACGCTCTGCACTCTTGTGCCGAACGACGTCGACGAGCTGGATTCGCTGCGCCCTGAGCCCGTCGAAGGGCTCGATGTGATGGTGTCTGACATGGATTCCTCGCTGGTAAATGTGGAGCGGACCGGTAGCGCGTCAGACTCCGCAGCGAGGATGCCGGCCCTTAGTGGGCCTCGCTGCGGCAGCGGAGGAGGAGCAGCGCGAAATGGCGCTGGGTGGTTGCCACGTCGTCACTGTAACACCGCAGCCCGAAACTGGCCTAAGCGTCATCTCGAAAATTCCGTGGCGTGACTACGGTCGGGTACGGCACTCTGGTCGGATGCCGTTCGTACGAGTCCCGCCTGGCGACACGACCCAAGTCACCGTCCTCGCTGACATCCAGGAGGCGGCGCGTCAGGTTGACGATCCCGACTCTTTTCCGGTTATTGCCGAAATGCTGGCCGGCGATCTGCGCTACGGCTGGGATCTTGAGCCCGCTGAGCACTATCTCTACATACCTGATGGCGCCACCGAGGCCGTCGGTGTGCTGGCGGTGGACCTTCCGACTCGCGACAACCTGCATCTGGTGTGGGCTGAGATCTTGGTGCATCCCGATCATCGCCGGCGCGGGCATGGTTCGGCGATCATGAGCGAGGCAATGCGCCGGACCCGAGATGCGGGCCGTAACACGATCTGGGTGGGCACAGCTGAAGATGATCAAGGTGCCCGCAAGTTCGTCGAAGGGTTCGGTTTCAGCTACGCCAGTCACGACGCCCGACGCCGCCAGGTGCTCGCGGATGTTGATCAAGCTGAGGTGCAGCGGCTGTGGGGCGCTGCCCAGCAGAAGGCGGCTGACTACTGTCTGGAACGGTTGCAACCGCCGACGGCAGATGAGGTTCTCGGTGAGCTGGTCGAGGTCACGGCGGCGATCAACGACGCGCCGATGGGCGACCTAACGTATGAAGACGAAAAATTCGACCTGCAGCGGCTGCGGGACTTCGAGACGGCACTGATGGGCCGCGGGGAACGGGCGTACCGAGTGATCGCCAGACACCGCCAAACCGGTGAGGTCGGAGGCCACACCGTCGTCGCCACTCACCCGTTGCGGCCCGAGATCGCTGGTCAGGGTGACACGGCCGTCGCGCGTCAGCACCGAGGGCATCGGCTCGGCCTACTGCTCAAGATCGACATGATGCGTTGGCTGGCCGACGCGGAACCGCAGCTGAAGATCATCCAAACCTGGAACAACGCCGAAAACAGGTTCATGATCAATGTCAACGAGGCACTGGGCTACCGGCTCTCGCGCGTCTTCAACATGTACGAGCTGCGCCTTTAGATCTTGAGCTTCTATGGCTCCATCTGTGGCGCTTGCGGGCATCGAACGCGGCCAGTGTGGAGAGCGGTGGGCGGGCTCATCGGTCGGTCTCCTCTGTCAGCCATCGGCGGACGTCGTCGTTGTGCTCGCCCAGTCGCGGCGGAGCCGCATACCGGGTCAGAGGCGTCTTGCTGAACATGATGGGATTGCGGGTCTGTCGTGAGGCGCCCGGGCCGACGGACACGGTGGGCTCGAGGCCGAGGCGCTCGGCCAGATCAAAGGCGTCGGCGATGGAGCCGACCCGGCCGGCGGGCACGCCCACGAAGGCGAGCCGGGTGGTCCAGGCGTCGGCCGTGTCGACCGCCAGCGCCGCCTCGAGAACCTCCACGAGGTCCTCCCTGTTCGTCACCCGGGCACCATTACTGGCGAAGCGTACGTCGTCGGCAGCGCCAGGGATTCCCAGGACCACGGTCAGTTTCCCGAACTGTTGATCATTGCCACAACAGATGGCGAGATGTCCGTCCTTGGCGGCCAGAGTCTCGTACGGAGCGATCGACGGGTGCCGATTGCCCATGCTCACCGGTGCATTTGCGGTCGCCAGGTAGGCCGAGGCCTGATTGGCCAGCGACCCGAGGAGGCTGGACAGCAAGTTGACCTCGACCCGTTGCCCGGTTCCGCCACACTCTCTGGCTCGCAGCGCCGCCATGATGCCGATGACCGCATCCTTCGCAGTGAGTACATCGACAAGCGCGACCCCCGCCTTCATCGGCTCACCCGGATTTCCGGTGATGCTCATCAGGCCGCCAATTGCCTGGACGAGGAAGTCGTACCCGGGCAAGTCTTTTCCCTCTCGACTGCCGAACCCGGTGATCGAGGCGTACACGATACGAGGGTTCTGGGCTGCGACCTGGTCGTAGCCCAGGCCCTTGCGCGCCAGGCTGCCGTCACGGTAGTTCTCCAGCAGCACGTCCGCCCGCCGTGCCAGCTCCCGTGCCAGCTGCTGATCTTTCGGATCGGACAGGTCGAGTTCGATCGACTTCTTGCTTCGGTTGGCTGCCTCGAAGTAGGAGCTCGAATTGTCCGTCCACGGCGGCCCCCATCGCCGGGTATCGTCACCGACCCGTGGGCGCTCGACCTTGATGACGAGTGCGCCGAGGTCGGCGAGCATCGTCGCGGCCAGGGGCCCGGCCAGGACCTGGCTGAAGTCGGCGACGAGCAGACCTTCCAGAGGCAGGCTCATGGCGTCGCGCGGACCGGTTGAAGCACGCCGTCGACCCGACGGGGAAGCCTCCAAGGGTTTGCCACCTGCAGCGGCGGTGGCAGCCACTCGTCCCTCAGCGACTGATAGGTCACCGGGCGCACGAACCGGTCCAGCGCGGCAGCGCCCACCGACGTGGCCCACGGAGCCGAGGTCGACGGCCACGGGCCGCCATGTTGTTGCGCCCAGGTGTACGCGACGCCAGTAGGCCAGTCGTTGGCGCACAACCGACCCACCTTCGGCGACAGCATTGCGAGGCAGGCCGCACCGTCCGGGTCGTCGTCAGCCGCGGTGAACACACTGGCGGCGAGGGAGCCCTGAAGGCGATCGACCGCAGCAGCGAGGTCGGAGATGTCGGAGTACTCGACGACGACGGCGACCGCACCGAAGCATTCTTCGAGCAGCCTGCTGCCGTCACCCAGAGCAGCGATCGGCGCCTCAAGGACCGCAGCCGGCGCGGACCAGCCCTCACCGGACGCCTCGACGAGCTCAACGACGCGAGCACCGGCGAGCCTCAACTTCTCGAGTCCGTCGGCTGTCGATCGTGCGATTGCCTCGGTCAACATGACTGGCTCAGGCAAGGCATGTCTTAAGGCCTTACCGATAGCCTCGACGGCCCCTGCTCCCGCCGGGGCGAACACGAGACCGGGCTTGGTGCAGAACTGACCAGAGCCCAGTGTGAAGGAGCCCACGAATCCCCCGGCGATCTCATGCATCCGGGTGGCGGCCGCAGCCCTGGTGACCACGACCGGATTCACAGTCGACATTTCGGCGTACGTCGGAATGACCGTTCGCCGCTCGTTCGCGATGCGCCAGAGCGCGAGGCCAGCTGCCTGTGACCCGGTGAACGCCAGGGCGGCGACGCCTTCGTCCCGGACGAGAGCGACGCCAGCGTCGTAACCCACCACCATCTCGAGGCTGCCGCCGGGAGCCCCGGCGTCGAGCAGCGCCGTCCGTGCGAGTCCGGCCAGCCGGTCGCTCAGCATCGGATGCGCCGGATGAGACTTGACGACCACTGGACAGGCCGCCGCGAAAGCCGACCCGAAGTCGTTCCCGAGCACGCCGAAGGCAAACGGAAAGTTGCTCGCGCCGAAAACGGCGACAGGGCCGAGCGGCTGGTTGACCCGCGCCAGGCCGGACGTGGTGCTGGTCGGGCGGTCGATCGTGGCAGCGAGGTAAGAACCCTCGGCGGCGACGTCGCCGTAGAAGCGCAGTTGACCGGCCGCGCGCGATACCTCGGACGTGAGGCGGGTGTAACCCAGCGCGGTCTCCATCTCGGCGAGTTCGACCAGTTCCGCGGTGTCCGCCACCAGGGCGGCAGCGACCGCGTGCAGCCAGCCGCGCCGCTGCCTCGGGCTAGCTGCCGCCACGGCCGAACTGGCGCCGGCCGCGCGCTCGACGGCAGCGCGGACCTCGTGGCGGGACATTTCCTCGACTTTGCCGTTCGCCTGGCCCGTCCGCGGGTTGTATGAGGTGATGGTCACGACGCCTGCTTGATGGCGCGTTCGAGCACGTCCAGGCCATCGGACAGCAGTTCCTGGCTGATGACGAGCGGCGGCAGGAGCCGGATGACGTTGCCGTAGGTGCCACAGGTCAGTACGAGGACACCCTCGCTGTGGCATTGCGACATAACATGGCGGGCCGTCTGCGGAGCAGGCTCGCGAGTCCCGTGCTTGACGAACTCAACCGCCAGCATGGCGCCGCGCCCACGGACCTCGCCGACAACGGAGTCGGCTCCCGTCAAGGCGCCAAGCCGCCACATCACCGCAGCCTCGATCTCCTGCGCCCTGCGAACCAACTGCTCGCGGTCGATGGTTTCCAAAGCACCGAGCGCTGCGGCGCAGGCGACGGCGTTGCCTGCATAGGTGCCGCCGAGGCCCCCTGTTGGAACCGCATTCATGAGCTCAGCGCGGCCTGTGACAGCGGAAAGCGGCATGCCGCCTCCCAACGCCTTTGCCGTCGTGATCAGGTCGGGCACGACCCCTTCGTGCTCGCAGGCGAACATCGCACCGGTCCGTCCGAATCCGGTCTGAATCTCGTCAGCGATGAACACGATGCCCTGCTCGTTCGCCAACTCCTGTACGGCCTTCAAGTAGCCGGCCGGCGGCACGATGAAGCCGCCCTCGCCCTGGATCGGCTCGGCGATGATCGCGGCGACGTTGTTCGCACCGACCTCGGTGATCACCGTGTCGCGCATAGCCGCCAGCGCCTCCTCGGCGCACTTCTCGGGGCCGCTCGGCCATCGGTAGGGATACGGCGAGGGAACCCGGTAGACCTCCGGAGCAAATGGACCGAAGCCCTGCTTGTACGGCACGTTCTTCGCCGTCATGGTCATCGTGAGCAGCGTGCGTCCGTGGTAGGCGTGTCCGAGCACGATCACCGCCGGGCGACCGGTCGCCGTACGAGCGATCTTGATCGCATTCTCGACCGCTTCCGCACCGCTGGTGAACAACGCCGTCCGCTTCGGGTGGTCACCCGGGGTGAGCCGGTTGAGCGCGGCGGCTACGTCGACGAATCCCTCGTACTCGGTGACCAGGAAGCACGTGTGGGTGAAGCGCTCAGCCTGCTCCGCAATTCGCCTGACCACGGCAGGATCGGACGCACCGACGCTGGTCACAGCGATCCCCGAGGCGAAGTCGATGATGTGATTGCCATCGACATCGACCAGGATCCCGCCTCCGGCTCGCTCGATGAAGACAGGCATCGTGACGCCCAAACCGCTGGACAGCTCCGCAGCACGTTTCACCTGCAAATTCTGCGACTTAGGACCTGGAATTCCCGTGACCAAAATCCGATGCTGATCTGGCTGCGACATTTGATTCCTCCGTATGGTGGGCTGCCGCCACACTAAGAAGAATCCATACCCAAAGTCTTGGTGCGATCCGCACATAAACCAGCCACGCTTGTGCATTCCGACCAACAAGCCATCCGCCGGATTGGCTCCTTCACGAGGTGATGCTAGGCCGCACCGCGTTCACGCATCAGGAGCCACAGCCGGGCGGCGATGTCTGGATCGTCGATGTCGACGCCGAGCGCCTCGCGGGCTCGCGAGAGGCGGTAACGCAACGTGTTGCGGTGCACGCCCAGGTCACGCGAAGCCTGTGCCCACTGCCCACGGTGGCGCAGGTATGCGGCCAGTGCCGCGATGACGTCCTTGCTTTGCTCTTCTAGGAAGTCGTCAAGCCTCGTAGCGATCAATCGGGCGTCCCCGAGTGGGAACTCGTCAAGCTCTAGCTCTCCCCGAGACAGTTCGCGCAACCGATCCCCCAACCGGGACCGAGTCGTTCCGATGTCCGCCAGGCGAACGAGCGCAGAGACGACGGCCGACGCCGTCGGGTCTGCCTTCGACAGCGACCGACCTAGGTCTGCCAGTCGCGGGTGCCCAGAGAGAAGGAGGTACCACGACTCGGCACGCGTTGTGGCCACAGCCAGCACGTCGGCCGACCAGGACTCGACGACTCGGAGCACCTTCTCACTGTCCCTGGCGCGCACAAGGAGCACGCGTCCCTCACCGTGGAGCATGGGTAGGCCTTCCGCTGCAGCCAGCTGGCGCGCCGCCTCAATGTGCCCAAGATCTACCAGGCTCGCTACGCAGCGGGCCGTCGCCTCACGCGCAGACGCTGTGCGTTGCCAACGGATCGAGTCGATGCTCAACAGAGCGACTGCGGTGAGCACGACTCGGCGGTGCATCGCGGACAGCTGCTCCGTTGTGCCGACGGCCAAGTAGCCCACCACGGTCTCCTCGACCGACAAAGGAAAGATCGCGACGTACCGGCCGTGCGCAATGAACGACGCAGCCGAGTGGATACCAGCGACCTCCAGACGCTCCACCTCTGATTGGAGGGCTTCCGCCTCCTCAACCAAGCCAGCGGGATGAATCTGATCGAGCTTGCCGGTGGAGGTGAGACTCGCGGCCCACCCGTTCACTACTCTCGCCAACCGTCGAAGCACCTCCGCCGGCGGATCAGGCGAGGCAGCTGCGTTGATCAGCGCCCGGTGCGCCGCGACCTCATCCTGCAGGTGCTGCTCAGAGGAACGCGCTCGCGCCGTCCAGTAGGTCTTGGAGATCGTCAGGAAAGGTGTTGGATCCGGGACAACGAGCAGGGTGAGCCCCGAGGCCTTGCACGCCTCTAGCAGGGCCCCCGGCGGTGCGGAGTAGCGCGGCCCCAGGCCAATACCAAGCGCGGCGATCCCGATGCTCTTGAGTCGCGAAACGTATCCCTCCCAGCCGATTCTGCTGGTCGGGAGGATCAAACCAGTGGTCAGCAGCAGCTCCCCGCCCGACACGTACGATGTCGGGTCGACAAGCTCAGAGACGTGCACGGCGGTGACCGGGGTCTCAGGAACCACGAATCCGTCGGCCGGGTGCAGGTCTTTCCCCAATGTCCGGCACAAGCTCGCCACCGTCGGCAGCGCCACGCCATCACACTCCTCGTTACCTTCTCCACAGTCTGCCGCGAGGAGTGTCGGGTGCCGGCACCTCTCCTCGACAGATCGGAGGTCATGCAGACAACTGGACTTCGCCGCGGAGCTGTTCGTACTGATGCCCCCGGCGAGGTGCAGGCATCCTCCGATGCGGTTTCCACTGCGTCCCTTCCGAAGGAGTTTGAACCGACCTGCGTCATTTCGTCACTCGAAAACCAGCTCAGAGGTAGGGTCCCGGGCATGGTGCGTGAGCCACTGATGTCCGGTTTCCCACCCTCTGCAGAGTCGCGGGTCACGCTGGCCAACTGGCAGGACCCTCCGTACAACCGATGGTCGTTTCAACACCTGCGCGAGCTGATACCGACCCAGCGGATCTCTCGCGGGCATGGTCATTCGCCTGCCTTAGCGCAGCATGGTGGTTCACCGGTCCTTGACGACATCACCGTGTACCGGCTCGCCGGGCACACGTCAACGTTCGCCGAGGTGATTGCGGAGACCTGGACGGATGCGGTCGTGGTGCTGCACGAGGGTCATATCGTGTTCGAGCAGTATTTCGACGGAATGACCGAGGAAACCCCCCATCTGCTGATGTCGGTCACCAAGTCCGTGGTCGGCTGCATCGCAGGGATCCTGGTCGAGCAAGGCCTGCTCGATCCGGACAAGCAAGCCAGCACGTACGTCCCCGAGATCGTCGGCTCGGGGTATGACGGTGCAACTGTCCGTCAGCTACTGGACATGCGCACAGGGGTCGCATTCCGCGAGGAGTACACCAACCAGGACGCCGAGGTCCGGGTGATGGAGCGATACATGGGCTGGCGGCCCGGTGATGAAGATGACGGGGCACGCGGGATGTATTTCTACCTCACCAAACTCGGCACTGACAGCGATCACGGTGGACGGTTCGCCTATCGATCAGCCGATACCGACATGCTCGGCTGGGTGTGTGAACGCGCCGCGGGCGCACGCATGGCCGATCTCATCTCCCTATTGATCTGGCAGCCGATGGACGCAGAGTTCGACGCCGAGATCACCTGCGACGGCGTCGGCTCGGCCATCCATGACGGCGGCATGTCAGCTCGAGCACGAGACGTGGCTCGGTTCGGCCAACTGCTCATGGACGACGGTTATGTCCACGACACCTCGACTGTGCCGGAGCGGTGGCTACAGGAGGCTCGCGCGCTAGATCCGGACACCAGAGGTGCCTTCGCGGCCTCTGACTCGGAGCCAGTACTCACCGGTGGCTGGTACAGCAAGCAGTTCTGGTTCGTCCCCGGACCACTGGGAGACCTCCAGCTGTGCCTGGGCATCCACGGCCAGATGGTGCTGGTCGACCGGGCGACCAGCACGGTCTCGGTAAAGCTGTCCTCATGGCCGTCCGCCCAAGATACGGCAGCCCTGATCGACACCATCCGGGCATTCGTCGCGGCAGGGCGTCAATTGGCTGGGCTTACCGGATCTGCCGACGCTCGGAGCGCGCGTGGACCGATCGGTGTCGTCGAGGGCCGCGAGCGCGGGCGTAGTTGACCTAAGAGGGAGAGGGCGCACGTCGGAGCGCCTCGCCACGAGCAATCCGTTCAACCATCACTTGACGTAGCCGATGGGTATAGCCAGTGGTGGCTCTGGCATCGCTTCGCTGCTGTACATCGAGCGAATCCCAGCGATGTAGCTGCGGCAACGCCTGGTGAGGCCGTCCGAGGTCTGCATCCGGCCCTTGGTCACGAGGATCCCCAGGTCGGCGCCCTTGAATCGGTAGTCACCTGGTCCGTAGACGCGCATGTAGAAACACTCGTCTTCGTGGGTGACCTCATGCCAGTCGTTGCTGACGCGCACGAAGGTCAAATTGCCGTCCTCGTCAAGCCGGTAGCTGCCGGTACGTGGCGCCACGAGGATGCGCTCCACAGACTCGTTCGGCTCCTTCATGATCAGCTGCGCCCAGACGTCGACTGCGGCAAGCTCACGCCATCGCTCGTTGATCTCATCGACGTCGATGGTGTAATCGACCCCCATGAACTCCAGCAGGTGGAACAGGAACAACGGGATGTCGGCATAGGCTCCGGCAGTCACGTTGGTCATTGATGACGCCCCGGAGATGCGTGGGTTCAACTCGCCGAGGTACACCTCTCCAGAATCGAGGTCAACAAGTACGTCGACCTCGAAGAAGCCCTTGTAGCCCTCTTGGCGGAGGCGGTCGCCCAGCCGTCGCACATGGCTGATTGCAGTCGCACGGTGCGCTTCGGAGAGTGCCTCGGGGAACAGGTCGTTGCCGCACCAACCGCCGCGATATGGCGTGAGCTCTGGGTAGCCCGTCAGGTCAGTCATGAACGGACCGACGATGGTGCCGTGCCTGGTGTTTACCGCCTCCACCGCTGCTGCGTGGTTGTTGATCCGCTTCATGATCTTCAGCTCTTCATCGATCATGTTCTCGCTGTCGCGTGCCCAGTCGGCCTCAGAAGTGATGAAGAAGGTTGTCTTACCAGAATCACCGTAGGGCGTCTGGACTACCAGGTCTGAACCGAGCCCCGCCTCGCTGGCGAGTTCGCTCAGTTCGCTGTAGCTGTCCGCACGACCCAGCACATTGGGCACCGAGGGCGCCCCCGCCTCCTCCCCGAGCTTCGTCGTGACGATCTTGGAATCAAGGCGTCGACGCAGCTCGTCAGGGGGCAAGATCAAGTTGTAATCGAGCTCCCTGCAGATCTCCTCGGTCTCCTCATCGAAGAAAACCATCGCGACCATCGGACGGAGGTCCGATGGCGACAGCGACTCCATGTACTCCTGCACTTCGCGATCTCGAAGCAGGTAGTTGTTGATCTCCTCGCTGCTCCCGAATTCGACGTACGGCTTGTTGGCGGGTGTGAACACCCGAGGGTGGCCGAAGTCCCACGAGTCGTAGTAGACGATGTACCGGAAGTTGCGCACCCATCGGTCGATGCCGAGCAGGTTGAACGCCGTCGGGCCGATGAAGAAGATCGGCTGTTCGTTCGTCCTGAAGAACGTCCGGATGTCGGAGATCCCTCTGAGCTTGCGGGATCCGAACAGCTTCGCGATGGGGCTCTTTCCGTCGCTCACGTCTACCTCCCGCGCTATCGTCACATGACCGGTCGTAGGTGTCCACGCATCCCGACTCTCAGTGTGAAAGTCGGGTGCTTCATGGGGAGTGCAGGGCTAGTTCAGCGTTGATCGCGTCAAAGGCGGCCAGTGTTGAGTACAGCTTCCAGGAATCTTGCGGGGTCGGCCAGCTCGATAGCTTGACCGCCACCAAACCGGTCGCGTGGTCGACGTAGATCATCTGTCCGTGGATGCCCAGACACAACAGCACCTGCCGTTCGGGCCACGGGAACCAGAACTGATTGCGATACATGCCACCCGGCATCCGGATGACGTCCGGGCTTGACGCGAAGGCCTCTCGAGAGTCCGGCCCGCCAGCGAAGCTGCCTTCGATCCAGGTCTCCGGCACTACCTGCTGGTTGGTCATTGACGTGCCGTCTCGGGCGATCATCACGCCGAGGCGTGCAAGATCACAAAGAGCGGCGGAGATACCGCCGTCGAACAGCCCTGTGCCCTCAGAGTCGACCCCGATATTTGCGTCAAAGTCGGTCCCAAGCCGCGACCAGATCAGTTCCCCCGCCAGCTCGCGGAAGCGCCGGCCAGCCGCGGCCTCACACACCCAGCCCAAGACATCAGTCTCACAACTGCGGTATTCGTATGGGCCGCCGTGCTCGCGGGTCTGTTGGAGTGTACGCAGGAAGCCGCGAAGCGTCGGCGGCACACCCTCTGAGCTGCGTGGTGCCCAACCCATCGCCTGCTCAAGAAGTCGGACCCCCGAATTCGGGTCCAAGTAGTCCTCAGAAAACTCAATGCCCGATCGCATGTCGAGCAAGTGGCGCACTGTCGCCCCGCGGTAGCCGCTGTGCTCGAGCTCCGGCACGTACGTGGTGACCTGCTCGTCAACATTGAGTACGCCCTGTCCGGCCAGCGCACCAACGAGGATGCCGACGATCGACTTGCTGACCGACATGAGCAGGTGCAGTGTGTCGGGCTCCATTGCGCCCGCGTACTGCTCGGCGACAACCTTGCCCTCGTGCACCACCATCCACCCGTCGGTCTCGGTGGCCTTCATGATCGCGCCGACCGTCGAGGACTCTCCGTCCGCATCTCGGCAAGTCAGGTCGGCAAACGACGTGATGTGCCGGGAAAGGGGAACTGCGCGCTCCGAACCGCGCGAGATCGTCGCTGTCGGGAAAATCTCCGCGATATGGCAGAACGTCCAGCCGACCTGCTCCGCTGTTTGCCAGTTGTCCAGCGTGACAGGGAAAGGCGGACGGCTCGCGGTTGAGCCGATCACGCCGCGTCACTCACTTTGCCATAGAGGCCGCCCTCGCCACTGGCGCGGCGCTTGCCTCGGCGCCGGCCAGCGGCTGGCCCGTGTACTGCTCGCGGATCGAATCAATGAGATGTTTCGCACGAATGGTCAGCGTATCCGTCCCATCGCCCGCGCGGCGTTGCAAGCGTCCCTTGGTGACTACGACCCCTAGGTCTGCACCCTTCCAGCGGTAGTCCCCAGCCCCGTAGATTCGCAGGAAAAACGCCTCGGACTCGTTCTGGAGCTGATGCCAGTCCAGTGCAGCCCGCCGATAGACCAGCGCTCCTGAAGCGTTGTAGGAGTACTGTCCCGTCAACGCAGCTGAGGTGATCAACTGCACGATGGGCGAGGTCTCCTTGATGACCATCTGGCTCCACAGGTCCGCGGCCGCCAGCTCCCGCCACCGCGCGTTGATCTCTTCGATGTCGAGCTCGAAGGCGACGTCGAAGTACTCCAAAAGGTGAAAGGCGAAGAGCGGGATGTCGGCGTACGCGCCGGCCGTGACGTTGGTGATGGAAGAAGCGCCGCTGATCCGGGGATTGAGCTCCCCGAGGTAGACCTCGTCGGTGTCGGTATCGATCAGCACGTCGACCTCGAAGAACCCTCGGTAGCCCTCTGCACCAAGACGATCACCGAGCCGCCCGACGAGGTCCCCAGCCTTCCGCCGAAGGTCCTCCTCGAGGACTTCTGGGAACATCTCGTTGCCGCACCAGCCACCACGGTACGGAGTGAGCTGCCTATGTCCGGTCAACTCAGACATGAACGGGCCGACGACTGTGCCGTTGCGGGTGAGGACCGCCTCGACCGCGACCGGACGGTTGTTGATCCGCTTCATCACCTTGACCTCGTTGCCGATGATGTCGCGGCGGTGCCGCTTCCAGCCGGTCTCATCGTCGATGAAGAAGGTCGTCTTCCCCGAGTCGCCGTACGCGGTTTGGACCACGAGATCAGTGCCGAGGCCAGCATCCGTTGCAGCCCCGACCAATTCGTCGTACTCCTCGACCGTCACCATGACGTTGGGCACACTTGCTGCACCGACGTCGTTGCCCAGGCGGGTCGTCACGAGCTTGGAGTCCAGGTGCTCGCGAAGCTCAGCTGAAGGAAGGATCAGGTCATAACCAAGCTCGTCGCAGATCCGCTCGGTCTCGGCGTCGAAAAAGACCATGGCGACCTTCGGTCGCTGGCCTCGAGGCGCCGGCCGGGACATATGGGCCCGCACCTCGGGGTTGACCAGCAGCCAGTTGTTGATCTCCTCGCCCGACTCGAATTCGATGTAGGGCTTGTGCTTCGGGGTGAACACTCGCGGGTGCGCGCCATCCCAACCGTCGTAGTAGGTGACGTAGGAGAAGTTCCGGACCCAGCGGTCCAGCCCCAAGAGGTTGAACGGGGTTGCGCCGATGAAATAGATCGGCACCTCGTTGGTGCGGAAGAAGTGCCGCACCTCTGAGATGTTCCGCAACGGCCGACCCAGGCCATGACTAGCGGGCGCTGCATATGCCGCATCAGTGCCGACCGTGACCTCCGGACCACCGGACGTCCCGAGCGACGCGAGGTCAGTGGCGTCAGCTTGCGACATCTCACTCATCGTCGTCCTCAACTCTCACGATCATGGCCCAGATGCGTGTGATGATGCGGGGGAATGGTGCCCTCGGGGATCGGCGCCGCCCGCTCACTGAGCAGCGGCAGCAGCGGATCCCAGCGCGTGCCGTCGCGCGCGTCCTGACGTTTGCGGGCAGTCGCGCACAGAGCTTCAAGGACGACCCTATTGGCGAGCGCCGCTGTGATATCAGCGTGGTCGTACGGGGGGCTGACCTCGACAACGTCCATCCCGATGACCGGCAGCTCGAGACAGATCCGTCGCACCGCGTCCAACAGTTCGCGCGCGGACAGCCCACCTGGCTCCGGGGTGCCGGTGCCCGGCGCGTGTCCTGGATCGCAAACGTCAATGTCGACTGAGAGGAAGACCCCATCGCAATCGTCGGTGGCAATGGTGAACGCCTCGGTCAGGCACTCGCGGAGGCCGCGTTGCACGATCTCGGTCATTTCGTACGACCGCATGTTCTGCCACGCCATCCAATCCAGGGTTTCCGGCGGTGGCCAATATCCACGTAGCCCGATCTGCAAGAACCGGTCACCGCGTACGGCGCCGGACTCGATCAGACGACGCATGGGCTGGCCGTGCCCCCAGAGCGAGCCGAACTCGATGTCGCCCGTGTCGGCGTGGGCGTCGAAGTGGATCATCGATACGCGACCCGCTCCGATGACGTTGGCGCAGCCCTTGGCATCGGGGTAGGCGATCGAATGGTCCCCGCCCAAAGAGAGCGGTATCGCACCAGCCCTGGCAACCTTCTCAACCGCAGCCTCGAGCGCCGGAAGGGCGACTTCGATATCGCCGGAATACATCTCCACGTCACCGGCGTCGTACACCTTCAGGTCCTGCAGGCCGTCCGTCCGTAGCGCGAGCGAAGGTCGTGACCCGTCGTGTGGCAGGTAGTCGGTCATCCGGATGGCTTGCGGCCCGAAGCGAGTGCCGGCGCGGTAGGACGTGCCGCCGTCGAACGGCGCGCCCAAGATCACGACATCCGCGTCGGCATAGCTGCTTTCGTCATCCAGGTCGCATTCCGGCACGCCGAGGAAGGTGAAATCCGGACCGAACTGGGGACCGTAGCGCGCCATCACGACACCAGGTGCTCGTGCGGGCGCATGGCGTGCGCCGACTCATGGATGATCGTCTCGCCACGGAAGAACTCCGGTTGTCGCGCCCGCATGATCAACATGAAGACCACACCGAGCAGGATCAGCCCGAGGCCCAAGATGAGCACCAGCCCGATCCCCCCAATACTGGCGCCGCTGCCGTACGACGGGTCAGCGCTGTCACGCAGAGTGATGTACAGGACGAAGAACAGACCCAGTCCGCCGAGCAGCGGGAACAAGAACATGAAGACGAAGTTGTACGCGCTTTTGAAGAGACGATGGCGGAAGAACCAGATGCAGCCGAAGGCCGTCAGGCCGTAGTAGAAGCAGATCATGATGCCCAACGACAAGATGGTGTCGGTGAGCACCCGTTCGCTGAGGAAGGTCAGCACGGTGTAGAAGGCCGCCGCGCCGATACCTGCGGTGAACGTGGCGAAGCCCGGTGTTTTGTGAACGGGATGCAACCTCGCGAAAGCCGCTGGCATCGCCTTGTACGCGCCCATCGCGAGTAGCGTCCGCGATGTCGGGAGGAAGGTGGTGATCAGGCTGGCGGCCGAGGACGCGAGCACCGCGGCGAACAGGGCGAGGTCCAACGGATGCCCGAGGACTGGCACGGCCAAGTTGCCGAAGACATTGTCGGCAACATCTGGATTGGTCAGTCCCAGTCCGGTGTCGCCCACCCCGGCGTACATCTGCGTCGCGACCGCGACTAACAGATAGGTCAGCAAGATCGACACCACGCACAACAGTGCGGCCCTCCCGGGAGTCGTGTCGCTGTTCTTCGACTCCTCGTTCACCGTCAAGGCTGTGTCCCACCCCCAGAAGGCGAATATCGAACCCGAGAGTCCGGCTACGAACGCGGAGAGAGTCAGACCGGCGGGACTGAACCAGGCCCAGCTGAACGCCTCACCGACCTCAGAGGCGCCCGACTTGGCGATTGCCAGAACCGAAAAAAGAAGCAGTACGGCCAGCTGGAAGAGCACCAACACTATCTGGACGTGCTCGGTCGTATCGATGCCCCGGAAGGCGATGTAGGTCGCTATGGCCAGAAACACAAGACAGGTCGCCACATTGATCAGCTTGTTCTCCCACAGACCGCTGATCATCTCCGAGTTCGCAACACTGCCGATGAACTGGTAGAGGAACTGCACGGCGACGCCGGCGAGGTTCGACAGCACGATGATGGTGGCAACCACCGCGGCCCACCCACCTATCCAGCCGATGTAGGGGCCGAAGGCCTTGGAGGTCCAGGTGAACGAGGTGCCAGAGTCGGGCATGACCCGGTTGAACTCGCGATAGGCGTACGCCGCGAAGAACATCGGCAGGAAACCCGCGATGATCACCACCGGTGTCTTGGCGCCGGCGCTGGCGGCGAGTATGCCGAGTGTGGCGGTTAGGGCGTACGCCGGCGCCACCGAGGAAATCCCGAGCACGGTGCCACCGAACAAGCCGACGACGTTGCTCTTCAAGCCTTTCTCTGCCATCTCGACGACCCTTCCCGAGTGGGATTTTGAGTTGTGATTTAGTACGAAGGATTCAGCCCTCGAACCCGTGGTACTGCATGACGTGCTTGACCCGGGTGTATTCCTCCAGCGCGTAGGCGGACAGGTCCTTGCCGTAGCCGGAGTGCTTGTAGCCGCCGTGCGGCATCTCCCCTACCAGCGGGATGTGTGTGTTCACCCAAACGCAGCCGAAATCCAGGCGGGCAGACATCCGAGCGGCGGTGCCGGCATTTGAGGTCCAGACGGAGGAAGCCAGTGCGTACTCGCTGTCGTTGGAGAGCCTCACTGCCTCGTCCTCGTCGCTGAACGTCTGCACGGTGATCACGGGTCCGAAGATCTCGGTGGTGATCAACTCGTCGCTCTGCTGGACGTCGGCGACCACTGTCGCCTCGTAGAAGTATCCACGATCGCCGATCTGCTTCCCGCCGGTCACCACCCGGGCATGATCGGGAGCCCGATCCACGAGTCCCGAGACATGGCGCAACTGGTTGATGTTGTTGATCGGCCCGTAGAACAAGTCCTCGTCATTCGGGTCATAACCAGTTCGAGTCGCGGCTGCCGCCTTTCCCAGCTCTGCCACGAACTCGTCGTAGACCCCGGACTGGCACAGTACGCGGGTCGCCGCCGTACAGTCCTGGCCGCCGTTGAAGTACCCGGCCACCCTGATTCCCTCGACGGCGGAGGGGAGATCGGCGTCGTTGAACACGACGACCGGGGCCTTACCGCCCAACTCGAGATGACTGATCTTGACGTCGGCCGCCGCCGCGGTCGCCACGGCGATCCCGGCCCGTGTCGAGCCAGTGATCGACACCATCACCGGTATCGGGTGCGAAACCAACGCGGCACCGGTATCGCGATCACCGCAAACCAGGTTCGCCACGCCCTTTGGGAAGATCTCCTGCATCTTCTTCACCATCCACACCGACGAGGCGGGCGTCCCGTCCGATGGCTTGAGCACGACGGTGTTGCCTGCTGCCAGTGCTGGGGCGAACTTCCACACCGCCATCATCATGGGGTAGTTCCAGGGCGCTACCTGACCGACCGGGCCGCGGGGCTCCCTGCGGATGGAGGACGTGAAGCCTCTCATGTACTCCGCAGACGCTCTCCCCTCCAGCACGCGTGCGGCGCCGGCGAAGAAACGGATCTGGTCGACCATGGGAACGATTTCGTCCGACAATGTCAGCGAGTACGGCTTGCCGGTGTTCTCAGACTCGATGCTCACCAGCTCCTCGGCTTCCGCCTCGATCGCGTCGGCGAGCCGTAGCAAGAAACGCTGGCGTTCGCTCGGTGTGGTCCATCGATATGTCTCAAACGCGGCGGCCGCTGCCTGAAAGGCAGCGTCTATGTCTTCTGGGCCCGAGTTGGGTGAGGTTGCATACACCTCGCCAGTGGAGGGGTTGATGATGTCCAACGTGTCACCCGACGCCGCCGGGCGCTCCTCACCATTAATGATGTTGGAGAAGACCTTCTTGTCCGCCATGTCCGTGCCTTTCAGCCATTATTGGTTCGAAAATCCCATCATCGCCCAAGCGATCTTCAGTGGCCATGGCCGCCGTGGTCCGACATCAAGGCCGGGGCATCGAGGGATGGATTCTGGTCAAAGAAGCCGAAGGGCTTGAGCCAGAACGAGATGATGTCGACTGGCATGATCGGCCAGTCCTCCACCCTTGTGATGTGGTGGATTCCGAAGACGTACCACAGCACTACATCCGTCCCCACCAGTGGTGCGTCCTCGGTTATCCAGCGAGTAAGGCCGGTATCCTCACTCGACTGGGTCGGATAGTCACCGGCCGGCCACCGTTCATCATCGTCGTACGCCGTCACCCAAAGGGTGTGGTCAATGACCGGCGCTCGCTGGTAGACCGGGGACGAAGGGTCCAACAACGATGGGATCGCCGCTCCTGGCACCAGCTTGTAGGCGGTGTTGCTGCCGTGCCGGTTCACCTTGTTGGGGTTGATCACCTTCCAGGCTCGCTGGGTCTCCCAGTTGTAATCTCTGGCCGACTGGCTCTCGGACTCGATGGTGGTCGTCCTTGCGGACAGCGCTAGCCCGTACGGGTTGTCCGCGGCGATCGGCGCGGCGACCGAGTCCACCTCGACCACCGTGTTGTCCTCGCCGTCGATGTCCAGGTCGATTTTGGCGATGATGAAGTGCTGGTGGAACGGCGCGTAGGTCCGTGTGTCGACCGTCGTGCCGTACGGAGAGCCGTCCCCATCGTTCTGCATGGGCGTTGTCACCATCAAGCCGCTGGCGCGTACCTCGCACTCGATGTTTCCGTCCTGATAGAAGCGCCAATAGACCAGGTATTCGTAGTTGGCCACCGTTATGTGCGTTGAGACGACCATCCGGCGCATCCGACGGACCTGAGCGCCGAGGTCAGCGTCAACGTGCTTCCACAGGACAGCGTTGTCTTCCTCGTGGAGGCAGACGGCTCGCGGGATCTCGATCGGCTCACCCCGCGTATCAGGCATTACCGCGTCGACGTAGACGATCTCCCCGAGGCAGTCGCAGCCCAACTCCAGAGAGGTGACCATGTAGCCGAGCCCCCACTCACCGATGTCGAAAGCGGTTCGCCGGTAGTGGTCGAAGCCCGGATCCCGGTAGGGCACGACCATCTCCGCAAACGACATCCGATATGCGACGTCTCGCTTGGTTCCCTGATCGTCGAAGGCGACCTGATAGATCACCGGACCTTCGCGGTAGTTGAAACCCAATCGCATCGACCAGTTCTGCCACCGCAGTTCGTAGCCGTCGACAGTGAAAGAGACGCCATCGGGCTGGCTGATCTCGAGCGGCTTGAGGTCTGTGCGCTCCTGTGTGCCGCGTACCTGCGGATCGTATTCGCCATCGACCTCTGGAAGACCGTAGTCATGATGATCTTCGATCTCGAGCACCTCGAGGGTGTTCACATCGACGATGATCTTGAGACCGGAAATCATGTGCGCATACGGATTACCCTTCGGCGTTTCCCGCATCCACAGGTCGCACCAGCCGAGTCGTCGGTCGCGCCACTGCTCAGGCATCACCGCCGCGCCGTAGGTCCAGACGTCGAAGAGCACAAGTGAAGGGTCAGTTATGCCTCGCGCTGCGAGTCGGGCAAGCACCTCTGGATGCTCGTGCAGGGCATGATCGACATCGTGATACTCGTCGACGGTGAAGTTGGGACAGGCTCCCGGCTTGTGAGTCCAGGAGTCAACCCGATCACCGACAAGATCAACAACCGCCTCGTATGTCTGGTTGGTCTCGCGATCTAATAAGACGGAAAACGAGCGCCTTGGCACTGCGTCGCCCGTTTTCCAGGCCTTGACGTCGGCCTTGCGCGGCTCCTTGAGCTCGATCGACGTGAATCGCCAGGAGTCGGTGACGCCCTGGTCTCGTCGCAAGATCGCCGCTGTGCTCTGAAATTCTGTCGCGGAAAGCGGATCAAGCGGATGAGCGGCCATGGGCGGTGAGTTCCTTCCTATTTTCTGAACAGCCCGCGGTCGAGCGCTGCGCTCAACAGTGAGCTAAACAGGCAAAGGTCTTGTCTTGCATGATCGCATGCCCCCGCGCCACGCGGGAATAGCTAAATATTGCGCAGCAGCGCAAACCTAGAAGCCCAACCGGTTGAGATACTTGGGGTTACGCTGCCATTCCTTGAGAACTTTCACTCGGAGGTCGAGATAGACCGGAGTTCCCAATAGTGTCTCGATCTGCTGCCGGGCCGCCGCGCCAATCTGCCGCAGCCGGCTGCCGCGATGGCCGATGACAATCCCCTTCTGGGAGTCGCGCTCGACGATCATGGACGCGTAGATGTCGAGCAGCGGCTGGTTCGCCGGGCGCCCGTTCCGAAGTCCCATCTCATCCACGGTGACCGTGATCGAGTGCGGCAGCTCATCTGTGACCTCTTCCAGTGCCGCTTCCCGGATCAGCTCGGCGACCAGTGTTTCCTCCGGCTCGTCAGTGATCTCGCCATCGGGATACAGCGGTTGACCCCCCGGCAACAGACCAATGAGAGCCTCGCTCAAGACGTCCAACTGAAAATGCTGGGTCGCTGACACTGGAACGATGTCGGCCCAGTTGATCTTCAGCGCGTTCTCCAGCGCGGCGATACTCACCAGATGCTCAGCCATTCGCTGCGACGGGGCGAGGTCGGACTTTGTCGCAATTGCTACGAGTTGCGGAGTCTTCGGCAGGGCGGCAAGCTCACTGACCAGATACCGATCGCCGGGACCGATGCGTTGGTTGGCCGGTAGGCACACGCCGACCACGTCGACCTCTGACCAGGTTGCCCGGACGACGTCATTGAGCCGCTCACCGAGCAGAGTCCGTGGCTTGTGCAGGCCAGGGGTGTCGATGATCACGAGCTGGGCATCGGGCCGTCGTACGATGCCCCGCACGGCGTGCCTGGTGGTCTGCGGCTTCGATGACTCGATGACGATCTTCTGACCGACCAACGCGTTGGTCAGGGTTGATTTGCCCGCATTGGGTCGGCCGACGAAGCAGGCGAATCCCGAGCGGAACTGGCCGACCGGGTCGCCGCTAGGCCCTTCGGTCACCTTGACGCCCGTGCTGCACAACGACCCCTCGGCAGCGCCGAGAAGGGGTCGTTACGACAGCTGTGCCGCGAAACGTACCCGGGGGAGGCCATCACAACTGGCTCACCTCGAGAACCTTGCCGGCGGAATCGACCGACCAGACAGCAACATTGGAGCCCGACAGGTCGCGTAGCACGTCGAAGTCCTGCTCAGAGGGAGGCGTACCCGCGACTGCCGCGGCCTCGAGCCCTGTCGCTCCTGATGAGACAGCCATCGCCACGGCCACGGCAAGGGCCGACAGCGTCAAGTGCTCGAGCTCCACCCGCGCACCCGCGTACACGCGCCCATCGTTGTCTCGTACGCACGCACCTTGCGAGGACCCGTTACGCGCCAGAGTGGCACGCGCCAAAGTGATCAACTTCTGGTCCTCTGGATCCGGCAGAATCAGGGACTCGACAGCGGCATCGCTCACGAGGCGCGCGCCTGTTCGGCAACAATTCGGGTAGCCGCATCCGCCCGAGCGTCCGCCTCGGATTCCTCCGAGGAGATCCTGGTGACGATCACCGTACCGATCCTGTTCCGGCGACCGGCCGACCGCTCGGCAACCATCTCCAACCCGTCATACTTGACCACCGAGCCTGCGATCGGGATCTTGTTGAGCTGCTTGGCCATAAGCCCACCGACCGTTTCCACGTCGTCATCGTCGAGCTTCAGACCGAAGAGTTCGCCCAGTTCGTCGACCGGCAGCCGCGATGAGACCCGGAAGCGCTCTTCACCGAGTTGAGTGATGTCGGTGTTCTCCTCGTCGTATTCGTCGGTGATCTCGCCGACGATCTCCTCCAAGATGTCCTCGATCGTGACCATTCCGGCTGTCCCGCCGAACTCGTCCACCACGATCACCAGGTGCACGCGCTTGGCCTGCATCTCCTGCAACAGTTCATCAATCGGCTTGGAGTCCGGGCAGAAGACGGCTGGTCGGATCATCGAGCCCACCCGCTCGGTGGACTGGGCGTCCGGTGCATCGTAGATCCGTCGGATGACGTCCTTGAGATACAGCACACCGACGACGTCATCAATCCCTTCGCGGATCACCGGAATCCGGCTAAACCCAGAACGCAGAGCCAGCGAGACGGCCTGGCGCAAGGTCTTGTACTCCTCGATGAAGACCATGTCGGTGCGGGGCACCATCACCTCGCGGGCGATCGTGTCCCCCAAGTCGAAGACCGAGTGAATCATCTTGCGTTCGCCGGATTCAATCTCATCCCTGGCTTCGGCGAGGTCCACGAGCTCACGCAGTTCGGCCTCGGTCGCGAACGGGCCGTCGGTGAAACCCCTGCCCGGAGTCAGCGCATTGCCAATCATGATCAGCAGCCGCGGAAATGGCCCGAGGACGGTCGTAATGGCCACCAGCGGTCCTGCGGCAGCGCAGGCGACGCGGTCCGCATGCTGACGGCCCAACGTACGGGGCGCTACTCCCCAGGCAATGTAGGAGACGATGATCATGATGCCGGCGGTAACGGCACCAGCCTGCCACGTCTTGGGGATCAGTGAGAAGATCACGTTTGCGACCAGGATGATCGCCGAAATCTCGATCATGCTTCGGACGAAAAGCGCCGTGTTGAGATAGCGCGGCGGATCCTCGACGATCTTGCGGACTCGTTGCGCACCGGGTCGGTCTTCTTCGACCAGTCGGTTGGCGCGGGCTTTGGAGAACGATGAAAAGGCGGCCTCTGCGGCCGCGATCAATCCAGCGAGAATCATCAGGACGAACGCGATGCCGAGCTGGAGCCAGTCGGCCGATGTCATCTGGAACCTCTGAGCCGGTCCGTACGCTGCTGAGCCCAGGCCGAGACGATCTTGTCGGTGAGGCCGAACATTTCCGCGTGGTCTTCGGGTGTGGCGTGATCGTATCCGAGCAGATGCAACAACCCGTGCACCAGTAGATACTCTGCTTCTTCGTTCGGGGAGCGTTGATGTTCTTGCGCCTGCCGCTCGGTTACCGCGGGGCATAACACGATGTCGCCCAGCAGACCCGCCGGAGGTTCCTCGCCGTCAGCCGGTGGCCGCAGCTCGTCCATCGGAAAGCTCAGCACGTCGGTCGGTCCGGGCTCGCCGAGGTACTTCTCGTGGTAGGCGCTCATGGTGTCTTCGTCCACGAGGAGAATCGACAGTTCCGCGAGCGGATGGATCCGGAGCTGATCAAGGGCAAAGCTGGCAAGTCTGACGAGGGCCGCATTGTCAGCCTCGATGCCCGACTCGTTGCTGATGTCGATGCTCACGTCCGAGCCCCCCGGAGCGGCCGGATTTTCACGGCTACCGCCTAGCGACCCGGACGGGCTGGCGCTGAGTGTCCAGACTCACGCGACGCATCCGCATGATCCGCCTCGAACCTGTCGTAGGCCGCGACGATCCGGCCCACCAGCTTGTGCCGCACCACATCGTGATTGGTCAGGTTGCAGAAGGCGATGTCGTCGACCTTGTCGAGGACACCCCGTACGACCCGAAGACCGCTGCGGGTGCCGCCCGGCAGGTCGACCTGGGTGATGTCGCCGGTGACCACAATCTTGGAGCCGAAGCCCAGCCGGGTCAGGAACATCTTCATCTGTTCCATCGAGGTGTTCTGCGCCTCGTCCAAGATGATGAACGCGTCGTTCAAGGTGCGCCCGCGCATGTACGCCAGGGGCGCGACCTCAATGGTCCCGGCTGTCAGTAGCCGCGGAATTGAATCCGGATCGAGCATGTCGTGCAAGGCGTCATAGAGCGGACGAAGGTATGGGTCGATCTTGTCGCTCAATGTGCCTGGGAGAAAGCCGAGGTGCTCCCCCGCCTCCACCGCGGGTCGAGTCAGGATGATCCGGTTGACCTGCTTGTTCTGCAGTGCCTGGACGGCCTTCGCGATGGCGAGATAGGTCTTCCCCGTACCAGCCGGCCCAATGCTGAACACCACGGTGTGCTTGTCGATGGCATCGACGTACCGCTTCTGGTTGAGCGTCTTAGGCCGGATCGTCTTGCCGCGGGAGGACAAAATGTTGTGGGTCAATACGTCGGCCGGCCGGGTTTCTTCCCGCCCAGCAAGCATCGAGCAGGTGCGCTCCACGGCGTCTGCGGTCAGGCCCTGCCCGGTCCGCAGCACGGTGACCAGCTCGGTGATCACGTCAATGGCAAGGTCAACCGCTGCCGGTGATCCCGTCAGGGTGATCTCGTTGCCTCGGACATGGATGCCTGCTTCCAGCTCACGTTCGAGGATGTGCAGGAACTCGTCCCGAGGCCCCAGAATGTTCACCATCTCGACCGACGCCGGAACTGTCACTCGGCGTAGCTCCTCAATACCGCCGTCAGCAGTTCGCTGGCCCGATGCCTTCCTCAATGAGTTGGAGGCAGGCGATTCTCGATGGCGTGCGCCGGACGCGTCGGGAGCGCTAGCCGTGAAGTCTGACCTACTCAGTTGGTTCCTCGCAGTCGGATGGAAATGTCAACACCCCATCCTAGGTCACTGGTACGCGCGAGCAACTCTCAATTAGTGACGCGCAGTTACATCCGAGTGGAGCGCAAACCGATCGGTGGCGGCGACTAGCGCCTCGAGGATGCCGGGTTCGCTGAATGCATGGCCAGCCACTGGTGCGATCTTGAATTCCGCTTCCGGCCAGCCCTGATACAACTCATACGCGGTGACTGCGGGAGTGGCAACGTCATAGCGTCCTTGAATGATGACCGCCGGAATTCCGGCCAATCGATCGACGTTGCCGATCAACTGACCTTCAGCGAACCAGCCGCGGTGGAAGAAATAGTGGTTCTCGATGCGCGCGAAAGCCAGGGCAAATGCCGGATCGCTGAAGTCGGCGATCAGGCCTTCATCTTGCTCCAAAGTGATGGTTGCAGCCTCCCAGGTGCTCCATGCCACGCCGGCCGGCCCGTGTACTCCGGGATCAGGATCGAACAGCAAGTCGTGGTATGCGGAAATCGCGTCTCCGGTGAAGGAGCGACCGCCCAGCGGAGCCAGGAACATCTCGTAGCGCTCCGGAAACAGCTGCCCGGCCCCGCCGTTGTAATAGAAGTCGAGCTCGCTCCGGCGAAGCGTGAAGATGCCGCGCAGCACCAGCTCGGTGACGCGGTCAGGGTGATCTTCGGCGTATGCCAATGCGAGCGCGCTGCCCCACGAGCCACCGAAGACCTGCCACCGTTCGATGTCGCGGTACTTACGGAGCCGCTCGATGTCAGCGACGAGATGCCAGGTGGTATTGGCACTCAGATCGGCCGCGGGTTCACTGGCGTGCGGGCGGCTGTGTCCGCAGCCGCGCTGATCGAACAGCACGACGCGATAGCGTGCCGGGTCGAACAGCCGTCGAACTATCGGTTGGATGCCTCCGCCGGGCCCGCCGTGCAAGAACACAACAGGCTTGCCTGCGGGGTTTCCACACTCTTCCCAATAGATCCGCTGTCCGTCGCCGACGTTCAGCATGCCGTTGGCGTACGGCTCGATCGGTGGATAGAGCGGGTCTGGGCGTTGCTCATCCATGCGCTGCCCTCCCGTCAACTCACCTGGAGCTCATTCCACGTCTGGAACGATATGGACGGCGGCCTCCTCTGCGCTTGCTGCGGCCCCGTCGATGCCGACATCGATACCGACGAGGTCGGAATCCACATCCGGCCCGATGCCTTCGTTGGGATCGACCAGCCGGCCGGCACGTTCCGCGCCCACCTCACCGTCGTCGAGGATTTCCTCATCTACCGGCGCGTACGGATCAGGCTCCGGAATCTCCTCCTCGAGCCGCTCGTCCAGAGTCTCGTGCTCGCCTTCACGAATCAGCGGTGAGTAGCGTTCGGCTGGCGAATAGCCCTCGTCCAGCACATCGTCCACGCCACGATCGATCAAGGAATCATCCTGCTGAAGCTGGTCGAGCTGCTCAGACTCATCGGGGATCTCGTTCGGGTAGTCGCTCATACCGCCAGCCTGCCATGAGCTGGATGTCTCGCCGGCGGTTGGCATGCCCTTCGAGCGTCGGGCATGCACGAGAAGCGCCCAGAATCGCGCAGCGAGCGTCGGCATGCGCGAGAAGCGCTCAAAACCAGCCCCGTAGGATCGCTGCGCGTGACCACCCTGTCCGCAACCCAGCCGCGGGAGACGCGCGCTTCTGCGTCGTTTGCTACTGCGCCAAGCGGCATCTACGCCGTAATCGTGGCGGTCTTCTGTGGCCTGCTGCTGATCTCCAATATCGCCGCGACCAAGACGATCACCGTCGTCGATGGGCTGCCCGCGTTCGTCGGTGGCGGGATCTTCACCGACGGGGGCGCCTTTCTTTTCCCGCTGACCTACATCGTCGGCGACGTGTTGGCCGAGGTCTACGGACTGCGCCAGGCGAAACGGGCGATCTGGGTTGGCTTCGCGCTGGGCGCGCTCGCGTCTGTCACCTTCCTTGCCGTGGGTGCCGCGCCACCAGGACCTGGCTATGAAAACCAGGAAGCGTTTCTCGCGGTGCTCGGGTTCGTGCCGCGGATCGTGATCGCCAGTCTCGCCGGCTATCTCGCCGGCCAGATGCTCAACGCGTACGTGGTGGTCAAGATCAAGGAGCGGACGAAGGAGCGCCATCTCTGGGCGCGTCTCATCGGCTCGACGGTGGTCGGCGAGTTCGCCGACACCGCCTTGTTCTGCTTCATTGCCTTTGTCGGTGTCTTCCCGACGTGGAGCGGATTGATCAGCTACGCCGTCGCAGGCTACGTCTACAAAGTGATGGTGGAAGTGATCATGCTGCCGGTCACCTACGCAGTGATCAGAGCGATCAAGAAGCGCGAGCCTGGTTACGCAGCGGTCCCGGGTCAAGCTGATTCGTCGGTGCAGCAGATGCGGTTGGTCGTCGCCGTCGACGACTACGACAGCGCGGTGCGCTTCTACCGTGATGAGCTGGGGCTTGTTGCGGAGGAGAACTATGAGGGCGCGAACGGCGCGCAGGTGATGATCTTGGGCGCCGGTCGAGCGACGCTCGAACTTTCGAACCGGCCACAGGTCGAGCTGATCGACACTGTGGAGGTTGGTCGGACCGGCGTGAGCGGCAAGTATCGGCTGGCTTTCGAGGTTGACGACTCTGCGGGCGTGACGAGGAGGCTGACTGCCGCCGGCGCTGAGCTCATTGCGCCTCCTGCTGTCACACCGTGGCGTTCGCTCAACTCACGCCTGCAAGGTCCGGCCGGCGTACAACTAACGATTTTCACCGAGCTCGGTGCAGAGGAAGTCAAGGAGGATCATGACAACACCGACTCGCCTTAGCGGCTTCAGCCCGGCGGCAACCGAGTTCTTCGAGGATCTGGAGGATCAGAACACCAGGGAGTTTTGGTTGGCCCATAAGGATGTGTTCGACCGCGAGATACGCGATCCGATGGCTGCGCTGCTGGATTCACTGCCCGAGGAATATCAGCCGTTCAAGGTCTTTCGGATGAATCGAGACATCCGATTCTCAGCTGACAAATCACCGTACAAGATCATGCACGGCGCCGCTCACGGCGCCCCGGGGGCCGTCTACTATCTGCATCTCGACGCCTCGGGGCTCATGGTGGCCTGCGGGAACTACATGATGCAGCCAGACGAGCTCGACCGCTATCGACAGGCGGTCGCCGACGATGCCAGCGGCGAGAGGCTCTCCGAGATCCTCGCCGCACTACGCCGGCGCCGCTCAATGAAGATGGGTCCGGGTGGGCCAGAGCCGCTGAAGACCGTGCCACGTGGCTACCCCCGAGATCATCCTCGAGCCGACCTGCTGCGTCAGAAAGGGCTCATTGCGACGCGCACTCGGGCAAGTTCTGATCTTCAGAACGGTGCCCGAGTCCGCACCTTCGTCGTGGAGACGTTTGACATGTGCTCAGATCTCATCGACTGGCTGAAGCGCTACGTGGGAGGGTCCCCCAGCTGACTGATCACGTCCGCGACGCCTGATCAACTTATCCGGCCGGGTACCCGATCAATTGCCGACTCCGGCGCCGTACGCCAGGACTTGCGGTCGAAGATCAAGAGGGCAACGACGAGCAGAGCCCAGGCAATCAGCCAGGTCCACTCCTCGCGGTCGGCGTTGGGTCCTGCGGGCCATAGGGCCTGGGTGTTCACGCAGCCCTCGGTCACATGGGCGATCAGCGGCAGCAGCACGCTGCCTCCGGTCCGGTTGAACAACCAGGCGTACCAGAAGGTGACGAGCACGGTCGAGGCTATGTCCGGCAGTGCGAGGTCGAACTGCGGCATGAAGACCAGAGGCATGTGCCAGCCGGTGATCAGCACTCCGAGCAGTAGCGCTGACGCCAACGGAGACCACTTCGATTGCAGGCGCGGCTGCGCAAAGCCGCGCCAGGCCGGCTCCTCCCCCAGCGGCCCATCAGTGAAATTGACCATTCGGAGGCCGAACAGCAACAGCACCGTGTACCACGGCTGGAACTGGGCCCCGGAGGGTGCAGGTGCACCGGCCGCCATGTTGAGACCGATCCCGACCGCGTGGACCAGCAGCGGCAGCCCAATCGCAGCCGCGTACCAGATCCAGTTCACCCGCCATTTGATAAGGCGCCGACCAAGCCGAGCCAGCCCCGGCAAGCCCTCCGCGATAAGCACAACGACGATTGCCGACACGATTGGCGCAAAGGCGAGGAAGCTCCCGAACGGCAGCGTCGACCAGGCGACCAGGTACGAGAGGACAAAGAAGATCACCAGCTCGCGACGACGTACGAAAGCTCGAAACCCGTTGGTAGGAGTCGTCGCTGAGCTTCCGGTTATCTCGTTGGCGTGGCCTGCCGGCGTTGCCGACGGCTCTCCTTGAACCGGATCGTTCGGCTCGTTTTGCACAATGCGGGTCTTCATGCCAGCTCCTCCGATGATCGTTACTCACAAAATTCCACAGCTGATGACGTGACGACATGCAGCGGACAGGTGATCCGGGAGGCGGTTTTCTGGTGAATTAGCGCCGCGGTCCTGTAATTGCGCCGACGGGCAGCACTATCGTTTGAGACACAGCTGGCCGCTGGGCAGGTGGTGTGTGCGCTCCCGCGGCCTCACAGGAAACGCCTCGACATCCTGCAGGCACTCCCCCGCCCGCAGGTGAGGAGAGGTTCGGATGGCTGGGGTTCTCCCGCTGTTGCCGCAACGGCACAGAGCGGCACCTAAACCAGCCCTGCTGTGGATTCTGGGATTGGCAGCCGTGGCGTTCTGTGCGGTCACCGCCGGCTTGGCGTCAGTCAACGAGGAGCTCTATCAGCCCGCCCTACGTGTGCTGCTGGTCGGCTGGGTCACGCTCCCCTTCGTCTTCGCCGGCATCGTGGCCTGGCGGAGACGGCCAGACAGCGCCTTCGGGCCATTGATGATCTTGGCGGGATTCACCACTCAGCTCTCCATCCTGCAGTGGACGAACCAGCCCGTACTCAACACGATCGGCCAGCTATGTGACCTGCTGGTCGCAGCAATCTGGCTGCATGTTTTCCTCGCCTACCCCACCGGCCGACTCGCTGGGCGAGCCGACCGAGCGGTGGTGATTATCGGATACGTCGCGGCGGTAGGCCTGCAGGTCGTGATCTTGATGCTGGGCGGGTTCAACGATGGTCACCTGCTGACGGTCGCCAGCCGGCAAGCTGCGGCGGAAGTCGTCCAGAACGTGCAGCTGCTTACGCTCAGCGCGCTCGCCCTGATAGGCGTGGTGTTGCTCTGGCGTCGCTGGAGGGCATTACCACGCTGGCAGCGCAGGCGTCCGGCTCAGATCGTGATCAACTGCTTCAGCCTGTCGCTGGTCATGCTCGCCGCCCTTTTGATTGCCGGGGCGTTCCAGCTCCCAGGCTTCGAGATCATCCGGTTGGCAACCTTTGCAACGGCCGGATTGGCGCCACTGGCCTTTCTTGCTGGACTGCTCGATGCTCGCCTCGCCAAGGCTGGTGTTAGTGAGCTGCTGGTGCAGCTACGCGCAAGTCCAGCACCAGATCTCCAGGAGTTACTGGCCCAGGCGCTGCGCGACCCGACCTTGTCCTTGATCTACTGGCTGCCCCAATACGGGAGCTGGACCGATCAGAACGGCAATCCGACGACGCTTCCCGAGCCGGACAGCGGACGCCGGGTTACCGTCGTTGAACAGCACGGCGAGCAGATCGCCGCACTGGTGTATGACGCCACGCTCGGGGAAGAGCCCGAGCTGGTCGAGGCGGTCAGCGCAGCCGCCGGTATCGCCTTGGAGAACGGCCGGCTCGAAGCGGAACTCCGGGCGCAGCTGCAGGAGCTGCACGGCTCGCGTACCCGCGTGGTCGAGGCCCAGCAAAACGAGCGCCGCCGCCTGGAACGCAATCTGCACGACGGCGCGCAGCAACGTCTGGTAGCCCTGGCCCTCGAACTCGGCCTGCTCGCTGAACATGGGAACAGTGACCCCGCCACCCAGAGCAGGCTGAAAAAAGCGCGCAGCGAGGTCGCGCAATCACTCAATGAGCTGCGCGACGTGGCCCGCGGGCTGCATCCCGCAGTTGTCAGCGGCCACGGGCTTGCCGTTGCCTTGGAGTCACTGGCGGCCGTCACGCCGCTGGAGGTACATCTGAAGACCGATGGACTGCCACGGCTACCTGAGCAGCTCGAGGTCGCCGCCTACTACGTCGCCTCCGAAAGCCTGACCAATGCGGCGAAACACGCGCACGCCAGCCGCGTCTCAGTAGACGCGGGAGTCGCCGATGACCTCTTGATCCTGGAAATCGTCGATGACGGGATCGGTGGTGCGGACTCTGAACGCGGCACGGGATTGCGAGGACTGGCCGACCGCGTCGAGGCACTGAACGGTCGGCTGCGAATCTGGAGCGCTCCCGGCAACGGCACGCGCGTACGAGCGGAGATTCCATGCGGGTAGCCATCGCCGAGGACAGCGTGTTGCTCCGCGAGGGCGTCGCGCGACTGTTGACCGACGCGGGCATCGAGGTTACTGCCAGCTGCGACACCGCCGATGAGTTGCTGGTTCGCGTCGCGGAGGACCCGCCCGATGCCGTAATCGTGGATATCCGGCTACCACCGACCCACACCGATGAGGGAATTCGGGCGGCGCTGACCATCCGGCAGGAGCATCCCGACGTGGGCGTACTCGTCCTCTCTCAGTACGTCGAGGTGGGACTGGCGATGCAGCTGCTGGCTGACTCAGCTGAAGGCGTCGGCTACCTGCTGAAGGATCGGGTGAGCGAGGTCAAGGAGTTCGTCGCCGCGCTGCGTCGCGTGGCCGACGGGGGGTCCGCGCTGGATCCGACGATCGTGTCGACAATGCTGAAACGGCACCGCAGTTCCGACCCCCTGGATTCGTTGACCCCCCGCGAACGCGAGGTCTTGGAGTTGATGGCCACCGGAGCCTCCAATGCGGGCATTGCCGAGTCGATGGTGATCACCCAACGCGCGGCTGAGAAGTATGTCTCGACGATCTTCACCAAACTTGGCATTCCGGCCACCGGAAGCGAATCACGTCGGGTACTTGCCGTACTGCTCTTCCTCCGTTCCTGACCGCCACTGCTGAATTCACCAGAAACCCGCCCACCAAGCCGCCAGTCCGCCACCTGGGCGGCTGCCCGCACCAATGTCACGGTGAAAGTGCTGTGGTTCGGCATATCGAAGGGGCCTATCATGACCGGTCGCGTGACGTCACGACTCCGCTTGCGCATCCTGAGCGTTGCATCCCTTGCCGCACTGTTATTGATCGTCGGTGGCACTCAAGCCTCCGCTGATCCTGGTCAGACGCGTTTTAAGATCGCCTGGTCGCCATGTGAGAAATCGCCGCAGACCCAATGCGGCACGCTCAAGGTGCCGATTGATTGGTCCAAGCCCTCGGGAGCAACCATTTCCCTGGCGGTCGCGCGACGACCAGCCAAGAACCCGCAGCAACGCGTCGGCGCGCTTTTCTTCAATCCCGGAGGGCCTGGCGACGGCGCAGCGGAATACATCATCCAGGCCGAAACCGTCTTCACGCCAAACCTGATCGAGCGATTTGACCTCGTGGGGATGGATCCGCGTGGCATCGCGAACAGCTCACAGGTTCGCTGCACGCTGCCTGTGATCACTCCCGAGACCACATTGTTTCCCAAGACCGAACAGCAATTCCAACAACTGCGACAACACAATCGAGAAGTCGGCCTGAACTGTCTCGACCACGCGGGCGAGCTAGTCCGGCACATGGACACGGTCAGCGTCGCTCGCGATCATGAGGCTCTACGACTGGCACTTGGCGAAAACAAGATCAACTGGCTTGGCATTTCGTACGGCACTCAGGTGGCCGCGAACTACGCCCAGCTGTATCCCACCCGCACTCAGGCAATGGTCCTTGATGCGCCGCTGGAGCACAGTCTGCCCGAGGTGCATCAGGTTGCCACCGAGATCATTGCCGCCGAGGAGTCGTTCAACCGGTTCGCCGATTGGTGTCCGAGTCAGGAGACCTGTGCGCTGCGCGGCCAAGACGTACGGGCAGTCTTCGATCGCCTGGTCCAGCAGGCAGATCAAAATCCGATTCAGGCTCAAGGTGCGCTGCGTCCAGTCACTGGCGAGGACATCCGGATGGGCACGAAGGGTTTGCTGCGGTTCAAGGACCCGTCGATCTTTGGCCCTGATAAGTCATGGGCTGGGCTGTCGCGGGCGCTACAGAAGGCGATCGATGGTGATGCGTCCGCCTTCGCCGTCGGCCCAGCAGGGGAGCCACAGTATGGATACCACGGCCTGCTCGCCAACGCGTGCTTGGACTACGCGCCGCAAGTGCACACATACGCCGAGATGCAACAGCGGCTCGAGCTGGGCCTCCAGCTCGCCCCCCATTTGCAAGGTGCCTCAGAAACCTGGCAGACCAACTTCTGCATCGACTGGCCTGTCAAGCCGGCCAACCCGCCCAAGACGCTGAACGTCCGGGGGGTGCCGACGCTCATGATCCACGCCGCTCACGATCCATCCGATTCCTATACCTGGGCCCATGGCCTAGCAGCACAGATCGATGGCACTGCACTGTTGACGCGTACCGGCGACGGTCATACGTCGGTCTTTACCTCAGATTGCGCCAAGTCAGCCATGGATGCCTTCTTGATCGAACGGCGCAGCGAGGCCAACCGCATCTGTGAGGGCTGACCCACGCGACCTTAGGAGTGGACCATGGAGACGGTGAGCTCCTCGCCGAGCACAGTCGTATCGCCGCAACCGCCGCGGCGCCGGAACCACCCTTGGCTCCTGTGGACTGGACGTATTCTGCTGGGACTATTGGCGCTGGTGGTCCTCTTGGCGGCGGGCGGCGCGACGTATGAGGCGATCATGGCCGCGGGCGACCACGTACGCTATCCCGCTCCAGGCCAACGGGTCGACGTGGGTGGTTACCAGCTGCACCTTCATTGCGTCGGGAAAGGCAGCCCCACCGTAGTGCTTGATGCGGGCCTGGGCGGCTTTTCCCTCGACTGGAGTCTCGTTCAACCCGAATTGGCTGCGACCACACGTGTCTGCGCGTACGACCGCGCCGGCTACGGCTGGAGCGATCCCAGTCCGAAGCCCCGCACACCTAGCCAGATCGCCGACGAACTCCATACCTTGCTGGTTAACGCTGACATCGAAGGTCCGTACGTGTTGGTGGGGCATTCGGCGGCGGGCAAGCACGTGCGCCTTTACGCCAGTCGGTATCCGCAAGCTGTCGTGGGGATGGTTCTGGTCGATGCCCGGCACGAATCCGTGGACACTAACCGCTCGCCCGAGGCGCTGGCTGCCGAGCACACGCAGCAGCGACGATTCCAGCGGATCATCTGGGCGGCGGCGCGAATTGGCCTCGTCCGTGCCTTCTGGGCGTCGGCGTGGCCGCAGGTCTTTCCGGCGACGCAAAACCTCAGCACTGAGACACGAGCCGAGATCGGCGTACTCCAGGCACGGTCGCAGCAAGTGAAGACCGTCCTGAGGGAAGACGCTCTCTTAACCCAGGACAACGCGCAACTGAGCGCCGCGACATCGCTGGGCAACGTTCCGCTGATGGTGTTGGCTGCAGGACAGAACGTAGAGCACGACCCACTCTGGCTACCGGCGCAGCAGGAGATGGCCCACCTCTCGTCGAACGCGAAACTCGTCGTGGTCGACGGCAGTAGTCATTACATCCATTGGGATCAGCCGGCATTGGTGGTGGATGCCATTCGCCAGGTTGTCCAGGCCGCGCGTACGTAATCGGCAATTGAAGCCATAGCGGGCCCATCAGCGAAGACCGGGCGGTTCGCTGAAATCACCAGAAACGCGCCGCCAAGCCGCCAGTGCACCACCTGTGCGCACTCCCCGACCGATGTCACGGTGAAAGTGCAGTGACCAAATCTCCACCGGCAGGAGCAATCATGAGAGGCAGCACGGCGTTACGACATCTCTGGCGCACCTCAACCGTTGCGTCGCTGGCTGCGGTTCTCTTGGTGATCGTCGGATTGCAAGCATCTGCGGATCCTGGGCAGACCCGCTTCACGATCACCTGGTCACCGTGTGAGAAATCTCCACAGACCCAGTGCGGCAGTCTGAAGGTCCCTATTGATTGGTCGAGTGGCAGGCCAACTTCTGCATCGGCTCGCCGCTTCGGCCTGTTAACCCGCCACGAGCGTTGAGCGTTCGTGGAGTACCAACGTTGATCATCCACGCTGCTCACGATCCCTCCGGTCCACTACCCCTCCGCCCATGGCCTGGCAACGCAGATTCAGGGCAGCGCACTGCTTACGCGCATCGGCGACGGTCACACGTCCATCTACACCTCGAATTGCGCGAAGTCAGCGATGGACGCGTTCTTGATCGAACGTCGTAGCGAGGCGAACCGCAGCTGCGAAGGCTGATGTCACCCAGGCTTCGTCGTCTTAGTCCCCGTAATAGCGGCCCAGGAAATCAAGCTTGAAGTCGAAAAATGTACCGGCCTCGATGCTGGCGCGGATGTCGTCGACGAGGCGTACCACGAATCGCTCGTTGTGGATCGTGCAGAGGGTCGAGGCAAGCATCTCGCGAGCTTTGAACAGATGATGCAGGTACGCCTGGGTGTAGTGCGCGCACGTGTAGCAGTCGCAATCATCGTCGATCGGCGCGAAGGTACGCCGACTCGGTGCGGCATTGACATTGAACCTGCCGCGAGCCGTATAGACGGCAGCATTGCGCGCCACCCGGGACGGGGCTACGCAATCGAAAGTGTCAACGCCGTTCTCAATCGCGATGAAGATGTCATCCGGCTCTGAGATACCCAGCAGATGACGAGGCTTGCCCACGGGCAACTCCTCAGCGACCCACCGGACGATGGTGCCAAGGTTGTCCTTCTCCAACGCTCCACCGATGCCATAGCCGTCGAACCCTGACCCGTCCCCTGATCTGTCTCTGCCCAGCGACACAAGATCACGCGCCGCCTGCCGGCGTAAGTCCTGGTATTGGGCACCCTGCACCACAGCAAACAGGGCTTGGTAGGGCCGGGGCGCCCGCTCGCTGGTCAGGCGTAGATGTTCGGCCAGGCAGCGAGCGGCCCATCGCTGAGTCCGGGCAACCGATTGCTCCTGGTAGTTACGGGTGTTCATCAACGTGGTGCACTCGTCGAACGCGAAGATGATGTCCGCGCCCAGCCGATGCTGGATCTGCATCGAGAACTCAGGTGTGAAGCGGTGCTCAGACCCGTCCAGATGCGACCTAAAGGTCACTCCGTCGTCGTCGACGTGAGCCAATCGAGTTTTGCCCTCGGCGATCACATCATCGTCCTCGAGGCCGTTGGTGTTCATGGCGAGGATCTTCTTAAAGCCGGCGCCGAGCGACATCACCTGGAATCCGCCGCTATCGGTGAACGTCGGACCTGTCCAGTTCATGAAAGCGCCGAGGCCGCCGGCAGCCTCGATCACGTCTGCGCCGGGCTGCAGGTAGAGGTGGTACGCATTCGCGAGGACCGCCTGAGCACCGAGTGCCGCCAGGCTCTCCGGTAGCACGGCCTTCAGGGTCGCCTTCGTGCCTACGGCGATGAATGCTGGTGTCTTGATCACTCCATGCGGGGTAGTGATCACGCCGCACCGGCCGAGCCGGTCGGGCAGCGATACGTTCGGCATGAAGCCGAACCGCCCGTCGGCATGCTCGGAGCGCATGATCACCGGCTCAGGGCGCATGATCACGGGCTCAACACGCATCTCGTTCGCGCCTCAGCTTGAGTGCGGCGAGAGCCACGACACCCGCTGTGGACGTCCGCAGCACTCCCTCGCTAATCGACACCGGCCGGGAGCCGGCAGCGCTCAGCTCGCTGAGCTCCTCCGCAGAGATGCCACCCTCAGGGCCGATAATGATCAAAACTGTGCCAGCCGCTGGAAGATCAACTTCGGCAAGGGGCTGCTCGGCTTCCTCATGGAGCAGCAGAGCGCAATCAGCAGTTGCCACTCGCTGCGCCAGCTGTCGAGTCGTGACCGGCTCGGACACCTGCGGTACCTGCAGCCGTCGGGATTGCTTGGCTGCCTCCCGGGCTGTGGAACGCCACTTGCTGAGCGAGCGCGCCGCACGATCGGGAGTCCAGCGTACGATCGAGCGGGCCGCCTGCCAGGGCACGATTTCACTGACGCCCATCTCCGTCAGCATTTCGACCGCCAGCTCCGATCGATCGCCTTTGGCCAGCGCCTGTGCCGCGACAAAGCATCGCGGTTCGGCGGTCGTCGTGAGGTGGCTGAGAACCTCAACGACCAGGCTGGCCCCGCGTACCTCGACGACCACACCGCGTACGCCCCGTCCCCGACCATTGCCGATCATGATCATCTCGCCCGGCTGGATCCGTCGTACGACCGCGGCATGCCGGCCCTCGTCGCCGGCGAGAGTGACACGAGCGCCCACGATCGGAAACGGATCGGCGATGTCGTCCAGCAGGAAAAGCGGATCCGTCATGAACGACAGCTCTGTCTGATTGCTCGCTCCGCTCGCCGCGGATCGCGCTGTGAGGTCCGCCTACTTCGTCGGCGCTCGGGGCCGAAAAGCGCGCCCCCTCGCTTCTCCTCAGCACAGCGGCGCGCGATCCGGGGCATGATCCGGAGCTCGGGGCGCCTCACTGGCCGGCGAATGCGTCCCGAAGCCGCCCGAAGACGCCGCGACTGTGTTTCTGCACGGTCACTTCAGGGCGCGTCTCATCGCGCAACTCGGCGAGCTGGCGGAGCAGGTCGCGCTGATCGTCGTCGATACGAGTCGGAGTCTGGACGAGCAAGGTCACTCCGAGCTGACCACGCCCGCTGCCCCGCAACCTCGGGACACCCTTGCCGTCCATGGCGATACGCGTCCCGGACTGCGTTCCCGCCGGAACGGCGATGCGTACGGACTTCGTCTCCGGAGCGGCGTCGGGAAGGTCGGCTTCCAGCGTGGTCACCATGACCTCGGTACCCAGAGCGGCTGCCGTCATCGGGATCTTGACCACAACCTCAAGATCATCACCTTCGCGACGGAATATTTCGTGCGGTGCCACCTGGAGCTCGACGTACAGATCACCAGCGGGACCGCCGCCCGGGCCGACTTCACCTTGGGAGGACAGGTGGATGCGGTTGCCTGTACTCACGCCGGGCGGAATCTTCACGTTGATCGTTCGAGTCGAGCGGACCCGACCGTCTCCCGAGCACTCCAAGCAGGGGTCCGGAATGATCGTGCCGTAGCCGTGGCAGGTCGGGCACGGTTGAGTGGTCCGGATATCGCCGATGAAAGAACGCTGCACATGGGTGACGTCACCTTGCCCGTGGCACGTCGGGCACCTGGTCGGCTTGGACCCGTTGGTCGCGCCCGAACCGTTGCAGCGAGGGCACAGCACGGCGGTATCCACCCGCAGCGGCATGGTGGTACCGAATGCCGCCTCGGCGAGCTCGAGATCAAGACGAACCAAGGCGTCCTGGCCGCGCCGTACCCGTGATCGAGGTCCGCGCGAGGTGTGCTGGCCGAACATCGCGTCGACCAAGTTGGTGAAGTCGAAGCCGCCCGGGCCGAAGCCACCGTTGAAGCCACCGAGGCCGCCGCCAAGCGGGTCGCCGCCGCGGTCGTAGAGATCGCGCTTCTTGGGATCCTGGAGCACCTCGTACGCCTCGGCGACACTCTTGAATCGCTCGGCTGCATCCGGCTCCTGGGCCACGTCGGGATGCAACTTCATGGCGAGCTGGCGATAGGCCTTCTTGATCTGCTCGGGTGTCGCATCTCGGGGTACGCCGAGGATTTGGTAGTAGTCAGAGCTCATGCGGGTTGTGCTCATCCTTCGGAGAGGAATCGGCCGACGTAGCGAGCAACGGCGCGGACCGACGCCATTGTCGAGGGATAGTCCATTCGGGTCGGCCCGACCACGCCAAGAGTCGCGAACGTGTCGACCTGGCTACCGTAGCCGCTGGCGACAACGGATGTGGACTGCAGTTCCTTGTACGGATTCTCGTGGCCGATCCGCACGGTCACCTCATCGGCAGCGGTTGCCTCGCCGAGGAGCTTCAGTAGAACCACCTGTTCCTCCAGAGCCTCGAGCACCGGCTTGACCGTGGTCTCGAACTCGGCGCCATAGCGGGTCAAGTTGGGCATGCCGCCGACCACCATCCTTCCGGTCGCCTCGCTGCTCACCATTTCCAGCAGGGTTGCGATCGCTGCCTGTCCGATGACCTCCAGGGACGGGGGCAGCGTTCCAGCTAGCTTGCTCAACCGAACTGCTGCCTGCGAAGAGGTATTCCCGACAGCTGCCGTGTTCAGATGCGCGCGCAATTCGGCAAGCGTTTCTTCATCGTGCTCTGGAATCTCGAGTGCACGCTGCTCGATCCTCCCGGTGGAGGTGATGAGGATCAACAGCAGGCGAGAGGGCGACATCGACACGATCTCCACGTGGCGTACGACGGAGTGGCTGAGCGTTGGATACTGCACGATGGCAACCTGCTGGGTGACCTGGGCCAGCAGCCGCACGGTACGTATCAGCACGTCGTCGAGATCGAGTGCCCCGGAAAGGAAGGTCTGGATGGCCCGCTGCTCCGCTGGAGAGAGCGGTTTCAGCGAACCGAGCCGGTCGACGAACAGTCGATAACCCTTGTCCGTTGGAATGCGGCCGGCGCTGGTGTGCGGCTGCATGATGTAGCCCTCTTCCTCGAGGGCAGCCATATCGTTGCGGACCGTGGCCGGAGAGACCCCAAGGTCATGATGTTCGACCAACGACCTGGATCCCACCGGCTCCTGGCTGGATACGTAGTCGGTGACGATGGCGCGAAGTACTTCCAGTTTGCGGTCGTCCATGCGTCTCCTTCCTGATGTGCAATACCCGATGTGCTCGCCTACGAAAAGGGCGTTTGGCACTCGCACAAACAGAGTGCCAGTCTAGCGTGATGAACTCGCCGCGATCGGCTGCAGAATCCGGCCCGACGGCCGCGCTCGGGCCCTGGCGGGAGTTGCGATCCGGTGTGTACGTGGCTGTCGCCGAGCCCGAATCGGTCAACCTTGGACTGATCGTGGGAGCGCACCGGACGCTCCTGATCGATACCGGATCGAGTCCCGAGCAGGGTCGCGAAATCCGCGATTCGGTTACCGCAGTCACCGACCGGCCCCTAGCAGCCGTCGTCATCACCCACTGGCACTACGACCATGCGTTCGGACTGGCCGCCTTCGGCGACGTTCCGCGGATCGCTCACGAGTCGGTCCATACCAGGCTTTCGTCGGCCGAGGCGGCGTCGGACGCACGGCGGCTCGGAGTGCACTTGAGCGACCTGGGGCTGCCGACCCAGGAGATCGCGGTTGCCACAGCAATCGACCTCGGTGACCGCCGCGTGGAGATCGCCCATCTGGGCAGTGGCCATACAGACGGGGACCTGGTGGTCGTGATTCCAGATGCCGATGTGCTGTTTGCCGGGGATCTGATCGAATCTGCGGGGCCGCCGTCGTTCGGGCCCGACTCGGTTCCCGATGAGTGGCCGGCGACTGCGGATGCGGTGATCGGCCTGATGACGGCCACGACTCTCGCGGTTCCCGGCCACGGGGAGCCTGTCAATCGTGAGTTCGTTTTCGAGCAGCGGGGCTGGATCGCAGCCCACGCCGCCGAGAGAGTGACGCCGCCACAGCCACCACAGCCGTCGCGGCCGGAGCTGCCGCTGGCCTGACAACGCCGACTCGTCAGCATTGGTGATCGCTATCGCGGCCACCGGCGGACAGGTCGGTGCCTAGCGGACTAGGCCGGATTGGTAAGCGATCACCACCAGCTGGGCCCGATCCCGAGCTCGAAGTTTGATCATCGCTCGGCTGACATGGGTACGCGCGGTCGCTCGACTGACGACTAGCCGTTCGGCGATCTCGTCGTTGCTCAAGCCTTCGCCGATCAGCGCGAGAACCTCGCGTTCCCGGTCGGTGAGTTCGGAAAGCTGCGGATGCTTCTTGCGAATGGGTGATCGTGACGCGAAAGACTCGATGACCCGTCGCGTCACCGACGGCGACAACAACGACTCCCCCGCCGCGACCAGCCGAATAGCCCGCAGCATGTCAGCCGGCTCGGTGTCCTTGATCAGGAAGCCCGCTGCCCCCGCCTGCAGAGCCTCGAAGACGTACTCATCGAGCTCGAAGGTGGTCAGCATGATCACTCGAACCCCAGTGAGCGACGGATCGCCGACGATCATCCGCAACGCGGCGATCCCGTCGAGCTGTGGCATCCGGATGTCCATCAAGATCACGTCGGGTCGGGTACGCCGGGCCAGCTCAACGGCCTGCCGCCCATTCTCAGCCTCGCCGGCCAGCTCAAGATCATCTTCAGACTCGATGAGGACCCGCAAGCCCATCCGGACCAACGGCTGATCATCGGCAAGGGCGACAGAGATCGTCATCGAACTCGGCCGTCCACAGCCAACGGCAAGTCGGCGCGTACCACCAACCCGCTCGGCTCCCCTACCCCGATGTGTAACGTGCCACCCACCGCCTTCGCCCGCTCCCGCATGCCACGGACTCCGTTTCCCTCGGCCGGCACGCTCATGGCCGGCCCATCATCGCTCACCTCAACAGTCAGCCTTCCCTCCTCAGCGGCCACCCTTACGGTGACATGGGCCGTAGCCGCGTGCCGCACAACGTTGGTCAGCGACTCTTGAATGATCCGGAACGCGGCCTGATCGACTGCCGCCGGCAGCAGCTCAAGATCATCAGAGTTCTCTCGTACCAGGGTCACGTCTCGGCCAGCCGAGCGCAGTCGCTCCACCAGGTCATCGAGCCGCCCAAGTCCGGGCACCGGGCTAAGTGGCTCTTCAGCGTCGGATCGAAACACCTCGAGCGTGGTCCGCAGCTCCGCCAGCGCCTCACGGCTCGTTTTCTTGATGGCCTCGAGTGACTCGGCCACGCGATCCGGCCGAGGCTCGGCCGTTCGCTCCTTGTCCAGTAGGTGCAGCGCTACCCCGGCCTGCATGGTGATCACGGCCAGGCTGTGACCGACGACATCGTGCACGTCGCGCGCGATCCGGAGCCGTTCCTCGTACGCGTAGCGACGGCGCTCCTGCTCGCGTACCTCTCGCTCGCCCTCCCGACGGGCGCGCAGCAGCAAGGCGATCGTGGCGGGGACGACGGCGATCGCCGCGACGGTGACTAGAGCTCCGTACAACGGCCGGGTTGAGCAGGCCGAGGTAGGGCTCGCGCCAGTGCCCGGCCATCATCATCGGCACGAGCAAGATCAGCAATGGCGCCCAGCTGCGCAGTGGCGGTGCGGCCGGGTCGGAGGGCGCTGCAGGGTTTTGGTCGGCGAGCAGGTGCGTGCCGCTTGCCATCGCGTACACGCCAAGGGCAGGGCCAAGAAAGATCGGCCCGAACATCGCACCTGTAGCCAGGTACGTGCCGACGCCCGTCACCGTTGCGACGAAAGCAGTGCGCGGCCACACCCGTCTTGTTGCGATGCCTAGCGCGAGAACGATGACGGCAGGCAGCACCCAGGGAGACGAATCAACGGTCGTGATCACTCGGCCGGGCGGTCCGTGCTCCCAGTCTGGCCGATTGAATTCCGCGCGGTCCCAGACGTAAAAGGAAGCGATCCAGCTGGTCACGGCGAGTATCAGACCAATGGCGGAGTCGACGATGAGGGCACGCCGAGCCTCCACCCGCATGGTTCCTCCTCGATCTCCTCGAAGCTGCAGCCGATCAGCTCGATCCGCCTGCGGTGTCTCCCGACACTAGACCGGCAGGGAGGGCGACGCATCGCTCGAGCACGGTATTCCGACTACGTCAGGGAACGTAGTCAAAGAGCCGCTTTGGGACCGATGACGATCCGGACTGCTCGCCGCAGAATGGATCCATGACCACCCCACTACTAATCCCGCTCGAGGGCGGCTTCGGTCATCATCATCACGGCCCTCCGTGGGGAGCCGGTGACCCCTCTTCGACCATCGCAAGCGGCGCAGTGCCGCCTTTCGCACCCTTCCTAGGAGGTCTGATGTTTTTCCTGTTCATGCTGCTCGTGCTGGGCACCATAGTGTTCTTCCTGGTCCGGCACGGCCAGTTCGCGCCTCAGTCATTGGCCGGCAGCCGCTCGCCCGAGGGCGAGGCCAAAAAGATTCTTGCCGAGCGTTTCGCGCGCGGTGACATCACCACCGACGAGTTCATGGAGCGGGCCAGCGTGCTGAATTGGACCCCCGGAAGTGAGTCCTACGACATCGGGAAGAGAAGGAAGAAGGGTCTCTGAGTCTGCCACCAGTGACTTGTCAGCGTTACAGCAGGCCATAGCCGGCTGTACCGCTGACAAGTCGGTGGTGAACTCTGCCCGCTAGGCTGACTAGAACGATTCAGGAACGGCTCAGCAGAGCGGAAACACACCCAGGGCGAGGCGCCGATGGCACGCATGACGGTCAAGAGCCTCGCCTCAGTACTCGGCGTCTCACCGGCGACGATCTCCAACGCATACAACCGCCCTGACCAACTGTCGACCGAGCTGCGAGCGCGGATCCTGGCGACGGCGGCCGAGCTCGGCTATCCGGGGCCCGACCCCGCCGGCCGGACGCTGCGGATCGGTAGAGCGGGGGCCGTCGGCGTGTTGCTTTCCGAGCGGCTTTCGTACGCGTTCTCCGATCCATTTGCAGTCGAGTTCCTGACCGGTCTCAGCGAGGTTGTTGAGGAACACGGCATCAGCATCGTGCTGATGCCCTTGTCCCGCCAGCCAACTGACTCGCCTGCAGACATCCGCGCGGAGGACCGCGACGTGACCGCCGTCCGGAACGCCAACATCGACGCGCTGGCCATCCTTTCCGTGCCAACCGATCATCCAGCGGCCATGGTGGCGCGAGCGCGGGGCATCCGGTTGGTCACCACCGACATCAACAGTGATCCCGACTCGAGCTGGGTGGCCATCGATGACTTCGGCGCCGGCGTCATGGTGGGCGAGCATCTGGCCACGCTGGGTCACCGCGATGTCGCCGTCCTCGTCGAGACGAATCAACCGGCAGGCAGTCCGGGACGGCCGCTGGACGAGGCCGACCTCGGGTTCCTTGACTATGCCGCGCGGGTCGCAGGACTGCGCCAAGCGATCAAGGGCGACGTCATGATCGTCTCTGGCGGGCACAACTCGATCGAGTCGGGTGTGACGGCGACGTCATGGCTGCTCTCTCGTGATCAGATTCCGACTGCGATCGTCGGCTTGAGCGACGTTTTGGCACTCGGCGCGCTGGAGGCGTCGGCGGCCGGTGGCCTGAGCGTGCCGGCCATGGTGTCGGTTTGTGGCTTCGACGACATTGCCGCAGCGCAGGCCACCGAGCTCACCACCGTTCATCAGCCGATCCGCGACAAAGGGCGACACGTAGGACGGTTGCTGATCGATCCGGAAAGCGAACCGCGCCAGGTGTTGCTCCCCATTTCATTGGTGCGGCGCGCTACCACCGGCCCTGCTCGCGGGCCCTATGACCCCTCCTCATCGTCAAGCCACGGAGCTTCGTAGGTCAGCGCGGCCTCACGCGTCAGCTCCGAGACCTGAACCAGCAATTCCTCAACCGATGTCGAGCGCAGCAGCGCAACCTGATCAAGAGCGTTGATCGGCGAGATGGCGGCCAATTGCCAGGCCGCCGCAATCGGATTATCGGAAAGCTCAACATCTGCTGGCCAGATGTTCTCGGCGAACTCGCTGGCAACGGCCAGGGTGCGGCGTACCAGCTGCTCGGTGCTCTCCCGGAGCTCCATCAGACCGGCGTCCCACTCAAGGTCGGCGATCTCGTCTATCTCAGCGCGGGGATGAGGTGCATCTTCGAGCCACTCAGAGACCTCGAAGCGCCGGCCGCCTTGAGCGATCAAGCCAACGAAACCTCCCTCGGCCCCAAGCTGCCTGATCTCGGCAAGCGTGCCAACGCTGAAGCGGTGCTCGCCACCGCCGACTTCCCGCCCACGTTCGATCAACACCACCCCAAATCGCGAGTCTTCGTTCTTCAGTAGCTCGGCGAGCATGATCAAGTAGCGTTCCTCAAAGACCCGCAGCCGTAGCGGCATGTACGGGAACAGCACCGAACCCAGCGGGAACATCGGCATGACCGCCATGCCCCCAGACAATCACGCACGCCAATCAATGACGACCCCGCGGAACGCGACGCTCAGTCCAGGAGGTCACGGATCACACCGTCGGCGAGCAGTCTGCCGCGGGCAGTCAAGATCAAGGTGCCGTTCGTCAGGACCGCCAGCTGCCGGACGAGAAGATCACCGACACGATCCCGTTCGGTCCGGGTGAGGAGCGACGTGCTGAGGCCATCGGCGAGTCGGAGCTCGAGCATGATGCGCTCCACCCGGCGTTGCTCCGCCGAGAGCACCTCACGCGCCTGTGCCGGCGACACGCCGGCTGCGAGTCTGGACGCGTACGTCTGGGGATGCTTGACATTCCACCAGCGCACTCCCCCGACATGACTATGAGCGCCTGGGCCGATGCCCCACCAATGATGACTTCGCCAGTAACCCAGGTTGTGCCGGCAGCGAGTTGCCACCTGGGAGGACCAATTGCTCACCTCGTATGCCGTGTGGCCTGCCGCGGTGAGTCGCTGCTCGGCGATCACGTACTTGTCTGAAAGATCGTCATCATCAGTCGCCGGAAGCACGCCGCGTCGGACCTGAGCCGCCAGCCGGGTGCCGTCCTCCACGACCAGTGCGTACGCGCTGACGTGCTCAGGCGCAGCTGCGAGGGCCGCGTCCAGGCTGGCTAACCAATCATCTGCTGTCTCCCCCGGAGTTCCGTAGATCAGGTCCAGGCTCGTGTTGGCGAATCCCGCCGCCTTCGCCTCGGCTACGGCTTGCTGCGGTCTGCCTGGCGAATGCGTACGGTCCAGAGTCGCGAGTACGTGTGGCACGACAGACTGCATGCCAAAGGAGATGCGATTGAAGCCCAGCGCGCGGAGCCGGTACAGACCTCCAGCATCGATGGACTCGGGGTTGGATTCGGTGCTCACCTCCGCACCCGCGGCCAGCCCAAAACGATCCTGTACGGCCGTAATCAGCCGACCGAGATCATCCGGAGGTAGCAGCGTGGGCGTTCCGCCGCCGACGTAGATGGTCGAGACCTCAGGCGCCTCTGGACCTAGCACCCGAGCTGCCAGATCGAGTTCCTTGATCGCGGCGGCAACATACCCGATGCGACTGGCACCGGGCTCGGTGCCGAGTTCGGCGGCGGTATAGGTGTTGAAGTCGCAGTAGCCGCAGCGGGTAGTGCAGAACGGCACGTGGACATAGATGCCGAGCGGGCGGAGCGGCACTTCGGACCGTGCCTGCTCGGGCAGCGAGCCGTCAGTCGGCGCTTGTTCGCCCTCAGGCATCGCCGATGGCATGTCTCGAGGCTAGTGCCCTGGAAGCACGCTCAGCTGATGACTCAGCCGCCCATCGAGCGCAGCGCGACAAACGCCCTCCCACCGCTCGTCCACTCCTCCATGAGCAGCAGATCGAGCGACTTCGCAACCGCGATGAGCGCGGAGGTCCCGATCCGCGACCACGACAAAGGGGGTGAGGTCGCGTGCTTGGTCCGAAGCACGATGCTATGCACCTCGTGCCGGTCGGGGACGCCGTCGACTTCGCAGATGATCAAGCCCCCCGGGATGACGAGTCGCATGCAGCGTGCCAGCAAAGCAGCAACGTCCCCGCCCATCCCCACGTTGGTGTCCATCAGCAACGCTGTGCCCCAGCGACCCTCAGCGGGCAATGGTTCGTCGATCCGGCGTCGCAAAGCGGGCCCGCCGCGAGCCATGCTCATGCCCACCGCAACCGACGACATGTCCACGCCGAGAGCCGCGCGTCCTGACTCGCTGAGAGCCTGCACCATACGCCCCGGGCCGCAGCCGAGGTCGATGACCGGCGGCTCGCAACGCGCCACGACGAGCTTGTCGATCTCATCTGCCGCACCAGCCCAACGCGAAACTTCCAGCGGTAGCGGATGATCATCCATATTTGCGTGCGCCGCATCGCTGATCGTGATCATCCCCGCGTACGCAGCATCGAACAGCAGGTCGCTGGTTTGGGTGGCGCGAGTGCTGGTCAGCTGCAGATATCGGCGGGAGAAGACCAACCCGGGAAACTGGGTGGCTACCACCTCAGCGTCTGCGGGCCGATCGACATCACGCAGCGGCGGGAGCAGCTTGACGCTCAAGCCCGCGTCGAAAAGTCGGGCGAGTTGGGCGGAGCCTGTCCGGCTCGTGGACATCGGAATGCCGTCGAAGAGCGCGGCGGGATGCCCAAACCGCAGTCCTATTGCCCAGAATCCGCCGTCGTCACTGAGCCCGAGAATGGCGTCGGCTCCTTCCCAATCGCTGTCCAGCAGCTGAGCGGTGACCTGAGGCGTGTCCATTCCGATCAGCAAGGCCGGTTCGTCGGTTGGCTCTGAGAGTGCGGCTGCAAACGCAGCGGTCAGCCGGACATTGAGCGATCCCGGCGGCTGATCAACAACTTCGAAGCCGTCCTGCCAATCCGAACGACTGCCTTCCCACGCGAGAATGCGGCGTGTTGCCGACGAGCTGCGGACTGCAGCGATGGTGTCTTCAATGGCGGCGGCCGCCAGCAGCGCTGCCCCGCTCAGGTCGAATGCCGGCTGCAGCCGGGTCTTGACCCGACCTGGCAATGGCTCCTTGGCAAGCACGATGACGGTCCCCGCATGATCGCTCATGGCAGCTGCGGAGCGAGGTCGATCATGCACTCGACGCTATGGTCATGCGTCGCAGCTGGGCAGTGGCGATCGCTTTCGGCTCGCTTACGCCATCTGGCACGGCGAATTCTGATGTGGCAACCGCAATCCCGGCTGCCTAGGCTGATGATCATGGCAGCGCGGGTTCTGGTCGTCGAAGACGATGTGACCATGGCAGAGGTGCTCAAGGCCTATCTGACCCGGGCGGGATACCAGGTCGACTGGAGTGGCGACGGCAGCGAGGCCGTGCAGCTCTGGCAGCGAAGCAGTCCCGATGTCGTCATCCTGGACATCATGTTGCCCGGCCTCTCGGGCTTGGAGGTGCTGCGCCGCCGGCGACGGAGCGGTGACCAGGCGTTCGTCATCGTGCTGTCTGCGCGGGGCGAGGAAGAGGATCGCCTGGTTGGCTTGGAGACGGGTGCCGACGACTACGTGGTCAAGCCCTTCTCGCCGCGGGAAGTCGTGTTGCGAGTCGAGGCGCTGTTGCGGCGTACCGAGCGGCTCGCCGGAACGCCACTGCTGAATTCAACGGTGACCCTGGGGCCGGTGACGATCAACTCGGCAGCCCGCGAGGCCAGCCGGTCCGGACGACCGTTGGCCTTGACCATGCGGGAGTTCGATCTGCTGGCGTTCCTCGCCAGCCACCCCGGCGAGACATTCAGCAAAGATCAGCTGCTACGACGGGTCTGGGGATGGGACTTCGGCGACACCTCGACCGTCACTGTGCACGTTCGACGGCTCCGGGAGAAATTGGAGCGGGATCCCTCTGATCCGACGCTGGTGTTGACGGTCGGACGCTTCGGCTACCGAATGGTGCGCGAGGACGAGCTCGTTGCCGAGGACGAGTTGATCGATGACGGCAAGCTGATTGATGAGGACAACCGGCCATGACAGACCTCATGATCATCATTGGACTGACGCTGGCCAGCTGCCTAGCCGTCGGATTGATCGGCTTGGCACTGCTGCATCTGGTGCGTTATCGATCACTACGCCAGCAGCTGACGATCGCCACCCTGCTACCAGTGGTGGCAGTGGCAGCCACAGTGTTGATCAACGTGCAGCTGATGTTCTTGTCCCCTCACGACTCCTTGGTGATCTTGATTGCACTGCTGGTCTCGCTGCTGCTGGCGGCGCTCGGCGCGTGGCTGGTGGTGCGCCGGATCTCGCGCGCATCTCTTAGAGTGGGCGCTGGCCTGCATCAACTGGTGTCGGACTCGGCAAGTGGATCGCTAATCGAGAGTTCGGCCGCGATGGCTGAGGTTGCGGCGCCGCGGGAGCTGGCTCAGGTATTGGAGGATCTGGCCGAAACCCGTAAGACGCTTGCAGAGTCCCGGGCTCGGGCACGGGCCGCCGAACAGTCACGGCAAGAGCTCGTCAGCTTCATGTCGCACGACCTGCGTACGCCGTTGGCTGGGCTGCGGGCCCTGTCGGAGGGACTGGAAGACGGCGTCATTACGGATGTGCCGCGGGCGCTCGCCCACCTGCGGGCCACGGTAGCTCGGATGAGCATTCTGGTGGATGACCTGTTCGCGCTGTCCCGCGTCCAGGGCCCCCGGAGAGCCAAACCCCAAACGATGGTGTCGCTGACCGAACTGATCAGCGACGTCGCCTCCGAGTCGACGGTCTCGGCTAACAGCCGAGGCGTACAGCTGGAGGTCGACCTTCCCGACGACGACCGGCTGGCAGTTCTCGGCTCGTCCGACGATCTGGCCCGCGCATTGAGCAACTTGACCAGCAACGCGATTCGCCACACCGATGCCGGACTGGTGGTACGGCTCAAGGCCCGCCGCGCCGACGACGGTCACATCCGGGTTGCAGTCATCGACAGTTGCGGCGGCATTCCGGAAACCAGCCTTGCCCGAGTCTTCGACGCTGGCTGGAGAGGCACCCCGTCGCGTGGCGGCGACGATGGCGGGGCCGGCCTTGGATTGGCCATTGCCCGCGGAGTCGTGGAGTCACACGACGGCGCTATCTCCGTGTGCAACGTGCAGGGAGGTTGTCGGTTCGAGGTATCGCTACCGGTTCCCAGTCCGACGAATCACGTCGCATGACGATCTTGGTCACCGGCGGCGCCGGTTTCATCGGTCGTACGGTTCATGATCAACTCGAGACTGCGGGCCACGCGGTCCGGGTGTTTGATCAAGCCGTTGACACACGGGACGACATTCTTGATCATGATCGACTCCGAATGGCAGCAGATGGCTGCGAGGCCGTCATCCACCTGGCAGCCAAGGTCGGACTTGGCATCGACATCTTCGACATCGATGAGTACGCGCTACACAACGACCTCGGGACCGCGATGACGCTTCGAGTAGCAGCGGAGCACAAGATCACGCGTTTCGTGTTTGCGTCATCGATGGTCGTCTACGGCGAGGGGCGGTACCGCTGCGCCCAGCACGGATCGATGAGCGCCCCACCGCGAGACCGAAATGATCTTGACCGGCGGCGCTTCGACCCGCGATGCCGCTACTGCGGTGATGATCTGGTTCCGGAATTGGTGCCCGAGTCCGCGCCACTGGATCCGCGCAACACCTATGCGGCAACCAAAGTCCACGGGGAACAGCTCGCAACGATCTGGAGCCGGGAAACCGGCGGGACGGTGGCCGCGCTCCGATTTCACAATGTCTACGGTCCCGGCATGCCGCGCGATACCCCGTACGCGGGAGTGGCGTCGATCTTCACCGACAGTCTGCTGCGGGGGGAACCGCCACGAGTCTTCGAAGATGGCTGCCAACGACGCAACTTCATCCATGTCTCTGACGTGGCAGCAGGTGTCGTTACCGCACTTCACGCACCGCTGCCGGAGCGCATGACGCCGCTGAATATCGGGACACCGTGGGTCACGACAGTCGGTGAGATGGCCACCGAGCTCAGTCGAACCCTCGATGGACCGGCTCCGATCATGACCGGTGCCTATCGGCTGGGGGATGTCCGCCACATCACCGCCGACTGCTCGGCAGCCGAACATGTGCTGGGCTGGCGAGCCCGGATCGATCTCCGCACCGGCCTCGCCGACTTGTCAGCATCCATGGCTGCCAGAGCGTCCGTGGATGCTGACAAGTCGGCGTAGCCGGAGTTAGGGGACGAGGACGAGCTTGCCTCGGGCGTGGCCGTCCTGACTGATCTGGTGGGCCTCGGCGGCGCGGTCGAAGGGGAATGTCTGAATCTTGATCACCAGCTTGCTTTGCTGCAACAGCTCAGCCGCCTCGGCGAGGGCTTTCTTCGGTTGGCTGTCGGCGCCGCCTCCGGTCACCCGCGCGCCCGACGCAGCTGCTCCGAAGTTGGCGATGGAGACGACCTGAGAGGGCTCGGTGGTGAGGCTGATCAAATCGTCGATCGGTGTTTTGCCAACCGCGTCGAGCACCGCATCGACCTTGCCGATCTGGAGTGCGCGAACCCGCTCGATCATGCCGTCGCCGTACACCACCGGGATCGCGCCGATCTCGCGGAGGTAGCCCTGGTTGGCCTCGCTCGCTGATGCGATGACCATGGCACCCCTCGCCTTCGCAAGCTGGGTCGCGGTCGAGCCCACCCCGCCGGCGCCACCGTCGATGAAGAGCTTGGTGCCTTCGGTCACCCCCAGGAGTCGCAACACCCGCTCGGATGTCTCGACAACGACACCCGCTGCGGCTGCCACTGCCCAATCCACCGACGCCGGTTTCGGCACCCACGCGGTGAGCACCGCATACTCAGCCTGGGTGTTCTGGCCTTGGCCGAACACGTCGTCGCCAACGGCGACATCGGTGACGCCCTCTCCGACCTCGTCAACGACACCAGCCGCATCGAAGCCCAAATAGCCCACACCCTCAAGCGGCTTGCCCCGAGCCAGCATCCCGGAGCGAAGTTTCCAGTCCATGGGATTGACGCCTGCCGCCCGTACCACAATGCGAATCTGGCCCGGCGCCGCGTGCGGCTCGGGAGCCTCACCAAGACTGATCACCTCAGGCCCGCCGTACTCGGTGTACTGCACTGCTAACACAACCGCTCCCCTTCGTTTGGTCTTTCGGCTCTGCTCGCGCCAGCCATTTCGACGCTCGCAGGCGATTGTCCTCGCCGACTATTTCCGGTCGGATCTTGACCCCTCGGTGACACCAGATAGAGCAGCGAAGAATGCTTCCGGCGGGACCTCGACTCTGCCCACCATCTTCATTCGCTTCTTGCCCTCTTTCTGCCTCTCGAGCAGCTTGCGCTTTCGGGTGATGTCGCCGCCGTAGCACTTGGCCAGTACGTCCTTGCGGACGGCGCGAATCGTCTCGCGCGCGATCACCCGCGCCCCAATGGCCGCCTGTACCGGAACTTCGAATTGCTGCCGAGGGATCAGCTCCTTCAACTTCGCCGTCATCATCACGCCATAGGAGTAGGCCTTGTCCTTGTGCACGATGGCGGAGAATGCGTCGACCGGCTCACCATGCAACAAGATGTCGACCTTCACCAGATCGGCAGGCTGTTCGCCCGACGGCTCGTAGTCGAGGCTGGCATAACCCCGGGTCCGCGACTTGAGCGCATCAAAGAAGTCAAAGACGATCTCGGCCAGCGGCAGCGTGTAGTGGATCTCGACCCGGTCCTCGGACAGATAGTCCATACCATGCTGAATACCGCGACGGCTCTGGCACAGCTCCAAGATCGTGCCTATGTAGGTTGCGGGAGCCAGAATTGTCGCCCTGACAACCGGCTCGTACACCTCTGCGATCTTGCCATCTACCGGATACTCGGACGGATTCGTCACTTCACCTTCGGTGCCGTTTTCCATGATCACGCGATACACCACATTCGGTGCAGTGGAAATCAGGTCAAGATCGAATTCGCGTTCCAACCGCTCCCGCACGATCTCCATATGGAGTAGGCCAAGGAAACCGATGCGAAATCCGAAGCCGAGCGCACTGGATGTTTCAGGTTCAAAGATCAACGCTGCGTCGTTGAGCTGAAGCTTGTCCAAGGCTTCCCGCAGTTCGGGATAGTCGGCTCCATCGATGGGATAGAGGCCTGCGAACACCATCGGCTTCGGCGGCCGATAGCCACCCAGAGCCTGGGCGGCAGGTCGATACAGCGATGTGACGGTGTCGCCGACTCGAGACTGGCGGACGTCCTTGACGCCCGTGATCAGATAGCCCACCTCACCGACGCCCAACGACGCGGCCTTGGTCGGCTCGGGTGAGATCACACCGACTTCCAACGTCTCGTGAGCAGCCTTGGTTGACATCATCAACACTCGCTCGCGATGAGATAACCCCCCGTCAATGACGCGTACGTAGGTGATAACCCCACGGTAGGTGTCATAAACCGAGTCGAAGATCAGCGCCCGGGCGGGCGCTGCGGGATCACCCACCGGCGGAGGTATCTGGACGACGATCTCATCCAGTAGTTCAGCCACACCTTCGCCAGTCTTCGCCGATACCTGGAGTACCTCACCCGGATCGCAGCCAACGACTTTGGCGATCTCGGCGGTGTACTTCTCCGGCTGCGCGCTCGGCAAGTCGATCTTGTTCAAGACTGGAATGACGTGGAGATCGGCTTCCAGCGCCAGATACAGGTTGGCCAGGGTTTGCGCCTCGATGCCCTGCGCTGCGTCGACGAGGAGCACGGCACCCTCACAGGCGGCGAGGGATCGGGAAACCTCGTAGGTGAAGTCGACGTGGCCCGGCGTATCGATCATGTTGAGGACATAGGTGGTGCTAGTCCCCGAGCGAGCTTCCCCGAGTTCTGGCGCGCGCCGCGGGTCAAGGGGGTCGTCCACCACGGTCAGCGCGGGCACCGAGGGTTCAAGGGAGTTGTCCCCCTTGCCTTCCACTCGCCACGGCATCCGGACCGCCTGGGACTTGATCGTGATGCCGCGTTCTCGCTCGATGTCCATCCGATCCAGATACTGGGCCCTCATGGACCGCTCGTCCACCACCCCGGTCAGCTGCAGCATCCGGTCAGCCAGGGTCGACTTGCCATGATCGATGTGGGCGATGATGCAGAAGTTGCGGATGATCGAGGGGTCAGTGCGCCCCGGCGGCGGCGCGAACACTGGACTCACGACACCCATCCTCACGTGCAAAAGCGAATTTGGCCCGCTCCCGACACCGCTGGTAGCGTGGTCGGTTGCGTCTGCACAGCGGCGCCCCACACATCACAGAGGAGTTCCAGAGGCCTGCCGTGGCGAATATCAAGTCCCAGCTCAAGCGAATCAAGACCAATGAGAAGGCTCGTCAGCGTAACAAGGCGACGAAGTCAGCACTGAAGACCTCGATCCGTCGGTTCCGCGACGCTGCCGATTCTGGCGATACCGCCAAGGCCAGCCAGCTGGCGTACGCCGCCTCCCGTGCCCTCGACAAGGCTGCCTCGAAGGGGATCATTCATAAGAATCAGGCTGCCAACCGCAAGTCTGCAATCGCAGCCAAGGCAGCGCGTCTGGAGAGTTCCGGCACGAAGGGCTGATCAAAGCCCCAAAGACCCGGCCTCAAAGCGTGCCCGGAGATCATTCAGCGCCGCAGCCGCGAGACACTCAGCACGGCCCGCTCAAGTGCGAACGCAGAGTCGTCGGCGGCACCCTTGACGTCAGCGTCTGCCACCGCGACCGCCTTGAGTGCTGTCGCGAGCCTGCCTTGATCCCAGCCGCGGGCTTGCGAGCGCATTGACTTCAGCTTCCACGGCGGTACTCCAACCTCACGTGCCAGATCCGCTTCGCGCTGGCCGCCACCCGCAGTAATCAGTTTCCCCAGCCCTCGGATGCCCGATGCCATGGCACTGGTTATCAGTACTGGCGCTACACCGGTAGCAAGGGCCCACCGCAACTGCTCCATCGCGACGCCCGTACGCCCCGCGAGCGCGGCATCTGCCACCGCAAAGCTGGTCACCTCGGCGCGGCCACCGAAGTAGCGACGGACTTGATCGACGGTGAGCGGGCCACCCTGCCCATCGGAGATCAGCTGAGTGACGGCCGCGGCCAATGCTCGTAGGTCGTGACCGACCGCATCGACGAGCGCGGCTGCCGCACCCGCCTCGATGGAGCCGCCGGATTGCTTCACCTCTGCCGAGACGAATTGTGGCAGTTCCCATGTCTTGACAGCCGCGCATTCAATGACCTCCGCGCCGGCGGCTTTGACCTTGTCGACTAAACCTTTGCCTTTCGCACCACCGCCATGGACGAGGATGATGGCGAGATCGGACAACTTCTCGGTGGCAAGGTCAACCAGATCTTGACCCAAATCGGGACCCACATTTTCCAGCTCGTAGATGACAGCGGCCCGACGACTGGAAAACAACGACGGTCCGGTGATCTCAACAAGCGTGCCCCGATCGAGCCGCGCTGCTTCGATTTCGGAGATTTCAACCTCGGGAGCGACAGATCGCATCTGCAGACACAGGTCTGCAACGGCGCGATCTATCAAAAGACCCTCGGGCCCGCTGACCAGAATCAGCCGACCAAAGGGGGACTTCGCTGCCGCCACGCTCACAGCATGCCAGCCTCGACCGACACCGGTTCATACCGAACGCAACTCCAGCAACCAGGTCCAGAATCCGGTGTGCGCATGTTCCGTGCCGCAACACAAATCAGATTCACGTCTCGTTCGGATTGGTGTTGATATACATGAGCGAGACACTAGGTACAAGGTGAAAGGGGTGTCGGTGGTCGGCAAATTGTGGACCTCCCTGTTCGGTCGGGTCGTTTCTGATCGGCAGTCGTCGACTACTCCCAGCGAGCCGGAGACAGCTCTCGCTGAAGAGCCGGCGCTGGGCATGAAGCTCACTGGCGAGCCTCATCCCTTGGATCGCATGGTGACCGTCCAGCCGAACACCATCGCTGTTTTGTTCGAGCAGGACAGCGCGCCGCGACTCAAGTTCCCCGGCGAGTACCTGACGCCGGGCCTGCTTCCCTCGCTTCGCCCTGTTCGGGTGCTAGCCGTCAACACCTCGCCCGTCGAGCTTGACGTCACGGTCGATCACCTCTTCACCATGGATGGCCATAACATCGAGCGTTGTACCGTCCGAGTGACCGTCCAGTTGAGCGATCGGGACAGGTACGCCGCCGTGGCCGGCCTGGCAGCCGAGCATGGGACCGACCTCGAGGCGTACTTGTTACAGCGGGTCGAGACCGACGTGGCGATGGGAATGCACGCGGCGGTAAAGATGAATCGGCTCGCTGACTTGCGCCGCCCCACGGTGCAACAAGAGCTTGCTGAGCAGTGGCTGCCCCGATCCTTCGCCAACGGCACCCTAGTACGGCGTAATTTCGACGTTCGTGAGATTACGTGGCCCAAGGACGGTCCTATTTCCGTCCCCATTCCACAAACCAAGTCTCCGAAGATCGTGCCTGCATCGCCGTCGGTAGTGCGGCCGCTGCCTACCCCGCCTCGGTCCATGACTTCGAGACCAACCGCCATGGAACTGACCATGGATGCCCGTTTACGGCGCATGTGGCGGCAGTTCGCCGAACCCGAGCTGCGCGGCATTGCCGGTGCGAAGGTAGGTAATTCGGCCACTGTCGTAGCGGTGGTGAACCGCGAGCCAGGGGCCTACGAGGGCAGCCGGTTGCGAGAGACATTTGGCGACCACTTCGAGGACCGGGGCCTGCGTGTCGTTGCAGCGGTGGCCGACTCCTATGAGGACCTGGTTCGCGCCTGGTTCAAGCAGGTCGACGGCAGCCCCGGCCGCCTTGTCTGGGTCAGGTCGCTCGAGGGCGACTCGGTGCTGCGGGTTGGCGTTGATCAGGCGCTGCGGTCGGCCGAGGAGCGGGCTCGAGGCCTGTCCGTTGGCTCACAGTCCGATCGAGAGGCGTTACGCCGGCTGGTCCCACATGAGCGCGTCGAATTCGTGGCGGCGGACACGACGGGCTGATCACATGAGTATGAGCGGCGCCCCGTCGTGAGCAAGATCGCCTACACCAATCCGCAGGCGGCGCGACCGGACGTGGGGTCGCTCGGACCGAAGTCTCCCGAGCGGGCGGAAGTCTCTCGAAAGATCCGGCAGGCTGCGACCATCCCGTTGGTGATTTCCCTCGGCGCCCAATGGGTCTTTTTCATCGTGTATTGGGTTCCCGAAGTAAGCCACTTTCCGGCACACGAGTTGTGGCTCACTCAGCTCGCTCCGCTGGCCTCCGTTGCTTTGACGAGCGATGGGCAGCCTCAGGTCCAGGCTCAGAACGGTCAGTGGGGCCTACCGGCCCTGGTGCTGCTCGTATGTGCGTTTGCGCTCTTCTGGTTGTCTCGTACCCGCCACTGGCTCGGTCGGACCGCGATGCTCGCCCCCGCCGCACTTGGTCTGGTAGCTGCGCTGACCATCATCATCAGGCTCGCCGTGAGCGGGACACTAGCCTCCTCGATGGTCGGCGTTTTGCTGTTGATCACATGGGTCTTCAGCGCAGGCTATGCGGCGCTACACGGATTCCTCGACAACTTGGGCCCGCTGCCTCAGAAGACCTGGCACAGCGGTCTGCCTCTTCTCGCCGGGTACGCAGTAGTCGCGGCGGCCCCGGCGGCGGTCGGACGCTGGCTGTTCGCTCCCGAGTTGCGTGATGCAGGTGCGAGGCTGCAAAGCAACACCGTCGCATTGAACCGGGCCGCACTGTGGACGTCCAGCACGGTCTTGCTTTACCTCACGGGCCTGTTGGTCGGTGTAGCTGTTTGGGTGGCGTACCAGGCGTGGCCGCCACGCCGCGAGATGGCGTTTATCGGACGAGGTCTGATCGTGGTCGGCATCTTGATCATCACAGCCGCGATCGGCTGGCCAGCGTCCACACAGGCAAACAAGCGGGTGACGGAATTGACCTACGCCAGTCCAGCTGAGGAGGTGCACTTCACCTGTGGCTCGTGGATTCTCGACCAGCCGACCACCGTCTCCCAACAGGCAGAACCGGCGAAAACGCTGGTGATCACGGGCTTCTCCTGCCGGACAGTGACAGCCTTCTCCGGTTACCAGCAGCTCTCAACCCACACGCTGCCTGTCTCGCTCTCGCCGGTCATCGCCCACACGCCCGATGGAGCCAGGATCTCCGGGCGCATCGTCGCCGCGCAGTACGGCGATGTCCTGGTCGTCGCTGGAACCAACCGGTTCGACGCCAACGCCAACCACCTGCTGGGTATCGGCCTCACTGACAGCGCCGAGCTCTGGCGCTTTCCCTGCACGCATGGTCCGCCGTTGGGCGTACGGTTCGCGAACGTGCCGGGCGGTGACAATCCGGCCGAGGGCCACATCACGCAAGGCGAGGTGGCCCCCGAGGTCGTAGCCGCTTGCCAGGGACAGCTCGTACGGATCAATCCCGCCACCGGGCCACGTTGATCCGGGAGGCAAGCTGGCTAGATGAGCAGCGCGACGAAGACGCTCCAGGCAGCCAAGTTCCTCGCCGGAATGTATCGAGAGCGAGCGCGGATCCTCTACTGGGCGCACGTACGCGGTGATCTGTTCAGTCGGCTCAACCTGCCTAACGGCCATACCGACCCGTACGAGATCTATGAGGAAATGCGTGCTCGCGGTCCCATGCTGCCGACCCGGCTTGGCAACTACACCACCACGAGCCATCGACTGTGCAACGAGGTTCTGCGGAGCCGGCAGTTCGGCCCCAGTCCTGAGGACGGCAGCGAAGACCTAGCCAATCAAGCTGGCCTCGATCTTTCCTTGCTTGAGCTCAATCCGCCCGATCACACGCGAATCCGCCGACTCGCTGCACCAGCGTTTACGCCGAGGCGCATGGCTGGCTATGCCGCTTTGGTCGATCAGGCGATCCAGCGGCTGCTGGACCAGTGCGAGCGCGATCGCGAGTTCGACGTCATGACATCGTTTGCCTCCCCACTGCCGATTGCCGTGATGACACACCTGCTGGGGCTACCCAACGATCCGGAGAGGTTCCGGCGGTTGGGCTCGACGATCGCCCGGGCGCTGGACGGCATCTGGTCGCTCGGACAAGCTCGGACGCTCGCCGCCGCGGACGCTGAGCTACGGGTCACGTTCACCGAATTACTCGAACACCGCGCGTCCGAACCCGGTGATGATCTGGTGTCGGCGCTCGTCGCAGAGCAGGGCCGGGCGATCACGGTGTCGGAGCTGTCGGCTCTGGTGCGGCTGCTGCTGATCGCCGGGTTCGAGACCACCGTCAATGCGATCGGCAGTGGCATGCGCTGGCTGTTGGCCGACCGCGAGCAGTGGGAGTCGTTGGTAGCCGATCCCAGTCGCGCACCGGCGGTCGCTGAGGAGGTGCTCCGCTTCGATCCTCCAGTGCAGCTGACTGCGCGAGTGGCGCATCAGCCGGTGCAGGTCGGGGAGGTGCTGGTTGCCAGAAACCAGTTGGTGATCACCTTGTTGGCCGCGGCGAATCGTGACCCCGATGTCTATCCCGAACCCAACCGTTTCGACATCATGCGGGAGTCCCCTGCCGAGCATCTGGCCTTCTCGGGCGGCATTCATTATTGCCTCGGCTCGCCGCTTGCCCGGCTGGAGCTGAGCCAGGCATTTCGTGCTCTCGCCGAGCGGTTCCCGAAAATCCGTCAGACCGCGCCGATCACCATGCGACCCGGTACAACGCTGCGCGGACCACTCCGATTTCCCGTTGCGATCTCCTAGTCATCGCTGTTTCATCGCGGCGAGGCCGCTGCGAGACATCCGAACCGCGACCGACCCATCCTGATCGGTACTGAGCACGGTCATGCCCAGCGACCGGACTAGCTGCAGCGTGCGCGGCGCCGGGTGGCCGTAGTCATTGTCGACTCCCGCACTTGCGATCGCGAGGCGGGCGTGCGTCGCCGCGATGAAGGCGGGATCCTGCTGCGCCGAACCATGATGCGGAATCTTGAGGACATCGGCGTGCAGATCGGCCCCGGTCTCGACGATCGCCTGCTGACCCGGTGGTTCGACGTCACCGGTCAGCAACACTCGCAGCCGGGCGACCGTGACCATGATCACCAGGCTGCTGTCGTTCTGCATGGAGGACTCATCCTGACCGATAGCCAGATGGTCCACAGGGCCCAACACCTGCAGCTCCGCAGCTCCGACACTTGCGCTGGTACCGCGTAGCGGCCCGTAGACCGGAACGCCGTACTGGGAGGCCTGCTCAGTGATGAGGGCGGACAGCGGTCCCGATGGGGCCAATGGGCTGACCCACAGCTGACCGATCCGACGGTGCCGCATCACCCCCATCAGGCCATCGACATGATCGGCATGAAAGTGCGTGATGATCAACAGCGGTACCCGGGTGACGTCAAGCCGGTCCAGACACCCTCGCATCGCGGCGGGAGCTGGGCCAGTGTCCACCACAACCGCGCTGTCGCGGGCCGTGCGCACCACGATCCCGTCGCCTTGACCGACGTCGCAGACGACCAAGACCCAGTCGCGAGGAGGCCAGCCCGGCTGACGCGGAATCCCACACAGACAGATGATCATGATGCAGGCAAGCAATAGGACCAGCGACGGTCGCGCTAGCACGTAGGCCATGGAGAGACCGAAGAACACCGAGCTGATGGCCAGCCACGTCAGGGTCAGCGGCGTCACCGGCAGGTGCCACTCGGAGCCAGGCAATTGAGCACCAATCCTGGCGATCCAAATGATCATCTGAGCGCACCAGGCGGCGCCGAAGGCGCACGCGGCAGCCAGCGTCTGGTTGAGCAGCGAGAGGCCGGCCGCGGCGAAGCCCAGCACCGTTGCAGGACCCACGAACGGGCCGGCCAGCGCATTGGCAGCGAGACCGGAAATGCTCACCCGCCCCGAGATCGCGGCCACCACCGGCGTCGTGGCCAGTTGGGCGGCGAGCGGGACCGCAATTGACTCCGCGATGATGTGCGGCAGCCAGCGATTGATGATCACTGTCCAGCGCCGGGACCACCAGACGATCCCCGCGCAAGCCAGGACGGACAGTGCAAAGCCGATTGACCTGCTGAGAAACGGATCCGCCAGCAGCAAGATCATCGTGGCAACGGCAAGGTTCCGGACGCCGGCCGTCCGGCTGCCGGAGCCAAGCGCGGCCAAGGCCACCAGTCCCATCGCCGCGGCCCGCAGCACACTCGGCTCCGTGCGACAGAGTGCGATGAACATGATCACTCCGGCCAGCCCGACGAGACGCAGCCACCACCCGCGTACGCCAACCCAGCGCGCCACAGTCAGCAAGAAGGCCAAGAGCAGCGTGAGGTTGGCGCCCGAGACAGCAGTGAGATGGGTCAACCCGGTCGAGACGAAGTCTTCGGTCAGCTCCGGGCGAAGCGCGGACGTGTCACCAAGGACGAGGGCAGGCACCAGCGCTCGCGGCTCTGGGCGACGATCCGCAACAGCTTGTCGCAATCCCTCGCGAACCCGTTCCACCAGCCGGAGGCCAGGCGCAGGCGCCCCGACGACGACCGGTGAGCCACGCACCCGCAACACTGCTGCCACGTCCGAACCTCGATCCGGTGTCTCCAAGCGACCGTCCACAAGGACTCGACTACCGACCGAGATGTGAAACCACTCCTCAACGTGCGGGCCACTGACGACGAGGAGGAGCGGAGCTCGGACCAGCCAGACGCCGCCTCGGCCCTCAACCCGCACGGCTGCTGCCTTTACGACGGCAGCGCCAGCCCTCGGTCCGGTCCCGGCGACCCGATGGGGGTCAGCACGAATCTCCAGCTCGACCGACACGATCGCCTGGTGCGTCGCCAGCGTCGCGACAGGTCCATGCCGCAGGCGGTGGAGGTTGACAAGGCCGGTGCCGAGCAGCACGACGATGACCAGGCCAACTGTCAACAACAGCGCTGAGCGTCGCAGCACCGCCGCTGCTAGCACAATCGCCCCGCCCGCCGCGGCCGCGGCAATCCCCGCCGAGGATCCCCAGGTTCCCAGCCATGCGGCTGCCCAGGCCCCGGTCGCCAGAGGCACTGCTCGCACATCTGCCGACGGGGTGGAAGCCGTACGGCTTGCAGACGGTACGGCAGCAGCCCGCCGATCTATCCGGTGACGAGCCGTCAGTCGCTCGAACCTGCCGCGCGCGGCTGCGACAATGCGGCGTAGCCGGGAGTTCACACTCGCACGTGTGGAGCGATTTGGGCGTACGTCTTGGGTCCGATGCCATCAACCTCCTGCAATTCCTCGATCCGGCTGAACCGCTTGTGTTGCTGCCGCCAGGTGAGAATCGCCTGGGCAGTGACCGGCCCGACTCCAGGCAGCTCTTCTAGCTGCGATTGATTGGCACGGTTCAGATCGACCGCTCCGGTCGCGGACGAGCCACCACCCGTAGCCGACCCGGGCTGGTCTCGCACTTCCCCCGCCGGGTCACCAGCGGTACCGATCACCACCTGCTGACCGTCGGCAAGCAGCTGGGCGAGGTTCAGCTCCCCCGGATCGGCTCGATGAGTGAGGCCGCCAGCAGCATCGATCGCATCCTGGACTCGTGAGCTGTCCTTCAACTTGACTAGGCCCGGATGACGGACCGCTCCGAGGACGTGAACAACGATCTTTACATCGCTCTTACTGGTCGAGGGCGTTGGCGACACCGCGGTGGCCGTTGGCACGCTCAGCGTGACGACCCCGCCGGGGCTGGCCACTGCAACAGGCCGAGCACGCAGCAACATCCATCCGGCCGTCACCAGACCGAGAACCAACAGCATGGTGATGACGCCGACGTGCATGCGGCCGAACCGCAGTTTGGGCAGCTCCTGCGCGTCGCCTGACAGGAGTAGCTCATCGGCGGTCTCGGTATCCTCATGGCCCGCCCTGGCCAAGGTCAACCTCGCGTCAGGCTTCCCTGGCACCTCAGCCGGCCCTGGTCCGGGATCACGCGCTCTACGTGGCGGCCGCTCGGCAAACACCAGCGCCAGACGATCGCTGATCAGCCGGGCTAGCTCAACATCCGCCTTCGGTCGATGTCCCATGTCTGGAAGCTAAGGACGGCGACGAGGCTCCGTACGCGCGCTCCGCGATCTGTGGACAACGCTCCGAGCAGCCTCTGCCTTGGGGACAGTCTGCGTTACAGCCTGGTCCGCAAGAGGGCTGCGAGCAGCCACGAAAAGGGCGGCGCTCAGACGCGCGGTGACACGACGATCCCCACGGTGCCGGGACCAACGTGCACCCCGAGCACGGCGCTGACCTCTGAGATCACGACACTTCCGGTCGGCACCCGATCTTGGAGCCGCTCGACGAGCCGACGTGCGCCGTCTGGGTTGTCGAGATGATGGACCGCAACATCGACACCACCATTCCTCGTCGCCGCCCGGGCCAACGCATCCAGGCTCAGCTCCTCCAGTCTGGCCAGCGCCTTCGACTCCGTCCTGACCCGTTCGTACGGTCGGATCTCCCCGTCAGTAACGGTGAGCAAGGGCTTCACTGCAAGCGCCGAACCCAGCATTGCCGCAGCAGTTCCGATCCGGCCGCCACGCCGCAGGTACTCCAAGCTGTCGACGTAGAAGTAGGTGGTCGAGGCGGCCGCACGGCGGCGTACCTGTGCGACGACCTCCGCCGGAGCCGCGCCGGAACGAGCCACCTCTGCTCCGGCCAGTACCGCAAAGCCGACTGCCATCGCCAGGGTCATGCTGTCGACAACGACAATCGGAATGTGCACCGACGCCGCAGCAACCTGTGCCGCACCATAGGTGCCCGAGATCTTGCTACTGAGGTGGACCGACACGATGGCGTCGTATCCGGCCGCCTCCAGCGCTGCGTAGGTGTGTCCGATCACGTCGGGCGTAGGTCGCGACGTGCTGACCCGCCGACCGGCACGTAGTGCGCCGGCTACCTCTAGTGGTCGCACGTCCGATTCTGGACGGCTGAGATCGTCGATGACGACCTGCAATGGAATGATCGAGACGTCCGCGCGGACAGCATCGGCTGGGTCGAGGGATGACGTAGAGTCGGTCACCATTGCGACGCCAGGCATTTGCTCAGCGTAGGACGAGGGACACAGCCGATTGCAGACCTCGGGGAATCGCCCCCGCCCGTTGCCGGAGGACAACGCAGACCAAATGCCTGAGGAGGATCTTCGCGTATGGCGCGCTGGGCCGGTGACGCTGATTCTGGTATCGATCTTTGCCGTGGCAGCCGGGATCGTTATCCCCGTCCTGGCGTATCTGGTCTACCGGAACGGCAGCTCGCCTTGGCTGCCTGCGCTGCTCATCGTGCTCACTGTGCTGGCCTTGCTGTACGCCTGGCGCTTCGGTTTGCATCCGCGGCTGCGGGTCAGTGATCAAACCGTCGAGATCATCAACCCATTCCGCCGCTACGTATTCGAGTGGGACGACGTCACCCTGGTCGCACCGGGCGAGAACGGCCTGCTCATCGGTAGCGTGGATGACTCCGCCGAGGCATGGTGCGTACAGAAGTCCAACCTCGCGAGCCGGCGGGGGCGCCTCACGCGGGCAGACCGGATCGCCGACGAGCTGCTCGACATCTTGGATCTGCACGATCCCCCGGTCGAGAACGAGGAAACCGGAGTACGCATCCGCCGAGCTCGCCCCGACGAGGGCAGATTGCTGGCCCGGCTGGAACGCGCAGCGAGCGAAGACGCGTTGGCCAACATCTTCCCGCCCCAGCAATATCCCTATCCAGTCAACGCGATTGCCCAGCGCTGGCGACTGCTGCTGAGCAGCAGGCTGACTCATGCCTACCTTCTCGAGGTGCGGGAGAGCCCCGTGGGCTATGTGGCTTTCGACTCAGAGACGGTGCACCACCTCGGCGTAATTCCTGATCACACCCGTCGCGGCTACGGTTCGACCTTGCTGGAGTTTGCCTGCATGGAGATCTACGCCGGCGGCGCCAGGGACGCATTTTGCTGGGTGCTCACCAACAATCACGCGGCACGTGCGTTCTACCGTGCGCTGGGCTGGAATGAAACCGGCGAGCGGAGGAAATCTGAGTTTCCGCCGCATCCCCAGTTACTCCGGATGGCACTGAGGAACCCACACGCACCACGGCGAAGCCTGTAGCTAGCACTGCTTTTCGTGTCGATCAGGTCCTGGCTTGCGTCGGCCAGGCATTCTGGCGCGGTGACCATAAGCGCCTCGCGCCGCCTCGGGGCCCCACCAATGGCCGCGGCCTGGGACACTCGACCATCGCGGCCACGCTTTCAGGGTCTGCTCTGCACCATCGCGGCACTCGCGTTGCTGCCCGCGATCGCCGCCACCCTGATGCGCGTGTTCCCTCCGGCCGACGACCAAACCGCGCGACTGGCGGCCTTCATCGCCTACGGGCTACTCGGCTACCTGATCGCGCTCGGCTGCCTGTTAATCGTGCTGCTCCGGGCCCGACACCGGCTCGTGATCGCAGTGATCACCATTGCCGTCGCCCTGCTCACGCTGTGCCACCTGGCGTGGCTGGGCCCGCTGTTTGTCAATGATCATCGAGCCGCCGGCACTCCGAAGTTCCGGTTGATGAGTCTGAACATGTACAACGGCGGCGCGGACTCCCGGAAGGTCGCTCAACGTGCCGAGCGGGCCGACATCGTGATCTTGGTCGAGGCCACACCGAGCGCTTTGCAAGACTTGAAGCCATTCGGCTGGGACGAGCGTTTCCCCTACTCGCTGGGAGATCCGAAGGACGGCTTCGCCAACACCGCTGTCTATTCACGCTTCCCGTTGAGGCAGAGCAAGCTGATCGGCAATACGTCTTTCCAACAGTGGGAGACGACGGTGCGCGTCCCCGACGTAGGAAGCGTTCGACTGATGGCTGTGCATCCGTGCAACCCCTACTGCGGCGGTGATCGTTGGACTGCTGAGCATCAGCTGCTCAACGAGGCGGTGAGTGACAACCTCGACCAGCCACTGGTCGTCGCCGGCGATTTCAACGCCGTCGATGATCATGGACCGATGCAGGCCTTGCGACGCCTTGGCCTGAAGAGCGCTACCGATGTCGCCGGCGCCGGCTGGCTTCCCACCTATCCCGCCGACGAACCGTTCCCCCCGTTACTGCCGATCGATCACGTCATGATCAACAAAGAGCTCACCGCAACCTCGGTGACCAGCTTCGCGATCACCGGCACCGACCATCGTGGCCTGTTCGCCACGCTGGCGGGAGCAAAATCATGAGCTGCTGTCTTCGGGAAAGTGGTCAACACCAGCAGCCGCCGCGCCCGGTTTGGTGTTGTTTCTGACCAGTTTCGCGAGCGAGAAGCCGCCGAGTCGCCAGGGGACAATCCCAGCTAGTGCGCGACGATGCTGACCAGCTTGGGGGCTCGGATGATCACTTTGGTGATCTCTCGGCCGCCTAGTGCGCGTACGACTGATTCCTCGGCCAAGGCACGGGTGCGTAACTCGTCCTCGCTGATCCCTGGCGGCACCTCCAGCCGGCCGCGTACCTTACCTTGCACCTGCACAACACAGGTCACCGATTGAGTCACCAACAAGGAGGGGTCAACCGTCGGCCACGTCGCACTCGCGACCGACGGGGCATGGCCCAGCCGTTCCCACATCTCCTCGGCGACGTATGGCGCTACCAGGCTCAGGGCGATGGTGACTACCTCGGCGGCCTCGCGAACAGCGGGGTCGGCTGGACCGGCGGAACCGTCCATCGTCTTGCGGGTGGCATTGACCAGCTCCATGACTCGCGCAACGGCCACATTGAACCGTTGCCGAGCAATGGCGGAGTCGATGTCGGCCAGCAGTCGATGAGTTTCCCTGCGTAGCTCCAGATCACCAGCGCTGGTCGGGGCGCCCGGCTCGCTGGTCACCTGGTCTGCCAGCCGGTACGCGCGCTGCAGGAACTTCAACGAACCAGCAGGCGAGACATCGGCCCAGTCGATGTCTTCCTCGGGTGGCCCGGCAAAGACGACGGTCAGCCGTACCGCGTCGACCCCGAACGCATCGATCTGTACGCCCAGATCGACCCCGTTGCCCAGCGACTTGCTCATCGCCTTGCCCTGGTTGATCACCTGGCCTTGATTCAGCAACCGGCGCATCGGCTCCTCGAAGTCGACCATGCCCATGTCATGCAGCACCTTGGTGAAGAACCGCATGTACAGCAAGTGCAAGATTGCATGCTCGACGCCGCCGACGTACTGAGTGACCGGCATCCAGCGACGCACATCGGCAGGATCGAACGGCCCATCGTCGTCGCCCGGAGAGCAGTAGCGGAAGAAGTACCACGAGGAGTCGACGAAGGTGTCCATCGTGTCGGAGTCGCGCTTTGCCGGGCCGCCGCATTCCGGGCATTCGACGTTGACCCAGTCGGTCGCCGCTGCCAGCGGTGAAGTTCCCTTGGGGGCGAGATCGGTGCCCGTCAAGTAGGGCAGTTCAACAGGCAGTTGATCATCGGGCACCGGCACCTCCCCACATCGCTCGCAGTGGATGATCGGTATCGGGCAGCCCCAATAGCGTTGCCGACTCAGCAGCCAGTCCCGCAGCCGATAGGTGACGGCGCCCTCTCCGACTCCCTCGGCCTCCAGCTGCTCGATGATCTTGCGGACTCCGGCCTCCTTGCCCGTCAGGCCGTTCAGCGGACCGGAATTGATGTAGCTACCTTCGCCGGGCGTCGCGATACCACTCGTGACGGGATCGGGGCCGCCGGTGTCAACCACCTCGCGTACCGGCAGCCCAAAGGTGCGGGCAAAGTCCAGGTCGCGTTGATCATGAGCCGGAACAGCCATGATCGCGCCGGTGCCGTATTCGGCCAGCACGTAGTCGGCGGCGTAGACCGGGATCTTCTCGCCATTCACCGGGTTCGTGGCGTGCACGCCCAAAAACACGCCGGTCTTGGGACGTTCGGTGGCCTGCCGCTCGATCTCGGTCTCGTGCTTGGTCTGCTCGAAATAGTCCTCAAATGCGGCACGCTGCTCGTCGCTGACCACCTCAGCCGCCAGCGGCGCATCGGGTGCGATCACGAAGAAGGTTGCGCCGTACAGAGTGTCGGGCCGGGTGGTGAACACGCGCACCGGTTCCAGCCGATTCTCGATCATGAAATCGACGTAGGCACCCTCGGAGCGGCCGATCCAGTTGCGCTGCATGGTCAGCACCCGCTCAGGCCAGCCGTCGACAAGATCATCCATGTCGTCCAGCAGCCGCTGGGCGTACTCGGTGATCTTGAAGTACCACTGGGTCAGCAGCCGCTTGGTGACCACCGAGCCGCAGCGTTCGCACAACCCTGCGATCACTTGCTCATTGGCCAGCACCGTCTGGTCCTTGGGACACCAGTTGACATAGCTGGCCTTGCGGTACGCCAAACCGCGTTCCCGGAAGCGCAGGAACAACCATTGCGTCCAGCGGTAGTACTCCGGGTCGGAGGTATGCAGCCGACGAGACCAGTCGAAGCTCAGTCCGTAGCGCCGAAATGACGTTGCCTGGGTCTCGATGTTGGCGTAAGTCCATTCGGCCGGGTGGGCGTTCCGCTCGATAGCCGCATTCTCCGCAGGCAGTCCGAAGGAGTCCCAGCCGATCGGGTGCAGTACGTCGTAGCCACGCAGTTTCAGGTAGCGAGCGACGACATCGCCCATCACGAACGCTTCCGCGTGGCCCATGTGCAGGTCGCCCGATGGGTAAGGAAACATGTCCAGCACATAGCGGCGTTCCCGCGAACCGTCATCAGCCGGGACGAAGGTCTGGTCGGCCTCCCAGAACGCCTGCCAGCGCTCTTGGGCAGCGCGGGCGTCGTAGCCGGTCCGCTCCCGGGGAGCGGCCGCCCGTTCAGAAGCCTCCTCGACCCGCTCGATCTGCTCGGTCATGATTTTGACTCGTCTCCTTGGTTGTGCATCGCTGCGCCTGGACATGAAAAAACCCCTCGCCGCCTGGGCATGAGGGGCTGCCGCGCAGGCGTACCTACGCGGCTACGTAAGGAGCGCAACCCATTGCATGGGTTCAGGGTAGCGCACCAGTTCGTGGGAGCTGCCCTGATTTTGCATCTCCAGTGACGCCGAAACGGCCCAATTCGTGCCATTTCCCGTCTTGGGCGATGCGTTTTCAGGGTTCGCGGTCGGGTCTGCGATTAACGTCAGAGCCGTGCACCGGCTCACCCATGACGAACTCCGGCAGCGCACGCTGCGCAGGCAGTTCCCGTTCATCTCAGCGCGGGGGCCCGAGGCGGTACTGGAGCTCTTTCGACGGCTGGGGCCCAATTCAGTCCCAGGTGCCGCGAGCACCCTTCCTGACCATTTCCTCCCGTTTGCCAGGTGTGGGTTACGACACGGTGCGGGCGCTATTCGAGTCGCACCAGCTGGTCAAGACCAGCAATATCCGCGGCACCGTTCACACCAGCGTGGTCGAGCAATTTGGATGGCTAGACGCTGTGGCGCGCACTACCCGGGCGAGCCAGCTGCGCAACGTGCTGAAGCTGGAGCAGATCACCCCAGAGCAGCTGGCTGCCGAGATCGAAGCATTCGCTTCGCAAGACTGGCGGCCACGCGTCGAGATCGTGTCGCATGCCCGTGCCTGGCTTTCTGCACGCGACGAGAACTGGGTTGCCGGCGGTCCGGACTTGCTTTCCGACAGCCTCATCTGGGGTCACAGCGGTCTGCTTCGGCGCCCGCGCGACACCCGATGGGAGAAACGAACCGACATCTACCATCGACGGGCTCGCAGCCTGCTGCCTGACTTGCCTGACAGCGACTTTGCCGAGTCTTTGGCGAGCCTGGTGCGGGTCCACCTCGGCTCCTATGGTCCGGCCCAACGGCTCGATCTCGCTTTCTTCTTCGGCACAGGCTTGGGCGCGGTCGACGAAGCCCTCCAGCACCTCGGCCAGAAGATCATCCACCTGCGCGGCCCCAACGATGAGGACTATCTCGACCTCGCGGAGGCTCCTTCTGACGGCGTCGTGGATCCCGGATTGAGGCTGCTGCCAGAGTTCGACGGCTTGTTGGTGGGTTATCACGGCCGCAATCGCACGCGATTCTTGACCGAGCAGCAACTGCCGAAGGTCTGGGCCAAGGTCAACGGCCTGTTCTCCCCAGTGGTGTTTCACGAGGGACGACTCGTCGCCAGCTGGAAAACGATCACCAAAGGCCAACGCACTGACATCGAGGTCACCATGCTCGATCCGCATCCCGTTTTGGCCGAAGATCTGTTTACTGACGCGATCACGGCAACCGAACAGGTGCTCGGCATCAAGATCACCGACTTGCGAGTTCGGGCCCCGCTACGCTGAGCCCGGTTTGTTGGATGCCGATCGAGAGGAGCACTCGCGTATGACCTGGTTGGTGACCGGCGGCGCCGGCTACATCGGCTCCCACGTGGTACGCGCCTTCACCTCCGACGGCATCCCCGCTGTGGTGATCGATGACCTGTCCAGCGGGCATCGCAACTTTGTCCGCGATGATGTCCCCAGCTATCTAGGCAGCGTGCTGCAGCGCGAGCTTCTCGACCAGATTTTCTCCGACCACACCATCGCTGGCGTCGTGCATCTCGCCGGCTTCAAGTACGCCGGGGTCTCGGTCAGCCGGCCGCTGCACACCTACAGCCAAAACGTCACCGGCATGATCAGCTTGTTGGACTCGATGGCCAGCCACGGGGTGAACAGGTTCGTGTTCTCCTCGAGCGCTGCCGTCTACGGCACGCCGGTCAGCGACTTGGTCAGCGAGGACGATCCGACCAGGCCGGAGTCTCCGTACGGCGAATCGAAGCTGGTCGGCGAGTGGCTGCTCCACGATCAAGCCACGGCCACGGCGTCCGGTGCAGCGCCACTGCGCCATACCTCGCTGCGATACTTCAACGTCGTTGGTTCGGGATACGACGACCTGCGCGACACCAGCCCGCACAATCTCTTCCCGCTGATCTTCGAGCGTCTTGTTGCGGGAAAAGTTCCCTATATCAATGGGGACGACTACCCCACACCCGACGGCACCACGGTCCGTGACTACGTCCATGTCTCCGACTTGGCGCTCTCCCATGTCGCCGCCGCCAAGGCCCTTGAGGAAGGCCGGCCGTTGCAGCCGGTCTACAACCTTGGGAGCGGGACCGGTCTTTCGGTCCGCGAGATCATGGACGCCGTCGAGCGGGTCACCGGTATCGGCTTTCGTCCGGAAGTCCGGCCTCGACGCCCCGGCGATCCAGCTCGTATTGTGGCGACCGGCGAGCTTGCCGCACGCGACCTGAACTGGAAGATGCGTCACACCGTCGATGACATGGTCGCCTCCGCCTGGGCTGCTCGACAAGCCGCCGAGCAGCAAAGATGATCAGAAGTGGTCGCTGGCAACAGAGATCTCATCGGATCTGTTGCTGTTTCTGACCACTTTCGTTGGGACCGTGGCGGCGCACAGCTTAAGTAGCGAAACACTGCCGTCACATTGGATTCTCAACTGTGACCCGGGCGTAACTGAACGCACGTTTGGTGCAACACAGGCCTAGCAGAGTTTTGCGTAACCTCCGGCGTCCAGGATCCAGCCGCCGAGGCTTCCCATCCGTTTCCAGTCCCGTCACCGAAAGAAGCAACAATGACACCATTCGAGATTGACACTGGGACCACTGCGTGGCTCATGGCGTCAGCGGCGCTGGTGCTGCTCATGACGCCAGGGCTTGCCTTGTTCTACGGCGGCATGGTCCGTGCGAAGAGCGTTCTCAACATGATGATGATGAGCTTCGGGGCGCTGGCCTCGATCGCCGTCATCTGGGTTCTCTGGGGCTACTCGACCGCCTTCGGAGACGACATCGGCTACGGCCTGATCGGCAATCCTGTTCAGTACCTCGGGCTTCAAGGGGCTCATGGGTGCCACCACCGAGGTCTCCTTCGACGATCAGACCGGCGTCTACCCGGTGATGGCCTTCGTCGCGTTCCAGGCCGTGTTCGCGATCATCACCGTCGCCCTGATCTCCGGTGCTATCGCCGATCGCGCGAAGTTCGGCATCTGGATGGTCTTCACCGTGATCTGGGCCACCATCGTCTACTTCCCGGTCGCCCACTGGGTGTTCGACTTCTCTTCCGGCGAGCACACGTCGGCGGCTGGATCGCCAACAACTTGAAGGCGATCGACTTCGCCGGTGGCACCGCCGTCCACATCAACGCCGGCGCCGCCGGTCTTGCTCTGGCCATCATCTTGGGCAAGCGGCTGGGCTGGAAGCGCGATCCGATGCGGCCGCACAACCTGACGCTGGTCATGATTGGCGCTGGCCTGCTGTGGTTCGGCTGGTTCGGCTTCAATGCCGGTTCCGCGATCGCCGCCGGCACCACGGCGTCAACGGTCTGGGTGAACACCATGGTCGCCACCGGCGCCGCATCCCTGAGCTGGCTGATCACCGAGCGCATCCGCGACGGCCATGCCACGTCCCTCGGCGCCGCATCTGGCGTCGTCGCCGGCCTGGTCGCCATCACTCCGTCCTGCTCCTCGGTCTCACCGGTCGGCGCGATCATCGTCGGCGTTCTCGCGGGCGTGATCTGTGCGCTGGCCAGTCGGACTGAAGTACAAGTTCGGCTATGACGACTCGCTCGACGTCGTCGGCGTCCACCTCTTCGGCGGTCTCTGGGGCACTCTCGCGGTTGGCTTCCTGGCGACCGAGGCAGCACCAGCTGGTGTCAACGGTCTGTTCTACGGCGGCGGCTTTGACCAGCTGTGGCGGCAGGCAGTCGGTGCGTTCGCCGTGCTTGTTCTACAGCTTGATCATGACCTTGCTCATCGGCTTCATGCTGCACAAGACCATCGGATTCCGCGTCAGCGAGGAGGAAGAGCGCACGGGTGTCGACGAGGTCCGAGCACGCTGAGACGGGCTACGATCTCGGCACGCTCGGTGCCGGCATGCGCGGGTTGTCGTACGCCGGCTCAGCGCCAAGTCAGGTCGAGGCAGACAGCAAGAATGATCAGGAGGTGTCGGCATGAAGCTCGTAACAGCGATCATCAAGCCGCATATGTTGGACGAGGTCAAGACCGCACTCGAGTCGTTTGGCGTCGAGGGAATGACAGTCAGCGAGGCAAGCGGCTTCGGACGTCAGCGGGGCCACACCGAGGTCTACCGGGGGGCGGAGTACACCGTCGACCTGGTGCCCAAGGTGAGACTTGAGGTGCTCGTGGACGACGATGATGCCAAAGACATCATCGAGGTCCTGGTCAAGAGCGCTCGGACCGGTCGCATCGGTGACGGCAAGGTCTGGTCGGTTCCCGTGGAAGAAGTCGTCCGCGTGCGAACCGGAGAGCGCGGGCTGGACGCGCTCTGAAGCGTGATCTAACCAGCGAGCGTCTCAACGTCGCGATCCGGTCCGGGTGGTCATTCACCGCGGGGCCGGATCGTCGGCGTTTGATCACCGAATGTGTCGAGTCCGCGCTGGTTGAGCTTTATGCGGACGTGGGCGGCCCTGCAAGCGGGGCCGCCCTCGCCGCGGTTGGGAGTCTGGCTCGGCGCGAGCTCGGTCCGCGTTCGGACATCGATCTTGTGCTGCTGCACAACGGCAAGGCATCGACCAAGATCAACACACTCGCGAATGACCTGTGGTATCCACTCTGGGACGCACGGATCCGGGTTGATCATGCAGTGCGTACGCCGGCGGAGTGCGCTGAGGTCGCCGGCAGCGAGCTGAGTGCCGGTGTCGGTCTACTCGATCTGCGAGTCATCGCCGGTGACGCTGAGCTGGTCAAAGGGGCTCGTACGGCGCTGCTGGATACCTGGCGCGGCAATGCCCGGAAGCGACTCCCCGAGTTGCTGGAGTCGCTGGACGAGCGGGTAGCGACCTTTGGTGACGCTGCCTATCTTCTCGAGCCGGACCTCAAAGAGGCGCGCGGCGGCTTCCGTGATGTGTCGATGCTGCGGGCGCTGTCCGCGAGCTGGCTGACTGACCGGCCGCACGTCGGCGTACGTGAGCCCTATGAGCGGCTGCTCGATGTTCGCGACGCTCTGCATCTGGCAGCCGGCCGTACCCTCGACCGATTGATCTCCAGCGAGACGGCGGCCGTGGCCACGCGGTTGGGCTACGACCACGCCGATGATCTTCATCGTGACGTCAGTCTGGCCGCGCGCCGGATCGGGCATGCGGTCGACGTGACCGTACGAGCCGCGCGCCAGGCGCTGCCGCCGCATCGGGTGCTGACCTTCATCAAGCGGGAGCGCAAGCCCGACTACATCCAAGCTGATCACGGGTTGATCATCCACGCCGGTGAAGTCGGGCTGGGCCGCACAACAGATGCCGGCGATCCACTTGTCGGCTTGCGAGCGGGAGCCCTCGCTGCGCAGCGCGGACTGGTCCTCTCCCCCGTCACCGCTGACAACCTCGGCAAGCTCGGGCGTCCGCTGCCGACGCCATGGCCTGACTCCGCACGTGATGCCTTGCTGGAGCTGCTGTCCTCGGGCTCCAACGTCATCCCGGTGTGGGAGGCGCTCGATCTTGCAGGCTGCATCAGCAGATGGATCCCCTCCTGGGAGCCGATCCGCGCCCGGCCACAGCACAATCCCATCCACCGTCATACCGTCGACCGGCATCTGGTCCAGACCGTCGCCGAGGTGCAACAGCACCTCACTCGAGTCGAGCGGCCAGACATCTTGTTGCTGACCTGCCTCTTCCACGACATCGGCAAGCTGCCCGGTGCCGGCGTGCACCACGCAGATCGTGGAGCGCCGATCGCTTGCGAGGCGGTCGCTGCGATCGGGCTCAACCAGACAGACTCGCAACTGGTCGAGCTCCTGGTGCGGCATCACCTCACCCTCGCTGCCCTTGCTACCAAACGTGATCATGCCGATCCCGCCACTCTGGACGCCCTCGTCGAGGCCGTGCAGGGCCGAGCCGACATCCTCAACCTGCTGCGCTACCTCACCGAAGCGGACGCTCGCGCAGCCGGCCCCGCCGCCTGGTCACCGTGGCGCGCCCAACTCATCAACAGCCTGGCGGACCAGGCTGAAGGGTTACTGGTGGATGAGGCGACTCGAGTAGATGTGACACAGCTCGTCGATCTTGGTCTCGCTCGATCCGTGCAGCTCGATGGGCGGCCGCGAATCCGTGTTGAGCCGCAGCCGGGCGGTGTCCAGCTGGTGATCGCGGCGCGAGATCGACTGGGCCTGTTCAGCGATACCGCTGGTCTGCTTGCCTCGCATTCGGTGCAGGTGCGCTCCGCCGTCCTCCACACGGTGGAAGGAGTGGCCGTCAACACCTGGCGGGTGGACAAGCAGGCGGTAAGCGACCTCCCTGACACGGCGTACCTCGTCAAGCAATTGAGCCGGCTCGAGGCCGGTGAAGCTGGCATCTTGAACTCAGTGCAGCGCCGGGAGGCCCGGGCGCACAGCAGTGGTGCCGTGCCTAATCCGTATCTGGAGCTGGTCCGGGGTGCCAGCGAGACCGCGGCCGTTGTCGAGGTCCGGACAGCAGACCGTGCGGGACTGCTCTACACCCTTGGCCGTTCACTGAGTGACATTCGGCTGTCAATCCGGTCAGCTCACATCAGCACACTTGCGGGACAGGCAATCGACACGTTCTACATCACCGAGGTGGACGGCTCGGCACCGAGTCCATCGCGCGCTCACGAGGCGGTGGACGCACTCACTGCTGCGGCGGGCATTCCCGCCGCATCGGGAGCCACGGCACCGAGCTGACCGTTGAAGGCTGATCGTTGACGTTAAGTCCGCTCGGCGATGAGGTCGTCGACCTCGGCCGAGCTCGGCGGCTGCGCTCCACGTCGGGAGCAGACGATCGACGCAGCGGCGGCGCCGCGTTCCAAGGACGCTTCCAGGCTGAGCTCAAGCTTTACCCGGGCATCGAGGAAGCCGGCCATGAAGGTGTCGCCGGCGCCCACTGTATCGACCACCTTGGTGGGAAAGCCCGGTACGCGCGTGACGTTTCCGCCTGGTTCGACCGCCACGCCGCCACCTGGTCCGAGAGTGATCACAGCAAGCCCCAACCCGTACTGCTCAACCCAGAGCCCGGCCAAGTCGACAGGATCGCTACCACCATCGGCCGCGCCACTGCCGGCCGCATTGGCCAGGAACTTGATGTCCTCATCGCTTGCCTTGACGATGCCGCCACGCCGTCCGACCACCCGAAGCCAGGGCTGCACCTTGCTCCAATAAGCATCGGGATCGGTGATCACGGTCGGCCGGACATTGATGTCGTAGGAAACCCCCGCCCGGACCTCGCGCATCCAGTCGAGCAACACTTCGGCGCCCGGGCTCACGATGCACGACAAAGAAGCAATGTGCAGCCAGTCATCCTTGGACAGCTCTGGCAGATCGTCGATCTGCCAGCCGAAGTTGGCCGTGTCGTGGAAGTGGAAGGTATAGCTGGCGACGCCCTCCTCATCCAAACTGACGACCGCGATCGAGGTAGCCTGCGACGACTCGGTAGCAAGATCAAGTTTGACGTTCGCCTCGAGAATGTGCTGCCGCAGCTGACGACCGAAGGCATCTTTGGAGATCCGGCCCAGAAAATGCGTGTCGCCGCCCAGCTTGCCCAGGGCGACCGCTGAGTTCATCGGCCCACCCGCCGACAATGCCAGCCACGTCGAACTGAAGGAATCACTGCCAGCCGCCTCGGCCTGGACCAGGTCAATGAGTGTCTCGCCGCACACCACGAAGCGCGTCATGGAGACAACCTAGTGGCTGTTGCTCCGAGGTGGGCGGCTGATGCGAAGCGGCGACTGCTATCCGGACAGCGACGCGAACTCGGCCCGCAATTCGTCTTGAATGTCGCGCCCTATCTCCTCCCAACGCCTTGGCGGAATGGCCTGTTCGCTGATCTCGGCGAGCACTCGGCCCATCGAATAGTCCGGGTCGACGCGAGTCAATCGTTCGCAGCAACAGTTCAGCAATGCGCCAGCCCCAACCACCCACGCAGCCATGCCCAGCAGACACAGCGGCGCTGCGGCCAGCGTTGGCGGCACATGCGCTACGACGGCACCCCACAATCGAACATGATCATCAGCGGTCGTCGGAGTTAGCAGCGCCCAAGCAAGATCACGAAGGTGGACATCCCTGACGAGAAGGCCCAGGAGCAGGCAACTCTCCTCATCAAGAATGTTCGGGTCGGCCAGAACCTTGTCGATCATGCTGGCCAGTAGCCGTGCAGCGTCTCCGGGGTCGGCGAGTTCTGCACGCTCCGCAAGCATGGTCTCGACCATCGCATCGAGGCGCGGCAGCTCATCTGGTGCGGGACCGCTCACTGATTCCTCGAGCTCGCGTCTATTGGTACGGGTGCCTAGCCCGGCAAGAACCGCCGTCGCGGAGAGCTGGTGAGAGGTGAGGTCGAGCGGCGTACCGGCAAGTGGGCAGCAGTCGTCTGCACAGGTCAGCGACCACCAACGCCCGTGGCCGACATACAACACATCGGTCAGCTCCTGCTCGACGAGCCGATCCATGAGTTGGGTCAATAGCCGGTTCGTGGGCAAAGAGGCCGCACCATAACCAACAAGCGCCAGGGCTTCCGCCCCTTCGCGCTTAGCCAGGGCATCAATGAATTCGGCCAGCTCATCGGCGTCCGCGTCCGCTCCGAGGAGAGATCCAATCGGGCAGCGAGGATGACTCGACCCGATCGAACGAACACCGCCACCAGGGATTCTTCCGGATGAAATCCAATGAGGTAGGGAATGAGTGCCAGCAGGTCGTCGGGCCGACGGACCCGGAGCCGAGTCGGTGTCTCCAGTGACGTGCGGCGCCGGCGCTGTGCCGCTTTCCGGTCTAGTGGTTTCCTGCGTTTCGGCTTCCTGCGTACCGGCTTGTTGTGCGCCGATTTCCGTGAGGATGACATATGGGAAGGTTGCGGACGCGAGCCCAAAACGTGCGCCCTGCTGCAGATCTGTGGACAAAGAGCCCAGCACCGGGAAGGCCTGTGGACAACGTGCAGCGAGAAGGCGAGATCCCAGGGCTCGGCAGGGAGCAAATCCTGCGCTACCGTGGTCGGAAATGGACGAGCCCAGCGGTTCAGAAAGCACCGGCATGGGACCGACGCCCAGCGGGCCGTCCTTCGTCCCCTGGGCGCCAGCCCCAGGTGATACGCCGCCCACGAGGCCCTACCCGACACCGTCACGGCCTACCGGACTTGGTTCCGGGCGGCCATCGCGTCTCCCGACTCTCATCACCGCGGCAGTGATCTTTGTTGTCGTGGCTGTCGTTGCCATGGCCAGTTACGTCGCTCACTTCGCAGACACCCACGTCAGCGCCCCGGCCGTCAGCAAGCAACCCCTACCCCAGGTCAGCGCTCAGGGAGACCGGATCGAGTTCACTACCACCGACGGAAGTGGTCAGCTGATCTTGCTCAGGCACTCGTGGGTCAGCTACGGGCAGGCGCCGCCAACCTCGGGAAGTTATCTGCGGGTCGAGGTTGAGCTGATCTGCGTCAGTGGCTCGATCGACTACGACCCGTACAACTTCCAAGTGTTCGACCAAAACGGCCGGTTGTTCGAGACGGCGATCGAAGGCGCCGGATACTCGATGCTGCAGAGCGGCACGCTGCGCCCCGGAGACCGAGTGAGTGGCACGATTGCCTTTGATATGCCGCGCAGCGAGGCAACGCTGCTGATGAGCGACAGCTCCAACCAGACGGTCACAGCACTCAAGGTCCCTGACTAACCCCTCTCGCGTGCTGGCCTGCGCCAATAGGCTCAGCGCATGGCTCAGCTGGAGGAACGGCGCTTCAGAGGTTGGGACGTTCTCCGGGTCTCCACTGAGGCGCTCACCGCCGAGATCATCCCCGGTCTGGGTGGCACGATCACGTCCTTGAGGCGCCGGGCTGATGCTGCCGAGGTGCTCTGGTCGCCGCCCTGGGGGCTGCGGCACCGTGGGGCACAATCGGTGCCGGGCACGTCCCAAGCCAAGATGATCGACAGCCTCGCCGGTGGCTGGCAGACGCTGTTCCCGAACGGCGGTGACTCCGTCTCGCTACATGGCGTGGAGTGGGGGCACGACGGGGAGGCTCGGGTTACCTGGCTGGATTGGGAGTTCACCGGGTCATCGGTACGGATGGCGGGCCGTCTGATCCGCGCGCCGTTCGAGATCACCAAGATCATTTCGATGCGGGACAGCGAGATCACGGTCGGCGAGACGGTACGCAATGCGGGCAGAGAGCGGATCGAAACCATGTGGGGCAGCCAGCTGATGCTCGGGGGCGCATTGCTCGGCCCGGAAACCGTCGTCGACGCCGCTGCCGCAGTGGTACGCCCCGACCCTGACATCAGCCCCGGTGCGGACTACGACGACCTGATGCCGTGGCCACGATCACACGGCCCCGAGGCCATGATCAACTTGCGGCTGCTGCCAGGTCCCAACTCGGAAGAAACCAGGCTCGCCTACCTCAGTGATTTCTCTCAGCCTTTGGTCGCAGTGAGCCGACCATCGCATCGAATAGCGATCGACGTCGAATGGGACGCAGGTGTCTTTCCCTACGTCTGGTATGCACTGGAAGCTGGTCGGCGGGACGGCTTTCCGTGGTACGGGGCCGGATACTTTCTGAGCCTGACGCCGTGCACCAGCTGGCCGGCCCATGGTGTTCATGAGGCACGGCGGGTGTCCAACAGTACGGTCATGATCGATCCCGGTGAGGTCCTGACGAGCTACGTGGCGCTCCGCGTCCAGCCGCTCAACTCATAAGCGGTATCTCAGCGACGTTCCTTTCGGATCACCAGCTTCAGCCCGGACCAGACGTTGTCGATCGCGCAGACCTTGACATCCACCAGTGGGCTGGTGGGCAGCACGATCTCCCGAATGACGTCTTCGGTCATGTCGGTCTCGATCTTGCTCGCGCGCTTGGGCCAGGCCACCCAGATCATGCCGTTGGGCGCGATCGCGGAGGTCAGGGACGGAATGCGGGCGGCGAGGTCGACTTGGCGGGTGACGAAGATCAGCACCAGATCGCGATGGCCGCCCAATCGTCGAGTGATCGTCACGCCGTCGGGCAGCTCACCGAGAATGGCATCGAGGTCGGCCGGCGCATTCAGCGCCGCCATCGACATGCCCGGCTTGATGCCCAGCTTCTGGGGCAATGGTGTGCCCGAATAACCGACAGTCATTGCTGGCCTCCCTGTTGGGGTAGCAGCACCCTCGTCAACAATCTAGGTAAACCTAGGCCGCTGGCGCTCTGCATGGGCAACAACCTATGCAGACCGTCAGAAACCCAGGTGAACGTACCGGCCAGATGGCTTGTGCGTCGTGCTTGACTCGGCGACGTGACGGAACTTGAGGCGACGCACGCCGGCGAGCCACATTCCGGAGGTCTGGCGAACCGGCTCAACTGGCTGCGCGCCGGTGTGCTGGGCGCTAATGACGGCATCATTTCTGTTGCGGCAATTGCGGTTGGGGTGGCGGGCGCGACCCCACAGCTCGGGCCGATCCTGACTGCCTCTGTCGCCGGCCTGGTTGGTGGCGCGATCTCCATGGCCCTCGGGGAGTACGTGTCAGTGAGCAGCCAGCGCGACAGCGAGCGGGCATTGATCGCCAAGGAAAAGAATGAGCTGGCAACGATGCCAATCCAAGAGCTGGCCGAGCTCACCCAGTTGTATCAAGACAAGGGGTTGAGTCCGCAGACCGCACGTCAGGTGGCTGAGGAGCTGACAGCCAAGGACGCTCTAGCGGCGCACCTGGAAGTGGAACTCAACATTGATCAAGATGACATCGTCAGCCCCTGGCGGGCGGCGTACACCTCAGCGGTCGCCTTCATCATCGGAGGCCTGCTGCCCGTGCTATCCATGATCATCTTTCCGGCAGCGACGCGAATCTCTGCAACCTTTGTCGCAGTTCTCATCGCTCTGGCCATCACCGGAGCGACCGGCGGCTACCTCGGCGGCAGTCCCTTACTCAGGCCAACCGTTCGGGTGTTGGTCGGCGGCGCGCTCGCGCTCGCGGCGACCTTCCTCATTGGTCGTCTACTCGGTACCACGTTGCTGGCCTGAAGATGCTAGTGCTGTGCATTCGACACTAGGCCACTGCCATCAACCATCCGACGCGCGCGGCGTACGCCCGCGCCCGGTCCAGCCAGAGTTCCAGTTCTTCCTGAGCTTCTTGCTTGGTCCGTTCCTCCGGTAACTCCGCGACCCAAACAGCGGTGGCGAGCGCTCGTACGGCCTGAATTGCTGGATACAGCCGAGCAGGTCCACCGGCTCGCCGGTATCCCAAGATCAGGTAGTCCACCAGCGGCTGCGCGACCGCATGCCATCGAGGGGATAGCCAGGTGATCGTGTCAACGGCGGAGGCCAGGTCCCAAGCCGGATCGCCCAGGCCACCGCTCTCCAGATCCAAGAAGCCGACTCGCAAGGCAGGCTGTTCCTCGACCATGACGGTGCTGGCGCTCAGGTTGCCATGAATCCAATGCTGTTCGGTCCAACGCTGATCAACTTCGATTGCCGCGGCACGGAGGTCGGGGGAGGACTCGTAAGCCTCCAAGACTGCCGCGTACCCCGACCCCCATGCCGCGTCCCTCATCGAGGGCATCAGGCGCCACGGGCTCAGCACTCGCGGCCGCGGCGCGAGCGATGCCGGCAAGCGGCGCGTCGATGTGGTGTGCAAGGTAGCGATGGCTGCACCCCAGGCCTGGCAGATCTGAGCCAGCTGTGCGATGGTGCCGCGCTGCTGAGCAAGATCAGTGCCACCGAATTGGCCTGCCTGGGCCACTATCTCGGAAGGTGTAAACATCGCAATCGTCCAAGCTCCGTCATGCTTGGCGAGGAACCGTCAAGCTACTCACGAATACTGAGGACCCCACTGCCTTGGGTGATACAGCTGGTAGCGGCTCCTCCACAGTGAATTCGAGACAGGCAGGGGCCATGGTTTGGCAAGTTCGCCGACGCGGCGAGTTCTTCGTCAGGTTGCGGGTGCCCCATCCGCCGGGCGGATCCCGGTGACTCTCCCCGTTTGGGCAAGCCAGGCACGCTGGATGCGCGGAATGGTCACCCGGTTAGCAACCCCGGTGAGGGACAGGAGAAGGTGAACAATGGTCGAACGCCCGGTCGAACGCCCAGTGCCAGGCCCTGGCTGGGCCTTGCTGATCATGCTGCTGCTTCTCGCTGGGATGTGGGTGCTGGAGTTCTTTGATCAGCTGAGTGGCAATGAGCTGGACCAGTTGGGCATTCACGCCCAGGAGCTTGATGGGGTCCCCGAGATCTTCACCGCGCCGTTCTTGCACGCCGGTTGGGATCACTTGATCAGCAACTCGCTGCCCTTCCTGGTGCTGGGATTCCTCGTGTTGCTGAGTGGGCTGGCCAGGTGGCTTGTCTCGTCCTTGATCATCATCGTGGCGTCAGGCCTGACGGCCTGGTCCCTGACGCCGCCGCACACGATCGTTCTGGGTGCGAGCGGCCTGATCTTCGGCTGGCTGACCTACTTGCTGGCTCGCGGCATCTGGTCCCGCCGTCCCGCGCAGGTTGTGATAGCCCTACTGGTGCTGCTGGTGTACGGCGGCCTGATCTGGGGCGTTTTCCCCAGCAGCCCGGGAGTCAGCTGGCAAGCGCACCTCGGCGGCGCAGTCGGCGGCGTACTGGCAGCCTGGTTGTTGCATCGGCGGGCGACCCGCCGCCAGCTGGTGACCTCAGGGACGGTGCGCCGTTACTAATGCAGGAGCCGGTAGAACCGCCAGAAGCCGAAGTCCTCGATGGGCAACACCTCTAACGAGCTGAACCCCGCGCGTCTGGCGTAGTCGGTGAGGATCGATCGGCGCATCACCGTGCCAGTGCCCTCCGAAGGCGTCGACGACAGGCCGTCGGGAAGGCAGATCAGCGTGCTGTAGCCGTACATCAGCTGCTCCACCTGGTCACCAGGAGCATTGAAGTCATCGGCGACCGCCTCGTCCATGATCACCACCAGTCCGTCGGACCGGACCGCTTCGTGAATCGCCGCCAGTACCTCGACCGGGCGTGGCATGTCGTGAACGCACTCGAAGGCGAAGGCTGCGTCAAATGGGCCATGATCGGACAACGTTTGGCCTGCCGCAACGACGAAGCGCGCCCGATCGGCAACGTCGGCCGCCTCAGCGTTGGCCTTTGCTGCCTGGATCGAGGGTTCATCGATATCGACCCCGAGCACCGTCGCTGATGGGTAGGCGCGGGCCAGTGCGATGGTCGACCATCCCGCACCGCAACCGATATCGGCAATCCGGGCGCCTGGCCGCTGCAGCACAACCTCAATCTCCGGCACGGATGCGAGAGCGGGCGCCAATGCTGACTCGAACCAAGGCCGGTTGAGAGCGGCTTGGGAGTCGCGGGCATTGTCGCCAAGTTCGGCCCAGCTGACTCCGCCACCGTCGCGGTATGCCGCCAACAGCTTCTCCAATTGAGCACCGGCCGCCGCCATCATCTGTGGCACAGCACCCAGATAGTTCAGGCTGTGGCGGTCGGTCAACACCTCGGCTGCACTCGGGCGCATGGCATACCGTCTCTGCAGCCGATCACCGGCGCCGTCATCGACGACTGTGAGGTTGCCGTAGACGGCCTGAGCCTCCAGCCATTCAACGGCGTAGCGCGTGTTGGTTCTGGTTCGCTCGGCGAGCTCGGTCGGAGTAGCCGCTGCCTCTGCAAGCGCGTCCAACCAGCCGAGACGTTCACCGAGGTAGAGGTTGAAGGTCTCCATCGTGCCGAGCGCGGCCGTGAAGACCTTGTCGGCGAACTCCTGTGCTGTCGGCCGCGTGTTCGCCATTACGATTCCTCCTGCTAGATGACTACGCAGCTGAACGCTCCGGAAGGACTGCCCGTGCCCAACCCGATCAATGTTGCGGTCCTCGGATTTTGGCATGTGCACGCGGCCGAGTACGCGGCACGGGCCCGGCAGCATCCAGACACCGAGTTAGTCGCTGCCTGGGATGAGGACGCGGAGCGGGGACGAGCCGGTGCCGAGGCGGTCGGGACAACCTTCGTTAGTGATCTTGACGAGCTACTCTCTCGCGAGGACATCGATGCTGTCATCGTGACGACGGCCACGACCGGGCATTACGAGCTGATGCTTCGCGCCGCTCAGGCCGGAAAGCACATCTTCACCGAGAAGCTCCTCGCTCCGACGGTCGTCGAGGCCGAGGAGATCATTGCCGCGACCGATCAGACCGGCATCGCGCTGGTGGTGTCACTGCCGCGGCTCTACCACGGATACACCCGGGCGATCCTGGAGCAGCTGGATGCCGATCGGCTCGGGCAGCTCACCTACAGCCGCATCCGACTGTCTCACGACGGGTCCATCGCCGGCTGGCTGCCGGAACGCTTCTACGATCCGCAAGCGGCCGTAGGTGGCGCGCTCAGCGATCTTGGCTGCCATCCGGTCTACCTCACCCAGATGTTCCTGGGTGTCTTCCCGGCAACGGTGGGCGCCACGTACGGCTCGATCACCCGACGCCAGGTCGAAGATCAGGCCGTTGTCACGCTCGGCTACGTCGATGGGTCGATCGGTGTCGTCGAAACCGGATTTCTCAGCAATGACCCGTTCAGCATTGAGATCCACGGCATCAGAGCCAGCCTCGCGTACCAGAGCACCGAGGGCGTGGTCCGGATCCGTAGCGCCGGCTCGGAGAGCTGGCAGTCGCTCTCGCTGCCTCCGGACGGGGAGGACGCGTTCGGCCAATGGGTGAGTCACATTCGCGACGGCACGCGGGCCGACGACAATTTAAGTCGGGCGGTCGAGCTCACCCGGCTCGTCACGGCCGCAAATAGCGCGGCAGCCACCGGGGCCACCCTGCGTTATCCGGCGGGTGCACGGTGAGCCCGATCAAAGTTGGGCTGGTAGGCGGGGGCGGCATCGTTGACGCGCACATCCGGGGGTACCGGGCGTACGCGGATGCGATCGAGGTAGTTGCCGTGGCCGATGTGGTGCCCGAGACCGTCCAGCGGCGCGCCGCCGAGCTGGGAGCCGCGGCCTACACCGATTTCCGGCAGATGATCGCCGAGGCAGATCTCGACGCCGTCGATATCTGCTTGCCGCACCACCTCCATGCCGACGCAATCGTTGCTGCGGCTGAGGCGGGAAAACACATTCTCTGCGAGAAGCCGCTCTGCCTCACGGTGCAGCAGGCCGAACTGGTGCAACGGACGGTCACTGCCGCTGGTGTGACGTTGATGTGCGCTCACAACCAGCTCTATCTGCCCGCGGTGGCCAAGGCAAAGCAGCTGCTAGAGGAAGGCGTTCTTGGCAACGTCTACGAGGTTCGCACCACCGACAGCTTCTACAACGACTTCGACCCGCAAAATATGGGCTGGCGTGCGACGGCTGCCACTAGTGGCGGCGGGGAGCTGATGGACACGGGCTACCACCCGACCTACCTGATGCTGCACTTCGCGGGAGGCTCGCCAACCGAGGCCACCGCACTTTTGTCCAAGCACCGGCTGCGCTTTATGGAAGGCGAGGACTCGGCACAGGTGTTAGTGCGCTTCGACAACGGTGTGGTTGGCCAGCTGGTGACGAGTTGGGCGTACGATCCGCCGCCGAGCACCGAGCGGTTTGCCGTTGTCGGAGAGCGTGGCTCGATGCATAGCGATGGAGGATCGCTGACCTTGACCCTGCGCGGATCGGGCAGCGAGACTTTCGCCTTCGATCCCGTGGACACCTACGCCGTGGAGATCGGCGAGTTTGCGAACTGCCTGCGCTCGGGCACCCGTCCGCTGCACACCGAGAAGGAGGGCATCGACGTACTCTGCCTCATCCTGGCCGCGTACGAGGGTGCGCGTAACCGAACCATCGCGCCGGTATTTCGGGTGTCTGACACGCCGGCTGGCTAAGCGACTGCAACGAGCCGATCCGCCGCAGGTACCGATTCGCCGAGACTCTGAGCGATTCCTCGACGGAGCGTTTCGACCATGTCGTGCTCGGCCGCCTCGCTGGTCCAGCTGACATAGCCGTCTGGACGTACCAGGACAGCAGCGGTACCGGCAAGACCGTAGCGCTGGACGAGTTCTCCGGTCGGATCGGAGAGCTCCGCGCCGACGGCCAGCACCTGGAAAGGCGGCCCGGGCGGAAGCATCGTTGCCGCGGCTCGCCACGCCTCACCAGCGGTGCCGATCATGAGCGTCAGGTGACCGTCGAAGAAATCGATCGTCGACAGGCGCTTGCCGCGCACCTCTACCCAGGCATGGGGTGCCCGATCGCCCGGTCGCGCCCGCCGGCCGACGTCCTCGAAACCTAGCTCGCCGGTTTGTCCGCCATCGATGACCGTCGAGCCATACGTCACACCGAAATCCGCGACCAGCAATGATTCGGCGGAGCTGCCGATCCTGCTCTCCATGGACCGCGACGCATTACGTCGGCCAACCGGGCCACGCTCGTCCTGATAGCTGTCCAGCAACGCCTGGTGAGCCCAGCCGCGGGCCACCCAGGCCAGCTTCCACCCGAGGTTGTGACCGTCGGCAATGCCGGTGTTCATTCCAGTCGCACCCCGCGGTGTCGTACCGTGCGCCGCATCACCGACCAAAAAGGCCCTACCGTACTGGTAGCGGGTGGCCACTGCCGCCGAGAAGTCCCAGCGGAAGGTGGCCTGAATGTTCATCGCGAGGTCGGGTACGCCGGCTGCCGTACGGATCCGCTGAGCAAGGCGCTCCGGCGTCCACCAGGCTGCCGCCTCGGGCACACTGGACTCCAATTCCATGTCGTAGACCCACCGGCCGGTGCCGGTGGGCACGAATACGCCTTCGACCGTCGGTTTAATCACCGCGTGCAGGACGCAGAGTCGGTGATTCACCGAAGGCGCAAGATCTGCCCCGAACAGGGTCGCGAGATGGACACCTTCCATACCAAGCGGCTGCAGCTGGATACCAAGCTGATCTCGAACCAGACTGCGCCGCCCGTCGCTCCCAACGATGTAACGGGCCCGCACCTCGTAGCCGTCACCGTTGTCGCGGCTGCGTAGCTCCGCTCGGACCAGATCGTCGTCCATGCTGAACGACAACAGCTCGGTGCCGAACCTCGACTCGCCCCCAACACGATGGAAGTGATCAAGCAGGATGGGCTCGAGATAGTCCTGGGGCACGACCGCCACACCGGTTGGGCTAATGGTGCGGCTCAAGCCGAGAGGCGGCAGACCGAGCGAGACCTCCTGCGCCGGCTGAGACAGCGTCTCGGCGATGGCCATCGTCAGCGGCAGAGCCATGTCAGCGACGCGGACCTGATCCTCCAGGCCCCAGCTGCGCATGATCTCCATGCTCCGGCCGCGGATTCCGGTGGCCTTCGGAAAGATCGAGACCCCGGGGTGCTTCTCCACCAGCAGTACGCGGGCACCAGAGCGGGCCGCCGAAATACCGGTGGTGAGGCCGGAAGGTCCGGCTCCGATAACCAGCACGTCGTACGGGGTATCCAGCTGACTCATGGCCATGGCTCCTTCACCGAGGTATCAGATGTCCTTCAGTGTTGGCGCTGGCCGCAAGGCACGGATCCGTGCTTACTACGGAGTTAGCCAGTCGAGGTAACCACGGAGCTCCTGCCGGCTTCGGCATCCGGTGCGGGCCAGCAAGCTGGACACGTGGGTCTCGACGGTGCGCGGTGAGAGATACAGCCGCTGCGCGATCTCGGCATTCGACAGGCCGCTTGAAATCAGCCGCAAGACATCCATCTCTCGACTTGTTACGCCGAGCCTGCGAAGGCTCGGCGGCACACTGGAATCACCTCGGCCCCGCCTGGTGGGTGCCCCGGCCCGTCTCAGCAGGTCACGACAAATCCTCGCTTGAGCGTCGTCGCCGTTGTGCTCATGGGCGACAAGATCCACCCGGAGGTGTGGCAGCGGATCGCCCCATCCGTCTTTCAGTGCGCACTCACAGGCAAACAGTCGCAGTAACCGATGCCAGTACGGCACGGGTGCGAGGTGCTCCTCACCCGCCGCGAATGCCTTCTCCGAACGATCATGATCGCCTTGACGACCCGCAGCAATCGCCTCGGCGTACTCCAGGGCTCCCCGATTGGCACGGCGCAGACCGGCCGGCAGTTGTCGCAATGCGGTTCTTGCCTCGACATCGTTATCGCCGACGATTGTGCGGACCAGCACCCACAAGCCGAATTGGTGCACCGGGGCCGCCGGCGCATGGTCCACCAGAGCGTGAGCGAAGCGGTCCAGCAGCAGCAACGCCCCGGGCAGATCGTGGTTCAGCAGCCGCGGCAGAGCCCGGACTGCCCAGATCTGGGCGAGAGTATCGGGCGGCGATCCCCCGCGGGCCTCGACGGAGGCCAGCCTGGCCATCATTTGCTGTTCGCTACCGGGCACTGCACTGCTCTGTGCCAGGAGGAGATCGCCGAGGCCAAGGAGATACGGCGACTGGAGGACTGTTCCAAGCTCGAGCACTCGCTGCGCCGGTGCTTCCAGGGCACGAGGACCGCTCGTTACGTACGCCTGCTCGGCGAGGATGACCTCAGCGCCACTGGCCTGCATGAGTAACCCACTGTCCAACGCCAGGTCCCGGGCGCTGACCAACTTCGCCGACAACTCCTGATCCAGCGCCTCAGCCGTGCCAAGCCCAAATTCGGCCTCCACGCGCCACGGCCGGAGCCCGAACTCCGCGGCGACCTGACCTGCACGGCGGAACGCTGCCGAGGCGGCAGCAGGATCGCTGAGCCGAGCAACCCGTCCCATAATGCAGAGCGCCTCACACAACACCTCGGGATGCTGATCGACCTCGGACCGCTCGATTGCACGGTTCGCGTGATTGACGGCGACGTCGATCCGCCCGGCTCCGTGAGCAGCCTCAGCGAGCAGCACCGAGGATCGTGCGTCATCCGGTCTGCCGGCTCGGCCGACATAGTCTTCGGTCTCTTTCCAGCGCCTGGCAATGATTGCCGCCCGGGCAAGCCGCAGGCACAGCTCGGCGTGATCCTCGCCGGTCGAGAGCTCCAACGCCGCAGCTCCGACCTCGAGCGCACGGTTGGCATCGCCGATCAACGTGTAGAGCCGTACCCGTTCCATCGCCACTCGGACTGGCAGAGCAGCCTCCTCGGCCAACTGGTCCAGACGCTGTTCGGCGCTGCGCATCGCCCCTTTCGTCATGTCGTGTCCGATCTGGCGAAGCCGGATCTCCGCTGCTGCCCCGCGATCGCCGGCAGCCGCCAAGAGGTCTGCTGCAGCCGACTCATCGTCCTCTCCTCCGCGGGCCAGCAATGCCCGAGCGGCGCGTACGGCGAGAGCCGACCGCTCCGGAGGCAGCAGTTCGGCCACCACCGCTTCTCGGGTAAGCGCGTGCCGCCAGCGCAGCCGGTTTTCTTCGGCGACGAGCAGATGCGCCTCTGCGGCGGCGCGAGCCGCGGACCAGACCGATTGCTCGTCAAGATCAGCAACGGCGGCGGCGAGTGACCAGTCGAGCTCCCCGCCGATCAACGCCAGCGCACTCAACACTCGACGCTGCTCATCGGTCAGCAGGCCAAGCCGCGCGTGGACGAGCTCGGCAAGCGACTCTGGAACGGACGCCGCCACGCTTTCAGACGAATCTGATGTGCCGGTCAACAGCTCCTCGATGACGAGGGGGACACCCTCAGCCCGGGTAATCACCAGCCGACGCTGGGTCTCGGCCAGATCAGGACGCGACTGCTCGACCATGACCGCGGCGTCCGCGTAGCTGATCTGGCCCAATCGGACATGAATCGCACCGGGTATCCGAGCCAACTCTCGAGCCACCCATGAACCCGGCGAGTCGTCGCGTACGGTCGCCGCCACGATGACGGGCGAGGTGCTCAGGGCGCCGCCGAGGGAATCGAGCAGTGCCACGGTGTCCGGATCGGCCCAATGCAGATCTTCCAGCAGCAAGAGCGTTCCTGATCCGCCGACTGATCGCAGGAGCCGCAATACACCCTCGCCGAGCACGACCGTCGGATCGATGGTCGAAGCGATTGGTTCGTCGGCGGCGATGCCTGGCAGGACTCGACTGAGGGTCGCGCGGAACGGACGCAATGCAGCTGCCTCGAGCAGCGTGCGGTCCCGGACCGCCTCCATCAGCGCCTGGGCAACTGGACGTAGCGATCCACCACTGTCTATGGCGCGGCCCATCAGTACGACGAACCCACGACGGCGGGCCTCTGCCGCCCATTCCGTGACAAGGCGCGTTTTGCCGATCCCCGCCTCACCGGTCAGGACCGCGAATCCCCCGGTTCCAACCTCAGCCCGATCCAACATGTCGACCAGCAGTGCAAACTCCCGCTCCCGGCCAACCATCCTCATGGGTGGAGTGTCCCAAACCACGACAGGTCTGGACACAGCACGCGGTGTGGTGCCGCGCTTGGCTCTTCACGGATTCTCAGCTGCCCGATGAGGTTGCCTAGAAAACACTCGTGCCTCCCACCAGAGGCGAGAGGCACGAGCACATTCCCCGAGCGTGAGCGGCCGCGGGCCCAACAGTGAGTGCTCAACTCGCTGACTGCGAAGCGCGTTTTGCGCGCCTCACCGGCAACATGAAGACCACTCACCCGACCACACCCCGACGTTCCCTCCCCCAAGAGGAACGTTCAAGATGAACGCTGTCGAAGGGCGATGCCCGTCATTTGTTGGCTAACCAACTCCTGACACAGCAAGAAATTAGCGAAAGAGACCAAATCGTGTCGACCCCCATACGCCGGTTTGTCACCTTCTGGACATGTCAAAAAGTGGACATTGGGCGGATGTGTGAGTAGTCGAAGCAAGCCCCCGAGTAACTTCGCACTGCATAGCGCGCATAACGCTACAGCACATTGCTAGCTGCCGAGGAGCCCGCGGATTTCCTCTGCGGTCAGTGCTCCCCCAGCCAGTGCCTCGCCGCCGACGACCGCAGAGAAGAGCTCCTCTTTCTGAGCTTTCAGGTCCATCACTTTCTGTTCGATGGTGTCCTTGGCCACCAGCCGGTACACCATCACGGTCTTGGTTTGGCCGATCCGATGCGTACGATCCACCGCCTGGGCCTCGATGGCCGGGTTCCACCACGGATCCAATACGAAGCAGTAGTCGGCCTCCGCGAGGTTGAGCCCGAAGCCGCCCGCCTTCAGGCTGATGAGGAATACCGAAGCGGTCTTGTCCCGAAACCGCTGGATCACCCGTTCGCGATTCCTGGTACGCCCGTCCAGGTACGCATAGGGGATCTCGGCCTCGGCCAGACGAGTCCGGATTCTGCTCAGGAATGTGGTGAACTGACTGAACACCAGCGCTTGGTGGCCTTCGCCGACGAGCTCGCCCAGATCCTCGAGCAGAACCTCGGTCTTGGCCGCGGGCACGGCGCCCTGAGTCTCGTCGACCAAGGCCGCGTCGAGGCTCAGCCTGCGCAAGAGGGTGAGCGAGCGAAGCACTGTGAATCGGTTGCGATCGAGATCTTCGATAAGTCCCAGGACCTTCTGGCGCTCTCGCTGCAGATGCGTCTGGTAGATGCGGCGATGCTTCGGGTGGAGCTCGACCTCGACAATCTGTTCCTGCTTCGGCGGCAGCTCCGTTGCAACACTTTCCTTGGTACGGCGCAGCATTAGAGGACGGATGCGCCGACGCAGCTGACGTAGGCGAATCGCATCCTTGCTGCGCTCGATGGGTCGGCGGTAGTACTCCGAGAACCGATCCGGATCAGGAAAGAGCCCGGGCGCGGCGATCGAGAGCAATGCCCAGAGATCCATCAGGCTGTTTTCCAGCGGGGTACCGGTGATCGCCAGCTTGAACGGCGCCGTCAGGCGGCGGGCGCACTGGTAGGTCCTGGCGCGATGGTTCTTGACGAACTGGGCCTCGTCGAGGATGACTCCCGACCATTCCAGCCCAGCGAGCTTCTCGTTGTCGATCCGGAGCAGGGCGTAGGAGGTGACCACCACATCGGCGCCGGCCAATGCTGGACTTGACGAACCACTCCGTTTGGACTCAGATTCGGTCAGGCAGACGACGCGGAGGTTAGGTGCGAACTTGGCTGCCTCGGTGGACCAGTTCGACACCACGCTGGTCGGCGCGACGACCAGAAACGGGGGCTGCTCGGGGCAGACCAACCGGGCCCGACAGATCAGAGCCAGCGCTTGGAGCGTCTTGCCCAGGCCCATGTCGTCCGCCAAGATGCCGCCCAGGTGATGACTCCAGAGGAACCACAGCCAGCGGTATCCCTCTAGCTGGTAGGGCCGGAGTGTGGCGCCCAGCGTCTCAGGAACATCGACGTCCTCGATTGTGGAGACATCCGTGAGTCCGCGTACGGTCTGTTCCCAGCGAGCCGACTGATCGATGGCAACGCCGAGATTGGTCAGGTCCTCCCACAAGCTGGCCTGGAATCGGTTGATGCTCAGCTCCGGGCGATGATGATCATGTAGCACCTTGGACTCTTCGATCAACTCCCGCAACTGGACGAATTCTGGACGGTCCAAGGAGAAGTAGACTCCCGTTTCCAAGATCAGGAAGTCTTGCCCCTCGGTCAGCGCGACGAACAGATCCTCGAACGGAATCACCTCGCCATCGATCGACACCTTGACCCGGAGGTCGAACCAGTCAGCGGAGTTCGGACGCTCAATGGCAGCCACTTCGACACTGGGCGGAGACGTGGTCTTGCGGTACTCGCGCACCTCGCCGTCGCAGATGATGCGCACCCCTGCACGTTCCAGCTGCGGCAAGACCTGCTCAACGAATGTCAGGGCAGCGAGGCCGTCCAGCAACACGTGAGGGGCCGGCCGCGGCGGCCGCTCCTTGCCGGAGCTGGCGAGCTGCGGAATCTCGGCGTACGGCAGCGGCAGCGCCACCAGCTTGCGCTGCTCCTCCCCGAGGTCACGGATGCTCTGCCGCTCCGGGGGATCGTCGATCGCATACGTTTCGGTGCCGCCGATGCGGTCGTAATGCATTGTCCAGTCCAGTCGTACCCGGTGCTCGGGCCGGAAGTGCACCGCAACGCCCACGATCGGCTCGACGTAGTCGGGCAGCCGCACCGATCGATCGGCCGAGGTGATGTTGATCTTCTGGCGCAACCGTGGCACGAAGTCGGTCAAGAACCGCGCCTCATCCTCGGCCGGAATCAGCAGCGAGTGAGGATCAACAACAAATTGCCGTAACTCCCGGCTGAGCAGTTCATCCAGTCGCGCGACGACGAGCTCCTGAACACCGGCAACCTCCTCACCAACGTGGAAGATGCCGTGGGCCGGCTCGCCAAGCACGCCTAGCGATGACAGTTCCAGCTCGCGATCATCGAACAGCACTCGCGCACCCACCAAAAGCCCGACGCTGGGGTTGCGCTGAGCATCGAGCACGACCGACGCTCGCTGTTCGGTCCGGATGGGCCCGAGCAGCGGCTTCACCGCAAGGACTGTCAGCCCGGTGGTGGCAGCCTGGTCGAGCAATCCCCAAAAAGCACTGCTGACCGTGCCAAGCGAAAGCCAGGCGGTGCGCGGCAGGGCATAACGTGCGCTCGCTCCGGCTGCCGCTCGAAACTGCAGCAGCAGCTCCCGCTGCTCGGGAACGTAGGAACGCGCGACGAAATCAAGATCGTCCCAGGAAATCCCAGAGCGCACCCAGGAGCCGCTGCGATTCCGACGGGCAGGGCGGATGCGTAGGTCCTGACGTCCGAGGTAGCCCCGGAATGCGGGAATGCGCTCTACACCGAACTCCAGCGCCAGGGGAGCCACATCGCCGGCAGGGACCGTCGGCTCGGCCGCCAGCAGCTTGTCGAGAATCCGCTCCCACTCGGGCCGTTCCACAGCTGCGCCATCGACCAGATGGCGAGCGACGATGAGGACAGCGGCGGCATGTTTGCAATCCAACGCGACCGGGCAGCTGCACTGGCTGCGATACACGCTGATTGCGCCCGACCGGGAGCTCGCCAAAAACACGGTGACGGCGTAGTCGTCCCGGACGGTGCCCCGAACTCGGCCCGTGACGGTAAGGGCCTCGGCATCGACATCCACGTCGAAGACGTGGCCGGACTTGACGTAGACCATTGCCCGGGCGAACGCCTCGTGGCCCACCATCTGGATGATCGCCTCATGACTGAGAGGCGAATTCCGCGACGCAACCACGCCTTGCACCTTAGTCGCCGGCACTCACAGAGTTGATTGCTCCGCTGCGCTGGGAACCAGCATCCCAACGAGTCCGCGTACGACCCCGCAGATCGGGTATACGCGGAGTGCGACAAGATGTCGAAAGCGTCATCTCAGGCGCGAGGTTTTCTTGAGGAAGTCCCAGGCCCCGAATAGGGCAAACAACGACGTACGGGAGGGTCAATGAGCGAGTCAACACAAGATCCCAGCGAGGGTGTAGACCTCGAAGGTCCGGCTGACGGCGGAGCCGACGGGGTCCCCGGTGTCCGCGACGGCGGGGCCGATGGTGGCGCAGACGGCGGGGCCGATGGTGGCGCAGATGGCGGGGCCGATGGTGGCGCAGACGGCGGGGCCGATGGTGGCGCAGACGGCGGGGCCGATGGTGGCGCAGACGGCGGGGCCGATGGCGGCGCAGACGGCGGAGCCGATGGAGGGGCCGATGGAGGAGCGGACGGCGGAGCAGATGGCGGCGCCGCTCGCTGAGGACTCGGCCCTCGCCCGACTCATTGCAGTCGGTCGCGATCGATTCGCTGATCAGTACTGGGGACAGCAACCGCTGCTGTCCCCAGCTGCCGATCTCCCCGGCGGGTTCGGTGCCTTGCTCAGTGCGGAGGCGATCGACGAACTGGTATCCCAGCGAGGTCTGCGAACCCCCTTCCTCCGCGTCGCCAAGAACGGCGCGACTCTTCCCGACAAGGCCTTTACCGCCCAGGGCGGTGTCGGCGCCGGCATCGCAGATCAGGTCAGCGACGACAGGCTTGTCCGGCTCTTTGCTGACGGCTCAACGCTGGTACTGCAGGCGTTGCATCGCGTGTGGCCGCCGATCCTGGAGTTCTGTCAGCGGCTCGCGGCTGAGCTGGGCCATCCGGTGCAGGCCAACGCGTACGTCACTCCCCCGCAAAACCAAGGCTTCAGTGCCCATTACGACGTGCACGACGTCTTCGTACTGCAGATCGAAGGTGAGAAGCAGTGGCGGATTCATCCCCCCGTCCTGGAGTCGCCACTACGTGATCAACCCTGGAACGACCGGAAGTCCTCGGTGCAGAGGCAGGCCCAGGAATCTCCTGTGCTCGAAGCCATCCTCCGGCCGGGCGACTGCCTCTATCTCCCCCGCGGATACCTCCACGCGGCGACAGCTCTTGGCGGTGTCAGCACCCATCTCACACTCGGCGTTCACGTATGGACCCGTTTCGCGCTCGCGGAGCGTGTCATGAGCCAAGTCATGCGAAACCTCGCTGGGAATCCGGCCATCCGCGCGTCGCTGCCGTTGGGAGTGGACGTGGCCGACGCCACTGCCATGCGTCCCGACATCGAATTGATCACTGCGGCGCTGCTGCACGCAGTCGAGCATCCAGATCTTGATCAGTTGTCCGACTCGATGCTGCAGGATGCCCGTCGTCATCAGCGCGCGGCGCCAGTAGGTCCGCTTCGGCAGCTGCGCGATGCCGAGGCCATCACCGACGACTCCGTGATCGCGCTCAGGCGCCACGTTGTCGCCTCCATCGATCACACGCGGTCCGGCTTGGTGCTACGCAGTCGAGCCGGCGACCTAACCGTGACCGAGGCCGACGTGGCACCGCTCAAGGCGCTGCTGAATAACGCCACGGCGAGCGCCGGTGATCTTGGTCTTGAGCTGACGCGGCGCCTGCTGCTCGCCAGCCTGGTCACCGTGGAGTGAGTCCGTCAGATTCGCCATTCCGCTGCGCGGACGCGGCACGAGTGCGCGCGGACCCGATGGCCGGTACGGCTCCGCCAACACGCCGCTGGCTGCTCCTGGAGCATCCCGGTCCCTGGCGAATCGATGCCATTGCCGGTGCTGGAATAGCCCCTGAGATACTTTCGATCTTGCTCGCAAGGGCTGGCGCTGACACTCGAGTCTTGCTCGTACGCCGCCCGGGCCGCGTCGATCGGCGCGCACGTCGCAGCTGGATCCTCGCCGGCCTGGACACCGACACGATCACTGGTCCGTGGCGACATGACAACGACCTGCTGGACGCCGCTGCCGCACTCGTCGGCGACTCGCGTGGCGCCGCGCTATCCCAGCCCGTCGTACTCGTCTGCACACACGGCGTACACGACGTGTGTTGCGCGCTTCGTGGACGTCCGGTGGCCTCCGCTCTGGCGTCCCGATGGCCTGAACTGGTCTGGGAATGCAGCCACATCGGCGGTGATCGATTTGCCTCGAATGTCGTGCTGCTGCCCGACGGTTTCTATTACGGCAACCTGGATCCCGAGAGCGCGCTGACTACTGTCGAGGCGCATCTGGCAGGCCGCGTCCTCCCCGACCGACTGCGTGGCATGGCGAGATTCCTCCCACCGGTCCAGGCGGCTGTCATCGCCGCTTACCGGCGCTACGGTCCCCTGGTGCCCTCAGATGTGTCCGTACGCGCAACCCAGCACATCGGGCCGCATCACGGGCACGGGTCGGAGACGTTCGTCGAACTGGTGATCGAGCCCCAGCGACTGGCGGTCAGGGCGCACGTGCTCTCTGTCCGGCGTACCGAAGCGCAGTTGACCTGCCGTGCCGCCCGTGAGACGCCTGCCACCGAATACCAGGTCATCGATTTCACGCTCCTCTGACCACCCACCCCTCTCGGCAACTGGTCACCAGCAACTCCTCATCCGGCCCGCTATCGTGTGGTTTGCGACCACTTTCCATGGCCGACTCTGAGGAGCAGACCTGTGCCTGTCCTGCACGTTTCCGTCAACTCCCCTCTTCCGCCACAGGAGGCCCTGCAGCGGCTTACTGATTTCAGTCCTGCGAGGGCTGAGAACTGGGCAGGCGTTGACGACAACAACTTGACGGTGCACGGTCAAGGCGACGGCTGGGCCGAGATCACCGAGGGCAACAAGGTCGGCTGGGAGCGGCAGCGCTACACGTGGGACGCGGCTGCGGGAACTGTCTCCGCGGTCACCCTGAACTCCAACATCTGGGCGTCTGGCAGCGGCTGGAACTACACGATCATGCCCGACGGTACGGGTAGCCGGATCGAGGTGACGGCAGTCCGGAACGGCTATGGAATAAAGGGAAAACTCGTCGGCGCCCTGCTGTCGCTGGTTGGCAAGCGCATGATCAGTTCCAGTACGACGGCGGCGCTGGCTGCCCGCAGCTAGCAGAGGTCGTGGGGGCCTGACGATGGCGAAGTTGATCTACACGACGATCAGTTCGCTCGACGGATATGTAGCCGATGCCGAGGGCAACTTCGAGTGGAGCGCCCCCGATGAGGAAGTGCATCGGTTCGTCAATGACCTGGAGCGGCCGATCGGAACTTATCTCTGCGGACGTCGGCTATATGAGGTGATGCGCTACTGGGAAACCGCGTCCAACAGGCGACGGCGAGCTCTCAGCAGAGCAGGATTACGCGCAGATCTGGCAGGCTGCTGACAAGATCATCTACTCCACAACCCTGAAGAGCCTGGCTGGCGCAAGGACGAGGATCGAGCGGAACTTCGAACCTCAAGCAATTGAGCAGATTGAAGGCGGCTGCTGCTCGAGACATCACCGTCGGTGGCCCAACCCTCGCGGCCCAGGCTTTGAAGCTGGGGCTCGTCGACGAGTGCCACTTCTTCCTTTGCCCCGTCATCGTCGGCGGCGGACTACCAGCGCTACCGGACGGCGTGCGCGTGGGGCTCGAGCTGCTGGACGAGGACCGATTCGGCAATGGGACGGTCCATCTCCACTATCGCGTCAAGGTGTGATCAAAGTCCGCACTCGAGCGATCGGCTCATCCGAGTAGCACCGCTCGGCGGTTCCGGCTACGTAGGGTCCGGCCGACGACAGCGGCCAGAATGATCACCATCGCGATCACCGCGGCATTGCGTACCGAATTCGAGTCGGTGGCTACTGCGACAGCGAGCAATGCCCAGCAGGCAGTCAACAAAAACCCGATCACGGCGACCAGCCTGGAGACCACGAAGAGCGACATGATCGTGGCGCTGACAACCAGTACGACGCCGATCTCATTCACCCAGCGTGCTGATGCCGGCATGCCCCAGGAGCGGAACGTGGTAGCAAAACCGGCAGCTGCGGCCACAGTCGCCCAGCCGAGATAGATCATGACCGGCAGCCGGAGCAAGATCTCCTCTGCCGCGCTGGCTGCCGGCCCGACTGCCAGGAACGCTCGGGCGGCGATGACCAGATAGACGACCAAGATCACAATCAGGATCTGGGAGAGCCAGATCGCGCCGGTTCCAAAGACCGGCACCCACAGTGCGCTTGCGGTGAATGCGCCAAATAGCCACCAACCCGTCAACCGGTGGACCGTACGCTCCTGCTGGCTAGGCAATAGCTGATAAACGGCGAGCGCGAGGCACGCCGCGTAGATCAAGCCCCACACGCTGAAGGCGTAACCTGCCGGAGTCACCGGACTCGCGTTGGCGTCGGAGATCGCGCCAGTATTCGAGCTCGGTCCGAGCGCCAAGGTGGTTAGTGGCCCTGAGACACCTTGGGCCACCGCGGCGACGGTGACGAGGACGACGCGGACGCGATCACTGGTACCTGCCATGGCCCACATTGTGCCCGTCCCACCGCCCCGAGTCCGCCTGTTCGCCGCGAAATCAGAGCAGCGCGGCTACGAGCGCGACAAGTGGTGGCAGGCTCTGGCCAAAGGCGCCGACGATGCTCTTGCCTCCTGAGCCACCAAACCCCAGCCGATCGGCGATGAAGAGCACGATGCCACCCAGAACCATGAAGAGGCAGATGTAGATGACCAGCGTCCTGCCGATTGTTTCGTTGCCGCTCATCCAGGCGATCACGCCGGCGATCAGGCCGCATCCGAGAAACAAGTTGTAGAAACCGACGCCGAAAGCCCACATCCGCACGGCTGGCACATAGGGAAGGCCGAAGACTCCCTCATGCACACTGGGACGCTCGATCAGGAAGGCCTCACACGCGAAGACGACGATGTGCAGCGCCGCCGCAATCAGGGCGAAGATCCATACGACGACGGTCACGGCACAGCCCGCAGGTCAGTCGTCTCGAAGCCGACAACCGTTACATCGTGGCGAGTCAAGACTTCCTGAAGCTGTTGCGCGACCTCCTCGATCGGGCGGTCACGGGGCACAGAGGCGTGGAGATCCGCCTGGAACCGGCCCATTGCCCCAGTCATGCACATAGCAAGGAACTTTGAGGCTGGACTCAGCACGGTGAAGGTGTGCAATGCCGCTGGAGGAATGGTGATCGACGAGCCTGGTCCAAGATCGAAAGCCTCATCGTCGATCTGCACGATCATGCGGCCAGTCAGCACGTAGTAGGCCTTCGCCCATCCAGTGCGATGCAGCGGAGTGGCCGGCCCGCGTGGCGCGTCGATCTCGAAGAGTTCGTAGTGATCATCGGTGTGGCCTGCGTCGATCTTGACGGTGAGGACCGCGTCGGGGGCGACGAGCTCGATGCCCTCGCCAGCGGCGGTGTGCTGAACCTGATGCGTCATACGGCGACGCTAGGTTGGCCGCCTTGATCGAGTCGATCCCAGAATTCTGGGAATGCGTCATCGGTTGGACGGTGAAACAATTTCCTTGTGTGGGACGAGCGGGCCTATCGCGCCCGCCGAGAGATCGCGGCACTGGCTGCCTCTGGGCTTGGCGTCAGTGATTTGCACACTGCTGCGATGGGGCTGATCGAGGACACGGTCAGCACCGACCTGGCCTGCTGGGCAACCATCGATCCCGAAACGCTAGTGATCAGCACCATGACGAGCGGTGACGCACGGATACCACCGGAGTATGAGCAACGACTCGCAGAGTCGGAGTATTCAACCGACGAGCCCCACAGATTTGCCACTCTCGCCCGGCGCAAGGAATCCATAGCCAAGTTGTCCGACTTGCCCGAACCAGACCGCACGAGAAGTGCTCGGCTCAACAATGTGTGGCGCCCCTTGGGTATCGACCAAGAGCTGCGGGTCATGTTCCTCGCCGACGGGACCTGCTGGGGCGCGGCTGGCATGGTGCGAGCCGGACGCGACTTCAGTGACCGCGAGACCGACTTCCTCGCTGCCGTAGCGCCGACCATCGCCAGTGCGACAAGACTGGCCGTCCGCTCGGAGGCTGGTGGCCCAATGCCGGGCCATCCGGCCATTGTTGTTGTCGGTACGGGTGGGGAGCTCAATGCTGCGACGCCGGCTGCCCGCGAATGGCAGGATCGGCTCGATCAGATCGCCCCTGGTCGCTTTCTGGTGATGATGCAGGTGATGGCTGGCGGCGCTCGTACCTCAAGCTCAGGCAGCTTCCGGGCGCGGCTGCGCGACGCGTACGGCCAGTGGGCGATTCTCGAAGCCAGCCCGCTTGATCGGTGGAGACGAAGATCAGGTCGCAGTGACCATCGAACCCGCGCGTGGTGATCACCTCGTGAGCCTGCTACTGATGGCCTACGGCCTCACGGCTCGCGAGCGCGAGATATGTAGCGAGGTGATCGCGGGTTATTCCACAGCCGATATCGGTGGACGCCTGTTCATCTCCAGCAACACCGTGCAAGATCACTTGAAGTCGATCTTCAGCAAGGTCGGTGTACGCAGTCGCGGCGAGCTTGTCGCTCGGCTTCGACCGAACTTTTCAGCCGCGTAACAGCTCAGCGCGGCACGTGGCGAGCCAGCAGCGTGAGATCGGCTGGACCGAGCCGACCCCCGCCAGTTTTGGCCTGGTGCCAGAACGGGTACGGCAGCGGCTGAGCGCTCACGTCATCCAACCGAGCCATCTCCTCCGTCGACAGGGTCAGGTCGGCGGAGGCCAAGTTGTCGGCCAGCTGGTCCTCGGTGCGTGCGCCGACGATTACCGAGGTCACGGCCGGCTTGCCCATGGTGTACGCCAGTGCGACCTGGGCGGCAGAGACGCCGCGGTCAGCACCGATTGCCACCAGCTCCTCGATGGTGTCGTACAGCTTCTCCTCGTCATAGACCGGCGGCTCGTTCCACTGAGTCAGATGCCGGCTGCCCGCCGGTGCATCGACTCCCCGGCGGTACTTGCCGGACAGCAGACCGCCAGCGATGGGGCTCCAGACGAGGATGCCGATGCCTTGATCCACGGCTACCGGGACGATCTCGTTCTCGACGTCGCGAGCCTGGAGCGAGTAGTAAAGCTGGTTGCTGACGAACGGTGTCAGACCCTCACGGTCCGCGATCCACAGCGCTTTCATCAGCTGCCACGCCGCGTAGTTGGAGCAACCGACGTAGCGCACCTTGCCGGACTGCACGAGGTAGTTGAGTGCCTGTAGCGTCTCCTCGAGGGGTGTCAGCCCATCCCACTCGTGCACTTGGTAGAGGTCGATGTAGTCGGTTCCCAGTCTCCGCAGACTGTCTTCGGCGCCGCGGATGACGTGGTGCCGCGACAGCCCAGCGTCATTGGGCCCGTCGCCCATGGGCATCCGGACTTTGGTTGCGATGAGAACCTCGTCCCGGTCGGCACCCAGCGCCTTGCCCAAAATCTCCTCTGACAAGCCGCTGGAGTACACATCTGCGGTGTCAAAGAGATTGACGCCCGCGTCGCGTGCCAGGCCTACCTGCTTTCGGGCGCCCTCCACGTCGATCTGGCCAACGGGTGAAGCCCAGCCAGTGCCGCCAAAGCCCATCGTGCCGAGAGTGACGGTCGAGACGCGCAGGCCACTCCTGCCAAGTTGTCGATACTCCATGGCGCGGAGTCTAAGGCCACGCTCTGGGCAAGGCTCTCCCGGCTGTCACCTTCCTCACCGAGGGCACGATCAGGCGGCTGGCTACATCTCGCCGGCGGCAATATTGAGGATGTTGCCGTCCGGATCGGTAAACCAGACCGCCTTCATGACGCCGCCCATCGAGGCAACCCCGTCGTGCCACTCCAGGCCCTCCGCTTCGAACGTCAGGAACGAGACGCCTTTGTCGCGGAGCGCAGCGACCTCATCGTCGAATGCGGTCATCGCTACGTTGAAGCTGACGGCCGTCGCCTTGTTGCTGCCGGCGTACGCGGATTCGTAGACGAACACCGTCCCGTCACCGCAGGTGTAGGTCACACCGCCCATGCCTTCGCGCTGTGGAGCCAAACCGAGCGTCCCCTCATAGAAGCCGCGGGCTTTTGCCATGTCGGCCGTTGGCAGCGTCGCGACAGGTGTGATGTCAGACAACATGTGAATCGCCTTCCTTCAGCGTCGTGTCTGACGCTACGCCGCGTCCCGCTCGGCTCGTTCGCTGGCTACGCCGGCTGAGGCTCCGGCTCTGGGGCGGCTGCTTCCGGCTCCTGCTCCTTGCGCGACTTCCCAAAGCGCAGGTAGAGGGACGGGGTGACGAAGAGGTTCAGCAAGGTGGAGGTCACCAGGCCGCCGAGAATCACGATCGCCAGCGGATGCTCGATCTCTTGACCTGGACGTTCGCCGAAGATCACCAGCGGGATCAGCGCCAGACCGGTCGCGAGCGATGTCATCAAGATCGGAGACAGCCGTTCTCGAGCTCCGCGTACCACCAGGTCGCGCCCAAACGTCATGCCCTCCTCACGTTCCAAGTGCTGGAAGTGGTTGATCAACAAAATGCCGTTCCGAGCGGCTATGCCGAACACTGTGAAGAATCCGACGAGCGATCCGAGCGAGACCACACCCCCGCCGAGGAACGCTCCGATCACGCCGCCCACCAGAGCCATCGGCAAGGTCAGGAAGCTCAGCAGAGCAAGCCGCCAGCTGCCGAACGAGGCCTGCAGTAGGAGCAAGATCGCCACTGCCGCACCGATCGCAGTCACCAGCAGGGTGCGCTGCGCTGACTGACGCTCCTGCCACTCGCCGAGGATCTCGGCGTGATATCCCTGCTCGAACTTGACATCTTTGAGCTTCTCCTCAAGCTGTCCGACGACTCCACCGAGGTCTCCCTCGAAGGTGGCGCTGACGTCGAGCCGGCGCGAGTCGCCCTCGCGATCGATGGCATTGGGGCTGGGTTGCAGTGACACCTTCGCCACGTCAGCGAGCCGCACGGTCTTACCCGACGGCGTGTCGATGCGCAGGTTCTGGATGTCGGGGACGCTGGCACGCGTCGCGGGGTGCTCCAGACCACCACGTCGTACGCCTTACCGGCACGGAAGATGTCGCCGACTTCCTCACCGGCGACGAGGGTGGCAGCGGCACGGCGTACGTCGCCGGGCTTGAGCCCGTACTTCTCAGCCTGGGCAAGATTCACTTCGACCTGAAGTTGTGGGCACGTCGGTCGAGATATCGGTGTGCTGATCTTGGACGCCTTCGATACTGCCCATGATCTTCTCGATCTCGTCCGCCTTCTCGCGTAGCACTGACAAGTTCTGACCATAGACGCGAACGACGATCGGCTCTTTGCCGCCCGAGATCACTTCCTCGATGCGTTCGTCGAGATACGTCTGGGTTTCCCGGAACAGGCCGGCGTAGGCGTCATTGACGTCTTCGATCTTGTCGAGGGTCGAGTCGTAGTCCACCGACGGGTCGATACTCACCCAGTTCTCACCGAGATTGACCCCGGCAACCTCCTCGCCGAGGAATGCCTGACCGATGTGAGCCCCGAAGTTGCGGACCCCTGGAATCGCGCGAAGTTCCTTGCTGACCGCGAGAGTGGTCCGCTGCATCTCGGCGGCGGACGTCCCCGGCTGGGTCACCCAGTGGATCAGGAAATCCCGCTCTTTGAAGCCGGGGAACAACGACTGGCCGAGCAGCGGAGTCAGTGCGACGCCGATGACGGTGACCAGCAGAAAGATCGCGTACGCCCGCCGGGGCTTCACGACGATACGAGACAATGCTGCGGTGTAGCCCCGTTGCAGCACAGCCACCACGGGCGACGTACGCCGCTCGATCTTGGATCGTCCGAGCAAGATCAACGCCAAGGCTGGCGTCACGGTGAGCGCGACGAGTAGCGAGGCGACGATCGCGAGCGTGTAGGAGAGCGCCAGCGGGCGGAAGAACGCGCCGGTCAGTCCCTGCAGCAGGAAGATCGGTACCGCTGCCGCCACAATGATCAAGGTCGCGTAGACGATCGGGCCCCGTACCTCCAGCGAGGCGTTCAAGATCACCGAGGCGGTCGAGCCTTCGCCACCCGAGAGCCGGTGTTGTCGCAATCGTCTGACGATGTTCTCGACGTCGATGATGGCGTCGTCCACCACCGCCCCCAAGGCGATCACCAGGCCCGGCAAGGGTCATGGTGTTGATCGTTTCCCCTCGCCAGTACAAGACCAGCAGTGTGGTCATCAGCGACAGCGGGATGGTGAGGATGCTGATCAAGGCCACCCGCCACTCGAACAGGAACAATGCCAAGATCACGATGACGAGTACGAACCCGAGCACCAGCGCCTGGGTCAGGTTGTGAATCGAGGCCGTAATGAAGTTCGCTTGCTGGAAGATCGTGGTGTCGAACTGCACGCCAGGCAAGCCGGGCTCCAGCGATCGGATCGCTTCCTCGACGCCCTTGGTCATTTCAACGGTGTTCGCCCAGGGCAGCTTCTCGACCACCAGCAATATACCCGGACTGTCGTTGATCACCGCATCGCCGATTAGCGGCTGATGATCTTCGACGACACGCGCGACGTCGCCGATCTTGACGTCTTTGCCGCCACCTTCCACGTGCAGTGGCACCTTGGCAAGATCATCGGGGGTGATGATCGGCAGCACGTTGCGTACAGGTGATCCGCTGGTTTGGCGATTCGACCATGCCGCCGGTACCGATGATCGAACCGCTGGAGAAGCGGAGCAGACCGGAATCGACCGCATCGGCCGTGGCCTCCATGACCTCGTTCAGCGCGACATGCTGCGCCTCCATCTTGGGCGGCTCGACCTGAACCTGCATCATCTGCAGGCGCTCGCCCCAGAGAGCAACGTTGGCTACGCCGGGAACCTCGAGCAGCCGAGCCCGGATCGTCCAGTACGCAGACATCGACATCTGAATCAGGGAATGGTCCTTTGATGTCATGCCGATCTGTACCGCTCGACCGGTGGCCGACACCGGCGCCAGCATGACTGGCGGCGCCGCCCAGGTCGGCAGCGTGGTGGCTACGGCCGTCATCCGCTCCTGGACGAGCTGGCGAGCTTTCAGCTCGTCGAAACCTTGTTTGAAGATCAACTCGATCGCCGACAGCTGCGGCACTGACTTGGACCGCATATCTTCCAAGCCCTCGACGCCGTTGAGAGCCTGCTCCAGCGGCACCGTCACCAACTGCTCCACATCGGAGGTTGAAAGACCGAGGCAGGCAGTCTGGATGACTACCCGCGGCGGCGCAAACTCCGGAAAGGCATCAACCCGCGTGGATGGGAGCGTGGCAACGCCGAAGACCATCAGTAAGGCACCGATGGCGACGACCAAGAAGCGGTAGTTCAGGCTTGTCCCGACGATCCACCGCATCAAGGTCTTCCGCGGCTTGGTCTCAAGCGGCTGTGCCATCACTCCTCACCGCTGATCCCGGCCTCGGCGCCGACCAACTCGGGCGCGCCCACAACTACAACCTGAGTTCCCACTGGGGGACCACTCTTGAGCTGGACGGTCTGGCCGGTAATCGAGCTGATCACGATGGGCACCCGGATGTAGGTTCGCGGCGACGGCGCCGAGAACGTCCAGGACTTACCGTCGGCGTCATACACCACAGCGGAGTACGCGATGACCTCCGTCGCACCTCCTGCCTGGCCCGTCAGCGGACGAACCGGCTCGGTACGGAGGCCGAGCCGTTGTTCGGCGCGCTCGCTAACCGTAAGACGCGCTGGCTGGCCTTCTTCGGCGGGTTCCTCGACAGTGACTGCCGTATCAGGGTTTTCTTCGTTCGACGCCCCGGCCTCGCTGCAGCCGCTGGCACCGACAGTTATCGCCGCAAGAACGGTGAGTGATGCGGCCAAACCACGGAGCTTCATGAATTCACCTCAGTTTCAGATGCGGTTGCAGGGGTTGTCGTTGCCGGACGCCCCTGTTGTTTCAACAGGCCCCGGTTGGCGATCGCCAGGTAGAAAGCGGGCACTGCGACTAGCGAGACGAGGGTGGCCGTCACGAGGCCGGCCAACATGCTGACCGCGAAGGGATGGAATGCTTCCAAGCCGGCCGTGGTGCCCATCACAGCGGGCGCAATCAGGATGGCCGCTATCACGAGTGCGACACCGACGACCGATGGCGCGACTTCGCGCACGGCTTGCTGGACGGCAGCGGCTGGACTTGCCCCTGGTTCGGCACCGAGTTCGCGGGCGCGGCGTGCGAAGACCAAAGCCTGTCGGATTACTAGTGCGAGGATCGCGAACAAGGCAACCAAGACACCGATCGACCTCACCCCGCCAACCAGGGGCGCAACCAACACGCCACCGGCCACGGCTACGGGCAGGGTCACGAGCAACGCCCCCGCCAGGCCCCAGCTCCCCGTTGCTGCCTGCAAGATCAAGAAGCTGAGCAGAACCACAACCGCGGCAATGGCCGCCACCCGAAGCTGGCCGGATTGCCGTTGAGCGGCATCTCCCAGCACCTCCGCGTGGTACTCGTAGGGGAAGGCCATGCCGCGCAGACGTGAAGTCACGTCCTGCGACACATCGGCGGCGCTGCGGCCATTGACGACTGCCGTTATGTCAAGGCTTCTCGACACGCTGTTGTGAGTGATCGCCGCAGGGTCAGGAGCGATGCGCACCGTCGCCACGTCGCCCAAGCCGAACCTGAGTACCCGATGGCGTGTCGATGCGCAGCTGCTCGAGATCAGAAAGACTTTGCCGAATTGCGGGTCCGCCCCAGACCACCACATCGAAGACCTTCTGCTCCTCGTAAAGGTTCCCGACGGGCAGGCCCGAGATCAATGTCGTGGCTTCCCGGCGTACGTCACCCGGTCGCAGGCCGTGACGCTGCGCGGCGGCGAGATTCACCTCGATCTGCAGGGTTGGCTGGGTCACCTGAGGTTCCACTCGAGGCGAGAGAACGCCGGTCACTGTGCTCAGCATGCTTGCGACGTCATCGGCCGTGTTGCTCAGCTTGGAAAGATCAGCCCCGTAGACCCGGACCACCAGTTCGTCGCCACACCTTGTCGTGGGCTGCGGCGACACGGTCCTCTGCATAGGTCCGGACGCTCGTGTGCACGCCCGGATAACCAACCGCAATGTCGCGAATGCCGGCAAGTGTCGCGTTGTAGTCAGCATCAGGCGCGACGGTGAGCCAGATCTCTCCGGCATTGACGTCGACGATCTCATCGGAGGTGATCGCGCGGCCGACGTGCGCTCCGGCGGACTCAATTCCCGGCGCGGCCCGCATCTCAGCGGCCACGGCAGAGGTGACCCTATTCATTTCAGTCAATGACGTGCCGGGCGCCCCCTGCACGCGTACCAAGACATTGCGATCCTGCAGCGTCGGAAGCACAGGTCCGCTCGGGGCCAGCCAGGCGACCAAGATTGCGCCGATCGCCAGAACGCCGACGACGAGGCCGACCACACCGGGCTTCGCAATCGCTGGCACGGCAAGACGATCGGCACCGCTGCGGATCCACCGGTCAAGCGGGCCGGCTCGCAACTCCTGCCGACCGTCACGCAGCAGGAGAACCGACAGCGCGGGCGTAACGATCAGCGCGACCAGCATCGAGGCGGCTGCCGCGAGGACGTAGGTTGCGGCAAGCGGCCAGGTGAAGGCGTTCCATACGCCGCCGATGGCGAGGACAGGCGCCATGACCAGGACCGCCATCACCAAGCCGACGAGCAGTGGTCCGCGCCGAGCCGAGACAAGATCGCCCATGACTGAGCTGAGGCTGGGGCTGTCCGGGCCAGCCGCCAATTGCCGGCTACGCAGCGCGGCTACATCACCGACCACATCGTCGACCACCACCGCAGTCGCTGCGGCAAGGCCGAGCAGCGTCATCGTGGTGAGCGTCTCGCCTCGCAGGTGTAGCACCCAGGCCGCCGATACCAGTGACAGCGGGACAGCCACAACAGGGATCAAGACGGCGCGCCATGAGATGAAGAGCAGGCCAACCGCCGCGACGAGGCCCACTGCAGCGATGAGGCCGGCTACTCCGAGATGACGGAGAGCGGTGGTCATATAGGAGGCCGGACGGAAGACGTTGGCATCCAAATTGATGCCGGATAGGCCGGGTGCCATCGCATCGAGTGCCTCGTCGACGTCACGGGTGACCTGGGCGGTGTTGGCGTTGGGGAACCGTTCCACCACCAACATCAGTGACGGCGCGCCATCAAGGCTGGCGTCGCCGATCAGTGGCTGGTGGTCCTCGGTCACCTTCGCGACATCGCCAATCCGAAGCGACGCGGCTTTGCCCTCGACTGCGACGTTAGCGAGCTGAGCGGGCGTGCTGATGGGCTGGATGTGCTGAACACCGAGCCGCTGGTTGGGAGTCTCGACGAATCCGCCCGTCCCTGGTGTGGAAGCCTCGACGAAGCTCAGCGGAGAGACCCACAGTGCGTTGCCGGTCGTTTCGATGAGCTGGGTGAGGGTGACCTTCCGCGACTGCAGACGCTGTGGATCCACCTGGACTTGCAGCTGTCGATCTCGCAGACCCCAGATCGACACGTTGGCGACTCCAGGAATGCTCATCAGCCGGGGCTTGATCTGCCAGCGGGCAAGAACTGACATCTGCATCTCGGAAACGCTGTCCGATCGCATGGCGATCATGGCGACCCGGCTGGTCGAGGACTTCGGCTGGATCATGATCGGCGGGGTGCCCACGTTGGGCAGCGCCTTGGCTTGCGACATCCGTTCCTGCGTCAGCTGTCGAGCTGCATAGCAGGTCGGTCCCGGGCTCGAATTGCAGGTCGATTGCCGATAGACCTGGCATCGACCGCGATCTGATGTGCTCGACCCACGGAATACCGTTCAGCAGGTCCTGCTCAATCGGCACCGTGATCAGCTGCTCGACCTCTTGAGCCGACAGGCCAAGTGCTTCGGCCTGGATTTGGATGTCTGGCGGCTCAAACTCCGGGTACACGTCGACGGCCGCATTGTGGAGCTGGTAAAGACCGACTCCAAGGATCCCGATGGCCGCTGCGACCACGAGCCGAGAAAACCTCAGCGCTGCACTGACAACCCACTTGATCATCGGGCTCCTTAGGTACGGGAAGAAGCAGATCTCCTGTTTGTTAGGTAGGTTCGCGCATCGCGCGTGGAATCCGCCGCCGTCGTCGTCGCTCGCAGAGGAAGAACGCCTCCGCTCCCTCCTCCTCCGTGCGCCGGCGCGCGATTCCCGACGCTCATGCCCCTATTTCTTCTGATCTCCAGGCCGCTGGAGTTGGGCATGAGGAATGGGCGCAACTGGACACGAATGAGTCGCCAACCCCGACTGCTACCGAATGAGGGCAGCGCGCAGCGCTGATCCTCGACCACCTCAACGGTGCAGACTTGCACGCCATTAGGGAGCACGGCTGGGGGCATTTAGTACGGCGCAGCTCTAACCGTTATCTCATCGAGATAACTAAATAATCTTTGCGCTCTTTGATCATGCGTGGCGATATGCATCACTTCACGATCAAGTGCTGATCAAGGAACGTCGTGACTCGACATGACCCGCCGGCAATCGCCAGTTGTCCGCACGGAGCCACGAATAGGGCTGAATAGTGCTGAAAGCCTGGTCACACGTGGCCTTGTGCGGAACGACGCTCGAGTCACTCGGGAGAGATTATGGCTCTCGTATTAAAGACGTCAGCAAATACACCTGGAGCGGCTCCTGCCTGCCCTTCAGGTGCAATGTGCCTATCGGTGTCGTGACAGCATCCTGCAGCAGGGCTTTGGTGTCCGGGCCTATCGCCACTCCCCCGGTAGGTGCCGTGCTCTCAATGCGGGAGGCGATGTTGACCGTGTCGCCAATAATCGTGTGAGTACGCCCGCCCTCGGCACCCAGCAAACTGACCGACACATGTCCGGAGTTGATCCCCACCCGGAAACGCGGCCATTCTGGATGGTGCTTCCCCAGATCTAGGGTGGCCCTCTGCAACGCAAGTCCGGCGCCGGCTGCGCGGTGAGCATGATCAGGTTGATCACCGCGTTTGTTGAACGTCACCATCAACGCGTCACCGATGATGCGATCGACATCGCCGCCATACGGCGTAACGACCGCCGGGACTGCGGCGGCGAAATACTCATTGAGCATGCTCGCCACTTCATCGGGTTCGTGCGTCTCGGAAAATGAGGTGAACCCCTCCAGGTCGGCAAACAGCACGCTGATCTCCCGATCGCCGGCACTGGTTTGCGGCAGATAGAGCTCGGCGAACCTTTCCTCGCGCCACGAGGCCTGCGCACTCAGCGCCACCAGGCCGAAAGCGACAAGCATCAGTACGTGCCACTCCCACCAGGAGAGATGCCAGTTCCGCGCGAACGCAATCGCCACCATCGACTCCCCGAGCAGGATGAATGCCGACGGCACCGCCAAGAGCATCAGCGAGGGGTGACGACGCCAGAGCAGGACGTAACGCACCGCGCTGGCGGCATACAGCAGGACGGCCGGTACAGCGAGCCAGAGCGGGAACCGCTCCGCAAACTGCGGTGGTCGATCAAGTGGCGGTAGCGAGGCCAACGACCAGACCGCCCACAAGACCATCAATCCGAGCAGCACCCATCGCAGCTGCTTTCCGATTCGCACATGGCGAACGGCACTGTCGCCGGTGAAGTCCGCTGTCGACAATGCGGCGAAGACCGACCCGATTGCTACGCCCACGGGTGTGGCGATCAGAAACCCGGTGTTGGCCTTGTCGAGCAGGACCCCGGGAGTTGACAGCGCATGGAGTCCCAGAAAACCGGCGGAGGAGAAGAAGGCCAATGAGACATAGAGCAAGCGCGCATCGCCCCGTCGGCCGGCTGCATCGCCGGTGGCGTACGCCAATATCGCCGAGAGCACCGCAGTGATCAAGACCAGCCAGAAGTGCGCCGGATGGTGCTCCCAACGAAGATCGAGAGCAGGTTGGGCTAGCAAGAGCAGCAGGCCGAGCAGCGGCACCGCCAAGATCACGGCGGTGATCACGATTCGTGTTCCGCCACGCATCGGCTCGGTCACCTCAGCCTTGCGGCGTCCGGGAGAGGAACTGGTGAATTTCGGAGACCACGACCGACCCCTCGCCGACGGCGGATGCCACCCGTTTGACGGAGCCGGATCGTACGTCGCCCACGGCAAAGAGCCCGGGAATCGTTGTTTCGTGTGGTTGTGGCGGGCGGGACCGTGTCCACAAGTCGGATGCGGCGGCTTCTGCTCCGGTGAACAGGAAGCCGTGTTCGTCGCGCGCGACCCCCAGCGGCAGCCAATCGGTCCGAGGCCGTGCACCGATCATCACGAACAGACTCGCCAATGGCAGCTGGCTTTCCTGCCCGTCGGTGCGGTCGCACATCGTTATCTCCTCCAGTTGCCCGTCGCCCTGGGCGCCGACCACTTCGGTATTCACGTGGACCTTGATCACCGGCATCGCGCAGATGGCATCTACCAAGTAGGCGGACATGCTGTTCGTCAGATTTGGCGCTCGGACGATTAGGTGTACGGATGCGCAATACCTTGCGAGGTGCAGCGCTGCCTGGCCCGCAGAATTTCCGGCGCCGACGACTGCGGCGTGCAGCCCGATGAGAGCATGAGCCGCCGAGACACTCGCTCCGTAGTAGACCCCGTGACCACTGAGCTCCTCAAGACTCGGGATTCCGAGGCGTCGGTAGGACACTCCCGTCGAGATGACTGCAGCTCGCGCGGTGACCTCACCCACGTCGGTGATGTGTGCCAGGAATCCACTGGGGTTTTGGGGCGTGAGCTCCGCCACCTCCCGGGTCACGACGAAGCGGGCGCCGAAGACCCACGCCTGTTGATAGCCGCGCTGCGCCAACTCGGCGCCACTCAGGCCGCGAGAAAAACCCAGGTAGTTGCGGATCAGAGAGCTCGTTCCGGCTTGACCGCCGATTGCCTCGCGCTCGACGACGAGGGTACGGACTCCCTCCGACGAGGCGTAAACGGCCGCAGCGAGACCTGCCGGACCGCCACCGATGACTAGCAGATCAAAGTGCCGATCGACACCGGCCAACGTCGTGGGAATGCCCCACGCCTCGAGGATCTCGGCATCAGTCGGATCAATCAGGCACGTGCCGCCAATGGCGGGCATCCACACCACGACCTCGCCCTCGGGGTAGCCGATCTCCGCCAACACGCCCTGTCCGAGCTCCGAGGCACGCGGGCGGAAAGCATGCGGGATGCCGTTCCGGCTCATCAGGTCGCTCACCGCGTACGCCCGCCCGGTGTGCTGCGCGGCGACGACGACAACCTCCCGGAGATTCGCCGGCTCGCTCCGTGACCATTCCTGGACGAACTCTGCAATGGCCCGGTGGAACAGCTCGTCGGGCGTCGTCCAGGGCTTGAGTACGTAGTAGCTGATGTCGCCGACAGCAATGCTGCGCAAGATCTTTTGCGCCGACTCGGGACGAGCCCACGCACCCCAAGCGACGAGCAGAGCTCGCCGGGCGTTGGGGTGCAGGGTCCTTGCTGTGCTGAAGATTTCGGCCCGAGCCTCGTCAGGAAACGCGTCATCGACCAAGACAACCGCGGTCCTTTCTTGCCGCTGCCGTGCGCCGTGCAGTGTCTTGATGGCATCTTCGGGCGCCAGCTCACCCCGTACCCGAAAGTCCGCGCCGAACGCGCGTTGCAGTTCCGCCTCGATCCTGCCCAGTTGACGCGGATCCGCGTCGACCGCCAAGAGCAGCGGCCTGTCACCCCACTCCCTCACGGCCATGACCTAAGGCTAGGCATACCGGCCGTTCCCGTCTCGACCTGGCTCTTCGGAGCTTGACGGCGCTACTCCTTGCGCCCCGTCACGGCGACGGTCACGCCGAGCCCGATCATGGTCAGCCCTCCGATACCGCCAACCAACGACAGCCTCTTCGGCGACCGCCCGAACCAGTCTCGAGCCCGCGAGGCGACTACACCCCACAGGCTGTCGGAAACGAGCGCGATGACGTTGAAGATCATGCCGAGCGTCAACATCTGGACGACGAGGTGTCCTTGAACGGGGTCGACGAACTGCGGAAGCACAGCGGCGAAGAACACGATGGTCTTGGGATTGGAGACCCCCACGGCGAACCCATCCCACAGCGTCCGGAGTGTGTTGCCCTCCGGGCTGTCCGCGGTCAACGTCGTTGACAGAGAATCACGTACTCGAAAAGCTTTGACACCGAGATAGACCAGGTACGCAGCTCCGGCGAGCTTCAGTGCGGTGAAGACGACGGCAGAGCGTGCGACGATCGGCCCGATGCCGAAGGCCACGGCGGCCACCAGAACGTACGCGCCGAGCGTGTTCCCGACGACGGTGGTGAGGGCCGCTCGCCTACCGTGTGCCAGTGCCCGCCCGATCACGAACAGCACGCTCGGGCCAGGAATGACGATCAGCAGGAACGACATCGCTCCGAATGCGAGCAGGCGGTCGGCGGAGATCATGCGGCCATCGAATAGCACCGGCGACCGCCGTGCAACGTGTTATCGCCTCCCAGAGCTCACGTCGGTTGATTCGTGGGACCAGAGCTCACTGCTTGCGAGGCTGGCCGAAGCGCAGCATGTTGCCAGAGGGATCGCGGAAGGCGCAGTCGCGGACGCCGTAGAACTGGTCGATCGGCTCCTGCAGCACCTCGCCGCCCGCGGCGCGGATGTGCTCGAAGGTGGCGTCGCAGTCGTCGGTGCTGAAGTTGACTCCACGCAACAGGCCTTTGGCCAGCAGCTCCGCCGCGGCCTCCCGGTCGGCGGGCGCTGCGCCCGGGTCCGCGACGGGCGGTTCGAGGACGATGTTCACGTCGGGCTGCGACGGCGAGCCGACGGTCACCCAACGCATCCCCTCGTACGCGACGTCGTTGCGCACTTCCAACCCGAGCACGTCTCGGTAGAAGACGAGCGCCTTGTCGAAGTCGTCGACGGCGATGAAGCAATTAGAGAGGTTGATGTCCATGCGTTTCACGCTACGGGGCGGCTGCTGGTTTCGCTTCTCCGTTCCTGACCGGTCGAGTACGAATCTTGACAACGCAGGGCGGGATGACGGCGGCCTCGTCATGACGACGGGCCCGGTACGAGCTCGGGCTTTCACCGACCAGCTCGGTGAACCGCGAGCTGAAGGACCCCAACGATGTACAGCCGACCGCGAAGCAGACGTCCGTCACTGTCAGGTCACCCCGACGGAGCAGCGCCTTGGCCCGCTCGATCCGGCGCGTCATCAGGTAGCTGTAGGGCGTCTCCCCGAAGGCAGCGCGAAAGCTGCGAGAGAAATGGCCCGGCGACATAAAGGCGACCCGCGCCAGCGCGGGAACGTCCAGCGGCTCCGCGTAGTCCCGGTCCATCAGGTCACGGGCCTGGCGCAGCCGGACGAGGTCCTCCAACGTCACACGACTACGATGCCACAGCGCGAGGCGCCGCCGAGTAGCCAGACCCGCGGGTAGGGTTCGAGGCTGTGGCGCATAGGTCTGCCCCGGAGCTGCTGGTGCTACACGGGTTGCGAATCAAGGGGATGGCTGACGAAGCAGCGCTGGCTGAACGGTTTGGTTTGGATCCTGATCTTGTCCAGGAGCTGCTACTTGACTACGAAGCCTTTGGCTGGGTCACTCGGGTTTCCTTTGCCGATCTTCACGGATGGGCGTTGAGCGAACGAGGTCACGCGGAGAACCAACGACGCTTGGCCGCCGAGCTGGACCAGGCCGGGGCACGCGCTGAGGTCAACGCCGCACATGGTGCATTCGTTGACCTGAACTCGTCGTTCCTGACGACCGTGACCAACTGGCAGATCCGCCCGAAGCCAGCAGATCTGTTGGCGGCAAATGATCACACCGACCAGCACTGGGACGCGCGCGTCGTCGCTGATCTCCATGATCTTGATCACGGGCTTAGGGCGGTCTGCGAGCAGCTTGCAGCTGCTCTGCAACGCTTCGACGGATACGCCAATCGGTACTCAGCGGCTCTGCACCAAGTGGATGGCGGCAAACGATCTTGGGTTGCTCAACCCAAAATCGACTCCTGCCACACCGTCTGGATGGAACTTCATGAAGATCTCCTGGCGACCCTCGGCTTGGAACGCGTACCGAACCGGACTGAACCGTCGTGCTAGTTCAGCGGACTTGAGGTCCGAACCGACATGACGACATCGCGAATGGCCTTCGTGGCGGCGGCACCATCGGTAGGGACCAGAAGAAGCGACTCGTGGGTGGCATCGGCGACGACGCGGTGCTCACTGTTGGTCGACAACGCGCCCGGCCTGTCCTGAGCAGGCATCCACTCAGCATTGTGACCACTGCCGGCCGTAACAACGATCAACGGCTTAGCGGTCAGCTGGTTCTCCGGCGGCGGAATCGTGGCGGTAGGCCCCGAGTGAGGAACTTCTCCGCTGCATCCGGTGATACCTCGGGCGGAGGTGCCAGCACTCGTGCGGTGCTGGCCAGCCAGCTGTTGACCGAGGCCCATAACCGACTGAGGAGATCCAGCTGCGCGCCTTGATTCGCCAGCGGCCCGCCATTGAGCTGGACGATCTGTTTCCCAAGCTCAACGGAGCCGGGATCGCGCAACACGACTGTGACGGCCTGGTCGGTTATCGACAGCTCGAGCTGCCGGGCGGCGGCTTGCTCCGGCGTGTCGTCGGCGGTTTCTTCCGTGCTGACCTCGTCTAGTTTGGCGGCCAGCTGCTCGACGTCGATGCCGGCGTCGGTGAGCACCTTCGCCGCGGCACTGTCGGGTTGCTGCAGGATCGCCTCTAGGATGTGGTGGCTGCCGACCGGCGTGTCGCCGGCGAGCTCCGCTGCCAGCGCCAGCACCTCATGCGCCGCCGGGGTGCGACTCCCGATGTGAGCTTCGCTAGCTCCCGGCGACTCGACTCGCGCGAGCACGTCAGCGCGGACCCGATCTAGAGGATGCTTGGCCGCCAGGATCTGCGCGGCTCTGCCCTCCCCCTCACGGACGAGGCCGAGCAGGATGTGCTCGGTACCGATGTAGTTGTGCTTGAGCTGCAACGCCTCGCGCAACGACAGCTCCAACACCTTCTTGGCCCGCGGGGTAAAGGGGATGTGCCCGCCGGGCGACGCCTTGCCCCGACCGACCATCGCCTCCACGCTGGCCCGCGCGTCATCACGGGTGTAACCCAGGGCACTGAGGCTGGCACTCGCCAGGGAGTCCGACGTGACCAGCAGCCCGAGCAGCAGGTGCTCGGTACCGATGTAGTTGTGGCCCAGCTCGCGGGCCTCTTCCTGCGCGCTGACCACAACGTGCCGGCGCTTGCCCGGAGAATCGTTCAAACATGTTTTCATTATTAAAACCGTGTCAATACACTGCTTCTCATATGGTCCGCTAGGAGGTGGCACGGTGTCGTTCGAGTGGGATGAGCGGCTCGCCGCGTGGCGCGACGAGCTTGAGCTCTTGGCCAAGATTGACGACACGCCGTGGGTACCGCTGGGCACCGCAGAGGGCGAGGCAGGGGTCTCCCGCTCGGCGTTGCGCGTCTGGTACCGCAACGGCGAGATCCCATCCCGACTGGTCGACGGCCCACATGGGCCGCAACGGCTGGTGCCACTCCAGGCAGTGCTCGATCGGGCCGCGCAGTCAGCCCGAATCCAGCGCCGCGCCGAGCGCGAGATCAGCCTCGAGGCACAGCTGACACTACTGCGGCATCGGGTTGATCAACTGGAGCTTCGGCTCACCGCGCTGGAACATGGATCCGACGCCTAAAGAGGTCCACGATCGTTCAGTCTTGTCGTAGGTCAAGCGGTGATGAATGGCTGGTGATCACCGGCCGGGCGGCGGTGTCTACGGACAGTCGGAAGATGTCTGGTCGGTGGTAGTGCCCAATGGGGTCGAACAACCGTCGCGCCGAGTGCACCGCCGCCAGGTTCACCTCAGCGATCAGAATGCCCTCCTCGTGTCTCATCGGGCCGGCGAGCAGCTCACCGGCCGGGTTCACGATGACGCTGTTTCCAGGCTCGACCCATTCGCCGTCTTCTTCGACCTGCCAGACACGCTCGCGATCCGGGAAGTCTGTCGGGAGCTGGTCAACGTGCACGCACGGGTTGACGCCGATGACGTAACACCGGCCTTCGCGGGCGATGTGCCGCATCGTTGCTACCCACGCATCGCCAACAGCGAGGGTAGGAGCCGCCCATATATCCACTCCCTGCGCGTACTGGTGGAACCGAGCCAACGGCATGTAGTTCTCCCAGCAGGTCAAGCCGCCGAGCCTGCCGTACGGGGTCTCGACGACACCTAGCGTCGACCCGTCACCCATTCCCCACACTGTGCGCTCGGACCCGGTGGGAACAAGCTTGCGATGCTTGGCAAGAAGGTTGCCATCCGGCCCGAAGTACAAAGTGGTGTTGTAGATCGTCGTGCCGTGCGGCTCGCGCTCGTCGACGCCGATCACGACGTAGCTGCCGGTCGCCCGGGCTGCCGCGCCGAGCTGCTCGGTAACCGGGCCGGGTACGACCACCGCCTGGTCGACAAGCATCGCGTACCACTGCTCGTCGCCGTGCCAAATCCGCCCTGAGTCGAACCAGATCGGAGTGCCGGGGATGAAGACCTCAGGAAACACCACGATCTCGGCGCCCGCGGCGGCCGCCGTCTCCAGCATCGCCGTGGCTTTGGCCACCGTGGCCTGCTGGTCCATCAGCACATAGGCCGCCTGAACGGCAGCCACCTTGGCTGTTGGTGCCACCGTCTCTATATAGCACAGGTCAGCCGAGTACTTAGCGATCACTTCTTTTTCTGACTAAAGTCAGAGATATGACAGCCACCGCGACACTACGGCACTTCAACCGCACGTATACGCAGCGCATCGGGCTGCTCGAGGAGTCGTTTCTCGGCCTGGGACTGCCGCTGGCGGCAGCGCGGCTGGTCTTCGAGATCGGTCCCACCGGCACTACTGTGCGGGAGCTTCGGGATCGGCTTGGGCTGGACTCGGGTTATCTCAGCCGGCTGTTGCGGACCCTGCAGGCTCGAGGGCTGGTGGTGGTCGAACCCGATCCTGATGATCTACGCCGACGACGGGTCACCCTGACACCGAAGGGGCACTCGACCTATCGCCGTCTGGACAATCGGTCCGAACGGCTGGCCGAGGAGATCCTCCAAGCCTTGTCAGAGCGGCAGCGGGACCGCCTAACCGGCGCGCTGGCCGCCGCCGACCTGCTGGTCCGCGCCGCGACGGTCCAGCTACGCAGGGTGGATCCTCGATCGGCGCTGGCAACGCAGGCGGTAGACCAGTACTTCGCTGAGCTGAACCGCCGATTTCCCAACGGATTCGATGCCGCGGCCGCGCGTGCGGCCGACACTGCAGCGGCGGACGATGGAGCCGCGGTATTCGTCGTCGCAAGCAGCGACGGCCTGCCCGTTGGTTGCGGCGGCGTCCAACGAATCACCGGCCCAATCTGCGAAATCAAACGCATGTGGGTCGATCCGGCGTGGCGGGGAGCCGGGCTCGGCTCCAGGCTGCTACGCCACCTCGAAACCGAAGCCATCCAGCTCGGCTACCACACCGTTCGGCTCGACACCAACGCCAGCCTCACCGATGCCATCGCCTTGTACGAACGAGCCGGCTACCGCCACATCGCCCGGTACAACGACAACCCATACGCTCAGGTATGGCTCGAGAAAGGTCTGACCATCGATCCAATATGAAGCATATGGATGGGTGGCCGGAGTTACTGCCATGGGAGACGGATGACACCCGACGCCGAGTCGATCGATTTCAGGCCGCTGGCGGCTGAGCATGTAGCGCGCCCGATAGGGGTCCACTGGATCCATGGATCGGTGTCGGCAAAACACAACACAGACCCCGACATCCAGGTCCACTGGTACGACGAGCACACCGTGATCCTGCGACAGAACATGGCGATCAACTACGAGGCTCCGTTCATGTTCCTGCTGTTTGGCGGCGCCCGCGCGGTGCTGATCGACACCGGTGCCACCGCGTCCTCCGAGTACTTCCCGCTGCGCACCGTGATCGACAATCTGGTGGCGGAGTGGCTGGCGCGGCATTCCCGTTCTGACTACCCCCTCCTCGTTATGCACAGCCACTCGCACGGTGACCACGTCGCGGGCGACGGACAATTCGCGGACCGCCCGCTTACGACAGTCGTTGACGCGAGGCTTGCGGCGGTCGCCGACTACCTGGGGCTCACGGCCGACGTGGATCGACCAGCCCGCCTGGACCTGGGTGGTCGGACGCTGGACTGCATTCCCAGTCCTGGCCACAACGCGGCCGCGGTCACTTTCTACGACTCGTACACAGGACTCCTGCTGACGGGCGACACCGTCTACCCGGGCCGTCTGTATGTCGAGGACTGGCCTGCGTTCCGCGCAACCATTGACCGGCTGATCGCGTTCGCGGAGACCCACCCGGTGAGTCACGTGCTGGGTTGCCACATCGAGATGAGCACCACTCCTGGGGTGGACTACCCGATCCGGACCGTGTACCAGCCCGACGAGCCGCCGCTGGAGATGACAGTTGATCATCTGCGAGAGATCCGCCGCGCGATCAACGAGATCGGCGACCGGCCCGGACGTTATGTCTACCCTGAGTTCGTCATCTACCACCAGGGCTCTTGACTCAGTGCCATGGCCTGCGTGACTTCCTGCGGTGACAACGCTGGTTAGGCTCGCCCCGATGCATGGACCTCCAACCGATCTTTTCCGAAGCCGAACTCCGCACCGCGCTGGTCGCGGGGTGGCGGATCGAGCCGAGCTCCATCGCGTACGCGCCGGTTGGTTTCGGAAGCCATCACTGGATCATCCCCGGGGTTGGCGCTGGAACCGCCCGCCGTAGAGGTGCCGACCCGGGATCAGCTGGATCTCTATGCCGGTGATGCCGCGATGGCCGCGGCGTTGGCTGGCGGACTCCGTACGGATCTCGGGGTCGACCTCGGCCAGATCACCGCCGAGCCGCTCGACCCCACGCCGGATAGACGATGCTGTGGCTGGACACACCAACGGACGTACGGTGCCCAACTTCCTCGCCCCAGGTGACGACGTAGGCCGTGGCTGGTCGGTGGAAACGCGGCAACGGTTGATCAAGATCAAGCGGGCAGTCGACCCACTGTCCACCATTCGCAGCAACCGGTCGGTGGTGGCGTGAGGCAAAATTACCTGGACACCGGGGCGCGTGCACTCCTAAATGCCTGGGCCGGTGACGGGTTTGCCGGCTCGTCAGGCTGGTTCGGGATTTCGGTGCTCATGACTGCCCCCGGTGCCGCCCCGAGTCACCTGATGAACGGCGTTATGCGCTCGCATAACGCTGCCGACCAGTCACACCTCCGCCGACCCAGTGCCCGATGTCGAAGACAAAGCCGAGGACCACAAAGATCCATCCCCAACCGGCCAGTCCGCCGCTAACCGGGTTGTAGGCAAGGACGTAGAACAGGGTCGCATAGGGAAAGACGATCAACCCGAGAAGCGGGATGAGGAAGCCGTTGAATGCACGGTCCACCCAGTTCGTGAAAATCCAGACCAGCGCGAGAGCGACCCTTGGCGCGAACCCGGCAAGCAGTGCGAGCAGACACCCCATCCGCCGACCTTTCTCTCCGGCCCACGGTGTGAGCCTGTCCACAAAACATTGTGGAGGCGCTAGCGCCGGCCAGACTCACCCACTGCGGGTGAACGCGCCAACGCGCGTCAAGCACACGACCGCCGCAGCTCGCTTGTGTTGCTGACCAGGTTATGAAAATTCTGGGCACCGGGGCCGCCGTGCACGCGAGCGACCGAGCGCCTTTGAATTGGCGGTGACGGAACGCCTGGTCACTGGTTAGCGGGCAGCGTACGCGGCAGGCCGAAGTACGGCAGCGTGCTGTTGTCGACGAACCGGGTCATTGCGCTGACTCGGTCGCCGTCGACGGTGAGCACCAGCAGCCCGTGCGCATGCCCGACCGGCTCGTCGTGGTCGTACACATAGCAGCCGTACGTCGGCTGGCCATTGGCCGATGTCGGAATGAGCCGGTAGCGGCGGCTGCCGCTGCGGAACCCCACCATCCACAGGAACTCGGCGATGACGTCGTGACCCTGGTACTCCAGCGGTGCCGGCGGCATGGTCATCCAGGCGTCGTCGGTGAGCAGGGCGATCATGCCCGGTACGTCGGCGCGCTCCATAGCGTCCGCGAACCGCGCGGCCAGCGCCCGCTCGTTGGCGTTGCCGATCCGGGCCGACCGTTGCCGCGGCATTGCCGCCCGGGCTCGCTTGAGTGCGCTGGTCACCGCCTCTTCGGTGGTGTCGAGCATGTCCGCGACCTCGGCGGCACGGAAGCCCAGCACGTCGCGCAACAACAGCACCGCGCGCTGTCGGGGCGGCAGGTATTGCATCGCCGTCACGAACGCCAGCGAGATCGCCTCCCGCCGCTCGACCCGCGCCTCCGGCCCTGGCGCCGCGTCCGGCACACCCTCGAGTAGCACGTCGGGGTACGGCTGTAGCCAGATCGGCTCAACCGTCCGGGTCGGCGGCGGTGGTGGTACGCCGAACACGGATTCGTCGCCGGGGCGGCGTGCGCCGTCGCGAAGCGCGTTCAGGCATCGGTTCGTCGCGATCCGGTAGAGCCAGGTGCGTATCGATGCGCGCCCCTCGTACCCGTCAAGTCCGCGCCACGCGGCCATCAGCGTCTCCTGCACCGCGTCCTCGGCGTCCTGCACCGAGCCGAGCATCCGGTAGCAGTGCACCTGCAGCTCCCGCCGGTGCGGCTCGACGAGCGCCCTGAACGCGTCCCCGTCGCCGGCCCTTGCTCGCGTCAACAGGTCGCCGGTCAACGGGTCCTCGGTCGCCATCGCATCCTCGCATCGCCTCCTCCTCACACGGGTAGACACCGGACCGCCCAGAAAATGGGCGGCCCGACGTCTGCTAATCCGCGGCGGGGACGTCGATGAGTACCTTTCCGACTGCGCCGTCTTGAACGGCCTGGTGCGCATCTGCGGTGTTTGCGAGCGGAAACCTGTGCAGCGGCAGGCCGGCGAGGTCCCCGACGGGCAGCGCTCCGTCGAGCAGCGCGAGGGTGATGTCGTCCGACGCGGCCTTCAGGGCTGCATCGCCGACCGTGTAGAGCAGAACGAATTGATAGCGCAGGTTCTTGATCATGTTCTGTCTGACATCGAGGGTGAACTCGCGGCCGCCGTCGTTGGCGTAGATGGCGACAGAGCTGCGCGCCTTGGCCACATCGAGGTTGAGCTGCGCGTTCGCCGCGATCGCGACCTCAACCACCAGGTCGACACCGTCATGAGCAAGTTTCCTGATGGCCGTTGCGACATCCTCGTCGCGGTAGTTGATGACATGGTGTGCGCCCGCCGCCGCCGCGAGCGCCGCCTTGCCGGGGCTGGAGATTGTCGTGATCACTGTGGCTCCAGCCCAGCGCGCCAGCTGGATCGCGGCGTGACCCACCGCCCCCGCGCCTCCGGCGACGAGCACAACTTTGCCGGCAAGGGCGTCCAGATACAGCCGCTCCGGCCCATCCTCTGACACGGTCAAGGCGCGGTGCGCGGTCATTGCTGGTACACCGAGGCTGGCGCCAATGTCAAAGCTCGTCCCGGGAGGCAGTCGCACGACCCGATCGGCAGGCACGTTCGTGTACTCCTGCGCGGTGCCCGTCGGCCGCTGGTGGCCGGCCAGATATACCCAAACTCGATCCCCCACCGCAAGGTCCACGACCCCCTCGCCGAGTGCGTCGACCAGACCGGAACCGTCTTGGTTAGGAGACACCTCCGGGAACGGCGGCGCTGCACCGTCGCCCGCGCCGTGCCGTGACTTCCAGTCGGTGGGGTTGACACCAGAGACGAGAATGCGGACCCGTACCTCGTCAGGCCCAGGCTCAGCCACATCGCGATCGACCAGCCGAAGAACCGACGGGTCACCGGTTCGGGAGTAGATAACAGACTTCATGCGTACGAGACCCCCATCATTTTATTCTTCCAGGCCCGATCATGATCTTGTCGCCGCGAGGCCATCGACGCACGATGAGCTCGTTCATCCAACAGTGGTGAGGGCGTGGAAGACGCAGTCAATGATCACCTGTGAGTTGGCGTCCACGTGTATGACTTCGCCGTCGATCTGGAAGGGAGTGGCCTTGGTCGTGGCGAACTCGCAGTGGCTGATCCTCGGCTGCTTTCCCAGTCCCACGGTCGCCGCTCGAAGCACCATCAAGGCGATCCGCCATCGACCTCGGTGAGGGCAAGACACCAGTTCGAACAATCCGTCATCTGGTCGCCCTGAGTTACTCACGCGTCCGTACTTCGCCATCCGGGCAACGTTGGCGAAGACAAGACTGTCGAAGAGTGCTCGCTCCTCTGCGGCGGTGCTGATCTCGACGGGTTCTAGCCGATTGAAAGTTCGCATGACCGAGATCAGTTCCATGACGGTTCCCTTCATGTCCTTGTTGAGGCCGATGGCCATCAGCGGGGTCAGTCCGAGGCCGACGTAGGAGTGGGCGTAGCGACTCCACAACACACCGTTGGTTCGGACGGTCAATCGCAGCAGATCCAAGTGCCGGGCTCGACCATCGACGATGGCCGCGACGAGTGGCATCCGTCGCGTGCTGCGGCGATGATCATTGGCGTTTCCACCGGCTGCCACCGCCGACACCGCGCTGCTGCCGTCGACGTCCATAATGCCGTTGACGACCTCGTTGTAGACGCCATCGCCGCTGACGGCAATGATCAGAGGTCGCCCGGTTCCTGCCGCAGCATGGGCCAGCTCGCGTGCGTGACCTGGGTAACGAGTCGGCTGGAGGGTGACTGGCATGTCAGGCAACCGACGACGAAGATCATCGCGCACGCTCTCCGCCAGAGTTAGCGGGATACGAGGATTCGCCGGGTTGTAGACAAAAACAATCCGGTCGAAGAGCTCGCGGTGCAAGGCAACCACTCAACATGATCCGATCTCGACCGGCCGCGTCCCTTTCTCAGACCTGCTCCCAACCTATCGAAGAGCTTGAGCAGTCTTCGCGGTGCAATCTCACATCTTCGACTCGACCCGAGCGTCAACACGATTTAGGTCGTCGACCGGTCCTGGCGGCTTGGTCCATAGGCGCCGGTCGAAGACCAGCAGTCCAATCGCAACCAAGCACCAGACCAGGCAGTAGAGCCAGGTCATCCGGGTCGTGTCGGCGCCGGACTGCCATAGGGTGCTCGTCTCGATGGTGCCTTCTGTCGCGTGCGCGATCAGTGTGAGCAGTGAGCTGCCCGAGGCATGGTTGAACAACCAGGCGTACCAGAAAGTCACGGCGACGGTGGCTGTGGCCTCGATCGGGCTCGATCCGAACTGGGGCATGAGGAGGAACGGGATGTGCCAGATGGTGACGCCGATAGCCATCAGAACGGTGGCGGCGAAGAGTGTCCGAGTGGACTGCAGCTTGGGCTGAGCCCAGCCGCGGAAGCTCGCCTCCTCTGGGAGTTGGGCGTGAGAGGATTGACAATATTGATGGCAATCGCCATCGGCAGGCTGTACCAGACGCTGAACTCTGCGATGTGCGGGGCGGGTGCGCCCAGAGCGGTGTTCAGCGCGATTGACGCGAACTTGACCGCTAGGGCACCGCGACTGCGAGGACATACCAGATCCAGCTCACCCGCCAGCGGATGAGCCGCAAACCCATGGCTCGCAGTCCGGCGACGCCCTCGGTCAGTGACACGACGATCAGTGCTGCGACCAACACTCCCGGTGCGAAGAAGCTCTGCCAGGGAATGGCCGCCCAACTGAGGGCGTAGGCCAGGAGAAAGAAAGTGACTACGGGATGTCGACGGATCACAGACATGACAGCCTCGCTGTCCTTCGGCCGTTGTTGACCCATCTCACGATCGCGGATTAGCGATCAAAGCCCTAGCTGGCATACACCCAGACCACGGGTCGGGTTTCTTCCATGCCACCGGTAACCGGGCTACAACGGGCTAGACGCGGCGTAAGGCGTCAATGGGTCAAGGCGTCAAGTGATCTTGAACAGGGGGCTCTCAACTGCCGAGTGATCTGACGTCAGGTTGGGTCGAATCTCGTGAGCCACGTGAGCTGTGACTCGTCCTCTTCAATGAGGCTACTGAGCCGCTGATTGAAGATCAGACCGTACTCAGCACTGATGTGAGCGTCGAAACTGGGCTCATCTCGATATTGCTCGAAGACGAAGAACTTGCGCGAGTTGTCGCGCTCCCGGTAGACGGTGAACTCAGTGTTACCGGGCTCGCGGCGCACGTCCTCAGCCAGGCCGGAGATCAGCGTCTCAACCTGAGATTCCGAGCCCGGTTTGGCGGTGAACTCGGCGTACAAAATCAAGGGCATGCTCGACTTTTATCATGCTCGACCGTTCCTCACCATGCTCCTTGCCGTAGCGGCTCACCGCCGGAATGCACCAACCACTAGATTGTCCTCATGAGTCGCTTCGTGGTGTGTGGAGAGACTCTGATTGATCTGGTCGAGTCCGATAGGGCCAACAGGGACTCCTTCAGCTCGACGTGGCTGGCATTGTCGGCCGGCGGACCGATGAATTCCGCGGTCGCCCTGGGCAAGCTTGGGTGCGACACGCATTTCCTTGGTCGGATCTCTCGAGATGCTTTCGGTCGTCAGCTTCGACAACACATCCTCGAGGCGAACGTCAAACTTGATCTTGCAACCGAGTCCTCACAGGCGACCTCGATCGCGGTTGTGAGTCTGAATGAGCAGGGTGTCGCCAGCTACACGTTCCATTTCAACGACACAGCCAACTTTGGGTGGCAGATCGACGATCTGCCTGAGCTGGCCAGCGACGATTGGTTGCATATCGCATCCCTGTCATGCGTGGTGAGTCCCGGTGCGGAAGTGTTGCTCGACTGGATGCGGGGGGTGCGGGCGCAGGTCTCCTACGACATCAACGTACGACCGACAGTGATCACCGATCCCGACGCGTACTGGAGCAAGGTCCAGCCGTGGCTCCACGTGGTTGGGCGGCGTCACGGCATCGTCAAGGCAAGTGATGAGGACATCGAGTTCCTCGCGAAGGCAAGCGCCAGCGGCGGCGACAAGGTCGGCTCCGATCTCGTCGAGCTGGCAGCCCTTTGGGTCGAACAGTATGGGCTCGGGCTTGCCGTCCTTACGCTCGGGCCAGACGGTGCAGCCGCCGTCGAGCCCGGAGGAAACATCACGCGCGTACCGGGCTTCCCCACCACGGTGGTCGACACCGTCGGCGCCGGCGACACCTTTATGGCTGGCTTCTTGGATGGCTATGTGAAGCAGCTTGGGCTCGAAGCTTCCCTGATACGCGGGACCGCGGCCGCCTCAATCGTCTGCTCTCGGCAGGGACCACAGCCGCCAACGTCGGCCGAGGTGGACGATTTGATCGCCGAGCAGGCCTAGCGCGGATTGCTCCGCGCGTACCGTCTCAGTGGCCGGCCATCGAGATCGTCGGCTCTCCCTCCGGTACGTCGGCGAACCGGTCCTTCGACCTCAGGTCATAGATGGCGTAAACCAAGACACCCACGTAGCAGACTGCGGCCACGACGAAGGCCGGCGCGGTGCCGAACTGGTCGGATAGCAGGCCCTGGATCGGCGGCATGATGGCGCCACCGACGATCGCCATGACCAGGCCGGCGGCTGCGAATTTGGTGTCCACCCCTAGACCGTGCAGCGCCACCCCGTAGATCGTAGGGAACATCAGCGACAGGCAGGCGGACACCCCGACGAGCGCCCAAGCCCCCGACAGGCCGGGGAAGAACGCGGCGTAGAGACAGAGCAGAACGGCGAGGCTGGCCATGATCGCAAGCAGCTTCGTGGCCCGGATGTAGCCCATCAGCCAGGTCATGACGAACCGGGAGATGAAGAAGAGGATCAGGCTGACCTGCAGGAAGTAGGCACCCTTGACCGCGGTGCCACCGGGGACCACATCTTTGACATAGAGAACGATGTAGGTCCAGGTGCAGACCTGAGCTCCGACGTTGAAGAACTGGGCGAGGACCCCGTAACGCCAGTGGTGGTTGTGGTGCAGCCGCTTGACGGTCGAGCCGAAGTGCATGTGGTGGCTGTCCGAGGCGACCTCTTCGTGGCTTCTGGGAACCTTCTTTATGAATAGGCCAACCCAGATGATGACCAGCGCGACCGCCAGGCCCAGGTAGGGGTTCATGATTGCGTTGAGCTCGCCGGTCTGGATAGTGACCAGCTGGTCGTGCGGCATTGTGGCCCGCTGTTCAGCCGTAGCGGGGTTCATCTTCGGCAAGACGAGGACGGCGGCCAGCAGCACTCCGAGGTTGGTTCCGAGCGGGTTGAACGACTGCGCCAGGTTGAGCCGCCTGGTCGCCGTACCTTCCGGACCCATCGCGATGGCGAACGGGTTGGCCGAGGTCTCCAGAACTGAGAGACCGGCGGCCAGGATGAACAGAGCAATGAGGAAGAAGCCGAAGGTCAGCGACTTGGCCGCGGGGTAGAAGGCGAATGCCCCGAGCGCGGCGAGGCCGAGGCCGGTCAGTACGCCGACCTTGTAGCCGAACCGCTCGTTGAGGAATGCGGTGGGAAGAGCCAGGCAGAAGTAGGCCCCGAAGTAGGCAAACTGGACCAGCGACGCCTCGAAGGTGCTCATTGTGAAGATGCCCTTGAAGGCGGTGACCAGCGGGGCGGTCAGGTCCTGGGCCAGCCCCCACACCACGAAGCAGCTGGTCAACAACCAGAACGGAATGATCATGTTTTTGTCGATAAGCGGCTGCTTCTTCAACGACATCAGAACCCATCTCCTTTTGCTGGAGAGCCAGGCTCACGGCAAAGGCAGCCGGCCCCCCGGGTCCGCCAGACCCACGACCCAACCAAGATGTGGCTCCATCAGATGTACAACGCTGGCGACGGTGTCAAGACTGCGCAACCAGAGTTGCGTTGGCTTTACCCACGTTATTCCGGTGTAAACCGAAAGGCTACGATCGCGGCCGCTTTTGGGATGATGGCCGGAATCCGTACGGACGGGGGGTACAGGGCGACGGCCCCTAAGCACACGCTGAAACGCCTGGTGCGATTCAGCGCTGACCCGACCTTCTGGCGGTCACCTTGCCGACGTCTCCAGTTTGATGGCTTGGATGATGGCGCTGTGCATGCCGTCGGCGACCTGTTGGGTGAAACGGACCGTCGCATTGGTGAAGCCGGCGGAGGTGAGGCCGTCGAGGTACTCCTGGTGTGACAGGGCTCCGGCGATGCAGCCGACGTAGGAGCCTCGTTCCGCGCGTGCCCCCGCGCTGAGGTTGTCCTCGGCCACTACATCACTGATGCCGATCCGGCCACCGGGCCTGAGCACCCGGAACATTTCGGTGATCACCTTGGGCTTGTCGACGGACAAGTTGATCACGCAGTTGCTGATCACCACGTCTACCGATTCATCAGGCAGCGGGATGTCTTCGATGGTGCCCTTGAGGAACTCGACGTTGTTGGCGCCGGCCTGGGCGGCGTTGGCCCGGGCAAGATCGAGCATCTCGTCGGTCATGTCGACGCCGTAGGCGAATCCGGTCTCGCCGACCCGACGGGCCGATAGCAGCACGTCGATCCCGCCGCCCGAGCCGAGGTCCAGCACTGTCTCACCATGCCGGAGCTCCGCCACGGCGACAGGGTTGCCGCAGCCCAGGCTGGCCGCCACGGCTGACACCGGGAGGCTGTCCCGATCCGTGGCTGCGTAGAGCGCGCTGCCGAATGTGTCGTCGACCTCCAAGACAGTCGGACTGCAGCATGAGCCACCCTCGGCGCAGGTGTCGTCGCAGCACGACGCCGTCCCGTGTCCCGAGGTGACGGTCATGGCGGCTGCGGCGTAGCGTTCCCGCACGTGATCGCGTAGCTGTTCGGTGGTCGTTGTCTCCGGCATAGCTCAGGCCCCTCTCGCATTGACAATTATCGATACGAGTTTAAGCACGCATCGATAATTGTCAATATGTGTCATGCTGGTTCGTATGCCGACTGCGCAGCTCGTCCCGTCCGACCGTCCGACTTTGCCGTTACTCGCGGACTGCTGTACGCCGGTGGTCCGGCAGGTGATCAACCCGGACGAGGCGGCCACGCTGGCGGCCGGGTTCAAGGCGCTGTCCGACCCAGCCCGGCTCCGACTGATCTCGCTAGTCGCCGCGCACGCTGACCAGGAAGCGTGCGTATGCGACCTGACCGAACCGGTCGGGCTGAGCCAGCCGACAGTCTCACACCATCTCAGGCTGCTGGTGGAGGCTGGCATCCTGACTCGCGAACAACGGGGGAAATGGGCCTATTACAAGCTGGTGCCGGACACGTTGGACACGCTAGCCGGATTGATTGCCTCTCCGTCTCGCTGAACTTAGCTCTGGCCTGCCGGAACGAGGTCCTCGAGCAGCGCCTCGACACGGCGTCGGATCTCGTCGCGGATGGGTCGGACGGCCGCGACATCCTTGCCGGCCGGGTCATCCAGCACCCAGTCCTCGTAGCGTTTCCCCGGGTAGAACGGGCAGGTGTCACCGCAGCCCATGGTGATCACCACGTCAGATTCGCGGACGGCCTGGTCGGTCAAAATCTTCGGCCTCTCCGCCGCGATGTCGATGCCGACCTCTGCCATGGCCCGCACGGCCGCCGGGTTGATCTGATCGGCGGGCTCCGATCCGGCTGAGTGGACCTCAACCGCGCCTGCTGACAGGTCGGTTAGGAACGCCGCGGCCATCTGCGACCGGCCTGCGTTGTGGACGCAGACGAACAACACGCTTGGCTTCGACATGAAACCTCAACTTTCTTCGGAAAGGTAGTTCGGATGCGGGACGACGGCTCGCCCCGCGGTGACTGGGGCGTCGGGAAAGAAGAACCTGACCAGGCACAGGCCGACGAGCCCGCCGACCAGCTGGGCGGCGATGAAGAACAGGGCCGACGTCGGCGCGATGCCGGCGAAGGTGTCGGAGAAGATCCGACCAATCGTCACCGCCGGGTTCGCGAACGACGTCGAACTAGTGAACCAATACGCCGCCCCGATATAGGCGCCGACCGCGACCGCCGATAGTGCAGCCCGCCCCGTTCGGGCCAGCGCGAACACCAGCAGCACCAGGCCCGCCGTGGCCACGACCTCCCCCAGACCGTGACCGAGGGTTATTCGGTCCTTGCCCGAGATTTGCAGCGCGGGTAGGTCGAACATGATGTTGGCCAGCAGTGCACCCAAGATCGCCCCAATCACCTGCGCCGCCGCGTACATGGCAACACCAGCGGCAGACAAGCCGTTGCCTGGTCGGCGGCTGAGCAGCCAGTCAACCGCTGATATCACCGGGTTGAAGTGGCCGCCGGAGACCGGTCCAAATACCAAGATCAACACCATCAGCCCGAACACCGTCGCCGTGCTGTTTTCCAGCAGCTGCAAACCACCATCGGACGGCGACAGTCTGGCTGCGGCAATACCGGACCCCACCACGACCGTCACCAGCAGCGCGGTGCCTATCAGCTCGGCCAGTAGCGTCCGAGGGATCATGCTGCTACGCCGCTGGGCTTGACGCCTGACATATCTCAACAATACTTGACTCAATAATGATGGAGGCAAACTGTGGGCCAGAACCTGGACGGCCGAGCAGCCGTCTTCGCCGCACTCGGTGAACCGGTCCGGCTGGCCCTGGTGGACCGGCTTGTGACTGGTGACGCCTCACCGGGCGAGTTGGCCGCCGACGTCGGCTTAGGCACCAACCTGCTCGCCCACCATCTCCGCGTGCTCGAGGAGGCCGCCATCATCCGTCGAGTCCGATCTGAAGGCGACCGGCGACGCAGCTACGTCCAACTACGACTTGACCAGCCGACCGTCTGGGCGGCCGCCCTCTCCGGCAACATGCCCGACAACCTCCGCGCTGGACCTCGGGTGCTGTTCGTGTGCACAGCGAACTCGGCCCGCTCCCAGCTCGCCGCCGCCATCTGGAGCCAGCTGAGCAACACTCCGGCGACCTCGGCCGGCACCCATCCCGGCCCACGCATCCACCCGCGGGCCATAACCGTTGCCGAGCGCCACGGACTCCACATCGATCCCAACCGCCCTAAGCCCCTCGACGACGTGCTTCACGACGATGACCTCATCGTTGCAGTCTGCGACAACGCCCACGAAGAGCTTGGACACACCCGTGCGCGGCTGCACTGGTCGATTCCTGACCCCGTACGAATCAATACCAACGCCGCCTTCGAGCGCGCCTACGCCGACATCCATCGTCGCGTCCACCACCTCGTCGACCTCTACGCACCAGCAGAGAGAGCATCGTGACCACACCCACCTGGAGCACGCTCAGTATCGACACCTCACTCGCGCTCCGCACCGCCGCATCCCGGCTTGCCGGTGAGTTCACCGGCACCTTCGGAACCGAAACCATCGAACGATTCCTTCACTCCTCCTACGACCAGCTCGCACAGCAGGCGGCGGTCACGAAGTTTCTCCCACTCATGGCCGAGCGATTCGCCCGGCAACGGCTACGCGCCGTCGCCAAAGTGGAAGGCCTACATCGCGACGGCAAGCCGACCGTCTTGTTCTTGTGCACCCACAACGCCGGCCGGTCTCAGATGGCCCTCGGATTCTTTGAGGCTCTGACCGGCGACCGTGCCGTCGCCTGGTCGGGCGGATCCGAACCAGGTCACGAGGTCAACCCCACCGCAATCGCCGCAATGGCCGAACGAGGCATCGACATCTCCAACGAGTTCCCCAAGCCCTGGACCGACGAAACGGTTCGCGCCGCGGACGTCGTGATCACTATGGGCTGCGGCGATGCCTGCCCGATCTTTCCAGGCAAACGCTACGAATCCTGGGACGACCTCGATGACCCCGCCGGGCTCGACACCGCGGGTGTCAGGCCCATCCGCGACGACATCGAACGCCGCGTCCGACAGCTGATCGACGAACTTGATCTCACTCCCGCCGCTGATCAGCGTCTGGCGCGCTCATAACGCCAACGTCGACTTCCGAACCCAAAAACCGTCATCAAATAGCAGATCGTCGGCTGGATAGATAGTCACGCAAAGTATGGCGACGCTACACTATTAGTGCGAAGCGCCAAGATCGCAAGGAGGCGACAGCGGTGCTGCCAATGCGACCCGAACTGCTCAAGGGCCACCTCGACGCGCTGTTGCTCGCCGTCCTCGAGCCGGGTCCGCAACATGGGTACGCCGTTATCGAGTCGCTGCGCTCTGGCAGCGACGGCGCCCTCGATCTGCCCACGGGCACGGTCTACCCGGCGCTGCACCGGTTGGAACGCGCCGGGTTGATCGCCAGTGACTGGCAGACCGTTGGCGGACGCCGGCGCCGCGCCTACCACCTCACTCCGGCCGGACACATCGCGCTCAGCGAGCAACGCGCTCTGTGGGACCAGTTCTCCACCGCCGTGACCGCCCTCCTCAACAGACGAACATGGCCAGCGAGCGCCTAGCCACCGGCTCCGGTACGCGACCAAAGGACGCGCTCGCCGCGTACCTTTCCGACCTCGCCGTACAGCTAAACGGACCACGCCGCCGCCGCGACGCGATTCTCACCGAACTGCGCGACGGCCTGGAACAAGCCACGGAGGACCGCATCGCAACCGGGCTAGCACCCGACCGGGCCGCCGCAGCAGCGACCAGCCAGTTCGGAAGCCCGCACGCCGTCGCCGGCGCGTTCGCCGGCGAACTGGCCACCGCGTACGCGCGCCGCACCATCGCCTGCTTTCTTGCGACTGGCCCGCTCGTGGGAATCTGCTGGCTGCTACTGCTTCATCCACGCCCTTGGCACACCGGCCTCATCGCGCTCGTAGCGGCCATCCCCGTCATCCCGGTGATCATCGCCGCGATCGCCACCGCCGGCGGCACCCTCGCCACCACCGGGCGCCTGATGCGCTGGCTGCCTGAAACCGGCCCGCGCCGTGCCCTGGCGGCCACCGTCGCTGTCGCAACGCTGTGCATGATCATCGACTTCACCGTGATCACCATGATCACGGTGTCTGCTACTTCAACAAGACCGCTGATGATCATCGCCTGTGCCGCCAGCCTGATCCGCATCGTCTGCAGCATCACGACTGTGCTACACGCCAGCCTGATGCGAGTTTGATACTCGAGATTGATCATGACGTCAATCGTGAGATCTTTGCGTGAGATCTTTGGCTTGCCGATCCCTGACGCGGGACCGATCTTCGCGACGGCGTTGGTGCTACACATCCTGTCCGGGCTGACCGCTGTGATCGCGGGGGCCCTCGCCGCGACGGCCCACAAGCAACCCGGACGCCACCCACGTGCTGGACGGGTCTACCTGTGGGCACTCGGCGTAATCTTCACCACCGCGACGATCATGGCCGGGATCCGCTGGCACGAAGACGCCCAGCTATTCGCCATCGCCGTCATCGCGTTCAGCCTCGGCCTGTACGGGTACCGCGCCCGCCGACGCCATCGACCAGGCTGGCCACCCCACCACGCCATCGGCATGGGCGGCTCCTACATCGCCCTACTCACCGGCTTCTACGTCGACAACGGAGCCTTTCTACCGCTGTGGAGCCGGTTGCCCCATCTGACCTACTGGCTCCTGCCCAGCCTCATCGGCCTCCCACTCATCTGGGTCGCGCTACGGCGCTTCCAGCAAAAGTCAGCATGAATTCACCTCCGCAGCCAGCTGTGCGCCGGCGGCGCCAGCGTTAACTCTTCAATCTGTCAGTGCTGCGATTGCTACCCTCCCCGGGTGACCGTCAGCAGGCGTGTCGAGGTGGTGGGCACCGTAGTCCGTCGGCCAACCAAACCCTGGACACCAGCCGTTCACGCACTGTTGCGTCATCTCCATGGGTGTGGTCTGCCTGCGCCTGAGCCGCTCGACTACGACGAAACGACCGAACGAGTCCGGCTGCTGCCCGGAGCCGCCGGCAAAGACGCATGGCAGCACCTGGCTTGGGCATCGACGTCAAGGAGGATTACGTCAGAGAACGCGCTGAGCAGGGTCATCGTTGGCGCAACCCGATCTGGCGCCACGAGGATGGATCCACGCGAATGGTGACGAGCCTGAGCGTTGACCTCCGGATTCGCCGCGATGGGTACGATCTCGCATGTGCCTCAGCGCGTCATCGATACCCACATTCACTTGTGGGATCCGGACCGGCTGGCATACCCCTGGTTGAGTGCCGGGTTCGATGAGCTGCCAGGGCGATATCTTGCTCGCGATTTTCAACGAGACGCCGGTGACGTCAATCTGATCGCAACCGTCCATGTCCAGGCCGAGATTGATCATGATCTTGACCCTGTACTGGAGACCGAGTGGCTGGACGAGCTAGCCGATGCTCACGAAACTCCGACGGCGATCATCGGATACGCCGATCTGCGAGATCCGGCTCTGGGCGATGTGCTGGCCCGGCATGCGCGATCGCCACGCTTCCGTGGTATTCGGCAGGAGGCGTGGTTCGATCCAAAATCTCGTCGCGCCGACATCCCACGGGTCAACCTGTTGGATGACATCAGCTGGGCCCGCGGGCTCCGTATGCTCGCCGAGCAGGGCCTCGTTTTCGAACTGCTCGTCTGGCCCAGCCAGCTCGAACAGGCGGCCAGCATCCTTCGCGAGATTCCGGAACTTGTCGTCGTGCTGGAACACACAGGTCTGCCGTACGCGGCCGCGAGCGTGACGGACTGGTCGCACGCGCTCGCCGGCTTCTTCAGCGCCGTCCCATCAGCACGGCTGAAGATCTCCGCGCTCGGACTGTCAGACCCCACCTGGAGCCCAGCGACCATCAATCCCTTGATACACATTGCGCTCGACGCCGCCGGTCCAGACCGCTGTGTGTTAGCCAGCAACTATCCCGTCGAGCGGCCCAAGATGCGGTATGGACAAATCTGGGACGCGCTCGCGCACTCCTTAGAGGACCTCAATCAGGTTGAGCGCGACGCTGTCTTCGCCACCAACGCTGCCGCCATCTATGGTCTGTCCGTACCCAACTAGTGTCGTGCACTGATGGGTGACGCGAGTTCGAGTGATCAGCGCGCGGTGTAGCCACCGTCCACCGGTAGGGCGACGCCGATGATGAAGCTGGCTCCTGGACTGCACAGCCACAGCACCGACGCGGCGATCTCGTCGGCTCGGCCAAGTCGGGCGATCGGCTGGTTGGCGACGGCCTCGGTCATCTCGAGCTCACCTTTGGCGATCATGTCGGTGACCATCGGTGTCTCGATCGTGCCCGGACAGATCGCGTTGATTCGGATCCCTCGTGGCGCGTACTCCAGCGCGGCACTGGTGGTCAGCCCGATCACCCCGTGCTTCGAGGCGTGGTAGGCGGCCCGGCCGGGAAGTCCGACGAGACCGCCGAGCGATGAGCAGTTGACGATGGCACCGCTGCCCTGGGTTCGCATCTGAGCTAGCTCGTGCTTCATGCAGGCCCAGACGCCGCGGAGATTGATCGCATTCACCCGGTCGAAGACCTCGGCCGGCTCGTCGGCTGCGTCGCTGGGTGGGACCTGGATGCCGGCGTTGTTGAAGGCCATGTCGAGCCGGCCGAAGGTGTCGACCGTTGCCTTCACCATGGCGGCGACGCTGCCCTCGTCGGACACGTCACATCGGACGCCCAGCACCTGGTGTCCTGCCTTGGCGAGGTCGTCCGCGGCGGTGCGGAGTGTGCCCTCGTCAATGTCGGACAAGACCACCGCTGCGCCCGCCTCAGCGAAAGCCTGAGCGGTGACCAGGCCCATTCCGGATCCGGCGCCGGTCACGAGAGCCACCTGGCCGGTGAAGTCGTATGTGGGGTTCATCGGTGTTCCTTACCTTGTGTTAGGGCCGCAGCAATACCTTGATCGCCCGGCGCTCGTCCATGGCCCGGTAGCCCTCGGCAGCCTGGTCGAGTGGCAGCGTCAGGTCGAAGACCTTGCCCGGATCGATCGTGCGGTTCCAGATGAGGTCGATCAGCTCGGGCAGGAAGCGGCGTACGGGAGCCGGCCCGCCGTGCAGGTGCACATGGGAGAAGAACATCTCTTTGCCCGGCAGCGTGACGTCGTGGGAGACGCCGACGTAGCCGACGTGCCCCCCGGGACGGGTGGAGCGGATCGCCTGCAGCATCGACTCCTGGGTGCCGACTGCCTCGATAACCGAGTGCGCACCGAGGCCGTCGGTCAGCTCCTTGACAGCGTCCACGCCTTCGTCTCCTCGTTCGGCGACGATGTCGGTGGCGCCGAACTCGCGGGCGAGCTGCTGGCGGGACTCGTGGCGGCTCAGGGCGATGATCTGCTCCGCGCCGAGCTGCTTGGCCGAGAGGATCCCGAGCAGGCCGACCGCGCCATCGCCGACGACAGCGACTCTTCGGCCCGGTCCGGCCGCAGCAGCGACGGCGCCGAACCAACCGGTGCCGAGCACGTCAGAGGCCGCGAGCAGGCTCGGCAGTAGGTCGTCGGCCGGGATATCGGGAGTGGCGACGAGAGTGCCGTCGGCGAGCGGGACGCGGAGGAACTCTGCCTGAGCGCCGCCGGCGCCGACACCCTCCCGGTGTACGCAGGAGCTCTGGTAGCCGGCCCGGCAGATCTCGCAGGTGTTGTCGGAGGCGAAGAACGATCCGACCACGAACTGGCCGGGTCTGATTGTGGTGACCGCGCCGCCGACCTCCTCCACGATCCCGGCGTACTCGTGACCCATCGGAGACGGCCTGTTGACGGCGTCGACTCCGCGATAGGGCCACAAGTCTGACCCGCAGATGCAGGTCGCGGACAGCCGGATGATCGCATCGGTCGGCGCGACGATCCGCGGATCGACGCGATCCTCGACCCGGATGTCACCGGGGGCGTACATGACAGCACCACGCATTTTCTTGCGGTCTCCTGACCTCTAACTCATCACGATGGGTTGGACGACGACCCTGCCGGCGCCGCATCCCCGCGGACGGCAATCACGTGGGATGGGATCAACCCGGCTGGCCGCGGCCGCGCCTCTAGAAGCTACCCGCATCTCACTGAGCGAGGGAGTCTCTGATGAGAGGTGTACTGACATGGCATCCCACCAGCCCCGGTTCGGACCGTAGTGTCGTTGACGTGGATAACCGCGCCGAGGTCCGTGAGTTCCTGATCTCGCGGCGAGCCAAGATCACTCCGCAACTTGCAGGTCTGCCCGACGTGGGCACCCGACGGGTGCCTGGGCTGCGCCGCGGCGAGGTCGCGGCCCTCGCCGGGGTGAGCGTTGAGTACTACTCCAAGCTGGAACGCGGAGCCCTCGCCGGAGTTTCCGCCTCCGTGCTCGACGCGATCGCCCGAGCCCTCCAGCTCGACGACGCCGAGCGGACTCACCTGTTCGACCTCGCCCACGCCGCCGACGGCACCAGCGCGATCCTGCGGCCACGCCGCCGTACGACAAAGCGGTGGAGCCCACGCCCTAGCTTGCAGTGGGCCCTGGACGCCATTACCAACGGTCCGGCGATCGTCCGTAACGGCCGGATGGACCTACTGGCCACCAACCACCTCGGCCGGGCGATGCACTCAAGCCTCTACGAGGGTGACCCCGACAGGCAGCCGAACTTCGCCCGATACACCTTCCTTGACGACGACTCGCACATTTTCTATCCCGACTGGGACCTCGCCGCCGACATCTGCGTCGCCATCCTGCGTACCGAAGCCGGCCGGGACCCCCAAGACACAGGACTTCACGACCTCGTCGGCGAACTCTCCACCCGCAGCGAGGACTTCCGTCGGCGCTGGAGCTCGCACAACGTCCGCCTCCACGGCGCCGGCACGAAACGCTTCCACCACTATGTCGTCGGCGATCTGACCCTCGCGTACGAAAGTCTCGACATGGCCTCCGAGCCCGGGCTCAACCTGACCCTCTACTCTGCGGAGCCCGGCTCGCCAACTGCACATGCGCTGGCTCTACTTGCCTCGTGGGCTGCCACTGAGAACCTTGGCGCCCCTGAGCGGTCGGTGACGGCGACCGGCAGCCAAGGCACCTGATCAGGTCATGGCCGCCGCAAGCTCAAGAGAGCTACCTACGCCGTCTCAAGCCAGTACCCAAGCAACGACGTCCCTGGAACGCTCCGCAGAGCCACCGCTAGGTGAGACGCGGATCAAGGTAACGTTCGGCGACATCGTGCTCACCGCGCGACTGGCCGACAACGCCACCGCACGGGATCTCGCCGTCCAACTCCCGCTCGCTTTGACTTTCAAGGATTTCAACAAGGTTGAAAAGATCGCGAAACTGCCCCGCCCGCTGTCGATGGAAGGCGTGCCAGACGGAGATGACCCGGACGTCAGCGATATCGGCTACTACCAACCGTCGGGCGATTTGGTGTTCTATTACGGCGATGTCGGTTACTGGAATGGCATCGTCCGAATCGGACGATTCGACAACAGGATGGAGCTGATCGAACAACAAGATCACGACTTCCGCGCGACAATCGAACGCACTGACTCGGGCGGGTAGTGCTGCCACTTGCCGGAAAGGCGACTCGCCGGCGTCGACGGGCACATGTACGACTCGCTGCCGACCTGGCCGAATAGGTCGTTATGGTGCGCTGCTCTCCGTCGTCGCCATGGTCGCTGCGGCGTCGTACTCAGCGTCGGTTACCAGATCGCCCCACTCGACATCGGGAAGGCCGGTGTCGCGGGCGCTGTCCGCGAGCGCGAGATGAGTCATGAAGCGACCGGGCAGGCTAACCGCGCACTCCCCGGGAGAGCACCCTCGGTGATGATGTCCACCCAGACATCACCGGTGAACCGATCAGCCGCAGCCTTTGCGGTCGACGCGGCGGGCAACAGGATTAGCGCCGCGTCCTCTCGGTCACCGGTCATTGACGACCCGCCGCAACGTCGTCGCCGCGTTGATTCCGCACGGCCACCCCGCGTAAAACGCCAGGTGAGTGGCGACCTCAGCCAGCTCTTCCTGGGTCACCCCGTTATCCAGCGCGCGACCTAGATGCGACGCGAGCTGGTCGGTCCGTGCGAGGGCCGTCAACGCGGCTACCGTGATCAGGCTGCGGTCACGCTGCGACAGACCCGGCCGAGCCCACACATCCCCGAACAGCACGTCGTCGGTCAGCTGGGCCAGCTTCGGGGCAATGTCGCCCATCAACTGCTGCGCGCGGCTTTGCTCTTGCGCCATATCGGCGTCCCTTCTGCTCTTGTCGGTGAGACTCTCTCACCGACGCACGACGCTAGGCGCGCGGTTAGCTTCCGATGTGGACCAAAGACTTGATCGCACGCCGTTGGTCCATCGCCTGGTACGCGTCGAGGATCTGGTCGAGGTTGGTTTCGTAGTCGAACACGCGCCCGGGATTGATCGTCCCGGCGAGAACGTCCGGGAGAAGCTCGGGGATGTACCTGCGTGCCGGCGACACCCCGCCGCGGAGCCCGACGTTGGAAAAGATCATCGTGTTGATCGGCACGACAACCCCGTGCGGCACCCCGACGGCGCCGACAACCGAGCCGACTGCGGCGATGCCGAACGCGGTGTCCATCGACTGGCCTGTGCCGACGCATTCCATCACCGCGTCCACGCCGTACCCGTCGGTGAGATCGCGGACGCGTTCCACAGCCTCGCCGCCACGCTCGGAGACGATATCTGTCGCCCCGAAGTCTCTGGCGACCTGCTGGCGGTCGGGGTTGCGTGACAGCGCGATGATGCGATGGGCGCCAAGCCGGTGAGCGGCGAGCACCGCGCAGAGCCCGACGGCGCCGTCGCCCACGACGGCGACGGTCTGGCCCCGCTGCACACCTGCGCTGACGGCAGCGTGGTGCCCGGTGCACATCACGTCGGACAGGGCGAGCAGCGACTTCATCGTCGCTGCGTCGTGGTCGTGACCGGGGACTTTGACGAGCGTGGCGTCCGCGTACGGCGAGCGCACGGCTTCGCCCTGGCCCCCATCGTGACCGTGGTTGCCGAACGAGCCACCGTTGACGCAGTTCGATGGCCATCCTGATTGGCAAGGCCGGCACTCGCCGCAGCACCACAAGAACGGTGCGACCACGAGATCGCCGGCAGAGAGCTTCGACACGCCGTCGCCGACCTCTTCGACGATTCCGATGAACTCATGACCGATGGGCCCGAGCGCATGCGGAGACTGGCCGCGGAAGTACCACATGTCCGAGCCACAGACGCAGCCCATCAGGACACCGACGATGGCGTCGGTCGGCTCTTCAATCATTGGGTCGGGTCGTTCCCCGACCGAGATATCCCAGGCCCCGCCGTACAAGGTTGCTCTCATCGGGAACCGCCTTCCTCCAAGATTGTCACTGTCATGATCGGCTGGCGGGTGGCTGTGTCGGTCCGCGGTCGCTGCTGTTGCATGTCACTAGTCTTCGGGGATCGGGCGCCCGAAGTTCTCCAATGTGATCGCCTCAGGCTCGGGGCCACCGCGCTGGCCAGTGTCGAGGGCATCGATCGCCGCGAGCTCCTCGGTGGAGAGTTCGAAGTCGAACACGTCGATGTTCTCGGCGATCCGCTCCGGCTTGGTCGACTTCGGGATCACCGAGCGGCCCTGCTGCAGATGCCAGCGCAGCATGACCTGTGCGGGAGTCTTGTCGTGGGCCGTGGCGATGTCGCCGATCACCGGGTCCTTCAGGGTGCTGCTGTGCTGCCCGTCGCGGTAGAAGGTGATGCCGCCGATCGGCGACCAGGCCTGGGTGAGGATGCCGCGCTCGGCGTTCAGGGCCTGCACGTCGCGTTGCTGGAAGTAGGGGTGGACCTCGATCTGGTTGACTGCCGGGACCACGCTGGTGCGATCCAGCAGGGTGCTGAGGTGCTCGACCATGAAGTTGCTGACGCCGATGGCTCGTACGTTCCCATCGCCGAGCAGCGTCTCCAAGGCTCGGTAGGCCTCCAGGGTCGCCTCGAAGTCAGACGGCAGCGCTTGGTGCAAGATCAACAGGTCGATCTGGTCGACTCCGAGCTTGCGGGCGCTCTTCTCGAAGCCGTGCAGGGTCTTGTCGTAGCCGTAATCGCTGATCCAGATCTTGGTCTCCAAGAAGACCTCAGAGCTGTCCAGCCCTGAATTGCGGACCGCTTCTCCGACTTGCCGCTCGTTGCCGTAGGCAGCGGCGGTGTCAATGTGTCTGTAACCAGCCGAGAGCGCCGCCTCGACCGCGGCTCGGGTCTCGTCAGCGGGTGTCTGGAACACGCCCAGACCCAACGCTGGGAGTTCGACGCCGTTGTTCAGTGTCAGGGTCGAGACATCAGGCATTGATCTATACCTCGTTTCGTGGTTTGTAGGGTCCTTCAGGTTGGTGGCCGCTCTCACCGATTGATCCACCGTTGCATGTGCTCGGGGTAGCGCTCGCCTTGGACGTCGACGTTGTCGGCGGCCGCGGTGATCTCCTCGAGGTCCTCGCCGGTGAGCTCCAGCTCGACCGCGCTGGAGTTCTCCTGCATGCGGTGCACCTTCGTCGTGCCGGGGATGGGTACGATCCACGGGTGCTGGGCCAGCAGCCAAGCCAACGCCACCTGCGCTGTAGTCGCGCCCTTACCTGCTGCGATCCCCGATAGCAGGTCGACGAGGGCCTGATTGGCCAGGCGGGCCTCCTCGGTGAACCGTGGCAGCGTGTTGCGCAGGTCGGTGTCGCTGAAGGACGTCGTGCTGTCGATCGCGCCGGTGAGAAAGCCCTTACCGAGCGGACTGAACGGTACGAACCCGATCCCGAGCTCGACGAGGGTGGGCAGGATCTCAGCTTCGGGTTCACGCCACCACAAGGAGTACTCGCTCTGCAGCGCGGCAACCGGTTGCACACTATGGGCGCGCCGGATTGCCTCAACCCCCGCTTCTGACATCCCGAAGTGCGCGACCTTTCCGTCGGCGATGAGCTCCTTGACTGCGCCGGCGACCTCCTCCATAGGCACGTCGGGGTCAACGCGGTGTTGGTAGAGCAGGTCGATGCTCTCCACGCCCAGCCGGCGCAGTGAGTCCTCGACGGTTGCCTTGATGTGCTGCGGCCGGCTGTCGAGTCCAGTGGAGCGGCCGCCGTCGAAGGAGAACCCGAACTTGGTGGCGATGACGACTTGTTCGCGCACCGGTGCCAGGGCCTTGCCGACCAGCTCTTCGTTGGTGAACGGGCCGTACACCTGAGCAGTGTCGAAGAAGGTGATGCCGACGTCGACCGCAGCCCGGATGAGAGCGATGCCGTCCTGCCCGCTGACGGCCGGACCGTAGCCGTGGCTGAGTCCCATGCAGCCCAGTCCGATCTCGGACACCTCCAGGCCGCTGCTACCGAGAGTGCGTTTATTCATTGCTCTGCTCCTACGAGTTCGAAGGCGTGGCTCGGCCTGCAAGTCCGCGAGCCGTACGGCGATCCAGGTTCTCGACGTTAGAGCTCATGCCCGCCATCAAACAGGCACTGCGAGTACACGCTAAGGCAGCTCATCTTGAGGGCTCGTCTGCTGGGCGCGTACTGGCAGTACCTTCCTCGAGCCAGCGGCCGGCTCGTAGTGTCGAGGTGTGGACCGTCAAGCCGTGCACGACTTCCTGGCCAGCCGCCGAGCCCGGATCACCCCGGAGCAGGTCGGCATGCCGACGTACGGCGAGAAGCGGCGGGTGCCGGGGCTGCGGCGTGAGGAGGTCGCCTCGCTGGCCGGGGTGAGTTTCGACTACTACGCCCGGCTCGAGCGCGGGAATCTTTCGGGGGTCTCGGACTCGGTTCTGGAGGCCCTAGCGCGAGCTTTGCAGTTAGATGAGGCGGAGCGGCAGCACCTGTTCGACCTCGCCAAGGCGGCGTCGGTCCCACCTTCACGATCGCGTCCGATTAAGCCGCCGGTGACCCGGGTACGGCCGGCCGTGCTCAGCATCTTGAACGGGATGACCGGCACGCCCGCGTACGTGCGGAATGCGCGGCTGGACATCCTGGCCGTCAACGACTTGTGTCTGGCCCTCTATGACGGCGTCCTGGTTCGGGACGACTTGCCGTTCAACCTCGCCCGGTTCGTGTTTCTCGACCCCTATGCGAAGGCCTTCTTCTTGGACTGGGACACGGTCGCCCTCGACATGGTCGGTGCGCTGCGCAGCCAGGCCGGCCGCGACCCCTCCGACCGCGGCCTGAGCGACCTGATCGGGGAGCTGGCGACCCGTAGCGACGGTTTCTCCGTGCAGTGGGCCCGGCACGATGTGCGGCTGCACCGCACTGCCCGCAAACGGTTGGCCAATCGGGTGGTCGGGGAGATCGAACTGACCGGTGACGCCCTCGACCTGGCCGGCGACGGGCTGACCATGATCGCGTACTCTGCGGAACCGGGCAGCCAGGCCGAGGACCAGCTGAAGCTGCTGGCCACCTGGAGCGCCACATCACGTCCCGCTGTCTCGGAGGCCACCGTAACCAATCCACCGTCCGCCGTCGGACCTGTATCGGCGCCCGCTGGCAACCGCGCGCAGGGCGTGCCGACTTCAGGATCAGCAGACCGCTGAACCAGGTACTGCCGGATACATGAAACGTCTACTCGTGCCCTCAGCCGCGCTGCTGTGGGGTCTACAGATCGCCTTCCTCAGCCCAGCCCTTGCTCTGATCTTGGTCACCCTCTACGACGCGTCGACCGCTCAGGTCGGGTGGATCCTCATGGTCTACAACGCGAGCGGTTTCGTCGCCTCGCTGCTCGTGCCTTCTTACGCTGACCGTCGGGAGGACTATCTACGACCGATGCTGGCGTGCGGCGTACTCACGCTGGTCCTTGCGCTCGTGCTGGCATTCACGACCTCGCTGCCAGTCGCCGTTGTCGCCCTGGTCGTGGTGGGCGGTCCCGCCGGCGTCGGCAGCTCGATGCTCTACGCCCACCTCAGACACTCCGGCGCCAAACCAGCCGACATCGTCAATACCCGCGCCATCGTTTCCGTCGCCTGGATCGCCGGCCCGCCGGTTGCCACGCTGATCATGGGCGCCTTCGGCAACCGCGCCATTCTCCTCGCCATCGGCGCCATCGCCGTTCTCAACATCGCCACCACAGCCGTCATGATCTCCCAGCGGTCCGCCGCGCGCCCGACCATGACGGTCCGGCAAAGGCCGCCGAAGAAGACCACCTGGCGCTGCGGAGGCGTGCCGTGGTCTTGATCGTGGCTGCTTTCGTTCTGCTACAAGCCGCGAACGCCACCGTGACCTCGATCATGACCCTGTTCGTCACCGAGACGATGCGCATCGACGTGATCTGGGCAGGAATCGCTCTCGGTGTCGCGGCCGGCCTCGAGGTCCCCGCCCTGGTCCTGATCGGCAGGCTCAGCTTCCGCTTCTCCAGCCTGCGATTGATCATGACAGGATGCGTCGCCGGCATCGCTTATTACGTCGCGATGACCTATGTCACCGGGCCCGTCATGCTCATCGCCCTCCAACCGCTCAACGCCTGGTGCTTCGCCGCGATCGCCGGCGTCGGACTGACACTGTTCCAACAGATGATTCCCCGGCCAGGCCTGTCCACCGGCCTCTACATGAACACCCGGCGCGTCGGCGCGATCGTCTCCGGGCCGATCATCGCCCTCGGCTCGACAACTGCCCTAGGAAACCGTGGCATCTTCCTCGCCTGTGGCCTCCTCATTGTCCTCGCGCTGGTCGTCATCGCAGTGGCCGCTCGACAAAGGGAACCCTGCCCGACAGCCGACCAGGCTCGATAGATGCGATAGTCGTCGAAGCGCAAGCGTCACTCGCGAACTTGATCATGGGGGCACATCCGGCCGACAGCTGGAAGCGGGGCAGAAAATGCACATTCGTTCGATCAATCTCGGTGATGAACTGCGGGTGCTGATTGAGCCAGACCTCCCAGACGGCCAGTCGTACGTGCTCTTCCAGTACTCCGCGAACTCGTGCAGCCGGTGCTGGAAACGCCGTCGCCTTCGGCTCTCCGATCGGCTCGCGCCAACCAGGCGCTCGCCAAGGGCTTCGGAGATCAGCGAGCCCGCTTTCGGGAACGCTGATCGTGAAGAGCACGAATCGGCGCGGAGCCGACGCTCATCTCGGTCGTCGGCTCCACAGACGACCAGCAGGCTCGGCGACATCGGGGTTGCCGGCCGACGTCGACACCGTTCGCCGCCACACCGCGAAGCGAACGCACCGTGACCGGTGTAGTATGCTTGACCTGTCCAGGTCACAACACCGATCTGTCGAATGTCCCACTGCTGATCGCGTGTCGAAGCCTCTTCCAAGGCGCCGTCCACATTCTCTCCAGCGCGCAAATTGGTCAGCACCGCTCTTGCCGTTTCGCGGGAAGCCACCGACTGCGTGGCTATGGCACCGACACCCGGCTCGACGACCGGAACGGTTGCACCGACTGCAAACCAGTGGGTTTGAACGGCAACACCAACGGCGCCGGTCCTCGGACAACGGGCCACAATCGAGTAGGTCAACGCAGCAGCCCCTTCGCTCCGCCCCAGGTGAAGACCAAGATGGTGAAGATCTGTATAGCGCGTTAACGCACGACGGCTATACATGGGGGCCTTGGTCTTGGGCAAGCAAATCTGGCTGGGTAGCTCCAGCGCCCAGGCTTGGCTTAGCCCTTCTCCATCTGCACGGTCGACCCGAACACCTGCGGGCGCCGCGAATATGCCCGCTTCTCCTCAGCCAACATGGCCTTGTCTACGCCAGCCAGTTCCGCGTCGCTTAAGGTGGCCTGCGACGTCAGCCCCAGCTCCTCGCGCTCTTTCTCGTTCTTGCCGCGCCAGCCGGTGCGGATACCGCCGACACCTGGCGCGTAGTACTTGAGTTGAGTCTTCCCGGGCTCATCGGGGTTGAACTCAGCGATCACCACGACGTCGTGGTAGCAGCCTGTTGGTACGCAGTTCGAGATACCCACCTGATCGACCTTGGCGCGGTCATTCCACTCCACCGCTGGACCCCAGCCCTCGGCGTAGTCCTTGAAGCCCGTGGCTGGCTGGGCCTGCATGGTGATGCCCGGCCGCGCCTTCTGCAGGCCACCCAGCCAGGCGGGCGAGTCGTCGATCTTACCGTTGTCGAGCTCCTCGGAGTACTCGCCGAAATACCAGACCGTTCCAGAGTCATCCTGGGCGTAGTAGGTGAGTTCGACCTCCTCCATCTCCCCATCGCTGTAGTCGCGTTCCCACGCCACGCGGGTCTGCACTCCATCAATCACTTTGGTCAGGTCGCTGACCGTGAAGTCGATCTCCCGCTCTATCCGCTCGCCGTCGTCCTCGTCGAAGGCGTGTCCCTTCCAATGCAGCCGTGTCCCCGGGACCATCGGGAAATACTGATTGGTGATCTCGAGCGGGTGGTTGAAGTTCTTCGGATCGAAGTCGGAGTCGGCTGCCGGCTTCGGCTTGATCGGGGATGCGCTCGGAATGGAGTTGCTGGGTACGCCGCTGGACGCAACGCTGCCGGGCGACTGCATGCTCCCACAGCCGGCGCCCAGCACACAGACGCAGGACAAACTCGCGAGCAAGCTCAGTGCTGAACGTCCCACGCGTGTTCCTTTCGAGCGGCGAACAGCGACGACGAAGCGGGTACAAGCCTCCACGTCACCGTCACCTTGTTAGGAGGAGATGACCTGGCGATTAGATACGTCGACTAGATATATATGGCTGTTGACGTGATGTATCAGCCGAGGACGTCCTTGATGGCTGCCGCCGTCAAGTTCGCGAGTTCGTCAGTCTCCGACTCTGTGATGATCAGAGGCGGCCCGAGGAGCACAAGGTCTCCATCACGCCCGTCGGCGCAACCGGTCGAGGAGTAGAGCAGGACCCCGCGCGCCATGCCTGCAGCGACGACGCGCTCGACCACGCGGTCCGAGCGGGCGAACGCGGCCCGAGTCTGTCGGTCGGACACCAGCTCGATCCCGCGCAGCAGCCCCAGACCACGGATGTCGCCGACCGATGCGTGGTTCCCGAGCTCGCCGCGCAGGGCCGCGTCGAGCTGGGCGCCTCGATCCCGTGCCGCCTGAACGAGATCGAGTTGCTTCAAAAGTGCCAGCACAGCACGGCCCGCGGCCGCCCCGACGCCGTGGTGGGAGTAGGTGAACCCGTGCGTGAAGCCACCGGTCATGATCGTCTTGTGGACGTCGTCGCTGGCGACGGCCAACCCCAGCGGCCAGTAGCCGGAGGCAGCGCCCTTGGCCAACACCATCAAATCGGGTTGCACACCCCAGTGCTCGGAGGCGAACCAGGCACCGGTACGCCCGAAGCCAGTCATCACCTCATCGACGATGAGCAACACACCGTGGCTGCGGCACACCCGTTCGACAGCTGGCCAATAGTCCGCTGGAGGCACGCAGGCCCCCAGCCCCGCCCCGGAGATGGGCTCGGCGATGAATGCCGCGACCCGCCCGGAACCGTGTTCGATAATCAGCTCATCAAGGACCTCGGCATGTCGCTCGCCGCACCCCTCCGGATGAGTTTCGGGGAACGGACAGCGGTACTCGTATGGTGCCGTCGTGTGCAGGGCCGACCCGAGCCAGGGCATATAGGGCGCGCGAAGCCCGGCGCGGCCGGACACGTCGAGGGCGCCGCGGGTGTTGCCGTGGTACGCGCCGTCGCGCCCGATCACCAGATATCGGTCCTCGCCTCGGACCAGGTGGTAGGCACGAGCCATCTTCAGTGCCGTCTCGACGGCCTCGCCGCCTCCGGATACCGGGTAGATCCGGGGCGATTCCAGGGGCAGTAGCGGCGCCAGCTCGTCGGCATAGGCCTCCAGAACATCGGTGGTGAACATGGTCCCGTGGACGTAAGCGATCTGGCGAGTCTGCTCAGCAATCGCATCCGAAACCGAGTGCACGCCGTGGCCGACTCCGACCACGATCGCGCCACCAGAGCCGTCCAGATAGCGCCGACCGTCGGTATCGAAGATCTCCACGCCACTCCCCCGGACCGCGACCGGCAGGCCTTCGCCCCCGCGGGAAAAGACGTGGCGGCTCACTCCGCGACCGCTGCCACCGAGTCGCCGAAGATCCGCAGAGCCGTGTGGGCCTGCTCGAGGGTGACCACCAACGGTGGAGACATCCGGATCGTGCTCTCACCGCACTCCAGGACCAGGAGCCCGTGCTCGAAAGCCTGCTGCTGCACAGCCTCGGCTTGCTCGCCAGTCCGGAACTCGATGCCGATCATCAGCCCGACCCCGCGTACGTCCGTGACGGTACGGGGGAACCGAGCAGGAAGCTCACCCAGGCCCGAGAGCAGCTCCTCCCCGACCTTCGTGGCGTTGTCGGTGAGGTTCTCGGCAGCGATCGTCTCGAGGGTGGCCAGCCCGGCCGCACAGGGCACGGGACTCCCGCCATAGGTCGAGCCGTGGGCGCCCGCACCCCAACGCTCCATCAGCTCTGCCTTAGCGGCGAAGGCTCCAAGCGGCAGGCCCGACGCAATGCCCTTGGCGCTGATCAGGATGTCCGGCTCGACGTCGGCGAGCTCGATCGCCCACATCCTTCCGGTGCGCCCCATCCCGGACTGCACCTCATCGGCGACGAGCAGGATCCCGTACTCATCGCACAGCGCGCGCAGCCGCTGGACCCACGACGCCGGCGGCACGATGTAGCCGCCCTCTCCCTGCACTGGCTCCAGGAAGATTGCCGCAACCTCTGTCGGCGGCACCTGGTAGCGGAACAGCGTGTTTTCGAGATAGTCGAAGGTCGCTTCCTCGTCATGGGTGCGCTTGCCCGTCTCAGGATCACGCTGGCTGAACGCGTACGGGGCGTGCAGGATGCCGGGGAGCAACGGCGCGAATCCCTTGTGGTACTTGGCTTTCGAAGCTGTCAGGCTGACCGCGCCGTAGGTGCGGCCGTGGAATGCCCCGAAGAAGCTGATGATGTAGGGCCGGCCCGTCGCGTATCGGCTGAGCTTCATGGCGCCTTCCACCGCCTCCGCTCCGGAGTTGGTCAGGAAGACCCTCCTGTGGCCGGAGATGGGCAGTACCGCAGTCAAGGCTTCGCACATCTGCGAGTAGATCGGCAGGTAGAAGTCGCTCGCTGAGTAATGCAGGAGTTGCTCAGCTTGACGACGAACAGCCTCGACCACCCGCGGGTGACAGTGCCCGGTGGAGGTCACCGCGATCCCGGCGTTGAAGTCCAGGAACAGGTTGCCGTCCGCGTCCTCTACGACGGACCCGCTGCCCCGGTTCGGCACCAAGGGGTAGACGCGCGGCAAAGATGGGCTGGTCACCGCAGCGTCGCGCTCCAGCACCGCCTGCGCCTTCGGGCCTGGTAGAGCCGTCCGGATGTCGGGAACCGGCCGATCCGGCGACAGCCAGGACGCGTTCCGGCTCACGTCGGCTGTCACGTCGCTACCACGGTTCGGGACTGCTCACGCATGAATTGCTGGACGTAGTACAGACCGCCTCCGGCCTTGCCCGATGTTCCGGAGCCCTTCCAGCCGCCGAAGGGTTGCACCCCGGGCCATGCACCGGTGGTGGCTCCGGCAGCGCGGTTCACGTACACCACGCCCGCTTCGATGCGATTGAGGAATTCATCGACCTCGGCGTCGTCGGCTGAGAAGAACCCCGCCGTGAGCCCCAGCTCGGTGTCGTTGGCCAGTGTCAGGGCCTCGTCGATGGAGTCGACCGGGGCCACGGCGACGAGCGGCACGAAGAGCTCGTCACGGAAGAGGTCGTCGTCGACCGGCAGGTCTGCGACCACGGTCGGCGCGAGGTAGTGACCCGCGGCGCCGCTCGTGCTCTTGCCGATCACCTCGCCCCCAGTGACGACCCGTCCTCGCTGTCGCGCGTGCGCCACCGCGTTCTCGAACCGCTGCACTGCGGCATCGTCGATGACCGGGCCAACGAATACCGAACGTTCGGTGGGGTCGCCCACGACGAGGGCGGTCGTGCGGTCGGTGAGGGCTTCGAGCAGCGGTTCGTACAGGTCGCGCTCGACGTAGACCCGCGAGCAGGCCGAGCACTTCTGGCCGGAGAACCCGAAGGCCGACCGGACAATGCCCGCTGCCGCGAGATCCAGATCGGCCTTGCGGGACACGATTGTCGGGTTCTTGCCACCCATCTCGCAGACAACTGGCTTCGGGTAGCTGGTCGCAAAGCTTCGATAGATGGACATGCCTACGGCATAGGACCCGGTGAACGTCAACCCGTCGACGTCCGGGTTCGACACCAGCGCCTGACCGACCTCGTCGCCACCGGGCACCACGTGCAGGACACCGGCTGGCAGGCCCGCGTCGCGCATGCACTCGTAGAGCTTGGCTGCGGAGAACGAGCCCTGTGGGCTCGGCTTGAGGACCACGGTGTTCCCAGCCGCGAGGGCGCCGCCTACGGGACCAGCTGCCAGGGCCATCGGGAAGTTGAACGGGCTGATGACTCCCCAGACCCCATACGGGCGCAGGACGCTCCGCGTGGTCTCGTGCTCGGCAATGGTGTCCATCGCGAAGGAGAAGCCGTCGTGGCTTTCTAGCTGGGTGCAGTAGTAGCGGATCAGGTCGGCCGACTCCTCGACGTCGCCGAGGGCCTCCAGCCGGTTCTTGCCGACCTCCATGCTCATCAGCGCGGCCAGCTCGTTCGACCGCTCGCTGATCAGGTCGGCTGCGCGGCGCAGCAGCATCACGCGCTCCTGCCATGGCGTAGCCGCCCAAGAGCCGGCGGCCCGACGGGCAGCCGCGACGGCATCAGCCACGTCCGCAGGGGTGGCCGAATGCACCCGGCACAGCACGATGGAGGTGTCCACGGGGCTACGGACCTCGAAGGTCTCGCCGGTCGCGCGGCTCTCCCCATCCACGTAGACCGGCAGGGTGCTCCCGAACCAGGACCGAGCGGTCTGCAGACCCTGCTCGTAGGCGGTGTGTAGGTCGTCGTTGTCGGCTGAGAGCGTCGCGTAGGTCACGCGGAAGCGGGGCGGCATTGGTCGGTCCTCCTTCGGCGTCGGTCACTGTGGTCGCAGCGGTGTCAGCAGCTGCGTCAGCTTCGCCGACGCCAGAGTACGGCCGCTGACCTCCGTCCGCGAAAGGCAGCGATGACCGGACTTTTCTAGCAGGCAAGCACATGCGACAGAAGATCCTCCCGGTTTGGGTCGGTGTGCGCCGTACGAAGATGTTGCGGCTGGGACGAGGCAGCGGAGGAGTCTGGGCGCGCCGGGCTGCGCAACCGGGCCGCTTGTGTCAGGGGATAGTGCAACCGTGGCACCCATGGAGATCACACGTTTGCAACCTGACGGACTCGTCGTCAGCCCCGCGTTCAGTCACGTCGCCGTCGTGCCCGCCGGCGCGACGACCATCTACGTCGGTGGTCAGAATGGCGTGGACGCCGACGGCAAGATCGTTTCGGACGATGTCGCCGAGCAGTCTGCCCGCGCGATCGACAACGCGAGCACCGCGCTTGAGGCAGCGGGCGCAGCCTTGGCCAATGTCGTGCAGTGGACGGTGTTCATGGCCGAGGACGCTGACCTCAACGCCGCGTACGAGGCCATCGGCCCGCGGCTGGCCGGGCCGGGAGCGCCACCGCTGGTGACCATGGCGCGGGTCGCAGCACTCGGCGTGCCAGGAGCGCTGGTCGAGGTGAGCGCGATCGCCGCGGTGCTGCCCGGATGACGACTCCCCTGACCGGGACCACCTCGAACGGCGTGCCCTACCTCGCGGTGCCGCCAGCCAGGATGCGGCGACGGCCCCGGTCATCATTCTGTGGCACCTCATGGATGCGCCGCACAGCGAGGCGGCGTTCGCCGCGGCCCTGCCGCTCGACGGGCTCGACGCATGGAAGGTCTACCTCGGACTTCCCACATTCGGCGCGCGGTCGCTGCCCGGCGGCGTCGACGAGTTTCTCGACGGCATGGAGCATGCCTCGCTGAGGAGCCCGGCATCGAGCCGGCGCCGCAGACTGAGGTCGCGAAGCGGGTCGACCCAATCGCGGCCGAGTGGCTCCGCGAGCACCTGACCTAGCTCGCCCCCTCACTGCTCCGGCTTTTCGTCAACGTCGTGGGCCTTGAGCGTCTCGTCGACGTAGCTGTCAGCGAGCTCCTTGGAATAGTTGTCAGCGAGCTCCATGGAGAGGCGTTTGGTCCGCTCCTTCATCGCCTCGACGTCCTCCGGCGAGGCGGTAGCCCACTCGGCGTTCACGCGATCCGTGAAGTCTTGGACGTCGATGCGGAAATCGTCCCGCATCCTCGCGCGAGCCTCGTCGGCAGCGTTCCGGAACTTCCTCACCGCATTGTCGACGATCCGCCGCTCGAGCAGCACGACGATGCCGAGGAGCAGCAGGGTGGTCCCGACGTTGAGGAGTAGCCCGGTCAGGTAGTTCGTGCGACCGGCCGGCGCGGCGACGAACCACCCGATGACGATGGCCACGAGGCCCGACGCGATGCATCCGAGGAACCAGCCCCAGCGGATGCGAAAGCCAGGTGGTCCTGTTTCAGAGGCGGTCACTTCGGCCGGTTCCGTAGTCACCATTCCAGCTTCGGTGCGGGATTACCGCGCGTCAAACGCCCTAAGGAGACAGTCCGCCGTGATCAACATCAAGTCGGACTGGCGGCGCTCGCGATGTCAGCGGTTCCCAAGCTGAGAATTGCGGCTTCGGGTCGCCTCGGTCGCGTTCGAGGCGTAACGGGCAAACTGAGGGCTCCCGGGCGGAAGGGAGGTGGCAGCGCCCGCACGTCCTGTGCTCCACCAACGCTCGCAGCCCGTCGCATGGGCTTCCCAGGCGCAAGAAATACTGCGAACGCAGCCGTTGTCGTTAAGAAACTGGGTGGAGGATGATGGTCAGACCTGCATGAGTGCCCGCCGAGGGCAGGTGAACTCGAATGGTAGGTGCGATTCTTCTCGGGTTCGTGGCGGGGGTTATCGCGCGGGTGCTGATGCCCCGCGACTTTTTCAGGCACATGAGCGGACCTGCCTCGTGGGCCGTCTCCCTTGGAGCGGGTCTACTTGGTGCCCTCGTTGGATACGTGATCTTCACCCTCGGGCTCGGCATCGGCGACACCGATATCTTCGATTGGGGCGGCCTCCTCTCAGCGGTTATCGGCACGCTCATCGTCCTGGCGATTCTTGGGTGGTTCCTGAGGCGCCGAGCAACAAGTCAGACGGTTCAGGAAAGTACGCAGGCATCCCCTCCGCAGGCATCCCCTCCGCCAGCGGGACCGTAATCGCCACCCTGGTCGCGCACCCGACCTTTGTGTCTACCCCCTTGCCCACGGCCTATGTCCGCGAGGCGGCGAAGCCTCGCTAGAGAGTCTCCGCAGCCATATTCTGGCTGCCCGAGCTCGCGCTGCCTGCTTGGTACCCGCCGCTTGGCAGCTATCAGCGGTCCCAGAGCGTGTCGAACGCCTGCGTGCGGGTTGACCGCGCTGGCGCGCTTGACCCGCAAGGTGCGGATCACCTCGGCGTTCCGGACTTGGCCTTCGGGATCGCGGTCGAGGTCTTACCGAGGACCGCGCGGGCGATCTGCTCGGCATCGAGGCGGTCGGACTTGCCGTGCATGGGCCGGGCCAGCCGGTTGGGCCGGTTCACCTCCACGACCCGCTCAGTGGCCTTGGTCAGTGCCCTACTGGCTGGGAGCGTTATCGATTGCAGTGACGTGCAAGCGCAGCCACCTCGATGCAGCCCGAGACGTGACCGTGGTGTCTGGCGCCCAAAATGGCTCCCGGTGACCTGACTCCAACAGGTAGGTGTCGGGGCCTGAGTTTACTTTTGCCTGACTACATCGACCGAGATCTCCACCGCCGGAATCGTTCCTCTGTTCTCAAGCCAGTGTGTGGTGTGCCTATCCTCGGGCCAACCCACTCCCGGCCCATAGTCCGTAGCGACTCCATGTCGATGGTCAGTGATCGTTCCTTGCAGTATGTAGACGATGCCTGGTCTGTCTTTATGGTCGTGAATCGGGCCGAGGACGCCTTCAGGCTCGATGGTCACCATCCGCATTCGAAGTTGGCGCCCTGCCATGCCCTCGATCTCAGGGCCAAGGTCGACCGTTGCAAGTAACTCCGCCATAACACCCTTCGTCTCAGGTGCGGCTTGTTCGTTGCTCATTCTGCTCTCCTCGCTGTCTTTACAAGACCGAACGTTCGACGTTCAACCCACGCGTTTCGCCCATGCAGCCCGGATCCGCTGGAGCGCTTCGGCGAGGCCCCCGGTCCATGCGTCGCCGTGACCAGGGAGAACCCATCCCGCTGACAGGCCGTCAAGGGCGTCGAGTGACGCTACGGCCCCGGCTGGGTCGACGGTGAATGGCGCGAGCGCGGGTCCAAAGATTCCCGTCGTTACGGATCTGGTTGTCATGGCGTCACCCATGAAGATCGCATCCACAGATGGCAGGTGGTACGCGACCGAGCCCGGCGTGTGGCCGGGGAGCGGGATGACCGCCGGTGCGCCTGGCACGTCGAGCGTTGTCGCTCCGGCGATCTCTGTGACCTCCTTGATCGGTGTGGCTCGCGGGCCACCATGGGTGAGCGCGTAAACGAAGAACCTGGCCATCGGCACCAGCCGCATCGGATCCCGGACCGCGGCGGGCTTGGATGCTTCGCCGCGTGCCTCGGCGGCATCGGCCGCGGCGACAAAGACCGGCACACCGTGCTCCTGGCGGAGTCGCTCAGCGAAGCCAACGTGGTCGACGTCTCCGTGCGTGAGCAGCAGCGCCCGGATGTCGGTCAAGGATCGTCCCATGGCCTCCAGCTCGCGAAGCAGGTCTTTCCAATGGCCGCGCAGGCCGGCATCGATGACCGTGATCGCGCCAGCGTCCTCAATGAGATAGCTGTTGACCAGGCTCGATGAGCCCAGTCGATGAAGCGAGGGGGCAAGTTGCATCAGGTGCCTTCCTTCGTGCGATGTTCCATGACTGCGGCGAGGGTTCATACAGTTCCACTAAGGCTTCGGCGACGAACCCTTGCAGCAGCAGCGGGGGGCCGCGTGTATGCGATCCGCAGGCCTCCGACCTCGACCGCGTCCACCGGGTCAATCTATGACCGGACTGTGTGTTCAGTATCTGAGCCGAGGACCTGCGCGAAAGATAACGGTACGGTAACGTCGCCTCCGCTTCGTTGCGACAGCGCTCAGCGCCATGCCCCACTCGCAGATCTCGGAGGATATTTAGCCATGCCCCGACGGCTTCAAATCAGCTCGCTACGCAAGGGTCTTGCGGTCGTCGCGGCGACCGGCCTGATCGGCGCAGCCGCGGTGTTCGGCACTGCGACAGCCGACGCTGCCACGACCCAGACCGACTCGTGCGTGGACGGCGGCGGGATCCGCTGGACGGCCAAGGCCATCTGGGGTGGTACCTACACCTCCGGCGGCGTAAGCAAGATCTCGATCAACTACGCCGGGTGGACTACCAACGGGGGCGCCGTGCCGACCGACTCCGCCGTGCGCAGCTACTCCGGTGACGGCACTCGGATCCAGAAGCTGACCTGGTCCGGCGTCTACGACTACAAGGGCGGCACCGCGTACCGGGTCCGCAACCCGCTCAACCCAGCCAGCGCGCCCGGCAAGGCCAAGATCAAGATCACTCTCGGCGTCGACGGTGACGGGCACGGCAGTTGCTCGGTCACCTTCACCCAGCCCGGGAGCGCCGGTGGCGGTGGCGGCGTCGGTGGTGGTGGCGGCTCCGCAAGCGACCGCTATGAGGCTGACGTGGTCTCGGGGACCAACGCCGAGCGGACCTCGCGCGAGCTCCAGGCGCTCAGCTCCGACGCCTGCGTCGACCGCTACGCCGAGCAGCAAGCGGCCCGCATGGCGGCCGAGCGGCGGATGTATCACCAGGATCTCGGGCCTATCCTGCGCGAGTGCAATCTGCGCGCGGTGGGCGAGAACGTGGCGTACGGCTACCCGAGCGGATCAGCCGTGATGGCCGGCTGGATGGGATCAAGCGGGCACCGCGCGAACATCCTGAACAGCAGCTATCGCCTGCTCGGGGTCGGCGCGGTCCAGAGCTCGGATGGCCGCTGGTACGCCGCGCAGGTCTTCGGCGCGTAGTCAGCGCCCCACTGGAGGACTACGAACAGATGCTCAGCTCAGAATCACGGGTGTGGAGAAGTGGGCCGGTCGTCCATGGATTCCGTGGTGTGGACGACCCGACTTCGAGTGCACACACGTTGGCAGACCCAGAGTCGCAATGCGCAACGCGGCACGAAAGCATGACATCGGGAATAAGCTACGGACTCGGACTCAAATTTAGGTGCGAATACGCGTCGTAAACAAATTCGTTCCAGTCATTCGCACTTGAAACAAACTGAATCTTGATGGTGATAGAGCTTTTACCGGATGTAAAGCTTGCCGGTATTTCAAACGAATCATAGCGTGCTTTATGGGAAAGGTTCACTCCACCGGTGTACCACGTGCCCACCTGAGCATTGTTCACATACACCCTTGCTTTCTGGTTGGCAACGCCGTGATCCATGATGCGCGACAGCCTGACACCCTGGTTGGCCGGGTTAATGCTCATCGTAAACTGACTGGTCCCTTTATGCGCTCTGCCCAGTCCGCTAAAGACAGCGGCGACATCCCTCCCGAAATAATCATTCGTAAAACTCCCGGTCCAGTTTTGTGATGTAATACTGTAGTTGTGCGCAGTTTCACTGGCGGCATTACGAATTTGAAGCGAATCTGTTTGCACGAGAGATTCTTTATTTTTCGCAATATAAGCAAAGACTGCCCCTTCATATGTTGCATTGAGGTCATCTGATGGACCGTGCTCAATTTTGAAAAGCAGACTTTTTTCAAAAGGCATTGCGTCCGCAAGCTCAAGGCGATACATAGAAGTTTGTCTGTTGCCGGCATTCACGTATCTCAGCGGCGCGCCGTGGACAGGTAAGTTGAAAATGCCTTTGCTGAAATAAAATCCGCCATTAAAGACATCTTCAGTTCCGGTTCCATGGATTTGAGGGTTGTAGGACGATGAATTGATAAAAATCCGCTCGTCACCTTCCAGTACCCCATCGACAGTTGTATTGCTGATCGTGAGCAAACTGCCTACGACATGGCCTGTCCCGGAAGGGAAATTGCCCCAGACAAAATCCCTGCCCGTTGTCGTCGGTGCTTCGCGGTTATATTGCGCGACGAAGTAGCCCGAATCGGTGTTTAAGTTGCTGTATACAGTGGGATTGTATTGCGTAACACCGGTTGCATTGGTTATGGTTTGTCCTGAGCTGTTGACCAAAGCGACCCTGGCTGATGTCCCATACGGCATCGGGAAATAGTTGTAGTACGTATGCGTCGTTGGATCAACTCCGACCAGAAGGCCTTTCATATTTCCTTCTCCGCTTGACCCGATACCGAAGAAAGAGCCGAGCGGCACATCGACACTTGGCGTTGTTTCGCCGTCCCAATACGCCTGTACGCGTGTATTCTTTAAGATGTCAAGTGTTGCCGTATCCAGGGTAAATGGTGCCGGATAGGTAAAAGTTCTGGTCCCTGTCCAAGTTTGTGTGACAATTGTATAGTTATGTGCTGACTCGGACGTGGTATTACCAACGTCTAACGTATCTGTTTGGACCAGATTGCCGTTTGGCTGTTTTGTTTTCACCCAATAGTAGAATTCATTCCAGTCAATTTGCGCGCTGACAAATTGTGCCTTAACGGTAATTTGTGTCTTTCCCTGGGTCAGATTCGCCGGGATCGTAAAATCGCTATCCCGCCAATTATTGCTCAGGTCAGTACCCGGCGTTGACCAGCGTCCAGCCAGTACACCATCGACGTAGACATCCGCCGTTTGATCAGCAATACCGTAATCAAGCCTTCGCGTCAAAACGACACCGGAATTTGAAGCCTGTATAGCAGCCCGGAACGTCGAACTGCCGGTAAAGGCACGGCCGTTGTCGGTGACTGTCTGACCGCTTTGGGTTTGGGTAGTTACAAATTGCGGGAGAGTGAGCTTTACCGATCTGACTGAACCTGCAGCGTTCGAGACATTTAAGAGATCTTTTGATTGTCCGGCGGCAAGGTTGAAACTACCGGTGTTAACTGTTTGATTTCCTGTAGTGGGCTTGGGATCTGTCAGAGGATTATTCCAGGCGCTATATGCCGCTGTCAGATTCTCTGAGCCTGTATAAGTCGTCACGCCATTTGAACTGTTATAGGTATGGTACGTAATATTGTAATAGGAAGGGACGGAAGTGAACTCGACTCTGACGCCTTGCCGGAATGATATCGGATAGTACGAATAAAACCCGCCGCTGGAAACCTGGTCATTACCAACCAAAGGCGCAAGGAAAGGCGAAGATGTGCCGGAGAAGAAACTGGTAACTGATTTATTGATACGCGGCGATGACTCACCGTCAAAATATATTCTGATATTTCCGCCTTGCAACTCGGTAGCCCAAATCCTGTAGATGGTTCCCGGCGCATATTCTTCCAGGACGACGTATCCGCCTGTAGAAGGGTTCCTATAGTAGTTAAATGCGCTGTTGTCGGGATTGCCGTTATCCCGACGGTATGAGGATACCTGCTTCACTTCTGTGCCTTTTTTAAAATATGGCAGCCGGTCAAATGCACTCAAAGCCGGCGCACCCCGGGGTTCTTCTGTTTGGGCGAATACTGTCATTGCTCCTCAACTAATGTCTCATTGTGGCTGGGGACGGCAGGGCTGGGAAATCGCGGATGCGGGGTCTGGGTTCTCTAGAGCCATTCGGAAGAGCTTATGGCATCGTAGTAGCTATCGAATTGGCTATCAGATTCCTTCGTTCGCGGCCCAGGTCAGGCTGCGCCGGCACGCTGATCGTGCTGAACGGCGCCGAACCGCTGGCCCGGCAACCTTTCGGCTTGGCCCATGAATTCAAGCACGCAGTGGACTATCGGTTCGGCACGAGCTGCCGCGGCTCGCCGAGCCCGACCTGTCCGATGGTGCCCCGGGGGCCATCGGCTGGACCCTCCGGCGTCATTTCATCGCAGCCGACGACGTCGCCGGCTGGTGGTGGGTGAGTTCCAGCCGACCCAACGCTGGTTGCGGACCGGGGCCGATCTCGGGGTCCTCGCCGGGGCACCTGCGGACCGGAGTGACCCTCGAACACGCAACCGACGTCCTGTGGACGTTCAGCTCACCGGAGTTGTACGAGTTGCTCGTGCTGCGCAGCAGCTGGGACCCGCCCAGATACGGGCGCTTTCCCGGCGAGGCGGTGATCGGCGCGCTGCTTCGGTGACGGCTGTACCAGCTCAATGCTGCCGCATGAGACGCTCAGCGTTGGCCTGGATGTGGGCATGGATTTCGGCCACCTGATCCCGAGGGCTGAACTGAAGGAACTCGCTGCCAGTCTCCGCCGCCGGTACGTGGCCCGGACTCATGTAGTAGGCGTCGCCGCCCTCGTAGACCTCGTCGTGGTCGGCATAGTTGACCGTGATCTTGCCGGTGAACAGATAACCCCAGTGCGGGCACGGGCAGCGATCGCCGGGCAAGCCCTTGAGCAGCTCGACCAAGGAATGACCCTGCTTGATCGAGACGAACTCGACGGTGTAGTCGTCCAGGTCGCCGCTGGCGTCAAAGGCCGGACCCGCGTCCTGAATGTTCGGAGCGCTCTCCTTGGAGATCTTCGGCATGGTGTCCCTCTCTCGTGGTCGTGTGTCTAAGACGCTAGGTCCGAGCGGAGTTTTTGATCATGAGGTGTTTGCCTCATCTTGCGCGGACCAACCGCGACTCTGACCTCGCTTGCGCAGGCTGGCCGTCATCGGAGCGGTCGTAGGCTGGCCTCATGGCCGGCTCGCCCACGGCGGGCAGCGTTCGAATCGCAGAACTGGTCGCCACCCTCTCGTACGCGGCGGACCTCGGGCTCGGTCAACCGATGGCGCACTGCATGCGCAAGACCGTCATCGCGCTCCGCCTGGCCGACCTCATCGGCGCTCGCGCCCAGGATCGCGAGGCGACGTACTACCTCGGGCTGATGATGAACGCCTACTGCCATGCCGACGCCACCGAGCAGGCCCGCTGGTTCGGCGACGACATCAGCATGAAGGCTGATGGCCAGGACATCATCGACATGAATACGGCCCAGACGATCTCGTTCCTGCTGCGGCGAGTCGGGTCCCACGGGAGCGGGCTACAGCGGGTCAAGCGACTCGCCGCCTTCCCCTTCAGCGGGTATCAAGAAATGACCGCCTTCATGGCCACCCACACCAGCCTGGGCGGCCAGTTCGCGGAGCAGATCGGCCTGGACGCGGCCAGCTGTGAGGCGATCCGGCAGGCGTACGAGCAGTGGGACGGCAGCGGCGCTCCGCGACAGCTGCGGGCGGAGGAGATCTGCCTGCCGGCTCGGCTGGTCCAGCTGGCCGGACCGGTCGAGATCTTCAGCCGCCGCCACGGTCCTGAAGCGGCGCTGCGCATCGTGCGGCGCCGTCGCGGGACGCAGTTCGATCCGGTTGTTGCCGACCTGTTCGACCTGCACGCCGCGGAGGTGCTCGACGGCCTGGATGAAGCGGCCAATTGGAGCTCCATTCTCGCGTTGGAGCCCCGGCTCTCGCGCACGGTCAGCGGGCCTGAGCTCGATCAGGTCCTGGAGGCGATCGCCGACCTCGTCGATCTGAAGTCGCCGTATGTAGCCGGCCACTCGCGCGGGGTGGCCAATCTGGCCGCTGAAGCAGCGCGCTTCTCCGGTCTCCCAATCAGCGAGGTCACGACCATCCGGCGCGCCGGTCTGGTACACGACCTTGGACGCTTGGGCGTCTCCAACGCGATCTGGGACAAGCCGGGACCGCTCACCGACACCGAGCTGGAGCGGGTCCGTCAGCATCCGTATCTGACGGAGCGAATGCTGAGCAAGATCTCCGCACTCGATCGAAGTCGCGAGATCGCGAGCCGCCATCATGAGCGCCTCGACGGCTCCGGATACCCCCGTGGCCTGACCGCCGTTTCACTGACAGCGCCCGATCGGCTGCTCGCAGCCGCCGATGCCTATCACGCGATGACCGAGCCGCGCCCATACCGACCGCCCCTGGTCGCCGAGGCCGCCGCGGTGAATCTACGCCTCGAGGCCAGAGCGGGTCGGCTGGACGGGGAAGCCGTGAACGCCGTCCTCAAGGCGGCCGGGCACCGCGCCCCGGCTCGCCGCGAATGGCCGAACGGGCTCACCGCGCGTGAGGTTGAAGTACTCCAACTGCTGGCCCGCGGTCACTCCACTAAAGAGATCGCGCGCCAGCTGTTCGTGGCTCCGAAGACCGCGTCCAATCATGTGGAGCACATCTACACCAAGCTCGGCGTCACCAGCCGCGCCGCAGCGACGCTGTTCGCGACCCAGCAGGGTCTCGTCGGGAGCTACGAGGCTAAGAGCAGCCGGTGAGGCAAACGCCTCATGTCGGATCCCTCTCCGTTACCTAGCGTGGTTTCCAGACGCCAACTTCGGAGCAAAGGAACCAACATGACGACTTGGGACATCCGAGAATCCGGCCCGGCAGACGCTTTGCGCACGGTCCTGATGCTGCCCGGCGGCATGTGCACCGCGATGTTCTACGAGGAGCTGATGGCGGAGCCGAGACTGGCTGATGTTCACTCAGTTGCGGTAACCCTGCCCGGCCACGGGGGAACGCCAGCGCCAGCAGACGTCAGCATGGAGAACTACGCCCGGCTCATGTCGGAACTCGCGACGGACCTTAGATGCGATGTCGTCGTCGGTCACAGCATAGGCGCCAACGTCGCGCTCGAAATGGCCGCCTCAGGCGGGTTCCACGGACCCGTTGTGCTGCTTGCGCCGGCTTTCTCTCGACAGGACGAGGCGGTATTCCTCCGCGCCCTGGACCACCTCGCGCGGGTGCTGGGACGGCTGCCATACGTCGCCATGCTGAAGATGATCGGCGGCGCGGTTGACGGAAGTCGGCTGCCACCCCAACGAGTGGCCGCGCTGCTCGCCGAGCTCCGCAAGAACGATCCCACATTCCTCCGGCAAGGCATTCACCGCTATCTGCAATATCTGGATACTTACCGCTCGGTCGCCCCGCGGCTAGTTGCGACAGGGCTTCCAGCCTGGGTCGTACATGGCGAGAGTGGTGACGGCGGAGTCAGCGAGTCAGAGCGCGAGACGCTAGCCGCCTGTTCCCAGATCAGGATCGTCACCATCCCCGGCGCGAGTTTCTTCACACAATGCGAGGAACCCGCCCTTGTGGCGGAGCTCGTGGTCGAGGCGCTGACCCGGATCCCAGCCGCCTGAAAGCGCATGTATCCGGCACACGCGGATTTGCTACTTCAAGTCAGTAGGGCGGCTTGGGGCGCGCTACCAGCACCCGGTGGCCGCGCATGGTCCCGGGATCGGCTCGCGTCGTGCCCAATCGCGAACTTGACCTAGGCCGACGTTTCGGAGGGCGCAGGGGCGAGTTCGGGTTGGGGGTAGTGCTTGGCCAGCCACCTGCCCGCAGCGTCGATGATGACCAGACCGACAACGAGAAGGCCGATACCGGTAAGGATTTGGACACCACGCTGCTCCGCCTCTGAGGCGACCTGGCCGGGAGGTGCGAGGACCAGAACGAGGCCGAACGTGTACAGGCCATAGCTGAGCCAGTACGTCTTGGTTTGCATGACCGCGAGCACGAAAGCAGCGGCGGCGATCAGCGCGATGGCCCATGTCGGGGGCGCGAGGATCGCGATGGGGATCGCGGCGGCCGCGCCGACCGCAGTGCCGATCACCTTTCCCAAAATCCGCTCTCGCTTACCGATCAGAACGTACAAGGCGAGGAGCAGGATCGGTTCCGGGACCCAGTAGGGCTGGGTCCACCCCAGTGCCACGCCGATCGCCGCTGCGCCACCCAGGATCGCCCCGAACACGAGCGCCACGACGGTCGCGTGAGCGGCGCGGACCCGCGGGCCCTCGACGACAGCAGCGGCTCCGAACCGGCGGGCCAGCACGATGCCGTAGCCCGTCGCTACCGCAGCGATGACCCCATAGGCCACCGCATGTTGTCCCGACGACACTGGGCTGGCGAAGGTCGCCACCAACGGGATCATCAGCAACGGACGCATCCATCCGAACCCGATCCCAGCGCCCGCGACTACGCCCGCCGCAGCAAGCAGACCCACCCACCACCAGTCGTAGGCGGTGAACGCCCCAAGCCCCGCCGCTAGCCCGATCGCTGGCGCCAGGTACAGCATCCGGCGGGTTCCGCCGATCTTGGAGCCCAGGGCGCCGACCAGAACGCCGAGGACCATCGCGTTCGCGGCGTACTGCCCCACGAATGCGTCCAGCAGGAGCACCGGCACGACAAAAGCCACCAGGACGGCCAGAACGATTTGGATCACGCGGCGCGCCCGCGACCGGTTCGCCGAGGCGTCTGCGGCCCCGCCCTCGACATGCCCCGCCTCAGCCATTCGTGCGCCTTTCCGCCCCTCCCCGCCGCAGCCTACTGGCGGGCGGAGTCCCGGCTCGGCTCGCGGTCCAAGATCGGGTTGTGGGGCATCATGCGTGTCGTATGTCGCGTCAGCGGCGCCGCAGCCGGCAGCACGATGATCAGCCCAACTCGAACAAGGGTTCGGGATTGGCTCAGCCCGGCGAGCGGGTGCTGGTTATGTAGCTCGATCATCGGCTGCCCTCATCCTCAACGAGAGGCTGTCACAGCTTGAATCGCACGGGTGGACCTCGATGAACGGATCATTGGCTTCTTTCTCGACCCGTTGAGGGGCTGCTCTTCCGGCGAGTGGTGACGAGGTACTTCACAGACTCAATTGCGAGGAACGCGGTGATGACGGCGATCAGGATGGGTGCGGTCTGGAGCGCCCCCACCTGGGTCATGAACGCGGCAAGCAGCACGAGCGCGAACGGTGCAGAGACCAGGGCTCCGGGAACCGCGGCGAGCATGCACGTGAACGCCAGCCCCAGGGGAATGCCAGGGAACACCTGGTGCACGAGCACTCCAGCCGTCCCCCCAATAAACAGTGCTGGGAAGATCGGCCCGCCGACGAACCCGCTCGCCTCACTGACCGCGAAGGTGAGGATCTTGGCGACCACGAGGGCTGCCAGGAAGCCCGCGCCGAGCGTCCCGCCAATCTGCAGCACGCTCTTGAGCTGATCACTGCCCGTGAACATCGTCAGCGGCAGGATCACGCCGACGATGCCGAACACCAGGCCACCGATCAGTGGCCGAACGATGGCCGGTACTTTGAGCCGGCTGAACATCCCTACTGCGAGCTTGATCACGGTGACCAGCAGCGTTGCCACCACCGCCGCGAACAGACCCAGGCCGATACCGGCCAGCAACTGCCAGTCCTCGAACGTGTAAGGGGGCACCTGATAGGCGTCAAGGAAGAAGGCGCCCGCGACGACGAAGTAGATCCCGAATGAGACGCTGGAGGAAACGATCGTGGCGACCAGGGTCTTGACCATGCGTTGTCCGCCGGGGCGGGCGACCTCCAAGATCAGCATGATCACGATCACCGTGCTGGAGAACAACCCACCGTAGGCGCCGGCGAACCCAGCCAGTGTGTTCACCTTGTCGTCCTCATCGTTGAGCCTTCGTCGCCGGGAGACCCACTCGGCGGCCCCGCCGCCCATGGACCCGAGCGCCTGCTCCGGGCCCAGGCTGGCGCCTCCGATCAGCGACACGGCCGAGACGGCCACGATCCCAGGCACCGATCGGGGGTCAACATGCGCGTGCTCGAGGTCTTCGATCAGGCTCGGGATCCTCGCGGGAAGGTGGGTCAAGCGGCGCAGGAGGCCGACCACGACTCCCGCGACCGCCGTGACACCCACCCACCACCAATGCCCGCCGAACCACCCCGGATCCGAAACCGTGTACCAGTTGTCCCCGAACCCGATCAATCCCATGAACAGAAGGGCGACACATGCGCCGAAGACGCCGAGCCCCAGCGCATACACCATCAGCACCCAGAACTGTGGCGTCTGAAGGAAGGGCGGTGCCGACGCCGATCCTGACCTAACGCTCATGAGGTGTCTTCCTTCAGCGTGGTCCTCATGTGGGCCTCCTTCAGTAGAGACGACGCCGCGCCACCTGTACTGCCCGGCCCCGAAGGCCCGGATCCCATCCAGGTGAGCTCGACGAGATCGTCCCACGCCGGTGTCGTGCACGCGAGCCGCATCAGCCTCGTGCCGTCCGTCACGACCCCGACCCGAGAGGTGCTTGGCAGCCGCATGCCGAAGAGATCCTCGAGCCGATCGAGCGTTTGCACCAACGGCCGTGCAGCGCGGCCACTACTGCGGTCCGGCCGCGCGACACACCCGGTTCCGGGAGGTCGCGGTTACTGGCAGAACAAGGCCTCGACACCCGGACCGCACAGCGCCGAAACACACCAGACCAAGGGTTCGCGGAGCAGAAACCACGAACGCCGTCTGAGATCACCCAGGTTGGTCCGTGACCACTTCTCAGAAGACTTACCGCCAGGCCGAGTTCAACTGCCAGATGGTCAACCCCAGCTAGCTGGGCTCGACCACCTGCGGAGAACAGCTTGATCTTGTCGCTGCTCAGCTTCGGAAGATCTGGTCAGTGATGGAGACCCGACCATTTTCGCCGAACACCTCGACCGAGGACGGTCGACCAGGATTCGCAGGGCGTAGGGCGTAGGGCGACCTCGTCGCCAACCAAGGCGATTGTGTGGGAACGACGTGCTCGAAGACCCCTCGCCCGACCCTTCACGATTTAACCCAGGTCCCCGCTGCTCGGCGGCGCGATCGCGCGTTTTCGGCCGAATCCTCTTGCCGGGCACCTCGTTGAGGACATGAGACACGGTCGTCATCGAAACCCCGGCTCTACTGGCAACGTCCTTCATCAGGACGCGCCGACGGTAAGGCGGAATCGTCATCTGAATCAGCTCAACTGGATGGCTGAGAGCCGGAGGCCGGCGCCGTCCCAGTGGGCGGTCTGAGGGTCGTCGATCTCGCCGATGAAGGTTCCGTCGTGGGCGTCGTGGCGGAAGGCGAGGAACCTGGTTTCGCCGGTCTGTCGGTCGGTGATGAGCCGGCCGACATAGAGGTCGCTGTTGGTGAGTTGCTGGGCGCCGGCGATGTCGTACGGCCCGAGCGAGGTCTCGGCTTTGGCCACCCAGACTCCACCGGTGGTGCCCACTGCGCGCTCCGTCGACATGTCCTTGGCGAGGGCGGAGAACATCAGAATCTGCTGTCCGTCAACCTGCGCGGTCTGAACGACCTCGAGCTGGCGGAAGCCCTTTCCGGGGTCGGTCAGCGGTGGTCGTAGTTCCCAGCTCCGTAGGTCGGGGGACCACGCGTGACCGATCACGCCCCGATCGTCTGCGGGTCCATGGTTGGCGCGTGCGGTGATCAGCATGTGCCATCCGTCTCCGTCCGGGTCCGGGAGGACCCACGGGTCGCGGAAGGCCTCGTCGGGCCACATCCCGTCGGCGAGCTTCTCGTACCATCGCGGATCGGCCTGGAGGACCAGGTTGTCGGGATTCCTTCGCCCAGGTCATCAGGTCCTCGGAGGTGGCAAAACCGATCCGCTGGACATTCCCCTCCGGAGTGAGTGTGGCGCCGGTGTAGAACATGAACCAGGTGCCGTCGGGGTGACGAACGACCGATCCGGTCCAGGTGGCGAGTCGTCGAATGCAGGGGCATCGCCTGCGAACGAGCGCGTCGGCGACCCGTTGCCACTGGCAGAGATCGTCGGACACGGCGTGGCCGATCGATGCCCGGATAGTGGCGACGGTCGGGATCGTGGAGGGCCCGGGAGGCGTAGAGGAAGAACAGGTGGTACTTCTGGCCGTCGTCGGCGAGCCAGAAGTCCCACACCCAGGACTCGGGAGGCCGAACACCGGTCAGCCCTTCACGCCGGAGGAGGCGATGCAGTTGATGAACGAGCGTTGGAAGGCGATGAACAGCACCAGGATCGGCATGGTGATCAGGGAGGCGTAGGCCATGATCTGGCCCCAGGCGATGTTGAGTTGCTTGAAGTAGTCGATGCCGACCATGACGGGGCGCAGTTCCTCGGTCTGCACCACCATCAGCGGCCACAGGTACTGGTTCCAGGCCGGCAGGAAGGTGAGGATCGCGACGGTGGCGATCGCCGGTCCGGACAGCGGCATGATGATGCTGCGGTAGATGGTGAACCAGCTGGCCCCGTCGACGGTCGCGGCTTCGTCCAGGCTCTTCGGGATGGAGTCGAAGTACTGGTAGAAGAGGAAGATCGAGAAGGCGTTCGCGATGAACGGGATGATCTGCACCTGGTAGGTGTCCAGCCAGCCCTGGGAGTAGCCGTTGACGAAGTCGTAGAACGGCAGCTTGTTGGCCCACCACAGCAGCGGCAGCGCCATGGTCTCGAACGGCACGATCAGGGTGGCCAGGATGATGCCGAGGATCAGCTTCTGGCCCTGGAACGTGATCCGGGACAGCGCGAACGCGGCCATGCTGTTCACGATCAGGCCCGAGCCCGACGGTCACCACCGAGATGATGATCGAGTTGATCAGGAAGGTCGCGAACGGCACCCGGTCGAAGACACCGCGTGTAGTTGTCCAGGGAGATGTCGCCGACCGGAAGGAACGCCTTGATGCTGGTCGAGATCGCCGAAGATCTGAAGGTCCGGCTTGAAGCTGGAGACGATCAGGAACAGCAGGGGCAGCCCGAACACCAGGCAGAGCAGGATCCGGCCGATGTAGCCGAGCACCAGCCGCCCGGTGTGCTTCTCCTCGCCGGCCTCGTGGACGACCGCCTGCGTGGAGGCGTCGGCGACGTGCGCAGTGATTTCGGTCATCAGCGGCACATCCTTGTCTCGGGTGAGGTAGCGCTGAACCAGGGAGACGACCAGCACCAGTACGAAGAAGACCAGCGAGATCGCCGAGGCGTAGCCGGTCTGCTGCTGCTGGAACCCGACCCGGACGGCCATGGAAGACGAGCGTGATGGTGGCGTCCAGCGGCCCGCCCTGGGTCATCACGTTGACCTGGGTGAACAGGCTGAAGGCGGCGATGGTGATGGTGATCAGGATGAAGCGCCGGTCTGCCGCAGTCCGGGCCAGGTGACGTAGCGGAACTGCTGCCACTTGGTGGCGCCGTCGATCGTCGGCGGCCTCGTACAGCTCGCCGGGAATGGTCTGCAGGCCGGAGAGCCAGATGACCATGTGGAAGCCGCACGCCTGCCAGATCGACAGACACATGATCGCGAACAGCGCGGTGTTCGGGTTGCCCAGCCAGTCCGGGCCCTGGATGCCGAACCTGGGCGAGGACGGCGTTGATCAGCCCGTCGGGCTGGTACATGAACAGCCACAGCATGGAGACGACGACGATCGAGGTGACCACGGGCAGGAAGTAGACGGTCCGGAAGAAGTTGATGCCACGCATCTTCACGTTGACCAGCACCGCCAGCCCCAGCGCGATCGCCGACTGGACCGGCACGACGACGACGGCGAAGACGACGGTGTTGCGCAGCGACTCCCAGAAGATCTCGTCGTGGAACAGCCGGATGAAGTTGTCGACCCCGACGAACGTGGCCGGCCGCGGCGAGATCAGCCGGGCGTTGGTGAAGGCGAGGACGAAGGTGAGGATGATCGGGATGATCAAGAAAGTGATCAGCAACACGGCCGCTGGGACGAGCATCAGCCAGGCAACGGTGGCGGGGCTTTTCCCAATGGGCTTGTTGCCATGGGGCGGTGCGACGGCGGTCGCTGCGGCCGGCATCGGATCTAATTCGGTCGGATCTATTTCGGTAGTGCTCACGGGCGTACTCCTCTGGTTCCGCGGCGGACGGCGCCGGCTGTGACCCCGCGGCGGCGGTGAGCAAGAACTTCACTGCTCGCGGGTCGATGAGGCTGTGGTTCGGCGGGCGGCCCTGGCTTCAGCGGCCGGGCCACCCGCCGGATCATCACTGGAAGTTGTTGTTGGACTTCTGGTTGGCGTCGATGTTCGTGACCGCCTGATCGAGGGCCTTCTGCGGATCGGCGCCGTTGAGGATGTCCTGGGCGGTCTTGGTGAACTCGGTCGCGATGAACGGGTAGCCCGGCGTCACCGGGCGGAGCACGGCGAACTTCTTGGCAGTACTCCAGGAAGATCTCGTTCTCCTCACCGGCATCGTAGCCCGGCACCTGAGCCGCGGCAGCGTCGGTGGCGGGAATGTTGGTGGTGGCCTTGGCGACCGACGCGACGTACTTGTCCTGAGCCGCGAACTTCAGGTAGTCCGGCGGCACCCTCGGGGCTGGCGCAGTTCGTCGACGCGCCCCACTGCCACGAACCGCCACCGATCTTCGGGCCCTGACCGAAGTCGACCGACGGCAGGAACAGCACGTCGTCGCCGAACTTCTTGCGGGTGTCGACCGCGGTCCAGGTGCCGTTCCAGAGGATCGCGCGTCTTGCCGTTGAGGAAGTCCTTCGCCGGGTCCGTGCCGGACTTCAGCGGCATGTACTTCTCGGTCACCAGGCCGCGGAACCACGTCGCCCACGTCAACGCGCCTCGGCGCCGTTCAGCACGCCCTCGGCGCTCTTGTAGTCGCTGCGGTTGATCAGGTCACCGCCGAAGCTCTGCAGGAACGGGGAGTAGGCGTACGGCCACCACTCACCGGTGAAGCCGGTCGCGATGTCCAGCGGGTAGTCGAACTCACCGGTGGCCTTGATCTTGCCCAGCGCCGCGTTGAACTCGTCCTTCGTCCACGGCTGGTCGATGGTCGGGATCCGGATGCCGTTCTTCTCCAGGATCGACTTGCGGCGTACCATGGTCAGCGCCACGTCGTAGAAGCCGTCGGAGTAGGTCTTGTCGTTGTACTTGCCGAGCGTGCTCGGCAGGAACTTCGACAACGTGTCGTCCATGCCGTCCAGCGGGGCGAGATAGCCGGCCCAGGCCCAGTTCGGCACGTTCGGGCCGTCGATGTCCAGGATGCACGGCAGCTTCTTCGCGGCCGCCGCGGCGGTCACGGACTGGTTGTAGGAGTCCTGCGGGAAGGCCTGCACCTCGACCTTGTACTTGGTCTGGCTGGCGTTGTAGTCGTTCGACGATCTTCGGTGATCGCGGCCAGCTCGTTCTTGTTGCCGGCGTTGTGGGTCCACATGCTGATCGTGCTTGGTGCCGCCGGAGTCTTCGTTACTGCCGCTGCTGAGCTCGAGCCACCCTTGGCGCAAGCGGTGAGTGACAGGGGCACGGCGCGACTAAAATCATGGCTGCGAGGCGCTTGATGATGCGTTTATTCACGAGTTCCTCCATTGGGAAAAGGGTCCGGTTAAGCCGGGCCGAGAGGCTGTCCGCTGCAACGGATGCCCTCGACGTTGATGGGTGCTCGCCGGCTCCTTGGAGCCGGCGGGTCCTATGTCCGCAGTGACGATCAGGGTGGTCTCGGTTCACCTCCTTGGCGGTCCGGGAACCCGTTCGGCTGGCCGGTGGCGGCACGCACGGCCGTCGGCGGGGCGGCGACCGACCCGCGGCGGATGATCGGGCACCGGATCAGGGCGTGCGCAAGCTCGGTACGGCGGTTGCGACTCGATCTGCTTGAGCAGCGTTCGCACGGCCCACTGACCCATCTCGTAGTGGGGCAGGGCGACCGTGGTCAGGCCGGGCCCAAGGTTGTCCGAGATCAGTTCCTGGTCGTCGAATCCGACCACCGACACGTCGCCGGGGATGGCCAGGCCGACGGCGTTCGCCGCCTGATAGACCCCCATGGCCACCCGGTCGTTGAAGCAGAAGATCCCGGTCGGCCGGTCTGGCCGACTCAACAGCTCCAGCGCACCGCTGTAACCGCCGGACGCTTCGGCGGGCCGTTCGATGACCAGGCTGTCCTCGAACGGCATTCCGTAGACCTCGAGCGCCTGCCGGTAACCAGCGAGACGAAGGCTGCGCGCCGGAATGTCATCAGAGTCGTTGACGAAGCCGATCCGACGGTGCCCGGCTCGCAAGGAGTTCCTCCACCGCGGCCCGGCTGCCCCCGACCTCGTCGGGCACCACCGAGCTCATGGAGCTGTCGGGGTGCGGGCGTCGAGCAGAACGACCGGCCCGCTGCGGAGGCTCGCCGGCGGGGTCACGACCCGGTGGTAGAAGAGCGCGTACACGATGCCGTCCACCTGGCGCTCCTGGAGCGCTTGCACCTCCCGCTCCTCCAGTTCCGGGTCACCACCGGAATTGAGCAGCACCAGCATCGATCCAGCGTCGGCGGCGGCGTCCTGAGCGCCCAGGATCATCCGCCCGGCGAAAGGGGTGGTCGTCACGCGATCCGACAAGAAGCCGATCATCTGGGTGCGCTGGGTTCGAAGGCCTCGAGCCAGGCGATTCGGGCTGTAAAGCAACTCCTCAGCCGACTTCAGCACCCGGGCGCGGGTCGCGGAGCTCACCCGCTTCTCCGGCACCTCGTTGAGGACGTGCGAGACGGTCGTGATCGACACCCCGGAACGTTCCGCAACGTCCTTGATGGTTGCCCGTCTCGTCATCAGCGTCGATGTCCAATCGTTTTGCCTAAGTGACTGAGATCATGCCCCCGCCGCCCGTCCATGTCAACCCCCAGCCGAAGACTGGTCCAGCCGCGCGCTCGCAACGGGCGCGCAATTGGTCCGTCGAGCAGGACAGCTGCAGCTTCGGCCGCGATGCCCAATCCTTTAGCCAAAACCTTAAACTAACGTCTGGCTAGCCAAGATACCAACCGTAGACGACCAAACGACCCGCCCCCTGATCCTCCATGGCGACAATTGAGGAAACACGCGCTACACCGCGTCCAGCTCGACCAGGCTCCTCGACCCGGTCGAATCGACGCATCGACTGGGCGACATGGAAATCGAAGGCGTCTGAGCGCCGGGCAAATCTGGGGATCAGCCCTCCCGACGCCGCAGCTCGTGTGCCTCAGGTCGTGCCCACTTGGGAGTGGCTCGGCGGGTCGTTGCGTCAATTCGCGGTAGCGGCGGCGGCGTCGTCGGGCTTGATGTGGGCGAACATGCTGCGGCCGTTCCAGCTCGGGAAGGCCCGTACCAGCCATAAGGGACCGTGGAGCTGGATCCGGGAGTCGCGGGTTGCCTCCGCCCAGGAGAGCTGGCCGGCGTGCCACTTCACGAACGCCTCGGCGTCGGCGGTGATGTAGAGATCTTCGTCCAGACCGGAATACGTCTTGCAGATCTCGGGCTCGCCCTGCTCGAGCAGCAACCAGTACCGCTCGTGGGGCCGGAAGCCGGTGAAATCCAACCGGATGACCACGCGCTGGTCCGGAAGTCGGTCCCGGCGGAGAGCGTTGCACATGGACCACAGCGCCACGAACGGATCGAGGTTCGCCGGGGCGATCTCGAGCCACCGAGCTCCCCACTCGCCGAGGGTCTGGCAGACCTTGAACAGATCGTGGCCCGAGCTCGTGAGCTGGTAACGGTGACCGCGCCCCTGAGCCTTCGGTGCCGACTCGACAACGCCGAGGCGTTCGAGTTGCTTGAGCCGCTGCGTGAGGAGCGTGCGGGAGAGTCCGGGCGCACCATCGAGGATCTCGCCGAAGGTTTCGCAGCCCAGATGCACATTGCGGATGATCAACGGCGTCCAACGCTCAGCGAAGATTTCCGCGCCACGGGCGATCGGGCAGTACTGGCCGTAGGTCCTCATGATCGCAGTGTCCCGCGTCTCTCGATCGCCGTGAAGTCCAGATTCCGTACTTCAAAGTCCAGATAGCTGACTTCTCCTCGGTGCCCGCCGATGTTGCGATGAACCCATCGACCAAGGAGGAACGATGACAGCACTAGCCACGATGCAGATCCCGGGATTCCGGGGCGATGTGATCGCCCCCGACCGCAATGGATACGGCGAGGCACGCGCCGTATGGAACGGCACCGTCGATCGGCGCCCTCGACTGATCGCCCGCTGCAGCGGTACCGCTGACGTGGCCGCGGCGGTGCGCTTCGCTCGCCACCGCGACCTCGAGATCGCCGTACGAGGCGGGGGTCACAACGTAGCTGGCACCGCGGTGTGCGACGACGGAATCGTGATCGACCTCTCGGCGATGCGCGCCGTCACCGTCGATCCTGTCGAGCGCACGGCCCGCGTCCAGGGCGGTGCCCTGTGGGGAGATGTCGACCACGAGACACAGGGATACGGTCTGGCCACCACGGGCGGCATCGTGGGCCACACCGGCGTCGGCGGCCTCACGTTGGGCGGCGGCATCGGCTGGCTCATGCGCAAACACGGGCTGACCGTCGACAACCTGGTGGAGGCCGAGGTGGTCACCGCCGAGGGCGACATCATCCGGGCATCGGCCAACGATCACCCCGACCTGTTCTGGGCGCTGCGAGGCGGCGGTGGGAACTTCGGCGTCGTTAGCTCGTTCCGGTTCGCACTGCACCCGGTCGGCCCCGCCGTCATGGCCGGACCGGTGTTCTGGGCGGCCGAGGACACCACCGACGTGCTGCGCTTCTACCGTGACTTCCTCACCGACGCACCTGATGAGCTCGGGAACGTCGTCCGGCTCGGCACGATCCCGCCGCTGCCGGTTGTCGACGAGGACCTCCACTTCCGGCCGGCGATCGCCGTGGCCAGCTGCTACGCCGGAACTGTCGAACACGGTGAGCGTGCCGTCCGTGCGCTCCGCCAATTCGGGAACCCGCTCGTGGATCTGGTCGGACCAACCCTTTACGTCGACCATCAAAGCGGCCTCGACGACACCGTCCCCCACGGCTGGCACTACTACTGGAAGGCCACAAGCCTCACCCGCCTGTCCGACGAGGTCATCGACATCGTCGCCGCGTACGCCTACGGAGCCACCTCACCGAGGTCGTACGCGGCGATATTCCACATGCTTGGCGCAGTCGCCCGAGTCCCCCGGGATGCCACCGCCTACCCAGGCCGCGACGTGGAACACAACATCATCATCGACGCAGCCTGGCTACCTGAGCAGGACAACACCGTCAGGGCATCGGAGACGGCGTGGGCACGAAAATTCCTCGACGCCCTCCAACCACACCGCGCCGGCGTCTACGTGAACTTCCTCGACTCCGACGACGACACGAGCCGCGTCCGCGAGGCCTACGGCGACGACGCCTACCGGCGGCTCGCCGAAGTGAAAGCCAAATACGACCCCGAGAACGTGTTCCACAACAACAAGAACATCCAGCCCAGGACCCCGGCGCAGTGATCGCCCACCGCATCACCCCAGACGCGAGCGCCCACAACGCCGGGTGGAGGCGGTCATCAGCCTGCCTCCTCTTTTCGGAGGGCGGACCCGTTAAGACCTAACGTTCCCCGAGCGGCGGCCAACGACTGCATGCGTATCGCGGAAGCGACGTCTGGAAGCAGTCACGCGCGTTCGAATAACAAGCGATCTCCCCGTCGGCCAGAGATGGACAGAACCGGCTCGGAAAAGGAGAACGGACACGTGCGACTACAACAGTTGACGTGTTGGCAACTCGCCTGACACCCAGCGAATGGTGACTAGAGGCGGCTGATCGAGGCGGAACGGCGTCCGTTGCCCTAGATGCCCCTCGGTCGCATAGGACGATCATGCGTCTTCAAGATCAAATATGCTTTGACTAGCACTTTTGCCGTGGAGCTTAGGGGACTCGAACCCTGACCTCTTCCATGCGATTGACGTCCGCCTGGTGGCCTCGGCGCGAGGTAAGCGCGGCACATCGTCCGCCGGCGTCCGCTGGAAGGTGCTGGGGCGTCGCGGATGGTAAGCAGATTGGTAAGCAGTCCCGGACTGACCGGGACACTGTTGCTTTACCCCGCTGTACCCCATCGCTCATTCACCTTCCGCTGGAGCCGCGCCCGCTCAACGTATCGCAGGTGTGTGGAGGGAGAGGCACGAAGTGTCGGCAGCGACGGCCCTAGGCTGGTCCCGATGTCAGTACGTCACGCCGTGGGACTGCCCAACGTCGGCGTCTTCGGGAGCGTCCCCTCGCTCGTGGAGCTGGCGGTGCTCGCCGAGCACAGCGGCTGGAACGGCGTGCACCTGTGGGACCACCTCCTCTACCACGACCCGGAATGGCCGGTTGCGAGCCCGGTAGCGACTGCCGCCGCCGTGGCTGCCGCAACTCGACGCGTGCGCATCGTGCTGACGCTCACTCTCCCTCGCCGTCAGGTACAGGATGTCGCGCAGGACACCGCCGGGATCGCCGCGCTGGCCGGCGGCCGCCTGACCGTGCTGGGCATCATCGGCTCGATGGACCGCGAGTTCACCGAGTTCGGCCTCGATCCCGACCTGAAGGCGCGGGGTCGTGCCCTCGATGAGCGGCTGGCCCGTGTGCAGGAACTGTGGCGGCAATGGGGTGCGCCAGAGATCCCACTCTGGTGTGGCGGCCGGTGGCCGCGCAAAGCGGGATTGCGCCGGGCCGCCCGCTTCGACGGCGTACTCCTCACCTTCGCGGACCAGCGGAACTCGACGGTGCCGGTGGAGACGTTCGCCGACGCAGTGGGCTTTGTGCGCGAACTCGCCGGCAACCGACCTTTCGACATCGCGGTGGAGGGCGCCACCGAGCCGGGGACAGCTGCCGGGCACATCGCCCCGTACGCCGCGGCCGGCGCAACGTGGTGGGTCGAGGCGATGGGCTGGTGGCGCGGCGCCCTAGCCACGGCCCGCGATCGGATCACCGCCGGCCCGCCCGCCTGAGGAGGTCAGATACACGGTGGCGGGTCACGCCTCCGACGACTCGACAGCGCGAAACCAAAGCTTGACTAGGACCTGATGATGGTGCGTCGATCGGTCGGGCTGGCAGGACTTGAACCTGCCGCCCTTGACCCCCAAATGGGCCGATTCTCTACCGAGTCCAACCATCCATCACCTAAGTCAGACCTGATCCGCCGACCATCACCCGCTACGTCACCCACCCGACAGCCGTACCCCCACACAAGTACAAATCCCTGCTGCCACAGACCCGGCACTGACGCGCCGCGCGTTCACCCCTGTGCCACCGCCCGAATGCGGTCCACCAGGCGGCGCAGCCGGGTCACTTCCCCAGATCTTCGGCAGCCCGGCAGACGACCGGACACGCAGTTTCCTCGCCCCGAGTCGCCGGGTTCTGCGGTCCAGGTCTGATGTCTAGTTCGGGTACTGGCGGCGGTACTCGTCCACGGCGGTGGGCAGAGTCGGGTACATGTTCTCCTCATCGATCACCGCTGCCACCCCGTGGTTCTTCATCGGGATGAGGACGTCGTTCTTGACCCGGGCCAGCCATAAGTCGATGTGATCGGCGGCCAACCTGTCGTGCAACTGCTCCAGGACGTTCAGCGCCGTGGTGTCGAGTTCGACGTTGGCCTCCATGTTCAGGATCACCACCCGGGTATCCGGTTCGAGAGCGCCTGAGACCTTGTAGAAGAAGTCGTACGCGTTCAGGAAGAACAGGGGTGCGTCGTAGCGGAAGACCAGAAGCCCGGGGATTGTGGAGGCGGCGTCGTGGTCGTCGATGTCGTGCATCCCGGCCTTGTGCTGGACGAATCCCAGGACAGCCTCATGCGGGCGGGACAGGCGGGCTATGAACTCAATGATGGACAGGGCGATCGCGATCAGCACACCCTGCAGGATTCCGAAGAACACCACACTGACTGCGCATGCCGCCGCAATGGCCACCTCGGACCACCGGAATCGGGCCAGCAGTATCCACTCACGGGGCTGCAGCAAGGTCAGGGCAGCGTAGACGATCACACCGGCCAGTGCGGCCACTGGAACCGCTGCGATCACGCCGGGTAGCAGCAGCGGCCCCGCGACGACCACGACGATCACGAACACCGAGTAGAAGCGGGTCGTTGAACGGGACGCATAGGCCAGCGCCGTACGTGAGGAGGAGGCGGACATCGGGTAGCCGCCGGCGACGCCTGTGGCGAACTGGGTCGCCGCCAGCGCGCGCATCTCCGAGGAGGCGTTGGGCATGGCCTCGCCTGCGAACGCTCGTGAGGTGATCATCACGTCGGTGAACGAAACGACGGCGATGCTCAGGGCCGGGACCAGCAGTGCGGCGATTACCTGCACCGAGAGGCCGGTCAGGTCGAGCACGGGGAGCTCGAGGCTCACCGGACCAACCTCGGGTACGTCCATGAATTGGCTCATGATGGTTCCCGCCACCAGCCCGATCAGCGGCCCGGGGATCCGCTTGGAGATCGCCCGGCAGGCGAAAGCCACGATGACCACGGTGGCGGCGATGGTCACCGTCTGCCAGTCGGGGACGTGCCACTGCGAGCTCACCAATCCGGCGATGCTGCCGGTGTCCAGGTCGTACCCGAGAATTTTCGGCAACTGCGAGATGATCATCAGGATGGCAACCCCGGTCAGATAGCCGGTGAGGAGGGGGTTGGACAGCAGGTCGGCCAGGAATGAGGCTTTGAGCAGCCAACCGATGCCGAGAACGATCCCCACCAGCGCCGAGGTGACTGCCAGCGCCGTGGTCCATGGGACGTTGTAGGCGGTGGCGACCGGTGCCACGGCGGCTGCCGCCATCAGCGCGACGGTCGACTCGGGTCCCAGGGACATGTAGGGGTTGCGTCCGAGGAGCATGTAAACGACCAGCGGGATGGCGGCGATCGTGAGGCTGGTGGACGGGGAGACGCCGGCCAGGGACCCGTAGGCCATAGCCTGCGGGATGAGGTACGCACCCACCGACACTCCGGCGACGATGTTAGGGCCGGTAAGAATCTCCCGCAGTTGGTGGGGAAGCTTCGCCGGTGTGCGCGCAGTCCGCCGATCGCGGCTTGTCACCCAGGCAGATTAGCGTTCATCGGCCTGCAAGCGTTGGTTAGGGACCGAACATCGGCCGGCTGCGGCGGCTTGCCATAGCCCCTACGTAACGCCAGCTGTAGTGCCGCCCGACGCCGCTGTAGAGCCGCCAATTGTAGAGCCGCCAGATCTGTGACACTTCCGATCTACCCGCAGCGCTGGCTCGACTGGAAGCCGGCTCACTGCCGGGGCACCCCTGACAACTCATCCGATTTGCCTCAGACAGGGCAGCCGTCCTTGTGCAGCGCACCCGCCACGGCTCTTGGTGCTTCAAGTACTTGCGGCATTACCAAAGACTCCCGGCTGCGTCCTCTCACGACGGCGACAAACCCGATAGAACGTCCGTCGCCGTGCCGTCGGATTCCTCGAGTTCAAAGTCGATAACTCTGCTCTTGAGCGCTGACGTTTCCCGAGAGTTTCGCGAGAGAAATCAGTAGGAGGAAGGATCGAGTCAGCGTCACGAGCTGGCGCGGTCGGGCGACTAGGAGCGCGATGGCAGCCAGCCCGAAGCGCCAGACCAGGAACGACGCCGGAGACATCTCGGGCAATGACTGCTTCGTCACGAGGAACGTCGAGCCCCAGATGGCAGTTGCGCCGACCAGCGGCCAGGGTCGCCACGAGCGTCTGCGTCCTCTTCGGCGCCGGTGTGGGCACGTCTCCATGGTCAGGCGCCGAAGGAGCTGACAACAAGGATCGCTCCGAGTCGAAGCGTCTGGTGGAGCGCTCCGGGGCGTTGAAAAGTCCAGCTCTTGGCACGATTTATACGATGCGACCCGGATCCGCGCGAAACGACGCCCAGGTCGACCACACGGTCGCGACCAACCTGGTGGGGTCGATCCAGCTCACCGCTCTGCCCTCCCTCACCTCAGTTCCCAAGGTGGCGGCCGCATCATTCAGATCTCCTCCCGCGGGGGGCAGGTCGCGTTCCCGGGAACTCGATGTACCACGCTGCGAAGGTCGGTATCGAGGGTCGTGGAGTCGGTCGCCCAGGAGCTGAGTTCGAGGCGCAACGCGAGCTCGCCGCCTCCACGGATTTCCCACCCAATGAGTGAGGAAGCGCATCCGTGCCAAGGCCCCGCAGATTACGCTGCGCGGTCGATTCGCACTGCGGTGACAGCCGTCGTGGTTTTCGCCGTCTTCGAAGTCGAATGGGACGATGCGGAAGCCGTGGCCGCCTCGCTCAGTTCTCCAGAGGGACAGGCAGTCGCAACGGACACGGGTCCCTACGTCACTGAAGGGCCCATTTTCTGAACTATCCCGTGCAAGATGCCCTCAGCTCCTGACCTCACCCACCGTCTGTTCCTGTAGCCGACCACCGGCTTACGGTCCTCATGATCGAGCAGCGGCGTGTCGGACAGTCACACTTGAGGAGCATCCAGCGAGAAGTTGGGTGCACGGACCGGACAGCAGACCCGCTCAATTGCCGTTGTAAGGACGTTCAGGGGCGGTGGCGATAGGTTGCGTGACGTGACCGGGTGGACCATGGTGTGGGCATTTGAGGGCGCTGGCGATGGCTCTTACGTTGGGGAGACTGCATGACGACAGCCGGCAAGCTAGATCAGGGGCGGGAGTCCTTCCGGCAACAGGCCTGGGCGGGCGCGTACGCCCTGCTGTCTTCCGCAGATCAGGTGCCAAGGTCAGTTGGTGAAGGCTTCGGCCAAGTGTCGGCCCAATTCCGGGAGCTCGAGCTCGAGGAGTTGGGCCAGACCCCGCCCAGGCTGGTCGAGCACGTCGTCGCCCGGCTCTCCGACTCCGGCGCCGTGACCGGTGAGTTCATGTCCAAGGCAGTCCGGGCACTGGGAGCTCAGGCGAGTGTTCAGTCCGAGGTCCCGGAGCCGGAGGACGTCGGGCCGGACGACTCAGCAAGCGCCGCGGTCTGGGCCTTCATTGCCCAGCACACCCGGGCGCCGCGCCGCGCCGACCTCACCTGCCGCCGTGACCCGGACGGGGTCTCGGACTCCGTGCACCGGATGCGAGTGGCGGCCCGGCGACTACGCAGCGGCCTGCGGGTATTCCGGTCGCTACTCGACCGGGAGTGGGCCGACGAGCTGAAGTGCGCCGGGAGCGGGCTGGGCGAGGCGCGAGAGTTGGAGGTGCTGATCGCCCGGCTCGAGAAGCGCATTGCCGCCGTTCCCGCCGATGCGGTCCCCGACGACCCGTCGGTGAGCGTGATGGGCCGGACCCGGGAGCAGCAGGCGCCGGGGAAGGGTCGCCGTCTTGTTAGCGTCCGATCGCTACCTCGAGTTGCACGAACGGCTCAGCGCCGCCGCAGCCACGCCACCCACGACGGAGGCGGCGGATCAGCAGGCCAGCCAGGCGCTGCCGCCGCTGTTCCACAAGGCTTGGCGACGGCCGGCGAAGCGGGCCGAAGTCGTCCTCGAGAACGAGTCGGGCCTGCCCGGTGGCGCGCCGGACGCCGAATGGCGCCGGACGCCGAATGGCACCAGGTGCGAATCGCCGCCAAGCGAGCCCGGTATGCCGGCGAGGCGGTCGCGCCCATGCTCGGCGAGGAGGCCGCGGGCTTCGCCCGCCAGATGGAGCAGGTCACGGAGATCCTGGGCGAGCACCAGGAGGCTGCTGACGCTGGCGCAGCGATCCGGGAGCTCGCGACGAGCGCAGACGCGCCGGCCAGCTTCACCCTCGGCGTGCTCCACGCGGCCGACGCGAGCGGGTTGCGGCGACCCGCCGCCGGTTCGCGACGCAGTGGCCCAAAGTCAGCTGCTGCAAGTGGCGCCGATGGCTGACCCGATGAGTGGCCCCGCCGATGCAGCCGGAACCGTTGTTGCCGCCGGTGCAGTCGTCTGGCGGCCCGATCAAGCCCACGATGACGGCGTCGAGGTCTGCCTCGTGCACCGTCCCCGCTACGACGATTGGTCGCTGCCGAAGGGAAAGCTAGATCCGGGCGAGCACCTGCTTGCCTGCGCAGTACGTGAGGTCGAGGAGGAGACCGGCCATCGTGTGGTGCTGGGCCGGCCGCTTCCCACCCAGCTTTACGAGGTCAACGGTGCCCCGAAGCGGGTCCATTACTGGGCCGCCCGGGCCGACGACGATGCCCCGCCGTGGCCGGGGACCAAGGAGGTCGACCTGGTCGAGTTCCTCCCAGTCGCCGAGGCAGTGCGCCGGCTCACGCACGCCCGCGACGCCGAGATCGTCAATGCCCTCTCAAGCAACGAGATCCGGACCGTGCCGTTCGTCGTGCTTCGTCATACGAAGGCAATTGAGCGCTCCTTGTGGACCGGACCAGACGCACAACGGCCGCTGAACGACCGTGGGTCCCGAGACGCGCTTGCGTTGGTCGCTCCGTTCGCCGCCCTGGGATTGACTCGCGTGGTGACGAGCGACGCGGTGCGTTGCGTTGAGACCGTACGGCCGTACCTCGGCGTGGCCGGCGCACGCTTGGAGCTGCAGCCAGTTCTATCTGAGGAAGGGCATCCTGCCACGCCGCACGGCCCCGAGAAGCTCGCCCGCACCCTGTTGGCCGACGGTGCGCCGACAGTCGTGTGCTCGCACCGGCCCGTGCTGCCTGAACTGATCGCCGCGGCCGCGGATCAGGCTTCGGAGGTGTTACCCGGGTCGCCCCTGGAGCCGGGCGATTTCCTGGTCTTCCACCACCGCGGCGGCGTCCCCGTCGCAGTCGAGCGCTTCGAAATCTAGCGACCAACGCGGTACCCGGCGCATCGCTATGCCTGCGAACACCGCGCAGCGGTATCGGGAGTTCGCGCGGGACACCCAGGACGAATCCCCGCGTCGAACGGCTCGCCATCACCGTCGCCGAGGACGATGAGCTACGCGACGAGGGTGAGCCGGTCTTTGAGGCGGTAGCTGGGACCGTTGATGTGCCCTCAAAGGCGACTCCTACCGACTGAAGAACCGAGACCTCGGCCGGGTCCACACCGAACCCGCCGACACCGAATGAACCGGAACTGGTCAAATTCCACTTGCCGACAACTGATCAGCTGTCGGTTGCAGTTGACAGTATCGGCAGCGGCCAGCGGATGAGGTCGTTCGGGTGTCCCCGGCCGAGATACCCCGAACGTTCATTCCTTCCTGCGATCTTGTGGAGCAGTGAGCACGAGAGCCCCAGAGCGGTGCATGACCAGTGAAGGCACTAGAGCGGCGAGGGTCAAAAGCTTGGACCTAGCTCACGGTCGGCGTATTGGAGCAGCGCGGACGTCCAAAACCTGTCGGCTGTTTGCCGGCGTCGTTGTCCAGTGTGCCGGTCAGCCGTTCGAGGGGCGGCCGCGGCGACGCCGTGCGCCTGCGTGTGGCTATGAGACGCTTTCGGCACGGTGGTGGAGTGTTCGGAGCTGGGCGAGTGTTCCGGCGGCGATGAGTACCAGGCCCGCTTCCACCGGGGTGTCCAGCGGCGGGTTGGGCACGAAGACGCCTGTTTTGGAGCGGATGGCGATGAGCAGGGCCCCGGTTGTCTCGTGCAGGGCGGCCTGTCGCAGGGTCTTTCCGGCGAGATCGGATGTGGGGGCTATCTCGATTTCTTCCAGCCGGAAGCCGGCGTCGTGGCCGTACATGACGTCGTCCCAAAAGTCCACGACGTGGGGCTGCAGGGTGAGGTTGGCCATCCGGCGGCCGCCGCTGCGTTGCGGGTTGACGACACGGTCGGCGCCGGCCCGGATCAGCTTGGCTTCGGAGGCGTCGTTTCGGGCGCGGCTGATGATGACCAGGTCGGGGCGCAGCGCCCGAGCGGACAGGGTGACATAGACGTTGTCGGCGTCGGTGTCGAGCGCGGCCACGAGCGCGCGCGCTTTCGACAGGCCGGCCCCGTTCAATACGGCGTCGTCGGTGACATCGCCGACGACGGTCAGGTGCGTCAGGTCAGCAATCCGGTCCGCGTTCCGGTCGATGACGACTATTTGCTGGCCGGCGGCGACGAGGTGGTCGCCGACGCTGCGGCCAACCCGTCCCCACCCGCAGATGATGATGTGCCCGGAGGCCCGGGACAGCTCGCGGCTCATTTTCCGCCTTTCGAAGTGACGTCCGAGATGGCCCTCGATGAGAGCTTCGAGGACGACGCCGAAGGTGTAAAGGGCGATTCCCACGCCTGCCAGGATCAAGACCATGGTGAAGGTCTTACCGACGGTGCCGAATGGGTGGACCTCGCGGAACCCGACGGTGCTGACCGTGGTGACGGTCTGATACACAGCATCGATGAGGCTAAAGCCGAGCGCGTAGTAGCCGACGCTTCCGGCGACCAGCACAAGCGCTAAGGCGATCACCGCCAGCTGGATCCGCCGCCGGATGTCGGTCCACTGCCTTTCGTCGGTCATCGGCGTTCAGCCCTGCTCAGGGGCATTCACTGGTCGGCGAAGTCGGTTTGCAGTTCGGTCAGTGACTCCATCCGGTCGTTGATGACCTCGTGGAGCCGTGACCGGGTGACCGTGAGGAGGTCCACGACGAGCGGGTGGCTGAGCGTGTAGGTGACGGTGGTGCCGGTTTTGCTGCTGTGGACCAAGCCCGGCCCGGCGTAAGACGCGGAGCTGCTGGGACAGGTGTGAGGGCTCGAGCCCGATGTGGGCAGCAGCTCGGCGCTGGCCGCCGTGGACTTCGACGAACCGCTCGGCCTGCACGACCATGCCGCCTGAGCCGCAGCACCCGTCGTACACTCGCCTGTTCATGGGCTCCAGCATCTCCACGAGCAGCTTGTCGACGGACTGATGTGTGTAGAACTCGCCGCGGCCCTTGGCCCCTGCGGAGGCGCACCAGCCGAGGAAGTACTCGTAGACACGGCCCAGGATGTCCTTCCCCTGGTGGTGGAGATCAGGTCGACGAGCTCGCCGATGCGGCGGACGTCGAGGCTAGGCCGGGCGTAGGTCTTCGGAACCATGCAGCGCAGGCTGGGATTGTCGACCTCGATGAGGTCCATCGCATTATCAATGAGCTTACCGATCTCTGGCTGCTTGGCCCGCTGATTGAGGTACTGCCAGCGGGCTTCCGGGTCACCCAGAGCACGCCCTCAGCAGCGTACTCGTCGCGGGACTCGAGGAGCTCCTCGGCCGCGTCGCTGGTGATCCCGTCGGCGGCGAGCTCATCGCGCAGGACCGCCCGGCGCCGTCGATAGCGTCCTCGACGTACTTGAGGAAGATCGGGCCAAGGACCACGTGCTTGTACGCGGACGCGCCCATCAGCGGCCAGTCCGTCACCCGTTCCCGACGCTGACCACGTGCCGCCCGCTCGGCGGCTCCTGCTTCCATGTCGGCATCCTGACGCCGCCGAGGCAAACGATGAGGTAGCGACACTCATCTGAAGGTGCGCAGAGCATGTGCCACGTATGTGCCCCGATGCCAACATGATCACGGACTTGATCATGGGCCGTAGCTGGAGCGTCTAAGCGGGCGGGCTCTGAACGACGGAGAACGACGCCATCGGTGACTGACCAACAATCCCCCCGCTTCTCCGACTCTTGCCGACCAGGTGAGCAGGCTCTATGACCTGATCGCCGGCTGATCGCCGGCGGCTTCATCTGTTTGCTCAAAAGACCAATATCGTTAACCTGTTGTTCACCTGACTCAGCTCCCGGTAGGCGTCTAGGTGAGCGTGGGTTCAGTGTTGTTCGTGCTGGAAGGTTGGATTCGCGTATCTCATGACGCACACGATCAGCGCAGACGAGGTTGCGGCAGATCTCCCACCCGAGCAGATGCTCGCCAAAACGCTCGCCAATCCTTCCAACGACTGGCGCGCCCACCTCGAGGGCCAAGGCCAGGTCCAATGACCCCATCGGTCCCAATGACCCCATCGGTCGGGCAGAGGATTCGCCAAGGACTGCATCGCCGCCTCCCTATCCTGACCTGGCTCCCGCTGTACAAGCGCGCACGTCTGCGTCCCGACATCGTGGCCGGCGTGGTCGTCGCCGCCCTCGCGGTCCCGCAGTCCCTCGGGTACGCGTCCATCGCTGGGGTGCCTGTTCAGGTGGGGCTATACGCCGTCCCCATCGCCCTCCTGGTTTATGCAGCGCTCGGCTCCTCGCCGCAGTTGATTGTCGGACCCGTGTCCACCGTCTCGGTCTTATCGGCGACGCTTGTCGCAAGCATGCATCCGGCCAATGTTGCCGAGGCGGTGACTTACACGTCGGCCATCGCACTGGCGGCGGGCGCCGTCCTGGTTCTCGCCGGGTTCCTCCGGGTGGGCTGGGTCGCGGAGTTCTTGTCCAAGCCCATCGTCACTGGTTTCGTCTTCGGCCTCACCATCCTGGTGATCATCGGTGAGCTGCCCAACCTGCTCGGCATCCCCGTCACGCCGGGTGACGTCCTGCACCGGATATACCTGCTCGCACTCAATATCGACCAAATCAAACCGCTGACGGCCGCGGTGGGTGTCAGCGCACTGGCCGTGCTGTTCATCGGGTCTCGCCTATTGCCGCGGGTGCCGTGGGCGCTGGTCGTCCTCGTCCTTGGGCTCGCGGCCTCGTACTGGCTCGACCTCGCCGCTCGCGGCGTGGCCGTCGTCGGTCCGGTGCCAAAAGGGTTGCCCACACCCACCATCCCGGTCGTGCCGCTGAATCGGCTGGTCGACGTCGCCCTCGCCGGGGCCGCCATCGCGGTCGTCGGTCTTGCCGAGGGGTTGAGTGCCGGACGACTGTATGCCACTAAGGGTGGCTATCGGCTGGACACCGACCAGGAGCTCATCGCCGCCGGCGGCGCCAATATCGGCTCGGGCCTGTTCGGCGGCCTGGGGGTGGCCGGAAGCCTGTCCAAGACCGCCGCAGTGGATCGGGCGCGCGGCACGTCGCAGGTCAGCGGTCTCTCGGCCGCGGCCATCGCGATCGTCGCGATCCTCCTCGTTGCGCCGGCACTGTCCATCCTGCCAAAGGCGGTCCTCAGCGCCATCGTGATCAACGCCGTGTGGGGGCTCCTGGACCTGCCGGCCATTCGCCGCTACATGAAGGTGCGCAGGAACGACGGCATCTCTGCCCTGGTGGCCGCCGGCGGCGTGCTCATCGCCGGACCCATGCTCGGCCTGGCGATTGCAATAGGGCAGTCCCTTCTCGGAATGGTGTATCGGTCGAGTCGGGTGGACGTGGAGGTTCTGGGCAAGATCCCGGGCGAGAAGGCGGCCTGGGGCGGCGTGCGCCAACATCCGGAGCGCACCACAATCCCCGGCATCCTGGTGCTCCGGGTCAACGTGTCGCTGTTTTGGGTCAACGCCGCCGAGGTCCAGGAGGCGATCCTCCAGGCGGTCGATGCGGCACCGGATACCAAGGCGCTGATCCTGAACCTGGAGTCGACCGACCAGCTCGAAACGACCAGCGCCGACATGTTGTCCGAGCTGCACGAGCAGCTTGCCGAGCGCAACGTCGACCTGTACCTCGTGCGGGTACGGTGGCCGGTCCGGACCGTCCTCGCACATTCAGGGCTTCGCGCACGGTTAGGCGAGGACCACCTATGGCACAACGTCGCCCAGGGGATACGGGAAGCCCGCCGGCAGCACGGGATTGAGCGTCCCGGGCAGCCGGAACCCGAGCCGGTCGTGGAAGAGGCGGAGGAAGAGATCATCGCGACGCCAACGTTCGACGACGAGCCGTGGAGCGAAGCGCCTCGCCGCCTTCCCTGAAATCGTCGGGCTGGCGAGATTTGAACTCGCGACCCCTTGACCCCCAAACATCGGCAGCGTGTCCAAGGACGTCCACCGACGTCCAATTTTCCTTAAAAATAAGGATTTTGCACTTTGACGTATTTCGGTGGACAAACCCTCATGGTGCTCAAAATAGTGGTCAGATCCATAGCACCGGAAAGGACATAGCACCGGAAAGGAAAGTACCCGCTCGCTCTCCATTACCAATTTCTAGCGCAGGGGGCTTGAAACAAGCCCCGCGTCGTGCTGCAAACGGGCGGCAGTCGCAGCTAAGCCCGGAGGAACACGCTGCACTGCTCGAGGCGGCCGCCGAGATCTGTGACCTTCTCCGATTTCACGGATTTGAAGGTCCCTTCCATGAGAAGTGCTAGTGGAACTGCGGAACGATCAGGTAGATCCCAAAGAGTACGAGCAGCGCGGCGATGCCGATCAAGACATAGCCCAGCGAGACGGTCGCGGTACCGGACCCGCCCTCGTTCGACTTGATCTTGGCCGCCGAGACCAGACGTATGCCGCTCGCCAGCAAGATCGTGAAGATCACCGACGCCGCTATGGAGACGACAGCCACGATGGCCAAGGCAGCCCAGTCGACGTGCATCAGGCGGCGCTCTTCAATTTGGGCTTCTTGGCCTTCTTCTTCTTCTTCTTGGGCTTCGGAAGAGCCTCTAACCGCGGGTCATCGGGGTACACGGTGGTGGGCGCAACGGCAGCAAACACCAGGACTTCGTGGCTGTCGGTGACATTGGCATGGGTGATCCTGTGGCGACGAGAGAGGACGTAGATCGCCAGGCAGGTCCCAGCGAGTAGCACCAGTAGCGCGCTGATGCCCCAGACGCCTTGATCAGCGAGCAGCGCAGCGAGGCCGCCGACCAGAGCGGCTCCCGGCAATGTCAGGAGCCAGGCGAAGACCATCCGGCGGGCAACGCTCCAGCGAACCTCTGCTCCTCGGCCCACCCCGGAGCCCAGGATGCTGCCGGTACTCACGTGCGTCGTGGACAGGCCAAACCCGAAGTGAGCCGATGCGAGAATCGTCGCGCTGGTTGCGGCGCCAGACGCCGCGCCCTGGGGCGTCTCGATCTCCACGATCCCTTTGCCCATCGCCCGCATGATGCGCCAGCCGCCCGAGTAGGTGCCTAAGCCGATCGCGAGAGCAGAGATAATGATCACCCACATCTGGGGCCCCGTGCCGGCTGCCTGCAGGTTGGCTGCGATGAGCACCAACGTGATCACGCCCATTGTCTTCTGACCGTCGGATGTTCCGTGGGCGAGCGCGACCATTGATGACGTGAACGCCTGCCCGTACTTGAACCCAGTCCCGGTGTGCACACTCGGCGTCCTTCTGGTGATGCGATACGCCAGCCGCGTCGCCCAGGCAGCAGCGATGCCGGCCACCAATGGCGCGACGATGGCGGGCAGCAGGACCTTGGAGACGATCACCCAGCCGTTCACCGAGGCGATCCCGGCGCCGACAATGACCGCCCCGATCAGGCCGCCGAACAGAGCATGCGAGGAACTCGACGGCAGGCCGAAAAGCCAGGTCATCAGATTCCAGACAATCGCACCGACCAACCCAGCCAGGATGATCGAAGGCGTGATCAGCTGGTCGTCAAAAAAACCACCGGAGATCGTCTTCGCGACCGCGGTGGACAGGCAAGCACCTACCAGATTGAGGAAGGCGCCGAGAATCACGGCGGTCCGCGGTCGGATAGCGCCGGTGGCAATTGGCCCGGCCATCGCGTTGGCGCTGTCGTGGAATCCGTTGGTGTAGTCAAAGATGAGGGCCACGGCGATAACCGTTATGACAATGAAGAGCTCTGTCACATCAGTCCCCATCTCGAACGGGTGGCTTGGTGTCGGTCAGCACCTGGCAAAGACGCTCGAACCTAGCCGCCGAGGTGAACAATAGGTAAAGAGATCGCGATGTCAATCTGGCCAATACCAGTCTCCCCCATGGCCAGGTCAATACCCTAGGGACCTTCTTCCTGACGTTGGTCGACCGAAGTCACGAGCGACTCCACCACCCGTCGTGTTCCTGACCAAACTTCATGAAACGAATTCCGCGACCACATCGCTCGCGTGCTGACCGTCCTGCCGCGGAGTAGCTAGGCCACAACGCCGCGCGTCCCCTTCGTTGGTCTGTCGTTGTGGTACGACCCGGCCATTTGGCGTAGCCGGGCCGCGTCGCGGTCAGTGATCGTTCCGGCGTACCATCGCACCGCCTCGGACATCGTCAACTGTTCGTGATCATCGCCGGCGAAGCCGTCTCGGCGCGGTGTTCGGTGGAGGCGATGGTGGCGTCTCGTTCACTGAGTGCGGTCTGCACCTGCGGCGGCATGGCCAGCTTCTCCAGGCGCCGGTCTGCCCGCCCGCTCACGACGCATTGCGCCTGCATCTGTAATGCGGCCAGCCTGTCTCGCTGTCTGCTTGCCGATGACCATCCTCTTTCACCCGACCCAATCTCGCATTTCCCCTACGCGACATGTCGGCGGTTGAGGGCCACACCCCAAAGGCCGGGCGCCGACGTACCTCCTCAGCCTCTCCGCAACGTCATGTCCGACACACCCCATGCAGCGGCGCAAGGTCCGCCCAGCACCGTGGCGGCCTCGCTGAGCCAGGTCGTGCGTTGCTCGGCCAGGGATCGGGGCCTGTGGAGGGCCCGAGAAGTTGATCAAGATGACCACGATCAGTTTGACCGATGGTTACAGCGGCGGAATCCCGAAGGAGTCAACCGGGCATCCCGCTCACCCTGATCTTGCCGGACCCACTTACGGAACGTATCCGTGCCGATTCCCAGCTCCCGGGGAACATCGGCGATAGTGAGCCCTCTGAGGACCGCTACAAATCGATCGCGCGAACTTGAACTCCGAAGCGAACCTGCTCGTCTAGTCACAATCAGCACCTCCCTTGGCAAATCAGACCAAGATCGAGAGCTTCCAGGAAAGCGGGGAACCTCAGCCGCGATGTCCCCTGCCGGCAGCGCAGTGGAGCTACCCCGAGTAAGCGACAGTTGCCTGGTGCTCCGCGAGCGCACCTACGAAGTCTCTGAGATCCCGGTTGAATCGGTCTTGTTTTTCCCAGAATGGGAAGTGGCCTGTGTCGTCGTACCACGCAGGCCGAGCCGAGTCGCAGCTGTCGAGCACATGCTGGGCCATGGATGGCAGCACAATCGCGTCGGAGCGTCCGTGAACCACCAGCACCGGCACCGTCAGTGTCGAGAGGACATCGTCGGCATCGATCTCGCGCATGAACAATGCTGCCCTGACGCCAGCAGGCACCACCATGTTCCAGCACAACGCCGTGTCCCAGTCGTCGGTCGCGAGCGGCTGTACTGTGCACGCCCGGAGGAACCTACGGATCGCCGCAATGTTGACCAGGAGATCGGGCGCACAGGCGCCCTCGGCATTCTCCAGCAGGCCGGGACCGATGTGGTTGAAGCTGGGCGGGGTCATCAGGACGGCGCCTCCGACGAGGACGATTCCGGCGAGCGCGTCGTCGCCGTAGGCGCGCACATAGTCGGTCACGATGTAGCCGCCATATGACGAGGCGACCAGCACCGGCCGATCGAGTCCGGTTTGCTGGATGATCGCGGCCAGGTCGTCCGCCCACAGCTGTGGATCGGTGTACTGCTCGGCCTCCGGCGGCTTCTCGGACATTCCGTGGCCGCGGATGTCGAAGGTGACGATCCGGAACGTATCGGCGAGGTCGCTGGCGGTCTGGCGGGACCAGCAGAGCTGGCTTTGCGACCAGCCGTGAACGAATAGCATCGATGGCCCGGTACGGTTACCCCACTCGCGACTGTGTAGCGTCACGCCGCCACCACCCCGGACGTCGTAGGTCGCGATCGGCGCACGCTCGGCCGTGGTCGCTCTTTCGCGGCTCTGATTCCTCTCCATCTGAGTCTCCCTCGGACGGCCGGTGCCCCGCGAACGCCGGCGATACGACGATGCATCCATCCAAATCGGAGGCGCACAGAGCGACCGTATGGGCATGGGAGGCACTGCGACATCGGCGACATCACCCAACCTGTCGCGGTCCTCGGCGGCCAACACGTAGCCGGCTGGGTCGTCTCAGGCGCGCGGGAGCGAGTGCGAGTCGTAGGCGTGGGCGAAAGCGGCGGCGGCCGCGGCACGAGCCGCCTTTCCGCCCAGACCCAGCTTCGTGTAGACGTTCGAGAGGTGCCGTTCGACGGTCCGAACGCTGAGAGACAGCGAGTCCGCGATCGCCTCGTTCGTGAGGCCCGCTGCGACAAGCTCGAGCACCTCGAGCTCGCGCGGGCTGAGCTGATCGACCATGCTGGGCGCGGTCGGCCGCTCGGTGCCGAGGAAGGCGTCGACCTCGGCAAGAAGCATCGGCCACGCCAGCTCGTTCGCCAGCAGGATGTGGTTCGGCGAATCGAGAAGGACGAGCCGAGCCCCGGGGATCAGGGCAGCGAGCAGCCGTCCCTCCTCGACAGGCACAGCGCGGTCGTCTCGGGCATGGACCACCAGGGTCTTCGTCCGCACCTGCGACGCGACGTCGACCACGTTGACCCGTCCACGCGCCTCGAACAGCCGCGCGGCGGTCTCTGCGGTCGTCGAGCGCCACAGCAGATCGTCATACCACGCCATCTGCTCGGGCGTGCCTCCTGGCAAGAACAGCAAGCTCAACAGGCGCCGAAACGTCGGATTCGGATTCGGCCAGCCGGCGCGAATCGCCGACACGATTGCCTGCTGCTCCCGACTGCCCCCCGGGCCGCGCAATTGCCGACCGCGAGCCCATCCGCCGTACAGGATCAGATGCGTGACACGGTCAGGATGCCGGGCCGCGTACGCGAGGGCGATGGCGGCACCCTGCGACATGCCGAGTAGTGCGAACCGATCAAGCTCCGCAGCGTCGGCCACCGCCTCTAAGTCGGCGACCCAGGTATCGAGATCTGGATCACCGACCTCGCGGTCTGATAGGCCGCAGCCACGCTCGTCGTAGCGCACTAGCGTGCGCCCGTGTCCCAAGCCATCCAGCCAGTGACGCCACACCGGGCTGTCCGAATCGAACTCCAGGTGCGTCAGCCAGGTCGCAACCCTCACGATCGGCGGCCCACTGCCCGTGACTGCATAAGCCAACCGCACCCCATCCGGGGTAACGCAGAAGCGCACCGCCTGCTTCACGTTGCGACCGTACCAACACCATGCGCAACAAGCCGTGGTCTGCCTGTGCGTAGGAGACGGACTTCACCGGCGAGAACGTCAAGTCACCCCTTCGAGGCGAAAACGGGCTGACATTGCCATCAACAATCCTGCATGCGCTTCTGTTGTTGGTCGGACAATCCGCGGACCTTGCGGAAGCGGCTGACTACGGGCTTGAGCCGTCGATCCATCTGTTCGAATTCTTCCGCCGCCTTCATTAGCTCCGCCAGCATCTGCTCCCGCCCCGTGCAGGATAAGAAGTTCAACTCATGCTCCCGAAAGAAGCGATGCGTCACTCGATTTCGCGTCGACAGGACTTGAGCGAGATCCACGAGCAGAGCCTCGTTCCCGGCTAGGTCGGGACGGAGGAGTTTAATGAGGCGGCCCATCGTGGCCGCCAGATGCTCGACCATAAAGTCATCGAAGTCATCCTGGGTTCCGGCCTCGGAGTCTGTTCGAGCGACTGTGAGGACATTCGCTAAACCGCGCTTCAGTACTTGCCCCTGATACGAGGCGAGCCCAAAGGTGGCGAACACCTGCTTGATCTGGCCGGCCGGGACCACACCCGGCCAGCGGACGATGGCCGCGACTCGGTGGCTTCCCTCGAACGACCCGCGCAGCGAGCACTGCCGGGCCCGCGCACCTATAGACGGTCCCGCCGGTAACGTGTGCCAGAGTGGGCGATTGGCCCCGGGTACCGATGTCTCCGCTCGCGTCACGCCGCACCAGATCGCCCAGATCGGGTGGGTGGGCATCGCCTTCATCGCCGTTCTCGTGCTTCTCGGCCGGCCGCTCGCCGTCGCGCTGTCGACGTTCGGCCCATCGTTTGCTTGGCGCGAGCCTGCGTTCATCGTCTGGATGGCACCCGGGGATCGTCGCGACCGCGACCTCGTCGACGTTCGCATTCGGCCTAAGCCAGGCCGATATCGGCGGCGGAGCGCAGAACCTGATCCCGATCACATTCGTGGTGATCGTCGCAAGTGCGCGTATCTACGGGCTCAGCGGGGGTCCGGTGGCTCGTGCGCTCGGCGTCGCGCGCACGGGCCCGGGAGGGGTTCTATTGGTTGGTTCGAGCCCGGTCGGACGCGCAATCGGGCGCGCCGTCAGGCCCGGGGGCTGAGCGTCGTGCTGTGGACCGCCAAGGAGGAGCACGTGCGCGCCGCCGAAGCTGACGGGCTCGCGGTGTACAAGAGCGAACCTACGCAGGATGCCACGGAAACCGCCCCTCCGATTTCGACGGGCTCGACTATGCGCTCGCCGTCGGTGACGATGACGCCATCAACGCGATGGTCGCGGCCGACCTCTCCGAGTACATCGGTCGCGGTCACGTATTCCAGCTCCCGGCCAGCGAGCGGTGCCGCTAGCCTGCGCCGAGCGCGCTCGATCAAGACTGCTAGTCCAGCCTCTGTCGGCTGACCCCAGGTTGATTCTTCGCGGTCATGCACGACCACCACGCGTCCCGCCGAGGTGGCTCCATCGCTAGTACCTGGCAAGGAAACCATGACGGCCATGGACGAGGAGGATCGCGCATCCCCCCGACGCTGGCCCGCAGCAACAACCTTCCGGATCGTCAGACGCCCTCGACCGCTTCCAGCCTCCCGGATCGGACCGCGTTCACGAACTGCTGGTAGTCCTGCTCGTTCTGGTCGGCGTACCGCTCGGAGAAGTCGGTGACCGATTTGTCGAGCGCGTCGCTGACGCCCAGGTACTCGGCGATGGCGACCGGGTCCCCGGACCGGGCGTGGGCCCGCGCCAGCGCCCACCCGCAGGTACGTGCGTAGAACATGAGTCCGACCGGTGCCATCAGCTCGACATCCACGGAGCCCTTCATGTCGCGCAGCTGGCGCCAATAGAAGTGGCGGTTCGGCTTTACCTGTTTTGTCCAGCCGAGGTAGATGTCGCTGGCGGCCTGCATCATCCGCTGCCCCTGCACCACCCGCTCGCCGTGCTGCCGGTACCGGCTCCTGGGCAGGTTTGCCTCCAGCACCGAGGCTGTGGCCTCCTTGACCTGCAGGAAGAGCGGGTCGCGCGCGTCGCGCCCCTGGAGCAGAACGATGAACGCCCGGGTGCCGACACTGCCCACGCCGACCACTTTGCGGGCCACGTCGATGATCTCGAACCGTTCCAGCAGGCGCCGCCGGTCATCTTCGAGGGTGGCGCGGTAGGCGCGGAACTGCTCGCGGATCATGGCGTGGACTTCATCGGGGGAAAGACCATAGATGGCGGCCAGCTCGCGCGCCGGGACCACGATCGGCGGCTGGCTGACGATCCGGTATTTGCCATCCACCAGCTCGCCCAGCTTCGACAGCGCCTGCAGGCTGTCGTGGGTGTGCGCCTTCGCGGCAATCTTCTCCGCCCGCTTCTCCGCGCGCTTCTCCGCCTTCTCCTCGTGGCTGTCCACCTTCTCGCGGTTCGCCGCCCGTTTCTCCTGTTTCTTTGGCGCCTTTGCCCGCTTGTCGGTCTTCTCTTCCTTCCGGGCCTTCTTCTCCTGCGTCGCCGTCCCGGCCACCGCGCTGCGGATCGACGCCATGAGCTCATCCTCGTCCAGGTGGGCATACCAGATGTCCATCGTCCCCATCTGCGCGAACGAGGCCATCGCCTCCCGGTAGGCGCGTACCGATGCCAGCGTCACCTCACGCGTGTCCGCCTTGGCGAACCCGTTGTTGCGGGCCGCGATGGTGAAGCTGGCCGCCATCCGCTTCACGTCGTACTCGAACGGCCCGGGCAGCGTCTCGTCGAAGTCGTTCACGTCGAACAGCAGGATCCGTTCGGGCGAGGCGAACAGGCCGAAGTTCGACAGGTGAGCGTCGCCGCACAGCTGGACCTCAAGACCGGCCACCGGCGTGTCCTCCAGGTCCGCCGCCATGATCTTGGCCGCTCCCCGGTAGAAGGTGAACGGCGAGACCATCATCCGACCGTGGCGGACCGGCACCAGATCCGGCTCCCGGGTGGTGTCCTGCTCCTCCAGCAGGCCTACCGGGTCAGGGCGGTCCGCGGCAGGCCGCCACTTCGTGTGGCTCGACAAAGCCGCCTGGTCCCGGGCCTCCAAACCCATCGCTTTGCGATCGTCGACGCTCGGATGTGCGATCCTCCGCACGGCCATCCGACTCACCTCCCGCGCTGATCTCCCACCCGCGCACCGGCTCCCAGGCCGCGAGGGCTGCCCAGTCGCTCAAACCTGGCACCGCTTCTTGTGCGCTCCTGCTTGCCTCATGTTAGGCGTCAGCGACGGAAATGGACACACATCGCACTACGCCGTTTCGCCGTCACAGCACGCCGTGGCGCTGCCTCGGTCTCCGCTTCGCGCAGTCGTCCGTGCGGCCTGCCGCGCACCCGGCGCGGCGGTGTACGTGGCCACCGAGGTGGAGCGGCGTTCGACGGTGTCGGGGTGCACGCCGAGCGGGTCGGCGCGGTCGATTGGCGGGAAGGTCATCGCGGGGCCTGTCTCAGCTGGGCCCGCTGCGGTGACCCCGGACGCGGCCTGGGATTAACGTCGCCAAGCTGGCTGGGCAGCATGATTGGGGCGACGGGCTTGGCCATGGCAGGCCGGGCCACAGCAGGACGGCTCTCAGGTGAAGTCGGTGTCACACCGAAGCGACTGACCTGGCTCCGACGATGCACAGCCTGAACCTCAGCAAGCCTCTCACTTAGTTTGGCTATGGGTCTGACCACCATTTGGGTTTGTCCACCGAAATATGTCGAAGCGCAAAATCCTTATTTTTAAGGAAAATTGGACGTCGATAGACATCCTTGGACACGCTGCCGATGTCTGGGGGTCAAGAGCCATGAGTGTCTTGTCCGATCCCACTGCCATCATGATGATCTCCTCCATGACTGATGATCTTGTGCAGCGTCATGTCCGGATAGGCCTCTAGAGATTGAGTCCTTTCGCAGGCAAGGGTCGTGACAGCCGACGCTATTTCTCGGAGCATGACCGCTGGCCGGGGCCAAGTGCGCTTAGGGATCTTGGATGGCGTCGTTGCGGCGCCGATGTTGTCCCCAGGAAGCACCCAGGACTAGACAACAGCTTCAAGCAGCTGAATCGTACGTACCGATAGTGATGGTGATCATCGGAAACGTGGTGACAGCGAAGAAGAGAACGACATCCGACACTGCTTCAGCCGGGAGGAGCAGCAACAGCCGGCGCAGTTTGAGCACCGCGACCTCGGTCCAAACCCGGCCGCTGCTGAGCTGAATGTCTCGGCGGGCGCTTCATCGGCCATGGGTCGAAACTCAACGGTGAGAGGAGGACGAGCGAATGGCTCATAAGTTGGTGAGCGCGGAGGTTCCGCGGCGTGTCTTGTACCGAGTGGAAGAGGCGGTCGTTCTGTTAGGCCTTAGCCGCAGCCAGCTATACGAACTCATCAGATCCGGCAGGCTGCAGACTGTGACAGAGGGTCGGGTGCGGCTCGTACCAGCCGCGGCGATCGATGCGTACGTGTCGCTGTTAACGATTGAGGCTAAGGCAGATCGTGGTGGTGACGCGGCGTAACCCGGGCGAGGGCGGCCTGCACTGGGAGGAGTCGCGGCAACGCTGGATCGCGACGGTTTATGTCGGCTACGCCCCCAATGGGAAGCGCCGCAAGGTCAAGGTCAGCGCCCGCACGAAGACAGAGGCGAAGGCGAAGCTGCAGCAGCTGCTCCGGGACCGAGCCGACGGGCACGTGCTTAGTGGTCAGACCTACACCGTTCGAGACGCTGTCGAGTCATGGCTCGCGCATGGCCTCACCGGACGCCAGGAGTCGACGGTCGTCAATCGGACCATCCTCGCCCGCACACACGTAATCCCCGCGCTCGGTGCACGGAAGCTGGCGCAGCTATCGGCCGAGGAAGTTGATCAGTGGCTGGCCGCGAAGGCCAAGACGCTCAGTACCGACACCCTGCACCGCCTCCTGTCGATCTTGCGCCAGTCAATACGGCGTGCGCAGGCGCGCGACTTGGTGAAGCGCAATGTTGCCCTGCTGTGTGACGTTCCACGTGGGACCGCTGGTCGCCCATCGAAGTCGCTCACGCTAGCGCAGGCCGCCGATTTGCTAACAGCGGCGAAGAGCCACCCGACCATGCATGCCTACATCGTGGTGTCGTTGCTCACGGGCGCACGGACAGAGGAGTTGCGGGCGCTGACCTGGAGCCATGTGGACCTCGACGGCGAGCCGCCGAGCGTGCAGTTGTGGCGATCGGTGCGAGAGGGCGGCGACACCAAGACGCGACTGTCGCGACGCACTCTCGAGCTCCCGGACGATTGTGTAGCCGCGCTTCGAGCACACAGACGCTGGCAGACCCAGAGTCGTATGCGCAACGCGGCACGATGGCCGGATAACGATCTGGTCTTCACGACGCAACTTGGTACCCCTCTCGACGCTGCCAACGTTCGGCGTGCCTTCCGCCAGGTGGCCGAACACGCTGGGCTCAAGGCTGAGGAATGGACACCGCGAGAGCTGCGGCACAGTTTCGTCTCGCTGCTGTCGAGCGCAGGGATCCCGATCGAGGACATCGCACATCTCGTCGGCCACGCGAACACCCGCACGACGGAAAAGGTGTATCGCAAGGAATTGCGCCCGGTGCTAAGACGCGGCGCGAAGGCGATGGATGACCTCTTCAAGGCGCACCACGAGGCCAGCGAGCCCCCCGATCTGCCCCCCGCGTCCAGTGAGAACCAAACAGAGCGCTGAAATGACACGGATGCGCTTCGCACCTGACCAGGGAAATTAGTGAGTGGAGCTTAGGGGACTCGAACCCCTGACCTCTTCCATGCCATGGAAGCGCGCTACCAGCTGCGCCAAAGCCCCTAGCTGTGGGCGACCGAACCGTCCACGAGACTGACCGATCCTACATTCGATGCGGCGGCCCGGCCAGTCGAACCAGCCGCCCGCAGCCTTGGCTCGCGCTTCCACTACAGGCGATCAGACCTCCTGACGACCCCGAACACGGAGTCGTCTGAGACCGATCACCGCCACCAATCCGAGCACGATAACAAGATCACGGCCAGCCACCCGATACCGACGGACGATATGGCATTTGGAGGCAGCTTGCTGGATCGCAGCAGCGGCATCGATCACAGGATCATCGGTGGGGACCACCACGGAGCACCCTGATCTCCCATAACCCGTAGTAGCTGACGTACGCGCCGACTCTGATCATCAGCAGCCCAGCCAGGGTAGGCACGAATCGACCGCTACGCCGTAGCCGCTCGGTCAGCGAGGACTTCGCCAAGGCAATTGCCGCAGCGGCCGCGCCCACCAGGCTGGCCCCATCGAACGGCTTGCCATCGACCGTGGTGCCGCTGAACCGCAATGTTTCCGGAACTGTGGCGGATGTTTGTGTGGCCGACTTGGTCTGTTTCGGCGAGCTGGTGGCCGGAGGCGTTGCGGTCGGTGCTGCACTGGCCGCGGCGGCGCCAGGCGTACCAAGGTCGGCGCTCGGGCTGCTGGACGTGCCTGGCCCGCACGCTCCAAGTGTTGTGACGAGGGCGGGCGAAGCAGAGTGCGCTCCGCAAAGACATCTCCTCATCGTGCCTGCTCGCCTCGTGTTCGGCGGCGGACGCGTACCTACCGACCGCTGACACATTGCCTGCGATCGGTGTCAGTAGAAGACGAAGATTGGCAGCCAATCTGGATTGCGAGCGTGCACAAGGATGCCCCACAGCACGCAGTCGAAGACCAGGTGCACGCTGACGACGTACGGCAGCGATCGCGTGCGGTTGAAGATGTAGCCCTGTATGAGGGCAAAGGTGGTGGTCAGGAATGGTCCCCAGGCCTGGTAGCCCAACTCCCACAGGAACGACACGAAGATGATGGCCTGCAAGATATTGGCTTGCCACATCACAAAGTGATGCCGTAGCAGCGCGAATGCCGTGCAGATGAAGAACAGTTCGTCCCACAGGCCAACAGCATTGACGGCGATGAAGAGGCGGATGAGTTCGCTGGGCTCGTGCACCGCCGGCCAGTTGAGGTACAAGCCGGAGGTAATGAAATAGAACGGCATGATCAGCCAGGCCAGCCCGACCACGCTCACGAGCCACACGTACTCGCCGGTAGTCCAGCGTCGGCCGGTGTTGATCGGAAACCGCACAATGTGACGCTTGAAAACGAAGCGGTCGACAACGTAGGGAACCACGACGGCGATCAGCAGGATGCTTCCCATCAAGACCATGTGGCCATAGCTGATGTCGGCCGCCAATGAGATTGTTCCGATCATCGCAATGCCGAAACCGATCAGCAGCAGGCTCTTGCCAAGATCACGGTCGACGGCAAAGCCCAAGATCACGCTGGCGGCCAGCACCGGATATGCAGACGGTTCGTGCTGGATCCCAAACATCAGAAAGGCCGAGCACGACACACCAAACGCCGGCGCCAAGGCCCAGGAGAATCGCGGCTGCGCCTCGACCTCGGTGTCCGGCGGTGCCGTCGTCACTTGACCAGCATGCCATTGCACAACTTGCGCAGGCGGCGAACGACTACCAGTCGAGCTCGATATCCGAATCGGCAGTCATGTTGTAACTTTCGATCCGCCAGTACGCGCCGGAGCGATGACGATCAATGCTGACCCACGCGCAGTTCGACAGTCCACCGAGCCGGCGCCATTGCTCGAACGGCAGCCCGACGAACCGGCACGTACCGACCCGCCCCGACAACCCATGCGTCGCGATCACCACGGTGGAATGATCCTCAGCTGCTTCGGCGATCTCGGTGAGCACCTCCAGCATCCGCTCGGCGACCTCACTGGGGCTCTCGCCCGTCGGGGAGCGGCGTACGTCCTCCCCCGCCCAGAGTCGGCGGGCCAGCTCGGGGTCGGCGGCCTTGATCTCATCGCCGATCAAGCCCTCCCAGGAACCGACGTGGATTTCCCGCAGCCGCTTGTCGGTGGTGATGTCCAGTCCGGTGCGTTCGGCAAGCATCTCCGCGGTTTGATAGCACCGCGACAGGTCGCTGGAGTACAAGCTCGACGGCCGGTATGTCGCCAGCACCTCCGCTGCCCGGATCGCCTGCGCATAGCCGACGTCATCGAGTGGTACGTCGGCTTGACCCTGAAAGCGGTTGACGATGTTCCACTCAGTGCGGCCGTGGCGCCAGATGATGATCCGCGCCGCCGTCATCGCCGCTCATCCACGGTCAGTTCGATTTCCGGGCAGTCGCGCCACAACCGCTCCAACGCGTAGAAGCGTCGCTCCTCGGTGTGTTGCACATGCACCACGACGTCGAGGTAATCCAGCAAAACCCAGCGCTGTTCTCGATAGCCCTCCCTGCGTATCGGCTTCGCATCATGCCCGCGTAACGATTCCTCGATGCCGTCGACGACTGCGCCGACTTGGCGTTCGTTTGACGCGGTGATGACCAGAAATACGTCGGTGATAGCCAGCTGCTCAGAAACGTCGTAGGCGACCAGATCGGTGCCGAGCTTGTCGACCGCCGCATTCGCGGCCGCGCGGGTCAGTTCCAATGCGCGCTTGGTAGCAGTCAAGATCTCTCAATCTGTCGGAGGATACTGCTCACGTCGTCGCAACAACGCGGAACCAAGGCTAGCTGCTTGAGCTCGACGCGTCCGTGCTACCGGTTGGTTGCCCGACCAGTTCGGCTGAGATAGACAGACGGCGCTTTGCATCCGAGGTCAGCCGGCGGCGCGCCGCAGTTTCTGCAACAGCGGCTTGGCAGCCTGATCCAGAAACTCCGCCTGCCCCTCATCGCCGACCTGCACGATCGCCACATCCGTGAAGCCCGCTTCCCAGAAGGGCTGCACTGCTTGCACAGCTGCGTCAAGATCAGGACCGCACGGAATCTGCTTGGCAACGTCTTCGGGCCGGACGAAGGTGCTCGCACCTTCGAACCCCGCCGGAGTCGGAAGATCCGCGTTCACCGCCCAGCCGCCGGCGTACGGCGTGACCCCACCAAAGTCAGCGTCGAAGCACACAGGTGTTGTCCGGATTGTTGGGGTGTTGTCCGTGTGTTGCGGCACGCCGTAATGGCAGCAAGAACGTCAGCCCCGAGTTCTATATTGAATGCGTGTTCGAAAATGATCTGGTGGAGCTGGATGCGAACGGCACCCTGGCCGCAGCCGAAGCCAACGAACACACCCTGATCACCGCCGAAACACGACGACTCCAGATCGCCGCACACTGGGCCGACCTCCATCCCGGCGACGCCGTAGCCGAGAGCCGGCTGCCCGGCAGCGAACGACCCGCCCAGCTCGGCGGGGACGGCACCCCAACCGTCGGCGACTTCGCCCCCGCCGAACTCGGCTGCGTGCTCCGCATGTCAGACGGATCAGCTTCCCGGTTGATCGCCGATGCCCTCGACCTGCGGCACCGCCTCCCCTCGATCTGGGCGGCAGCCCAGGCCGGGCAAGTCCCGGCCTACCAGGCCCGCCGCATCGCTAGCGCGACCCGGCACCTCACCGCCGTGCATGCAGCCACAGTGGATCAGCGCGTCGCCCCTTCACTGGGTGCGGTGTCGTGGGGCCGGCTGGAAAGACTGCTCGAAGCCGCAATCATCGCCGCCGACCCCGACGCCGCCGAACGGGCCGCCGCTGCTGCCGCGCAAGAACGCTTCGTCCGGCTCGGCTACTCGTCCGAGCACGGCTTGAAATTGATCATCGCCCGCGCCACCGCAGGCGACGCCATCTGGTTCAAAGCCACCATCGACCGGATCGCCGACATTCTGGGTCGGGACGGCGACTCCGACAGTATCGACGTGCGTCGCTCCAAAGCCATCGGCATCCTCGCCCAACCCGCCCAAGCCCTCCAACTGCTCTGCCGACACCAGCACGACAACGGGGATGGACCACGCGAACCCGACGAAGCCGAAACAGAACCAGCCAGCGAGCACATCACCTTCGATGAACCCGGCGATCCGCAAGATCTGGAGCAGCCGGATCCCGACCAGCCGGCAGACGCGCCACCTTCAACGCTCACGCTGACAGAAGCCGGCGACACCGATCACCACTCGCTGCGCGTCACCCCGCCGCCGTTCGACCCCGTGCGGGCGCGTCCCCGCGTCATCATCTATGTGCATGTGGCTGCCGAAGCGCTCGCCGCCGGCACGGGCATTACACGAGTCGAAAACGTCGGTCCCGTGATGCTGGGCCAGCTCTCCACCGTGCTCGGAGAAAACTGCAGCATCGGCCTCAAACCGGTGATCGACCTCCCCGCTGGACACATCCCCCTCGACTGCTACGAAATCCCGGCCCAGCTGCGCGAACAACTCCTGCTCCGCTACCCCGCTGATGTGTTTCCATACGCCGCCGCAGTAAGCCGCAGCATCGACATCGACCACACCATCCCCTACCTGAGTCCCGACCGCGGCGGGCCGCCCGGCCAAACCCGAATCGGCAACCTCGGACCATACGTACGGCGGCATCACAACGTGAAAACCCACGGCCGCTGGCACGTCCGACAACCCGAACCCGGCACCTGGCTGTGGCGATCACCCCACAAACGCATCTACCTCGTCAACGCCACCGGCACCCATCCCCTTGGGGACTCCGAATACGCGCAGACGATCTGGCACGCCGCCGCCAACCCATCGCCGGCCCTCGTCAGCTGACCGACCGATCTCGACTGCGGTTCCAGTCAGCTCTGATAGAGGCCGCGCTTGGCGATGTACTGCACGATGCCGTCCGGCACCAGATACCAGATCGGCTGGTGACGTTGCACTCGCAGTCGGCAGGCCGTGGATGAGATCGCGAGCGCCGGCACCTCCATCAACGTGATCTTGTCCTGCGGCAGCTGAGCGATCACCGGCGAATCAAGATCAACTCCCGGACGTGTACAGCCAACGAAATGAGCAAGATCAAAAATGGAGTCGACCTCGTGCCAGGTGAGAATCTGGGTCAATGCATCGGCGCCGGTGATGAAGTACAAATCCAGGTCTTGGCCGCGCTCGGCGCGCAGGTCGCGGAGCGTGTCCGCGGTATAGGTCGGCCCTGGTCGGTCGATGTCGACGCGGCTGACCGTAAACCTGGGGTTGGACGCGGTGGCAATGACGGTCATCAGATAACGATCTTCGCCGGATGAGACCTGACGATGAGTCTTCTGCCACGGCTGGCCGGTCGGAACGAAAACAACCTCGTCAAGATCGAAGCGACTCGCCACCTCACTGGCAGCGACCAAGTGACCGTGGTGGATTGGATCGAAGGTGCCACCCATCACGCCAAGCCGATAACGCTGCTGCGGGTCGAAGCCGCGCTGCCGGGCCAGGCCTGTCGCGCGAGGTGACGAAGTCACGCCTAGCTGTGCGGGCGACCCCTGCCGATCGACCAGGTGATCAGCAGCAGGATCGTGAGCATGCTAAACGCGAGCAGGCCAAAAGCCCATGCAGGAATTGGGAGTTCGCGGGTGACCTCCGTCTGGAGAAGCGTCAGTCCCAGGGTCATACCCGCAGCGTAGCGGCTCCGGGCATCTGATGGGTGCCCAGGAAACTGTGTGCCCGCTCCCCCACTTGGGCCGTCGAGCGTTGCGACACTAGATTTTGCGGCAGGCCTGGCCCACGAAGGAGCTCCCCCTGCGATGCTGAAACCATTCCGGCGTGCAGCGGTACGCGTGGTGAAGCCTCGAGTGAGCGAGGAGACCTGGGCCAAATTGCGAGAAATCGACCCGCAACGCGTCACTCCACGGTTGCGGCCCAGTCTGGGAAGCTTGGCGACTCGCTATGAGAGCCACCCAGCCGCCAGCCGCCGCTATACGGCTCATTACCAGCGGCATTTCAACCAGCAACGAGGTACCAGCTTCACCTTGTTGCAGATCGGCATTGGCGGGGAGGTTCGGGACGGCGCGGGCGGTTCAGCACTGCGCATGTGGAAACACTTCTTCCCCAAGGCTCAAATCGTCGGCCTGGACCTTGACGACAAATCCTTTGTCAACGAGAAGCGCATCAGCACCTATCAGGGCAGCCAAGTCGACGCAGATCTGTTGCGCAGCATCGCCCAGAAACATCGTCATCTGAAGATCATCATCTACAGCGGCAGCCATCGCCCCGAGCACACCAGAGCCACCTTCGCGATCTTGTTCCCGCTCTTGGCTGACGGTGGCTACTACGCGATCGAGGACACCAGGACCTCGTATTGGCCGGAGCTTGGCGGAAGTGTCGATCTCACGGCCCGGGCTACCACCATGGGCATGATCAAAGATCTTGTTGATGGCCTCAACTATGGTGAGTTTGGTGATCATCGGCCGCGCTGCTATACCGATTCCCACGTCGTCGCAGTGCACTGCTACCACGATCTCGTGATCATCGAGAAGGGTCACAACGCCGGCAATCTCTGCGCCGTGAGCTTCCTGCTACTCGCGAATCTGGCCCGACCCGATGATCACGTATTTCGTCGAGGTCATCTCCGGCAGGCCCATCGGCCCGCGGGCGTGCAGTTTCTGAGTGGAAATCCCGATCTCCGCGCCGAAACCAAACTCACCGCCATCGACGAACCGGCTCGATGCGTTCACGAGTACAGCTGCGGCATCGACTTCAGCGGTGAATCGAGCTGCCGATCGCTGCGATTCGGTGATGATCGTTTCGGAGTGCCCAGTGCTGTACCGGCGGATGTGCTGTAGCGCATCGTCCAGCGAATCCATGATCGCGACAGCGATGTCCAGCGACAGATACTCCTCGGCGAAGTCGCGCTCCGCTGCCGGGATGATCTCCCCGTACGCCGCCACCCGCGGATCGCCGTGCACGGTGACATCATGCTCGGCCAGCGCGTCCAAGATCTTCGGCAGGAACGAGTCGGCAATGTCGGCATGCACCAGGAGTGTCTCCGCGGCATTGCACACCGAAGGCCGCTGGGTCTTGGCATTGATCACGACGTCGATCGCCATCTGCTCGTCGGCATCGGCGTCGACAAAGATGTGACAGTTGCCGACTCCGGTCTCAATGACCGGCACCTGGCTGTTGCGCACCACCGTGTCGATCAGCCCAGCACCGCCGCGCGGAATCAACACATCGACCAATCCGCGGGCAGCCATGAGCTCACCCGTAACCTCACGCGGGCCGGGCACGAGCTGGATGGCGTCTGCGGGCAGACCGGCATCGATCAGCCCGGCCTGCAGTGCTTCGACGATTGCGGCATTTGATTCGGCAGCCGAGGAAGAGCCGCGCAGCAGTGCGGCATTGCCAGACTTCAGACAGATGCCGCCGGCGTCTGCGGTGACATTCGGACGGGCCTCATAGATGATCCCCACGACACCGAATGGCACCCGCACCTGACGGACCTGTACGCCGTTGGCGTTGCTCCAGCCCCGTACCACGTCGCCCACCGGATCGGGCAGCGAGGCCAGCTCGCGCAGACCCTCGACCATGCCCGCAATCCGATCCGGGCTGAGTCGAAGCCGGTCGATCAACGCGTTGCTGGTGCCGTTCGCCTCGGCGCGGGACACATCGTGCTCGTTGGCCTCCAAGATTGCAGTCTCGGCCTTCGCCAACGCGTCGGCCATCGCCAGCAGCGCCGCGTCCTTGGTAGCCCTCGTCGCACTGCTCAACGTCAGCGCGGCGGTTCGCGCTTTCTGAGCCTGTTCCTGAACAGTCACCGGACAAATCTAACCCGCCGACTCCCGGCGTCTAACCCGCTGAGTCCCGCGCCGCTCAACGCGAACGAGCGCGCGCGAGTCGTAGAAAATCCTTTACACCGATCAGCCGAATGAGGTGCGCAGGGCTGAAGAACGACCGCATCGGAACGACTCCGGTGAGCATGCCGAAGAACTGTGATGTCTCCGCTTCGTCCGCGCCGATGGTCCTGAACAGCTCCTCCTCGATCTCATTGACGCCGCGCAAGGCGCGCCACGTCCAGAGTCCAGTTGAAGGCAGGCTTGGTTTCGCGATTGCGTTGCTTCTCATAGCGAGTCAAGGCGCCGGGGAGGTTACGTGTGCCACCGAGCCCGTTGAGGACGGCAGCCGAGAGCAATTCGGCGTCGCGCAAGGCATGACCAATGCCGAGGCCAGTGATCGGATCCATCACGAGTCCAGCGTCGCCAGCCAACGCCCATCCTGGGCCGTGGCCAGCGCGTACCAGGTTGGGAAGATCACTAGTCCCTCTCGTCCGCCCTACCTGTACGGCGCCACGCGCTCGTTCACCCAGGCTGCCGGCCTTGTCGAGAGCGGCGATCAGGTGAGCCGTCGGGTCCCGGCGGATTGTCTCGAAGTTCGCGATCGGCCCGGCAACGTATGTCATCGTGAGACCGTCGTTGGTCGGCCAAGCGCTGGCGGCGAATCCGGTGCCGGAGTAGATTTCTCCACCTTTGACCGGCAGGCCATCCCAGTACGCGTAGAAGGCGAAGGTCCTTGCAGCAACCCGGCGACGCTCAGCCGCGCCAGCCAGCTGAGCGACCTTCGAGTGCTTTCCGTCGGCTCCGATGACGAGCGCCGCAGACTCCGTACGCACCCGGCCGTTGCCTCGGTTCTGCACGTGAACTCCGCTCACCCGATCGCGGTCTTTGACCAGATTCACCAGGGAGCATCCCTCGCGTACCTCGGCGCCGGCGGCACGGGCGGCGTCGACGAGCAGAGCGTCGAGAACGGTGCGACGCGGACTGATCATCATGTTGACGCCCTGGTGCGCCGGAAACTCCCCTTCCACCACAGCGCCTCCAGCCTGGAAACGCACGTGCGGGGTGGGTGGCGTGCCCGCGTCCAGCAACGGCTGCAGCAGTCCGAACCGCGCCAGCCGGGCGACCCCGGGCAGCTGAATCTGATGAGTGGACAGCGTGTCGCTCGGGAAGTGTGCCTGGTCCACAACCAGAACTCGCAGCCCGGCACGGGCCAGCAGCATTCCGGTAGCAGCGCCCGCGACACGCGCTCCGACAACGATGACGTCAACGCTCATGATCAACTCCGCAGCGGGTCAACAGGGTCAATACGCCCTGCACGTTTCGTATCGCTGTAACGTAACACTGTTGCGATACTCTGTCTAGCATGGGCCGACCACGCGAGCACAATGACGAAACACGGGAGCACCTGCTGCAGGTCGCGGGTGCAATCATTCGGCGCGGCGGCACCGAGGCGCTCACGGTGCGTGGGCTCGCGGCTGAAGCCGGAGTGTCCACGCGTGCGATCTATAGCCTCTTCAGTGGACTCCCGGAAGTCGTCGCCGAGCTCTGCAACCGGAGCTCCGCTGCGATGCTGCGGCACCACGAGGCGGTCCCCGTCACAGACAACCCGATCAGCGAGCTATTGCCTCTGGCACTGGCCTTTCGAGCCGGCGCGCATGAGCAGGCCGACCTCTACGAGAAGCTGTATACACCGACCGCTGTCGCTGATCCAGCAGCGGCCAGGGAATACCCGCCACAAATCCAACGCACCGTCGGTCGGGTGGAGGACACCGTGCGCCGCGCAATCCTTGCCGGCCAGCTGCGCCGGCCCATCAATGATCATGAAGTGTTCCAAGGACTGTGGGCGATCGTCCATGGCCTCACGTCCTTGGAACTACGGGGGGTGTTGGGAACACCTCGCGAATGCGATCGGATCTGGCATCAAACGATCACCGACCACGTGCGTGGACTCGCTGCCCCAACCTGACAGCGTGCGGTGCTTATCGCTGGGCAGTGGCTCTCGCTCGAGCGAAATCCGGCGCATGTTCCGGCAGCAGACCGATAGCCACGAAGTAGCCCGGAACCGTCTGGAGTACAGGAAACCGCTGCAGCAGTCGGAGCGGGAGAGGGGCCGTCGTAGGCCATGCCGCGGCCTGTTCGTCGGCAATGCGGGTCGCAACGACGAACCGATGTGCGACCCGCTGGAAGGTCTGAGTCAGCACCGTCGGGGTCCAGCGTCGGAGTTGGATCTTGCGGAGGTTCCTGATGGCCACGGCCCCGTGTCGCAGCGGTTCGGCAAGAATCCGACCCGCCGCTACGGCGTCCTGGACGGCGAGATTGATTCCCACACCACCGACGGGTGACATCGCGTGGGCGGCATCGCCGATGCAGAGCAGTCCATCGCGATACCAGCGCGGCAGCCGGCTCAGCTCCACAGTGAGAAGTTTGATCTCGTCGAAAGAATGAAGGCGCTCTGCGCGGTCTCCCAGCCACGGCACGAGGTCACGCAACCGGAGACGAAAAGCCTCGATGCCTTGATCGCGGAGCGTGGCAACCGAGCCCTTCCTGATCACAAAGCCGATCTGGAAGTAATCGCCGCGATCGATCATGATCAGCAGATTCGATCGCGAGACGCGCCCTACGACACCCACGGGATCTGTTTCCACGCGAGGCAGCCGGAACCACAAGACATCCATCGGCACTCCGAATGTCCGTGACCTCAGCCCTCCCCGCTCGCGCGCCACGGATGATCGCCCGTCACACCCGACAACAAGATCAGCGTCCAGTCGGTGATCCGCACCATCCCTCCGGTAGGTCACGCCGATAACCCGCGACTCGTCCCAGAGCACGTCAGTCACCTCCGCCTCCATGATCAGCTCGTAACTGGGTTCCTGGCGGCTGGCGTCGGCGATCACGTTGAGCAAGTCCCATTGCGGCACCAAGGCGATGTGCTGATGTCGACCGGGCAGTCGGCTCAAATCGGCGACGCGATACGTGCCTGAGTCCAGCTGAACGGTCAGCTGCTCTATCCAGCGAGGCGGAAGATCGGCGAAGGACTCCCCCAGTCCTAGTTCGTCCAGCAGAGTGAGCGTCGACGCGTGTACGGTGTCGCCGCGGAAGTCGCGCAGGAAGTCAGCGTGCTTCTCCAGAACAGTCGTCCGTACGCCAGCCCGAGCCAGGATGAGGCCAAGCACGAGGCCGGCCGGCCCGCCACCGACGATGCAGCAGCCGGTGTTGGACTCCGCAGTCGCCATCTGATCAATCTAGCCGTGCTTTCCGTGGCAGATGATTAGACGAGTGCCGGTGGTAGAGCGCCTTCGTTCTCGAGCAGCCATCGCTTGGTTTCCAGCTGACGACCGGGCTCACCACCTGAATATCCGCCCAGTCCATCGCTTGCCACGACGCGATGACACGGAATGATGATGGGCACTGGGTTGGCCGCCATGATCTCTCCGATCGCACGGGCCGGTACTCCGGTACCGCTCAGCTCGGCCAGTTCGCCGTAGGTGATCGTTTTTCCGTAGCCGACTGTGCTGAGCGCGCGCAGCACAGCCTCGGTGACCGGCTCCATCGGCGGCAGGTCGAGAGGCAGCGCAAATTCTCGCCGCTGTCCGGCGAAGTACTCCCGCAGTTGTCCGAGTGCTCGCTGCACCATCTCGTCGGGTTCGGTGGATGCACCTCGCGAGTTCAGGCGCCAGCCAACCTCGCGTACACCGGCAGGCCCGGCAAGCACGCCAATCACACCAACCTGGCTGTCGAACTGATCAAAGTAGACGCGTCATAGTGCAACCATCCTGCCCCCTTTTGAGAGCTGCTCGCAGCTAGGCGTCAGGCGGTGGTCTCGGCGTTCTCGATGACGACGAGGGCGTCGCGGTGCACGACCGTACGGTCATAGCCGGCACCGAGCTCAGCAGCAAGATCGCGAGTGCTACGGCCGAGAAGGGCTGGCAGTTCGTCTGAGTCGTAGTTGACCAGGCCACGCGCGACGACCGATCCATCCGGCCCGACCAGCTCCACCGGCTCCCCCGAGGAAAACTGGCCACGCACGTCCGTAACGCCGGCTGGGAGCAGCGAGGCGTTGCGCTGGGTGAGCGCGCGTACTGCTCCTGCATCGAGAACGAGCGTGCCGCGAGTATCGCTCGCGTGCCGGAGCCACAGCAGTCTGGTCGGACGCCGTCGACCCGTGGGATGGAAAAACGTGCCGACGTCGTGACCGGCAAGGGCCGCCTCAGCTTGCTCGGCGGTCGTCAGTACCACCGGAATACCGGCGGACGTTGCTATTCGTGCCGCATCGATCTTGGTCACCATGCCCCCGGTGCCGATCGCGGTGCCGCGCGCGGCGACGTCGATGCCGACAAGATCAGCTTCGCCCCATACGTCGGTGATCTTGCGGGCATCCGGCTTCGCCGGGTTGGTGGTGTAGAGCGCTGCGACGTCGCTGAGCAGCACGCAGGGCGTTTGCGTGCACCAGATGCGCCACCAGCGCGGCTAGCCGATCATTGTCACCGAATCTGATCTCGTGTGTCGCGACTGTGTCGTTTTCGTTGACGATCGGCACGACGCCGAGCTCGAGCAGCCGGCCGAAGGTCCGATAGGCGTTGCGATAGTGCGAGTGGCGCGTGACATCGTCGGCGGTGAGCAGCACCTGGCCAACGCCAAGCCCGTACGCGTCGAACAGCTGCGTGTAGTGACCCATCAATAGGCCTTGACCGACTGATGCAGCAGCCTGCTGAGTTGCCAGATCGCGGGGCCGGAACTTGAGGCCCAAGGGCGACAGACCCGCTGCAATCGCACCGGACGAGACAAGCACAATCTCTCGACTCGCCAGCCGTGCCCGCGCCAGTACGCCCACCAGCTGCTCGATCCGCTGTGGGTCAATCCCGCCGTCGGCAGTCGTCAGCGACGAGGAGCCGACCTTGATCACCACGCGGCGGGCGTTTGCCAGATCGTCACGCATCGTCGCTGCCGGAATCCGCTCTGATCTCCCCTGAGGTGGTCGCAGGGCCATCACCGTCGGCCTCGTCCTGCTGCTCCGGTGCGTGATACGCCCGATCCTTCTCCCGCCGCCGTTGTATAGCAGGTCTTTCCTCGGTCAAGCGCTGATCATGGCCTCGAGAGCTGAGGATTTCCGCGCCGATGTCAATCTGCGGCGCGAAGTCGAAGATCACCGCGTGCTCGCTGCCGATGGCGACACCATCGCCGGGCTGCGCACCCAGCTCCAGCAGTCGATCTTCGATCCCGATCCGATGCAAGCGGTCGGCAAGGTAGCCGACCGCCTCGGCATTGGCGAAGTCGGTCTGGCGTACCCACCGCTCTGGCTTGGTACCGCGTACCCGCCAAAGCTCACCTTCCCGCTCAACGCTGAAGCCAGACTGATCATCGATTGGCTTAGGCCGGATGATGATCCGTGCCGGAGGGGGCGGCGGCTCAGCGGCCCGGCGCGCCGCGATCAGGCGGGCCATGGCGTAGATCAACTCGTGCAGACCTCGGCCGCTTCTGGTGGAGATCGGGAACACCTGAAGGCCACGATCGCGCAACTCACCACTCGCGAAGTCCGCAACCTGCTGTGCATCTGGAATATCGATCTTGTTCAGCGCGACGAGCCGCGGCCGGTCTTCCAGACCGCCGTGGGCTTTGAGCTCCGCTTCGATGACATCAAGATCGGTAATCGGATCCCGGCCCGGCTCATAGGTGGCGCAGTCGATCACATGAACTATCGCGGTGCATCGTTCGATGTGGCGCAAGAAGTCGAAGCCGAGCCCCCGACCCTCACTCGCTCCGGCGATGAGTCCTGGGACGTCAGCAACGGTGAAGCTGATGTCACCGGCGACGACGACTCCCAGGTTGGGAACAAGCGTGGTGAAGGGATAGTCGGCGATCTTGGGCCGAGCACGCGAGATGGCCGCAACCAGCGAAGACTTTCCCGCGCTCGGCAGACCCACCAACCCGATATCGGCGACGACCTTCAACTCCAAGGTGATCGTGCGGGTTTCACCCTGCTCACCCAGCAAGGCGAATCCCGGCGCCTTCCGAGCTGGCGAGGCAAGGGCGGCGTTGCCGAGACCGCCGCGACCTCCTGGTGCGATGACAAGCTCGGTCTGATCAGCCGTCAAGTCCGCGATCTGGGTACCGGTTTCGGCATCGATGACCACCGTGCCGTTGGGCACCAAGAGGATGACATCGTCCCCTCGGGCGCCGTTTTGATGGTCGCCGCGGCCCGGCTGGCCGCTAGTCGCACGCCAGTGAGCCTGCCGATGGTAGCTAACCAGAGTGGTCAGTCCGTGATCGATGCGAAGAATCACCGAGCCGCCATCGCCGCCGTTGCCGCCGTCGGGACCGCCGAGAGGCTTGAACTTTTCACGATGGATGGAGGCGCAGCCGTTGCCGCCGTGGCCGCCGTACACGTGCAAGGTGACCTGATCCACAAATGTAGGGATCGCCACGACGGAGCCTCCTCTCGATGATCGATAAAACGCGCAAAGGGCGGCCCAGATGCTTGGACCACCCTTTCGGCGTTTGTGTGCTGGGCTCTACTTCGCCGAGGTGGCCTCGGCTGGCTCTGAAAAATTGGATGCGGTGTCAGACGCACTCGGCGTCACATTCACAACCCGGCGGCCGCGCCGCCTGCCGAACTCAACATGCCCTGCGACCAAGGCGAACAACGTGTCGTCGCCACCGCGGCCGACCCCGTCGCCGGGGTGGAAGTGGGTGCCGCGCTGCCTGACAATGATCTCGCCGGCGTTCACCAGCTGGCCGCCGAACCGCTTGACGCCCAACCGCTGAGCATTCGAGTCCCGACCGTTGCGCGTCGAGGATGCGCCCTTCTTGTGTGCCATATCGTCGCCTCAGCTCTTGATGTCTGTGACTTTGATCTTGGTATACCGCTGTCGGTGGCCCTGACGTCTGCGGTAACCGGTCTTGTTCTTGAACTTCAGAATGCGAATCTTGGGACCTTTTGTTTCTGCAACCACTTCGGCTGTCACCGATGCCGAGCCGAGCGCCGATGCATCTGAAGTCACGGCGTCGCCATCGACCAGCAGCAGCGGTGTCATGCTGACTGTGGATCCGACCGCACCCTCAAACCGGTCGACTTCAAGAACGTCGCCGACGGCGACTTTGTGCTGGCGGCCGCCACTTCGCACGATCGCGTACACGCCTGGCCTGCTCTCTCTAGCTCTTAGATTGATTGGTGTGCAACACAAGGGATTTGAGGGCACACATCAGCGCACGCCCAAGCGTGCGCACCGAGGATCCAGAGTACGCGGGCGCTCCCAGTCGGGTCAAACCTGCGGACTGTTCCACATCGACACGGTGGACGCTGTGGCATCGGAGAGAAGCGCTTGGCGCGTCGGGCATTAGGTTTCAGACATGAGGACCAGCCGCAGCGTGTGGCTAGGTCGAGTGGCGGTGGCCGGTCCAATCGCTTTCACGATCGCCTGGCTCATCGGCGGCCTTGTCCAAGATGAGTACAGCTTCCGGCAGGAAGATATCAGCGCGCTGGCGGCGTTGGACGCACAGCACGCGTGGATCATGATCACGGGCTTCGTGCTGCTCGGCGTCGGAACCATCGCCCTGGCCGCAGGATTGGCTAGCACTCTGAAGTACCCATCTGCAGTGATCGGGTCGGTCCTCCTCATGATCGCGGGTATTGGTCTCGCGGTGGTCGGGTTGGCGCGCAACGATTGCAGCACAGAACTGCAGGCCTGCGCTGCTCGCGTCGACGCCGGGGAGGTGTCCTTACATCATCAGATTCACGACAACGTCAGCTTGATCATCTTCCTTGCACTGATCGCCGCCTCCCTGGTCCTCGCCCGCGCGTTCGGACGAGATGACCGCTGGCGTCCGCTGCGGACATACTGCATCGTCACCGGTGTGCTCGGGTTTGCCCTGCTCGTTCTCTACGTGATCGAACCTGCCCCGGCGTGGAACGGTCTTGTGCAGCGAATCTTCGTGTCGGTGTTGTTTGTTTGGATCGCAGTGGTCGGCTTCTGGCTGTCCCGGGTGAACCTCTCGCTTGCTAGCGCAGGGCTGCGCGAGCGCCCTCCGCGGTGATCCACAGGTCGCTTGCCACCGCGACGCATGAGATGCCGCGTTCCCGAAAGCGCTCGGCAAGCTCGGGAGTTCCGGCGAAGCCGCCTACGGTGCGGCCGTGCGCCGTTGCTGCCTGCACGATTCGTGACAGAGGGCTGGCCTCGGAGTCGTCATCGAGCAGGGCCGGCACCGTCGTACCCAAGGTAAGCGAGAGATCGTACGGCCCGACGAACAGCTGATCAACGCCGTCGACCGCGGCGATCTCGTCAACCGATGCCAGGGCGGGGGCCGACTCGATCATCACGGCGCAGGTTGTACTGCTGTTGGCCTCCTCGGCCGTTAGCGCCGCACCACCCCAAATGCGGCCGAACTGGCCCCAGCTCCGTTCCCCGACCGGCGGGTAGAAGGTCGCGGCGACGGCAAGCCTAGCCTCGGCAGCGGACTCGATTTGCGGAACGATCACGGCACCGGCGCCCGCGTCGAGGGCTGCACCGATGGCAGCAAAATCACAGGAGGGGACCCGCACGACGAGCTCGGCGGCCCGTGCCGGGAAGCTGCGAGCCGCGTCGATGATCTCGCTGCGGGAATACCCGCCGTGTTGAGCGTCGAGGCATACCCAGTCGAATCCCAGGCGCGCCAGTCGTGCCACCATCCCTGGACTCGCATCGTCACACCACACACCGTTGCTGGTTTCACCGAATCCCATGATCAGGCTTCCTTCTCGGCGGCTTCAAGCAGCTCGCGGCGGTGCGCAAGTGTGGTGCGGAGGCGCCCATGGCTAGCCCCCAGCTTGAGCTCCGCCGCGTCGATCCGATGCCACGCCGGCATGCCCAGTGGACGAATTCCGCGCTGCGCGAGTAGCCGATCCAGATCTCCCGATCGGCCGTGCGTTTTCACCGCGCCATCGCGAACATCGGTCAGCAATGACGTCACCGTTTCCACGGCATCGGACTTGTTTGTGCCGATCACGCCAGTCGGGCCACGCTTGATCCAGCCCGTTACGTACTCGTCCGGCGAGAACTCGCCGTCGCGGATCACGCGCCCTTCCGCGTGCGGAACGCGTCCAGTGCTGTCGTCGAAGGGGATGTCGGTCAGCGGCAGCCCGCGATATCCGACGGAGCGCACCACAAGGTCGGCGGGCAGCGTAACAACACCGCCGCGGCCAACCACGTAGCCGTTGGAATCGATCATGGTCCGCTCGATCTCCACACCGGTCACCTGATCATCACCGATGATCATGGTCGGCCGGCTCCAGAAGTGAAACGTGATGCGCTTCGAAGCACCGCTGAGCGGTCGCGCTGCCCATTCCTGCAGTACGACGAGGTTGCGCGCAGCGACCTTGTTCTGCTGCACGACTGCCTGGCTCGAGGGATCCAGCTCGAGGTCTGCAGCATCGACGATCACGTCCACGTCGGCGATCTGGCCAAGCTCACGAAGCTCCTTCGTCGTGAATGCGGTGTACGCCGGCCCGCGACGACCGAGCACGTGAACGTCCGTGACCGTGTTACGAGAAAAGCATTCCAGCACCTCGTCGGCCATGTCGGTATCACTTAGCTGATCAACTGACTTGATCAGGATGCGTGCCACGTCGAGGGCGACGTTTCCGACGCCGACCACGACGGCATGCCGGGCACTAGTGATCAACTCGTGGATGTCAGCCGCCATCAGACGATCACCGGCAGGTTGGTCGGTGTCGGGGTAGACATCGGGATTGCCGCAGTACCAGGCCACCAGCTCGGCCGCCGCGATGCTCCCCTTCAGCTCTTCACCGGGAATCCCCAGCCGCTTGTCCGTACCCGCCCCGTACGCGTAGATCACGGCATCGACGGACTCGCGCAGTTCGTCAATGCTGATGTCGGCACCGATGGTCACGTCGCCGTAGAAGCGCACACATGACTTCTCTAATGTGCGCTCCAGCGTGTTGCGAATCGAGCGAATGGAGTGATGGTCCGGTGCCACGCCGTAGCGGACTAGGCCGAATGGCACCGGAAGGCGGTCGATGACAGCGATCTCTACAGGGACATCGGTCTGCTGGCTCAGGGCCTCGGCGGCGTAGATGCCGGAGGGCCCCGCCCCGATGATGGCGACGACGAGCGGTTCAGGCTCTGAGGTGGCAGCGCCGATGATTAGCTGACCCCCACCGGCTCGTCCTGCGGCTTGGCCGCATTCTCGTCCTTACTTGCGGTGTCCCGGCGGCTGCGACCACCCCGCCGAGTGCGGGCCGCGGGGCGTTCCTCAGGCTTGGCCTCGACGGCGTCCGCTTCCGTGGTGAGGGTCACCGTCTCGCTCGCTGCCGTCTTCTCAGAGCTGGTTTGGGCGTTGGAGCGACGCTCACGGGGACGTGATTCTCGCGCACCGCCGTCGGCTTGCTTCTGTGACTCGACGGGCATGTCGTGCAATTCATAACCGCGACCGTGACACTGTGGGCACTCGGTCGTAAACGCCTCCAGTAGGCCAGTGCCGATTCGCTTACGCGTCATTTGCACCAACCCAAGGCTGGTGATCTCGGCGACCTGGTGCCGCGTCCGGTCTCGTCCCAGACATTCCACCAAGCGGCGCAGCAGCAGCTCGCGGTTGCTGGGTAGCACCATGTCGATGAAGTCGATCACGATGATGCCGCCGATGTCGCGGAGCCGCAGCTGCCGGACGATCTCCTCGGCCGCTTCCAGGTTGTTGCTGGTGACGGTGGACTCCAGATTGCCGCCGCTACCGGTGAACTTTCCGGTGTTCACATCGATCACCGTCATGGCCTCGGTGCGGTCGATGATCAACGATCCGCCCGATGGCAGGAATACCTTCCGCTCAAGGGCTTTCGCAATCTGTTCATCGAGGCGGTACTCGGCGAAAATATCCTGATCACTCTCCCAGCGGCGCAGCCGATCCTTCAGGTGCGGCGCGACATGAGAGACGTACGCCTCGACCGAGTCGTATGCGTCGGTGATTCCACTGTTGCCGGAGATGATCAACTCTGAGAAGTCTTCGGTGAAGAGGTCCCGCACAATGCGTACCGTGAGATCGGGTTCGGCGTAGAGCAGTTGCGGCGCATTACCTGTGGCGACTTTGCGTTCGATGTCCTGCCACTGCGCCGTCAGCCGATTCACATCGCGGACCAGTTCCTCCTCACTGGCACCCTCGGCGGCCGTTCGCACGATCACGCTCGCAGCCTCCCCAACCAGATCAGAGAGGATGTCCTTGAGCCGCCGGCGTTCACTCTCCGGCAGTTTCCGGGAGATGCCGGACAAGTGGCCACCCGGCGCGTACACGATGTAGCGACCAGGGATGGAGACGTGATTGGTGAGGCGTGCACCCTTGGCGCCAACGGGGTCCTTGGTGACCTGAACCAAGATCGTCTGGCCAGACTTGAGGACCTTCTCGACCTTGCGATTCTGGCCTTCCGCGCCGAAGTAGTCCCAATCGATCTCGCCGGCGTAGATCACGCCGTTGCGACCTCTGCCGATGTCCACGAATGCCGCTTCCATCGAGGGAAGCACGTTCTGGACCCGACCGAGGTAGACGTTGCCGATCAAGGAGGCGGCGGAGGCTCGGTCGACGTAGTGCTCGACCAGGATGTCGTCCTCCAGTACCGCGATCTGGGCAAGATTTTCCCGCTGCCTGATGATCATTTTGCGTACCACGGATTCGCGCCGGGCGAGGAACTCTGCCTCGCTCAGCACCGGTGTACGCCGCCGGCCTGCTTCGCGACCTTCGCGCCGTCGCTGTCGCTTGGCCTCCATCCGGGTCGACCCATCGATGCCGACGACTTCGGTATTGGCCGCCCGTGGCTCGCGTACTCGGAGCACGGTGTCCGTGGGGTCGTCGGGAGCTGTGCTGGCCTCCTCACCGCGTCGGCGGCGTCGCCGACGCCGTCGTCGCGAGCCCTCACCGTTGGTCTCGGCGTCGTCGCCTTGTGCTGATTCGTCCTCGTCGGGCTGCCTAGACTCGGTCGCAGAAGCCTCGGTGGACGTACCTTCGGCCGCCTCGGTCTCGTCGCCCCCGGTGCGCCGCCGGCGACGACCTCCGCGGCGTCTGCGCCTGCGGCGACCCTCCCCTGCGTCGTCGTCAGCTGCCGCCTCTTCGGCTGATTCGGGTGGGCTGGCCTCTGGCGAGGCCTCCGATCCGGGCTGCTGATCCTCGGGAACGACATCAACCACCGCGTCTGCGACAGCGTCCGTGACAGCGGTCGGCGCACTCTCAGGTGCTGGCACCGATGCCTCGGACTCCGCTGAGATCGGCTGGGCTGGACCGCTCTCGGCTGGGCCGGTCTCGGATTCGGCCGTCACGGGAGCGTCGGCCGGCTCTGCAGCAACCTTCTTGGCGGCCCGCTTCCGGGTCGTCTTGGCTGGCGCATCACCCCCGCCAGACGGCTCGGCAACAGCCTTCTTGGCGGCGCGTTTAGCGGCCGTCTTCTTAGCGGGCTTGTCGACCGCTGGGGCCTCACCTGACTCCGGCGCATGTTCGATCGTGGGTGCATCGGGGGCCGACGATGGCGGACCAGCTGCTCGGCTGGCTGCCCGTCGGCGTCGCGGACTGGACTGTACGTCCGGCTCTTCAATGGTGTTTTGGGTATGCGTGGGCTCGTTGGGTTCGAGCATCAAACTCCTCTATGGCGCATATTGCGCACTTTCTCGTTCGCTTGCACCGGCACTCGGCCGGGCCGCGGAAGCTTGCGAAACCGATGTGGTGAGTCCGACCCTCCCGCGGTCAAGCGCTGGTCCCGTCCACTCGGAGCCTGCTCGTCGCGGTGGAAGATCAACATCCACCTGCTGTCGCGACCTGTCACGCCGCGCTCTATTGCCATCGAGACTCGACGCACCAGGCGTCGAAGCCGTCTCTAGTATCACACAGGTCACCTAAGTTCCCGTGTGAGCAGCGCTACCTACCGACCGGGCTCGATGATGATTCCCGAATCGAGGTCGAGACGGCCTTGGGAAAGCCGGGTCAGAATCGGCGGCTCGAGTGGCGTGAAATCCGGACTCGCGACCCGTAGGCCGGTCACTATGTCGTCCGGCCGTACCAGGGGTGTCTGATGCACCAGGGTCATCGACAGTCGAGCATCCGCAACGTCGACAGCGATCACCGCAGCACGAGCGTCGAATTCCCGCAACCCGGTCTTGGTCATCCGTTGCACCGGCACCTTGTCGCTGGCCAAGAACGCCTCGACTGCCACGCTGAGCGCGGCCGCGGAGAGCCCCGGCAGCTCCACTTGCCAATGGGACGCGGTCAGCTTGCCGGCCAGTGCCCCAGGCGGCGCCGCGATCACGTCGAGCACGTCCAGGCCGAGCGGCAGGGCGGCATTGAGTGCATCTTTTACCTTGTCCGGATCGCACATAGTGGCGAGTCCGATCTCGACATACTCCGCTTCGCTCGCTGCCCCGGTGGGTGCCGCGTTCGGATACGAGATTCGTGGATGCGGTGAGAACCCGGACGAGTACGCCATCGGGACCCCGGCCCGGCGCAGCGAGCGCTCGAAGGCGCGCCCGAAGTCTCGGTGGCTGGTGAAACGGGCGCGGCCTCGCTTGGCGTACTTGACTTGGAGCCACTGCACCGGCGGCGCATGCTGCTCCGGCTGGGTGCGTGAGCTCGGCGCCATGCGCTTGAGCCTAGTCACGGCCAACTTGGGTAGGCGGACGCGCTTCAGCGCGCCGAGTCGTTTACCGGCGTCAACGGCAGGAGCCTCCGACCCGTCGGGCCGATTTGGATGCTGGTGTCCAGCTGTGGACACACCCCGCACTCGAAACATGGTGTCCATCGGCAGTCATCAACTTCGACCTCGTCGAGAGCGTCCTGCCAGTCCTCCCACAGCCAGTCGCGGTCAAGACCCGCGTCCAAGTGGTCCCAGGGCAGCACTTCGGCGTACTCGCGTTCCCGAGTGGTGTACCAGTCAAGATCAACACCGCTATCGGCCAAACACCGCTCCGCAGCGGCTGCCCAGCGCTCGTAGGAGAAGTGCTCGCTCCAGCCGTCGAACCGGCCACCATCCCGCCAGACGGCCTCGATGATCGCCCCGACACGACGATCACCGCGACTCAGCAATCCCTCGATGGCGCTTGGCTTGCCGTCGTGGTAGCGGAAACCAATGGCGCGGGTGTATTGCCGATCACCGCGGATGGCATCTCGCAGCTTGGCCAGTCGGGCGTCAACGATTTCATGATCACATTGCGCCGCCCACTGGAACGGGGTGTGCGGCTTGGGCACAAACCCACCGATGCTCACTGTGCAGCGGATGTCTCGCCGTCCACTGACCTCACGACCGGTGGCGATCACGCGCTTGGCCAGCTTTGCGATCGCCACCACGTCCTCGTCGGTTTCGGTCGGCAACCCGCACATGAAATACAACTTCACCTGGCGCCAGCCGTGCGAGTACGCCGCCGCAACCGTGCTGATCAGATCGTCCTCAGTGACCATCTTGTTGATCACCTTGCGCATCCGTTCGGTGCCGCCTTCCGGCGCGAACGTCAGGCCGGAACGGCGACCATTGCGTGAGAGCTCATTAGCGAGATCAATATTGAACGCGTCCACCCGCGTGCTGGGCAGTGACAGCGAAACGTTAGAGCCCTCGTAGCGATCAGCAAGCTGGCTCGTGATGTCCGCAATCTCGGAATGATCACTGCTGGACAAGCTCAGCAGTCCGACTTCCTCCAGCCCGGTTGCCTCGATCCCCTGCTGCACCATCGCACCGATGGTGTCGATGCTGCGTTCCCGGACGGGGCGCGTGATCATGCCCGCCTGGCAGAACCGGCAGCCCCGGGTGCAGCCGCGGAAGATCTCCACGGCGTACCGCTCGTGCACCGTCTCCGCGAGGGGCACCAGAGGCTTCTTCGGGTACGGCCAGGCGTCGAGGTCCATCAACGTGTGCTTGGAAACGCGGAACGGTACACCGGGCCGGTTTGGGGCTACCCGGCGGATCCGGCCGTCAGGCAGGTAGTCGACGTCGTAGAACTTCGGCACATACACTCCACCGCCGGCGGCCAGCCGCAACAACAGGCCGTCCCGGCCGCCCGGTCGATCGTCAACTTTCCATTGCCGGATCGCCGCAGAAATCGTCAAGGAGATTTCCTCGCCGTCGCCTAACACAACAGCGTCGAGGAAGTCGGCGATCGGTTCCGGGTTGAATACCGAATGCCCACCCGCCAGCACGATGGGGTCGTGCTCGCGGCGATCATGAGAATGGAGGGGGATTCCGGCCAAGTCCAACGCCGTGAGCATGTTCGTATAGCCGAGCTCGGTGGCAAAGCTGAGGCCAAAGACATCGAACTCTCCGACCGGACGATGGGAGTCCAGCGTGAACTGCGGCACCTGGTAGTCGCGCATCAGCGCTTCCATGTCGGGCCAGACCGCATACGTTCGCTCAGCAAGGATCCAGTCCTGCTCGTTCAGGACCTCGTACAAGATCGCGACGCCCTGATTGGGCAAGCCCACCTCGTACGCGTCGGGATAGCTCAGGCACCAGCGGACCTCGACCGCGTCCCATTCCTTCGTCACGCTGTTCAACTCGCCACCCACGTACTGGATGGGCTTGCTGACGCGCGGCAGCAGCGACTCGAGGCGAGGAAATACCGAGGCTGGGCCGGTCGCGGTCGTCGTCATGACCAGCCCAGCCTAAGGGTCAGGCCAGGTCGGGGAACCAGAGTGCGATCTCGCGCTTCGCCGACATGGGCGAGTCGGAGCCGTGCACAAGGTTTTCCCGGTTGGATAGCGCAAAGTCACCGCGGATCGTTCCGGGCTCGGCCTTGCGACCGTCGGTGGCTCCATTGATCGTGCGTACGACATCGATGGCCTCGTCACCTTCAATGACCATCGCCACGGAAGGGCCGGACGTGACGAACAGCCGGAGCGGTGGATAAAACGGCCGCTCGACGTGTTCGGCGTAGTGCTGATCGGCCAGTTCGCCGGTCATCTGACGAAGCTCCATCGCCACGATCGTCAGTCCTTTGGATTCAAAGCGGCTGATGATTGCTCCAGCGAGACCTCGGCGCACCGCGTCTGGCTTGATCAACACGAAGGAACGCTGGGTTGCTACGGGTGGCGCGACGTAGGACATGCCAGCACCCTAGTGCCCACTAGGGGATATCCCCGCCCTCCGGCGAAGTCTCCATGCGTGAATCGAGCCGCTTGCCGAGCACGAACGCCAGCACCCACACGGCCGCAAACAAGGCTCCGACGATGAACATCGTCGGAGTCAACAAACCCAGTGCCAACCCCGCGAACTGAGTCAGCCAGCCGAGAACATAACCGACCTGACTCCGAAGCATCCCCGCTGCCACCAGGGCCAGCACCGCTGTGCCCCCGCCGAAGCCGCCGGCGGCAGCACCAGGCACGTCGGAGTTGAAGATCATGACCGGAACGGCGAGACCATAGACGATCACCTCGAAGATCAAGACCGTCATCAGCACCACCCGCATCGGGTTGCGGGGACTGAGGGTGATCATTGCCAGTCCCGGTTGGTCTCGTGTCCGTCTTCGGAGTAGTCAATGTCCCAGCCGCCATCGAGATCGTCGCTAGCTGAGGGCACCAAAACTGGTTCGTTGCCGACGAGCAGCGTACGAGCCTCACCCACCGCGACCACCGATCCAGTGATCAGCACCCCGGGCGAGCCGATGCCGTCCACCTCCGCGAGCTCGACCGCGCGATCGATCGCGTCGTCGAGTCGCGGGACGACGGTGACGCGTGGGGAGCCGAAGATCTCTTCAGCGAGTGCGCCGAGCGCAGCGGCTGGCATGCCGCGCGAGGTCGAGGCGACCTGCGTAATGACCACCTGATTCATGATCTCTTCGAAGACTTCGAGGATGCCGCGGGCATCCTTGTCGGCCATCACAGCAATGACGCCGATGAGTGGGCTGAAGGCGAAGGCTTCGGTGATGCCCGCCGCAGCTGCCCGAGCGCCATGCGGGTTATGGGCGGCGTCGAGGACTACCGCGGGCGAGCGGCGGATGACTTCCAGCCGGCCCGGAAAGTGCACCCGGGCGAACCCTTCGCGGACCACGTCAGGGTGCAAGGCCTTCAGTCCGAGAAACGCCTCCGCCGCGGCGAGCGCCTGCGCGGCATTCGCAGCCTGATGCGGCCCGTAGAGAGGCAGAAAGATGTCGTCGATCGGACCATCGGCGCCGGTGAGCCGGAGGACCTGACCGGCTACCGCTAGCTTGCGGTCGATGACGCCGAAGTCGACGCCCTCCCGCTGCGGCAAGGCGCCGACCTCGGCGCATCGGGCAAGCAGAACCTCCGCGGCTTCGATGCTCTGCCCAGCAAGGATGGCGTGCGCGCCCGGCTTGATGATGCCGGCCTTCTCTCGGGTGATCTCGGCGATCGTACGGCCCAGCAGGTGGGTGTGATCAAGATCGATCGGGGTGACCACGGCGACACCGGCATCGGCTACGTTCGTGGCATCCCAGGCGCCGCCCAAGCCGACCTCGACGACCGCGACATCCACAGGCGCATCGGCGAACGCGGCGTACGCCATCGCGGTGATGATCTCGAAGAAGGTCATCTTGACGCCGTCGATCTCGCGTTGATCAACGAGTGCGACGTACGGCTCGATCTCACGCCACACCTCGTCGAAGCGCTCGTCGGTGATCGACTCGCCATCGATCGTGATCCGCTCCGTCACACTCATCACGTGCGGGCTGGTGAATCGGCCGGTTCGCAGACCATCGGCCCGCAGCAGCGATTCGATCATCGCAGCGGTGCTGCCCTTGCCGTTCGTCCCGGTCAAGTGAATGACGGGATACACCCGCTGGGGGTCGCCCAGGAGTTCGGTCAGTGCCCTGATCCTCCCCAGGCTGGGTGCGACACGATGTTCCGGCCAGCGACTGGTGAGCGTGGCGACGATTTCGGTGTGAGTGTGAGCGGCAGGCATAACCCCCAAAGTCTAGGGCGGTGTCAGTTGTCAACGCACCGCCAGCTTCTTGGCTCGAGGCAGCCGCGGAACGAAACTTGCGTGTACCACGTTGCTGTCTTCTCTAAGATCGCGATCGTGACCATTTCAGCTGAGCCCCGAACCGACGCGTCGACCCCGAGCCGGCGCAGGGGTACCGGAGAAGCCGGCGCTGGAGGGTCTGGAGGACAAGTGGATCGCACGCTGGAAGGCTGACGACACCTACGCGTTCGTCCGACCGGCGACCCGGGCCGAGGTGTACAGCATCGACACTCCCCCGCCCACGGTGTCCGGCTCCTTACACGTCGGCCACGTTTTCTCCTACACCCACACCGATCTGGTTGCCCGCTATCAACGGATGCGTGGTAAGCAGGTCTTCTATCCGATCGGCTGGGACGACAACGGTCTTCCGACTGAGCGGCGCGTCCAGAACTTCTATGGTGTTCGCTGCGACCCGAGTGTGCCCTACGACCCGCACTTCACACCGCCTGAGAAGCCCGACTCGAAGCATGAGCTACGGATCTCGCGGCGCAACTTCGTCGAGCTTTGCCACGAGTTGACCCATGTGGACGAGAAGGCCTTCGAGGACCTGTGGCGCCGAGTGGGATTGAGCGTGGACTGGTCCAGTCTCTACACCACCATCGGCGACGAGTCGATCATGGTCGCGCAACGGGCATTTCTTCGCAATGTGGCGCGAGATGAGGCCTATCTGTCTGAGGCTCCGACTCTGTGGGATGTGACCTTCCAGACTGCGGTCGCCCAAGCAGAGCTCGAGGATCGCGACTACCCCGGCGCGTATCACCGGGTTGGGTTCCATGGCTCCGACGGTCCGGTCTATGTCGAGACCACACGGCCTGAACTCATTGCTGCCTGTGTGGCTCTGATCGCCCACCCTGACGATGAGCGCTACCAACCGCTGTTCGGCACGACCGTGACCAGCCCGCTCTATGGGGTGGAGTTGCCGGTTGTTGCGCACCCCGCTGCCGAGCCAGACAAGGGCACCGGAATCGCCATGTGCTGCACCTTTGGTGATCTCACCGATGTCAACTGGTGGCGCGAGCTACAGCTGCCGACCCGAGTGATCATCGGTCGTGATGGTCGGATCGCCGGAGACAAGCCTGAGTGGATCAAGAACTCCGATGCCTGGGAGGCGATTGCGGGAAAGACGATCTTTGGTGCGCGGGAGTCCGTGGCGGCGGCGCTGCGCGCTTCCGGTGATCTTGATGGGGAGCCGACAGCTACCCTGCGCAAGGCCAACTTCTACGAGAGGGGCGACAAGCCGCTGGAGATCGTGTCCACCCGCCAGTGGTACATCCGCAATGGCGGGCGTGACGAAGACCTGAAGCGCGTGATGCTGCAACGCGGCGAAGAGCTGGGATGGATTCCGCCGCACATGAAGTACCGATATGACAACTGGGTGAGCGGCCTCAATGGTGACTGGCTCATCTCGCGGCAGAGGTTCTTCGGTGTGCCGTTCCCCGTCTGGTACACCCTCGATGGCGGCTGGTGATCCGGACTACGACCACCCGATTCTGGCCGACGAAAACCATCTGCCGGTGGATCCGAGTTCCGAGGTACCACCAGGGTTCAGCGAATCCGAACGTGGCACGCCGGGCGGCTTCATTGCCGATCCGGACGTCATGGACACCTGGGCGACGTCATCTCTCACCCCGCAGATCGCGTGCGGATGGGATCGTGACCCGGACTTGTTCGCGGTCACATTTCCGATGGACCTGAACACCCACGCGCACGAGATCATTCGTACCTGGCTGTTCTCCCGGGTCGTCCGTGCGCATTTCGAGAACCACTCGCTGCCGTGGCTGCGTTCCATGATCAGCGGCTTTGTGATGGATCCCGATCGCAAGAAGATGAGCAAGTCCAAAGGCAACACGGTGGTGCCGACGGACGTGCTGGAACAGTACGGCTCGGACGCCGTACGGTGGCGGGCCGCCAAGATCCGGCCAGGACTGGATTCGCCGTTTGATCAACGGGAAATGAAGGTGGGGCGCCGGCTGGCCCTGAAAGTGCTCAATGCCAGCAAGTTCGTGCTGGGGGCGGGTGCCGTCACCGACATAGCGTCGATCACCGAACCGGCCGACCTCTCGCTGCTCGCCCATCTCACGGGGCTGATCGACGAGGCGACCAGGTCGTTCGAGGCGTACGACTACACCGGCGCTTTGGAGAGCACCGAGCAGTTCTTCTGGCAGTTCTGCGACGACTACCTGGAACTGGTCAAGGAACGAGCATACGGCCCGGCCGACGACCCGCGCGCTGCCTCGGCGCGCGCCACATTGACAGTCGCATTAGATGTGGTGCTGCGACTCCTCGCGCCGATCATGCCGTTCGTCACGGAGGAGGTGTGGTCGTGGTGGAAGGACGGCTCGATCCACCGCGCCCCCTGGCCTGTGATTGAGGAGATTGCGGTCAGTGGCGATGCGGCGGTACTCAGCGATGTGTCCGCAGCCTTGATCCAGATCCGCGGCGCCAAGTCTCAGGCCAGCGTCTCGATGAAGGCCGAAATCAGTCTCGCCAAGTTCTACGGCTCAGCTGAATCGCTGGCCCACTTGCGGGCCGTCGAGGACGATCTGCGGGCGGTCGGCCGGATTACCGGTGGCATCAATTGGGTTGAGGCCGATAGTCCGATCTCAGTCGACGTCACCCTTGCGTAGCTAGCAACCTCCTCGCCGACGTGACGAAACCGGTCACTCCCAACCCGTGACGCGCCCATTTTGACGTGGTGGGTGACCAGTTGCCGAGAGCAAACGACCGGTTTTCCACAGGGCAGGTGGGCCGGGGGTACCGCGGGCTGTCCACAGATAGTGTGCAGCTCGGACGATTCCAGGCCACGTCCGGATGCTTCCGCGTGAAACTGCAAGACACGCCGCGCTCTCCCGCACGGGGATGGCTGCGAGGCCGGGAGTGGGAACGCATCACGCGCGGGGTGTACGCCCCGGCATTAAGCCGTACTCAGCTCGAGGAACTGGCGGCATGGCAGCTGGTGCTGCCGCGAACCGCTGCTTTCTCGCACCTGACGGCCGCTCGGCTTCGGGGCTGGTGGCTGCCAGCCACCATCGCCCACCCCGTCTTCGCTGCCATGCTCAACGCCGATCCGCGTCCGCGGCGGCCCGGGCTGCTGGTCTGTCGCCACACCCAGCCGTTCCCGATGAACCTCGTAAATGGGCTCCGAATCACCACGGCGGCCGAGACGATCTTGGCTGCGGCGCGCGACCTCGGTGTGCTCGATCTGGTCATCCTCGGCGACTCGGCACTGCGGCTTCGACATTGCACCCTCACTGACCTCCAGATCACAGCTCGGCAGCGGCGACGCGGTGCACCTCTACTGCGACGGATCATTCCAATGCTGGATGCACGGAGCGAGTCCGCTTGGGAGTCGATCATGCGAGTGCTGCACCAGGCGGCTGAGATTCCGGTGACCCCGCAACAGGAGATCTTCGACGAGCGGGGCGCTTCGTCGCCAGGGTCGACCTGCGGATCGACGGGACTCGGCGGATCCACGAGTACGACGGCGCGGGGCACCGCGATGCTGATGTCCACGAGCACGACCTGGAACGGGATCGCGCGCTGATCGCCGGGGATTGGGAGCGGCATGGCTACACCTCGAAGCACCTGCGGCGAGACGCCGCCGCAATCATCGCCGACGTCGACCGCCTGCTCGGACGGACCTGGAGTCCGCGTCGGCTCGCTGCCTGGCAGAGTCTGCTCGACCATTCGCTCCTCGGACGGGCGGGTCGGGCTCGCGCCTATCGACAGTGGCGGCGAGCCTTGGCCGAAACTGGTCAGGTGCAACAGGAAGACGGCGGCAATCCGAGTTGTACGTGACCGGTTGCGTTAGGAGGCCGAGCCGGATCAGGCGCTCTTCTCGCGGCGCTCGCGTTTGGCGAGCTTCTCGCGCGGTACCAGTGTTGGAAGCACCGAGTCTCGGACAACCTCGGCGGTGATGATCACCTGGGCGATGTCATCGCGACTCGGAACGTCGTACATGACGTTGAGCAGCACCTCTTCGAGGATTGCCCGGAGGCCGCGGGCGCCGGTGCCGCGCAGCAGTGCAAGATCGGCAATTGCTTCGACGGCGTCAGGCGTGAACTCCAGCTCAACCCCATCGAGCTCGAAGAGCTTGCGGAACTGCTTGACCAACGCGTTACGCGGCTCGATCAGGATACGAATGAGCGAGTCGCGGTCGAGCGGGCTGACCGAGGAGATCATCGGCAAGCGTCCGATGAACTCCGGGATCAAGCCGAACTTGACCAGATCTTCGGGCCGTACGTCGTGGAAGGGATCGTCGGAGTCGGGCCGCCGAGTGGCGATGTCATTGTTGAAGCCGAGCGGGCGCTTACCAATGCGCTGGGCAACGATGTGATCAAGTCCGGCAAACGCGCCGCCCACGATGAACAGCACGTTGGTCGTGTCGATCTGGATGAAGTCCTGATGCGGATGCTTACGCCCACCCTGCGGCGGCACCGATGCTGAGGTGCCCTCCAAGATCTTCAGCAGCGCCTGCTGGACGCCCTCGCCGGAGACGTCGCGGGTGATCGAGGGGTTCTCGCTCTTCCGGGCGATCTTGTCGACTTCGTCGATGTAGATGATGCCGGTCTCGGCCTTCTTGACGTCGAAGTCCGCCGCCTGGATGAGCTTGAGCAGGATGTTCTCGACGTCTTCGCCGACGTAGCCGGCCTCGGTCAACGCTGTTGCGTCGGCGATCGCGAACGGCACATTGAGCATCTTCGCCAGTGTCTGGGCGAGATAGGTCTTGCCGCATCCGGTCGGGCCGATCAGCAAGATGTTGGACTTCGCCAGCTCGACGCCGTCATCCTCGGTACGCCGGGCAGGATTGGCGGCTTGCGCCTGCACCCGCTTGTAGTGGTTATAGACAGCGACGGCCAGAGCTTTCTTCGCATTGGTCTGGCCGATCACGTAGCTGTCGAGAAACTGGCGGATCTGATGTGGCTTGGGCAGCTCATCGAGCAGACCGACCTCGCCGCCCTCGGAGAATTCTTCCTCGATGATCTCGTTGCACAGATCTATGCACTCGTCACAGATGTAGACGCCGGGACCAGCGATCAGCTTCTTGACCTGCTTCTGGCTCTTCCCGCAGAAAGAACACTTCAGCAAGTCGCCGCTTTCTCCGATGCGCGCCACACCGCCTCCTATCTGTGCCCGATCGCTTGGCTGGCGCCCGATCGTGTGGCTCGTCCCACCCTAGCCTGACCGTTCCATGAAGTGGAGGACATTTGGTCCACCGGTCAGGTGGAGGAATGCCACTAGACCGGGACGGCCTTAAGCGAGGTCAAGACCTCGTCGATGATGCCGTACTCGAGGGCCTGCTCCGCCGTCAGGTACTTGTCGCGCTCGATATCTCGACTGACCTCTTCCGTCGTCTTGCCGGTGTCCTCAGCCAGCATCTGCTCCATCAGCGAACGAATTCGCAGGATTTCCCTGGCCTGGATCTCGATGTCGGAGGACTGCCCATAGCCGCCTTCGGTGGCCGGCTGATGGATCAGGATGCGGCTGTTGGGCAGGGCGAGTCGCTTGCCCTTGGTGCCTGCCGCCAAGATCACCGCCGCGGCTGATGCCGCCTGCCCCAAACACACCGTACGGACGTCTGGCTTGATGTAGCGCATCGTGTCGTAGATCGCCGTAAGGGCGGTGAAGGAGCCACCGGGTGAGTTGATGTAGATCTCGATGTCGCGCTCAGCATCCATCTGTTGTAGGCAGAGCAGCTGTGCCATCACGGCGTTGGCGATGTCGTCCGAAATCGGGGTGCCGAGGAAGATGATCCGGTCCTCGAAGAGCTTGGTGTAGGGGTCGATGCGGCGCATGCCGTACGACGTACGCTCCTCCCACTGGGGGATGTAGTAATCCATCGTGGGAGAGAAGGGCTGGCCCTCGGCCCCGGGCGAGCCAAAGCTGTTGATCATGTTGATTCGTTCCTTCACTGGTTCGGCGCCTGGGGCGATGGGATCTGAGCCGCGGCCTCGTAGACGTGGTCGATGAAGCCGTATGTCAGCGCCTGCTCGGCGGTGAACCACCGGTCCCGGTCGGAGTCAGCCTCGATTTGCTCGAGCGTCTGACCGGTGTGCTCGGCAATCAGCTTCTGCATCGTCGACTTGATGTGCAACGACTGCTCGGCCTGGATTCTGATGTCGCTTGCCGTGCCGCCCAACCCGCCGGATGGCTGGTGCATCATGATCCGGCTGTGCGGCAGGGCGTACCGCTTGCCCTTCTCACCAGCGCACAGCAGGAACTGACCCATTGATGCAGCCAATCCGATGGCAACGGTCGCGACGTCGTTGGAGATCCACTTCATGGTGTCGTAGATCGCCATTCCGGAGTCGACCGAGCCGCCGGGTGAGTTGATGTAGAGATAGATGTCCTTTTGCGGATCCTCAGCGTTCAGCAAGAGCATTTGCGCGCAGATGGCGTTGGCGTTCTCATCCTTGACCTCAGAGCCAAGGAAGATGATGCGGTTCTGCAGGAGGGACTGATAGACGTTGTCATCGAGCCCGAAGCCGTTGCGGCCGCTGGCGTTGTAGGCATCGGATCCCGCTGCCCGAAGCTGATTGGCGGCACTGAAAAGAGAAGATCGTGGGGTCGCGTTCACGTTGGAAAACCTACCCCGGCGCGTGTTGGGAGTCGCGCGGAAATCGGGTGTGTTCGCTGTGGGCGCAGAAGGGTGAAGATCACCCCGCGCAGCCGATGATCAGACGCTGGAGCCCTGCGTCTGATCCTCCAGAGGCTGCTCGGTCGGCTCGCTGTCGAGATCGTCCGCTGGCTCAGGCTCCACCTCGGGCTCGGCGTAACTGCCGTCCTCCTGAAGGTTTGCAAGTGGCACCACCGAGCCGTTGGAGTCGGTGACGGTTGCGGCCTCGACGATCATGGCCAGCGCCTTGCCGCGCCGGATCTCGAGCATGTACTCCTCGATGTGGTGCGGGTGTTCCTGGAGGTGATCGGCCACCTGTTGCGGCGGAACGCCATCGGCTTGCGCCTTGCGCAAAATGTGCTGGGTGAGATCGTTCTGGTCGACACCGATCGCGCGCTCGTCTGCGACCTTGTCCAAGATGATCTGCGCCTTGAGAGCCTGCTCGCTGCGCTGCTCCAGATCGGCCCAGAACTCTTCCTCAGTTTGATCTTCGGCGATATCGGTGAGGTAGCTCTCGAGCGTCAGCCCGGCTTGGGCCAGTTGCTCGGTGATCTGCTGCCGTCGTGTCTCGATGTCTGAGGTGAGCAGGTGCTCGGGCACCTCGATGTCGACCTGGCCGAGCAGGCCCTCCAACACTGCATCGCGAGCCTGGCTCGCCTGCTCGAGTCGGGCCATCCGGGTGAGGCGCTCGGAGATGTTGGAGCGCAGTTCCTCGATCGTGTCGAACTCTGACGCCTCCTGAGCAAACTCGTCGTCGGCCTCCGGCAATTCGGCCGTCTGAACCTTGCTCACAGTGACCTCGATGTCGGCCGCCTCGCCCTGGTGGGGCCCGCTGACCAGTGTTGAGGAGAAAGTTGTGGACTCGCCGGCGGATAGCCCGATCACTGCCTCATCCAGCCCGTCAAGCATCTTTCCGGACCCGATGGTGTACTCCAGGTCTTCAGCGCTGCCAGCGACGAGCTCCTCGCCATCCTGGCTTGCCACCAAGCTGATCGTCACAATGTCGCCGTCCGCTGCGGCGCGCTCGACCGTTTCGCGAGAGCCAAAACGGTTGCGGAGTACGTCCACCTGGCTCTCCACCAGCGTGTCGGGTACATCGAGCGCATCGACCTCCGCTTGCAGCGTGGTGAAGTCAGGCAGCTCAAACTCAGGACGTACGTCCACCTCGGCGGTGAACTCGATCAGATCGCCATCTTCGAGCTTGGTGACTTCCACGTCGGGCTGCGCCAGCGGGGACAGATTGTTCTCCGTGAGCGCGGCGCCGTAAAAGGACTGCCACGAGTCGTTGAAGGCCTCTTGAATGATCACGCCGCGCCCGAAGCGCTGATCGATCACCACGGGCGGAACCTTTCCGCGCCGGAATCCCGGGATGTTCACCGACTTCGCGACCTCCGCGTACGCCTTGTCCATACTCGGCTTGAGATCGGCGAACGGCACCTCAACGGTGATCTTGACCCGAGTAGGGCTCAACTGCTCGACGGTGCTGGGCACGCTGGTTACTCCTGTGATGGTGGCGCCGGACGGAAGATGAAGACCGACCGGGATGGCTCACGCTGAGCCGCGGCAATCCTACGGGGCGAGGTCAGGGCGGCCAAACCTCCGTACGTCAGTGCGATCCAAGAGGATTGGTCCTCACTGCGGTGTGCCCTACACTCATCGGCGAACGTTCGGTTCTGCCGGACGGCCGGGGCGTAGCGTAGTGGCTAGCGCGTCTGCTTTGGGAGCAGAAGATCGCAGGTTCGAGTCCTGTCGCCCCGACTCCGTGAACAGGTGAAACTTGTCTGCAGCATTTCGCTGATCACGGAACGCGGGTGTAGCTCAATGGCAGAGCCCCAGCCTTCCAAGCTGGCCATGCGAGTTCGATTCTCGTCACCCGCTCTAAGCGACGTCCCTAGTCAGGGCAGCTTTCGCCATGCCGCCATGCGCCTTCAAAAGAGCGCACTGGGCCCGGGCCACAACGTGGGCCCTTACTTTCTAGGCCACCGACCGGCCCTCTGAGCCCCAGCTTCGGAGGTCTGCGTCGAGGTGCGCCGGTGCGGATGGACCGTTTGGGCGGAGCCTGCTCCTTACTCCGCGTGAGTGACCAGCTGAGTGATCACTATTGTGCTGAGGTCAGTTCAGCTATGAGGTTCCGTACGCGTTGGCGGATCTGGTCGGAGATATATCGGACGTGGTCGAGGCTTATCTGGCCGGGTCGTAGGAACCCAGTCCTCGTAGCGTTTCTAATGGAAATAGGAGCACGTGTTGCCGCAGGCCCATGGTGATCACCACGTCGAAGGCTTCACCGCCTTGAGGATCTCGGGTTGCTCAGTCGCACTGTCGATGCCCTCTCGGCCATGGCCTGGACGGCGACGGAGATAATCCCTATCCGCTGCCGGCACTGCTGAGCGCCTACCGGACCGACTGCCATAACCAAGCCACAACGGTCTATGCCGAATAGGTTCAGGTGGAGTGTCGCTAAAATCGGTGTGCCGGATCACCAACCTGGAAGAATCCCTTTCACGCGCAAGACGACCATGCGGCTCCCCGCTCGCACATTGGCTCCGCAGCCCGAGCGGCGCCGATTGCCGTTGCCGCCGGGGTCGCGGCCGCGGCGTCTGGGGTGGCGGAGGCGCCAAGCGTAGGGACCAAGCTAGTAGTGCTTGTCTTCGGGGATGCAGGATCATGAGATCGCAAGCTTTATCGACCAAGAAGGGACCGAGATCATGCGAAAACTGCTCGGACTGGCACTAGTCGCGGGAATCGTCGTCGGGGTTAAGAAGTACCTCGACAACAACCCCGAAGCCAAACGCCAGATGAAAGAGCAAGCGAATAAGGCGATGGGACAGGCCAAGCACCTCGCCGAAGGAGCTGGCGACAAGGTCAAGGCGCGGACGTCCCAAGCTCAGGACCAGGTGGATTCGTTTACCGGCGCTACCACCCCAGGCTCGACAAGCTCGACGTCGTCGGCAACCACGCCGATCGACCCCGCTACGGGAGCCCCGACGACGTTATAGTCGGGCGCAGACGGTCCGCGGTCATGGGTCAGGTCGTTCACCAGGCCGACCTCGTCTACTGGGTGACGTTGTGTCCGCGGAGGTTGTTCAGGTTTCCGGGAAGCCGCGCGGGAGGAAGCGGCTCCGCGGCATACGAGGTTGATATTGAGCGAGCCTGGCTCGGGACGCCCGCCACACTTTGGATTTAGAGGTCGCGCGGCCGCCCAGCCATACGGCGAGCGAGTACGGCAGCAAAGTCAGTGTGTCCTGCTAGCGAGTACTGACCCGTGGCATTCGCCGAAGTTCAAAGTTCGCCAAGTTGATCTTGAGAGTAGGCCCCCCGATGCGATACGCACGCGCCGGTCGCGGGAACCGCGTCTCAATCCTTCAGCGCTTCGAGCGATTCCGGAAGGATCTGCCCGCCGTCCACGGCAATCGTCTGACCAGTGATATAGCCCGCTTCCTTCGAGGCGAGGAACAGCGCGGCGTAACCGATGTCCTCGACGGTGCCGAGCCGCTTCAGCGGGATCGAGGCGGCCATGGTCTTGTGGTATTCCGGCCCGAGCGACTCCAGCCCCTCGGTGATGATGTTGCCGGGCATGACCGCGTTGACGGTGATCCCGTATTTCGCGAGCTCGATCGCGGCGGTGCGCAGAAAGCCGAGCTGGCCGGATTTCGACGCTCCGTAATGCGTCCAGCCGGGAAAGCCGGTGATCGGACCCGTGATCGAGGAGGTGATGACGATCCGGCCAGCGGCCGATTTCTTCAGGTAGGGCACGCAAGCTTTCACGGCGAGGAACGTGCCCTTCAAATTGGTGGCGAGCACTGCGTCCCATTGCTCGGGCGACATGTCCTCGATCCTCGCCTGCGGAAAGATCCCGGCATTGGCGCAGAGCACGTCGATGCCGCGTCATGCATCCCGACGCTGTCGAGCAGGTCACGGTCTCGGGCCGCCAGCGCTACGACAAGAAGGGCAGCTACGACGTCGTCCGAAAGTATCTGATCGGCCAAGGTCTGGTCGGCAGCACCGGCGATCTGTGGCGCCGCCAGCGGAAGCTGATGGCGCCCTTCTTCACTCCGAGGGGTGTCGCGACCTACGCGGACCTGGTGATCCGCGACTCGTTGCGCTTCGCCGTGCGCTGGGAGGACCTGGCCGACGAAGGGCGGGAGGTCGACCTGTCGGAAGAGATGATGCTGATCACCGCCTCGATCATCCTCAAGTCGATGTTCAGTTCGGAGACGCCTGAGTCGATCACGCAAATGAAGAGCGCCGTCGAGACGATGATCACCTACGTCGACACCCAGATGGTTCCCGTCCGCGTGCCGACGTGGGTGCCCAGCAGGCGCAACCACCGCTATTTCGAAGCCCGCGATCTCGTGCATGGTTCGATCGCCGCACTGATCGCCGAGCGTCGAGCGATCCACGAGACGGACTGGCCGAACGACCTGCTGTCACGCCTCATGGATGCGCGCGACCCTGACACAGGCGAGGCGATGACCGAAACCCTGCTGCGGGATGAATCGATCACCATGTTTTTCGCCGGCCATGAGACGACCGCGCGAACTATGGCGGCGGTCTGGTACGTACTCGGGACGCACCCCGAAGTCGCTGCGCGACTGCACGAGGAGCTCGACTCCGTCCTCGGAGACCATGCACCAACTCTCGAGGAACTGCATCACCTCCGCTACACGCTTCAGGTCGTGAAGGAGGTCCTTCGTCTGTACCCAGCGGCGCCTTTCTACGCGCGGGATGCCATCGAGGACGACCAGATCGGTGGCTTCGACGTGCCGTCCGGGGCCACGATCATGCTCTCGCCGTTCTACACACACCGGCATCCCGACTTCTGGACCGATCCCGACCGCTTCGACCCCGATCGGTGGACACGGGATGCCGAGACCACCCGTCACGGGCACTCCTACCATCCTTTCGCAGCCGGCCCGCGGATCTGCATCGGCAACAACTTCTCGCTGCTCGAGAGCCACCTGCTGCTCGCGATCCTCGCGCGACGCTTCCGCCCGCGCTTGCGCGATGGGTTCGTACCGCACTTCGTCATGCGCGGCCCTTCCAAGCTGGCCATGCGAGTTCGATTCTCGTCACCCGCTCCACGTCTGCAAAAGAGCCGTCCGCTTCAGTGCTGCAGGATCCCGCCCCGAATTGACCCTTGGGGCCAGCTGGCGTACTGGTTCGGAGGCGGCGCTTCGCACCCGGGCGGCTATGGAGCGTCAACGTCCCTCGTGGAGCGGCCCGGTATTTTCCGACTGCGCCGGCTGGTGTGGGGCTGAGCTCCTACGCGAGCGTGCGGTCATGACTACCCAGAGGTAGACCGAGCCGGCGAGGATCGCGACGAAACCGCAGCCGAGCAGCCAAGTCGATGCCTCGTGGGGATGGAACTCTGGCACGGCGCGGAGTGCCCCAATCAGCATGAGCGTCACCATGATCATTTCGACCTGGAACAGCAGTCTGACGGTGCTCCACCTCAGATCGGTGAAAACCACGAGGCCTGCAACCCCGAGAGAGAAGATGGCGCCGATCACCCGGCAGCTGAGGGCAGTAACAGACCAGGGCCAGAACGGAACAACCAGCCCAGGCGCCACAAACATGACCAGTCCCTGGATTAGAGCCAATGACCCCATCACCCCAACAACCCACTTCGCAAGCGGGCTGAGGCGAAGTTCGTCAGCGGCCGGAACGCCCGCGACGCGGCGGTTGGCAAGCCAAGCCGCGAACACCAGAAATGGCGTCGTGAAATACAGCGTTGCCCAGACCCAAAAAGTCACATGCCGGTGATTGAAGACCTCCCAGTGGGTGACGGTCGCAACCCCGAGCAGGCTGGCGAACAGCACGACCGGAGGAAACCCGCCCTTGATCACATTCCAATGGCGCTCCGCCAGCACCCGTACGAAGAAATAGGCACCGCCGAGATAGGCCGAGGCGAGCATCATCGACGTCATCGTGGGCTTGATCGGCCAGGCGAACAGCTGGGCAGTGTGCCTCGGGAAGCCGTACAGGATCACGAATGCGCCGAGCAGGAAGGGGATGATAACCAGCGCGAGCAGTCGCGTCGAGACGAGCACTCGGTCGTCCCGACGCACCAGCACACTCGCATCATCGCAGCGCTGCATAGGCAATACGCTGGGGATCTGGCCGTCGTGACCGAACCGTGTCGAGGGGAGAGTCTCAGACGGTTGGCGCTCGCATGATTCCGGACCCTAACCGGCAGGTTCCAGGAGATCGGATCGGGGAAGGTGTGGCGCAGGAGTTGATCTTCGAGCTTCGGCGGCTAGGGACAGGCATCAGCGCAGGACCTTGTAGTCGGCGGGGTCGAAGCTCGCCTGTCTGTGGTACTGGATCCCGAGCCGTGGCCAATTGGTTGTGATTCGTCCGTTCTCGTCGCGGTACCACGACGAGCAGCCACTCCAGACGCTATCGGCGAGCTCAGCCTGGACGCGTTGGTCGAAACTCGCCTCGACCTCAGGCCGGACGGTGATCGGAGCCCCGCAGGCAACCAGGTGGTCGACGTAGTGACGCAGATACCGTGCCTGGGCCTCGAGGAAGTAAATGATCGACCCGCTGCCGGTGTTGGTGTTCGGTCCGTACATGATCAAAAGATTGGGAAAATGTGGCACCGTCATGCCGTAGTACGCTCGCGCCCCGTCCGACCACTGCTCGTGCAGGTCGCGGCCGTCGATGCCGGTGATCTTCATGGGAGCGAGAAATTCGGTGCCCCGAAAGCCAGTGCCCCAGATGATCACGTCCGCCGGGTGCTCGACGCCATCCGCGGTGGTGATCCCGTGTGGAGTGATCTTGGTGATCTTCTTGGTGACCAGGTCGACGTTGGCCTGCGTCAACGCCGGCAAGTAGTCGCTAGAGAACAGGATTCGTTTGCACCCGATCGGGTAATCCGGCCACACCTTGTCGAACAGCTCTGGCCGGGTGGCGGTTTGGCTTCGCATATGACGGTACGCGACCCTACGCACGACCGCTTTGAGCGGTTTGGAGTAGACCCACGCAACGCTGAGGCCTTCCACGACTCCGTACCAAACGCCGCGTTCAGCCAGCAGCGTCGCGGGGAGTCGTTGGAACAGTTTGTGCTGCGCCGCGTTGTACTCGCGGTCGGGGCGTGGCAGCAGATACGGCGCCGATCGCTGGAACACGTCGAGATGATCAACCTGCGGTTGGATCCCCGGAACGAACTGAATGGCGCTTGCACCCGTACCGATCACCGCGACGCGCCGGCCGTTGAGATCGATCGAGTGATCCCATTCCGCCGAGTGAAAGGTCACCCCCTCGAAAGACTCGAGGCCTGTAATCGGCGGCACCGACGGCCGCGAGAGCTGGCCCACCGCAGACACCAGCATGTCGACCTCTATTGCGTCACCGGCGCGGAAGCTGACCGTCCACTTTCCGGTGACTTTGTCGAATACCGCCGCGGTCACCTCACAACCAAAGCGGATCTGCCGGTGCACGTCGTAGCGGTCCGCGACCTCCTTGAGATAGGCCAGGATCGCCGGCTGGCGGGCGAAGCGGTGCGGCCAGCGAGGATTGGGGGCGAAGGAGTACGAGTAGAACGGCGCCGGCACGTCGCACGCCGCCTCAGGATAGGTGTTGGCCCGCCACACTCCGCCGACCTCATCGCCCTTCTCGAATACGACGACGTTGTGATATCCCGCCTGCTTCAGTGCGACGACCGCAGCGATACCGCCGAATCCCGCGCCGACAATTGCGATGCACGGGCTGCCCATCGAAACATCCTCTCTCCGACTTGACAGAAACGCTCCAACGGGCCGAATTGAATGTGCATCAAGGCGAGAGCGGATACCTAACGCATCGTGTTACAGACGCCACCGTCATGCTGCAAAAGCGCGGCCCGCCGCGAACCAGGCGAGCACGCTGTTGGCGGGGTGCGTGCGGAAAAGAGAGGTGGCAGGGTCTTAGAAGCGCGATAGCGCGAAGGCGCCTGTGAAGGGGTGCACAATGGCGCTGGAGAGGAGCGCCATTGTGACTGTTGCTAGTCGCGATGTCATCGTGATCGGGGGCAGCCTGGCAGGACTGTTTGCTGCGACCGCCGCAGCCTCCAGCGATGCCCAAACCACGATCATCGAGCGCGATGTCCTGCCCGACGAGCCAAGATCCCGCAAGGGCGTGCCGCAAGATCGCCAGCCACACGTGCTGCTGCACCGCGGCCTCCTCGCCGCCGAGGAGCTGCTGCCGGGTCTGCGCGAGGATCTGATCCGGCATGGTGCGGTGCGGTTCGACAGCGGAGCCATGCCGTGGCTCGGTGAGTACGGCTGGATGCCCACCTGGATCCCGTCCTTTGAGCTGGTGTCGGTCACTCGCCCGCTGCTGGAGCACGTGGTCCGAGAGCGGGTCAGGCAGCTGCCGAACGTCGTGATTCACGAAGGCGTGAGGGCCAGCCAGCTGCGCCGCTCGGGCAGCAGATGGCAGGTCGAGTGCGAGAACGCGACGATGAGCGAGGCCGATGTCGTGATCGACGCGTCGGGACGCTCGTCGCGACTGCCGCACTGGCTCTCAGAGCTCGGCTATTCAATATCCGAGCCGCGCACCATCGACGCCCACTTCGGTTATGCCTGCCAGGTCTATCGGGCGAACGGGGTGGTTCCGATCGACACCGGTATCATGATTTTCGCGGTTCCGGAGACCGGCGTGGGAGCTCTCGCACTCCCGGTCGAGGATGACAAGTGGCTGGTCGTTGCAGCCGGCTATGGCGATCGGCGGCCGTCCCGGGACCCGGCCGAGTTCGTGCCGTTCCTCGACGGCCTGCGCGACCCGGCGATCGCCGATCTTGTACGCGCCCTGAAACCCATCAGCGACGTCGTCACATACCGCCAGACCAGCAACCGCCGTCACAGCTACGGTGAGCATCGAGCCTGGCCGGACAGCCTGATCGTTGTCGGCGATGCGTATTGCGCATTCAATCCGATCTACGGTCAAGGCATCACCGTGGCCGCCTGCCAGGCAGTGCTGCTGCGCGACACGCTCGCCAAGAACAAGCCGCTACGGAGTCGGCGTCTACAGCGCAGGATCGCCGCAGTCGCCGACTTTCCCTGGTCGGTGGCAACGACTGAGGACATCCGGCGCCCGAGCAGCACCGACGAGCTGACCCGCTCTCAGCAGGTGATCGGACGGTGGACTGGCGAGCTGGCCAAGCTCGCGGCACACGGGGAACGAGGCGCCTACCGGGCGTTTGTGGGTGTCTATCACCTGATGGCTGCGCCGGCCCTGCTGTTCCACCCGGCCCTCTTCCTGTCGGCGGCCCTGACCACCATCCGCGGCATACCGCCTGCAGCGCCGCGACCGCCGATACTGGACGCCCTCGCGTCGCAGGGCGCCGGGTAGACGCTGCGGCCCTCACGGTTGCCCTCGCGAGTCGTCTTCCAAGCTGGCCATGCGAGTTCGATTCTCGTCACCCGCTTCACACCGAAGGCCCCGCACTCACTCTTCGACGGGGCGCCGTGGGTGCGTGCCGTGGGCGTGGACATGCTGGGCGGCGAGGGTGCTCCACCCGGGCTTCAGGGTGCGGACCCAGGCCTCCACGCCGGCGACATGGACGGTTGCGGCCGCGTAGGCCAGATCGGCGTCGTGGGCGTCCAGCGCGTCGGCGATGAGCCGGTGCTCCTCCAGGGTGCGGTCGAGGACGCCGGGCAGGGTCTGTCCCCGCCAGACGCGCATCCGAACGGTCGGGGCCGCGAGGCCGTCGAGCAGCACCGATAGCAGCGGATTGCCAGCGGCGCGAGCGATGGCATGGTGGAACTCCCAGTCGAGCTCGATGTACTCGCCGACCTGGTCGTGGTCGAGGTCTGAACGGATGTAGGAGCGGATCTGCTCGAGGTCGACGGCGGTGACCCGGGTAGCGGCCAGGGCGGTCGCAGCTGGCTCGAGGATCCGTCGCACGGCGATAAGGTCTGGAATCGTATCTTCACGCTGCAGATCCACGGCCAGGCCGAGGGCACCAAGCAGCAGCTCGGGGCCTAGCCCGGTGATGTAGCTGCCGTCCCCTTGCCGGGTGTCGATGACCCCAAGCACCGTCAGGGCCCGGACAGCCTCGCGAAGCGACGTGCGGGAAAGTCCGAGGTTCGCCGCGAGATCCGACTCCGGCGGTAGCCGGTCACCCGGCGCCAACTCCCCGGTCAGAATCATGTGCCGGATGCTGGTGATCGCGTCGTCGGTCACCCTCATCCGGTTTCGTCGACCGGCCGCCTTGGCCGTCGGAGACGGGTCGGCTTTCGGCGCGCTGGCGACGGATCGGTTCATGATCATGCTCACCGACCGCCCAGTCCCGACAGGGCGATGCCCCGGACAAGGTACTTCTGCAGGGCGAGGACGAGGATCACAGTTGGCACCATAGAGATGGTCGCGGCTGCCATCAACAGCTCCCAGCGTTGGCCTTGCTGCCCGAGGAAGAGGTCGAGGCCGAGTGGGACCGTCATCTTGGCGGTGTCGTTGATGATGATCAACGGCCACAGAAAGCTGTTCCAGTAGCTGATGAAGGTGAAGACGGCCAGGACGGCGAGAGCCGGAGCCGAGATCGGAATGATGATGCTGCGGAGGATGCGGATGTGCCCGCAGCCGTCGATCTTGGCGGCTTCCTCCAACTCCCGCGGAATGGTGAGGAAGAACTGCCGAAGCAGGAACGTGCCGAACGCGGTGAACGCCCACGGCAGGATCAGGGCCTGGTAGGAGTTGACCCAGCCGAGCCTCTGCATGACCAAGAACATCGGGATGACGATGACTTCCTGGGGCACGATGAGGGTGCTGAGATAGAGCACGAACAGCCCGCCCCGGAACCTGAAGTTCAACCGTGCGAACGCGTACCCGGACATCGCAGACGCCACCAATGTGATCAATGTCCCGATCCCGGCGACGAACGCGGTGTTCAGGATGAACCGGCCGAACGGCAGGTAGTTCCAGGCCTCGACAAAGTTGCTGAACATGACCTCGGACCCGAACAGCGTCGGTGGGGTGGTGAAGACCTCGGCGCTCGGCTTGAGGGCCGACAGCAGCATCCAGATGATCGGCACCAGGAACAGCAGGGCCACGAGCGACAGCAGGATCTGGGAGACGACCGACGTCAACCGGAAGGACCCGGGCCGCCGTCGCTCCGCGGAGAGCGTCGGCACCGCCGACATCGGGGGCGGCGCGGTGACCGTCGAGGTCTCATTGGTCATAGTGCACCCACCTCTTCTGTCCAATGAACTGAAACACCGTGATCACCAGGATGATGATGAACAGCACCCAGGCGACAGCCGAGGCGAGACCCATTTTGTAGAACTGGAAACCCTGCTCGTACAGGTAGACCACCATGGTTGTGGTGGCGTTCCCGGGACCCCCTCCGGTGAGCACGTAGGCCTGGGTGAAGACCTGAAAGGACGAGATCAGGGTCAGCACCACCGCGAAGAAGATCGACGGCGTGATCAGGGGCAAAATGATCCGGAAGAACCGTGCGATGCTTCCTGCCCCGTCGATCGCCGCGGCTTCGGTGAGGCTGGTGGGAATGCCGTCGAGCGCCGCCGAGAACACCAGCATGTTGTAGCCAAAGCCCTGCCAGATGGACACCAGAACCACAGCCGGCATTGCCCAGGTCTTCGAGCCTAGGAAGTTCGGGGCCTGGACCCCGAACCAGGTCTGCATCAGCGAGTCGATCAGCCCGTTCGGCGACAAGATGAGGGCGAAGATCGCCGCGTTGGCGACGACGGGCGTGACGGCGGGGATGAAGAAGATCGTGCGGTAGAGCCCGCGAAACCTGATCCCCTTCGAACCGATCCAGACCGCGAGACCGAGTGAAATCACGATGTTGAGCGGGACGTACAAGAGCACGAAGACGAACGTGTTGAGAATCGCAGTGTGGAACTCGTTGCTGTTTAGCAAGGTCTGATAGTTCTTCAAACCGATGAAGCTGTGACTGCCGATCACGGGCCAGTTGTAGAAGCCAATGATGAGCGACGCGACGATCGGGAACGCGGTGAACGCGAGCAGGCCTAGCATGCTCGGGGCCATGAAGCCGGTCGCCGCCTTGCCGTCGCCGCGTCTGGTTCGCCCGGCCTGGGTCGCGGCGGCCGCGACGGCGGTGACGTCAGCGGGCAGCACAGTCATAGGCCCTCCTTCCTGAGACGGGCTGTGGGGTGCCGTCGCGAATGCGGCACCCCACCAGCGTCTAGGTCACCGGCGATCTAGCTCACGAACTGCCCTGCTCCTGGGTCTGGCTGAGGAGCTCGTCGACGGAACCCTGACCGTTGTAGGTAGCCACGGCCTGCTTGGCGAAGGTCGTCACGACCTGCTGCCAGGTCGGGATCGTTGTGTACGGCGTCGCGTTGCCCAAGGCGGCGTCCATGACCGGCTTGACGTCCTGGGTGTGGTTGCCCTCGTACCAGGAGTTCTGGGTGGAGATCAGGGCCGGGTAGGCGCGGCCGAGATTGCCCAGATAGGTCTCCGCCTCGGGGCTGACCATGACGCTAACGGCCTTGAACGCCTCGTCGGGAGTCTTGCAGTCGTGGGTGACCCCGAAGCCGGAACCATCGGACCACGTCTTGGAACCGCTCGCGCCGGCCGGCATCGGAGCGATCCCGACCTTGAACTTGGCTTGTTCCCGGGCGTTGATCAAGTCCCAGGGGCCGTCGAGCGACATGTAGGCGTTGCCCGCCAGGAACTGGTTGGCGCTGGACGAGGAGGAGTTGGCGCTAGGAATTTGGGCGGCCAGCTTCTCCTTACTGACCAGGTCGGTGTACCACTGCGCACTGGTGTGCCACTCGGGGTTGTTGACATCCAGCTTGCCGTCGGCGTTCAACGCGGTCTTGCCGGAGGAGCTCAGCACCCACGGGAGCAGCTGGCCGATGTCGCTTTGCGCCCAGAATCCGTACTTCGGCGGCTTGTTCAGGGCCTTGGCGTCGCTCATGAAATCGTCCGTGGTCCAGCCGATCGCCGGCTCCTTCAGCCCGGCGGCCTTGAAGGCGTCCTTGTTGTAGAACATCACGAATGGACCCACGTCGTAGGGCAGGGCGACCTGCTTCCCCTCGAACTGCAAGCCCTTGGTGATGCTGGGCACGAAGTCTTCTGCCTTGATCCCGGCCTTGCTCATGTAGTCGTCCAGCGGCACCAGGAGGTTGCCGAACTGCGGTGCCCGCTGACCCTGCAGGCCGATCACGCACGGGGCCTTGCCACTGGCCGCCTCGGTGGTGAGCTTGGTCCAGAAGGCGTTGAATGGCGTGGTCTCGAACTGGACCTTGATGTTCGGGTATTTCTGGGTGACCATGTCGGCGATATGCAGCCAAGCGTTCTTCTCGACGTCTGAACCGGACCACATGAACCAGGTCAGGGTCACCGGACCGCCGGAAGAGCTACTCGAGCTGGAGCTACCGCTGTTGCTGCCGCAGCCCGCCAGGAGGACCACGGCCGCAGCCGCGGCAAAAATCTTGGTGAGACGGGAAATTCGCATGGCCCTCCTTAGGGATGACGTCGATCCGCCCGAGGACGGGTTTGGGCCTGAGTTCATAGCACAAGACCTCGTAGGTCTGATCGTCGTCTCAACCATCTTGCGATGTCAACGCTCTGGTTCGAGATTTTCGGGGCTGTGCACCGAATCGTAATTGCAGTTGAGAAAACCGCCGGTTTATAGGAGTGAGACGGGCCCGTTACCGCACCATTGCGTCGGCGGCGGAGTAAGGAACACAATTGCTCAAAGATCGGATGACTTCACAGGAAATGGGCGTCTGGTCGATCATCGTCCCGCCGCCTGGCGGCACCGAGGAAGGGCGACCATGGCAACCGAGTCTTCGGCCGTCGAGCAGACCCGGGCCGCGATCCTTCGGCGAGTCGACGCTGGCATCGCCGAAGGCCCGTTCAGCGCCGACTGGGATTGCCTCACCTCGGGCTATCAGGTCCCGGACTGGTACGTCGACGGCAAGTTCGGCATCTTCGTCCACTGGGGTCCGTACAGCGTCCCCGCATACTCCAGCGAGTGGTACCCGCGCGAGATGTACCGGCAGGGCACGGCGGTCTACAAGCACCACCGCCACACTTTCGGCCCCCAGCGGGACTTCGGCTACAAGGACTTCATCCCCCGACTCACGGGATCGGCGTTCAACCCGGTGGAGTGGGCAAGCCTCTTCCGCCGGGCGGGGGCACAGTTCGTCGTTCCAGTAGCCGAGCACCACGACGGATTCGCCATGTATGCGACAGACCTGAGCCGATGGAACGCGGCACAGATGGGGCCGGGCAGGGACGTGGTCAAGGAGTTGTCCGATGCCGTCCGCATCCAAGCGATGGTCCCCGGCGCATCTAGCCACCGAGCTGAGCACTGGTGGTTCTTCAACGGCGGTATGAAGTTCGACTCCGACGTCTGCGATCCAGAGTTTGCCGACCTCTACGGCCCCGCGCAGCGCGAGGAGATCCGACCGTCGGAGGCGTTCTTGGAGGACTGGCTGGCGCGGACTGTGGAGCTCGTCGAGCACAATGATCCGCAGCTGGTGTGGTTCGACTGGTGGATCGAACAGGATGTTTTCAAGCCATGGTTGGCGAAGTTCGCCGCGTGGTACTACAACCGGGGCATCGCCCGCAACCGTCCCGTGGCGATCAACCACAAGTTCGACGCCTTCCCACCCGGATCAGCCGTCTACGACGTCGAGCGCGGACAGAACGCGACCATCCGGCCGATGCTGTGGCAGAACGACACCTCCGTCGCGGTGCACTCGTGGGGTTGGGTCGAGGGCCAGCAGTACAAGGACATCCGCGTGATCTTGGGCGATCTGATGGACGTGGTGAGCAAGAATGGCGCATTGCTCCTCAACGTCGGTCCGAAGCCGGACGGCTCGTTCGAACCAGACCGAACGCGAGCTCCTGTGCCGGATCGGTGACTGGTTGACGGTCAACGGCGAGGCCATTTACGGCACCCGTCCGTTCGCGGTCAGCGGCGAGGGTCCGACCGAAGTCACGGACTCCTTCCTCAGCGACGCGGCCCGCCCCGACTTCACCGCTGCCGACATCCGGTTCACGACCCGGGCCGACGTCGTCTACGCCACGCCGCTGGATTGGCCCCGTGGACGGCTGCTGATCACCTCCCTGGCGGAAGGCTCACCGCACCTTCCGGGACCTATCGCATCCGTCGAGCTGATCGGTGCGGAGACGCCCCTGGCGTTCGAGCGGCGGATCGACGGCCTGTCCGTCACGCTCCCACCATCCACAAGCGGTTCGGTGCTGCCGGTACTGCGTATTACACCGGCCGTCCGGATTCCGAACGCCCGCAAGTACGAGCTCCGGAATTGACTTCGGAAGAACCGGCGACCGCTCCCACGAAAGGCGATGCCACATGACGACCGACGTGGACCGCAATGTCTGGGTCGACCTGGCTCGGCCTCTCCCGGCCTGGCTGACGGCCGCCAAGTTGGGCATCTTCATCCACTGGGGCCCGTACTCGGTGCCGGCGTGGGCGGAGCCCACCGGGGCTCTCGGAGCGGTGCCCGAGACTGAGTGGTTCCGGCACAATCCCTACGCCGAGTGGTACGCCAACACGATCCGGATTCCCGGCGCCCCGGCCGCGCAGCACCATCACGAGGTCTTCTCAGACGCGCCCTACGACGACTTCCTGGACCAGTGGACCGCATCGAAGTTCGACCCGGCAGCGTGGGCCAGGCTATTCGCCGAAGCCGGCGCCAGCTATGTGATCCCGACCACCAAACACCACGACGGGGTCGCGCTATGGGACGCGCCCGGCACCGGATCGCGGAACACCGTCCACCGCGGTCCCCGACGCGATCTTGTCGGTGAGATTGCCTACGCCGTACGGGCGGCCGGCCTGAGGTTCGGGGTGTACTACTCCGGCGGCCTGGACTGGGGCGTGACCGACTTTCCCCCGCTCACCAGCCACGCCGACTTCACGCCCTGGCGACCGAAGGATCCCGCCTACAACCTGTACGCGAGCATGCACGTCCGTGACCTCGTAGCGCGGTACCAGCCCGATGTGTTGTGGAATGACATCAACTGGCCTGACGCCGGGAAGCGCACGGGGAGTTGGTCACTTCACGAACTCTTCGCCGATTACTACGCGGGCAACCCCGACGGCGTGGTCAACGACCGATGGGGCGACACGCACTGGGACTTCCGCACCAGCGAGTACGAGGCTGGGAGCGAGAACGAGGCTGAGCTCGGGTGGGAGAACTGCCGCGGGATCGGCTTCTCCTTCGGCTACAACCGCGCAGAGGACGAGCGGCACATCCTGACCGGCCGGCAGTTGGCCTGCCACCTGACCGACGTCGTATCCCGCGGCGGACGCTTGCTGCTCAATGTCGGGCCAACCGCTGAGGGAGAGATCCCGGAGCTCCAGCAGGTGTCGTTGCGGTCACTCGGCCGCTGGATGGCCCAGGTCGGCGACCTCCTTCGGGCAGCGCGCCCGGTGGCCCCCGACGTAGCCCGGCCGTCGAACCAGCCATGGGTACGGTGGCTCGACACGCCTGACCATCTGGTGGCGCTGCTTGATCAGACAGGCGACACGACGCTCGATGTCGATCAAGACGCGGTTGCGTCCGGTGAGGCCGCGATACGGGCCGCCTCCGGGGGGCTGCGCGTCGTCGATGGCGCGGTGCGGGTGAGCGTGGAGGAGCTGACTGACGGCCCGGCCGCTGTCCTTCTTCCCAAGCGGTGACCACATTGAGAATCGATTTCGGAGGCAAGATCACATGAAGTACGGCGAACTGGGTCGTTCCGGCATGAACGTCAGCAAGATCTGCCTGGGCACGATGCACTTCGGCCCGAAGGCAATGGAGGAGGAGTCGCACGCGATCTTGGACAAGGCGCTCTCCATGGGCATCACCTTCATCGACACCGCGAACGTCTACGGCGGTGAGACTGCTCGGGGCCGCTCGGAGGAGATCATCGGCAGCTGGTTTGCCGCCCGACCGGGCGTGCGTGACGAGGTCGTGCTGGCGACCAAGGTCTACGGGGCGATGGATGGCGATCTGGGTCCGGCCAACAACGACGGCGGCTTCTCGGCCTACAAGGTCCGTAAGCATCTGAAGGACTCCTTGCGTCGGCTTCAGACGGACCGGATCGACGTTTACCAAGTCCACCACATCGACGAACGGGTGTCCGCGGAAGAGTTCTGGGGAACGTACGAGCGCATCGTGGCCGACGGAGACGTGCTCTACGCGGGTTCGAGCAACCACTCCGGCTGGGGTCTGGCCAAGCGGCAGATGCAGGCCTGGCAACGTGGCTTCGTGGGTTTCGTGTCCGAGCAGACGCAGTACAACCTGCTGAGCCGGGTGCCCGAGATGGAGGTTCTACCGGCAGCGCAGGACTTCGGCATTGGGGTGATCGTCTACATGCCGTTGGCGGGTGGTCTACTGACCGGCAAGACCGAGTCGCTCGACGGCAGCCGGACCCGTCAGGTGGAGGAGGAGTACGGGATCCGGATCGGTCCCGACAACCCCCAGTTCCGAGACTTCTCCACGCTTTGTCGCGAGCTCGGGGAACCCGAGCACGTCGTCGCGACTGCCTGGGTGCTCCAGCACCCCGCCGTCGCTTCGGCTATCGTCGGCGTACGAACCGTCGATCAGCTCGCCGGGCTCGATCGGGCCGCTGAACTCGAGCTCGATGACGCAGCCTTGCAACGGCTGAACGAGATCTTCGACATCAACGATGGGCGCAGAATCGGCCAAGGTCGTTCTCCGGAGGCGCACTCGTGGTGAGCATCCTTCAATGTCGGCGGCACCGCCTGACACTTCGGAATTGCTATCTGACCAGGCGATTGGCTACGTCGAGCCGTGGCGGACTGTGTCGTACCTGATTGACCGTTTCATCGCATTGGACGTGCACGATGTGCGCTTCCCCACGTCGGACGAGCTGGACGGCTCGGATGCGATGAACCCGAGTCCCGACTACTCGGCCGCGTACGCCGTGCTGCGCACCGACTCCGCCGACGGACTCGAGGGCCATGCGCTCGCCTTCACCACCGGACCCGGCAACGACCTGCAGGTCCGGGCCATCGAAGGACTGGCCGACCGGGTGGTCGGTCGAAGAGTCGAAGACGTCCTGGGCGATCTGGGTGCCTTTTCCGAGGAGCTGGTCCACGAGCCGCACCTGCGCTGGCTGGGCCCTGAGAAGGGCGTCGTGCACATGGCCGCCGGTGCGGTGATCAACGCCGCCTGGGACCTGCGGGCCAAGCGCGCCGGGCAGCCGTTGTGGCAGCACCTGGCCCGGTTGGAACCCGAGGAATTGGTGTCGCTTGTGGACTTCCGCTACCTGACCGACGCCCTCACGCTGCAGGAGGCCGTCGAAATCTTGGAACGTGCGCGCCCGGGCCGCGCCGAGCGCGAAGAGCGGCTGCTGACCGAGGGCTATCCGGCCTATACGACGACGCCGGGCTGGCTTGGCTATTCCGACGACAAGCTCGACCGGCTCGCCCGCGAGGCTGTCGAGCAAGGCTTCACCATGATCAAGCTCAAGGTGGGTTCCGATGTGGCCGATGACGTACGCCGAATGAAGGTGGCCCGTGCCGCGGTCGGTGACGGTATCCGCATCGCCGTCGACGCCAATCAGCGCTGGGACGTGGCTCCCGCGATCGACTGGATGCGCGCACTGGCGCCGTACGACCCGTACTGGATCGAGGAGCCCACCAGCCCGGACGACGTGCTCGGCCACGCGACCATCCGTCGCGCCATCCACCCGATCAAGGTCGCCACCGGGGAGCACGTGGCAAACCGAGTCGTGTTCAAGCAGTTGCTCCAGGCTGGCGCCGTCGACATCGTGCAGCTCGATGCCGCCCGCGTGGCCGGGGTCAACGAGAACCTCGCCGTTCTCCTGCTGGCGGCCAAGCACGGGATCCCGGTCTGCCCGCATGCCGGTGGGGTCGGATTGTGCGAGATGGTCCAGCACCTGTCGATGCTCGACTACGTCGCCGTCTCGGGGACCTGGGAGGATCGCGTCATCGAGCATGTCGACCATCTTCACGAGCATTTCGTCACGCCCGTACGAATGGAGGGCGGCCGTTACCGCGCCCCGTTGGCGGCTGGGGGGAGCGGTGAAATGCTGGCGGCCTCCGTGGCCCAATACAGCTACCCCGACGGCCCGGTCTGGGCGGCCCGCCGGCGATGAACGGTTCCAGCAGCCCGTCCCGTGGTGTGGCCGCGACGTCAATCCAGGTGGAAGACCTCTTCGGCGGGCGCCCACCACTCGCCCTCGGCGGCCGTCTTCAGGGGCTCCTGCATGGGGTCGGTCAGCTGCCACCACCGTCGTGTCTCGGGATCCGCGGCGATCTGGGCCTGCACGGCAGTCCAGTCGTCTCCGGTGTACTCCAGGTAGCTGAACAGCAGCCCATCACGGAGAAAGATCGAGTAGTTTCGTACGCCGACGCGCCGCAGGGTGGCCAGTACGCCCGGCCAGACGTCTGCGTGAAGCCGCCGGTACTCGATCTCGTGTTCTGGACGCAGGTGGACGACCGCAGCGATGCGATGGGTATCGCGATCAGCAGCCTCCGAAGGGTTGGGGCTGGCGTCTGTTGCGCTCACTGGTCCATCTTGGCAGCGCGGCCGTGATCAGCAGCGAGGGCGCGGTGGTTGCGTGCGGCGGGTTGACGCTCAGTCGGTCGCCCGTACTGACCAGTGAGGTGGGCCTTGACCACCGACAACACGAGGAGGTTCAGGCATGACTACCATCCCCGCACCCGCTACATCGATCGGCTCCTCAGAATTCGATGGCGTGCGCGCCCTCGTCACGGGTGGCGCCAGCGGGATTGGCCGAGCCACCGTGCGAGCGTTGCGGACGCGTGGCGCGGCTGTGGCGTCCCTGGACCTGCGACCGCTCACAGAGCCGGAGGAGGACATCCTTGAAATTTCCTGTGACGTGGGCAACGACGCCTCAGTACGCGATGCCGTAGGCAAGGTCGCCGAGGAGCTGGGCGGCCTCGATGTCGTTGTGTCCAACGCCGGCATTGGCTCCACCGGCGGAGTGGAGGACGTCACAGACGAGGAGTGGCACCGCGTGCTGGACGTCAACCTCGTCGGCACGGCCCGCCTGGTACGCGCCGCACTCCCCCACCTGCGCCTGTCCGCCCCCACCGGACGCGCAGCCGTGGTGTGCACCGGTTCTGTTGCTGGCTGGACCGGCTTGGTCCAGCGGGCCGCGTACAGCGCGAGCAAGGGCGCTCTGCACGCGCTCGTCCTGGCCATGGCAGCCGACCTTGTGCGCGAGGGCATACGCGTCAACGCGGTTGCCCCGGGCACCGCCGACACCCCGTGGGTCCAGCGGTTGCTGGCCGCTGCGCCCGACCCGAAGATTGCTCTCGAAGCGCTGCGCGCCCGCCAGCCCACCGGCCGCCTCGTCACCCCAGAAGAGGTCGCCCACGCCGTGTGCTACCTCGCCAGCCCGCTCGCGGGGGCCACCACCGGCACCATCTTGCAGATCGACGGCGGCTCACACTCACTCGTCTTGCCACCTGCGCAGTAGCCGCATGAGCACCATGACCCCTGCCGCCCTGCCGCGTCGCGAGATCCGTCGCACCGGTCTGCACCTGACCACGCTCGGCTTCGGCGCCGCCCCCATCGCCGGTCTGTATCGCGCCGTCAACGAAACGACCGCGCGGGCCACGATCGACGCGGCATGGGAAGGCGGAATCCGCTACTTCGACACCGCACCGCACTACGGCCTCGGGCTTTCGGAGCGACGCTTGGGCGAGGCGCTGCGCGATCGACAACGGGGCGACGTGGTCGTCAGTTCGAAGGTCGGCCGCCTGCTCGTTCCCCGTACGCCGCCGGTGGCGCGCGACGACGAACTGTTCGACGTGCCGGGCGACCTGACCCGCCGCTGGGACTACAGTCGCGACGGCATTCTGCGCTCCCTGGAGGCGACGCTGCAGCGGATGGGCCTCGAGCGCGTGGATGTCCTATACATCCACGACCCTGATGAGCACTGGCAGGAGGCGGTGGAGGAAGCGGTGCCCGCCCTCATGGAATTGCGCGAGGCCGGAGTCGTCGGCGCTATCGGCGTGGGCATGAACCAGTCCGCGATGCTGGCACGCTTCATCCGGCAAACCGACGTCGACGTTGTCATGCTCGCCGGGCGCTACACGCTTCTCGAGCAGGGGGCTGCCGACGACCTCCTGCCAACGGCCCTCGAGCAGAGCCGGTCGGTGGTTGCCGCAGCCGTCTTCAACTCAGGCCTCCTCGGCCGAGAAGAGGTTCCGGCAACTGCGACGTACAACTATCAGCAGGCCTCCCACGACGTGCTGGAGCGGGCACGACTGCTGGCCTCAGTCTGTCGCGAACACGGAACGACGCTCCCGGCGGCGGCGATCCGTTTTCCGCTGCGCCACCCCGCCGTCGCCAGCGTCGTGGTAGGCATGCGAAGCCCCGAGGAGGTACGCCACAACCTTGCGGCACACGCCCAGCACGTACCCGATGAGTTGTGGGCCGATCTCGAATACCGAGGCTTGCTACGGCCCGTGGAATGAGAGGCTGACCCATGCGGGCGGTGCGGATTCATGCCAAGCAGGACATGCGGACCGAGCAGGTTCCCAGCCCGGAGCCAGCTGCCAACGAGGTGCGGCTGCGGGTGGGTTATGTCGGGATCTGCGGGTCGGATCTGCACTATTACGCTGACGGCGCTGCGGGGATCTTCGCCATCCGGGAGCCGCTGATTCCCGGCCACGAGGTGTCGGGGGTGGTTGAGCTTGACCCGACGGGAGCGTTCCAAGCAGGCACGCCTGTGACAGTGCACCCGGCGACCTGGGGTACCGCACAGCCTGGTCTGACGGGCGAGCAGCGCCACCTGTGGCCGGGCGGCGGGTATCTGGGCAGCGCGTCGACGTGGCCACATACCGCCGGCGGCCTGGCCGAGCAGCTGGTCGTTCGGCGTGATCAGGTGCGCCGACTGCCGGCCTCGCTGCCGCTCAAGCGGGCAGCACTGGCCGAACCGCTGGCCGTCGGATTGCACGGCCTGGCGGTCGGTGGCGGCATCCGCGGCAAGCGGGTGCTGATCTCGGGATCGGGCCCGATCGGCCTGCTGACCGCCGCCGCCGCGGCAGCTGGGGGTGCGGCCGAGGTCATGTGTGCCGACCTGCTGGCCGGACCGCTGCAGCGCGCGCGGCTCCTCGGCGAAGCCAGCCCGGTGCCGATCCAGACCGTGCAGATCGGCGTCGAGGACCTGCCGGACTCTCACTTCGACGTCACCCTGGAGTGCGCCGGGGTGCCGCAGGCACTCCACAGTCTGCTGCTGGCCACCCGCCGGGCCGGTGTCGTCGTCCAGGTCGGCAATCTGCCCGATGTGACCCGACCGGTCAACCTGGCGCCCCTGGTGTCGAAGGAAATCCAGCTGCGGGGGACTTTTCGCTTCAACACCGAGATCGACACCGCCATCACCCTGCTCGATCAGAACCCGCAAATCGAGCAAGTGATCACCCACGTGCTGCCGATTGAAGACGTCAACGAGGCATTCGCCATCGCCGCAAACGCCGAAATTTCTGGCAAGGTCCTGGTTGAAGTCAGCGCCTCCTGACGGAAATCCCCGGCTCCCACACCTCGCGACTGACCCAGGCCGCCCCACACGTCCCCGGCGTGAGCTGTCAATTCGTGGTGTACAGCGCCACCGTACGAGCGCTCACCAGATTGTCCGGCGCGCGGACATCGAGCGTGGCCGCTGTCGGGTCCCACTCCAGGGTCCAGCCGCTGGGCTCGCTCGGGAACACCGGCTCCATCCTGGTCGGTACGTCAACAAGCCAGGACAGCGGAACCGCGGACTCGGCTGGGCCGCCGCCCCGGTGGTAGACGCTGAGCAGTGTGACTTCGGGACCCGTGAGCGCGAATGCGGCCCAGGAGTCGTCCCAACCCGGCAGGCCGATCGGCCATCGCGGCAACAGTGAACTGATCGCACCGCGCAGTTCGCGATGCATCGCAACCGCTTCCCGTACGAGCGCTAGCTGATCCTGCGAGAGTTGGGGCAAGTATCCGGAGAGGTAAAGCCGGCCGAGCAAGCCAAGGGAAAGTGAAGCGATGGTTTCCTCCCTGCCCATTGACGCGCTCGGGTAGGCCCATGAGCCTGCTTGTTCCGGCAACATCAGCATCGGCGCGGCAACGGCGATCGGCACGTAGCGAGCAACGTCTTGCTGGTCGCTGGTCGACTGAAGCGCGAGGCGGGAGAGCAGCGCGAAATCGGACCGCATCGCTCCGGAGGCGCAGTTCTCGATGATCAAATTTGGGTGCCGGTCGAGCAGCCCGTCCAGCCAATCCAGCTGGGCCCGGTTGTGGCCGAGCAGTCCCGCACCTGCACTGACGCCACCGACATCGGTGCCCGGGCCTGGGTTTATGTTGTAGTCGAACTTGAAATAGCCGACACCCAGGCACTCCACCAGCCGGTCCACGGTGGCGTCCAGGTGAGCCCGAGCGGCCGGATGGCGCAGGTCCAGGTGATAGCGCCCAGCCTCAGCCACCCGGCGTCCACGCCGGCAGAAGAAGGCGTCGTCGGGCAGTCGCTTAGCCATCGGGCTGCGCACACCGACCACTTCGGGCTCGAGCCAGAGACCTGGTACGAGCCCGCGCGCCCGGATCCGATCGAGGACCTCAGTAATGCCGTTCGGAAATCGGACGCTCGACGGCTGCCATTCCCCCACGTAGTCCCACCAGCCAGCGAACCCCTGCATAGTGGTGTCGTACCACCCTGCGTCAATACAGAATGCCTCCGCACCGGCCTCAGCGGCCGCGTCGACGAGCGGCAGTAGCCGCTCGGTGGTCGGGTCCCCCATCAGGGTGTTCATATAGTCGTTGTAGATCATCGTCAGCCGTTCATTGTCCGGGTGAGGTCGCCGAGCCAGCCGGCGGTGCTTGGTCAGTTCGCCGAGGGCGGCTTGCCAGCCAGCACCGAGAGCCACAGTGGCCGGGATTGTGCAGAAGGCCTCACCGGGCTTGAGTACGGCCAGCCACTGGTGATCCGCGTCGGTCGGACCACTAAGGGTCAGTGCCAACCCGGCAGGTTCCTCGGCAAGATCCCATCGCCAGGGACCGTTGTGCTCTAGCTGCCAGGCCAGCGCGAAGCTATCGTCCCGGGCGGCCAACACCCCGCAAGGCAGCGCGCCACTGGTCGACCAGGAACCGAGGACTCGAGCGCTATAAGCACTTTTGGCCGAGACGTGGTGGGCGATCGAAGACAACGCCGGTAGATACCCACGTACCGGGTGCCGCTGCCAGCGGTTCTCCCCGCACCAATCGCTGGCGCCGCTGATCAAGTCCAGATCCTCGGGCGCGACCGCAACTCCCTTCGCCTCCCCGGTAACGGGCAGCGACAACGACGGCAGTGCACCCAGCGACAGCTCATCGTCACCGATATTGGTCACTTCCACGGTGCTGGTCAGCGCCGCCGATCCGGTTCGGGTGCGCAGCAGCCAGCGTGCGCGAATCCGGCCGACGTCTTCAGCGGTCACCGCCAGCCAGTGGGTTTCGCCATCGACGCCAGCTGCGTGCTCTCGATAGCGGAGCCGGGCAGCACCGGTGGAGCCGGCGAGCGTCAGCACCGGAATCTGATGGGGCGCTTCCACGGATTGCAGCTCAAGCGCCGGGACGTAGTGCGTGGCCCGCAGTGACGTGCCACCACCGGCGATCATGGCGATCGCGAGACGGCCGTTATCGTCGACATCCACTACCAGGTTGAGGCTGTCAGTGCTGAGCTCGATTCGATGTGCGATCGCGGTCTCCTCGTCGTCGGCTCGGTGCGGGTGACGGAAACTAATCTGCCACCCGCGCCGGTCCGACTTCGGCGACCACGACTTGCCACCGGCCTATATCAATCGGTGATGGCGAAGTCGGTGAAGTCGAACCGTTCGGGTTTGCCATTCGTGTCGACGATCTCGACGCCGTAATCAACCTGCCAAGTCGTCGTGACTTTCCAGCCGCGGTTCTGAACATCCTTGAAGAACTCAGACAGCGGCATGTCACCGGACAGCTGTGGGGTGGTTGACAGGTAGGTGAGCACGCCACCGTCGCCGGAACCGGACCGCCAAACCTGATATTCATGGCCGCCGATCGTCACGGTGTCGACTATCTTTCCGCTAGGCCGCTGGCCCCAGTTATCGGTCCAAATCATCAGCTCATGGCTGAACCCAGACCCAAGCCAGACGTCAAAAGCGATGTTGTAGACGCATCCGGTGCAACGAGGCCCAGTGGCCGCGAAGCGGGCAGATTTAATCCTGGTCAGCGCCACATTGTTGTAGTCGCGGTGGACGTTCGGATACGTCTGCACCGACATGTCTGAATGGTTCGGAGTGTTGGAGATGAGATACCAGTTGTTGTAATCACAGGCGGTGATGACCGTGTTGCCGCCAGCATTATCGTTCCAGTTGTTGTTGTGAATCAGGTATTCGCCGCGATCAGCTTCGAAATATGACGCTGCGACACCCTCTTTGATGGTGTCCCCGTTGGTGCACTTCTTAGGCGGTGTAGCCGTAGCCGTGGGAGGCGTCGTGGTCGGAGGCGCAGTGGTCGTTGTTGGCGGGGGGGCGCTGGCGCAGCGGTCTCGGTTGGGTCCGTCGTGGCCGGTGCTGTTGTGGTGGGTGCCGTCGGCGTAGGGGTGGGTGCCGGTTTCGCGCCCCCGTTGTGGACCTTGAAGCGCCCCCGCCGGGTATATGTCGTGCCATCCGTCCGCGTCATGACGGCTCTGATGGTGTGGGTTCCATCGGTGAGCTTCGCGGTGTTGTACGGGCGGGCCGTTCCGTCGCTCGCGGTACCTGCGAGGTCAAAGGGCGCCTTCTTGTCGGTTCGAACGGGCGCGCCCTTCCTCCACTTTGGGCTGTCAATGTAGAAGTCGACTTTGTCGAGCTTCTTCGAGTTCCTCACGAAGACGTAGATCTTCCCGTTGACCCTGGAACCGTCGAGCCGCGACGCACTCGACCGATCCGGGTTCAAGCTGAGAGCCAGCCTTGACCTTGTCGAAGCCGAGGCGGACTCTATGCCGAGGCCGCTCAGTGCTAGGGCGATGCTGACCGCAAGGACCACAACTGCCTTGCGATGGCGGCGCTCTGCCAACCGAGGCTCACGTGAAACCATGTCCATCCCCCGTATCAGAAATTGGTTGTGCAAAGGCCGTTCGGAATGCCCGACTTGGGCGGCACCGGTATTGCCGTGGACCCAGACGTGAACGTGGTCCACGCGGCGGGGTGAGCGATGCTCGACCTGTGGCGCCAGGGCCGCCGAGCTCCGATGAGCAGCCCCGCGAAAGCGCCATCCGTGCTACCCGCACCGCAAGAAGCGGCTGCATCGCCCGCACGCGGACAGGGTCGAGCCACGTGTAAATCACTTCCCCCGAGCATTGTGACCAAAACGTTATCTGCCGCAGCAGTCTAAGACCGATTGGTAACGAATTGTCAACAGCGCGATGGCTGACGGACTCAACTCCGACGCGTCAGGGCAGCTGGTGAACCACCAGGGGCAGCACTGCGGTGGCCCCGGCGTCGGCCAGCAGCGCCCCAGCGACCGTAGCCGTCCAGCGGGTCCGGGTCGTGTCGTCGACCAGCAGCACGGGGCCGCCGAACTGCACGTCTGGATTGAGCGTCGTGCGGGAGAGCAGGTCGGTGGCCCGGACCCACGAAGCGCTGTCCACGCTCGGTGGCGGGCCGCTTACCGCAAGGGCGTCGACCATCGGCAGCCGGCCCACCGTGGCGATATGCCGCGCGAGCGAGGCGACCAGCATCGGGAAGCGCCGAGACGGCATTCCGACCACGGCGACGGGGCGTTCCCAGTCCTTTGACCACCGCACCAACACCTGGACCAACGCGTCCAGGATCACCGGCGGGGCCTGCCGGTCGGCCTGCCAAAGTGTGGCGAGCTCGGTGTTCCAGGCTGGGTCATCGGCGTACGCGAGCGCCCGGCCGGGGGCCATGAAGGTGATCTTGCCCTTGCGCTCGGGCAGCCTGGCCACCCACTGCTTGCGAGGCTCGACGACCACATCCTGACCGCGGAAGAACCGCCGGGCGGCGTCGACTGTCGCCACCTGGGGTTGGGCTCCCGGGGCCGGCAGCTCGCCGGTGCAGACCGAACACCGACCGCACGGCCGCTGGTCGGGGTCGTCCAGGGCCTGCTGCAGAAACTGCATCAGGCAGCCCTTGCCATGTGCGTACGCCCGCATCAGGTCCGCCTCGGCCGCGCGCACCCGGCGGAGGGCATCCCACTTGGCCGCGTCGAAATACCACGGCTTACCGGTGGCCACCCAGCCACCGGCGCGCCGATCCACCGCCTCGTCGACGGCCAAAATCTTCAGCACGGTCTCGAGCCGGCCGCGCCGGATGCCGGTGGCCGCCTCCACCGCGGGCAGGCTCTGCGGCTCGTCGGCCAGCACGTCGAGGATGCGCTCGACCTGCGCCTCGTCGGGGATCCCCGAGGTGGCGAAGTATTCCCAGATCCGCTCGTCGGCCTCGGCCGGAACCAGCACCGCGAGGGCGTCGTCCAGCGCCCGGCCCGCCCGGCCGACCTGCTGGTAGTAGGCCACCGGGGAGGCGGGCGAGCCCAGGTGCACACAGAAGGCCAGGTCAGGCTTGTCGTAGCCCATGCCCAGGGCGGACGTGGCGACCAGGGCCTTGATCTGGTTGTCCCGCAGCCGGTTCTCCAGAGTGACCCGGTTGGTGGTCTGGCCCGAGTACGCGGCCACGTCCAGCCCCTGCTCGGTGAGGAAGGCGGCGACGCGCTCAGTCTCGGCCACAGTCAGCACGTAGACGATTCCCGAACCGGGCAGCTCACGGAGTGCGTCGGCCACCCAGGCGTACCGGTCCAGCACACTGAGCCCCGGCACCACTGCCAGCCGCAGCGACGCCCGAGCCAACGATCCACGCAGGGTAACGGTGTCGTCGCCGAGCTGGTCGGCCACGTCGGCCGTCACCCGCTGGTTGGCTGTCGCGGTAGTGGCGAGGACGGGGGTGCCGGTCGCGAGGCCGAGCAGCGTACGGGTTAGGCGCTGGTAGTCGGGGCGGAAGTCGAAACCCCAGTCCGAGATGCAGTGCGCCTCGTCGATCACCAGCAACCCGACCGCGCGAAGCAGGTCTGGCAGCTGGCGGGCGAAAGCCGGGTTGGACAGCCGCTCGGGTGAGATCAGCAGCACGTCGAGGCGGCCGGCACCCATTTCGGTGAGCACCTCATCCCAGTCGTCGACGTTGGTCGAGTTCACCGTGGCGGCCCGCAGCCCGGCCCGCCCGGCTGCGGCGATCTGGTCGCGCATCAGGGCCAGCAACGGTGAGACGACCAGGGTCGGCCCGCCTCCGGCCGCCCGCAGCGCTGCGGTGGCTGCCCAGTAGACAGCCGACTTCCCCCAACCGGTGGCCTGCACCACGAGTACCCGCCGTCTGTGCTCGGCCAGCGCCTCGACCGCCGTGACCTGGTCCGGCCGCGGCCGCGCGTCGGGCCCGGCCATGGCGGTGATGACGCGTTCGAGGGCAGCGGCAGACATGCCCTCCATCCTGCCGCGCCTGTTCGTTCGCCTGGGTTGTCTCCACAGGTGACGTCATCGCATGGAACGCTGTCCGGCGTGACGCGTTGGCTATTCCTGGTCGCCGGCTCCGCGGGGTCCGGCAAGTCCACGTTGGCCAAGGCCTTGGCGCACGACCTCGACGCGGGCTGGTTGCAGCTGGACTCGATCTGGCTGGCGATGAAGGTCGCCGCCGGTCAGGACACGCCGACGCGGGACATCCTGGACATCGACCGCCGGATGCGCCGGGAAGAAGAGGCAGACGACGATGTGCTGGCCGCCCATGTCGCCGCCTCGCGCGAGGTGTGTCGCGCGTTGCCGACGGTGCTGGGGCTGGAGCTCGAGGCTCACGATCGGCTGGTGGTCGACGGTGAGCTGATCCCAGGAGAGCACGCTATGCCGGCAACTTTGCTTCCATGGTCAGGTCGAGTGCGTAGTCGACCTCGCGGCGCGCGGCAGCCGCGGCCGGTGCTGTGGTTTCACTGACCAACGTCTCGACGAGATGCAGGCCCGCCTCCTCCATCAGTCGGCGCGTGGCGACATCGACGGTCATCATGGTGGCGATCACGGTCGACACCTGGGCAGCGCGGGCTATCTCGATCATGAAGAGCATTCCCTCGATGTCGTAGCCCAGCCCCCAGACCCCGCGCCGGAGCCGATAGGCCACCTCGACAGTCCGCAGTGGCTCATCGACCGGCGTGATCATGAACCAACCCAGGAACTTGCCGGTCCCGCGCTCGCGGGCAACCCAGGATCCCAGCCGGTCAGCGCGGCCGTTGTGCGCCATCAGTCGTGGCATCTCTTCGGCGAGGACCCGAGCCGGCGTCATCGGCCGACCATGGTCGAGATAGCGCATCACCTCGGTATCCGCGTTGAGCGCCACCACATCATCAACATCAGGCCAGTTCGTACGGGTCAGCGCCATGCGCTCGGTTATCGGAATTTGACAGCCCCCTCAGGCAGAGCTCGTCGGGTCAGTAGTGGGTGAAGACGCGTGGGTTCGCCAACCCAACGGAGCAGATGCACTCGCGGCGGCCGATCCCGAGCTTGGTGGCGGCGCACCAGCGTGCACTGATCGCATCATGTGAGACCAGCGGATGCTCGCAGGTCGGGCAGAGATCCTCGGCGGCCTTGTCGATGTCAACAAGGGCGGGAGACGCAGAGTTCATGTCAAGTCCGTACAGGCCGGTCAGTAGGGCCGAATGGTGATCGCCTGGGACCGCCGATCAGGTGTCAGCGGAAGTATCCCTCGGTGGTTTCACCCTACGCCCGGAAGCGACCCCCGGCCGACCGAACGCGCTTATTGCCCCGGCGGTACGCGGTGCTTTAAGGCGGCTTGTGCGTCTCGTCATCCGCTCCCGAGCGAAAGACCTAGTCAGAGCAACTTTCGCGGGGCTTGGTATCCGTTAAGCTGAAGCGTCATCCGGGCGAGGAGCTCAACACAGATGTCTGTTTATCGCTTGAACCGCCTGTTTAACCCACAATCGCGGCGAGCACTCGATGTGGCCGTGGACCATGGCTTCTTCGGTGAGCGATCGTTCTTGACCGGCATCGAGGACATGGCTGCAGTGGTTCGCACCTTGGTCGCAGCGAATCCAGATGCTGTGCAGCTGACTTTGGGCCACGCCCGCCTCCTCCAGGCCGTTCCGGGAAAGCAGAAGCCGGCCCTGGTTTTAAGGAGTGATGTCGCGAACGTCTACGGCAACCCGTTGGACGAGCACCTGTTCAGCCACCACCTCCCGAACGCGATCGAGGAGGCAGTTCGGCTGGACGCCGTGGCGATCTGCGCCAACCTCATGCAGTTGCCGGGGCGGCCGGAGATCCGGGAGGCGAACATCCGTTCGATCATGGCCCTGCGGGCCGAGGCCACCACGTACGCCATGCCGCTGATGATCGAACCGCTGGTGATGCAGGACAATGCCGCCGGAGGCGGATACATGGTCGATGGGGACACCAGACAAGATCATGACCCTGGTCCGCCAGGCCCGGGAGCTGGGTGCCGATCTGATCAAGGCCGACCCCACGGACAATGTGGAGGACTATCACAAGGTGATCGAGGTCGCTGGCGACGTTCCGGTCCTCGTCCGCGGCGGCGGACGGGTCGATGATCGGACCCTGCTCGAGCGGACGGCGGCGGTGCTGGCCCAGGGAGCCCGCGGCATCGTGTACGGCCGGAATGTGGTGCAGCACGAGAACCCAACCGGAATCACCCGAGCGCTGATGGCGGTGCTGCACGACAACGCAGGTGTCGACGACGCCCTGCGCCTGGTGGGAGAAGCGCGATGACGAAGACCGTGAACGTGGCCATCGTCGGCGGCGGTCTCATGGGACGGGAGATCGCCGCGGCGCTGCAGCGGTGGCCTGCGCTGATCGATCATCCGAGTGCGTCCGCAGCTCACCGCGGTCTGTGACATCAACCCGGCGGCCCTGGATTGGTTCGACCAGATACCCACGGTGACGCAGAAGGTGACGGACTACGCCGACCTCCTGGCCGATGACGCGATTGACGTGCTCTACATCGCCGTACGCCACGATCTGCACCAACAGCTCTACGTCGACACCATCCAGGCCGGCAAGAGCTTGCTCGCCGAGAAGCCGTTCGGCATCGATGGGCCCGCTGCAGAGGCGATCATGGCAGCCGCAGCGGCCAACCCACAGTCATTCGTGCGGTGCGCTAGCGAGTTTCCGTTTTTCCCGGGCGCGCAAGCAGCAGTCAATTACGTACGCTCCGGCGCTCTGGGCCGGATCATCGAGGCCCGCTGCGCCTTCCTGCACGCCAGTGACCTCGATGTCGACAAGCCGATCAACTGGAAACGGCAGGCTCGGTACTGCGGTGAGGCCGGCGTTATGAACGATCTCGGGCTGCACGCGTGGCACGTGCCGTTGCGACTCGGCTGGGCGCCGGACCGGATCTTTGGCGTGCTCCAGGACATCGTTACCGAACGGCCCGCGCCGAACGGAGGCCGGGAGCGCTGCGACACCTGGGACAACGCAGTCCTGCACGGGTGGGTGAGCAGGGATGGCTACTCGTTCCCGCTGACGACAGAGATGAAGCGGATCGACCCGGGAGAGAAGAACACCTGGGAATTCGACGCGGTGGGGCTGGACGGCGGGGTGCGCTTCTCGACCAAGAACCCGAAGCAGGTAGAGATCTTCTCGATCGTGGACGTACCCGGCGGTGGACGTGAGCAGGTCTGGTCCTCCCTTGACGCCGGCAGCCAGTCGGTGTGGCCCACCGTGACCGGCTCGAACTTCGAGTCCGGCTTCTCCGATGCCATCTTGCAGATGTTGGCTGTGTTCCTGGCCGAGCGAGAGGAAGCCCTGGGCGACCGGTTCGGTTGCGCTACACCGGATGAGGCCGCTCTCACCCATGCGATTTATCGCGCGGCGATCCGATCGCACGAAACGGGCGAGGTCGTACGGGTGGGCCGATGATGGCTGTGCACTCGGTACTCGTCGCCGGGCACCTTTGCATCGATATCACCCCAGAGCTCGCCGGTGTTCCCGACCTGGTGCCGGGCCAGCTCTACGAGATTGGCTCAGCACAGCTCACCCTCGGCGGCTGCGTCGCGAACACCGGACTCGCCCTCGCGGCAGCAGGTGTGCCAACCCGCGTCTGCTCGAGGGTCGGCAACGATCCGCTTGGCGAGATCGCTCGTCGCTTGCTCGCCGAGCACGGAGTGGACCTGGAGGACGTCACCACGACGGCAGGAGCAGCCACTTCGTACACCATCGTCTTGCAACCGCCTGATCATGACAGGACTTTCTGGCATCACCCTGGCGCCAATGCGGTGTTTACAGGCCAGGAGGTGAACCTCGACGGCGTCGACATCCTCCATGTCGGCTATCCGCCGCTGCTGCCTGCGCTGCTGGCCGATGACGCCGCTCCCCTCCTCGATCTGCTGAAAGAGGCCCGCAGTCGACAGATCACGACCTCGCTCGACCTCGCCGTAGTGGATCCGCGGTCCAGAGTCGCCGACGTGGACTGGCGTCGAGTCTTCGCCCGAATCATGCCCTACGTCGACATCGCCACTCCGAGCATCGACGACCTAACGTCGGCGCTCGCCATAGCCGGAACGCCCGACGACCATCTGGTCGAGGAATGTGCCCGCCGTCTGGTCGACGATGGATGCGCCGTCGCTGTGGTGTCAGCCGGTGCACGCGGTGCGTACGCGGTCAGCGCTGGCACCGATCGCCTAGCTGCGGGCGGAGCCGCACTCGCGTCTGTTCGGTCGACCTGGAGCTCGACGGCGGAGTGGGTACCGGCGGCTGAACCGAGGCTCGTCGTCAGCACGACCGGAGCGGGCGATGCCGCTAGCGCCGGACTCCTGTTTGGCCTTGCCCAAGGAACTGGCATTCGGCGGGCAACCCGGCTCGCTGCACGGTTCGCCGCGGCCACCATCGAAGGGAAGCGACCCTCGGCGGAGGACGCCGGCCGCTGGGCTGCCGAGCTGGCCGCGGCGGGCCTGGACTGATCCGGCCACCGGCCGGCGGTACGTGGTGCGTCCCGCTAAGCCGATGTGGATTCAGTGATGAGGCGAGGCCTTAGGGGCTGGCTGTCCAATTGGGCCAGCGCCTTCTCGATGGTCGTTGCGAAGGCATCGAGTTCGTCCGGGCTCAAGGCGTCGAAGACCAGGCGGCGAACGGTGTTGACATGACCCGGTGCTGCCTGCTCAATGGCAGCCCGGCCCTGCGGCGTGATCACAACGAAGGCACCGCGACCGTCCTCAGCACACTCCACGCGCTGCACCAGACGCCGCCCCTCCATGCGAGTCACATGGTGGGAGACTCGGCTGCGCTCCCACTGCATCAGCCTGGCCAAATCGGTAACCCGCTTCCGGCCCTCCGGGTCATCGGTGAGATGGACCAGGACTTCGTAGTCCTGCATCGACAAGCCGGCATCGTCTTGCAACTCTCTTTGCAGCGTGGCCGACAGCTGCGCGTTCAGCGTCATCCATCGCCGCCATACGCGTTGCTCCTCTGCGGTCAGCCAGCGGAAATCAGAGCCCATGAACGCATATTACGCCGGAATAGTTGACATGTCACCTAAGTTACGCTTCTATATACGTGACACGTCACCAACTAGGCGTGATACCCAAGACCTTAGGAGCACGGCATGACTATCAGCACCATTCCCGCCACCCTGTCGGATCTGTCCGGCCACTACGCCATAGACCCGGCCCACACCCGTATCGGGTTCGTCGCCCGGCATGCGATGGTTACCAAGGTCCGCGGCGCGTTCAACGAGTTCGAGGGCAGCGCGGTCGTCGACGGCACCGACTTCACCAAGTCGACGGGCCAGCTGACCATCCAGGCGGCCAGCATCGACACTCGCAACGAGCAGCGCGATGCCCATCTGCGTAGCAACGACTTCCTCGCCATGGAGGAGTTCCCGCAGATCACCTTCGTCGCCACCGACGTTCGCCAGGCCGGCGAAACCACCCTCGAGCTCACCGGTGACCTGACCATTAGGGGCGTCACCAACTCAGTCACCATCCCGTTCGAGTTCGAGGGCGCGGCCACTGACCCGTTCGGCAACCTGCGGGTCGGATTCGAAGGCTCCGCGGTCATCAACCGCAAGGACTACGGCATCACCTGGAACGCCGCGCTCGAGACCGGCGGCGTCTTGGTCAGCGACAAGATCACCCTCGAGTTCGAGGTCTCCGCGATCAAGACCTCCTGACCTTCACGAACCGAACCTGGCGGGGGCCGATCAGCCAATCTGCGATCGGCCCCCGCCGCAACCCTCTGATCCATGTAAAGCGCATCGGCATGGGGGCGGCAGCCTCGCCGACCCTCGACCGCCGCGTGCCGTCCAGTCATCGCTGCTCCGGCAGCCGTACCTTGATGCAAAGCAGTCCACGTGCGCAGCAGTCGGACTCAGGACAGCCCGCCGCAGCACCAACGCCGGAGAGAGAGAACGACATGACGACGACCCAGTCTGAGATCGATGACCTGATCGCCCAGATGACGCTGGCTGAGAAGGCCGGGCAGCTTACCCAGTATTTCTATTTCCGCTTACCGCAACAGGACGGCGTCGAGCCTGCTCTGCACGTGGATCGGGACAAACAGCCGCTCGAGGTGGAATCGGCTCTGAGGCGGGGCGGCGTGGGATCGCTGCTGTTTGTCACTGATCCGGCGGAGATCAACCGCCTGCAGCGGCTGGCCGTCGAAGGTAACCGGCTCAGCATCCCTGCGCTCTTCGGCTTCGACGTGATTCACGGACTCCGCACGATCTTGCCGGTGCCGATCGCGTTGGCGGCGTCGTGGGATCCAGCGACAATCGAGCGTGGCCAAGCCGTGGCGGCCCGAGAGGCACGCGCGGTAGGCATCCATTGGACATTCGCGCCAATGATCGATATCGCGCGCGATCCGCGCTGGGGTCGCATCATCGAGGGCGCCGGGGAAGACCCCTTCCTCGGTGCCGCCGTGGCGGTCGCACAGGTACGCGGCCTGCAGGGCGACAATCTCTCGGCGCCGGACCGGATTATTGCTGGACCGAAGCACTTCGTCGGGTACGGGGCGGCTTTGGGCGGGCGCGACTACGACGAGGTCAGCCTGTCCGACGCCGATCTGTGGAACATCTACTTTCCTCCGTTCAAGGCGGCGATCGAGGCCGGCGCGGGCAACGTGATGACGGCCTACATGGACCTCAACGGCATTCCAGCGACCGGAAGCCCGTGGCTGTTCACCGAGGTACTGCGGGAGATGTGGGGCTTCGACGGGTTCGTGGTGAGCGACGCCAACGCCGTACGCAACCTCTTCACTCATGGCTTCGCGGCTGATCTGACCGATGCCGGTGCCCGCGCCGCGACTGCGGGCGTGGACCTTGAGATGGCGATTACCGATCCTGCCTACGGCCACCTCCCCGAGGCGGTCGAATCCGGCGCGGTGAGCGAGGACACGATCGACGCAAGCGTCCGACGCGTACTGGAAGCGAAACGGCGGCTGGGCCTCTTCGACGCGCCGTACGTGGATGAGGATCGGGCCCGTGAAGTCCTTGCCGATCCCGCACACCGCGAGATTGCCCGCATCGCCGCGGAGCGGTCGGCGGTGCTGCTCCGCAATGAGGGCGGATTGCTCCCTCTCGATGCCGCAAGCCTGGGATCTATCGCAGTGATCGGGCCGCTGGCCGACTCCAAGCGGGACACCATCGGACCCTGGGTCTTCGACTTTGACTTGGACGAGACGGTGACTGTGCTGGACGGCATTCGACGCGCGGTCGGCGACAAGGTGCGCGTTGATGTACGCACCAGGAGTGCCGGTGGTGCAGCGGGTGTTCGCGTCAATGTTCGACATGTTCGGCGGGAACCGGCCGGAGGACCCCGAAGGGTTTGACGAGGACGCCGAGTTCCAGCGTGCCGTGGACACCGCCAACGAGGCCGATGTTGCCGTAGTCGTGGTGGGTGAATGGCAGAACATGATCGGCGAGGCAGCGTCGCGTTCATCGCTTGACTTGCCGGGGCGCCAACTGGAGCTGCTGCAGGCCGTCGTCGACACCGGTACGCCCGTCGTGCTGCTCGTAATGAACGGGCGGCCGCTGGATCTGCGCTGGGCCGCCGAACACGTGCCAGCGATCATGGACATCTGGTATCCCGGCACCCAAGGCGGCGCCGCTGTCGCGAACTTGCTCTTCGGAACGGTTTCGCCGGGCGGCAAGCTGCCGTTTACCTGGCCGCGGACCGTCGGACAGGTGCCGATGGTGTACTCCCACACAATTTCCCACGAGCCCGAGAATCAAGGCCGACGCTACTGGGACGAAGCCAGCACCCCGCTGTTCCCCTTCGGGTACGGGCTGAGTTACGGCAGCTTCACCTTCGCGAACCTCACGATTGATCAACCGGCCATCGCGCCCGACGCCTCGGTGACTGTGTCGGCGGAGGTGACCAACACCAGCGATCGAGAAGCGGACGAGGTTGTGCAGCTCTACATCCACCAGCGATACGGCTCAGCCTCGCGGCCCGTACGCGAACTCAAAGGGTTCCAACGGATAACCCTCGGCGCCGGCGAGTCACGCGTAGTCGAATTCTCACTGGGCCAAAATGAGCGGCGGTACTGGAATGCGGCAGTTCACGATTGGGTGATCGACAGCTCAACGTTTGACGTATGGGTCGGCGGTGACTCCGCCGCAGAACTGACAACCACATTCGAGGTCACCGAAAGCTAGGGGATCCGGTAGACGACATGCGTCGCCTTGGGTGAGGCTGCTACCTCAACCGGCTCGGCTCGCAGTTCTCCCACATCGTCGAAGAGCCGTTCGCCACGCCCCAGCACAAGCGGGATATGGCTGAGCATGATCTCGTCGATCACTCCGGCTTGGAGGCCCTGCCGGACGGCACTGGCTCCACCCGCGATGGTCACAGTCTGATCGCCGGCTGCGGCGAAGGCCTGCTCCAGGGCCGATTGGAAACCGTCGACGAAATGGAACGTGGTGCCGCCGGCCATCGCGATCGGCTCGTGCGCGTAGTGGGTCAGCACAAAGACTGGCGCATGGTACGGCGGATCCTCGCCCCACCAACCGCGCCAGTCGGAGTCATTCCACTCGCCGCGGACCGGCCCGAACATGTTGCGTCCCATCACGTAAGCGCCGCGCGGAGCAAGAATCCAGTCGGTCATCGCTTTGTCTGCGTCATTCATGGGCTCATCAAGGTGCCAGCGGTGCAACGCCAGGCCCCCGACGCCGATCGGGTTCTCCTCACTCTGGTCCGGACCAGCCACGAAGCCGTCGAGTGAAATCGAAAGGTGAGCAGTAACAAGAGGCATGGTTGATCTGACCGGTTAGTTGACTGGAACTCATCGGATGACCGAGCTCGCAGTGGTCGATCTTTAGCAGTCGTTATCGACTGGCGACCAGCCAGGAGGCAGCGTGCACTGCTGCTGTTCGAGTATTGACGCCGAGCTTGTCGAAGATCGATCGCAGATGTGCGTGCACGGTGCGCTCACTCAGCACCAGCCGCTCGGCAATCTCGGCGTTGCTCAGTCCATCGGCAACCAACTGCAGGACATCGACTTCCCGGGTTGTCAAGCCTGACGACCTGCGCTGAAGGTCTTCTTCCAAGGCAGATACAGCCTCATCAGCAAGACGCATGGCCTCTTCGGAGTTCAGTTTCCTCCCGGCCTCGTACGCCCCGAACCAGGCTTGCTCGCCGAGGCGACGGCGGACGCTGGCAGCCGACTTGGAGAAGTCGTTGGGCATCGGGAACCACGATTCCTCCTGATAGGTCTCCCGCCAGCCGGATGCTGCGCCGTGCAGCCTTGCGGCCAGATCTAGGTGACCTAACGCGGCCGCAATGGGCGCCAGGCCATCCAGTGTGTCGGCACTCGCGGTCGTAAGCCGATAGTCCCGCTGACAACGCAGGGCGTGCCGATAAGCATGTCAGCGCTGCGGGCAGCTTGCCCTGGTAGCGAAGCGTCAAACCAAGATCAACCTGTGCATGGCACGCCCCGACCGGGGCGTCCAGGCTTTCGAACTGGGCGACGCTCTCGAGCAAATATGACGACGCCTGGCTGTAGTCACCGATGACGAAGGCTGCAATTCCCAAGAGGTCGTGGCACCACGCCGCACCCAGGGCGTCATGACCCATCTTGGCAGCGGACCAGGCCCTCGGCTATCTCGCGCCGCCCTGCCTCGGGGTCGCCAACGAAAAGGCCGGCGGCGCCATGGTTCCGGAGGCACATTGCGGCACCGGCCTCGTCGCCGATCTGTTCGAAGAGCATCTGTCCCTGCCGCAGCAATCCCTGGGCAGCAACCAGGTCGGCGGCTCGAGTCTTGAGGAGACCGGACAAGAGATAGGCCTTTGCTCTTGCGCGAATGCTCATAACACTTGACGGCGACCACGGCAGGCCCAACGCTGCTTCCAGCCACGCTAGGCGGAGGGCGTGCGGTGGGAAAGAGAAGATCCAGAACCTGTCGAGCCCAACCGCCATTCGCAAGGCTCCCTCGGCGTCGCCCTGGTCCAAGACCCACACCATGGCGGCACTAACGTTGGCAAGATCGGCGCGGATGGGATTGGACCACAGCGGCTCCAGCTGCGTGTTCCAGGACGTCTCGAGAGTTTCGACAAGCCCAAGGAAGTACGCGAAGTGTCGTCTCCGAATCGGGCCGTCATCTTCTCAGGCGACGCAACGCGTAGTGACGGACGAGTTCATGCACCTGGTAGCGCGAGCCACCCTGCGAATCCGGCAGCCGCTGAATGAACGACCGCTCTGCCAGTGCGGCGAGTACGCCAAGGCTGGCACCGGCCACCGCCTCAGCCGCTTCCCTGGTGAAACCGCCGACGAAGATCGCCAATGCACTCAGCACCGTACGCTCGTCTGCGCTCAGCCAGCTCCAGGAACTGTCCAAGATCATCGCAAGGCTGCGATGACGCTCCTCGACGACCGCGGTGTCTGAGGCCAGGTGGTGGTGCGGGCTTGCCGAAGATGATCGAGCAGGTCGCGCGGTGACAGCACGGGGATCCAGCTGGCGGCGAGCTCGATGGCAAGCGGCAAGCCATGCAGCATGTCGCAGATTTCACCAAGGGCTTTTGCGTTGTGCTCTGTCAACGCATAGGCCCCAGCGACTGACGTCGCCCGGTCGAGAAACAGGGCGGTCGCATCACTCTCGAAAGGATCCGACGGAAGGGCTCCGCCACCCATGGGCGGGATGGCAAACACCTCCTCGGCCGATAGTCTCGAGCGGAATTCGACTCGTCGCGAGGACGGTCACGGTCGGGCAGGCGACGAGCAGCGATGCCACTAACTCCGCACATGCGGCGGCAACTTGTTCGCAGTTGTCCAATACGAGCAGCGCCTGCCGATCTATCAGCGTCCTCAGGACGGGAGCCAGTGGTCGATCACCGAGCGGACCGGTGAGGCCGATTCCGGTGGCCACAGCCGCCGGCACTTCGGTCGGATCAACTATTGCGCCGAGCGGCACCCAATACACCTCGCCGGCGTCCGCTGCCGACCCCGAACGGGCCCGACTGCGCTTCGCGACCTCGATGGCCAGTCGGGTCTTACCTGCGCCGCCGACCCCACAGATTGTGACGAGCCGCCCCGGATGCAACATCGACAGCACCGTCGCGATTTCCCGATCTCGACCCACGAATCGGGTGAGATAAGTAGGAAGCGTGTCGGCGAACAGCTCCTTGTCAACCGTCACGACGGCGCACCTCCCCGCGTCCCGGTGAACCGACACCACGGATCCAGGAAGACATGCCGATGCGGAACGCATCCCCGCCGAGCATGAGCCTACCGAGCCTTTCCTGATAGCGACAGGTCAGAAAGACAAGTATGCCGAACGTGAACGTGCTATTCATCGCCATTCAAACCCGCAATAGTGCAGTCCTATATGAGTCGGAATTCTTCTTGCTGTTTGGCGCAGCGGGCTTGACTCAAAGATGCTACGGCCAATCGCAAATTCGCTCGCTAGATAACCGGGCTCTCTTTAACCTGGAGGTCGCCCTCATATATCGACAGGATATCGTCGCTGTTGCCCACCGGGATATCTCGTGTTGTCAATTTCCCACCACTGAAGGGTCCAGCGCTCTTGACCCAATGGGTGCCGCCGCCTTCGATCAGCCGGTCCGTCCGGGTATCGAAGCTGGTCACTCGGCTGAAGGTAAGCCTTAGCTGCGCGGACGGCTCGCCCGCGTCGCAGCTCTCGTTTTGGTTCTGGTCGATACAGCCAGTGATGGACTCGGTTCCTTCGATGTCCCTGATCTGAGTGGTCCAGTAGGTCCAGGCGTGGATCACCCGTTCACTCCGAATCTTGTAGGTACCGACCAGCCCACCGGTCACCCGATAGACCCCTGGGCTCTCCGCCACCGGAAGGAGGTGACCCTCCACATGGACTTGACGAGTTGCACTGGGCGACGCCAGTGCCGGGGCCGTTGCCACGGATCCCAGGACGAGAGCGAGACCCGATGCCGCAGCGCCGATGCGTACGGTGCGGCTGCGCCTCAGCCGTCGAATCCCTGATTCCGTGGCCGCGTTACTACTTGTCACGACCCTTCTCCTTTCCTGATGCAGAAACCGGAACGTTTCTGCGGGTACGCCATAACCATCGCGCGGCTGGAGACGGGACACATCGGCAATAGTGCCTAAGTCGATGGCCATGCTGGCAATGCGGTTCGAGAGTGATCTCAAGAGGGGCGAGCGGAATGGTTCAGGACGTATCGCCGCTATGCACAACGCTGCGGATATACAGAATGTGCTGCTCCGACGATGGCTGCCAGTCCTTGGCCCTATAGCTTGCCTAACTATCGACTGCTTCTCGAAATCGAGCGTTCGCGGAGGGGTGAGATACACGCGATGGCAAAGGGCGCCCGAGTCCGTCCGGGACTTTCGCTATCGGCTCTCAGTCAGCGCAATCTGCGTTGAGGTGCGGATACGGGCGCGTCGCCGAGTTCGACATGGCACCATTCTCCCGAGCAAGAACGCAATGCTCAGTGCCTCAGCGCATGTCGAAGTGGTTCGGGTCGGCACCGAGCCGGCGACCGGTCCGCACCTGCTCTATCGCCTGCATGTCGGACTCATCGAGCTCGAAATCGAAGATGTCGATGTTCTCGCGGATCCGGCCGGGGTTGACCGACTTGGGGATCACCAGGTTGCCGAGCTGAATGTGCCAGCGCAGCACCACCTGGCCCGGCGTACGGGCCTTCCGTCGAGCAACGTCGACGATGTGCGGGTTCTCCAGCAACCCCTTGCCCTGCCCGAGCGGCCCCCACGATTCGGTCAGGATTCCGTGCGCGGCGTGGAACTCACGTAGCTCCTCTTGAGGGAATTCCGGGTGCAACTCAACCTGGTTCACGGCCGGTACCACATCGGTCTCCGCGAGCAGCCGCTCCAGGTGCTCGATTTCGAAGTTCGAGACCCCGATCGACGACACCCGTCCGTCGGCCAAGAGCCGCTCGAACGCCCGCCAGGTCTCCACATACTGGTCGAACATCGGCTGTGGCCAGTGGATCAGGAAAAGATCAAGAACGTCGATGCCGAGCTTGTTCATGCTCTCGTCGAAGGCTCTCAGCGCTTTGTCGTAGCCCTGCTCGCTGTTAGTCAACTTCGTGGTAATGAACAGCTCGTCGCGTTGGATACCAGCCGAGGCCATGGCTGCGCCGACGCCTTCCTCGTTTCGATAGCCCTGCGCCGTGTCGATCAGCCGATATCCGGCGCTGAGCGCCTCGGATACTGCCTTCTCGGTCTCCTCCGCCGGAATCAGGAAGACGCCGAAGCCTAGCTGTGGGATCTGGATTCCGTTGTTCATGGCAAGCGATGGCACGGCTGGCATGTTGACTCCTTTTGCATGGAATTGGGCCGTCTTGCCGGCCCTAAAGTCCAGGTACCCGCATATCGCCTTTTAATTCACTGGGTTGGACCAGCCAGCTGGAAGGTGTTGTCCGCCTTGGCGAGGTGTTGTCCGTTGCTCGCGACGGCCAAAGTGTCGGTGGAAGTGTCTGACCTGAATCATATATTGAATGCGTGTTCGAAAATGATTTGGTGGAGATGGATGCCTCCGCCACGCTGGGCGCGGCGGAGGCTAACGAACGCACCCTGATCATTGCCGAAACGCGCAGGCTGCAGATCGCCGGGCATTGGGCCGACCTGCATTCCGGAGACGCGCTCACAAAGAGCCGGCTGCCCGGCGTTGAGCATCCAGTGCGGCTGGGTGGGGACGGCACCCCGACAGTCGGCGATTTTGCCCCAGCCGAGTTGGGTTGCGTGTTGCGGATCTCCGATGGGGCGGCTGGCCGGCTGATAGGTGACGCGTTGGATTTGCGGCACCGGCTCCCCCAGATTTGGACGGCCGCCCTGGCTGGGCGGGTGCCGGCCTACCAGGCGCGGCGAATCGCCGCCGCTACTCGGCAGCTCACTCTCGAGCAGGCCGAATGGGTGGATGCCCAGCTGGCCCCCTCGCTAGGGGCGGTGTCGTGGGGTCGGCTGCAGAACCTGTTGGAGGCAGCCATCATCCAAGCCGACCCGGTCGGCGCCGAACGACAAGCAGCTCTCGCTGCGCAGGAACGGTTCGTACGGCTTGGCCGTGCCTCCGAGCACGGGTTGAAGTTGATCATCGCTCGGGCGACGGCCGGCGATGCGATCTGGTTCAAAGCCACCATCGACCGGATCGCCGACATCCTGGCCCGCCAGGGCGACACCGATCCGGTGGAGGTCCGCCGCTCCAAAGCGATCGGCATCCTCGCCCAACCCGCCCAAGCACTGCAACTGCTCTGCCAGCATCAACACGACGACTGGGACGGAGCTGCCGAACCAGCTGCTGCTGCCGAGGCAGCAGAGACCGAGCATGACGCCGAGCCAGCCGATGTTGCCGAGGGAGCAGGAGAGGCCGAGCAGGATGCCGAGCTCTCCGTCGTTGCTGATCATCAGTCAGTGCGGCTCGAGCCGCCGCCGTTCGATCCGGACCGGGCCAGGCCCCGTGCTGTGGTGTATGTCCACCTCAGCTCCGAGGCGCTTACTGACGGGTCGGGTGTGGCCCGGATCGAAGACGTCGGTCCGGTGCTGCTAGGTCGGCTGCGCAGTGTGCTCGGGGACCGCTGCATGATCAACTTGAAGCCGGTGATTGATCTGCCGGCTGGGCATACCCCAGTGGACAGCTACGAAATCCCGGCTCGGCTTCGGGAGCACCTGCAACTGCGGTACCCGGCTGACGTGTTCCCCTACGCCGCGGCAGTCTCCCGATGGATCGATGTTGATCACACCATTCGTTATGTGAGTCCAGACCGTGGTGGGCCGCCGGGCCAGACCAGGATCGGCAACTTGGGACCGCATGTACGCCGGCACCACAGGTGCAAGACGCATGGCCGCTGGCAAGTCCGGCAACCCGAACCCGGCAGCTGGCTATGGCGATCACCGCACCGCCGCATCTACCTCGTCAACGCCAGCGGTACCCACCCACTCGGTGACTCTGAATTCGCTGAGATGATCTGGCGCGCCGCGAGACCGGCTGGGGAGCTAGGCCGGGTTTTGGTCAAGCCACCGGACTCGCACCCAGGGTGACCGTGGCGACATGCTCACTGCCCACCTGGTCAATCCATCCGATCTTGATGCGATCACCTGGATCGTAGCCGGCCAGCAGGGCTGAGACGTCTTCGGCTGAGGTGACGGCATGGCCGCCCAGCGCAGTGATCTGATCTCCGGCCTCGAGACCAGCCTGCGCGGCTGCGGCGCCACTGACAACGCTCTCGACTGTTGCGCCCGACGATTCGTCTAGAGCCGCCCCCGGATAGTCGAAGTCGGAGGACGACGCGTCGCTCAGTTCCACTCCGAGGAACGGCGCGGGCCCGACCTGCACTGTGCTGCTTTCCTGCCCGGACCGGATCTGCTGCACGACGCCAAGAGCACGCTGGATCGGAGTGGCGTAGCCGTTGATCTCGCTGCCACTTGAGGCTGCAGTGTCGATACCGATCACTTCGCCGTCGGTGTCGTACAGCGGTCCGCCAGAGTCTCCCGACACCACGTCAGCGGTTGTCTCGATCATGTGGGTCAAGGTTTCGGAGGCCACGGGCCCTTCTGCGGCCGTGGTGATCGAGGCCCTAAGCGACAGGATGGTTCCCTTGGCAGCAGTTAGCGTGCCAGTGCCGCCCGCGTTGCCCACGGCGGTGACCTTGTCACCGACCGACGTCTTGTCGTTGTCGATCTTGACGGGGGTAAGGCTGCTGGCGCCCTTCAACTGCAGCAGTGCCACGTCGGCTGTCTGATCACTCCCGACCACCGTGGCCTGATACGTCTTGCCGGTTTCAGCGACGGTGACCTTGATCGTGCTGGCAGCTTTCACGACGTGGTAGCTAGTGAGCACCTGGCCCGAGGCTGTCAGCACCATTCCGGTACCAGCCCCCTCCGCATCTTGATACGGCAGCACAGTGTCGATCAGCACGACACCCTTGGACTGTGTGGCGCTAGCCGGACTCGAGACTGCGGTGGCTGTCGGGTAGCCGCCGCCCCGCGGGCTCTGTCGCCAATCCACGACAGCGCCGGATACGACGCCGTTCGTAGCAGCTGCTGCCGGAGTAACCAAGCCGGTCATCGGTGAGAGCAAGGCTGCGCTCGCTATTGCCGCGAGGAGAGCCGTACGCGCGGATCTGCGGTAAGGACCGCTGTGCTTCGATGGCTGCTCGAGCATGATCATCAAGGAGGATGCTTTCTCTCACGTGTTGCGCCGACATGGGTCAGCACATCTCGTCAAGCAATGATGCAGCTCGGAGCCAACTGTGAGAGGCATGTGAGGGCCAACGTGCGATCACGGTCGAAGATCGAGATCGGCGAGGCCCGGCGAAGGGCTCGCCCTGCATTGCTGCGAGGGCGCGCCAAGACCTGCAGGACAGCAGCGCTTCAAGCCTCCCACGTCGTCGCCCGCGAGCGAAAACGCAAGGTGATGGCTTCGGCTTGCGCGAGCACCGTACGTACGAAGTCCTCATCGTGACCTAGGCCCGGCTCCAGCGTGTCCAGGACAGCCGGTACGGCGGTTGGCAGCTCTCCCGAGTTGGCCGCCCGCTGGGCCGATGTGGCACCTGGGTCCTTGACTGGGGCACCGGCACCCCGCAGGTGCAGCACCCAGGCCGCAAGTGTGGTTGCACATCCGACAGGGATCCGGCCCGCGGCTCGCTCCGCGCGGACCGTTGGGATGGTGCGGACCACGAGTTTGGTTGAGCCATCGGCGGCGATGCGGGCGAGCTGGTCCCGCATGTGGGGGTTCGAGAAGCGGGTGAGGAGCGCTGCTCGATAGTCCGCGATCACGCCAGGGGAAAATGGCAAGTGCCGGCTGGCCTCATCCCAGAACAGCTCCACCCACTCCCTACAGGCCGGATCAGCGATGGCCTCGTCGATCGTCTCGTGGCCACGGACGCTTCCGACGTAAGCCAGCATCGAATGGGAACCGTTCAGCAGCCACAGCTTGCGTTGCTCGAACGGTTCAACATCGTCAACCAGCTGGGCGCCGGCGTCTTCCCAGCGTGGTCGTCCGGCCGGGAATCGGCCCGACACGACCCATTCGCTGAAGGGCTCGGTGGGCACCGGAGAGGCGTCGACGTAGCCCGTGTGCTCTTGGACGATCCGTCGATCCTCGTCGGTGGTCACCGGTGTGATGCGATCAACCATCGAGGTGGCGAAGTCGACATTGCGCTCGATCCATGTCAGCAGCGACTCATCGACGAGCGCGGCCAGATCGGTCACCACCGTCTCGGTGACCGCCCCATTCTCGGGCAGGTTGTCACAGGAGAGAATCGTGATCGCGCCGGAGCTGGCGTCACGCCTGGCCATCAGACCGGCGACGAGTCTCGCCGGTAACGAGCTGACCACCAGACGAGGGTCGCTGCGCAGCGCCTGAAGATCGGCGATGATCACGTCCCGCTCCGCGTCGAGCCGCCCCTCGGCATTGCGCAGATAAGCCGCCTCGGTGACGGTGATGGTCACCAGAGCGGTCTGTGGGGCGCTGAGGTAGTCCAGGTACGCCTCGTGGTCGGCGGCTGGGTGGACGGCAGAGAGGGAGCCGATCAGTTCGAACTTGTCCCCATCGGCCGCGCGAGTGATCAACGTGTAAAGCCCATCCTGGGGTGCCAATGCGTCGGCCAGGTCTGGTCGTCGACCGGTGAAGCCGGCGATCCCCCACTCGTCGGCGTCGGGGGAATGCGCGGTGTACCAAGCTTGGTGAGCTCGGTGGAAGTTACCCTCACCAAGATGCACCATCCGGACAGGTGCTGCTACCGGCGTATCTGGTACGGCGCGCGACAACCGTACGGGGTTGCTATCTTGACCGGTCACAGTTGGAACGCCCTTCTGTGGTTGGTGGAGGGCATGCTCTATCGGGCAGGCTCACGGCTCTCGACTGGGCGCTGCGGCATCGACTGCTTCGATGGAGACGTCGCCGGCCTCCCTGATGCCATGCCGCGCATGCAGCTCCTTGACGATCTCACGGAACCGTTGGTCGGTCAGCGGATAGGCCAGGAAGATGAGGCCGCCGAGGAGCGCAAAGAACGCGGGGCCGAGACCAACCAGTCCTCTGATTGTCGTGAGAGCGGACTCGCTTTGCTCCGGCGCTTTGGCGAGGAAGCCACCGAGGGCCAGCGCATAACCAGCGACAGCGCCGGCGACTGCCTGGGAGACCTTCCGGAAGAAGGAGTAGATCGCATAGGTGGCACCTTCCGTACGCTTGCCCGTCTTGTATTCGCCGTACTCCACGGCGTCGGCCTCGAACGCAAACAACAGCGACATCGACAGATTCTGAAAAAGGCCGAAGCCGAAGAACGAGACGATGACAATGGGCAGGCTCGGCGGCATGAAGAAGATCCAGGTGCCCATCACGATGAGACCCGCCGCGCCAATGAGGAACGTGCTCTTCTTGCCGATCCGGGCGACGAACCTGGGCACCACCGGCACGGCAACGAAGGTGGCCAACGACGTAGCGAGAACCATCCAGATCAGCTGGCTCGAGTTGCCGAGGATGTAGGCCGCGAAGTAGGCCTGGGACGCCTGGAGACCGAAGATCCCGGTAAGAAAGACCAGGTTGGAAACACACAAGATCAGCAGCGGTCGGTTCTGCCGCACAGTGGCGACCGTCTCCTTGACGGTAACCGGCTTCGCCTCGTGGAAGACCTGCTCCTTGCAGCTGGAGAAACAGAACAGGTAGAGGCCATACCCAACGACGGCGAAGACGATGGTCACCGTGGTCAGGAAACTTTGCAACTGCTCGGGCTGAGTCTTGTACCGGGTGATCTGAGGAGCAATCACTAGAACGATGACGAAAATGCCGACGATCGGTCCCACCGAACGCCAGATCCCCAGCCGGGAGCGCTCCACCGGGTCTTGAGTCATCGCCGTCGCCAGGGAACCAAACGGGATGTTGGTCAGAGAGTAGAGAAAGCCCAGCAGGGCGTACGTGACGTATGCGTAGACGTACTTCGCCGTGGTGCTGTCGAAGTTCGGGACGCTGAACAAGGCGATACTCGACAGCAGCAGCGGAAGCGAGGCGAACAGCAGGTACGGCCTGAACTTCCCCCACCGGGAATGAGTGAGGTCGACCAGACGCCCGGCTGCTAGGTCAGCGAAAGCATCCCAAACTCGTACAACCAGGAACATCGTCGCGATCGTGGCTGGATTGAGCCCAACGACGTTGGTGTAGTAGATGAGCAGGAACAACGCCTGCAACGAGAAGGCCAGGTTGTTGGCCAGGTCACCGGCGGCGTAGCCGAAATAGTTCCGTAAGGTCAGCTTCTTCACTGGACCTCCTCGTCTCAGAAAAGCGGGTGGAACGCGGGTCTGCTGAGGTCAGGCGGTAGCCGAACTCACCCGCGCGGCCTTGGCCCGGTACGCCGCAACGATGACGTCGACACACGTGTCGAGATCGAGCAGGCCGGTGTTGATGACGAGGTCATATCGGTCAATGGCCATGGGGTTCCAGTAGTAGAAGCGCTCTGACATCTCGGCCCGTACCCGGTCCTCGTTGCGCTGCCGTCGTGCCGCGTGTGCGCGGTCGATTCCCTCCTCCCGCGCGGCACGGGCGATCCGAACCTCCACCGGAGCATCGACCTGCACATGCAGCGCGGTCGGGATGTCACCGAGAATGAGAGCGCCATTGCGACCGAGCATCACGACACCCTGAGTGGCCGATTCCTTGACAAAGCGGGTGTTCTCTTCAACCATCTCCGCGTCTTGGGCCTGAGCCAAAGGGATGCTGGCATCATCCAGAAGCGTCCCAGACGCATAGCGGCCCAGGAACCGCGCCAAGCCACTCCCCGCCTCGCTCGCTCCGCCCGCGCCGGGATACTTGGCGCTCTCGATATCGGAGGAGGAGAACGCCTGATCCAGCCAAGCCACGCCCAGCGCATCTGCAATCCGAGGACCGATGGATCGGGCTCCTGCACCGTATTTCTCGAACAGTGTGACCACTGGTGGAGGCGTCATGTGGCCTCCTTTCCGTTACGGCGTAGTGGAAGAGAACTGATCTTGCCAGTCAAACACCAGCAATCTCCCCCGGCAATGGGCCCTTCGATCATGGAGCTCGCGATGTTGGCGCGATCAAATGTCCTTGCGCCAGCGGGTGCGCAGGTAGTGTGCCGCTGCTTTGGGCTGCCGGTCGCGGGTGAAGGCGCCTTTCTTGTTGCCGCCGACGCGCATGATGCCTGACGTGGTTACGAAGTCGGCGAAGTTCCACATCTGTTCCCCGACGACCGCGTCGATCCGGTCGAATACCCGATGGTTCATCTCCAGGTACTCGACCTGGTATTCCTCGCTCCACGGGTCTCCGGCCACGATCGAGTGCAAGCCGGGATAGGTGTCGGCGCCGTACTCGGTGATGATGATCGGCTTGCCCTCGCCGGCCCATCCGGTCAGCTCTTCTTCCCAGGCCAGCTCAGCCCCTTCCAGATCGCCCGTGTTGACGTACCAGCCGTAATAGCGGTTCAGCATCAACACCTCACCGAATTGGGAGACCCGACACTTGCCGTGCGGGGCAAGCATGACGTTCACGAACCCGACCGGTCGGGTGGGGTCGGCTTCGCGCGCCACGTCGAAGAGCGGGCGGAAGTAGTTCTCCGCGCCTTCGGTGTCGGATTCGGGTTCGTTGGCGATGCTCCAGATCACGACGCTTGGGTGGTTCTTGTCTCGGGCGATCAGTTCCCGGATGGCCTGGGCGTGCACCTCGCGGCTGGCGTCGTTCACGGTCTCGGGAGAAAACGTCACGTAACCCTGACCACCGAAGATGCCGCCCCCAAGGCCCATATTGAGACCCACCGCAGCCGTTTCGTCGATCAGCACGATGCCCTGCCGGTCGGCGTAGTCGATGACGTCTTCGGCGTACGGGTAGTGCGACGTACGGAACGAATTCGCACCGATCCACTTCAGCAGCTCGAAGTCGTGCAACAGGTACGGGTCGTTATGGCCTTTACCGATCACCGGCACGTCCTCATGCTTGCCGAACCCAGTGAAGTAGAACGGCTCGTCGTTGATCAGGAACCGGATTCCGTCGACCTTGACGGTGCGCACCCCGACACTTTGGTGATAGCTGTCGACGACGGTGTCCCCGTCCACCAGCTGCAGCTCGAGGTCATAGAGGTAGCCGTCGCCTGGAGCCCACTTGTGCACATGCGGCACGGTGAGCGTGCCGCTGTTTCCGCCGAGGGTCGTGACTTCTTTCCCCTCGGCATTACGCAGGATCACCTTGGTTTCAAGCGCCTCAGCGTTCTCAGCCTGGGCGGAGTAGTTGATCACGCCGTCGGCGCCATCAAGATCAGTGGTGATCGTGACGTCGGTGAAGTGGGCTGGGTTGGTGGTGTAGAGCCAGACGTTGCGGTGGATACCGGCGTAGTTGAAGAAGTCGTGCCAATAACGCTGCCGTTTTCCGGCGGGAGTGTCCTCGATGACTCCCGGCGGGATGGACTGCCAGTGCAGGGTGTTGTTCACCAGCGCTGTGATACGCACCTGCTGTCCGGGCGTGACATGGTCAGCGATGTCGGCTTCGAACGGGGTGTAGCCGCCCTCATGCGAGACGACCTCAGCCTCATTGACCCACACGGTCGCTCGATGGGTCGCCGATTCCAAGTGCAGCACAATCCGCTGACCCTCCCAGCCGCGCGGCACCCAGACGGTGCGCTGATACCAGACGTCGCCGAAGTAATCCCGTACGGCCGCATCAGCAGCGATGTCGTTGAAGCTCGCCGGCACCGCCATCTCGCGCGCGTCGGCCAGCGGTCCGGCGTACCAGCGATCGGTTTGACCCTCCCCATCGGGGTCGAGGGCGAACTGCCAGAGACCGTTCAAATTCTTACGCTCGCGGGTGGCGCTGTCTTGGGGACGAAGCATCTCAACTCCTGAGGTGGAAGGCTCTGTACGGCTCTCATGCCATTTAGTCACCTCTCACCGATGAGCGTCTAGGGCAAGTGGAGCGGCGGCTTTCGCACCCGACTGTCACTGCTGATCAAGGAACTCCATCACCTCGGTTTGGTCCACCCCTGGGAACGCCCCGGCCGGCAGGCTCGCTAGCAGGGCCGAGTGCACCCGCGCACTGGGCCAGCTGGCCTCCGTCCAACGAGCGGCGAGCTGCGGTGGCGGCAGCGTGCAGCACGTCGGATCGGGACAGCGGGACTTCGAGCGGTGCTGGGTGCCACGGCCCCGGAACCACTTGACGTGCTCGTACGGCGTCCCGACCGACACCGAGAACGCTTCGCGCTCGCCCTGTTCTGCTACCGCAGAGCACCAGAAGGTGCCGCCAGGCGTATCGGTGTACTGCTGGTACGGCTTGGTCCAGTCAGGCTGCGCGAAGACCCGGCGCGCCGTCCAAAACCGGCAGACCCGCTGGCCCTCGACGGCCCCGGTGCCGTCCGCCGGGAACGTGACTCCGTCGTTGGCATACGCCTTGTAGATGATGCCCGCCTTGTTGGTCTTCATGAAGTGCACCGGGATGTCGAGGTGGATGGTGGCCAGATTGGTGAATCGATGCGCCGCCATCTCGTACGACGTCAGATAGCGATCGCGCAGGTCCTCGATCTCCAGATCCTTGTTGTCTTTGGCTTCTCGGAGGTACGCCACAGCCCACCGCTGTGGGATGAGCACGGCCGCGGCGAAATAGTTGACCTCCACTCGCTGGGCGAGGAACTCGGCATAGTCGGCAGGCGGCCGATGCTGAAGCACCACATGCCCCAGCGCGGCAAGCGCGAGGGTGCGTTGGGCGGCACTGTCACTGGTCGGCAGGAAGATCCGTCGGGCGGCCAGGTCAGTCACTGACCGCGTCGATTGCGGCAGGTTGGGCACGGAGTGCAGGCTGAAGCCGAGACGATCGGCGATCGCATTGACTCGATGCCGGGTCAGTGGCCCGCCGTCATGATCAACACTAAGTACCAGTTCGTCGGCCAGGTCCTCGATGGCCGGGAAGTAGTTGTCGGAAGCGCGCATCCTGGCCCGCAAGTCGGCGTTGGCGCGTCGCGCATACTCCGGCGTGCCATCTCGCTCCGCGGTGTACGCGGCAAGCCGGTCATGTAGAGCCACCAGCGACTCCAGGGCATCCAGTGGGAGCCGCGGTCCGGCCTTCACCGCAGGGATGCCGAGTTCTGCGAAAGAGCGGGACCGTTGCGCGCGCTCGAGCTCGAGCTCGAGCGTGGCCCGACGGCTGGGTGCCGCGTCGGTCAACAGATCGGCCAGTTGGCAGTCGAGTGCCTCAGCCATTGCCGCGAGCGTGGAGACTTTGGCCTCCCGCTTGCCCGTTTCGATCAGCGACACGGCTGAGGCGGAGAGCCCGACCCGCTCCCCCAAGTCGCTCAGGGTGAGGCCGCACCGCTTGCGTCGGTGCCTGATGCACTTGCCGATGACGAGCGGATCGGGTCCGCTCGGGTGGTTGACCTGCCCAGCGTCACCGGCCGTTGCGGCGGACACGAGCCGCAATACACGTTCGCCGTCAAGATTCGCAAGACTTGACAAGCCGGATGGCGACTTCGATGTCATACCTCCGATCTCAATCGTTGTCTGGAGATTTTCGCAAGTCCTTGGATCTGTCAAGAACACCTGATCTTGACTGGACCAGATGTGCATCTGGACTACTGATCAGGACCACAGTTGGGGCCATGACCACCATGCTGCCCACCCCGGAGACCACGGAGACCACCAGCCTCACCCCTCAACAGCTGCTTCAGCGCGACTGGGCTATCAACCCGCGCTGGGCTGGCATCGAGCGCAGTTACACATCGGCAGACGTCATCAACCTGCGTGGGTCCGTGGTGGAGGAACAGACCCTGGCCAACAACGGAGCGAGGCGGCTCTGGCAACTGCTCCATGACCACACCTACGTCCGGGCGCTTGGCGCACTCACCGGAAATCAGGCCGTACAGCAGGTCAAGGCCGGATTGCAGGCGATTTATCTCTCCGGATGGCAGGTGGCCGCTGACGCGAACCTGGCTGGCCAGACGTATCCCGATCAGAGCCTGTACCCGGCCAATTCAGTGCCAGCTGTGGTGCGCCGGATCAACAACGCGATGATGAGGGCCGACCAGATCGCGTGGGCCAACGGGGAGAACCGCGACCGGCCGGGCGAGCTGATCATCCCGATTGTCGCCGACGCCGAGGCTGGCTTCGGAGGTCCGCTCAACGCATTCGAGCTGATGAAGCAGATGATCATGGCGGGCGCCGCCGGCGTGCACTGGGAAGATCAGCTCGCCGCGGAGAAGAAGTGCGGGCATCTTGGCGGCAAGGTGCTCATTCCCACCCGGCAGCATGTCCGGACCCTCAACGCCGCTCGGCTCGCGGCAGACATCATGGGCACCGAGACCTTGATCATCGCACGCACCGACGCGCTGGGCGCGACCTTGATCACCTCCGACGTCGACCCGGTAGATGCGCTTTTCTGCACCGGAGAGCGGACCAATGAAGGCTTCTACCGTGTCCGGTCAGGTCTTGGGCCGGTGCTGGCTCGGGCAAAGGCGTACGCGCCCTTCGCCGACCTCATCTGGGTCGAGACGGGCACCCCGGACCTCGGCCTGGCACGCGAGTTTGCTTCTGAGCTGCACACGGACTTTCCGGGCAAGATGTTGGCGTACAACTGCTCCCCGTCGTTCAACTGGAAAGCCAGCCTCGACGATCGGCAGATCGCTGAGTTCCAAGATCGACTTGGCGAACTCGGTTACCGCTTCCAGTTCATCACTTTGGCTGGTTTCCATGCGCTCAACCACGCGATGTTCAGCTTGGCCCGCGGGTACGCCCATGACGGAATGACGTCGTACGTAGCGCTGCAGCAGGCCGAGTTCGCCGACGAGCCGCACGGCTACACCGCCACCCGGCACCAGGCGGAGGTTGGCACCGGCTATTTCGACAAGGTGGCTTCTGCGCTCAACCCGCGCAGCGAGACGACCGCGCTGGCCGGCTCGACCGAGACCGCCCAATTCCGTTGATCGAGCTTCGAGCGTGGGCACCCGCGAGCAACTCTCAGAAACCCGGAGATGATCATGACCATTACCGCTGAACCGCCACCCCGAACGCTGCCGCAGTATCGGTATCAGGCGTCGCATCTGTCACGCAGCCCGCTGACCAGCGAGCTGAGCGTGGTCGGCACTATGCATGACCGCTTCGGCGAGATTCTGACCGAAGAGGGGCTGGACTTCGTCTGCAGACTGCATGGCCAGTTCGCCGGTCGGCGTGCCGAACTGTTGGCGGTCCGGCACAGCCGAACCGACCAGGGGCCCGGGCATCCGTTTCGCTTTCTGCCCGAGACGGCAGCGATTCGCGAGGACCCGACCTGGCGAGTCGCGCCGCTCGCTCCCGGGCTCGTGGACCGTCGCTGCGAGATCACCGGACCGCCAACCCGAAAGATGACCATTGGCGCGCTCAATTCGGGAGCGCGGGTGTGGATGGCCGATTTCGAAGACGCCACCTCGCCGACGTGGTTCAACATCATCGACGGGCAGCTCAACCTGTACGACGCGATCCGCCGGCAGATCGACTTCACCGACGCCGACGGCCGGCATCATGAACTCGGCCGCGAGCCGGCGACGATCATGGTGCGGCCGCGCGGCTGGCACCTGACCGAGCACCACCTGGTGATGGACGGCCAGCCGATACCAGCATCGTTTGTGGACTTCGGCCTGTTCTTCTTCCATAACGCGCAGGCCTTGATCAGCAACGGGCGGGGCCCCTACTTCTATCTGCCCAAGATGGAGTCGCACCTCGAGGCGCGGTTGTGGCACGACGTGTTCGCCTGGTCGGAGGAGGTGCTCGGCATTCCGCGCGGAACCATCCGGGCCACCTGCCTGATCGAAACTCTTCCGGCGGCGTTCCAGATGACCGAGATCCTCTACGAGCTTCGCGAGTACTCCGCTGGGCTCAACGCCGGTCGCTGGGACTACATCTTCTCTTTCATCAAGAATTTCGCCGACGATGAGAGCCGCGTGCTGCCGGACCGGACGAGCATCACCATGACGGTGCCGTTCATGAGGGCGTACACCGAGCTGTTGGTCAAGACCTGCCACGAGCGCGGCGCGCACGCCATCGGCGGCATGGCCGCCTTCGTGCCCAGCGGCGCCGATCCGGATGCGACGTCGGTTGCCCTCGAACGCACCCAAGCCGACAAAGCGCGGGAAGCCGGTGATGGCTTCGACGGTTCCTGGGTAGCACATCCCGCACTGGTGCCGACCTGCACCGAGGCTTTCTCCACGATTCTGGCGGATCGGCCGCACCAGATTGAGCGCCGCCGCGACGACGTAGCGGTCACCGCAGAGCAACTGCTCGGGCTTGGCGACATGCCGCACTCGATCACCGTGGCAGGCCTGCGCACGAACCTGCGAGTCCCGCTGGCCTACCTGTCAGCCTGGGTCGGCGGCCGCGGCGCGGTAGCCATCAACCACCTGATGGAGGACGCGGCCACCGTCGAAATCTCACGGATGCAGATCTGGCAGTGGATCCGTCATGCGGCGCGCATGACCGGAGGGATTCCGATCACTCGGGACCTGGTCGCGGCAATGCTGGCCGAGGAGGTCGAGCAGACTCTCGAAGACACCGATCCTGATCAGCGCTGGCAGGTTACGGCCGCCCGAGACATCCTCGAACACAGCTGCCTGGGTGAGAGCTACCCCAACTTTGTGACCAGCTACGGCTACAGCCACTACCTGGCTGGGCGCTCCTGACCAGGCGATGTCCGCCTCGGAAACCATGTCTTGCGCGCCCTTGCTCATGATCGCCTTGGCTAGTCCGGTGCGCGGGTCAACCGATCCCGGAATTCCGATGCCCACGGTGCCGGTTGCTCCGGCTTCGGCCTCGACTCTGTTCACCAGCGACTCGATTGTGGCCAGACAACCCTCGTAGTTCGAGCGCGGCGTCATCTCTCGCAGTCGGGTGATCGATTGCCCATTGTCGGAGATGCCTATGGCTTCGATCTTGGTGCCGCCCCAGTCCACCCCTATCAGCATGACTTTCTGATTATCGCTGTGTTCCGTCTCGTGATTCGGTCAGCAATGGCACGATCACCTCGTCGACGATGCCGACAATGACCGCATCTGGTACGGGTAGTCCCTGGAAAAGGAAGTGGTAGCGCAGCATTGCCGGACCCGCCTCGAGTCGCAAGGGCGTCACCGCTGCTGCGCTGATGTCACCGCGTTCAAGAGCTCGGCCGATGATCACTTCCAACGTTCGGCGGCTGTGCTGATGTGAATGGCGTCGCATCTCCGCCGTACGCGTGGGATCGGGCAGAACGTCTCCGAGGAGTCCACGGAGCGCCTCGCCGGCGGGGCCCGCCAGCAGCTCGGCGGTCTGCCGAAACGTGGCGAGCAGATCACCTCGCAGGGTGCCGGTGTCCGGCGGCGCGGCTGGATCGGGCATCAGATGGTAGAAGACGTCCATCACCAGCTCGATCCGGCTCGGCCAGCGACTGTAGACCGACGCCTTGCTGGCCTTGGCCCGTGCGGCCACCCGCTCCATGGTCAGGGTCGCGTAACCGACCTCAGCGAGCTCAGCAAGTGCCGCCTCGAGGATCGCCTCATGCAGCACATGACCGCGGCGGCGCGGCAGCGTTCGGTGATCGATGATCATGGTCAGCCTTCCGGCTGGTACGCCACGACCCGGCCGGAACCGCCGTCCACTGTCACCAGCTGGCCGTTGCTGAGAACGCTGGTCCCTCGTCCGGTTCCCATGATCGCCGGAATTCCGTACTCGCGCGCCACGATGGCGGCGTGTGAGGCCAACCCGCCCGAGTCGACCACCACCGCGGCCGCCCGTTGGAACAGCGGAGTCCAGGACGGGTTGGTGGCTGGGCAGACGAGGATCTCGCCCTCCTTCAGCGTGCCGAACTCGCTTGGTTCGCGTACGATCCGGACTGCTCCGGTCACCCGACCACCACCGGCTGGCGTCCCCGTTACCAGCGAGTCAGAATCCTCAAGCGGCGGGAAGACGAGATTCGGATCGATCAGCGGTACGCCGGCCAGCTCTTCGCGCCTGGCCGCCCGGCGTCGCATGACGTCCCGCAGCCGGTCTCGCTCACGAATGTCAATGCGGCTGGCGTCGGCAATTGCTTCGAGCTCTTCCAGCCGGAGGTGGTAGACGTCCTCGGGCGTGTCAAGAACGCCAGCCGTGCAGAGCCGCCGGCCGGCCTCCAACAGCGCCCGTCGGAAGATCGGCAATGCCCAACCGGCCTCGGCGTGCGTGTCTTCCCGGAACGCGACACCGGTACGCGCCACGTCCACCCAGCGGCGGACCAGCTTCCTCGGACCCCGATAATGCATCACCCAATGGGTGCTCAGCCGGGCGATGGCCTCATCGCCACGTTCCGGACGCGCCGGCCCAGCGCCCGCCGTTGTGGGCGCGGCCATTCCCATGATCAAGTTCAAGACCATCTCTGGTGATTCGCCCCAGCTTGGCGAGGTGGCCACGACCAGACCGGTGGTCTCGCGGGCGCCGAAGTTGTCCAAATACTCGCGGAACGCCGCGGCGAACTCCGGGTAGTCATCGAGCCGTTCCAGGCCGCCGGTTTCCAGGGCTGCTCTGAGCTGATCATCGCGGCGTACCTGGTCTGCCAGCGACTCAAGGCCCTGGTTCGCCGCGGCGGTGAGTGTGGGAGCGCCAGCTATCAGGTCGGCAAACAGCGAGCCCTTGCCGAGCAATCCGAGCAGCAGTCGGAGCCTCGCTGCCGCGACTGCGACGCTCGGCAGGTAGTCGATGCGCAGCTCCGCGATCGGACGCATCAGTTCCAACGATTGCCGGAGGTGTCGGACGAGCTCCCGCCAGCTCAGCTCGGCGGGCCGTCGCTCGTTGGCGCTGCGGATACTCGCCCGGAAGGCGATGGCCCGAGGATCTTGCTGCCAGCGTGCAGGGTCGTAGCGCAACATCCTGGATACCAGCCGATACGGCGCCCGCAGCACGCCGAGTGTGAAGTGCGGGGAAGGCGGGCGGTAGCTGACGACAACACCCTCGGAGTCCTCAACCAGGAAGTTCGAGAAAAGGCCTTGGATCCCGAAGAAGGCCGTCATGTCGGCCATGATCCCGGCCGGACCGTACGGGAGCCAGGTCGTCATGTCGATCGGATACGGGCGAAGCGTCAGCATCTCCAGCAGGATGGAGCCCTGGAGCCGCTGGAACCGAGACAGGTCCAGCGGTGCCGGAGGCAGCGCGGTCATCGGCCTGGTCTGGACAACGTAGACGTCTGCCGTCGCTGAGTGCCCATTCGATGTCTTGTGGTTGACCGAAGTGGCGGGACTATGCCGGAGCCCAGCGCCACGAGCGCCTCCAGGGTGTCGTCGGAGAGCAGCCGTTCCGCGACTCCCGCCTGGCCGCTGCTCCACGCCACCGCCTGCTCTACCTGCGACGGCCAGCTCACGTCGTCCCAGCGAAAACTCCAGGAGCCTGCCGTCGGCATCGAGTACGTAGTGGTCTGGCGTGACTGCTCCCGAGACGACCGCTTCCCCTAACCCGCTGCTGGCGTCGACGACGGTCTGATCGCGAGCGCCGGTGATCGGATTGGCGGTGAACATGACGCCGGCGGCATCGGCCGGCACCATCGTCTGCACCACGACGGCGATGCGCACCTCACTCGGCTCGATGCGGCGCCGCCGCCGGTACGCGACCGCTCTTTCGGTCCACAGCGAGGCCCAGCACTGCCGGATCGCATCGATCAGCTGTTGCTCCCCGATGACATTGAGGAAGCTGTCTTGCTGTCCGGCAAAGGTCGCACCTGGCAGGTCCTCGGCAGTGGCGCTGGAACGCACGGCGACCGGACCACCGCCCAGGTTCGCGTACGCCGTGGCAATCTCCCGGCGGGTGGTCTCGGGGACGGGAACTCGGCACACCTGCTCGCGAAACGCGGCGGGATCGTCCTCGCTCTCTGGAGGTAGGGGTAGCTGAGCGGCCTCAAGGGCGGCCGCGTACGCCTCGGTCGTCAGAACGAACCCGTCGGGGACATCGAACCCCGCCTTGATCAGCTCACCGAGGTTGGCCCCCTTGCCTCCGGCCCTGGCGACGTCGTCGCGTCCTAACTCACGCAAGCCGAGCACCGTACTCATCTGGCTTCCTCCGTCACGTATGCCGTTTCACGCAGGGGAATCGCCGGCAGCGCAAGCAGCAGCAGGAACGCCAGTCCCAGCAGCGGCGCCATCAAGCCGATGACCAGGGGCATCCGAGCAGCCAAGGTCTGCGCGGCCGCCGCAGGTTCCAGCGCGCCGGCGCCTGAGGAGAACCGCGCCCACGATCGCCACTCCAAGGGAGGCACCAATCTGTCGGAGAAATGTGACCGATGACGTTGCGACTCCCAGATCGGCGTACGCGGCCCCGTTCTGGGCTGCCAGCACCATGACCTGCATGACGAGTCCGATGCCCAGCCCGACGATGATCATGACGCCCGCGATCGCCAGTGGCTGGTCGCTGTCGAGCAGCAGCGCGAGAAGGATCAGCCCGACAGCCGCGATGGCTGTTCCCACCAGAGGAAAGATCTTGTAGCGGCCGCTGCGGGTGATCAACCGTCCGGAGCCGACCGTGCCGACCAGGACGCCGGCCATCAGAGCAGTGAGCACCAGGCCGGCACGGATCGCGCTGAGGCCGGAAACCACCTGCAGGAAGGTGGGTAGGTAGGTGATCACGCCGAACAGCGCGAATCCGATCAAGAAGCTCACCGATACCGGGATGGCAAATTTCCGGTCCCGGAAGAGCCGCAGCGGCAAGATCGGATCGGTGGCCGAACGCGCGCTGAACAGCCAGGCCAGCAGGCTGACGACAGCCAGTCCAGCGAAGATCAGATTCCGAGTCTGGCCCAGCAGCACTATGCCGACGACCGTTGCCGCGAGGCTCAGCGCCCCGGCGTAATCGACCGGCAGCCGATCCGAAGGACGTGGCAACCGCAGGGTGAACCACATGATCACAGCCGCCGCGATGCCAAGTGGCAGGTAGATCACGAAGATGCCCCGCCAGCCGACATGATCAATGAGGAAGCCGCCGAGCAATGGTCCGCCCACCGCAGCTACCACGTACGCCGCGCCGATATAGCCGAGATATCGGCCGCGCTCGCGTGGGCTGATGATCTCACCGATGATCGCCTGGGCGCCGATCGAGAGACCACCACCGCCTAAGCCCTGTACGGCTCGGAACGCGGCCAGTTGAGTCATCGACGTCGCGAAAATGCATAGCGCGGCGCCCGTCACGAACAGTCCGATCGAGGCGAGCATCACCGGCTTGCGCCCGAACCGGTCGCCGAGCTTGCCGTAGATCGGCATCATCGCGGTGGCGGCGAGCAGGTAGCCGGTGACGACCACCGGTATCTGATCAAGCCCACCAAGGTCTTCGGCCACAGCGGGCAGGGCGGGCGCCATGATCGTCAGGTCGATGGCACCCAGGAACATGGCCAGCAAGAGGCCAGGGAGGACCACAGCCACCGAACGGTTCGCCCGCTCAGACATGCAGCCTCTTTCCGAATGAGCTTACAGAGAACGTAGCGTACTCTATATTTCGGACCAGTCACAACGTCGGCCACCGCGAAATTTGATCTGAGGGTTGCTAGTGGTGGCCTACGTGCTGGCCGGCCATCTCCTGATTCATCTTGTCGAGAAGTTGTTGTGTCGCCTTGGACAGCTTCCCGTCCTTGGAGACGTCGACGATGTTCATCATTCCGTTGTCCTCGTGGGCCAGGATGTGGCAGTGAAACACGTACGTTCCGACGAAGCGGTTGAAGTGCATGCGAATCCGCACCTCACCGCCCACCGGTAGCGGCACCGTGTCCTGCTCGCTATAGGACTCGACGGGCTTTCCGTTGACCGCGATGACCAAGAAGTCGTTCACGTGAATGTGGAATGGATGCTCCTCGCGCGAGACGTTCTTGAGAGTCCACTCCTCGGTTGTGCCGAGCTTGGCGACGACGTTGACGCGGGTCGCGTCGAACTGCTTGCCGTTGATGATAGAACTGGTTGGTCTTGGTGTTCTCGCTGAACACGAACTGTCGAGTGCGGTCTACCTGGTCGGTCGCTAGCGGCGATGGCGGCGCCAAGGAGGTCGGCCACGCAATGTCCGGCACCGGGTCGCCTTCTACGTTCACCGTCATCAGCCGACGCTGGGGATAGTTGTCCCCGTCCGGCCCTGTGCTGTAGGGCAGAGTCTCCAGCGTTTGGGTACCGGCTCCTGGCCAACGGACCAAAACGTCGTAACGCTTCCCGGGCGGGAGCACGAGTTCGTCGGCGGTCCACACTTGGGCCACGGGGTTGGCGTCCTGAGCGATCACCCGGAACTGCGTGCCGCTCAGCTTGAGCCGATACCAGATGTCGGCACCGATGTTCGCCAGTCGAAGCATCTGTGTCTCGTTGGTCCGCACCGTAAGCACCGGATCGACCTGGCCGTTGACCGTACGGGTGGTCGGGGCATTCGAGTCGATATTGGTATTCACGATTGCGCCGTTCTTCACCTGCAGATCCTTCAGCGCCACCACGTACTGGTTGACCCGCTGCAGATCGGGAGGCAGCAGCTCGTCCAGCCCGTCGACGATCAGGACACCGGAGAGCCCGGAGAAGACCTGTTTCTCGACCAGTCCGTGCAGGTGCGTGTGGTACCAGTACGTGCCGGGCTCGATGTCCGTGGGAAGCTTCCACTCGATCTTGTTGAAGGTGTCGCTCTTCATCACCCGCAGGACATTGTCGGAGATGCCCAGCGGCGACATGAACATCCCATGACCATGCAGATTGGTCGGCTGTCCGAGCCTGTTGGTGAGATCGATCCGGACGGTGTCGCCAGGACGAACCCGCAGCGTGGGACCGATGTATTGGCCTTGGAACGCGTAGCCCTTGACTTGGGCGCCGGCTACGGAGAAGGTGGTCGGCTCGACGCTGAACTCGGTTTGCAGCTGCCCGTTCGCCGACTGCAGCTCGACCGGCGGCTGAAACGCGAGCCGCTGCTCAGCGGGGAAGGTGACCGGCACGCGCTCATCCTTGGGGATGGTGTCCGGGCTCGTGGCTGGGCTGCTCGATGGCGTTGCAGCGGCTGCAGTACGCGCAGTGGGCATCGTGCGACTTTGGCCAAGGCCGAAACTGAGAGTGATCACGACGACTGTCAGCCCGACGGCTACCGGGACGGGGACCAAAGCACGAGTTCGCATTCGAGCTCCAAGCGGTCGTCCCCGAGCTTGCCCCGAGTCATCGGGCCACCGCCCTTCGACAGGCTTCAATGCCCGTACCCGGCGGTGACTGGGCAACAAGTTATCGCGGTGGGGCTGTGGATCGTAAGGCCTGGCGGCTCGCTGACCGGCCTAGTCACCCCTCATGGGTGGTGACGAACGGCGGGCGGGTGACGAGGATCAATCTCGGCGTACGCCACGTACGCCGCCAGATTCCCCGCACGATGCGAGAGAGGTTCCCCGCCATGCCAGACGACACACCCGTACTCAGCACCCTCGCCGATATGACCGCCGTATCGGTGGCCAACGGCACCCTCAGTGGGCGCGAGCACATGCTCGCGCGACTCGCCGCCCTCGTAGCGGTGGACGCTCCGGCTGCGTCGTATGTTTTGAATTTCGGGCCCGCCGCCGACGTGGGGCTCACCCTCGACGACGCGCAAGGTCTGCTTGTCGCGGTAGCTCCAGTTGTGGGTACAGCGCGGGTCGTCTCAGCGGCGGGCAATCTCACCGACGCCCTCGGCTTCGTGATCGACGTCGTGGTTGCCGAAGCCGAAGCCGAGCTCGAAGCCGAACTCGAGGCAGAGGCTGAACTGGAAGCCGAACTCGAAGCAGAGGACGACGCCCGCTAGCCGGGGTGGAGCCTCGGTAACCTACGTTTACCGACCTTGCCTGCGGTCTGCACGGGTTGCTGCCTATGTATACCGACTGGACCCTAGGTTGCGGCTTACTTCATGGGGGATCTGACCGAGCCCGCACGTAGCTCGGCATCAATCGCGACGGCGCAGTCTTTGAGCTTGGCGAGAAAGGACTTCTGCAGCGTGGTGAGCGGCACTCTGGTTGCGTGAGCACTGGTGTTCACCGCCGCCACGACCCGACCGGTCCCATCGTGTACGGGCACCGCAACCGATCGGACACCGTGCTCCAGCTCCTGGTCGACCACGCACCATCCTCGGATACGCGTCCTCGACACTTCGGCACGCAGCTGATCGCGATCAACAATCGTCCGCTCTGTCAACGGGGCAAGCGTTGCCGCGCCGAGGTACGCATCCAGCTGATCATCTGAAAGAGCAGCGAGAAGCACCCGACCCATAGATGTCGCATAGGCAGGCAGCCGGGTTCCGACCGACAGAGAAATCGTCATGATGCGCTTGGTCGCCGCGCGAGCGACATAGACGATCTCGAAGCCATCAAGCACCGACGCCGAGCACGACTCATGGACCTCGTTCGCGAGGTCGGCGAGATGGCTTTGTGCAACATCGGCAAACGACAGCGAGGAGAGGTAGGCGTAGCCCAGAGTGAGCACCCGCGGAGTAAGGAAGAACTGGCGCTCATCGCTCCCGACGTAGCCCAGCGTCTGGAGCGTGAGGAGCGAACGTCGCGCGGATGCTCGGGAGAGGCCAGTCTGACGTGCCACCTCCGAGAGGGTAAGTCGTGGCCGCTCGTCAGAGAAGCAGCGAATCACCGAAAGGCCGCTTTCCAAGGAGTGCACAAAGCCGGCTGGACGGCTGACCGAATCGATCATGATGTGCGCGCTCCTGAGATTTCCATCTGGAGGGCGGACACTACGAAACACCTGCGTTCGTCATCGACGTTGACAGTCTCCTCTTCCAGAGGGACGCTGTGTTGGAAGTTGTGCGCACAACTGTTCGCTATGCGAACACGTTTGAATCTTAACCGGCTTGCGGTTCACAAGGGAGTACCGATATCAGCTGAGGAGGACGGTCGGCCATGAGTTGGAATGCCATGACCTACGAAGGCAAAAGCACCGTGCTGCGCGTCGTACGAGATCAAGCCGCGGGCTTTTTCACGTTGGCGGAGGAACAGGACACGTGGACAGCCCAGACGGGATGTCCCGAGTGGGAGGTGCGCGACATCGTCGGGCACATCGTGGACACTACTGAGGGGTATTTCCCTGCGTTCGACGCTGCCCGCAGTCGCTCCGAGATCGCGCCCGCCTACGGACTCATCGGGATGGCAAAACGCGCCGAGGAGCAGGGCCGATCGTTCCGCGATCTCCCTCAGGGGGAGATGGTCGAGAGGCTGCGCACCGACTTCGACAAGATGATGGGCATCTTCGATGGCCTGACGACCGAAGACTGGACGGGGCTCATGGTCTCGCACTTCTACATGGGCCCGGTGCCCGCGTTCTTCTACCCCGCGTTCCAGCTGATGGATTACGGCGTGCACTCCTGGGACATTCGCGAAGGCACCGGACGAGAACACGGTCTGCACAGCGATGTTGCGGATCTGCTGGTTCCGTTCATGTTCGGGATCTGGGCCGGCACCATTCGCGTGGCGCCGGATACCGAGCCGTTCACCGTCGGCGTACGCGTCACCAGCGGACCCAATGCTGGGGATAGCCGGGTCAGCGTGTCACCGGATGGGATGACCTACGAGCAAGGCGACGTAAGCGACCTCCCGGCGGTCATCGAGTTCGATCCCGGCAGCTTCGTTCTCACGGCATTCGGGCGCTTCAACGGCGGAACGGTACGCGGCGACAAGGCTCTCGCCGACCGATTCCTCGGCATGTTCTTCCGCATCTAAGGCCTCGCCGCAGCAAGATCGTGAGTGATCATGACAGCCGCGTACCTGTATGACGCGGTGCGGACCCCGTTCGGTCGATTCAACGGCGCGCTGGCCGGAGTCCGGCCCGATGACCTCGCCTCGTACGTGATCAAGGCCCTGCTCGAACGGCATCAGCACCTAGACGGCGGCGCGATCGATGAGGTGATCTTCGGCAACGCGAACGGTGCCGGAGAAGACAACCGAAATCTCGGTCGAATGGCAGGCCTCCTGGCCGGGCTTCCGGTGACTGTCCCGGCGACTACCGTCAACCGGCTCTGCGGCTCGAGTCTGGACGCGGCCATGATCGCCTCGCGGAGCATCGAGACCGGTGACGCCGAGGTCATGATCGCCGGCGGCGCGGAGTCGATGACGCGATCACCGTGGGTGTTAATGAAACCCGACAACCCTTTCCCGGTCGGCGACAACACAGCGGTGTCCACAGCCCTCGGCTGGCGGTTGATCAACAAGCGGATGCCACCCGAGTGGACCGTGACGCTCGGCGAGTCCAACGAACAGCTGAGGGAGAAGTTCAACATTGCGCGAGAGCGGCAGGACGCCTTCGCCTATCGCTCCCATCAGCTCGCGCACCAGGCATGGCAGGACGGCTTCTACGACGACATCGTCACCAGCGTCCCCGAGGTAGTGCTGGCACGCGACGAGGGCATTCGCTCCGACACCACGCCTGAGAAGCTCGCAGCCCTCAAGCCCTCCTTCCGGCCAGATGGCACTATCACCGCCGGGAATGCGTCGCCACTCAACGATGGGGCATCGGCGCTCCTGATGGGTTCAGAGCTGGCGGCAACCAGGATCGGCGGTGATCCGGTGGCACGCATCGCCGGCCGCGGCGCCGCAGCACTGGAGCCGCCGATGTTCGGCTACGCGCCGGTGGCGGCCGCCGAGATCGCGCTGCGGCGCGCCGGGATCACCTGGCGGGAGGTGGGCGCAGTGGAGCTCAATGAGGCGTTCGCGGTGCAGTCCCTGGTGTGCATCGACGCCTGGGGTGTTGATCTCGAAATTGTCAACACTCGCGGCGGCGCCATCGCGATCGGGCATCCACTCGGGGCGTCAGGAGGACGAATCCTCGGCACACTTGCGAAGGTCCTGCGAAAAGGCGGTTATCGGTGGGGAGTTGCTGCTATCTGCATCGGTGTGGGACAGGGGCTCGCGGTCGTCCTGGAGAACCTGAACACGACTCGAAGAGCTGCATAGATGGCCGTCGTCGCGGCCAATGTCGATGAGGCGGTCGCCGGTATCGCAGATGGATCGACAGTCCTGATCGGCGGCTTTGGTACGGCCGGGCAGCCTGTAGAGCTCATCGATGCGCTGATCCGCAGCGGGGCCAAGGATCTGACCGTTGTCAACAACAATGCCGGCAACGGCCGGATCGGACTGGCCGCACTGTTCGCGAACGGTCAGGTTCGCAAGATCATCTGCTCATTCCCGCGACAGGCCGACTCCTACGTCTTCGACGAGCTCTATCGAGCAGGCAAGGTGGAGCTCGAGCTGGTGCCACAGGGCAATCTGGCCGAACGACTACGGGCGGCCGGGTCCGGCATCGGTGCGTTCTTCTGCCCTACTGGCGTCGGGACACCACTCACCGAAGGGAAGGAACAGCGCACTATCGATGGCCGTGACTACGTGTTGGAGTATCCGCTCAAGGGTGATGCGGCCTTGATCAAGGCCTTCCGTGCTGACACCCTCGGAAATCTTGTCTACCGCAAGACGGCCCGCAATTTTGGTCCGGTCATGGCCACAGCAGCGAAGATCACGATCGTACAGGTCAGCGAGATCGTTGAGGCGGGAGAGATCGATCCAGAGGCCGTGATCACTCCTGGGATCTTCGTTGATCGCGTCGTCCACATCGCCGGGGTTACTCCGGCGGCCGAGGAGGAAGCGGCAGGATGACTACTCGGCCGGTGTTTGACCGGGCTCGCCCACTGGGTCGAGATGATCTTGCTCGACTGGTGGCCGCAGATATCCCACCGGGCTCGTACGTGAACCTCGGGATCGGCCAGCCCACTAGGGTCGCCGACTTTCTCATCCCAGGTAGCGCGGTGATCTTGCACAGCGAGAACGGGATGTTGGGAGTTGGTCCGCAGGCGTACGGCGCTGACATCGATCCGGACTTGATCAATGCCGGCAAGATTCCGGTTACCGAGACTCGAGGCGCGGCCTATTTCGATCACGCCGCTTCCTTCGCGATGATGCGCGGCGGGCACCTCGATGTCTGCGTACTGGGCGCTTTCCAGGTGTCGTTCACCGGGGATCTCGCGAACTGGCACACGGGTGCTCCCGACGCCATCCCCGCGGTGGGCGGTGCCATGGATCTTGCCATCGGCGCAAGGGCTGTCTTCGCGCTGATGACCCTGTTCACCAAGGACGGTTCACCCAAGCTCATTCCGACATGCAGCTATCCGCTCACGGGTGTGGCGTGCGTGAGCCGTGTGTACACCGATTACGGTGTCTTCCTGCTTACTGATCATGGCATCGTGGCCCGGGAGACATACGGGATGAGTCACAACGATCTTTCCGATCGATTGGGAGTGACCCTCCAGGAAGTCTCAGCCTCGTCATCCTGACCGTGGACCAGGCAAGACTGGTTCGCGCAATGGACCGAAGGTCTCGCGGTAGGTCCGCGGCCCCACCACGGGCAAGATCGCATCGCGCAACCACCCCGGGAGAGCCGCGCTGCGCGACATCTGATCGGTCATCTTCTGCACGTGCTCGACGCGCGGGCGGCGACGCGCCTCGAACTCACGGCCGACTGTCGTCCAGTCCTCGCGGGCAGCAAGCAAGTCAGCGAGCACCAACGCGTCCTCGGCGGCCAGCGCAGCTCCTTGTGCCCAGATCGGCGCCGTAGCGTGGGCGGCGTCCCCGATCAACACGAGCCGACCCTGGTGCCAACTTTCCAGCCTGATTTCTTCGACCCGGGAGTAATAGAGCGAGGACGGTTCTGCGCGCAGCGACGACAGTGCGCTACTCACCGGCTCGGGATAGTCAGCGAAGGTCGACCACAGCCACTGCGGGGCGGCGCCCGCCGCGCCGCCCTTGGTAGCTGAGGCCCAGCCGTACACGCGCTCCGCATCCACCGGAATCAGCAGAAAGGTCCCGGCCGAACCGGACCACACACTCCAGCAGTCCACGCCAGGATTGGCTGTGACGAATCGCCAGCCGGTCGCCGACAGCAGGGCAGCGCGCTGCCCGCCAGGTCCGAAGATGGAGGTCCGGATGCCGGAATGGACACCATCCGCGGCGACGACGAAGTCATAGCTCTCGGGATCTGCGTCCCGGATGGCGACGTCGACATGCCGCCCATATTCGGATACACCAGTGACCGTCGTTTCCCAACGCACGGCAGAAGCTGACAGGCCCGAGCGGAGAAGCTCCACAATGTCGCCGCGGATGGCGCAGCGAGAGCTGGCGTCCGGGCCCCAGAAGCCCGCCTCATCGACGGCGAAAAGCAATCGACCGCGAGCATTGCGGTACTCACGTCGCTTGATCGGCATGCCCCGCTCTCTCAGCGCGTCGCCCACACCGAGCTCGCGCAAGGCCCGTACGGCGTTGCCGGGAAGGTTCAAACCAAGCCCGGCGTCAGGAGGTCCGTTCAGCCGTTCGACGAGAACGGCAGCAATCCCACGTTGATCAAGCGCACGCAACATAGCGAAGCCGGCAATGCCACCACCGACAACGAGCACGCGGCGTGAAGCGCTGCCGTGATGGTGCACGCTTCTCCCTTCATCCGAACGGTTCACATCCATTGAGTCGCCACGTCTGATCAAACCAAGGTTGCCGCGCTTGCGTACACCAGACCCGAGCCATTCGACCAGCTGCAGTCCATGGTCGGTGTTGTTCAAACGCTAGCTTCCGTCGTCGGGTTCGCCAGCGAGGAATCGAGATGGCTTATCGTCGGCTTGCGACGTTCCCGCACCGGCGCAGATAAGGAGTCGTCCAGATGGCCACCGAGACGAAGACGCGTACAGGTGGAGTGTTGGCGGCAACCTGCTTGTCGACTCTTGTCGTCAATGCCAACACGTCAGCCGTCAGCATTCTGCTTCCGGCTATCAGCGAGGACACCGGAATGTCGGTCGACACCTTGCAATGGGCGGTTACCGGCTATTCGCTGGTCGGAGCGGCGGTCATCGTGACCTCTGGCTCGCTGGGCGATGTCTTCGGGCGGAAGCGGGTCTTCCAGCTCGGCCTGGCGCTGTTTGTCGTCTCTTGCGTGCTGATTGCGCTCGCCAACACCGGTGGAGTGGTGATCGCTGGGCGCATGATCCAAGGTGCAGCAGGTGCGACGATCCTGGCCTGCGGGCTCAGCCTGCTCTCGGTGGCCAACACCGGCCAGGCGCAGTTACGGGCGGTGTCGTTGTGGGGTGCTGCAGCAGCCGTGGGCGCCGCGGCTGGGCCGCTGCTCGGCGGTGTCTTGGTGGAGATCACCGGATGGCAGGGCCTGTTCTGGATTGACGCGGGCGTCGCTGTGCTCTGCATGGTGCTGACCTTCATCACGGTGACGGAGTCACGCGACCCGAACCGTCCGCGATCCATCGACTACGCGGGCACGGTGCTGGTGGCGCTTACGCTTGCGCCTTTCATACTGGCCGTCAGCAAAGGCGGTGACTGGGGCTGGTTCTCCCTCGCCACGCTCGCTTGCTTTGCGGTTGCCGTTGCCTCAGGCTTCGCGTTCGTCGCAGTGGAACGGCGGGTGCGTGTCCCAATGCTGGACCTGGCGCTGCTGCGCAACCGAGTCCTTGTCGGTGCCACGATTGCCATTCTCATCGGCGCCGGCACCATCAACGGACTCATGTATCTGCTCAGCCTCTATTTCCAAGACCCCAGCACCCTCGGCTTTAGTCCGCTGCAGGCCGGATTGGCGACGCTGCCTGCCACCGTCGGTCTGGTCGTCGTCGCGCCGCTCGTGCCGAAGCTCGCTGCCCGCTTCGGTGGCCGCCAGGTCATCGGCACAGGGTTCGTGATCACGACAGCTGGATTCGCTGTGATTGGACTTGTCCAACCTTCTTGGCGCTACCTGGCATTTGTGCTGCCGCTCATCGCCATCGCGGTTGGTATGGGACTCTCCAATGGGCCCGCCTCGTCGGCGGCAACGGCGGCCGTTTCTGCAGATCAGGTTGGTGAAGCGTCCGGGGTGTCGAACATGGCACGGTACGTTGGCGCGGCAGTGGCGACCGCACTGGCAGCGACGATTTACGCCACGGTGACCGCGGGCCGGACCGCGGCCGGCAAGACGCCTGCCGAGGCATTGTCATCGGGCCTGGCAGTGGCATCGTGGCTCATGGCGGCGTTCAGCTTCGTCGGTGTTCTGATGGCCTTCGTGATGGCTCGGCATCGTGCGGCCAAGGGAACTCTGCAAGACTCCGCCGCAGCCGCGGCGGCCCATACCCATACGCTCCCGACGTCCGCAACTCCCGCACCCGCGCAGGCCGTCGCGAACGAATAGCGATCAACTAGCGGACGCAGTAACGGTGCTAGCGGCCGCGCGCGGTCGGGTAGCGTTGCATGAAGAGTGCTTCAGTGAGTGCCATCGACTGTATTTCGCTGGGAGCCACGCTCTCGTTCGGGGCGTGGATCAGTGCCTGCGGCTCCTCGACCGCCCATCATGATCAGCGTCCGCAGCAGGGTAGGTCTCAGCGAACACATTGCAGAGCGGCGATCGAGCCACCCGCCGGCGTCGCCATCGGCGTCCCAAAGCTTGCTCCAGGCGGGAGATGCAGTCGTACGCCGGTCCATCGGTGGCTGCCCTGAAGGGTGCACCCTCCGCTCCAGCTCTGAGCGACCTAACTCCCCAGGGATGCACTGCCCGAAGATGATCAACGAGTGCATCGCGGGCCTGGTAGGGCCCTGCCCGGCGGAATGCGAGATTGAGCCGAGCCTCAGACCTGAATCGCGGACCTCACCCCGAATGGGTGAATTCCGAGCAGTCGAGTTTGAGAATCCGGCCGTGACGTGGGTGCCCGGTCTGAATTACTCGACGACTCGCAATCCATGGTCAGTGTTGTTCAGACGCCGGCCGCCATCTGCAGTGACCGTGACGATGTCCTCGATAAGCACGCCGAACCTCCAGGACAGATACAATCCCCGGCTCCACTGAAAGGCAACGTGACCGTTTACGGCCTCGGGGACGACGAGGACTTGATCATCAACGGCATTGGCAATTTCCGGCACATACCTTGTGCCCGGCGGCGTCACCTTGATGAGGATCTCCAGCGACCGTCACTGGACGATGAACAAGAGCTGACCGATGGGCCGCATGCGCGACCCGCGCACACGATCGCGGACGAAGTCGGAGCCGGCGCGGTTCTACAGTGTGGACGGGCGTACTAAACCCGACGTTCAGATCCTGCAGCGACGTTACGGCTCGCGGAAGGAGTAGAGGTGATGGTTGCTGACCAGGCGGCGGCCGCAGGCGCGGCTGGTAGGACTGTGCCGCCGTATGCTCGTGATGCAGTTGCCGTCGTCGAGGCGGCCGGCTCCGACGCTGACTCCGGCTTAACTCAGGCTGAGGTCGCGAGTCGGCTGTCAACGTACGGGACGAACCAGATCGTCAGCGAGAAGCCGCCCTCGGTATGGGCAGTGGCGCTGCTCCAGCTGCGCGACCCAATGAACATCATGCTGGTGGCCGTCACCTTGGTGAGCATTCTCATCGGGCAGGTGTCGACCGGGATCGTCGTGGCGTTGCTGATCCTTCTGAATGTGGCCCTCGGTACGCGGCAGGAGCTCATGGCGAGGGCGAGCGTCGACGCCCTGTCCAAGATGCAGGTGCCGCAGGCCAGGGTTGTACGCGACGGCGAGGTGCGCTTGGTGCCAGCGTCCGACGTAGTTCCTGGCGACATCGTGTATGTAGAAGCCGGGGATATCGTGCCCGCCGACGGCCGCATCGTACGGTCCGCGACACTCGAGGCGCAGGAGGCGGCGCTGACTGGCGAGAGCGCGCCGATCGGCAAGGATGCGGCGCCGCTGGCCTCAGCCGATGTCGCGCTCGGCGACCGGACGAACATGCTGTTCCAGAACACCTCCGTCACCCGAGGAACCGGCTCAATGGTGGTGACGGCAACGGGCATGCAGACCCAGATGGGCCAGATCGCCACCATGCTGACGACTGTCACACGGACGCGTTCGCCGCTGCAGAAAGAGCTCGACTCGCTCACCAAGGTGCTTGGCAGCATCGCCTGGGGTGCGGTGGCCGTAATCGTCGTCGTCGGCTTCATCCGCGGCCTGCCGATTCAGGATCTGCTCTTGCTCGGCACGGCAATGGCGATCTCGGCGATCCCGACGGGTCTACCGGCATTTGTCTCAGGACTCCTGTCGATCGGAGCGAAGCAACTCGCTGCCGCCAAAGCCGTGGTGAAGAACCTCACAGACGTTGAAACGCTCGGTGCGACGAGCGCAATCAACACTGACAAGACCGGCACACTGACGATGAACCAGATGATGGTGTCGACCCTGTACGCCAGTGGTTCTTGGTTCAATGTGGAGGGCGAGGGCTACCGCAAGTCCGGCGCGATTACATCGGTCGCGGGTGTGCCGGTTCCGGACTTCACCCGGCTGGCCTACGGACTGTCGCTGGACAGCGACGCGGTCGTCCAGGACGACGGCTCAGTGATCGGTGACCCGACCGAAGCGGCTCTGGTCGTCCTGGCGGCGAAGTTGGGGGTCGACGCGGAAGAGACGCGCCGGACCTACCCGCGGCTGGCGGAGGTGCCATTCGACTCCGAGTACAAGTTCATGGCCACGTTCCACCGCGTCCCGGTCGATGGCGTCGAGCACGTGATCGAGCTGGTGAAGGGTGCGCCCGACGTCGTGTTGGCGCGCTGCTCGCAGGAGGGCGGCCCGTTGAGCGGTTCACAGGTCCCCATCGCCGAGGGGCGCGCCGGCATTGAGGCAGCGAATGAGCGGATGGGTGAAAGTGGTCTGAGGGTGCTGGCATTCGCAGCGCGGCTCATCCGAAAGCGATGAGTTACAGATCATGAGCGACGATCCCATGTCGTTGACAAGCGACCTCTCCTTCGTCGGGATGGCTGGGATCATCGACCCTCTGCGAGCCGAGGCCAAAGGGGCCGTACAAACGGCGCTGACGGCTGGGATCGATGTCCGGATGATCACCGGCGACCACGCGGTAACGGCTCGGGCTATTGGAGAGTCGCTCGGTCTGGGGCCAGGCGCGATCAGTGGGACAGAGCTGCGGACGCTCTCCGATAGCGAGTTGGGTCAGAGCCTTCCTGAGCTGCATGTTTTTGGGCGTGTGACGCCGGAGGACAAGTTGCGCCTCGCGCGAATTATGCAGCAACAGGGATTGATCGTTGCGATGACTGGTGACGCTGTCAACGACGCTGCGGCGCTCAAACAGGCCGACATCGGCGTCGCGATGGGAAGCGGCAGCGAGGTAACCAAGCAGGCGGCTCGAATGATCCTGACCGACGACAACTTCGGGACGCTGGTCCATGCCGTCGAGATCGGCAGGCGGGTCTACGACAAAGTCGTGTCATACGTCCGCTACCAAATGACTCAGCTGCTGTCGCTGATCATGCTGTTTCTCGCCGCGACGATCTTCAACGTCAACCAAGGTGTGGCGCTGACGCCATCTATGGTGCTGTATCTACTCTTCTTCGCGACGGCGGTGGGCGTGGTGATCATCGCAGTCGATCCGGGTGATCCAGACGTCATGCATCGTCCACCGCGAGACCCGACAGTGGCTATCACCAACCGCACGGCGATCTTGTTATGGCTCATCTACGCCTTCGTGCTCTTCCTGGCAGCATTCATGCCGCTCGTTGCAGGCCCGGACGAGCCGAGCTTTGACCACCCGAGCGTCTCGATGACAATGACCTTTGTTGTGATGGGCCTCGGCACTGTCTTCAACGCCCTGGTAAACCGGCGCGACCCAACGACCGGGCTGGCGCCGCCGATCCTCAAGTCAATAGGGATCGGTCTGATCACCGTTGCGCTCCTCTTTCTCGCGACTCAGCTGCCTACGCTGCAGAAGGGACTCCTCACAACCACACTCACACCGCCTGAATGGCTCATCTGCGCCGGACTTGCCGCCTTACTTCCCCTCGTCGTTGAGCTGAGCAAGCTCATTCGTCGGCGACGCGGACCCGCGGCGGCGCCGGTTGGAGCGGAGCATGTCGTAGCCCCATCCCGCGCTCTCACGAAGACTGCTAGATGATGGATGACTTGGCGCAGATCTAGAGCTGCAGCATGCAACTCAGAAGGCTGCACGATCGCTGATGCGACCTCTCCCGGGACTCGGGAGGCCCAAGGATCCAAGCCAGTGAGCACCGTGCCAACCGCCAAAACGCCGATGACACTGAAGAAACTACCGAGCACGCCCGCCTGTCCGAACTCATCCATGATGGTCGCGTTTGCGTTGCCGTCGATGTCTGTCCTCCAAGAGCGCTCCGACTTCGGGATGGACACACTGAGCAGACCAGGACCCGAGGCTGCGAATGCCGTACGCCTGTCAGTATCTGGTTGACGTCGCGGGACTACGGCGGCGTCTTCCCCCTAGAAGACGGGCCCATGGCAGCTGGATTAGCTGTGCACCGCTGTTCGTTACCGATAGGCCACATCGAAGGCTTCATCTCGGCCACACGGGGGGAATGGACCACGCGTCAGCCACCGCTGCGGGCGGATGCCGGGGGCTTTTACAAGCTCGCAGCTGTATGGCATCGGGTACCGCAGGCGGGCCGCGACCGTGAAATAGTTAGGCGTCCTCGCGTGGTGGTCGCCCATCATTCTGATCATTGCCGAGGTCGCGCTGACCTCGGGTATCCCCGTGGATGAGTATCGACCAGATGGCCCCGAGGGCATGCCTCTTCGTGGAGCCCATGATGATCGACTTGGCTTGCGTCCCGGCGACCCAGGACCCGAGCAGCCCGATGATGGTCTGCACGACGAATATGGCGGTCGTGACAGCAGCAACTGATGGAGGGTTACTGAGCCCGCTGAGGGAATCCGCGATGTAGGGCGCCAACGCCCAGAACGGCACGATCCACAGCAGGATGAGAAACACGCCCACGCGTAGACGTAAAGGGGACGCGCCAGCTGCCTTCGCGTCCTCGGTTGACGATGCATCGCGCATGTATGTTCCCGGCTCCATTAACTGGGTCCTAGGCTCGATGCTCTCGCACTCCACCGTGGTGGCGCCACCCCGTTCCCAAGCGCATACGACCACCTGGTGTTGACGGCACCCTGTTCACTGTCGGCCAACCAACCTGCACAGTGGCACAGATAAGCGACCCGGCACACGCTCGAGCGTCGCACTTGACACTTTTCGCCGTGCCTACGGTTGTTGCGATGCCTGGTTGTGGTGGGTTCTTCCGTGCGGAAGGAGCTGGGATGGTTCTCCGGAAGACTGAGTCTCGCCGATTATGCCGGCGCCAGAATCATCCGGAGCGGATACGCATCCCAGCCCGCGAAATATGATCGAATGAGCACGCATGCTCAGCGGGGTTGCGTACGCCAAGGATCTTCGCAGGTCCGACCTGGGCGACCCGTCAGCACCAACCCCACCACTGGAGGCAGTCAGATGTTCAACAACAATGGGTCGTTCCTGCTCGCATTGTTCGAGTTCTTCATCTTCTTCGCATGGATCATGTGTGTGTTCTATGTCTTCGCGGACATCTTCCGTAGCCACGACATGGGCGGGGGAGCGAAGACTATCTGGTGCCTGTTCGTCATCTTCGTGCCATTCCTCGGCGTCTTGGTCTACCTCATCGCCCGCGGCGGCGGCATGTCGAAGCGCACCATGGAGCAGCAGCAGGAGATGCAGCGACAGCAGGATGAGTATGTGCGTTCAGTCGTCGCCACGAGCGGTGGCGGCTCGAGCGCCGATCAGATCGCGTCGGCCAAACAACTCCTCGACGCGGGAACGATCACCCAGGCCGAGTTCGACCAAATCAAGGCGAAGGCTCTCGCGACCACCTGACAGCGAATACCGGGCAAACGCAAAACCGGCAAGAAGAAAAGGCCCGCTTCACGCTCGGCCCTGTTTCCAAGATCACCTTTGGAACCTCAGGCGACAATGAATAGGACCTTCTCCGGGCCCCTCCATCCGATCCAAATGCGGCAGACATCACGGAGGACGCCGAGAAAGACCTGTCCGGCAGAGTGGGATCTGCTAGCTGGAACGCGGTATTGGGCTGGCGCGGCGCGGTCTCACTTTTGGTCGCAGCGTGACAGCAGCAATGACAGCAACGCAGTAACATCGGCCGGCCATCCACAGACCACTGTTGCGTCTTTGCGAGCCCACGAACGCCTGCTACGACGTCCTCGCTGGCTTCTCTTAATCAGCTGGTTGGGGTTCGGACCCTGATATCCCTGCTGGACGGGCATTGACAGCGCACATTACTCTTGATCATTTGTTCTGATCCCGGTCTGGCCCAACGAGCCCTTGCAGAGGCGCCCAAGAAGCATCGCGAGCTCCTTGTTTCACAAGGCTCTGACTCCGAGCTGCCAAGCGGCCTGGCAACCGCTTCGCAAGCTACTGATCGCCGAGGCGGAATGCTGGGGATTCGGCTACGGTCGGAACGTTGGCCGAGGACCCTTGAGCGCCAAGCACCCGTGCAGATTGGTGTCACGCAAGGGCGCGAGAAACCTGGGCACAGCCGACTTTCAAGATCATGGGCGCTCCCCAGTCTGGGTTCGGAGCCGCCCGACCAGACGGCTGCATGGTCGGTTCAGAGCCTCAAAGAATCCGAGGGCCGTCTGAGACCGGCCGGCGTTATGGGTGCACAAGAACAGGACGGTCGGCTTGCCGTCGCGATGTAGGCCTTACATGTCGGCGACAACTTGGCGGCGTTTGGTAACCGACATCGGCGACGTGCGCCGCTGAGTGTTCAGCTTTCGACGACGGCTACCAACGCCAAACTGACCACCATGGCGGAGACCTTGCTGCATCGCCGGGCAGCGGTCAGCATGCCTCGCCGGCACGGCTGCTGATCTTGCCGGCGAGGCGGTCAGGACTGCTGTCTAGCGGCGTCGAGCGACGCGCCGCGAGGTGCGCCGCGCGACCCTGCGGGAACCAAGCATCTTTTTACCTCCAGTCGTCTTGACAGTACGTCATCGTGTGGTGGTCGCTGCGGCGGCCGTCTCCATGGCGTGCAGTTCCTTGGCCTCCTCGGCCTCTATCAGCCCTAGCTCGACCAGATCCAGCGGACTGATGAACCCGTCGCTGAGGCGAAAACCTCCGGCCCGCGCGACCGCGTCACGCAGCGGGACGGCCCAGTGATGCTCCAAGAGGATGAGCGCGGCGGCCGAGTCGTTCGGGATGTCCTCGAGGACATCCCAGGCTTCCTGGTCGTTGAACACATTCACGCCGTCGGCTGCTGCCTCGGCGCCGGCGGCGGCGCCGGCTTCCATTCCTTCCTCACCCTCGATACCCAGCCCGATGAGGGCGCCGACCTTGCTGCCAAGCTCGATCGCCTCGTCTTTGGTGAGGTTGCTGAGGTGCGCCACCTCGATCTCTCCGTCGGCGTCCTTGTGGACGGCCAGGGCGTCGATCACCCGGATGGTGTCGCTCTCACGAAGCCGTTCCAGTTCGTCGATGACCTCACCGTGGAAGTTGGGGTGGTTGAAGCCCAACACGATGAGCTGTACTGGTCCGATAGCCATGTCGTCTCCCTTTCTTCGACCGCTTGGCCCGTTCCAGGCCTTCACGCGTGCTCGTTGGTCGGGCATAGCAAGATCCAACGCTGTCGACAGCTTAGGCGCCTCACCTCTTTGGGGTGAACCTGCCCCCGGCGTACTACCAGGAGAGATCGCTCTCCCGGCCCCGCAATCACCGAGAGGCTCACTGACGCGCCGTCGCGATGTGGAACCGCTCCTCCGCGCTGATGAAGTGATCGGCGTCTGCCGCGCCGACGTCGATCTGCACCTAGCCCACCGTCCCGGTGAAGACGCTTGTTGCCGGCGTGTAGTCGTCGCTGACCGGAGAACCGGTATCACGTCCCAGGTCGAACGTTTCATCCGCGGAGCGTCCCGGCTCGGCTGACCGCGAGGTTGATCGAGTCGCCTTCAGGGGCTGCGACGATGAGCATCCACGAGCTCAGCGCTGGGTCGGGGTACGACTACCTGACCCGGCAGGTCGCGGCCTTGGACGCCACCGAGAGGGCCACGTCTGGCCTCCTACTACACCGAACGCGGCGAGAGCCCGGGACATGGATCGGCTCCGGTATGGCCAGCATTGAGGCGCAACGAGGCCGCCCAGGTTCTCGGCGGCCGTCAGCCGGCGCGCCATGGTGCAAGCAGCCCTCCACCCCTCCCACCGACCGGCCCGACGCCGCGAGGGCAAATGATCTGCGTGGGGCGGTACTTCCGGCGGGCGCTCCACCTTCGGAACGGGCCACCGAGCAGACCGCGGCCCGAGGCCGCGAATGCTGAACGCCTGTTGGCGTCTGCTTGACGTCGCGCCATAGGGCGGCGCCTCTCCCTAGAAACGGGCGGAGGGCACACCGGATAGCTGGGCGCCGCGGTTCGTTACCGACAGGCCAGGACACCGAAGGCTCGTCTCGGCCACACTGGGGGGATGGATCAGACGTCAGTCACCGTTGCGGGTGTGATCGACACGTTCTTGGTGTTGTTGATCGGCATAGGGCCCAAGCTCGCTCTGGTCCCGTTCCTGGAGATCACAGCTCCGCTTGACGCGGCAGCCAAGCGGCGTGTGCAACGCACGATGCTGGTCACCGCGGGCACGGTGGCCCTGATCCTGATCGTGCTCGGCGAGTTGCTGCGTGCCTTGCTGCACTTCTCGATCGGCTCCTTGTCGATCGCGGGTGGCGTGATCTTGCTGGTCCTGGCGGTGTGGATGGTGCTCGCACCGCCCGGTGGCGGCGCCGACCATTCCACTGCTGGGAAGGACCCGATGCAGCTCGCGCGGTTTCCGCTGGCCGTGCCGTACCTGCTGAACCCGGTGGGCATCGTCGGCCTGGTGACGATCTCCGCTGAGGCGACGTCTCTCAGCGTGCTGGCGGTTGCGATCGCCATCTTGCTGTTCGTCTTGCTGATAGATATTGCGGTGTTCCGCTGGGCAAACCAGGTCAGTGCCAAGCTCGACGAAAGCCGCATGTTGGTCACCGAGAAGGTGTTTGGCTTCCTCATTGCCGCCATCGCCGTGCAACTCATCCTCGACGGCCTGGCCATGGCCGGGGTGATCGGACCTGTCAAGTACTAAGCCAGGCTGTGCTTGTCATCGGTGCGGCGAGGGCGAAGCAGCGGTGTGGATGGGGCTCGAATCACGCCGCTACCGCCCAGCGCTTTCGTTGTGGAGTTAGGCACCTTGGTGGTCGTGATGCACGGCGTGCGGTGATCAGACTCCCTCGGCCAGCAACCGTAATGCCGCGAGCTAGATCAGCTCTGGTGGCCGAGTCGCGGCTAGAGTGATGCGTCTGGAAAGCCGAGGATGGTCTTGATGTCGTCCGGTCTGCGGGTGTAGGCGTCGCTCCACTGGTCGAGCGGCACCTGGCGGGTGATGAGGTCGGCGAGCCAGCCTGGATCGGCTTGGGCGAGAGCTTCGGCGGCCAGTTCGTAGTGGTTCCGGTTGGCGTTGACCGAGCCGAATATGACGGAGTTCTGCAAGACGATGTTGCGGTTGAGGAGTCCCGGGTCGACAGTTGCCTCGGCGCCGGCCGGTGAGACTCCGGTGAGACACGTTATGCGGTGGCGCACGTGCTGCGGCCCTGCTTCGAGCAGCATCTGCACAAAGCCGGTGCACTCGATGACGATGTCTGCCTCCGCCCCCGCTTCGCCAAGGTCCCCGACGTGGAAATAGGTTGCCCCCAGGCGCCGTACCATCTCTGGCTTGCGGCCTTCGGTGACCCGGTCAAGCACGTAGGTCTGATAACCGCGCTGGGTGGCCAGCAGCGCGGCGAGAAGCCCGATCGGCCCGGCGCCGGTGATAAGCACCTTCTCCGGTGCCCACGACGCCCGGTGGCCGATCTTTTCAATGTGGTCCCAGGCCTTGGCCACGACGGTGGTGGGCTCGAGCAGCACGCCGAGAATCCCGAGGACGGGATCCATCGCGACGAGGTAGTCAGGGTGGATACGGTAGCGCTCGGAGGCGTAGCCGTGACGACCCTTGATGCCCCGCTCGGTGTACCGGCCATTCATGCACATATCCCAGTCCCCCGCTGCGCAAGCCGGACACGGAACAGGGTCGCGCCGGCGGACGATGCCGACGACGAGGTCTCCAGCATCGAAACCGGTCCCAGGCGGTGCCTCGAGAACCCGGCCGAGCGATTCGTGCCCGATGATGAGGCGGTCCTCGCCCGATGGCGCTGACCCGTACTCGCCGTTGATGATCTCCAGATCGGTGCCGCAGATGCCTACCGCCTGCGTCTGGACCAGAATCGGCCCGTCCTCGTCCGGCGGCTCCGGCATCTCGGTCAGTGTGACAGAGCCTTGCCGTGCGGGAATGACGGTGATGGCCCGCATAGCCTCACCATAGCAATCGAGCTGCTGGCTCTCCGGCTACCTGCGGGACGCTGGCTAAGCGCTCGCCCCTCACGGCCCCGAGGCCCTGGATTGTTGAGAAGGAGTAAACGCCGCGGTGACATTGACCGACTGCGCAAGATAGCCTTCGAAAAGAAAACGGCCCGCATCATGTTGAGGCCAGCGCAGGCTACCCGTCACCCGTCGTGGCTTCGCGAGAGCGCACCCTCGTGGGGGCGCCCGGACGGCGCGTAGTCGGAACCGGGACGGCGGGCGCTGAGCTGTGGCGGGCCCGAACCATGTCGCGGAGGGCATCGTGGCGCCTGAGATGACCGATTGGATAGACGTCTCAGTGACGGTCAGGCATGGCATGCCGCATTGGCCCGACAATCCGCCGATCGTGTTGGAGCGGGTGATGGACCTGGGCCGCGGTGACGACTGCAACGTTTCCCGGCTGGCCATGGGGGTGCACACCGGCACCCACATGGACGGACCGACGCACTTCATTCACGGGGCGGCCGGAATCGATGAGATGCCGCTGAACGCCACGATGGGCGAGGCCCGGGTAATCGAGATCGAGCATCCCCGCGAGGTCACAGCGGGCGAAATCCGCAAGCACGGGTTGCAGGCTGGGGAGCGCGTTTTGTTCCGGACATTGAACTCGGCTCGGTGCTGGCGCAGCAGCAGCTTTGTGGAAGATTTCGTGTACATCTCCGAGCAGGCCGCTATGCATCTGGCGGAGATAAGGGTGCGGACTGTCGGGATCGATTATCTGTCCGTTGGCGGGTACCGCGCCGACGGAGCCAAGATCCACCAGATCTTGCTCCAAGCCGGTATCTGGATCATCGAGGGCCTCGACCTGTCACCGGTCACCGGCGGCCGGTACGAGATGATCTGCCTGCCAGTCAAACTGCATGGCAGTGACGGGGCACCAGCCCGGGCCATTCTCAGGCCCATCGGCAGGCACAGCCCCGGCCAGGCCGTTTCCGCCGAGACGTCGCAATGAGGCTGCTCCTGGTGGGCGGAGGGCCAGCGGGCAGCAGGGCCGTAATGCAGGCACGGGAGCCGGGCGCCGACGTCACGCTGCTTGAAGTTACCTCGGCCCCTGGAATGAATCGCCCGGACGCCGATCATCTGGCCAAGGAAGGCTGATCTTGTGACAGCGTCAAGTGCACCAGAACAGACGGCAAAAGCTGCGGGCACGGTGCTGATCACGTTGGCTTCGGCGCAATTTCTCATGACGTTGGACAGTTCGGTGATGAATGTGTCGATCGCGACGGTCGCGAAAGACGTGGGCACGACGGTCACCGGCATCCAAACCGCGATCACGATGTACACCCTGGTGATGGCCTCGTTGATGATCACCGGCGGGAAGATCGGTCAGATTTGGGGCCGCAAGCGGGCGTTCGCGATCGGATGCGTGATCTATGGGTGTGGCTCCCTGCTCACCGCACTCTCTCAGAACCTGACCATGCTGTTGATCGGCTGGTCCCTACTGGAGGGAATGGGCGCCGCGCTCATCATGCCCGCGGTGGTTGCGCTGATCGCCACAAACTTTGGTCAGGCCGATCGCCCCCGCGCCTATGGCCTGGTCGCTTCCGCGGGTGCGATCGCGGTGGCTGCCGGGCCGCTGATCGGCGGCCTGTTCACCACCTACGCCTCATGGCGCTGGGTGTTCGTCGGTGAGGTGCTTGTCGTTCTGATCATTCTTGCCCTGACTCGGCGGATGGCCGACACACCCGCCGATAAGGACGCGCGACTGGACATCATGGGAACCGTGCTCTCGGCGCTCGGCCTCGCCCTGGTGGTGTTCGGCGTCCTCAGCTCGGGCAGTTGGGGCTTCGTCCTCCCCAAGCCCGGCGCCCCCGAACTGCTGGGCCTCTCCCCGGTGATCTGGCTCATCCTCGCCGGAGGTTGCGTGCTCGCTGGCTTCCTGGGCTGGGAGCGGCGGCGGCTCGGTCGCGGTCAGGGAGTGTTGGTCGACCCGGCCATGCTGGACAACAAGCTGCTCCGCGGGGGCCTGGTCTCCTTCTTCTTCCAATACCTCCTGCAGGCGGGCCTGTTCTTTGTGGTGCCGCTGTTCTTGTCTGTCGCGCTTGGGCTGTCGGCCATCGCCACCGGCGTCCAGCTGCTTCCGCTGTCCATCACGCTGTTGCTCGCCGCGGCCGGCGTGCCGAAAGTGTTCCCGAACGCAAACCCTCGCCGTGTGGTGCGGATCGGCTTCTTGGCTCTGTTCGCCAGCACAGTCATACTGATTGCGCTCCTCGACCTGGGCGCCGGACCGGAGATCACCACCGGGCCGATGCTGCTGGCCGGCCTGGGTGTCGGGGCCCTCGCCTCGCAACTCGGCGCCGTCACCGTCTCCGCTGTGCCCGACGAGCAAAGCGGTGAGGTCGGCGGATTGCAGAACACCGTCACCAACCTTGGCGCCTCCATCGGTGTTGCACTCGCCGGTGCAGTCCTGATCTCCGCGCTCTCCGCATCCTTCTTCGCCGGCATCCAGGGCAATCCCGCAGTTCCAGAGGAGCTGACGTCAACCGCGCAGGTTGAACTCGCTAGCGGCATTCCGTTCATCTCCGACGCAGACCTGCGCGTAGCACTCGAGGATGCGGGAGTGCCACCCGAAACCGCTGACGCAATCGTGGAGCAGAACCAGCAGTCCCGGCTCGACGGACTACGTGCCTCGCTCGCGGTCTTGGCAAATTCGGCCGCATTGCTCGCGTTCATTTTCGCCACCGGAATACCAACCCGCCAGCCCAGCGCGACCCCACCGAGTGGGAGCGACGCCTGAGCGCTTGCTCGGGGTGCCCCGCAGGCAACCGTGGGAGAGCGGGATGTCCCGCTGGATTCGGCGCCATTTCTTATGGCGCTGGACAGATCGCGGTGACTAAAGTTCCTTAGTGGCTGGCTCCCCCAATTCACCGCGACGGCCATCCCGCCCGGGGTAGTCCGGCGCATCGGATATCCCTCGATGGAGCAGTCATGACCACAAGCACCGCCAGCAGCCACCCCAGCGTCCAGGACCGCCAGGCGATCGGCGAACGGGTGCGTGAGAATACGCCGCTGTCATCTCAGGCCGACTGGGAACCGGCGGCCGAACGGCCCGACCCGGTCGAGCTGTTGATCGAACAGAACGCGACCCGGGAGGCCGATCTGGTACCGGTGAGACACGGCCGGATGACGGTGTCACCGTTCACCTTCTACCGCGGCGCGGCGAAGGTGATGGCGACCGATCTCGCCACCACGCCTACGGCCGGGCTGGTGGTACAGCTGTGCGGCGACGCCCACCTGTCCAACTTCGGCGGCTTCGCCTCACCGGAACGAGAGCTGCTGTTCGACCTCAACGACTTCGACGAGACCCTGCCCGGACCGTTCGAGTACGACCTGAAGCGGATGGCGGCCAGCTTCACAATCGCAGCCCGGAACAACCGCTTCACCCCCGCGGATACGCGGGCGGTGACCGTCGAGTCGGTCAAGGCCTACCGATTGGGGATCGCCGAGTTCGCCGCGACGCGCACACTGGACATCTGGTACGCGCACTGGACCGAACACGACATGCAAGACGCCATGCGGGCCGTCAAAGAAGCTTCGGCCGCGGCGAAACCGGGCAAAGGCAAGACCGGTAAGAAGAAAGAAGAAGAAGAAGAAACAGGACATCTCGAAGGACGAGGCCGCCCAGATCGCGAAAGCGTACAAGACCGCGAACAAGACGATCCGCAAGGCCCACACCCGCGACAGCCTCGGCGCGCTGCCCAAGTTCGCCGAAGTCGTCGACGGTCACCATCGCATCGTCAGCCGACCACCGGTGATCATCCCGCTGCGAGACCTGGCGGCCAGCTACGAGATGACACCCGAGCAGGCCCGGAACACGGTCGAGGAGCAATTCCGCGCCTACCAGGCCACCCTCAGCAACGACCGTCGGCAGCTCTTGGACAGATTCACCATCGTCGACGCGGCACGCAAGGTGGTCGGCGTCGGCAGCGTCGGCACCCGAGCGTTCATGGTGCTGCTCGAAGGCCGCGACAACGCCGACCCCCTGTTCCTCCAAGTCAAGGAGGCCACTAGCTCCGTCCTCGAGGACCACCTGCCGAAGAGCCGCTACAACACTCCGGGCCAGCGCGTGGTGGAAGGTCAGCGGTTGATGCAGGCGTCCTCCGACATCTTCCTGGGCTGGACCAGAGCGGCCAAAGCCAACCAGTACTTCTACTGGCGCCAGCTGCGCGACATGAAGGCCTCCGCGCTGGTCGAGCTCATGTCGCCGCTCGCGATGACGTTCTACGCCAAAATGTGCGGCTGGACCCTCGCTCGCGCCCACGCCCGATCCGGCGACCCGATCGCCATCGCCGAATACCTCGGCACCGACGACACCGTCGATAACGCCATCGCCGATTTCTCCGCCCGCTACGCCGACCAGAACCAACGCGACTACAACGCGTTCGTGAAAGCCATCGCCGACGGCCGAATCCAAGCCATCACCGGGATCTGAGCAAACACCTTGACTGCACAGCTACCTCCCCCGATCGGGAAAGGCATCCGTCGGCGACGAGAGCCCCCGCCGTCCGGTCGGCCTCATCCCGCCCGGCACGGTCGCTTGGACTCCTCAGCTCCGGCATGTTTGTCGCCTTATCCGACTGATCTGAAGAGAGCGCGTTGATGGTTGACTCGAACGGTCCTGGAGTGGCGCGCTTCCTGAAGCGAGCCAGCATGCCGCTACCGGCGCCGGGGGACCGCCTGCGCCGGACCCGGTCGCATTGATCCGTTCCAGGCAATACATCACGGCGCTTGTCCTTGCAGCGCTTCTCGGCATTCCCATCTCGGCCATCGCCTACGGCTTCCTCGCGCTGGTCACCGCGATCCAGCGGTTGCTGTTTTTTGATCTGCCCAATCAGATCGTCGGGAGCCCTACGCCGGCCTGGTGGCCGCTGCCCTGGCTGGTGCTGTGCGGGTTGTTGACCGCGTTGGCCATCCGATACCTGCCTGGCAACGGAGGCCACTCCCCTGCACTCGGCTTCACAGCAGGCGGAGGCCCGGCCGCCGGACGTGAGCTCCCCGGCATCGCCTTGGCGGCCTTGGCCACGCTCAGTCTCGGCGCGGTGGTCGGACCCGAAGCACCTCTGATCGCGATTGGTGGCGGGCTGGCGGCGCTGACCGTCCGCCTAGCGAAGAAGGATGCGCCACCAACGGCGCAGATGATCATGGCATCGGCCGGCAGCTTTGCGGCCATCAGCACACTGCTCGGCTCCCCGGTGCTCGGCGCCTTCCTGATCATGGAGGTGGCAGGGATCGGCGGTATGACGCTGAGCTTGGTGACGCTGCCGGGCTTGCTGGCCTCGGGCATCGGGGCGCTGGTCTTCGTCGGTTTGGACGACTGGACCGGTCTCGGCACTTTTTCGCTTGCGCTGCCGGTGCCGCCCGCAGTGGCGCCGACGTTGGCCACCCTGGCATGGGCGGTGGTCTTGGGGGCAGCAGGCGCACTTCTCGGGTGGTTGATCCGCTCCCTTGCACTCTGGCTCCGTCCGATCGTCCACCTGAACCGAGTGTTGGTCACGACCGCGTTCGGTCTGCTGATCGGCCTTACAGCCATGGCATACCAGCTGATCACCGGACGCAGTTTCACCCAGGTGCTGTTCTCCGGACAGGACGCACTTCCCGAGCTCATCGCCGACGCCACTGATTATTCGCTCGCCGTAATAACCCTCCTCATCGTCTGCAAAGCAATCGTCTACGGGCTGTCGCTGAGCGCTTTCCGAGGTGGCCCGGTCTTCCCCGGAATGTTCATCGGCGCAGCGGCCGGCATTGCGGCAAGTGCGTTACCCGGCATGGATTTGGCGGCAGGGATCGCCATAGGCATCGGTGCCATGTCCGCAGCCATGCTGCGGCTACCACTAACCTCGACGCTGCTCGCCGTCCTCCTCATGGGAACCGACGGCGTGGCAGTGACACCTCAGGTCGTCGTCGCAGTGGCCGTCGCCTTTGTCATCAGCAATGTGCTCCCCGCTCCAGGTCCTAAGACGCCAGAGCCCGCTTAGTTGCCCTCAACGCTGACGACTGTGACCACAGATCTTGGTCCAGTCTGCGTCGCTAAAGGTTCACCGGCGAGGTGAGCCTCGATCAGCTCGGCGATCAGTTGCGGACGGCTGAAGTTGAGCGCGTGCGCTCCCGGGACGGTGACCGCGTCGATGTGCGGCACCACGGCCAGGCGGGGGGCATTGGCAATCTTGACGAGTGGATCACGCAAACCGGCGATCACGAGTGTTGAGACGGCGAGATGCGGAAGACGTTCCAGCGTCGGGTAGCGAGTCATCGCCCGGAACAACGACAGACTTCGAATTACCCCGAACCTGAGATAGTCGCGTGAAGCGATGGGCACCATCGATGGGGGTTCGCGCAACCCGTCCATCGCCATCTGTGCAATAGCTCGGCCGAGAGGTTGGTTGTTAGGGCCACCCGCCGGAGAGACCATCACGGCACGCTTGATCCGGTCGGGGAAGGCCGTCGCGACCTCGAGAATGATCGGGCAGCCCAGGGAATTCCCGATCAGTATCGGCCGCTCGACCCCGACCGCGTCGCAGTAGGACATCAGAGCCTTGGCCAGACCCGGTAAGTCGAGTCCTCCCTCGGGCCTAATACTCCGCCCCATCCCCGGTAGATCAGGTACGAACGTACGGTAATGCGGTGCAAGCAGAGCCGCAGTGGGCTCCAGATAGGTGCCAGAGATTCCAAATCCGTGGACGTGCACCATCGCATCAGCATCAGGGCCTGCATCGAGGCAGAAACGATGAAACACCGGCAGACCATCAACGATGACCCATCCGGGTGTGAGTGGAGCTACCGGCTTCCGAGACACGTCAGGCTCGCGTTTCGAACTCGTCAACAACGCAGTCAGTCATGGTGGTAATTGTCTCCTATTTCGAGGTCGAGGTGCCCGAGCGATGTCCATGCCTAATAGTCCAGAACGTGATCGGCACCGTCACTGGGCACGCAGCCGTCGCCGGCTTGGCCGCTAGGTCCTGCGGGTGGCCGACTCCGGGGCGTCCCAGAAGCCGGGCACGTCGAGTTGGCGGGCGGCATCGATCGCGGCCCGTCCCAGGACGTTGGTGTAGGTGGGGAAGGAAATCGGGATCCGGACGAACTGCTCGACCGGCATTGCGGCGGCGATGGCGACCGCGGCCACCTGGGCGATCTCGACCGCCCGCTCGCCGACGACGTGGCAGCCGAGGATTCGGTGCGTGCCGCGATCGACGATGAGCTTGCAGAACCCGTCGGGGCGCCCGTCGATGATCGGCCGCGCCGCCACCGCGAACGGGACCGTGGCCACCACCACGTCATGGTCGCGACGGGCCTGGGCCTCGGTGGGACCGACCTGGGCGTATTCGGGGTCGGTGAAGCTTCCGATCGGGGAGGCCGGCGGACTCAGGGTGGCCCCGCGGTCCTGCACCGCGTTGGTCGCGGCCAGGTAGCCGTCCTGCACCGCGTGCGGCACGAGCATGAGCCGGCCGGTGATGTCGCCGGCGGCGAACACGTGCGGGGCGGTGGTGCGCAGATGCTCATCGACCTGCACGTAGCCGCGGTCGGTGGTCGCCACCCCGGCGGCGGCCAGGTTCAGTCCGGCGGTGTCGGCCAGCCAGCCGATCGCGGCGACCGCCAGGTTCGCCTCGACACTGTCGACCGCGTCGTCCTTCTCGAAGACCATCCGCACCCCGGCGGCCGTCTTCTCGAACCCGCGGATCCGGCCGAAGTCCTCGCGCACCTCGATGCCGGCGGCCCGAAACGACGCCGCCATGGTCCGCGAGACGTCCTCGTCCTCGGTGCCAAGAATCCGCGGACCGGCCTCGAACAGCGTCACCTGGGAGCCGAGCTCGGCGAACACCGACGCGACCTGGACGCCGGTCGCCCCGGCGCCGATCACCAGCAGCGACTCCGGCACGGTGGTCAGCGTCCACGCGTCGCGGTGCGAGCCCACCAGCTCCGCTCCCGGCACCGGCAGGGCCCGGTTCGTGCCGCCCGCGCACAGGATGAACTTGTCGGCGGTGAGGCGGAGGCCGTGCTCGGCTTCGACGGTGTGCGGGTCGACGAACCGCACGGTCCCGGCGTGCTCGTGCAGCACCACACCGGCGTCCTGCAGCTCGGAGCGCGGCACGGAGTGTTCGGCCACGTCGGCGACCACCTCGCGCACCCGCGCGAGCAGCCGACCGTAGTCCAGGGTGGTGTCGCTCATCTCGATGCCGTACCGGTGCAGGTGCCGCGCCTCGCGGCGCAGCCGGGCGGCCTGCGCCAGCGTGCGCACCGGAACCGGACCATCCGCGGCGGCCATCCCGCCCACTGCATCCCGGGTGACCAGGGTGGTCCGGGCACCCAGCCGGGCGGCCCTCAGCGCCGCGAACACCCCGGCGGGGCCGGCACCGATGACGGTGACATCGGCCCGTTCCCCGGTCGTCACGATCCCGCCGGGTGACGAGGCTGCCGAACCAGTCGAAGGCGCTGGGGATTGGCGCGCGAAAGGCCAAATACGAACATGGGATCCTCGCCCTCGGTCCGAAACAATCGGCGTGGCGTGTGGATTATACGTGGCGTAGAGCGTCGGCCTCCCAGAGTGCCCAGACGCTGCCTGTCAATCGTGCACTTCGGTTTCAACATGACTCAGCTCGAACGACGCTACGATGTGACGCCTGTAATGCAGGCCGAGCGTATCTCGTTTCAAACAGACGTTGCATCGGGGGTCGGGGTGTGCAATAGGGCCGAATCCGGCGGCAGGTTTGGAACGCTGGTCATGAAAATGGCTGGCTTTGCTGTGGCGATCGCGGTGCTCACGTCATGCGCCGGCGGTGGGAACATCGAGGGGCCGGCATCGCCATCACGCTCAGCAAGCCAACTACCCACGCCGACGGTGTCCCTGCCGACCCCCACGAGGTCGGCTCAGCGCCCGGAGATTCCCAGTCCGACGCCGACGAAACCGAGTCCCGCACTCTCATCGAGCCGGCCAACAGAGGAGCTGACACCCACTCAAGAACCGACGCCGACGCCATCGGCGACGAAGAATCCCTCGCGGTCGCCGATCCGCGTGGAGACCACCACGACCCAGACAGTCACTGCAGCGCCGAGTCCGTCGACTGTCACCCGGTCGGTGACTATCAGCCCATCGCCGACTGCCAGCCCATCGCCGACCGCCAGCCCGTCGCCGTCCTCGTCCGCGGCGGGCGAGTCTGCCGAGACAGGCGCAGTTTCCTGGTTCTGGTGGGCGCTGGCGGGTTTGTTGCTTGCAGCCGCGGTAGCGACTCCCCTTCTCGTGCGGGCACACCGTCGACGAGTCTGGAGGGCTGATTTTGCGATGGCCGAGCAAGAGGTGTCGTGGTTTGCCCGCGTGCTCGTCCCTGAGCTGGGGCAATCGGGCTCTCTTGATCAGGTCGAGGGCGGCTGGACCGTCGAGGCGGATCGCATAGCCGCTGTCGAGGATCGGCTGACCGCACTCGAGGCTTCGGCCCCGGACGACGCCACTCGAACTGGGACGCGCTCCCTGCGAGATGCAGTACGAGCGTCACGTGGACGCGTTGAGGAACTGCTCCAGTCTGGCGACCCGGAGGCCATCTCCCCAGCCCTGAACGAGGTTGCCGCCGAACTCGAGGCTGCCCTAGGTTCTTTGGACTAGGCAGGTTAAAAGAGCCGTACGCGTAGCCGTCCCTGGAACGTCGAACCGCCAGATCCGGAGGTCGACGCCGATGATCCCGGCCTAGCTGCCGGACGCTCGCCTCCGACGGCGAACCCGACCAGCTGATGCGCTACCGCCGCCTGCTCCCCCACCGAACGCAGCTGCCACTCCCACCATGAACCCGAAGTCGTACCAGTTACCGTTGTTCTGGACCTCGTAGATGTTGACTGCTGAGGTGAACAGCGAAATCAGAAACGTAATCGGGCTGATAAATCCTTGCCACAGGCCCAGCCAGAAGCCGGCCGGATCCGAGCCGGTATCCACCAGCTCGTTCGGCCCCGCGGCGCACGCTGACAACATCAAGGCCAGGATCATGCCAAGCCCGAGATACGTGCGCGGTTGTCGCATCGTGATCACCTCCGATGCTGTGCCGTGATGCCAACTCCCAGAAGTCTCGCATCAGGTCGAGTGCTCAGAGGTCCGCCGCCCCGGCGTTCGGGCAGATCGAGGGACCAGGCCCGGGCTGGCTGCGAGCGGCAAGGCGTCGGCCGCTGCGGACTCGGCTGATGACATCGGCCCTCCTGCTGTGGGCGAAATCCAGATGCTGCGCTCCGCCTCGCGGCGATTTCGGTCCGCCTTCGGTGGCAGGCTCGGTCGGCCGGACAGCAGCCCCGCACCACCATTTGCTGGGGTGGTAATCCACCGCCATCGGCCCCCGGCCTATAGTCACGCTCCATGGTCGCCGACCGCCGCCGCAGCGTCGCGAGCTTCCGCCAGCGCCACCAGATCATCTGGGCGGCGGCGGCACTGCTCACCGTCGTTGGTGCGGCGGCTGCGGTGGCGCAAACTCCCACGGGCATCCCAACCGAGACGTCGACTACGACCGCCTCAGCCTCGCCAACGCCGGACGACCAAAGCCCCACGCCAGAGTGACCAAAGCTCCACGCCAGGCGGCACCAGCTCGGTACTCACCCCTCCGGCGACGCCGACTGCAACGACAGCTGAATCCCTCACCCCGACCGGAGCACCGCCGTCCACGCCCTCGGAGCCCCCGACACCGAGCGGCAGCTCGACTTCCGCGTCCGCTCAACCCGAGAGCCCTCCGCCCCAACGACCGGCGACGCCAGCGGCCAGCTCGACCGGAGCTGTTCCGCTCAGCTCGGTCCTGATCGCCCTCGCCGTCTTGATCCTGGTGAGTCTTGTGCTGCTGCGCCTCGCCCGAAAGGGCGAGGGTCAGGTCGCGCAGCCGGAGGCAGCTCCGCCGCGAAGCGGTACCGAACCGGCCACCGACGTACTGGTGCTGCTGACGTCGGCCGGGGAGGCGCTGATCGACTCCGGCTTCGACGTCGACGACGTGGATACGAATCTGGAGGAGATCGCCCGGGCATACGGCATGGCTGACACGGAGATCATCGCCCTGCCGACCGCGCTGCTGGTCTCGTCCCGCACCGGCGGTCGGCTTCGGACCAGGGCCGTTACCAGCGGCCGCCAGCGGCTGCGGCTGCACCAGATCGAGGAGCTCGATGACGTCGTCAGGGTCGCGCGCACCGGTCGGATCGATCCCCGGTGGGCCCACGATCAGATCGTGGCGATTCGTACCCGGCCCCCGCCCTTCGGTCCGTCGATGCAGGTGGTCGGTCAAGTGCTCGCTACGGTCGGCCTCGCCGTCCTGCTCGGCAGCTCCTGGCTTGGGATCGTGGTGGCTGCCGGACTCGGCGGCCTGACCGGGGCCCTCCTGCTCGCCGGAAGCCGTGTGCCGCCCCGGTTCCAGGTGCTGCTGACGGTCGCTGCATCGTTCAGCGTGTCGCTCGTAGTCTTCCTGCTGTCGCGGACCGGCCTCGACTTCGACGTCGCCCCCAGCCTGATCGCCCCGCTGGTCACACTGTTGCCCGGAGCGCTGCTGACCACCTCGGTGATCGAGCTGTCGACCGGCCAGATGATCTCCGGTGCCGGGCGACTGGCGGCCGGGGCCGCCCAGCTCGTGCTGCTCGGCCTCGGCATCCTCGCCGCGGGCGCTCTCGTCGGGGTACCCGCGTTCGACCTGACGGCGACCAAGCCGACGCTCGGCGTCCTTGGCCCCTGGCTCGCCGTCGGCGTGTTCGGCGTCGGCATCGTGATGAACCTGTGCGCGCGTCCGAGCTCCCTCGGCTGGATCCTCCTGGTCCTGTACGTGGCCTACGGCGGCCAGGTGCTGGGAGGCCTGTTCTTCGGCGGCGTGCTGTCCGCCTTCGTCGGCGCGGCCGCGATGACCCCGGTGGCCGATCTGGTCGCCCGGCAGCGAACCGGGCCACCGGCGATCGTCAGCTTCACACCGGCGTTCTGGCTCCTGGTCCCCGGTGCGCTCGGCCTGGTCGGCGTCGCGGCCTTACTCAACGGTGACAGCACCGGCACCACGACCCTGATCACCACAGTGGAGACGATGGTGGCGATCGCCCTCGGCGTCCTGGTCGGGCGTGCCATATCCATCATCGTGTCCGCGCGCGAGGGTCGACACGGCCCCCCCGCCGACAACCTCGAGGTGACACCTCGCCATGCACTACCGCCCGGCGCTTAGTGGACTCGTTCGTCACCCAACACTTGCCTTCTCAGGACGACCCGGGCGATCAGAACCATACTGGTCGTCACTAAAATCGGCTCCAGCAAGCCGGACGGTATTTTTCCCGATCTCGTAAATAGTCGGATCCACCCTGCGGGGAGGCGCTTCAAACGTCTGCACAAGAGACCAAGCCCTGGACTCCCAGGGATCCTGGCCCCGGGTCGGCAGCTCACGAGCATGCTCGATGGAGGCCGGAATCAAGGGCCTGAATTAAGGAGGGAGCGGGTATGGCCGGGTTGGTGGTTGGTGTGCCGAAGGAAATCAAGGACAAGGAAGGTCGGGTATCGGTGCAGCCCGACGGCGTTGCCGAGCTGGCCTACCACGGCCGGGAGGTCACCGTCCAGGCCGGCGCCGGGTCGGGCAGCGGGTTTCCGGACGACGAGTACGTTGCAGCCGGCGCGCGGGTTGTCGGCACCGCAGACGAGGTGTTTGCCGCTGCGGACTTGATCGTCAAGGTCAAGGAGCCAATACCTGAGGAATATGACCGGTTCCGCCCGGGGCAGCAGCTGTTCACCTACCTGCACCTAGCGGCCGACCGTCGGCTCACCGAGTTCCTCCTCGACCGACGCATCGACTCGATCGCCTACGAGACCGTACAGACCGCAGACGGGCGACTGCCGCTGCTCACCCCGATGAGCGAGGTTGCCGGGCGGATGGCTGTCCAGGCCGCCGCCCACCACCTGGAAAGTTCCGCCGGCGGGGCGGGCCTGCTGCTGGGCGGGGTCCCCGGTACGCCGGCCGCGAAGGTCACCATCATCGGCGGTGGCGTCGCCGGAACCGAGGCCGCCAAGATGGCGCTCGGGTTACGGGCGATCGTGCGGGTGTTGGACACCAACGCGGCGCGCCTGTCCTACCTCTCCGATGTGTTCGGTGGCCGGCTTGACCTGGTAGTTCCGAACCGGGCGCGGACCGCGGCGTACGTGACCGAATCCGATGTGGTGATCGGCGCCGTCCTGGTCGCCGGCGCGAAGGCGCCGAAACTGGTTACCCGCGACATGATCAAGAGCATGCGGCCTGGCAGTGTGGTGGTAGACATCGCTATCGACCAAGGCGGCTGCTTCGAGACCAGCCGACCGACCACGCACTCCGAACCGACCTACATCGAAGAGGGTGTGGTGCACTACTGCGTCGCCAACATCCCCGGCGCTGTCGCGCGTACCTCCACCCTCGCGCTCACCAGTGCCACGCTGCCGTACCTGGTCCGCGTCGCGACGGACGGGGTAGCCGGCGCGGCCGCGCGTGATCCAGTCCTAGCAAAGGGGCTGACCACCCTCGGCGGCAAACTGGTCTCCCGACCGGTGGCCGAGGCACACGGCCTCCTCCACCAGGACCCAGCCCCCCTCCTACCAGCGGGCCAAGCGACAGACCCGATCCCAACCTGATTCCTCGCAGCGCGCACTTCGCGTACAACAACGCGCGCAAAAGATCCCGACCACCCGGCATTCTCGCGGGAGACGCTCCGTTCGTTCACGTTGACGCCGGTCGGCAGCCGGGCGCGACGGCGAGGAAGTTGTTCTCGGATCTTCATCATGTCCGGCGCAGTGAGCCGCAAGCCGTTGTAGAACTCATTCGAGGCCCGGCGTTGGACCCGGATCGGTTGCGATTCTGGCGGAACTGTTGGGCGCGGTCTAATCGACTAGCGGCCGCGCGCGGTTGGGTAGCGTTGCATGAAGAGTGCTTCAGTGAGTGCCATTGACTGTATTTCGCTGGGAGCCACACTCTCGTTCGGGGCATGGATGAGCGCCGCCGGCTCTTCAACGCCGATCATGATCAACTCGGCGTCGGGGTAGGTCTCGGCGAACACATTGCACAGCGGAATCGATCCGCCTTGGCCCAGGGTGGTCATAGGCGTTCCGTAAGCGTCATTCATGGCGCTGGCCATCGCCTCGTACGCCGGCCCGTCAACCTTTGCCATGAACGGTTCACCGTCGCCCTCAAGCTCAACTGCGACCCGGACACCCCAGGGAGCCACCGCTTGGAGATGGTCAGCAAGGGCCGTGTACGCGAGGTCGGGATCGACGCCCGGTGGAATGCGCAGATTGAGCCGAGCAGCCGCGTCAGGCGCGATGGCCGCCGTTGATCCGAGGACCGGCGGACAGTCGATGCCGAGAATGGTGATCGCGGGACGCGCCCACAACATGTCGCTGACACTGCCATCTCCCAGAAGCGATGTGCCATCGAGCAGGCCAGCGTCACTTCGGAACTGCTCAGGCGGATACGGCTCGCCCGTCCAGGTCTCGCTGTTGTCCAGCCCGGTGATCGTGGTGTTGCCCTCGTCATCGCGTAGCGTCGCCAGTATTGCGACGAGCGCGGCAAGTGCATCGGGTGCAGGCCCTCCGAACATGCCAGAGTGCACTTCCGAGCGCAGAGCCTCGACTCGAACGATGACGTTGACCAAGCCGCGCAGGCTCACCGTGGCCGCCGGACGACCCACCGCCGCATTGCCTGTGTCGCAAACCAAGATGACATCGGCGCGCAACAGGTCGGCGTTCTTCGGTACGAAGTCCTCAAGACCACCGGTGCCTTGCTCCTCGGATCCTTCAACGACCAGCTTCAGGTTCACCGGTATCTGATCACCCAGAGCGCGCAGGGCAGCCAGGTGCACGACTATGTTGCCTTTGCAGTCGGCCGCGCCACGGCCGTACCAACGTCCGTCGACCTCGGTGAGCTGGAAGGGCGGAGTTCGCCACGAAGCCTCATCGAGAGGTGGCTGAACGTCGTAGTGCGCGTACAGCAGGACGGTAGGTGCCGTGGTGTCGGAGCATGGCCGGGATCCGACGACGGCCTGGCTCCCATCGGCGGTCTCAGCAAGGTGGGCATCGGAAAAACCGAGCTCGGAGAACTTTCCAAGAACCCACTGGGCGGCAGCCGCACACTCCTCGGGAGGGAATTGGCGGGGGTCAGCCACCGACCGGATGGCGACGAGCTCGCCGAGCTCGGTTCGGGCCTGCTGCATCAAGCCGGCAATGCGCTCTCGCAGTTCCATGTCCCGCTAGCCGCCTGCTACTGGGGCCGTCTTAAGCTTCTCGACCATCTGCTGGAATTGCGGCAGTTGGTCCGGGCAGTAGATCTGGATCACCAGCAGCTCTCCCTTGAAGATCCTGCTGTCGACGATGACCGGACGAATTCCGGGTCCGCCCGCGCCGTTGGTGAGCTGGCTGAACAAGAGCGCCTTACGCAACGCGCTGGCTGGATCCTTGCAGATCGCCCCTCCGTCGTCGCCGAGCACGCGCACGATCTGCTCCTGCGATGGGACGACGCGTACACCGGCTTTCTGGAGCGCCGCAATCAACTGGTTGGCCTTGTCCTGGGCCTGCTGGCTCGACTGCGCTGAGCGGTAGAAGATAAAGCAAATGATCAATAGCAGCACCAGCGCGACCGTGATCACGATGTAGACGAGCCTGCGGTCCTTTTGGGTCGATGTCTCTTCGACGGTGCTCATGACTGGCTCACCTCCGCCTGCTCAGGCTGCTTCCACGACGGTTTGCGGAACCTGTAGAACAGGAACGGCACAAGAAGTCCAAGTCCAAGGGCACCGGCCGCCACGATGACGAAGTACGCGCCGCCGCTACCGGACTCGATCTGCGAGGGCGGGATGAAGCCGATGAGCAGGGCCGCCAACGATGCAGCGAACCCGACACCGCACAGAGCGCCTAAGATCGGCGCCCGGTATCCGCGCGGATGGTCCGGCTCCTTACGACGCAGCCGGACAGCCGCCACGAACATCAGCAGATACATGATCAGATAGACCTGGGTCGTGATCACCGAGAAGATCCAGTACGCGCTCGAGACGGTCGGGACCAGAGCGTATCCCAATCCGATCAGGGTCGTGATCACACCCTGGGTGACCAAGATGTTCTGCTGAACGCCGTTCTTGTTCATCTTCTGCAGGAACGGCGGCAGGTATCCCTCCTGCCGCGAGATGAGCAGCAGGCCTTTGGACGGGCCGGCCAGCCAGGTCAACATCCCGCCCAGCGAGGCGGTCACTATCATCAGGCCGAAGATCGGGGTCAGCCACTGAATACCGAAGTTCGCGAAGATGGCCTCGAAGGCCTGCATGATCCCGGCGGTGAGCGAGAGCTGCTCTGCCGGCACCACCCAGCTGATCGCCAGCGCCGGCAGAATGAAGATCAACATCACCAGTCCCGAAGCGAAGAAGATCGCCTTTGGGAACTCTTTGCCTGGTTCGCGCAGCGATGAGACGTGCACCGCGTTCATCTCCATGCCCGAGTAGGACAAGAAGTTGTTGACGATCAGCACCAAACTCGACAGTCCCGCCCACGCCGGCAGCAGGTTGCTTGCCGTCATCGGCGCTGCCGACGGGTTGCCCTGCCCGAGGAAGACAGCCCCAAGCAGGACCAGCACCGCACCAGGGATCAGGGTCCCGATGATCAACCCACCGCTCGCTAAGCCGGCGACGCCCTTCGTCCCCCGCGAGGAGACCCAAACCCCAGTCCAATACACGACCACGATCACGATCGCGGTCCACACACCACTGGAGGCAAGTTCAGGATTGATCACATAGGCCAGGGTGCTCGCCACGAACCCAAGCAGCGTCGGATAGTAGAAGATGGTCATCGCGAACTGGCACCAGACAGCCAGGAAGCCCATCGGCTTGGAAATCCCGCGAGCCACCCAGTTGTACACGCCGCCCTCATAGCCCGAAGCCAACTCTGCGGACACCAAGGATGTAGGCAGCAGGAAAATGATGGCCGGGACGACATACAAGAAGACGCACGCCAGACCGTAAACGGCCATGGTTGGCGCCGGCCGCAGGCTCGCCACCGACGAGGTAGTCATCAACGCCAGAGCTACCCAAGAGATGTAAGTCACCGCTTTGCGACGAGCCACCGCCTTCTCAGCAGCCTTGTCAGAAGCCCCTTCTGCGGGAACGTCCATGGCCGTCATGACGCCCACTCCCATCGGAACCGTACGCGGCCAACCTCGGCGCCGCAAGTTCGATGTGGATGATCACCGGCAAATAACTGCCACATGTCGACATGGCAGACTCATCGGCCTCTCTATTATAAAGAGCTACGCCTGGATACCACCATCGTGGCGCTGCGCTGGCGGCGCACTCGTCACCCGTTCGGGTGAATTTCACAACAATGTCACCAGCGAATCCAATATCGAAACGGCCAATTTCGCTGAAACTACTCGACGATGCGCAGTCCATGATCGGTGTTGTTTAGACGCCGGCCGCCGTCTGCGGTGACAGTGACGATGTCCTCGATCCGTACGCCGAACCTCCCCGCGAGATAGATCCCCGGCTCCACGGAGAAGCACATGCCTGGCACAAGCGGCTGCTCCTCACCTTCGACCATGTACGGCGGCTCGTGCGTGGTTACACCGATGCCGTGGCCGGTGCGATGGATGAATTGCTCGCCATAGCCCGCATCCGTGATGACTTTCCTCGCCGCCCGGTCAATCTCCTGGCAACTCACACCCGGCCGGACCGCATCCACACCTGCCTGCTGCGCCTGCCGGACGATCTCGTGAACCTCTCGAATCTCCGACGTAGGTTCCCCGACGCAGACCGTACGGGTGGTGTCGGAGCCGTAGCCGTACCAAAGGCCGCCGAAGTCCAGGACGACCGCGTCGCCAGGCTCGATCACCCGGTCCCCCGCCTCATGATGCGGATTGGCTCCATTGGGACCAGATCCGACGACGGTGAAGTCGACTTGTTCGTGTCCGAACTCTCGCAACAAATCAGCAAGATCAGCAGCGACCTCGGTCTCTAGCCGACCGGCGAAACGCCGGTGCACGATCTCGCCATAGGTCGAGTCCGCCGCAGCCCCGGCGGCGGCGAGCCGCATGAGTTCGTTGTCGTCCTTGACCGCACGCATCATCGGGAGACACTCGGTGAGCGACCGGTAGCGCGACGCTGGAAGTGCACCTTGTAGACCAAGTAAATGCATGGCCCAGGCAGAGTCGGAGATGCCGAACTGGCCGTCTGGGCGGAGCAGGGGCCCAGCGACCTCATAGGGATCGGTGCCGTCCGACCAGTCGACAAGCGAAACGCTGCCCGCACCTTCAGCGGCCTCGGCATCCGGCCGCTCGAGAATGGGCACCAGAAGCGTCGGCTCATTGTCGGTCGAGAGCACAAGCATGGTCAGCCGCTCAGTGATCGCCGTTGGCTGGTACCCAGTGAGCCAGACCAGATCCGGACCAGGAGTCACGATGACTCCGGCAAGTCCTTTCTCTGCCGCGGAGCTCGCCACGCGGCGCATCCGCACCGCGAAGTCCTCGTTGGTGAATGGAGGGGGTCCCGAAGGATTAGTCGTCATTGCGACCTCCTTCCTGCGTCAACCCTTAGAGATCACCGCGATGCGCGCATCACCCGGCCAGGGTGATCAGGGCCGTGTCAAGGCAGCCAGCCAATATCCCCCATCAAGGGTGATGCCCGCACGGCCCGAATCAGGTTTGACTCGGTGCATGTGTAGATGGATGGCCTACTCCGGAGACCCGATTCTCGCCGAGGAGCTGCTCTTCAAACCTCAGCACTCGATCATCGACCAGAGCCTGCACTCACGCATGGGCGCCACAACGACCAATGGTGACGGATTCGGAATCGGCTGGTATGGCGAAGGGGTCGAGCCAGCAATATTCAAGAGCATCGAACCAGCGTGGAACGACTGGAACCTGCGGGAGGTTGCAGGCCAGATCCGTACGCCACTGCTGTTCGCCCACATCCGGGCGTCGACCGGTACGCCGGTGCAGCGCTCCAACTGCCACCCATTTCGTCATGATCGCTGGCTCTGGATGCACAACGGCGCGCTTCGTGACTTCCACAACACCAAGCGAGACCTCATGATGGCGGTGGACCCGTCACTATATCTAGACATCGAGGGCTCGACCGACTCCGAAACCTTGTTCTTCTTGGCGCTGACGTTCGGTTTGACTGACGATCCGTTCGACGCTGTCGCGCGGGCCATCGGCTTCGTAGAAAAAGTTGGCCATGATCACGGAGTTGAGTACCCGTTCCAGGGAACCGTGGCCACGAGCGACGGGGAGTCCGTCTGGGCCTTCCGTTATTCCAGCGAAGGCAAGAGCCGATCACTGTACTTCTCGACCAGCGTTGCGACACTGCGTCAGCTGCATCCCGAGGTCGAGATCCTGCACACCTTGGGCGAGGAGACCAGATTGGTCGTCTCTGAACCACTCGGTGATCTTCCCGGAGCGTGGAACGAAGTCCCCGAGTCCTCGGCCGGGGTGGTCCGTCCAGGCACCGATGAGATGCGCTCCTTCCAGCCGATCACCCCCTGAGAACGCCGCGAGCCACTTCTATGAGGCGTCAAACTGGCAGCGTTTCCACTCAGCACTGCCAGGGAGAGGCCCATGACGACGTCGCAGCAATTAGGCCAGGATGAGTACACCGCCGGAGACCGGTTTGACGAGTTGCCGTCGCACCGCCGCCGACGCTTGTTGACCATCTTCGCGATCCGCTCGCTCGGATCAGTGGTCGTGTTGTTGGCGGCCTACTTCTTGCTTCCGTTTACTCGATTGTTGAACGGCAAGCTGATCGCCGAATTCGCTGCCGGCAGTTCTGCTTGTGATCGTTGTTCTGACGGTGCAGACATTAGCGACGCTGCGTTCTCGTTATCCACTACTGCGCTCGGTTGAGGCTATGGCTATGACCATTCCCCTATTTATTGTGGTGTTTTCCACTACGCATTACTTGATCAACGGACTCGAGCCGGCCAGCTACTCCGAGCCGATGACCCGATTTGATGCGCTCTACTTCACTATGACAACGTTTGCGACCGTGGGCTTCGGCGACATCACACCGATATCCCTGCCCGCGAGATTTGTGACGCTGCTCCAGATGATCGGCGGCCTGATACTCGTCGGGGTCGTCGCTAGAGTGCTGATCAGCGCTGCAAGGTTCCGTCAGGATCGCAGATCCAGTAACCAGACGTCAGTACCGTAGCGGTATGCGGGCGCGTCTCGTGCGGGCCGCCGTTGTCGCGCTGGTTGCCATCCTGGCGGCCAGCTGCGCTGGGCAACCAAGAACCTCCTCTCTGCGGCCTTCGCAGAACCACAGCTGTCCGTCATCAGGCCAGGCGCCGCCAGAGGGCTGTTGGCAAATGATCTTGCCATTGGGAAGCGGAGGCTTTCCGGCCATACCGGGTTCGCAGAATGAGCCATTGTGGGAGCCGGGACGTTTCCCCCTTACCCTCGCTCCTCACATCGCGTACGACGATGCGCTGTGGATGGTTTCCCAAACTCGCGCCTACTCCTCCCCCGACGGTTTGACGTGGACGGAACACGCCAAGACCGATTGGGGTGAACGGATCTACGAGTCGATCATCTACTTCAAGGGTCGAATGTGGATATACGGAGGCCTGGATTACCAGGCTCGTACCTTCTTGAACGACATCTGGTCCTCCGCCGATGGCGTTACGTGGTCGAAAATCGGCAACGCGGCTTGGTCCCCGCGAGGTAGCCACACGGTCGTCGTCTATCGCAACCGGCTATGGCTGATCGGAGGCGCTAATCACATTGCGGATGATCGCTCAACAGACGGCTTTTTGAACGACGTCTGGGTGTCGGATGACGGCACCTCCTGGACACAGGTCACGCACGCCGCACCCTGGACGCCGCGCGACAAGGCCGGCGTCGTCGTCTTCCAGGGCGGGCTCTACATCCTCGGCGGCCAGGACATGGCTGACGTATGGCGCAGTTCGAACGGCCGCGATTGGACGCCACTGGTTACTGAGGCCAATTGGCGAGGACGCCACGACTTTGCCCGGGTCGCGTACGACGGCAGACTCTGGGTGTTCGGCGGTTGGAAGGACCGCTCCACCGATGCCCTCAATGACGTGTGGTACTCCTCTGACGGGATGAGCTGGAGTCGTCAAGCTGATCACGCCCCCTGGGCACCTAGATCACCAATCAGCGTGGTCTTTCACGACAAGATCTGGATCTACAGCGGTAAGCACACCGGCTTCGACGACAACTGGGGCGGTGATCTTTGGCAGATGACCACCGGCACGATGCCAACTGGCTGACCGGGACTCCATACTGGCTGCGTGCCGATTCGATTTCCGATCACGACAACGCGATTGACCATCAGGCCCATGCGCCTCGACGACGCTGAGGCGTTGCTCGCTGTCTACGGTGACGTCGAGACGATGCAGCATCTGAACTCGGAGTTGCCCGCCACCGTCGACGAGGCCCGAGAATGGGTGCAGACCAAGATCGATCTCTTTGAGCGCGATGATCAATTGAGTCTCTGGACCGTGATTCACACCGAATCCGGACAGATCGTTGGCGATGTCGGCTTGCAGCATGAGGACTACGGCTCCGGGCCGGTGGTCGGTATCGGCGGTCGGGGCAACCGGCAGTTCTGGCGTCAGGGGATGGGCTTCGAAGCTGCGAGTGCGACCATCAACGCCGGATTCGAGCAACTGGAGCTTGCGGTCATTGGTGCCGAAACCCGGCCAGAGAATCGTCCGGCCCAGGCATTGCTGAGCAAGCTCGGGATGCAACCGGCCGGAACGAATACCGACGGATGGCCAGTCTATTTGATCACTCGCGAGGAGTGGCTGGCCCGGCGCAACTCCTAGCCGCCAGACGTTTCATTCGCGCAACCGGTCACCTACAACTACATCCAACGCAGATGTCGTGTTGTTAGCGACCGGTTGCTGGATGAAAAGAGCTACTCGACGACGAGGGCTCGTGCCTCCCAGCGGCCCTCACCCAGCAGCGTGAGCTCGTTGCTGTGCAGATTCTCCAGACTGCTCCGATGGCCCACGCTGACGATCGTGCAGTCGGGCATCCGTTCCCGTACCAGTCCGTAGATGGCGTGTTCCATACCCTCGTCCAGCGCAGAGGTGGTTTCGTCGAAAAATGCCAGCGCCGGCCGCGCGATCAGGATGCGGCCGAACGCAAGCCGCTGCTGCTCGCCAGGTGACAGAGTCTTCGACCAGTCAGTCTCCAAGTCCAGCCGGTCTGCCAAATGCCCGAGTTGGACTGCTCGCAGTATGTCGGCAGCCACGTCGTCGCTGAGAGTTTCGGCAGGCGATGGGTAGGCCAGCCCGGTGCGCAACGTACCGAGCGGCAGGTAGGGCGCCTGCCCGCAGAACATCGCCTGCCCATCCATCGGCCGGTCGATTGTTCCGTCGACGTACGGCCATAGGCCAGCCAGGCTACGGAGCAGCGTCGTCTTGCCGCTTCCGGATGGGCCTTTGACCAGCAGTGACTCCCCGCCGCGGATATCGAGATCGAGGTCGGTCAATAGCGGCGTGCCGTCGGGCAGACGTACGTCGAGGTCACGGACACCGAGCCCATCGGGCCGCTCCTCTGTCACCGCCACCGGCAGAGCGCGAGCCTCGTCGTTGGCGTCGAGCAGCTGGGTGAGCCGGTTCAATGAGGCCTTATAGCTGGCGAAATCGTCATAGGCCAGCCGGAAGAACGACAGCGAGCCTTCAACCTGTCCAAAGGCCTGCGCGGTCTGGGTGACGTCGCCAAGGGTGATCTGCTGACTGAAGAATCGCGGCGCCTGGATGATAACGGGGAAGATCACCGCGATCTGGCTGATCACCAGGTTGAATCCCTGGAACTTCAGGCTCCGATAGACAATGGCCCAGGTATTGGCGATGACAGCCACGAAGCGACCCATCAGACCGGTGTTCTCGACTTGCTCGCCTCGATAGAACGCGATGTTCTCGGAGTTGTCCCGGATCCGGACCAGGTTGTAGCGGTACGAAGCCGTGAGCAGCTCATTGAGAAAGTTCAGCCGGATCAGCGGCCGGCCGATCCGGAATGCCAGGACCGTCGCAATGATCACGTAGATGAAGGCAAGAAACACCATGGCGCGCGGGATCTGGAGGCCGAAGACGGTGAGCGGACCGGATAGCGACCACAAGATGATGGTGAAGGAGACCAGCGACACCGAGGAGGACACCGCTCCCAAAGCCAAGGACTGCGAGTCGTCGGCGTAGGACGTGATGTCTTGCTGAATGCGCTGATCGGGGTTGTCCACTGGATCTCTGACAAACTTCATCCGGTGATAGGCAGTGCCACCCAGCCAGTCACCAACCATGCGCTGATTCAGCCAGAGCCGCCAGTGAATGATCTGTGCCTGGCCGACCCAGAAGCTGAAAAGCACCAAGATCACATTGACCGTCGCCAGAACCCCGAAGATCGCGATGTACTTCCAGAAGGTTGGCGCGTCGAGTTGCTGCAGCGCTGTGTACAGACCGTTGCTCTGGTAGGTGAGGAGAACATCCAGCCGAACCGACATGACGGTCAGGAGCAGCAATAACGCGACGGTCAAGATTGGCCGCCAGGCGAGCCAGCCGCGAGCACGAGGAATGAAGTACACGCCTGACAGCCGCCAGAATTGCTTGGCCCAGCGCGCACGCTTGAGCAGCAACCACGCAATTAGCACGAAGCCGATGACAACGAAAACAAAAACCTTTGCAATCCACAACAGACTCGTCAGCCATTCGGTTGACCAGTTGATCTCCATGCATCCTCCAAGAAGCTTCGTGACCCTACCGAAGTGGCGCTTACCTTACGCTCTCGGCGCTCTTGAGGGATATTCGGTGACACTTCAGCAGACGGCTGAACGGCGGAGTCCCTTGCGCGCCATCACGTATGCCATCGCGAGCGCCACCGCTGGTGCCGGGAACGCACGTGCACGTGCGCTCCTTGCAGGTCGCATACGTTGTGCAACATGTGCAACGCGAGTGCAACGAACGTGCACGTGCGTTTCCGACAGGGCGCTCCCGGAGGGTTGTTACGGCAGGTCGGCGGTCTCGCGGAGTCGGCGGCGTTCGCTGCGCCGCTCGACCAGGGAGTACAACACCGGCACCAGAAGCAGAGTCAATACGGTCGAGGAGATCAGGCCACCGATCACGACAATCGCCAGCGGCCCTGAGATGAACGCCCCTCCCCCAGTAAACCCGAGAGCCATGGGGATCAACGCAAAGATCGTCGCGCACGCGGTCATGATGATCGGTCGCAACCGCAGTCGGGCTCCGTCGGTGATTGCCGACCGGAGATCCTCGCCGCGCCGGCGGTATTGATTGATCAGATCGATCAAGACGATCGCGTTCGTGACCACGATGCCGATCAGCATCAGGAGACCCACCATCGCCGGCACTCCGAGCGGGGTATCGGTGATCAAGAGCCCCGCAACCGCGCCCGTTGCGGCGAACGGAATGGAGACCATCAAGATCAACGGTTGCACCAGGCTGCGGAAGGTGCCGACCATGATCATGAAGACCAAGGCGATGGCCACCAGCATCGCCAGGCCGAGCTGGGTGAAGGCGTCACGCTGATCTTGGGCGGCTCCGCCGAGCGTTGCCGTGACGCCCGGTGGCAGGTCGGTCAATGCATCGAGCCTGCTCTGAATCGTCGTCGTCAGCGCGCCAAGATCATTGACATCGGGTGTGGCGTTGATCGTCACCGACGGCGTTCCCTCGATCTGGGTCACCGTCGTCGGAGCCAGCACCTCTTGGACCTTCGCGACATTCTTGACCTTCACTGCCTTGGCGCGTACGTCGGACAGCGCATCCTGCTCGTCTTGAAGCTTTTTCTGCTTGGCCCGCTGCTCCGCGGTCTGCTGGGCCTGCTGGTCGGCTGCATCCTGCTGCTTGTCAACCTGCTTGATGCTTTCGTCGATCTGGTCGATGCTGGCGTCGGTCTGATCTATGGCTTTCTCGGTCTGAGTCACGGCTGCCGACAGCTGAGCGACCTGCTGCGACCACTGCTGAGTCTGTAGTTGCGCTGCCAGCTGGTCTTGCGTTACCGGAACGGGCGGAACAGAGGGGTTGGGAGGAGGAGGTGGCTTTGGCGGGTTCGCCTTGAGCTTGGCCAACTGCTTCTTGGTGTCTGCGAGCTGGCGTCTGGTGTGGCTGAGCTGGTCCACGGTGTCGGAGCGGTTCTTCTCGAGCTTGGTTCGCTGCTTGCGAAGCTCATCGTTCTGATCTGCCGTGGCATCGTCGGCGATCCGCTGCTGCTCTTTGGTGAGAGCCTTCTGTTTGGCCGCCAGCTTGTCCGACGCCTTCTTCTGGGCGTTGGTTTGTTGCAGCTGGCTGACCGGCAGCTCGAGATTGCCAATATCGGCCGGGCTCGGTTCGTCCGCAGCCTGACTACGAACGAAGATGTCCCGTTGCTCGCCAGCCAGAGTGACTGAGCCCACCCGGGTACCGCGCAGTGCGCTGGAGATCGCCTGACCCACATCACCTTGGGTAAAACCCAGCGAAGCGGCCTTCTTCTTGTCGAGGGTCACCTTGAGCAACTTGCGCTGTTCCTCGAGGTTGGTGCGGATATTGGTGAGGCCCGAGATGCCGTCGAGCTCACGCTCAACGCGCTTGGCGCCGACTTGCAGGCTTGTGGTGTTCTCACTCTTGACGGTGACCGTCAAGTCGTTGGTCGTCGATTGGTTGTTGGTGGTCGTCACGGTGATCTCACCGGCCGATTCCTCGAGTTCGGCCATCTGCTGCTGAAGCTGTGGGCGTACGGTGTCGGCCTTGGCATCCTCGGCGAGCAGCACCGTGAACTCCGCGGTATTGGTGGCCCGGCTCGCGCCTGGCACGAGGCTGCCGCCGATGGTGACCAAATAGTTCTTCACCTGCGGGTCACCGCGGAGCAGGTTCTCGACTTGCTCGGCCGCGGCGCTGGTCGTCGACAACCTTGTGCCGGGTGGCAGCTTCTGCTGAATCGCGAGCGTGGTTTGGTCGGTGACCGAGCCAATGAAGTCAGTTTTCAGGAATGTCGCGGAGCCCAGCGTTGCGACGAAGACCAGCAGCGCGATGCCCAGTGTGATGAACGGATGGGTCAGGCCGAACCGCAGGATCGGCAAATAGCCGCGCTGAAGCCGCGTGACTTTCGTTTCCTCGGCCGTGTGAGTCTCGCCGGCTTCCGTCGCCCCGGACTTCTCGGCAGGGGCGGCCGCGAGCTGCTTACGGCGCGCTCCGCCGCGCAGAAACCAGTACGCGAGGACCGGCACGATGGTCATCGAGACCAACAGCGAGGCGCCTAGCGCGACGGCAACGGTGATCGCGAAAGGTCGGAAGAGCTCACCGACCACCCCGGACACGATCGCCACCGGCGCGAATACGGTGACCGTCGTCAGGGTCGAAGCCGTGACCGCACCTGCCACTTCTTTGACCGACGCGAGGACATCGCTGGGCCGAAGGGTGCGATGCCCGAGATCCCGACGCTTGATGTTCTCTACGACGACGATCGAGTCATCCACCACCCGACCGACTGCCACGGTGAGCCCGGCCAGCGTAAAGATGTTGAGCGAGTAGTCACTGAGCTGCACGCCGATCATGGCGATCAGTAGCGACAGCGGGATGGAGATTGCCGTGATCAAGGTCGCCCGGATCGAAAACAGGAAGAACAAGATCACCAAGACCGCGAAGGCCAGGCCGAGCAGGCCCTCAATCGCAAGATCATGGATCGACTGTTCGATCAGCGGCGCCTGATCGAAGATCGTGGTGATGGTGGTGTTGTTGCCGAGCTTCTGCTCAAGGCTAGGGATCTGGTCGTGGACAGTATGCGAGATTTCGACCGCATCGGCATCGGTGTCCTTGAGAACAGCAACGCTGAGCGCCGGTCGCCCGTCGGCTCGCGCAATCGAGGTCGACTCGATCGAGTCCACCTTGACATCGGCAACCGCGGACAGTCTGATCGGACCGTCTGGAGTCGGCACCTGCATCGCCCGGAACTGCTTGACGGTGTTGGATGCTGTGCCCACCTCGACGGCGAGTTCAAGGTTCTTGTCGAAGCTGGTGCCGGCCGGCGTGACCGTCGCCTGGCCCTGCACGGTCTGAGTGACCGCCTGGGCCGTCACGTCGTGCTTGCGCAGATCCTTCGGCCGCAGCGTTACCAGAAGCTGGGTGGTGTTCTCTCCAGTTACGGTGACACTGCGTACGCCGTCGATGCCTGACAGCTCAGGCACCGCAATGTTCTCAACCCGGCGGCCAGCCTGGTCCAGCGGGGCATCGGAGGCAACGGCGAGCAGTAGCACCGGAATGTCATCGGTTCTGCCGGTGATCACGTCAGTCTCGACCTGATCCGGCAGGGTGGGTTTGACCCCGTCCACGGCGTTGCGGATGTCTGCAACCACCTTGTCAGGGTCGAGGCCGTACTCCCATTCGACGGTGATCGTGGCACTGCCATTGGACGAGGTCGATTGGACCTTCGTCACGCCCGATATGCCGGTCAGTGCCCGTTCCAAAGGTGTCGAGACGTCATCGGCGACGATCTGCGGTGATACGCCGGGATAGGTCGCGGTAACGATCGCTGTCGGCACCTGGATCGAGGGCAGCAGTTCCTGCTTGAGGTTGAGAGTTGCCAGCACCCCGAAAACGACGATGGCCAGCGTGGCGAGCCCGACGATCATGCGGTTGGCCAGGCTGAACCGCGTCAGGGAGGTCATCTAGCAGGCTCCCTTCCACGCGCGATGCGGACCAAAACCATCGCCGCCGTACGATGGCGTCGACACGATCATTCGCGTTGAGCTTACAGTTAGCGCGACTTCGATAATCAAGACGTTACGATCTACTTTCAATAACTGACGTACGAACAAAACGACAGGCGAGGACATGACCAGTACGGCTCCTGACGCCGCGACATCTGGCAGCGATCCCGCCCTTGGCAGCGAACAAGACGAACTGATCAGTTGTCTGGAACGCGTTCAGGACAGCTTCGAACGGCGTGCGTTGTCCTCAATGGCGGAGCCGCTGATTTCGACACCCCTCACCATGCAGCAGCTCAAGGTGCTGACCATGATCGCGATAGATCCTGAGAAAGCGACGGGTCATGAACTGGCTGCTCTGCTGAAGGTGTCCGTGGCCACCATGTCGGGGCTGGTCGATCGTCTCGTAGAACACGGCATGGTGGCGCGTGGTGAGGATCCCAGCGACCGGCGGGTCCGTCGACTCACCGTGACACCAGAGGGCAGTGCCACGATCCGCAGCCTGCTGAGCTCGGCAGGCACCATGCCAACCCCGGTGTTACGAAGACTCGCCATCGAAGACCTGCGAGCTCTCGTACAGGGGATTCTCGCCTTCGAGCGTGCCGTCGGCGAGTTGGCCGACGGTGAGGCGGCTGACGGGAATTCCGCCGGAGCCTGAGTCGGCGCTCTCGTCGACCTCAGCTCTCCGGAGCCTGTTTCAGCGGAGCAGCGTCGCCGGGTTGGTCGATGTTTTCTCCGTACGCGGCTGCGAGCTCGTCGACGCTGTCGCTTCCGGTCGTGTCCGCATGACTGTTGCTACCGGCTGAACCGGATGAGCGCCCTTCGACAGGCTCAGGGCGCAGATCGGCCTCAGAGCGCAGTTCGGCGCCTGCACCTGAGGCCACCGCCGCCGACGGCTCTCTCGCCTCGGAATTCTTCTGCTCGGCCTCTTCCAAGGCCTCCTCCGCAGCGCTCAGCCGAGCCATCATCGTACGGGCGACGATCTGTTGCCTCGTCGTCGTGCGTTGCGAGCGGCCGCGGAAAATGAAGCTGACGGCCCAGTGGAGCATCGTGGTGAAGCGGTTCTTGAAGCCGACGAGATACATCACATGGACGCCGAGCCACATGAGCCACGCGAAGAAGCCGGCCGTCCGGATCTTGCCGACGCTTGCCACTGCGTGGAATCGGGAGATCGTGGCCATGCTGCCTTTGTCGAAGTACTTGAATGGTGGCGCGGGAGGTTCCCCGCGCAACCGCCGTACGATCTGGCCGGCGGCATACTTGCCGCCCTGCATGGCGACCTGGGCAACACCTGGCAAGTTGTTGAGCGCCATCATGTCGCCCACCACGAAGATCTCCGGGTGTCCGGGCAGCGTCAGATCCTCATTAACCTGCACGCGGCCGGCCCGATCGACCTCGCCGCCGCTCTGCTCCGCCAGCTGCTTGCCGAGCGGCGATGCACTCACCCCGGCTGCCCAGACCTTGCACCGGCACGGGATGCGTCGCTCGTTGCCGTCCGCATCGACGATGTCGACGCCGGTGTTATCGACCCCGACGACCTTCGCATTGAGCTCGACGTCGACGCCGATCTTCTGCAGCTGATCGCGGGCGGCTGCCGAGAGCTTGTCCCCGAAGGCGCCAAGTACAGCCGGTGCGGCATCAAGCAAGATGACCTTCGCCTTGGTGGTGTCGATGCGGCGGAAATCCCGGCGCAGCGTACGGTGCGCCAGCTCGCTGATCTGACCTGCCATTTCCACCCCGGTTGGACCGGCACCCACCACGACGAAGGTCAGCCACTCCTCCTGCTCCTGCGGGTCCTCGCACAGCTCAGCCAGCTCGAAGCATCCGAAGATGCGGCCTCGCAGCTCCAATGCGTCGTCGATGCTCTTCATGCCCGGAGCGAACTCGGAGAATTGATCATTGCCGAAGTACGACTGACCGGCACCCGCAGCAACGATCAAGGTGTCGTACGGCGTGACGGTGGTGCCCAACGGGCTCACCGAGGTGACGATTTTGGCAGCTATGTCGATCTCGGTGACCCGGCCGAGTAGCACGGTGGCATTCCGCTGCTTTTTCAGCACCTCACGGGTGGCGGGCGCGACCTCGCCCTCGGACAGCACGCCGGTCGCCACCTGGTAGAGCAGCGGCTGGAACAGATGGTGAGAAGTGCCGCTGAGCATCACGACATCCACGGGAGCCTTGCGGAGCGCTTCGGTAGCCCAGAGACCGCCGAACCCGGAACCTATGACGACAACCTGGTGTCTGCTCGATCTGCGACCAACGGGTGAGGGGGTTGCAGGGCTAGGTGCGGGGGTTTCTACCGTCATGGCTCACTCCTCGTGGTTCCGGTCGGGCCTGCCTGGGGCCGCTGCCCACCAGCGAGCGAGACACCCGAGCAACCGGTTTCATCATCCCGCTCTTGCTCAGCCATAGTTCCAGTGACTGCGCGAATTGGCCACCTTTCAGGTGGGCCGCTGAGCCCGCATGGGCGCCTTGGCGGCCGATGCTGTCGCGCGGAGCGCTCGGGATTTGGATGCGGCGCGCTCGGCCTCGGGCACCACTGTGGTGGACAGCACCATCATGGAGTGCGCATCAATCCGATGTGTCGACCTTGCGCGCCACGGCCGCACGTCGGACGGATCGACCTGTCCGGTCGAAGTGTCGAGTCGGATCAGCCAGTTTTGGCCAAGCTCTGCCGCCGGCAAGGTGAACCTGATCGGATCTGAGTGTGCGTTGAAGAGCAGCAAGAAGTGGTCATCTGTGATCGGTCGACCAGCAGCGTCGAGCTCGGGTATCGCGTCGCCGTTGAGAAAAACCATGAGACTGCGGGCGAATCCTGAGTTCCAATCGGCCTCGTCCATCTCAGACGCGTCGGGCTTGAACCACATAATGTCGCCAAGCTCACTTCGGCCGCCATGCTTGGCGTCACCGGCGAAGAACCGCCTGCGTCGCAGGATCGGATGAGCCTTACGCAAACCAACCGCGGCCGAGGTAAAAGTCAGCAGGTCCTTCTGGTCCGCGTCGAGGTCCCAGTCGACCCAGGACAGCTCGTTGTCCTGGGCATACACGTTGTTATTGCCATGTTGGGTACGGCCCAGTTCGTCGCCATGGGCCAGCATCGGAACACCCTGACTCACCATCAGCGTGGTGATGAAGTTGCGCTGCTGTCGGAGCCGCAGCGCGTTGATAGCGGGATCGTCGGTTTCCCCTTCGACACCACAGTTCCATGATCGATTATGGCTCTCGCCGTCTTGCCCGCCTTCGCCATTCGCCTCATTGTGCTTGTAGTTGTACGACACAAGATCACGCAGCGTGAACCCGTCATGGGCAACAACGAAGTTGATCGACGCCGTAGGACGCCGGTCCGAATGCTCGTAGAGATCGCTCGATCCGGTAATCCGGGACGCGAATTCAGCAAGTGAGGCGGGCTCTCCGCGCCAGAAGTCGCGTACGGTGTCGCGGTACTTGCCGTTCCACTCGGTCCACAACGGCGGGAAGTTACCGACCTGATAGCCACCGTCGCCAAGGTCCCACGGTTCGGCGATCAGTTTCACCTGCGAGATCACCGGGTCCTGCTGGATGATGTCGAAGAACGCCGACAGCTTGTCCACCTCGTGAAACTGTCGGGCCAGGGTCGCCGCAAGATCAAATCGAAAACCGTCGACGTGCATCTCCAACACCCAATAGCGCAACGAGTCCATGATCAGCTGAAGGACATGAGGATTGCGCATCAGCAGGCTGTTGCCGGTGCCGGTGGTGTCGTAGTAGTGCTGCTTGGCATCGTCGACCAACCGGTAGTAGGCCGCATTGTCGATACCGCGAAAAGCGATCGTCGGGCCTAGCTCGTTGCCTTCGGCGGTGTGGTTGTAGACCACGTCCAAGATCACTTCAATATCGGCGTCGTGCAGCGACTTGACCATCGTTTTGAATTCGGTGGCCTGCTGACCAAGATCGAGAGCGCTGGCATATCCGTTGTGTGGAGCGAGAAAGCCGATGGTGTTGTAGCCCCAGTAGTTGGACAAGCCTTGATCGACCAGATGCGTGTCAATGACGAATTGATGCACTGGCAAGAGCTCCACCGCCGTCACGCCCAGCGAGACCAGATGCTCGATGATCACCGGATGAGCGATGGCAACGTAGCTTCCGCGAATGTCGTCCGGGATGCCGGGATGAGTCATCGTGAGACCCTTCACGTGCGTCTCATAGATGATGCTCTCGTGATACTGGTGCAGCGGGGGGCGATCATGGCCCCAGTCGAAGTACGGCGTGGTCACCACTGACAACATCGTGTGGCCGCGGGAGTCAAGATCGTTGAGCAATTTTGGGTCATCGAAACGGTAGGAAAACAACGACTCGTGACCATCGATCTGCCCGCTGATCGCCTTGGCGTAGGGATCCAGGAGAAACTTCGACGGATTGCAGCGCTGACCGTTAGCAGGCGCGTACGGGCCGTAGACCCGATAGCCGTAGCGCTGGCCCGGCTGAATCCGTGGAATGAACGCGTGCCAGACATTGCCGTCGACCTCGATCAGCTCGACGCACGTCTCTTGCCCGTCGTCCGCGATCAGGCACAGCTCGACCTTCGATGCCACCTCTGAGAAGACTGCGAAGTTCACTCCGGTGCCATCGAATGTCGCCCCGAGCGGATACGGCCTACCCGGCCACATATCCACCTGCTGCTTCTGCACACCGTTAGATTCCGGCATGACACTCTCTCCTGATTGGTTCGCCCGCGACCCCTGGAGTATCAACGCTACGGGCTTGGCGCCCGCCAACACGAGGCAGGTCAGCTGAGCTGAAGACGCTCAGATCGGGCTGATCTCCTCCGGCGGATCAGCCGGCGTCGCTGCGCGCCAGGGCGCACGCCACTCGGGAGCCTCCCAGCTGTCCATCACATAAATCCGTTCCCGCGCCACCTTGTCATCGCGAAACTCCAGCAGCTGGAGACCCTGCAACCAGGAAGTGCCGTCGTCGTAGCTGGCCGACAACTCGACAACGGCCAGGTCGACGCGCACCGTGACCCGTCGCAAGCGGTAGCGCATCTGCGCGGGGTCGACGGGATATTGCCGGCGCCACTCTGTGAACGTTGCGACGCCTTCGAACCGCTCGCCTGATTGCGGAAACTCCAGCACCGCGTCTTCGTGATAGATCTCCTCGGCGCGCTCGACATCCGCACCGACGAACTCGAAATAGCGCCGCACCGTTTCGAGGACTCTCGCTTCGTCAGCCATGGCATCTCCTTGGTGTTGGGATGATCGTTGTCGCTGGACGTTCAGTTTCCCGCAAGCTAAGGAGTCCAGCACGCGGGTCATTGCTGCTCGCGCACAATGAGACGCGTGCGACGCGAGGCTTCGGTACTTCACCTCGATCTTGATGCCTTTTTCGCGGCCGTCGAGCAGCGGGACAAGCCTTCCTTACGCGGTAAGCCCGTCGTGGTAGGCGGTCTCGGCCAGCGTGGCGTCGTCGCCACCGCGTCGTACGAGGCCCGCATCTTCGGTGTTCGGTCGGCGATGCCGACGCACGAAGCACGGCGACGCTGTCCGCATGCGGCGTTTCTGGTTGGCCGGTTCGGTGCCTACCGCGCGGCAAGCCGTCAAGTAATGGAGGTGCTTCGCCGACTCTCTCCGTTGGTGGAGCCATTGTCACTGGACGAGGCTTTCGTCGATCTTCGCGCTGCGAGCGAGCCGGTCGACTTCAGCCGAGAAGGCCTCGAGCGGCTTGTCAACCAACTCAAGGACGACGTCCGTACGACCACGGACGGCCTGACCGCCTCGGTGGGTGTCGCGAGCTCGAAGTTCGTCGCCAAGGTCGCCACCGAGCTGGCCAAGCCGAACGGCTGGTCGATCGTTGCGCCGGGCCGCGAGCTGGAGCTGTTGCGACCGATGAAGGTCGGCGTCATTCCCGGGGTTGGGCCCGTCACACAATCCAAGCTGCATCGGATCGGCATTTATACGGTTGCTGATCTGCAAGCCTGCGCGTTCGATGAGTTGGCCCAGGTGATCGGCAGGACTCATGCCCACGCCCTGGTGGACTTGGCGTACGCCCGCGACGACCGGCCGGTTGAGCCGGATCGGGAGACCAAGTCGATCTCTGTCGAGGACACCTTCGAAACTGATCTTGTCGCGCGAGATCAGCTTGCGACGATCTTGCTCCGTGATGCCCGCCTGGTCGCAAGTCGCCTGCAGGCCGCAGGCCTCTTTGCACACACGGTGTCGATCAAGGTCCGGCTGCACGACTTCTCAACGCTGACAAGATCACGCACATTGCTGAACGCGACGGATCGAGCCGATGTCATCGGCTCGGTTGCCACCTCTCTGCTGTCGGCGGTGGACGCCACCGGCGGCGTCCGGCTGCTTGGCGTCGGCGTCGCCGGCCTGACCGATGTGCTGCAGGACGACCTGTTCGCAGCCGACGGCTCGGTTGAGAGTCCAGCAGCAGAAGACGTGATAGCGGATCATCCAAAGCACGAGGAGGAGCGAGTCCGCCCAGGTTGGCCTGCCGGAATCGATGTCGAGCATGATCAATACGGTCGTGGCTGGGTCTGGGGCGCAGGGCTCTCCCGGGTAACCGTCCGCTTCGAAACCAAGGACACACCGCCCGGTCCGGTCCGAACCTTCGCCGCCGACGATCCGGCCCTCCACCGAGTCGAGCCGTTCTGACACGCAGGCGGAGCGATCAATCCCGATCGCGCATCGCCGTGCTGAGGAGGAGCGAGCAGACACGCTTATCGTCTGCGAGCGACGACGAAGTCGGCGAGCTCAATAGCGCGATCGGCGCGGAGCGAGCGAAGCCGAGCGGAGCAATCAACGCGAGCAATAATTGCGGGCGTCGACGCCTGAGGCGGCCTCAATGAGTCCGAGGAATAGCCCGTAGTCGTCACCGCTTTCGGGATGCCACTGCACGCCCAGCCAGAATGGCCGTTCGGGATCCTCGATAGCCTCGATGGTGCCATCGGCTGCGCGTGCTGTGGCTTCGAAACCCGGGTGGCTGACGACCGACTGCCGGTGGTGACAGCTGACCTGGACCCGATCGCCAACGAACGTTCGTACCCGGGAGCCTTCCCGGGTGGCGATCGAGGTCCAGCCGAATGAGTTGCCGCCCGGCGCGTGCTCTTCGTGGCCCACGACGTCGGGTAGGTGCTGTTCCAGCGAGCCGCCAGCCCGAACGGCCATCACCTGCATGCCGCGACAGATGCCAAGCGTGGCTAGACCGATGCGTTCAGCGGCGTCCAGCAATCCGAACTCCCAGGCATCGCGATCACGACGCACCTTGGTCATGGGATGGGGCATCTGGCCGTAGCGCTCGGGATCCACGTCGGCGCCGCCGGTGATGATCAACCCGTCGAGCCGGGATACCACCTCGGCCATCCCATCGTTCTGCGGCGGCAGGAGTACGACGACGCCCCCGGCAGCCTCGACCGATCGGGTGTAGACGGCCGGCAGCAAATCGGCGGACATATTCCACACTGACCAGGCAGCCTGCTCGCGATAGGTGGTCAGGCCGATCACCGGCCGGCCCTGTGTCCCCCCCATCGCGGTCATGGGCCCTATTGTCACATTCTTTCGAAACCGCGCCTGATCTCCCAGTCGGTAACCGCCGCATCGAATGCTGCCAACTCGGCGTCAGCCATCGCTGCGTAATGATCGACGACTTCATCTCCGAAGGCCGCCCGCGCGATCTGGGAAGAGCCGAAGGCCTGGCGCGCGGCACGCAACGTGTCCGGGATCCATTCCAAGGCCGTCGAACCTGCCCTGCGGGTCAGCGCCGGGCCGAGTTCCAGATCTTGATCAATTCCATGCAGTCCGCCCGCGATCATGGCCGCCAAGGCCAAATAAGGATTGACATCCGCACCGGGAAGCCGGTTTTCCACCGACGTTGCCGAATCGTCTGTTACGCGGCTGACCACCGCCGCACGATCATCTGGTCCCAACCGCTTATAGGAGTTGATGTTGGGCGCGTAGAGGAGGGTGAAATCGTCGAGCGTGGCGAGCAGCCCTGCGACGAAGGTGTCGTACAGCCTGGTGCGCTCACCCTCGCTCCAGAACTCTGCGGAGCCACCGTCAGACTGCAGCGATAGGCGTACGTGGCAGGCGTTGCCCTGCTGTTCGTCGTAGCTAGCCATGAAGGTGATGGACTTGCCGTACTGGGCGGCGATCTCCTTGGCCAGGGTCTTGAAGACCGCATGATCGTCGGCGGTTGCCAGGGGGCCGTGATAGCCGAAGCTGATGCAGTGTTGCCCCGGGTGGCGCCTCGCCTTGATCGTGCGAACATCGATCCCAGCGGCGTAGACGGTGTTGCGGATCGTCCGCAGTAATGGTTCGATCCGGCTGCCGGCAACGATCGAGTAATCCGCGTGGTGCGGGCTCGCTGCAGCAAGATCACGATAGTGAGCGTTCCGGGCGTCCTCGTAGCTGTTGTGGAAGATCATGAACTCCAACTCTGTGCTTGCCAAGACGTGATATCCCCGGCCCTCTGCGATCTTCAGCTGCTGCAGCAAGATTGCTCGTGGTGATTGCACGACTGGCGTTCGGTCAGGCCCAACCAGATCGCACTGCACCAACACGGCACCAGGCTGGTGTCGCAGCAAGCGGATCGTTTGCAGATCCAGAACCAGTCTCATCTCCCGTTCGGTCTGCTCCCCGACTAGGCCGTCGCGATCAGCGATGTTCATGTCGAGGTCGACCGCTAGCAGATACCCAGGGGCCGCTATTCCTTGATCAAGAACATGTTCGGCAAAGTACGTCGCGTGTACGCGCTCGCCCTGTAGCCGCCCTTGCAGGTCGGTGAAGGCGACGAGGACGGTATCGACATCCCCCTCGTTGATCCGCCGCCGAAGATCATGAACGCTGAGATAGCGGGCGTTACGCAGCTCTGTCATGTCGTTTCCTCACTCCCTTGTCGAGTGCACGATCACAACACCTGGACAGTCGCTATCGACGCTAGCCCAAGCCGCCGCCGGGGAGGAGGTCGGCCACTCCTACGTAGGCTCTGCTCATGGCCATGTGGGTGGGTGCGCTGGAGTTCGACCTGTTGCTTGGCAATGTCCATTCGCTAAAGGAGAAGCGTTCCCTGGTACGGCCTCTCATCGCCGACGTGCGGAAGCGATTCGACCTCAGCGTCGCCGAAGTTGATCACCTGGAGCTGCATCGGCGGGCTGGTGTTGGAGTAGCAGCGGTCAGCCCCGACCGTGCCCATCTGGTGGATGTGCTTGATGCGGTCGAGCGCCTGGTCGCCTTCCGCCCCGAAGTTGAGCTGCTGTCGGTACGCCGCACCCTTTATTAGAGCTGCTCGCGCATCGCGCGCTCTCGATCCGACCGCCGTCGTCGTCCCTTGCAGAGGAAAGAGCGCCTGTGCTCGCTCCTCCTCCGTGCGGCGGGCACGCGATTTCCGACGCTCGCAGCTGGGTTGCGGGGACTCCTTCTCTCAAGCTAACCGGGCCGGTCACGCCGGCCTGCTGCGTAAGGGTCACCAAGATCGACATCGATGACCTGCCGGCTGGGCTCGAGCAGTGCGGGCTCGTGAAAACACACCAGCCGCTCGTCGCCGTTCGGTCCCGAGATGGTGTTGCCGTCCTCGATCACATCACCGGCACGGAAGAGGTAGGCACCCGTGACGAAGAGCATCTCGGCGATGTCACCAGGCTTCCGGTCACGAAAGTGGCACTGCACGTCGGGAAGGCTGAAAACATGCAAGCCCAAGGTGTCCATCACGACCGTGCCGGGCTCGTTGGCGATGCTGAAATAGCGGACGTTGATCAAGCCGTCAAGATCATCCGCGGCAAAGTGCGCGGGATCGCCGACCCGCTGGCTCTGCGGCCAGCTGAGCACGATCGGCTGGGTGAGCTGAGTCAGCTCGGCGACGACGCGACTCATCGCGCTCCAGCGCTCCCGCGGTGTGCGGGCCTCACCGAACATTTCAGTCACCAGCAGGCTGCGCCGGCAATTCGCGAGCGCGCCTTCGGCACCGTCCCAGTCCCAGGTCTGGCTGACATCTGGCAGGGCCTTGCGACCCTCACCGAGCGGACTTCCACGCATGATCACCGTCAGTAACGGTGCCGGCCCTTCACTGTGCGGTACGACAACTGAGTCCATCTGCAGCTGTGCGGCCGGCGACAGCGATCGCAACGCGTCGAGCAGCCGCGCATCATCCAGATCGGGCGCCTCGGCGTACCACAACTCGACCACCAGCGGGTACGGTACGGACTCACCCATGATCATCATTCTCTCCGAGTAAGGCTCGAACCGCCTCGCACAGTACGTCAGGTCGGTCGATCATGATCAGGTGATGCGAGTCTGCTATGACGACCTGTCGTGCACTGAGCAGGTTAGCCAGCCGGGCTTGTTTGGCGATCCATCGCGTCCGGCCTCCGGCCGCCGCGGTGAGCACGATCGTCGGAATCTGCGGCCACACGAAGCCTTCCCTGACCTGAGCGAGGTCCCAGGCCTGCTCGGGGTATGCCGCCTGCTCGGCGAGCACACTCGCAATCGTGTCGGGATCGCGAAACGTCTCCCTCACCACAGGGCTGACCGGCTCAGTAAACCGGTGATGGCTTTGCGCGGCAAAGAGCAGCCGCTGGACGAACGAGCCGGGGGCTCGGAATGGTGGCACCACCATCGCCTTGCGTATCAGCTCGGCAAGCCACCGCCAGCGCCGCCGCGGCCAAGGCCTGCGCCGCGGGAACTCAACACTCCCATCAGCGATAACCAGACCGACAACAAGATCAGGCCGCTGCCGTGCCAGGGCCTCGGCGTGGAAGCCGGCCATCGAGTGCGCCACAACGACCGCAGGTCCGGCCGACTCGAGGAGTGCTACCAACGTGTCAACCTCCGCCGCTAGGCGCGGCAGTTCGCCGGGCCAGGGGCTGCCCATCAGGCCTGGCCGATCGAGCCGGATGAGCGCAAGGTCCGGCAGCAGGTCAGCTAGCTGGTCCCAGTCATAGCTGGGCACTCCACAACCGCCGAGGAGGAGGATGGGTGGGCTCGTGCCGGTTTGGGTGACCAGATGCACGCAACGATCCCCGAGGGTGGCCAGCCCATCGGCGGGCAACGCGGTGTGAGCCTCAGCCATCGTCACCAGCCCTCGCGCGATGATCAGATCGCCCGTACGAAACACGAGCCGTTGAGGACATCGACCTCGTTTCGCTCAGTGTGCAGCTGGTCACAGCACCACTCTTACCATCGAGTTGTCCCTCATCCGCGCCGCTGGCACCGCCCGCACCAGAACAGGTTGCGACCGGCGAGCACCTGGGTGCGCACCTTGGAGCCGCAGACCAAGCAGGCCATGCCAGCACGGCGGTAGACATAGACCTCACCGCCATGATCATCTTTTCGAGGCGGACGGCCCATCGCCTCGGGCGTGTGCTCGGGGCGTACGGTGTCGATTCGGTTGTTGACCACACCTTGCGGCATCAGTTCGACGAGATCGGTCCAGATCCCCAGCCAACTGCGGCGACTCAGCTTGTTGCCCGGCCGATACGGGTTGATCCGGTTGCGGAAGAGCACCTCAGCGCGATACACGTTGCCCACCCCGGACAGGATGGTCTGATCCATCAGGAGCGCGGCGATCGGCCGAGTCGCGCGCTGGATCCGGCGCCATGCAAGATCAGGATCGGCATCTGCTCGCAGTGGATCTGGACCGAGTTCACTGATCTGCGCGGCAACCTCCGCCGGCGTCTGGACACTACACAGCTGTGGCCCGCGGAGGTCCGCAGCAGCTCGTTCGGTGGCAATCCGCACTCGCACCTCGCCGCGCGGCGGCGCCGGCGGGCCGAGCTGGATGCTGCCGATCAGGCCCAGATGGATGTGCAGCAACCGTTCGCGGTCGAACTCGCAGAACAGATGCTTGCCGTGCGCGGTCGCCTCGATCATGCGTGTCTGGTCCAGCAATGCTGCAGACTCGGCGAAACGGCCTTGCGGGCTGCTGACCGAGACCACCCGGCCGCCGAATGTCGCTGTAAGGTCGAGCGCCAACCGGTGCAGCGTGTGGCCTTCCGGCAAGTTCCCTCCTTACAGCCGGGCGATCCGGCCCGCGTAACACTTCCATTGCGATCACTCACGGAGTCAGCAAATCTGCTTTAGCGTGTCAGTCATGACAGGTGCGTTGCCACCTGGGGGTCGCCCCTCAGGAACGCACGGCGGAGGATCACAATACTCGGGGACGACACACGACTCTCGCGACCTTTGGCCGCGAGACTTCGGGCGGGACGGTGTGTCGGGGTTGGTCACTCTGGACCGTGCGATGCGAGGGCGGGACGTGTCCCGCCCGGACCTTGACGACGAGCGGGTTGCCGAAGAGGTCATCGACGAGCTGTTGGCCCGCGTGGATGGCCGCCGACGCGTTTAATTGCCTCCGTGTCTGATTGTTCGTGTTGATTGCTCCGCTCGCTAGGCGAGGAGCTGGCCACTAACCGCCGTTTCTTCGCACAAAGCCACGTATGCAGCCGAAATCGACCCCAAAGCGACTCATTCGTGGCCTCGTGCGGAAGAACGCAAGATGCCGCCGTCAGGCGTTCGCCGAAGAACGCGTCCTCTCATAGTCGGCGAGGAGTTCGATGCGCCGAGCATGACGTGGGTCACCGCTGAAGGGGGTTGCGAGGAAAAGGCGCACCATCTCCAAAGCCTCTTCCTGGGTGTGCATCCGGGCACCGATGCCGACGACGTTTGCGTCGTTGTGCTCCCGGGCAAGTCTGGCCGTGTCCAGGTCATAGGCAAGGGCAGCCCGGGCGCCAACCACCTTGTTCGCAGCGATTTGCTCGCCGTTCCCGGAGCCGCCGATCACGATGCACAACGAGCCAGGGTCGGCCACCGCGGCCTCGGCTGCGGGAATGCAGAAGACCGGATAATCATCCTCGGCGTCGTAGCTGTCTGGCCCATGATCAACTAGCTCGTGCCCGTCCTCAGTCAAGACAGCGATCACGTAGTTCTTCAACTCATATCCAGCATGATCACTGCCAATGTGTACGCGCATGCGAGCACTATCCCAGATCGGGACGGCTGGCGTGGAGCGTCCTCGGCTGCCGCGCAGCCTCCCCGAGCTGCTGGATGCCAATAGCCAGCCCGCCGACGATGTCACCGACGGCAAAGGAGGTTTGCATGGCTGCGGCTGCCAGGCGACATTCAAGATCATCTAGTGAGCGCCGCGCTGCCACGCCGGTCACAATCTCCAGCCTGTGGAACTCCGGATCGCACATCACCATGACCGAATGATCAGGATCGGCGAGCGCTCGATGCAGTCGTTCGGCGTATCCGCGAGAGTCCTCCTCCGAGACACCGACGAAAAGTGAAAAGGTCAGGCCGGATACGGTCTCGGCGTTCCGGACGGCACGCTTGAGCCACTCGCGTTGGCTCTGGGTGAACGAGTCACCAACGGGCACCCGCACCACCTACATGCTCGCCGGTGTCGTCCCCCTCGACCTCGCCGCTACCCACCAAAGCCTGTTGCCCGGCGTCGGTCCCCGGGTTCGCATCCACAAGCTTCGCCTCACCGGTTCGAGCATCAACCAGATAGAGCGGGTCGCTGGTGCGGGGGTCGTCGCCGCGTGTCGCGTGGATGGTCTGCACGATCTTGTTGATCGCGATCACGATGAGGAAGACCAGGATGGGAAAGCCGACTAACAACACCAGAGTTTGAAGGACCGTGGGGTTTTCCGCCGGCGGCCACCCGGAGAGCGTTTCCAGAGGCACTAGCATGCTCAGGAGTTCGTTCACGGCCCTACGTTATCGCCCCAACGCGGTTCTGCGGAGGGTTGCGAGTCGCCCACGAGGAGGATTGTTGTCAGGTACCGGCGCGCCGCAGGCCTGGTCCGGTAATTCAGACCCAGGGGTGAATGCCGGTTCCGACCCCCGGGTGAATGCCGGCTCGATGGAGTCGCGGCTGGTCATGAATGCCGATCAGATCGCCCGCGCGTGTGCGCGGATAGCCCACCAGATTCTCGAAGCGAACCAGGGTGCCAACGACCTCGTGCTGATGGGGATCCCGACCCGAGGCGTCCCGCTGGCCCATCGGTTGGCGAAGGTGATGGATGAACTGGAAAGCGTCCGGGTTCCGGTGGGTGCCCTAGATGTGACGATGTACCGCGATGATCTGCGACGTCAGCCGACCCGCGCCGTCGGACATACCGACTTGCCGGTCGAGGTGGAAGGCAGCACCGTGGTGCTGGTCGACGACGTGCTCTACTCCGGTCGTACGGTGCGCGCCGCGCTCGATGCTCTTGGAGATCTTGGACGGCCGCGCGCCGTTCGGCTAGCAGTTCTGGTCGACCGCGGCCACCGCGAACTACCTATTCATGCTGATCATGTCGGCTCGTACGTCCCCACGCGGACCGGCGAGCACGTCAGCGTGCGGTTAGCCGAGATCGACGGGATCAATCAGGTGACCATCGAGCCGGGTACCGGCCCTGATCGCAGGGAGGCCTGATGCGCCATCTGCTCTCTGCAGCTGATCTTGATCGGGATCAGATCACCGAGATCTTGGACCTTGCCGAGGAGATGTCGTTGGTACAGGGACGTCCCGTCAAGAAGTTGCCGGCGCTCCGTGGCCGTACGGTCGTCAACTTGTTCTTCGAGGACTCCACCCGCACTCGGTCCTCATTCGAGATCGCCGGCAAGTGGCTCTCCGCGGATGTGATCAACATCAGCGCGAAGGGCTCATCGGTGTCAAAAGGTGAATCGCTTCGCGACACGGTCCTGACGGTTGCGGCCATGGGTGTGGACGCTCTGGTCATCCGGCACCATGCATCCGGCGCGCCGTGGCAGGCATCGCGCTGGATCGATGCCCATGTGCTCAATGCTGGAGACGGTACCCACGAGCATCCGACTCAGGCCCTGCTGGATGCATTTACGATTCGACGACATCTCCGCCGCTCGAACACTGATCAGTTGAGTTTCGAGGGCAAGACAGTTGCAATCGTCGGTGACATCACGCACTCCCGGGTGGCACGCAGCAATGTGCTGCTGCTCAACACGCTGGGCGCACAGGTGATCTTGGTCGCACCCCCGACACTGCTGCCGTCGGGAGTCGAGAGCTGGCCGGTGCTGGTGTGCACCGACTTTGATCACGTACTCCCCCGCGCAGACATCGTGATGATGCTTCGCGTGCAACGGGAACGGATGTCGGGCGGATATTTTCCCACCCCGCGTGAGTACACCATCGGTTATGGCCTGACACGTCCGCGACTTGGGGCAATGAAATCCGGCGCGGCCATCTGCCATCCGGGTCCGATGAACCGCGGTCTGGAGATCTCAGCCGACGCGGCTGACGCGGCCAACTCGTTGATCTTGGACCAAGTGGCGGCCGGCGTGTCAGTACGGATGAGCGTGCTGTACGAGCTGCTGGGAGGCGGCGAGTGAGAGACCTGCTGATCCGCGGTGCTGATCTCGTCGGCCACGGGCGTTCTGATTTGCTCATCCGGGACGGCCGTTTCATCGATCCGGCGGACGTCGACGGGGACGTACAGCGGCTCGACGCCGATGGGTTGGTGGCCTTGCCAGGCCTGGTCGACCTGCACACGCATCTGCGGGAGCCGGGGCGGGAAGACGCCGAGACCGTGGACTCCGGCACGATGGCAGCCGCGCGCGGCGGCTTCACGGCGGTGTTGGCGATGGCCAACACCGATCCTGTCACCGACACCGCTGAGGCGGCCGTACATGTTGCGTCGCTAGGGACTCGGAATGGGCATGCGGAAGTCGTTCCGGTGGGGGCGGTGAGCAAGGGACTCGCCGGAGCCGAACTGGCTGAGCTTGGGCTGATGGCACGATCCAGTGCTGGAGTACGGGTGTTTTCCGACGATGGTCACTGCGTGGCAGACGCACGTCTCATGCGACGCGCGCTGGAGTATGTCCGAGCCTTCGACGGGGTCATCGCTCAGCATGCCCAGGATCCGCAACTTGCCGGCGCGGGCGCCTGCTGCCACGAGGGCGAGATATCCGGGAAGCTCGGACTTCCGGGATGGCCCGCGGTTGCCGAGGCAGGCGTGGTTGCGCGAGACGTGCAGATCGCTGAGCTCACCCGCTCCCGGCTGCACATCTGCCATGTCTCGTGCGCGGAGACCGTCGATGTCATCAGGTGGGCCAAACAACGCGGCATCAATGTGACCGCGGAGGTTGCACCCCATCACCTGATGCTGACGACCGAGCGAGGTGGTCAGCTATGACCCGACCTACAAGGTGAATCCGCCGCTGCGGCCAGACGAGCATGTTGAGGCCGTACGCGAGGCGCTGGCCGACGGAACCATCGACGCTGTGGCCACCGATCATGCGCCACATGCGCGGCATGACAAGGAGCATGCATTTGCTGAGGCGGCGTTCGGCATGCTCGGCCTGGAGACCGCCTTGGCTGTGGTGCTGGAGACGATGATCAACTCAGCTCGGATGAATTGGTCTGAGCTGGCCAAGCGGATGTCGATCATGCCGGCACACATTGCCCGGCTGGCCGATCAGGGACGTGCCCTGGTTCCCGGTGAACCGGCCAATCTCGTACTCGTCGATCCTGCCGCCCGCGCGATCGTCGACCGCGACGCTTCGACCTCGCTGTCCCGCAACAATCCCTGGCACGGGCGTGAACTGCCCGATCCGGTTGTCGCCACCATCTGGGCGGGTCGAATCACCTACCAGAAGCAACTCTGACTCTCGGCCTCACCCTGGCGATGGCGACACCCACCAGCGAGAGTGCACCACCGACGATGGCAAGGACCGGCGGCACCTCACCGAGCAACAGCCAGCCGAGCACGATGGTGATCGGCGGCACAGCGAACGTGGTGACACCCAGCTTCCCTGCCGTGGTGTGGCTCAACGCGTACGCCCAGGTCGAGAAGGCCAGCGCCGTCGGCACCAGACCGAGGTAGACGACGCCCAGGATGGACAGACCCGGTGCAGTCGTGAGATCGCCCAGCAGCTGCCCGACGAACGGCAGGCAGGCGATGGTACCGATCAAGCAGGCGAGCCAAGTCACCTGCAGCGCTCCGACCCGACGTAGCACGACCTTCTGAGCCACCATGGCGATTGAGTACACCGTGGCGCTCAGCAGCACCAGGAGGACACCGGCCAGGTCGGCCTGCCCAGTGCTGGTGGCGATGCCGATGATCAACGTGCCTACGAAGGCAACCAGACCGCCGATGACCAGCATCCGCGGAAAGCCTTCGCCGAGCAGAATGCCCGCGAGCACGCCGATCAGGATGGGTGCCAGCTGAATGAGCATCGCCGCGGTGCCGGCATCGACCTGGCGCTCGCCAGCGTTCAGCGCGACGCTGTAGATCGCGTACCACGCGATACCGACCACGGCAGTGAGCGCCCATTCCCGACCACTCATCCGTACGAGCTTGCGGCCGATCATCATGACACTGAGGGCGATGCTCGCGACGAGCAACCGGCCCAGACTGAGCGCGCCGGGATGAAGGTCGGATGCCGCGTACCGGATCACGACGAAGGCTGACGCCCAAGCCACAACTGTGATCGACACTGCGAGAGCCGGCCGCCAGCTCGATGCAGGTCCGCTGATGGCGAGCTCGCGGGTCTCACTAAGGGTGCCGGTCACCGGTCAAGCTTGGTCTCTGAGATTGTTAAGCACAAGCAAATTCCTGTTCGCCCTACTGTGTAGTATTCGTGAAATGTTGCACCTTGAGCGCCTCCAGGCCTTGCATGCGGTATCCACGTTTGGGTCAGTCACCGGCGCCGCCGAAGCTCTCCGCCTGACGCCATCAGCGGTGTCCCAGCAACTCGGCAAACTCCAACGCGACGTCGGTCAGCGGCTGATCGAACCGTACGGCAGGGGCGTACGACTGACGCCTGCGGGCACGCTGCTGGCACAGCGAGCACACGCCATCCTGTCTGAGGTTGAGAACGCTGAGAGCGAGCTCGACCGGCAGCGCAACCACGTGATCGGCGACCTGGAGATCGCCGGCTTCGCAACTGCCGCCCGAGCCATCCTCCCTCAGACGGTCGCCCGGCTCCGAAAGCAGCACCGACAACTCAAACTTCGAGTCTCCGAACGGCAGCCGGATGAGGCGATTCGCCTGGTCGTTGCGGGACATCTGGATATTGCTCTGGTCAACGACTGGATGAATGCGCCATTGGTGTTGCCCGACGGCGTGCAGCGAGTGCTGATCATGAACGACCCCGTTGATCTTGCCGTAGCTGCTGACCATCCGCTCGCCGGGCGGGTAAGCGTCGAGCTCACGGAACTGAGCGCCGAGCCCTGGATCACCTGGCCGTACGGAGCAATCTGCCACGAGTGGCTGACTCAGACGCTGCGGCAGCACGGCCTGACTCCGGAGGTGACTCATACCGCGGAAGAGCATCAGACCCAGCTCGCTATGGTGGCTGCCGGATTGGGTATCGCCGTAATGCCGAGACTGGGCCGCGGGTCCATCGAGGGCGTGTCGATTATCACGCTCAAGCCGACCTTCTCGCGTCAGATCTACGCCATCTTCAGGACTCTGGCGTCGGAACGACCGGCCATTGCGGTGAGCGTGTCGGCCATGCACGAGGTCGCGCAGCAGCTCGCTGACACTTGAGCAGACGGTCCCCCATCTACTCGCTCACCACGCGCGTATACAGACCTTAGGCTGAGGCGCATGCCTGACTGGTTGCCACAAAATCTTGCCGCGCTGGTGCTGTTCAAGCCGATTCGCATCCTGCTCTTGATCATTGCAGCGTTTGTACTCCGCCGGGTGGTGCATCGTGTGATCAGACGTTCCGTTCGGCGGGCGGTAGACCGGCCGTGGACCTCGCGGAATCAGATGACTCAGAAGTTGATCGACGCCACCACAGTTTCTGCTGAGCGCCGCAAGCAACGCATTGAAGGGCTTGGCTCGTTGGCCTGTAGCGCAGTAACGTTCGCGATCTTTCTCGTCGTGATTTTGATGATCTTGGCCGAGATGGGCTTCAACATCACCACGATCGTCGCTGGCACGTCCGTGATCGCGTTGACGCTGACCTTCGGTCTGCAGAGCATTGTGAAAGATCTCGTGTCGGGCGTCTTCATGCTGGTCGAGGACCAGCTCGGGGTTGGCGACTTCGTCGACATGGAGAAGGCGACAGGCGTGGTCGAGGCTATCGGCCTGCGAGTGACCGAGCTCCGCGACAGGGACGGCACCGTCTGGTATGTGCGCAACGGAGAGATAGTCCGAGTTGGAAATTACAGCCAGGGCGGCCCTGGCGAGCCGCCGGCCGAGGTCGAACCAGCGGAAACGACGTAGTTGCGAGCTGACATCAGCCAGCCAGGGTGGCCTCGAGTGTGATGGTCGTGCCCGTCAACGCCTTCGAAACCGGGCAGTTCAGCTTGGCGTCCTGCGCGGCCGCCTCGAACTGCTCGGCCGTGATGCCGGGCACCACCCCAGTAACGGTGAGCTTGATGCCGGTGATCCCTGGGCCGGGCTGGAAGGTGACATCGGCGCGAGTGTCAAGCGAGGTGGGCGGGTAGCCGTCCTTGGCGAGACCGTTGGACAGCGCCATCGAGAAGCACGTGGAATGCGCGGCGGCGATCAACTCTTCGGGGCTTGTCTTGCCGTTCGGTTGCTCCGCACGCGCTGCCCAGCTGACCTCGAAGCTGCCGATGCCGGACGAGACAAGCTCGACCTCGCCCTGACCCTCGAACAGAGATCCCTCCCAGTGCGCCTCCGCGGTCCGAACTGTTGCCATTGAATGACTCCTCCCGATGGTCGTGGATTTGGGGTACGCGGTCTCATCCTGCCAGCCAACGGATTGAGTAAGGGACAATGGTCCAGATGTCCGAGCAAGCACCGCTACAGACCTTCTACGACGCCGTCGGCGGTGAGGCCACCTTCGTCGCACTCGTCAAACGGTTCTATCAAGGGGTCGCCACGGATCCACCGCTACGCGCCCTCTATCCCGAGGCCGATCTTGCGTCGGCCGAGAAGCGGCTGCGCATGTTCCTCGAGCAGTATTGGGGCGGCCCGACCACGTACAGCCAACAACGCGGGCATCCACGGTTGCGCATGCGGCATGCGCCCTTTGCGGTGACTCCGGCGATGCGGGATCGATGGCTCAAGCACATGCGCGATGCGATCGAAGACATCGACCTGACGCCGCAGCAGCAGCGCGAACTGTGGAGCTACCTGGAGCGCGCCGCGTACTCGATGGTGAACACGTTTGACGAGGATCCAGGCACGATCCCGGGGCTGCAGCTTTAGCCGCGTCTGGGTAAAGAACCGGCCGTTGTGGGGGCATCAAGAGACACGTTCGTCACATAGATCAGCTTGGCCATGCCGCGGCCTCCCGGTCCAATACCGAGCGCTGCTCGGCGCTCAATGGGGACTCGCCGACTACGACGGTCTGCGCCGTCGCGTACACGGTTCCTTCTACTGGGTCGCGAATCTCGGCGGCCAGTGTGAAGGAGCGGTTGCCGATGGCCGCGACTGCGGTGCTCACCTCGTACGGGTCGATCCGGAAATCGAGCGGCTTGGCGTACTCCAGATCTTGGCGGACGACCACCCAGACTGCCTCGGGTTCCCAGCCGATGGTGTTGGTCATGAAGTTGATCCGGGCCTCTTGCACGTAGTCGTAGTACTTCACGTTGTTGACATGGCCGTAGGAGTCGAGGTCGGACCAGCGTACGTTCAGCCGATAGCGGTGAGACATGGCCCATAGCGACCGCCCTGGGCAGCGGACGCAGCGGCTCTGCTGGCGCAAGGGCTCGGCCAAGCACGTCTCGTTCCTCCGCCGTGAGTCGCCGCAATGCATTGTTGGCTAGGTCAAATGGCACAACTGCTGTTCGAGCCCGCGCGGCCAGATTGTCGCCGTCAAAGACCTCGTAGCCGATGGAAAACCGGCTTCCCCCAATGGCATCCACCCACAACTTGATCATCAACGGCCGCTCGCTGAATGCAACTGGTTTGAGATATTCCAGCTGATGACTCACCACGAGTACGCCGGAATCGAGCAGCTGATGAAGCACCCGCGACCCGGAGAGGAGGAAAGCGACGCGCGCCTCCTGCAAGTAATCCAGATATGCAGCGTTGTTGATGTGCCCCTGGACGTCCATGTCGCCCCATCGCATCGGACAGCCGTGGGTGTACGGGCTCACGGTCCTCGATCTTGTCAGAACCCGTGCCGGCCGCTCACCATCACATACAGTCTCTGCATGAGAGTTGCAATCGTTACCGGCGCGGCGCGTGGCATTGGCGCCGCCATCGCTCTTCGACTCGCGGCCGATGGGATGGCCGTTGGTGTCGTTGACCTGGATGAGCAGGGCAGTCAACGCACTGCGAAGGAAATTGTCGAGAACGGCGGCCGTGCGCTCCCACTTGGTGCGGATGTCGCAGACGAAAGTGCGGCCGGTGATGCCGTGCGGCAGACGGCCGCTGAACTAGGACCCGTGAATGTGCTGGTCAACAGCGCTGGAATCATCCGAGACAACTTGATCTTCAGGATGAGCACCGCTGACTGGGACGCGGTGATGGATGTTCACCTGCGCGGTGCCTTCCTGATGACTCGCGCAGCCCAGACCCATATGACGCAAGAGAAGTGGGGTCGCATCGTCAACATTTCCTCGACCTCGGCATTGGGCAACCGCGGACAGGCAAACTACGCCGCGGCGAAAGCCGGCTTGATCGGTTTCACCAAGACCCTCGCGCTGGAGTTGGGCAGGTTTGGCGTGACGGCAAATGCCATTGCTCCTGGGTTCGTCGAAACTGACATGACGCAGGCATCAGCGGCACGCCAAGGGTTGGACTACGACGAGTGGAAGCTGGCCGCTGCGCGCGAGATTCCGATGGGCCGGATCGGAAAGCCGGAAGATATCGCTGCCGTCGCCAGCTTTCTGTGCCGCGAGGAAGCCGACTACGTCTCTGGCCAGGTGATTTATGTGAATGGCGGCGCTAAGTCATAGAAATGTGCCCTGAGCTTGTCGAAGGGCAACACCGCTAGCTCACGAAGCCGTTCCGCTTAGTCGGCGTCGTACATGCTGTTCAGTACGTCGGCGTACTTCTTCTCCACTGCCTTACGCCGGACCTTCAGGCTCGGGGTCACCTCGCCTTCGTCCACGCTGAGCTCGGTCGCCAAGATCTCAAATTTCTTGATCGTTTCCCAACGCTCCAGCTCCTGGTTCCCCTGCGCGACGAATCCGTCGATCAAATCGTGAACTTCTTGGGAGCGGGCGAGTTCCGCTACTGAGGAATAGCTCAGCCCCTCCTCCTTCGCCCAACCTTCGATCGCCTCGGGATCGAGGGTGATCAACGCTGTGGCGTACTTGCGGCCGTCGGCGTGTACCAGCACCTGGCTGAGGTAGGGACAGACCGCCTTGAGCACGCCCTCGACCTTTTGCGGCGCGATGTACTTGCCGCCGGAGGTCTTGATCAGATCCTTTTTACGGTCGGTAATCCGCAGGTAGCCCTTTTCGTCGAGCTCGCCAATGTCACCGGTCGCAAACCAACCGTCCTTGAGCGCCTCGGCAGTCGCCTCCGCAGCGTTGTGGTAGCCCCGCATAACGCCCGGGCCCTTAACCAAGATTTCGCCGTCGTCGGCAATCCTGACCTGGGTACCCGGGATGGGCGGGCCCACTGTGCCGAATCGAGTGGCTCGCGGGTTGTTGACACAACTCACGGCGCTGGTTTCAGTGAGCCCGTACCCTTCCAAGACCAAAAGCCCCGTCGCATGGAACCACTCCTGCACCTCCGAATTCAACGGCGCAGAGCCGGAGACGAAGAACCTGATCTTGCCACCCATCCTCGCTTTGATCTTGCTAAAGACCAAGCGGTCCGCCAAGCCGTACTGGAGGGCAAGAAGCCCGGACGGTTCTTCTCCGGCCAGCCTCACCGGCGACACCTTGCGGCCGACACCGAACGCCCAGTCGAAGATCTTGGCCTTGACCCCGTGCGAGGCCGTCGTCATTACTCTGGCCCGGACTTTCTCAAAGATCCGCGGAGCACCGCACATGAACGTCGGCTTTACCTCCGCAAGGTTCTCGACGATCTTGTCGATCCGCCCATCCACCGCCGTCGTGAAACCGATATAGAGCTGGATGGCGATCAGTGCCTTGCCGAAGACATGGCTGAGTGGCAACCAGAGGTATTGAAGATCATCTGCGCTGATGATGTCGAACGCCTCGACCGACGCGCCCAAGTAGGTCCAGCAGTCTTGCACGAGGCGTACGCCCTTGGGTCGGCCCGTGGTACCGGAGGTATAAATCAGTGTCGCAAGGTCCTCGGGCCCGATCGCTGCGATCACATCATCAACCGCGGTCGGATGGGCATCGAGATGCTCGCGACCCAGCTTTTCCAGATCTGCCCATCCGATCACCTTGGGATGATCAACCTTGCCGTCCAATTGAACGATTTGGAGCAACTCGGGCAGCTCATCGAGATGATCAACGACCTTTTCGACCTGAAGATCGTCTTCAGCGATCACCACCTTTGATTGAGAGTCGGCGAGAACGTAGCAGACGTCCTCGTGCTGAGTCGACGGATAGATCGTCGTCGTTGCGCCAGCTGCGGACATGATCGCTAGGTCGGCCAGCACCCACTCCATCCGTGTACTGGAGGCGATCGCCACACGATCCTGCGGCTGGATACCAAGCGCCAGCAGCCCGGCTGCCAGCTGAAAGACCTTGTCCTTGGTCTGCGACCAGCTCAGCGAAACCCAGCGATCGTCTTCGACGTAACGAAAAGCCTCCTTGGAAGGAGAGACTGCCACCCGGTGGCTCAGCATCGCTCCGACGGAAGCCGGCCGCGCTGCCAGCAATGTTGTCTCGGTCACACCCGAAGATTAGCTGTGTCTACGAGCCTTAAGTACCCAGTTTGGTCTGTTCATGTGTCCTTTAGATCCGTCAGTGCCCAGCATCGTGGCCATCGCCCTGGCCGCCTCTTGAGGGTCCTGCAGATCCAGCAGGTGATCGCCGCGCGGTCGCCGCGTCAATCGAGAGTCTTGAGGTAATCGATGGGCACTTCAAGTAAGAACTTACCGTCCGGTAGGCGGAGGTCCACGTGCGTTTCTCGCCCGAGAAACTTGTGTGAGCGTAGAACGACGCCACGGCCCCCCTGCGGGTATGTCTTGCTACAAAGGAAGCCGCGCCTGACATAATCTCTCGAAAAATAAACGGGGCCAATCGGGAGAGAGGTTCCTCTTCCCCCTGCGGTGAGAAGTTTGACCATCTGATCCCTATGCGTGTCGACTGCGGCGAATTTCGGTCCAAGTTAGGACAAGATCGGGGATCTGTCGCTGTTGACACGCGTTTTGACCCGGTGCGTCCGCGCGTGACATACCGTTTGAATCCATAAACAGTCAGGGTGAATTGATTGTTTCGCTCGGGAATTAACGTAGCCGCTCCTTGCTAGGCCAGCCTTTCGAGAATGAGGGCCATGCCTTGGCCGCCGCCAACACACATCGTCTCGAGGCCAAATTGGACGTCTCGGACCCGCATCGCATTCAGCAAGGTGGTCATGATTCGTGCGCCAGTGCATCCGAACGGGTGGCCTAGGGCGATGGCCCCGCCATGAACATTGAGCCGTTCCACATCTAAGCCAAGATCACGAGCAGAGGCGATCACCTGGACCGCGAACGCCTCGTTGATCTCAACGAGATCCATGTCGTTGATCGTCATACTGGCGCTGGCCAACGCCCGGCGACTGGCCTCCACCGGTCCGAGGCCCATGATCTCGGGGCTCAGGGCACTGACTCCCGTCGCGACGATACGCGCTAGCGGAGTAAGGCCCAGCTCGGCCGCACGCCGATCGCTCATGATCACCACGGCAGCCGCTCCATCATTGAGCGGGCAGCAATTGCCTGCGGTAACCGTGCCGTTGGGCCGAAACGCCGGCTTGAGCGCCGACACCGCGTCTATTGTTGTGCCTGAGCGAGGCCCGTCATCGGTGCTCATCACCATGCCGTCCGGCAGCGTCACCGGCGCAATCTCGGCATCGAAGATGCGGTTCGCGATGGCCTTCTCGGCAAGGTTTTGGGAGCGTACGCCGAACTCGTCCTGCTCGGCACGAGAGATCCCGCGGAGGGTGGCGACGTTCTCGGCGGTCTGACCCATCGCAATGTAGATGTCCGGCAATACTGCGTCTTCGCGCGGATCATGCCAAGTCTGGTTGCTCAGGGCAGTGTCCAGGCTGCGTTGCTCAGCGGTGGCAAAGACCGGATTGTGGGTGTCGACCGGATCGACGCCGGCGGAGCCAAAACCGCGGTACCGCGAGACGCATTCCACACCTGCCGAGACAAAGGCATGGCCCTCGCCGGACCTGATGGCGTGGAAGGCCATCCTGGCGGTCTGCACACTGGAGGCACAGAAACGATTGATCGTGGCGGCCGAGACATTATCCAGCCCAAGCTGCACGGCAATGCGACGCGCCATATTGCCGCCCTGCTCGTCACGTGGCTCGGCACAACCGACGTAGATGTCGTCGAGCGTACGTGCGTCCAGCGCATCGACCTTGGCAAGGGCTGCCGTGATCACCCCAGCGGCAAGATCATCAGGGCGAACCTGGGTCAGTGATCCTTTGCCGGCGCGCCCGATCGGCGTACGCGCAGCAGCCACGATGACTGCTTCTGGGCCTTCGAGGCCGTACCGCCTCATGATCACAATCCCATGTCGCGGCCGATGAGTTCCTTCATGATCTCGTTCGAGCCCGCCCAGATCTTGGAGGCTCGGGCGTCGGCCCAGCCGCGGGCGACGTGGTACTCATTCATGTAGCCGTAGCCGCCCCACAGCTGCAGACAGGAGTCGAGAATGTCGTTCTGCGCCTGTGCCGACCACCACTTCGCCTTCGCCGCGTCAACCGCGGTCAGCGTGCCGTGTACCGCCTCCATCACGCATTGGTCGACGAATGCCTGGGTAACCTCGGCCAGCGTTTGCAGCTCGGCAAGGGTGAACTTGTTTGCCTGGAAGGAGCCGATCGGAGTGCCGAACGCCTTGCGTTCCTTCGCATAGACCAGGGTTTCGTCGAGGATCTGGCGAGCGTGAGAGATGTTGTTCACCGCCGAGCCAATGCGCTCGGCCACCAGCCGCTCCATCATGTAGACGAAGCCCCTGTCGATATCGCCGATCACATTCGCCGCGGGGACTCTCACATCGCCGAAGAACAGCTCGGATATGTCCGACTCCGGCTGTCCGACCTTGTCCAGCTTCCGACCGCGTTCGAAGCCCGGCATGCCGGCCTCGACGGCGAACAAGGTGATGCCTTTGGCGCCCTTGTCCGGACTCGTTCGCGCGGCGACCAGCACGAAGTCGGCGCTGGCGCCATTGGTGATGAAGGTCTTCGAACCGTTCAAGATCCAGTCGTCGCCGTCGGGTACAGCCTTGGTCTTCAACGCAGCAAGATCAGAACCGCCGGAAGCCTCGGTCATGGCGAGCGCGCTGATCAACTCGCCGCTGCAGAACCCTGGCAGCCAGCGCTGCTTCTGTTCCTCGGTGCACAGATCGACCAGATATGGCGCGATGCAGTTGGTGTGGATGCCTACACACGAGGGGTACGCGAACGCCAGCCTGGACAGCTCTTCGGCCAAGATCAACGAGAAGCGGAGGTCATCGACTCCGGCGCCGCCGTACTCCTCGGGGACGTTCAGGCCGAGGAAGCCATGCTTGCCGAGCTCCAGCCACACCTCCCGGCCGAACCCGTGGTTGGCCATGTGTTTCTCGTGGTGCGGTCGCAAAGTCCGATCGACGAAGGTCCGGCAGCTTTCCCGGAATGCCTCGTGATCCGGCTCGAAGATGGCTCGCTTCACCGTGCCTCCGTCCGAGGGGCTGAAGTTACTCACCAGTAGCTTTACCCCGACTATAGGTGATGAGACGGCCGATGGACACCAGCGGTGGCAGTGCTCAATGTGGCCCTGGCCGCCATCGGGGGACTTCGGTTGGGAGAGAGTTGCCGCCCTCATTAGTCCTGCACTATTACGATCAACGCGATCATGTCCAAGAATGTCGCTCTGTCACCTGAGATCGCCGAGCTAACGTCACAGCTGCAGCAACGCGGTGTTGGCCATGTTCTTGATGCGACCGAACTGACCCGCGCGCTGTACTCCTCTGATGCCTCGCTCTACCGGGTAGTACCGCAAGCGGTGGCACAGCCGCGCAGCATCGACGAGGTGGCAGCCGTCTTGGACGCGGCGCGAGCCGTTGGCATGCCGGTGACGACCCGGGGTGCAGGAACATCGTGCGCGGGGAATGCTGTCGGCACGGGGTTGATCTTGGACACCTCGCGCCATCTGAACTCCATCCGGGAGATCGACCCCAAGGCACGTACGGCGCGAGTCGAGCCGGGTGTGGTGCAATCGTTGCTGCAGGCGGCCGCTGCCAAACACGGACTGCGGTTTGGGCCGGATCCGTCAACCCAGAACCGCTGCACCATCGGCGGCATGATCGGAAACAACGCCTGCGGACCACGAGCGCTGAGCTATGGCAAGACCTCCGACAACGTCATCGCGCTCGAGGTGATCACCGGGGCAGGTGAACGGATCACACTTGATCAATCCTCCGACCATGATCACCATGCAAGCCCGGTTGCCTTGAAGTCAATCGTGCAAGAAAATCTCGGCACCATCCGCACCGAGTTCGGTCGCTTTGGCAGGCAGGTGTCGGGTTATAGCTTGGAGCACTTATTACCGGAGAACCACTTCGACGTGCCGCGCTTCCTGGCTGGTACTGAGGGCACCCTCGCAGTGATCATCGGTGCGACGCTACGACTAGTGGCCGATCCGGCGTACAAGATCATGATCGCACTTGGATATCCGACAATGGCCGATGCAGCAGACGCCGCGCCATTGCTCCTCGATCACCACCCGACCGCCTGTGAGGGCTTAGACCGCCGAATCGTCGATGTGGTACGCGGTACGAAGGGTGATGCAGCCGTACCGCCGCTGCCACGTGGTGACGGCTGGATATTTGTCGAGCTAGCGGGCGATGACCCGGGTCAGCTGCGGGGGCGCGCGGATGCGGTGCTGGCCGGGGCCGGAGCATCGGACGGATTGGTGATCACCGATCTTGCAGAGGCGACAGCGCTGTGGAAGATCCGGGAGGATGGTGCGGGACTGGCGGGCATCAGCCTGGCTCGGGCCGCATATCCCGGTTGGGAGGACGCCGCGGTGCCGATTGAGCACCTTGGTTCCTATCTGCGAGATTTCGACCGACTGCTTGATGATCATGGACTGGACGGGCTGCCGTACGGGCACTTCGGCGACGGGTGCGTGCATGTACGCATCGATTTCCCGCTGACTGAGCACGGCGGCGCATCGGAATACAAGACATTTGTCACAGAGGCGGCGCAGCTGGTCGCCAGCTACGGAGGCTCGCTATCGGGTGAGCATGGGGACGGCCGCGCCCGCTCGGCGCTGCTGCCGGCGATGTACTCTGCGGCCGCACTCGAGATCTTTGGGAAAGTGAAGGCTGCCTTCGACCCGAACAACATGTTGAACCCCGGGGTGTTGGTGGACCCACGCCCGGTGGACGCGGATCTGCGTGCCACCCGTCTGGTGGGACGGGTCGACGACTTTAGCCAGGCAGTGCATCGCTGCTCTGGTGTGGGCAAGTGCTTGGCGGACACCACCGGCGGACTGGGCGTGATGTGCCCGTCCTATCAGGCCACCCGGGAAGAGAAGGACTCCACGCGCGGGCGAGCGCGGGTTCTCCAGGAGATGATCAACGGTGACCTGGTCCAGCGCAGCTGGAAGTCGCCCGAAGTGCATCAGGCTCTTGATCTTTGCCTGTCATGCAAGGGATGCGCGCGCGACTGCCCGACCGGAATCGACATGGCCGCATACAAGTCTCAGGTACTTGATCACACCTATCGCGGGAAGATCAGACCCCGCAGCCACTACGCCCTCGGCTGGTTGCCGCGCTGGGGCCGGTTGATCACCCGGGCGCGAACTTTGTCGCGACTTGTCAACATCGCCACCGCAACTCCAGGGTTGCGGAGTCTGATCCGCTGGTCGGCCGGCGTCGATCAGCGTCGCTCACTCCCCCAGTTCGCTCCGGTTACGGCGCGCAAACGCGTGGCAACTACTCCGAAATTGAGCGGATCGCCGGTGGTCCTTTGGGTGGACTCCTTCTCCGACTGCTTCGCCGGAGACGGTGTAGCAGCAGCCGTCTCGCTGTTGGCGGCGGCCGGCTACGCGCCGGAGCTCTTACAACGGCCGGCCTGCTGCGGATTGACCTGGATTAGCACAGGCCAGCTCGACGGCGCACGACGGCAACTGCGCGCCGCGCTCGACATCCTGCATCCGCTCGTCGCGGCGGGGACGCCGGTGATCGGCCTGGAACCTTCCTGCCTGGCGGTCTGGCGCAGTGACGCGGCGGAACTACTGCCGGAGGACTCTCGGGTCGCCGAGGTCCGGGCCGGCGTATTGACGCTCGCCGAGCTGCTGCAGCGTACGCCGGAATGGTCGCCTCCCGATCTCACTGGGCTCGAGCTCGTCGTCCAGCCGCACTGCCACCACGCCTCGGTGATCGGCTGGTTAGCCGATGCCTCCCTGCTCGCCGCTACCGGGGCCACCGTGACGACCGTCGGCGGTTGCTGCGGTCTGGCCGGGAACTTTGGGGTGGAGAAAGGCCACTACGAGGTGTCGGTCAAGGTAGCGGAGCACGATCTGCTACCTGCCGTCGCCGCTCACCCCGACGCCCTCGTACTGGCAGACGGCTTCTCATGCCGTACCCAGCTCGCTCAGCTGGCCGACCGCAAGGCGATCACGCTCGCCGAACTCCTGGCTAACCCCCCACTTGTCAGCACTGATGGTCGCGATGGCGACCTCACGCGCTGACAGGTCGGCTTCTCAGCGAGTCAGGCGGCGATGAGTCACCCGGTGCGGGCGCGCCGCTTCGAGTCCCAATCTGGCGATCTTGTTGGCCTCGTAGTCGGCGAAGTTACCTTCGTACCAGAACCACTTCGCCTCATCCTCGTCGTCGCCTTCCCAGGCCAAGATGTGGGTCGCGATTCGATCGAGGAACCAGCGGTCGTGTGAGATCACCACGGCACAGCCGGGAAACTCCAGCAGCGCATCCTCCAGCGACTGGAGTGTCTCAACATCAAGATCATTAGTTGGCTCGTCGAGCAGCAGCAGGTTGCCACCCATCTTCAGTGTCAATGCAAGGTTGAGGCGGTTGCGCTCACCACCGGACAAGACACCGGCAGGCTTCTGCTGATCCGGCCCCTTGAAACCGAAAGAGGCCACGTATGCGCGTGAGGGCATTTCGAAGTTCGCGACCTTGATGTAGTCGAGTCCGTCGGAGACCAGTTCCCACACGTTCTTCCGAGGATCGAGCCCAGAGCGGGCTTGATCAACATAGGAGATCCGCACTGTTTCGCCGATGATGAGTTCGCCGGAGTCCGGCTGCTCTTCCCCGACGAGCATCCGGAAAAGTGTCGATTTCCCGACACCGTTCGGGCCAACGACGCCGACGATGCCGGCGCGCGGCAGTGAGAAGCTCAGTCCGTCGAATAGCGGCCTGTCCGGGTAACCCTTGACGAGCTTTCTGACATCCAAGACAGTGCTGCCGAGCCGCGGGCCGGCCGGGATGTTGATCTCCTCGAAATCGAGCTTGCGGCTGCGCTCTGCCTCCGCGCGCAACTCTTCGTAACGGCTCAGCCGCGCTCGGTTCTTGGCCTGTCGCGCCTTCGGATTGGATCTCGCCCACTCCAGCTCACGCTCCAGGATCTTGGCGCGCTTGGCATCTCGACGACCTTCGATCTGGAGCCGACCCTTCTTGGTCTCGAGATAGGTCGAGTAGTTGCCCTCGTACGGATGGGTTCGGCCGCGGTCGAGTTCGAGGATCCACTGCGCCACGTTGTCCAAGAAGTATCGGTCGTGGGTCACCGCCAAGACCGCCCCTGGGTAGGCCTTCAGGTGGGTCTCGAGCCACTGCACCGACTCGGCATCCAGATGGTTGGTCGGTTCGTCGAGCAACAGCAGGTCCGGCTGCTGCAGCAAGAGCTTGCACAGTGCGACGCGACGGCGCTCACCGCCCGAGAGCACGTCGACCATCGCATCCGGCGGTGGGCAGCGCAGAGCGTCCATCGCTTGCTCGAGCTGGGAGTCGATGTCCCAGGCGTTCCGGGCGTCGAGTTCGGTCTGAACATCCCCCATCTCGGCCATCAGCACGTCGAAGTCCGCATCCGGCTCGCCCATGGCCACGCCCAGCTCATCCATCCGGGCCTGGAGAGCCTTGATGTCAGCGACGCCCTCTTCGACGTTTTCCAGGACGGTCTTGCCCTCGGTCAACGGCGGCTCCTGAAGCAGAATGCCGACTGTCGCGTCCTTGGCGAGCATCGCATCGCCGTTGTTCGGCTTCTCGATGCCGGCCATCAACTTTGAGCAGCGTTGACTTGCCCGTGCCGTTCGGTCCGACCACGCCGATCTTGGCGCTGGGATAGAACGAGAGGGTCACGTTGTCAAGCACGACCTTGTCGCCGAGCTTCTTGCGGACGTTGTGCATTGAGTAGATGAACTCAGGCATCGAAATAGGGAACCTTCGCTTGTACGCCGGACCTTGCAGGCGCCAACCCTAGACGGAACGCTGCGGCGCTCAAGCTTAATTGCTCCGCTCGCTGGCGCTTGTTCATGCGTCCAGGACAGCGGCGCGCGATCCGAGTATGCCAGCTGAGTGCCCTTTGACAAGCTCAGCGGCCGAATGAGCGGTGACGCACCACCGGCGGCCACGCGCTTGACCGCGGCCTCGCTCGACAAGCTCGGCCGTGGGGCGGGCCAGCCTGACGTGGTGCGTCACCTGTGGGCTCGGATCCGCCTCGCGGGTCGTATCCGGCCCACCGCCTGAGTCCCCCAGTCCACCCTGACGGGGTCCAGCTGGGGCCGCCGCCCCGTAGGCGGCACACGGTCCAGCCGAACCGGAGCGGACTGCCTCAGGCGGCTTGTGCGGCTCGCTCCTCGGCGCTTAGACCCGCCGCGCCAATCTCGTCCGTAGGCGGCTCAACCGCTTCTTGAGATTCGGTGGCCGTGAGACGAGGTGGCCGCCGAAACGCCGACGTGCCGCGGTTCAGGTCGTGACCGACCAGATCAGCCTCGAGGACCAGCTTCTCGTGAGTTTGGCCGTCTTTCTCCCATACGTTGGTCCGCAGCCTGCCGACCACCAGAACGGGATCGCCCTTGCGCACGCTCTGCGCCACATGCTGGGCCAAGGTGCGGAAACAGGCCACCTCGATCCAGGTTGTGTTGCCGTCGCTCCACCCAGCCTTTGTTTTGATGCGCGGCGTGCAGGCCAACCTGAATGCCGATACCGTTCCGTTGCCTCGTGTCTCAACCTCCGTCCCGGCGTAACCCGTGACGTGTACCTGTGCCTCCATCGGCTCGTCCTTTCGCTTTTGGCAGTGCGCCTATGTCGTCAGGATCGGGACGCCGGCTCGAATCGTGCGGACGATCGGAAATCTGTGGATGACGCTCGGAGCTGCCTTCGGCCTGTGGATGCGGCGATTCTCGACACCGACGCGGCAACGAGCCAGTGCCCTGGAAGGGCACAAGTACAGCTGCAGACGGACAGCTAGCTGCGGGCACGCTTTCCAGAAAGGGCTAGCTGCGGGCGCGCTCCAGAGCCAGCCGCGCGCTTTCGTACCGATCCTGCTCGGTCTTGACAGGAGCAACTACCAGTTCACCGGTCACTCGCCCAATCGCGGCGTGCAGCGATTGCCGAGCCTTCGTCGTACGCCGCCGCGCACCGACTTCGACACCGATCCTGGCGAGTCCGGCCAATAACAAACCTGCGAGTACGCCGCCTAGAGCTAACACTGTCGGTGCTGGCAGCCCCCACCAGCTCACCGTCGGGAGGGGCGGTAGCTGCAGATAAGCCAGCAAGAACGACAGTCCTAGCCAGCCGAGACCTACGACGACCGTGGCCACCAGCAGCCATTGCAACACGCGAATCGCTTGCCACCACCGGCGATGGTGAGCAAGATCAAGATCAGTCGTTGCGATGGCTCGGTCCACTCGGTCCGGCAGCTCCCCTTCCGCCGAGCGTGCCGCCCGCTTGATCTCTTCGGCCCAGCCGCGAGTCAGACCCTCGGCAGCTCTATCAGCAAGAGCTCGCACCGCCGTATCCACCCGAGCTTGCTGCACACCCGAGGTGGCCGGCAAAGACGTTCGCCCGACCTGCGAGGGATCGATCTCTTTCCGCTTGCGACCAACGCCTAGCCGATCTAGATGCAGCCGGCGTAAAGGGTCGGGTTTGAACTTGGCAACCCAAGCGAGCACGGGCCAACCGGTCGCCAGACCACCCCGCAGCCGCCATGCTTTGCCGACGGCCTCCGTGACGACGGGTACGCCTGCCGCGATGGCCACCTGCCTGGTCAGCTGGTCAATACTTGATCGTCCCAGGGGCGTCACCTCGGTGGTGCCTGACGCGACGCTCAGCATGGCGGTAGCGACCGAAACATCAGCGGCGAGCCGTCGCGCCGCAGCTTGCTTCTCAGCAACCTGCTTGGCCAGGGTCTCCCGCAGCACCTCGATGCCCTCCCCCGTCACCGCGGAGACGGCCAACACGGGCACCTTGGCCAGACCCTCACTATCCAGCAGCCGGCGGAGATCACGTAGACACTGCTCTCGCTGAGCCGAGCTGAGCGTGTCGACCTGATTCAAGATGATCATCATCACATCTGAATGCTTGGCCAGCGGCTTCAGATAACGATCATGAATAGCCGCGTCGGCGTACTTCTGCGGGTCTACCACCCAGATCAACATGTCCACCAGTTGCACCAGACGGTCAACTTCCAGACGATGGTCCAGCTCCGTGGAGTCATGATCAGGGAGATCGAGCAGCACCAGACCATCGAGCGCCGCATCCATCTGGGGATCGCTCGCCAACGCATGGCGGCGTGGGATCTGGAGCCAGTCCAGCAGATCTTCTGCCGACTCCTCACCCCAGCTCGTCGCCATGGCATGCGCCGTCGTCGGCCGCCGTACGCCAACTGTCGCTAGCGACGTTCCGGACAGGGCGTTGAAGGTCGAGGATTTGCCTGACCCGGTGGCACCCGCGAGCGCCACCACAGTGGCGCTGCCGGACATGGCAAGGCGCCGATCAGCTTGATCGACAACCCGCTTTGCCTCGGCCAGCGCTGCCGGATCTACCCTGCCCTCGCACAGCTCGACAGCCTCGCCCAGCGCCCGGAGATGATCAACAAGATGTGCGCTGACGTCCTTGCGGTTGAGCAACCCGAGACCCCGGCCGGCCACTATCGGAGCTCCTCTCGCGGTTGCTCGATGAGTTCGGCATCGACGATGTCACTGTCGTCTGCTGCCTCCACCGACGGGATTTGAGTCACAGTCGGTGCATCGATCGCCAGCCGCCGCTCACCGGCCGGTAACCCGGCCTGCTCTGGCTCGCTCGCCGGCAGCCCACTCTCGCGCGCGAGCTCGACGGCTGCGGCCGCATCGCGTAAGCCTTCGGCCTGATCGGGGCCGACCCCGAGGGCATCCAAGACCTTGTGGTAGCGAAGCAACTCGGCCGCGAGCAGTGCCTGAACCTGTCCATCAAGATCATCTTTCGCGGTCTTGGCGAGCCGCCGAATCGCCTGATCACCGAAAACCGCCTCCAGGATCCGTTGGGCGAGCACCGCGGTGCCTCCGGCCACTCCGATCTCGGCTCCGACCAAACCCCCGGTGTGCGCAAAGACGACGATCATCAAGGCCACGCCCAATCCGTTGACCCCTAGGGCATAGAACCTCGCCTTGGAACGCTTGCTCATGCCTTCGTCAGCGACCAGGTCGAGGACCGCGCCCTGCCAATCCCGGATGGCGCGGGCCGCCCGTTTGTCGAAGTCAGCCGAAGGTCGCGATAGATCGATCTCCGCTGATTCGATCAACGCCCGGCCGGCGGCGTTCGCCTGCCAGGACGCCTCCGCACGTTCGGCCGCAGCCGCCGACTCTTCGCGCAGCAGGGATTCCAGGCCGGATTCGACCGCAACCTTCAGGTTTCCGGCCCCGGAAGGCTCGCCCTTCAGGGCGGCCATCAACCGATCCCGCAGCCAACTCACCTTCTGCTCGAGCGCTCGGAAGAACTCACCCGTGCCGACAAACTCGTGCCACCGCGCCAGCACCTCCCCGCGCAGCAGCGTCCCGTCCGCCGTCTGGACCTGGACCGTACGAACCGCCTCGGCGTAGGAGTGGTCGGCCTCGGCCCGCAGTTGCTCGATCACCTCGAGCTGCTCATCAACTGACCGCGCGAGTGCCGGTGCCTTCACGACCAGTGCGGCGATCGCGCCATCAAGAGTCTGGTGTACGACCTTGGCGCGGCTCGCCTGATCGGCTGCCAGAGCCGCTAGCCAACCTCTGATCGGCTGGATGGCGCTCGCTGGCAGCAGACCGTCGGAATCGACCGTCGTCTCGGGTACGGCAAACAGCGGCGAGTCGCCGAGACCGCGCTCGCTCATCAGTTGGCCGAGATGGGGCGGTACCTCGTTCATGGCGCGCGGCGGCACCCGATCCAGCACGACCGCGACGGCAGCACTGCGGTCCGCTGCAGCACGCAGAAAACCCCACGGCACCGCGTCGGCGTAGCGCGCTGCCGAGGTGACAAAGAGCCAGAGATCGGCGGCTGACAGCAGTTGGGTGGCAAGTTGGCGGTTTTCCACCACCACGGAATCGATATCGGGCGCATCGAGCAGCGCCAGGCCGGGCGGAATCGAGTCCTCGACGACGAGCTGCAGGGAACGCGAATCCGTTACGGCACCAGTTGAGCGAGCCAGCCCGGGGAGGATTCGATCGTCGGTAAACCAACGGGCGTCGCTGCTGTGATGGACCAACACCGGCGCGCGAGTCGTGGGTCTGATCACACCGACAGCAGTGACTGGTCGGCCGACCAGGGAGTTCACCAGCGTCGACTTGCCAGCTCCAGTTGAGCCGCCGACAACAGCCAGCAGCGGCGCATCGATCGTCGCCAGCCTTGGCATGATGTAGTCATCGAGCTGGCGAGTGATTTCCCACCGGACCTTGCGCTGTTCTTCGGCGTCAGGCAGTGGCAGGGGCAAGCTGACTGCGGTAACAGCACCGTGCAGCGTGTTGAGGGCAGACTCCAGCGGCGTGAGCTGCCTGCCGGTCATCTGTAGCTCCCTATTCTTCGGGCGGTTTCCAGCTGGGGTCGACCTCCGAGTACTGGGTAGCAGTCTGTCCCAAGGGCATGGCGGCCGCGCCGGACGCGCCCGGAGGCATCGCGGCCGCGCCTGGCATGGTGGCCACGGCGCCCGGGGCCAGCCCGGATGGTGGCGAGAGTATCGGCGCAGGGAACGCCACCGGGGCCGGGTAGTTGCCACCCAGCCCGGCGGGACCGGGATAGCTGGGCGGTGCGTACGCGGCAAGGGAGCCGACCCGGCGCCTGCGGAGAGACGGGTACGCAGCACGCCCCTCGGGCAAGACAATCGCTTCTGGGCGGATCGCTCGGATCTTGGCCAGCAGCTCCCTCTCGCGTACCTGGCCAGTGTCGTCAATCAGCCCTCGGGTCAGGGCATCCCTCAGATAGGCCAGCTCAGTAACCGCGCGCTGCAAGCGAATGGTGGCAAGGAATGTATCGGGACCCTTGAAGAGTGCATGCCACAGCGCCCGAAGGCGGGTCCGCAGCCGCGACAACGCTTTGGGATCGCTTTCTGGCAGCCAGCCGAGCCGGACGTAGTCGGTGAGACGTTCCCGGATCAACCGGCCCTCGCGGAACAGCTGGCGAACGATGAAGATGATCATGCCCACTACGAGGGGCAACGCGACCGCCAGGTAGATGAACAGCAGGTTGCTGCCCTGCATCAGGCTCGCGGCCGTGTTGAACGCCATATGCAAGAAGACCGCGGCGCAGTAGCCGGCGAGCGGTGCGACCACCCGAACGATCTTGCTCTTGGAGCGCAGCGCGATGGCCAGCCCGATGCCGGTCATTGCCGTGAAGAGCGGGTGACCGAAGAAAGTCACCAGGCCGCGCAACACGAAGAGGCTCTGCAGTGCCTCGAGTGGCGGCACCTCGCCGAAGGTGCGCGCGGCGTACCGGTAGACGCGGCCGTAGTACAAGACGTTCTCGGTGAACGCGAAGGCGGCTCCGGACAGGCCTGCCAGGACGATCCCGCTGAGTCGGCTGACCCATTGGTAGCGCATCAAGATCGCCAGCCAGAACAACACCGTGGCCTTGGATGCTTCCTCCACGAATGGCGCGACATAGATGGCGGCGCGGGCCGCTGTCGCGGGGTCACCGTCGCCGATGATGCTGAGATGGCTGGCCGCCCAGCTGTTGATCACCGCCGAGACGTAGGTCGCGACGCACGCGCCCCAGCCGAAGGTCATCAGCCAGACCCAGAACCGTTGTGGCCGGAATCGGTCGGCCCACAAGAACAGCAGGGACAGTGGGATCGCCGTGACTGCGGCGTACTTCAACGCGATCGGGATTGCCTCGGTGCCCAATCCGGGAAGGGTGCCACCCGGTACCTCTTTATCGGGCACGACTTTCTGGTAGAGCAACACCAGCATGGTGACGTACACCAAGATCATCGCGACGGTGAGCCAGAAGAACTTGCTCTTCAGCAGCCTCTTCGGCAGTGGCTCCTTGAGATCCGGGTCCCGCGGAATGCCGTTGCGTCGTAGGGCGCGGGCCAGCCCGTCTCGCGCCCTGCCCCGCGCGGGCGCTGCAGCGGTGACCGACATGGCACCAAGGATAGGTGGGGACCGTGGCGACTGATTCACGCCGACTTGTCAGCGTCGGTGGCTGTTATGGCAACCACACACGCTGACAAGTTGGTGTGGGGCGGCGGGCGGCTAGTGCTTGGCGAACCAGGAGATGAAGGGCTGCACCGGGATGAGGAACTCACTCGGTCGCTCTTCGTGGCCGTCATGAGTGGAGTTCATCGTCGCAAACGTGGCGTTGGGGATGCGGCGACTCAGCTCCTCCACTCGGCTCTGCCGAAGACTGCTATCAGCGGCACCGAGCACCAGTGTGTTGGCTTGGATCTTGGATGCGAGTTCCCACCAGTCCGGTGGTGGCGCGTTACGCCAGCGATTCACCGCGATCACTGCCCGCCAGTCGTAGCTAGCGCTCGGGTCCCGTCGTTGCGGGATCGGCTGCGGCGGATTAGCCGGATCGGGCGGCGGCATTTCCTCCAGCACCAGGAGCCGAATGAGCTCGGGGCGGGTGGCCGCCAGCTCGTACGCGGTGAGTGCACCCATTGAATGCCCCATGACGATCGCCGCGAGAATGCCAAGCTGCTCCATGAGCTTCACGACGTCATCACGCATCAGCTCGAAGGAATAGTCGCGCATCCACTGGCTGCCGCCGTGGCCGCGGGCATCGGGTGCCACCACCCTGAAGTTTTCGCCGAGCACGGGCGCGACGTTTTGCCAGCTCCGGCCTGACACGGTGAGACCGTGCAGAAGCAGGACGACCGCACCGTCCGGCCGGCCCCACTCCCGATAATTCACGGTTGGCCCGCCGGGCAGGCTTACGGTCGCCATGCCCGAAGGCTATCGGCTTCGTGCACGAGAAGTCAGGCGTCAAGATGCGCGAGGCGGCGCCAGCTCCGTCGCGAGCCGGGCGATCAGTGGGGTAAACGACGCAGCAGCGACTGATCGGAGTGCCGGGCGATCCCGACGGATGGTGGCCAGGGTTGCGTCGCCGCCAGCGGGGTGTCCGTCTGCCATGATCAGCGTTGTATCAGCTGAGGCGAGAGGTGAGCACACGGTGTTGACAGCGGAGTCGTCGAAGACCGCAATCGGCGGCGGTTCAGGGTCGTTCTGATGACGCTGGCGTCGGGGCAGTTCCTGATGACACTGGACAGCGGGTGATGAACGTCTCGATCGCTCAGGTGGCGAAAGACGTGGGCACTACTACGGTGACCGGGATCCAGACGGCGATCGCTCCTTCGTTCCCGATGAGCTGAGCGGCGAAGTCGGCGGGTTACAAAACACGTCAACCAATCTCGGCGCCTCGCTCGGGACCGCGCTGGCCGGCTCGGTTCTGATCGCAACCTTGACGACCAGTGTGATTGCCGGCATCCAATCCAACCCTGCGGTGCCGCCGCAGGTGGCGTCCGCGGCTACCGTTCAGCTCGCCCCTGGTGTCCCGTTCATTTCCGATGCGGACCTGGACCGCGCTCTCCTCGATGCCGGTGTGCCGGCCGCCACCGCAGATGCTGTCGTCGAGGTGAACGCCAATGCCCGGATCGAGGCGCGCTGCGGGTGAGCTTGGCGGTGCTGGCAGTCCTGGCCACGATTGCGATCTTCATGACACGCCTGGTGCCCACTACGCCGGGTGGCCGTCGCGATCAGGACCCTGCCACGGATTGAATCGACCTCCGTGACACGTCACCTATCAGATGTCGAGTCACAGTTGATCAAGAAGCGAAGAGGGACTCACGCTCCTGCCGCCGGCTGCCTTGACGCGGTCACGTAGCACCCGGTCCGCAGTTGCGACAGCAACGTCACGTCCGTCACCGATCTCGACCTCCGCGACGACGGCCTCGACGATTGCGTCATCCCCTGACCCCGGGGCGTGGACGGTCCGCAGGCGCCCATCCTGCCCAGCCGGTATGCCCAGCCTCGCCTTGCCCTCCAGAATCAGGACGATCTCGTCATAGGGCAGTACAGCTGCCAACAGCTGTTCCTGCAGCCGGCGGGCTGCCGCCGCGCGATCACGCCACCAGCCGTCGGGGCGACTACCCATGACGTTCGCACCGTCGACAATCAGGACCTGCACTCGGACAGCGTAGGTGAGTCCAGCCGTTCGCTCAGCTGATCAACGGGATCGTCATATACGTCGACGCGGCGCAGAATCAATGGATGCGGCTGATCGAGCGGGAAAGCCAGCTGGCCGCGTTGCATGAGTACGCGCGCGAGGCTAGCCAGGGGCAAGGCCGACTCGTGCTGATTTCGGGCGAGGCCGGGGTAGGTAAATCCGTGCTGCTGGAGGAGTTTGCTCAGGAGGTGGATCAGCCTCGCTGGCTCTGGGCAGGCTGTGATGGTTTGTTCACTCCCGCCGCACTCGGGCCTCTCCTGGATATCGCGAGCCGGCGGGTTGCACTTGGCCGCCCTGGAATATGTGGTGATCAAGTCCGACTGGGAGGCCAGTCAGGTAGGGCCGCCGAGTTTGGGCGTGGGTGTCAGGGAAACGCCGGCCCCGCCGATGCTCTTCGGCCAGGAGTTCAACTTAACCGACGCACCGAACCGGTACAGTCTGCCGCCGTACTACTCCCTGCACGCGTGGATCTGGAAGGACAACCCTGCTGGAACCTTCGCTATGTGGAACCCCAGACTGCATTGTGATGAGACCTAATCACAGTGCTGCGATCTTCCATCCGGTTCTGCTGAGACGTTCCCGCGGGAACGTCTCAGCATTGTTCGACGGATTCGTCGGAGCTCTCGGTGTGATCGTGACGTTGGCATGAGTGGCAGCTCTTGGGAGGTGGCTTTAAGTCTCGATGCGGCGCAGAATCGTTGGATGCGGCTGATAGAGCGGGAGAGTCAACTGGCCGCGTTGCATGAGTACGCGCGCGAGGCTAGCCAGGGGCAGGGCCGACTGGTGCTCGTTTCGGGCGAGGCCGGGGTAGGTAAATCCGTGCTGCTGGAGGAGTTTGCTCAGGAGGTGGACGAGGCTCGCTGGCTCTGGGCAGGCTGTGATGGTTTGTTTACGCCCGCCGCGCTCGGGCCCCTGCTTGACATCGCCAACCAGATAGATGGCGAGCTACTCCAGCTCTGCCGCGCTGAGGCAAAACGAGACCAGCTCTATGGCGCACTGCTACGGCAGCTCAGCGACCTGCGAGCTCTTACGGTCATCGCGATTGAGGACGTGCATTGGGCTGATGAGGCGACGCTGGATCTGCTGAGCTATCTCGGCAGACGGGTCCAGCATCTACGGGTGCTTCTTCTGGTCACATATCGCGACGACGCCCTGATGGCCAATAATCCGTTGCGGCTAACCCTCGGAGCATTGGCAAGCCAACGAGCGACCCGCCGGCTCAGCCTGCCGACGCTTTCGACAGCCGGCGTTGCAACATTGGCGCGGGGCACAGTCCTCGACGCGGCCGAACTCCACCGGCTCACCGAAGGCAATCCCTTCTTCGTCACTGAGGTACTGCAAACCGGCAACGAGGCGCTGCCGGTGTCCATTCGTGATGCCGTTCTCAGCCGTACCAGGACGTTAAGTACGCCGGCACGCGATGCACTCGACACTTCAGCCCTGATCGGTTCCCGGGTGCAGTCGGGGCTGCTGGGGTCGTTGGTAGACAATCCCGCTCTTGTGGACGAGTTGATCAGTCATGGCCTGTTGATCAAGGACGGAGATGATCTTCGATTCCGCCATGAGATAACGCGAGTCGCGATCGAGGCGGCCATCCCCCCGTACCGAAAAGCAGCAATTCATACCAAGATCATGAAGGCGCTACTGTCCTCCGACAGCGATGACAATGCACGCTTGGCTTTTCATGCGGAGGGCGCGGGGGATGCCGAGCTGGTGCTCGCACACGCGCCCAGAGCGGGCGGCCGTGCTGCCGCACTAGGTGCCCGGCGGGAGGCTGCGGCTCAGTACGAGCGCGCCCTGCGTTTTATGCCAGAGACCGATATCCGCGCTCGGGCTGAATTGCTGGACAGTTTGGCTGAGCAACTTGACTTCGTAGATCGACAGGTGGACTTACTGGAGACGTGCTCAGCCGCGGTGGCGCTGTGGCACGAGTTGGGCGACTCCAAACGGGAATCTGATTCGCTGCTCAGGCTTGCCGGAAATCTGTGGTGGCTGTGCCGCGGAGCCGACTCTGGGAAGGCCGCCGACGCGCTACCGAAGCTGGCCAAGCCGCTCGGCCCCAGCCCTCAGCTGGCAAAGGCGTACAACAGCCTCGCGCATCGCCACATGGGAAGGGGCCGCTACGAGGAAGGCCTGGCGCTCACCCGGCAGGCTCGCGAGATGTCAGAGCAACTCGGTCTGCACGACGTGATCAGCGATTCGCTGAGCATTGAGGCTCATGTGGTCCATGTCAGGGGTGATGACTGGACGGTCCCGATGCAGGCAGCCCTGGAGACCGCCCTGTCCGGCGGCCATGAGTATCAAGTCGGAGGTGTGTTCGCGGATACGTACTGGAGGTATTGCGGCGACCTCCGTAACGAAGAGGGTGAGCAGATCTACAACCAGGCCATGGCCTACTGCGACGTACACGACATCGGCACCTTCGCGAACTGCTTACTTGCCGAGCGCGCTGGCGTGTTTGAGAAGCTTGGCCGCTGGGACGAGTGCGTCTCAATCACTCACTCAATGCTCGAGGAGCTGTCGGTCTCCCCCGCAAACCGGATTCAGCCGCTGTGCTATCAGGCGAAAGTGCTGGCGCGTCGAGGTCAAGAGGGATATTGGGCGCACCTGGACGAGGCGATGCACTTAGTCGTCGGTCTCGACGAGCCGGAATGGCTGAGCTTCGTGGGCATAGCGCGAGTCGAGGCGTACTGGCTCGAAGGGCGTCTCGATGCCGCACGAGCCGAGCTGGATCGAGTTCGCGCCGCCTCGGCCGGCGTATTTGTTCTCTCCCGGGGCTGGATAGCCCTGTGGACTCGACGCCTCGCCGGAATGGCGGAGCCAATTGATCTTGAGCCATTCGCGTCACAAATCGCCGGAAATGGTGCAGATGCCGCCGAACTATGGGATCGGCTGGGTTATCGCTATGAAGCCGCTCTGGCGCTCCTCGACACCAAGGACGAGACCATGCTTCGAGAGTCGCTGGTACGGCTTTCTGATCTTGGTGCCGTGGCAGCGGCTCGCCTGGTACGGCGAACGATGCGAGACATGGGCATCCGCTCCATTCCGGCAGGTGCGCGTACGGCAACCAAGGCCCATCCGCGAGGGCTGACCGTACGCGAGCAGGAGATCCTCGACCTTCTTTCTCACGGTCAGTCCAACGAGGAGATCTCAGCAAGATTGTTCATTTCGGTGAGGACAGTCGAGCACCACGTATCCGCAATTCTCGGCAAACTCGGCGCCACGTCACGTAAGGGCGCCGCCGATGAGGCGCTCAAGTTGGGCCTTACCCATGCCGACCCCTTGTCGGTATCGGCACTGGGGGCCACGGAATCTAGGTAGTCGTCTCGCCAATATGGGAGGTCAGCTCCCATGAGTAGTTGATCATGCGCTCCTACGGTCGTTTCAAAGTTCCCGACCGAAGGAGGAGCGATGCCGCTCTACATGGATGTCCACAGCCTCGACGGTGCAGTGACCTTCGATGACGTGGGCAAAGCACACCAGGCGGACCTGCAGACCCAGGGAGGCTACGACGTCAGCTATCTGCGCTACTGGGTGGACGGTAAGCACGGAAAGATCTTCTGCCTCGTTGAGGCCCCCAACGCCGACCTGGCGGCGACCGTACATCGCGAGGCGCACGGTCTCGTCGCTGAAGAGATTTACGAAGTGCAGGAGGGATCATGAAGCTGCTCCGCACTCTTGCAGTTGCGAGCGCCAGCGCCGCCCTCATCATGGGTCAAGCGGTTGCCGCATTCGCATGCGAACAACACGAACCCCGCAGCCTTGACTGCCCCGGCCCGCTCGGCCACCGCGAAATACCACAGCCTCACCGTCGCCAAGAAGGCCGGCTATTCGATCTTGGCTGATTCTGCCGGAATCACCTGCATCGCCGAACCACAGATGGGTGCCATGGGAGTGCACTACGTCAAAGGTGATCTTGTCAAGGATCCTGCGATCGATGCCACACATCCCGAAGCCCTGGTCTATGCGCCTGATCGGCATGGCCGCCCGCACTTAGCCGCGCTGGAGTATGTCGTGATCAAGGCCGACTGGGAATCCAGCCAACCCCAGCCAGGGGTCGGAAGCTGGGTTACTCCGGCACCGCCGATGCTCTTCGGACAGCATTTCATGTTGACCGACGCACCCAACAGGTACGGTTTGCCACCGTTCTATTCGCTGCATGCCTGGATATGGAAAGACAACCCCGCTGGCACCTTCGAGATGTGGAACCCCAGCGTGCATTGCGATGCGACCTAGGGCCAACACATTCTGACGACGGGTGTCAGCGCATGCGTCTGACACTCGGCACCACTTGCTCGGACTTCGTACCTTCAGCGCAGAAGCCGCGATGTCCGAGCGAGTGCTGCTCGCGTCCGCCGCCAAGAAAGTCCAGCAATGCGGCGCTGCAGTTTGCGTTAGTGCGGTCAGATGGCGCGGCGTTGGGCGACGAGGGGGCAGAGGAACGGGTCCTTGCCTTTAAGTCCGACCGTGTTGAGGTAGCCGATGACGCTCCGGTAGGACTTCCACAGGCTGGTCTGGGTGTAGGGGACCCCTTCGTCGGCACAGTAGGTCGCCACCAACGATTGGATCTTGCGGAGATGAGGCCGGGCCATAGAGGGGAACAGGTGGTGTTCGACCTGGTAGTTGAGGCCGCCCATGAAGATCGAGATGAGCGGTCCTCCGGTGATGTTGCGGCTCATCAACACCTGTCGGCGCAAGAAGTCCAGTTTGAGTTTCGGGGATACCAACGGCATGCCGATGTGGTTGGGGGCGAACGAAGACCCCATGTAGAGGCCGAACACGGCAAGCTGCACAGCCAAGAAGGCCGCCGCCTTGCCCGGTGGCAGCACCGCGAGCACCAAAGCGGCCAACCCGCCGAGGCGGACGGTCAGGAAGGCGATCTCGACCCAGCGGCGCTCCACCTTGCCTCGGCTGAGGACTCGTTTGAGCCCGTCGGTGTGCAGAGACAGCCCCTCGAGCAGGAGCAGCGGGAAGAAGTACCAACCCTGGTGAGCGACCAGCCACTGCAGCAGCCGGTTGCGGTGCCGGGTGGCCATCGCCGGAGTCATCGCAATCGCCCGTAGGGCGATGTCGGGGTCGGAGCCCTCCTTGTTGGGGTTCGCGTGGTGGCGGGTGTGCTTGCTTTGCCACCAGCCGTAGCTGATTCCCACCAGGAGGTTCGCGATGATCATGCTCACCCAGTCGTTCCAGCGGCCGGACTTGAACATCTGCCGATGTGCGGCGTCGTGGCCGAGAAAGGCGATCTGGGTCATGGCGACAGCCAAGACTGCGGCGCTGGCCAGTTGCCACCAAGAGTCGCCGATCCATACGAAGGCCGCCACCCAAAGGCCCAGGAGGACGACAGCGCCGATCAACTTGGCCCAGTAATAGCCGTAGCGGCGGCGCATCAACCCCATCTCATGCACGGTGCGAGTCAACGCCGTGAACGAACTCCCAGGCTTGGTAGACCGCGACGCGCGGCTCCGTGGGCTGGCGTCTGAAGACGCGGGCCTGGCGTGCGCAGGAGTATCAGAAACCGATGCGGTATCCGACGGTTGAAGGAGCAGAGAAGTCAAGGTAGAGGGCCCATCCAGGCGAGAATCCCGGGTATGTACCTGGGCGGCAGCTAATGATCGCTCGTGAGACGCGGCATGTACGCGTACGTGTTCAGAAGCGGCGTCTCCGGCCCCAGGCCGACTGCAACGTGCAGTATCACGAGTTTACGGCACAAACTTCGGTAATCTAACAGGCTTGTTTGACGCCTGGCCTTCCAGGACCATCAAAAGTTCGAATTCGACAGCTCGGCTCACGGTCCGACTCGTCGACGAAGCCGTCCACCAAGCACCCGGCACACGGTGTGGGATCGTAATGTCAGCCTTAGGCCGGGCTGGTCGGCCTGCGGCTGACCGGCAGCACCCCGCCCCACAACACGTACCAGGTGCAGCCATGCCCCACCTGGCGGGCGATACAAGCGTGGCACACCAGCGGGCCTTCTCCAGCGGCTGCCTGGCAACGCGAGATTAAGGTGAACCGCGTGACCGTGATTCCGACAACGGAACGCGCCGGGACGTCGGTCCCGGAGCTGCCGCGGCTGGCTGCCGGGGTGCTGGTGATTGCAGGGCTCGTTGTGGTTGGGCTGATGTTGGTCGCGGGCCGCTATGGATTCCTCGGGGATGAGTTCTACTTCGTCGTGACCGGCCAGCATCTCCAGGTCGCGGCCCCAGACAACCCGATGCTTGTCCCATACCTGGCGGCCGGTTGGTATGCGCTCGTCGACGGCCACCTCTGGGCATTCCGGATCCTCCCCGCGCTGGCGGCCGGGCTTTACGTGGTGCTCGGCGGTCTGGTGGCTCGCGAGTTTGGAGCGCCATCGCGGTATCAGGTGGCGGCCGCGGTGGCCGTCGCGATGTCCGCGCTCACTCTGGCGGTCGGGCACTTGTTCGAGACGACGACGTTCGACATGGTGATGACAGCGGCGGCGTTGTGGCTGCTCGTCCGCGCGATGCGGGCCGAGCCGCAACGCTGGGCACCGTGGATCGGCGTCGGCGTGCTCGCCGGCATTGCGATGGAGATCAAGATCCTGGTTGCGCCGCTGCTGCTGAGCTGCCTACTGGGCGTGCTCATCGTCGGGCCGCGCCGCCGGCTGGCGGGCCCGCGGCCGTGGGTCGCCGTCCTGATCGCCCTGGCGCTCGGTTCGCCGAACCTCATCTGGCAAGCGGCACACGGTTTCCCGATGGCTTCCGTTGCGGCGAACATCGCCTCGGGAGGCTCGACCTCTTCCACGTCACGGGCCGCGCTGTTGCCGACCGTTCTGCTCGATGTCGGACCGGTGGTGAGCATCGTCCTCGTCGTCGGCCTGGTTGCCCTGCTGCGGACTAAACAACGGCGAACGGTTGATGGCTGGATCGCCATCGGCTTTCTGATCTTCATCGTCTTCCTCCTCATCACCGGAGGAAAGGCCTACTATCCGGCTGGCTACTACCCGGCGATCCTCGCAGCGGGCGCCGGGCCGATCGTGGACTGGGCACGCGCACGGTTGTGGCGTCAAGTGCTGGCGGTCGGCTTGTTGATCATCTCGTTGATCGTTACACCGTCGCTAACGATCCCGATCTTCCGGATCGGTTCGGCGCCGTACCAGATCGCGACCGCGGTCAACCCGGACCTGGCCAACGAGGTTGGTTGGCCGGCCTTCGTCGACACTGTCGGGCGGGTTGTGGAGGGCATCCCGCCAGCCGACCGGGCGTCGACGATCGTCGTAACCGACTCTTACCAAGAGGCGAGTGCGCTCGAGCTGCTTCGACCGGCCAACGGGGTCCAGATTCCGCCGGTCTACTCGGGCCACAACGGGTACTGGTACTGGGGCCCTCCTCCGAATGCCGCGACCAATGCCGTAGTCGTTGGAGATTTCAGCTGTGATCAGATCTCTGGACGGTATGCGCGCTGCGCGGTCGGCGCAGTGATCACTAGTCCGCTGGGAGTTGACAACGACCTGACTGGAGTCTCGATCCTCTGGTGTACGGGGCGGCTTCAGCCGTGGTCAGTGCTCTGGCCGCAGCTGAGGCATTTCGCGTGATGAGCGGTTTAGGAGCGCGCAAGGATGAACTTCCACCGGACGAACGACCATCGCGAGCTGATGGTGCAGGTTTGGTATCCCGGTCAAGCCAACCCATCGGCGCCGCGCCGGTCAGCCCTTCCATGAAGATCAGCACCGGATAGCTGGATTCGTCCCGAGCCACGGGCGCGGATCAGGGCAGCAGACTTCTTTGTTTTGCGGCGGACGTGCCAAACGCCGACTCGCAAGCGAACCAGACTGAGCTCAATCTTGACTGGCTTGCGGCCATGGGTTCTTTCGGCAACCCCCGAGGCCTTTGGTTTGCTGCATCATTACCGGCGCCAGTCTTCCGGGACCTGGGCAGTCCACGTGGTGCTTTCCCAATGCGTGCCCGAACTCGTGATTGACCAGATACCGCCGGTAGTTGGTCAGATCCGAGCCGTACGAATCGGCGCCGAGCAGCCAGCGTTTGGCGTTCAGTACCACCCGATTGCCGTTCTGGCACGACACTTCGCCACGGGTCAGGTACGGCGCGCAGAGCCGGTCGGTCGTGTTCGGCGTCACGATGTAGGCGTGCAGCGAGGCAGGCTGTCCGACAGGCGTGAGCTCAAACCGCCAGCGACGGGTGGCTCGCCAGCTGCGTTTGTCGTCCAGCACTCCCTGGATCAGAACCGCGGCCTCGTCAGGTTTGATGGACAAGCCATCTTCCACCCGCACGTCATAACGGATCCGGGTGCCGTATGAGGTGGTTGGCCGGATTGCCTGCTTCGCCACTTGGTATGTCCCGGGCCCGCTTTCCGGCACCATCGCCTCATCCAAGCCCTTCGCTTGCAGCTTGGCGGGCTTCATGCTCGTCGTCGGGGAACCGGCAGAGGAGGCGTCGGCGCGTGGGATTGATTGAGCTGCTGAGCCACTGCTCGTGCCATGGCTGATCACCACGACAGCGATCGCGAGCACCGACGCCGCGGCCCCGAACACCAGCGCGCGTCGGACCCAGTAGGTCTGCACGCGCGCTGGCCCGACCGGGCGCAGCAGGCCGCTCATAGCGCCCGAGCCTAGGCAGCCAGGCGCGGGCCACGCTGGAGGCACGCCGCCGCGGGCATGCGAAGGCGATTGCCGCTTCCGCCTGCTCGCTAGCTCGGCTTCCCCGCCCCCGGCTTATTGCCGCTTTCTCAGGTCAGCCTCAGGGAGAAGTCACAGACTAGGGCGAATGTGCGTCGCACATCACGCAATCGCGACTGGACGGCCGCCTTAAACCTCGGCCGCTGCTAGTTCGTGCGGTGAGGGAGGGACCGTCGCCGCGCTGATAGCGCAGCAGCTGCGCTATCAGCGATGAGAAGGGGAAGATCGCAATCAGAAGCCTTGTTCGGTGACCACACGGTCCCCAGCCGCGAAAGATGCCGAAGCGGTCAACGCGAATACTGACCGAGTCGACACGGCGCCGGAAGTCACCGGCCCGAGTAGCGCCATCCGGTTCCGGCTGCTTGCGATGTACCGGCGATCGCCTGGAATCATCGCTGCCGGAGCTCTGGCGGTCGCGTTCGGGACTGCGTACCTCCTCGCGCCGCCGATGGGCCGGGATTTCTCAGCACAGCTGGCTCATGCAGAGCTGGCCGAGTCGCACTGGCCGGAGCTGCTGGATCTGCGTTGGTATGGCGGTTTCAACCCGCTCGGCTATAGCGTTTTGTCTCCCCCGGTGATGGCGATTCTGGGCGTACCCCTTACGACTGCGCTGGCGTACGTCGCAACCGTTGTGCTTTTTGCGGCGTTGTTGAAGAACACTGGAGTGCCACGACCGGTCGTCGGAGCGCTCACCGGGGCAGTCTGTCTCACCGGAAATCTGGTGGTCACACGGACCACGTTCGCCCTCGGCCTCGCCCTAGGGCTTGGTGCACTGTTGGCCCTCATTTCCGGACGCCTGCGCGTCAGTTCCGGGCTGTCTGTCCTAGCACCGCTCGCCAGCCCGGTAGCTGGTCTGTTCCTCGGCGTAGCTGGCGGGGCGCTTTTCTTGTCCGGTAAACGACGAGCCGGCGTGGTGCTGGCTGTCAGCGCCCTGGTGCCGACCATTGCAATCGCGCTGGCGTTTGGCAACGGCGGATACCAAACCTTCGCAGCGAAGCAAGCCCTGGTTAGTCTCCTCGTCTGTCTAGCTGTGACCGGATTGTGTTGGCGCCGGCCGGTTGTCCGGTGGGGCGCGCTGCTATCGGCGGTGCTCGTCGTTGCGGCATATCTGCTCCCGACGCCTGTAGGCACGACCGCGACACGTCTGCCGGAATTGTTCGCTGCGCCGATTATCGTGACGACCGCGACCGTCCCGCTGGTCGCTATCATTGCCGCCGCCGCAAGCGCCGTCTTGCTGTTACCGCCGGTGTCCATCACAGAGGTGCGCGAACGGGGCGATCCTGCACTCAGCGACGAGTTTTATGCGCCCCTGCTGCACCAGCTGACAGCTCGTAAGGCTGCCGGTCCCATTGAGGTCGTTCCGACACGGCGACGCGGCGAAGCTGCCTTCGTGGCACCAGTGGTTGCAATCGCAAAAGGGTGGTCGCGACAAGCCGACACCGGGCGCCACGACATCTTCTACAACGGAACCCTCAACGCGGACACGTACCGAAAATGGCTCGACGACAACGCCATCTCCTATGTGGCGATCTCGCAAGGGCCGTACGACTGGTCGGCGCCCGACGAGGTGAACCTGGTACGCCATGGGCTGCCGTACTTGAAAGCTCTGTGGTCGAACCCAAACTGGACCCTCTATGCCGTGACAAACCCGACGCCGGTCATCGCAGCCCCAGGGCGAGTTGTCGCTCGGGATGCCGTTTCCCTGACGGTGTCCTTGCCTGACCCGGGTGAATACGTTGTGCGCTTACGTTGGTCCCGCTACTTGACCACCTCAATTGGCTGCATGCGACCAACCGAGGACGGCTGGTCGATGATCGTGGTTGAACACCCCGGCACTGCCAAGATCGATGGCAGTCTGGCGCCACACCACTGTTGATCAGAGCTGCTGACAAGCCCTCCCTCGGCGTCGGCGGCCTGCCCGCTGGGTCCGGCATCTCGATCACCGTGGGCTCTCTCGCCGACTTTCCTTAGTTCCTGAAGCACGGCTAGCTGATTAGATCTTCGACAGCGGGGACGCGTCGGCAGCGTGGCCGAGTGCTGGCAGCCTGTACGCGTCCTCAATAGTGCGGAGCAAGGCGTAGTGGTCGATCTTCTGGGCATGGCGGCCCGGGCGGACGTGGTCGCCGAGGATGATCGTCGGTATCGGGTTGACCGTGCCGCCCGCGTTCTCATCAAAGGTGACGATCAACCAGCTGTTGTGACCAGTGGCCCAGCGGGCGTAGCGGTCGAGGTGCTGCTGCATCCACTGGTCACCGGTGCCGATCGGGCAGTCGTGCATGCTGTGGCACATGTTCGGGCTCACGAACGATACGGTCGGCAGTTTGCGATAGTCGCTCGGAAAGTCGGTGAAGGGTCGGTTGACGCTCGCCGGCAGGTTGGTGAAGTTGACCCAGGGGTTGTGCTTGCGCCGATACCCACCTGAGCCGCACCCGGCGTAACCGACCTGGGGCAGCGATTCGGCGTAGCCGGTGAAGCTGAGTCCAGCCGTACGCAGCTGATGGCCCAGGTTGTCGACGGTCGTGAACTGCTGCGGGCACGCGTTGCTGGTCACGCCCTGGGTCGAGCCGGAGAACAGCGCCAGATAGTTCGGCTGGCTGGGATGGGTGATGCCGTAGGAGTGGGTCAGGTTGGCGCCCTGCGCCGCCAGCTCGTTGAGGTACGGCGCCTGCGGGCTCCCGATCACACTGGATCGATGCTCGTTCTCAAAGATCACCACCACGATATGGTCCGGTCGCGGCAGCACCCCGCCTTTCTTGCCGCCAGCCTGCGGCACCATACTGTCCGAGCTGCCGGGAACCGGCGGCGTGACAGCTGACTGCGGTTGAGCAGTGGTGCACGCCGAAACCCCGAGTAGCAACATCAGGGCGATGGAGCAACAGAGCCATCGGAGGAAGACCGCACATAGGACTCCTCTATAGGACCCGAACACTCGATACGTACGCTTCAACGGGTACCTACCTCAAGACCCTCGTTTAACACGAACAGGACTCCTCATCACAATGTGGCGAGTTTGGAGGAGCACGGGCCAGCCCTGAACCACCGAGGCGCTGTGCGCACTGAAGCCAGATCCGCGGCTGAAGCGCATCACGATGACCGCCGAACCAGATCGGAGGTAGTCGATCGCGAAATGTTGCCATGGGAGGTTGCGGCTGCGCGATTCGGCCGTGCCCGGATGAATGTCATAGGAGTATCCACCAAGGTCAACTACGAGTGTGCATCCGTGTTGGAAGTTGCGCTCCAGCAGATCGGTTTGGATCAAGCTCCTCGGATCGTCGACCGTGACACAGCCGCCGAGCGGCGCTGCCCTCTGTGCGATCGGCCCAGCAGCAGGGAAGGGTCGACCGAAGCTGGCGCTCACGATGGGCACCGCGACCAATGCGAGGCCGGCCATGAAGAGTGCTGTGATCAGTGCGCGAGTCCCAGTTGACCCCGCGACGCTGATGAGCGTCCCGGCGGCTGCGCCGACCATGATCGCAGTGGGGGCGGCGATCAGACCGGCGTAGTGGATAAACCAGGACGGAGTGGATAACAGCAACGCGCTGCTGGCCAGGAGCACAACGACGGCGAGCCGTCCTGGCCTCGATCGGACCGCTAGAACGCATCCGGCAACGGCCACCGCAAGGGCGAGCGCGACGGCTATCAACCCGGCATGGAGCGTGGTCAGGCCGACCATGTCGGTGAGCCGCCTGCCCGACCCCCGATCGGGATCGCGGCCGGCCGAGCTGGTCGACAACGACCATCCGCCACATCGACCCGGGTGCAGCCGCAAAGAACGGCAGGCAGACGATGGTCGCGCCGATGGCAGCGCCCGTTAGCAACAAGAAACCTCGTCGCGCGCCGTAAGTGACCCATGTCCACCCGAGGACGGCAACCACCACCACGACGCCCCAGATCTTGAAGCCGGCCGATACCCCGAGCAGTGCCCCTGCCGTCAAGACCACGGAAGTCGCAATCGGCCCGGCCTTTGGCGCCCTGGTGAGGAGCAGTAGCGCGACCAGCGTGACGGTCGCGGCCGGGGCCTCGAGCAGAGGAGAGCGCTCGATAAAGACCGCTGGATAGAAGACCGCATAGAACAACCCGCCGACCAGGGCAGCTAAGACACCGAGTGGGCGAAGGATCCTGCTCACCAGGACTGCGTTCAGCGCGCCGATGCCGAACCATGCAAGAGTGGCCAACTCGATGCCGGATGGGTCGCCGATCACTCGTCCCAGCGCAGCAAACGGTACGAGCGCGACGACAATGCCCGGTGGGTGCAAGAAGAGGAAGTCCCGATACGGCAGCAGCCCGTGGGCCAGGCCGGCGGCCGCTGCATAGTAGACAGAGCCGTCGTAGCTGTTCATCCCGCGCAGACCGCCGCCGCGTACCACAGGCACCAGACGGGCCACGTACGCGGCCGCCCCGATCAACACCGCCAACGCCACCCCTGGCAACCGGATGAGCAAGGGCAGGCTTCGTTAATGAACCTTCCACATCAGTCATCGGCCGACCCAATGCCGCGTTGTTTTCGGTATTCGCGCCAGGTGAGGACCACGATGAGGACGTCGAAGATCGTCAGAGCAACCAAACCCGGACTTGGGCCTAGGACGATCAGATAAACCTGATAGGCGATGAACGCGAGAAGCACGGCGATCATCCACGGGTACGCCCACAGCTTGTTGCGCAGCAAGGCGATCACCAACGTCACTTTCACAACGCCGTGGATTAACAGGTAGATCGCACCGAAGGTGAGCCCTGCGCCGGTCAGGCCGCCCGCCGTGTGCAGCAGCCGGGTGGCGACGAAGTCGTGAGGGTTCTCTGACAGCTCACCCGCGGTCAGGGTCCGGACGATGCCCGTTGATGGCGGCCGGCGACACGATCAGCAGCAGCACACCACCCACTAGCTCCAGCAAACCGTTGAGGCCCTTCAGGATGATCCCGACCTCGAACACCCAGTCCAAGAAGTCCCTCGGGTGGAACATCCCAGAACGACGACGGTGAGATCGCATCGGGGCGCGCCCGGGGGGAGTCATGTCCGATCTGCTCACGATGAGCGAGGAATTGGGCATGTCATGCCACCTCGAGGGAGGTGACGAACCTACGAGTGGCCCGTCGGGGGCGGGCAAGGGCAACAGTGGCAACGTGGGCGGCCTCGACCCCGCACCTGGAGCGAATGATCTCTGTGCCCATGCAACCAGGGTCCCCGAGACTCGCTGAGACGAACCTAAGTTCGAACCGCCGACCCTCGCCGGCGGGTCAGGACTCGCGCAGCACGCGTGAGTTGTCGGCCGGGCGGCGAGCGAGGACGATGCGGTGCGCGGTGATCAACAGGGCGAGCCAGGCCAGGCCGAGGATCCAGGCGAAGATGACGTCGGTGAGCCAGTGGTGGCCGAGGAAGATCCGGCTGAACCCCATGGCCGCCGCCCAGGCGACGGCGAGGACGACGCACAGGGCGATGCCGAGGCGGTTGTTGAGCCGACTTGCGACAAGGTAGGCGACCATGCCGGCGATGACGGTGCTGTTCAGCGTGTGACCGGACGGAAAGGAAAAGGCGTGCTCGTACGGTGGTACGGCGTCGCTGAGCGGCGGTCGCTGCCGACCGACGATCGCCTTGCCGACTTTGGTAAAGGTGAGCGATCCGGCGACTGCGATGATCATCAAGATCAGCGGAGTGAGGGACCGCCACCGCCACACCATCAATAGCGTGACCGCGCCGGCGATCAGAGTCATGCCGAGCGCGCCGCCGAGATGGGTGAACCCGGTCCAAAGGTGGTTGGCGAGCGGCGTACGCCAAGCGATGACCTGGTTGAGGGCAGGTTGGTCGAGGCCGGAGATTCCGTCCTTCTCAGCGACCGCGTCGTAGATCCCAGCGCTGGCTGCGGTGAGGCCCAGGATGACCAGACCGCCCACAGTCGCGGTGATGACAAGCAGTGCATTCGTCGTGAGGGACCGGGCGAGCGATCCCAAAGGCCCAAGGCTGGAGCTGTTACGAGTAGACGTCACGTTCGGGCTCGACCCCTGTTCGGATCGGGGCGGATCGAGGCGGTACCCGTAGCCGCGAAGCGTGGTGACGGTCGGCAAGGCAAGGTCGGAAATGTGGTGATCTTGAGCGGCGTCGCTGAGCTGTCGACGTAGAGCGGCCATCGTGACATCGAGGGTTTTGGTTGGGCCGTACCAGTTCTCGTCCCAGACCTCGCTCATGAGTTGCTCCCGACTGACAGCGGCGCCAGGGTGGGCAGCGAGAGCGGCGAGCAGATCGAACTCCTTGGGCCGCAGCGCCACGTCGCTGCCTTCGATATGGCAGCGTCGGGAGGCTAGGTCGATGGTGAGCACTCCTAGCTGGAGGGCGGTCTCGGTGGCTGTTGAGATAGGCCGCCGGCGAAGATGCGCGCGGAGGCGAGCAAGCAGCACGGTGAGGCTGAAGGGTTTGACGAGATAGTCATCGGCGCCGGCGTCGAGGCCGACGATGACGTCGATCTCGGCGCTGCGTGCGGTGAGGATGATGAGCAAGATCTCGGGGTCGTCGCGACGCATTCTGCGGGCAAGCTCGACACCATCGAGGTCGGGAAGGCCGAGGTCGAGCAGAACGATTCCGGGCTTGGTTTCGGTGACATGGATGAGGGCGGCGCCGCCGGTGCGACACCAGGTCGTCGGGTAGCCGTGGCCTTGGAGACCGAGGTGGAGGTGGTGCCCAATGGTGGGGTCGTCTTCAACGATCAGCACCGAGGGCAGTACCGCCGGCAACGGGACCGGGTCCGTCCGGCTCATGCGCGCGAGCCTACGCGTACGTCGGTGCTGGCTGTCATTGCGTCACATGGACATGGTCGAGCCATTGCAAGGCGTCGGGTAGGTAGCGGCGGTAGTTGCGATAGTTGTGCCCGCCGGTCGGGAAGTCCAGGAAGGACACGCCGCGGATCGCCGCGGCTCGCGCCCAGCATCTGCTGATTGGGTGGCCAGGACTCCTTGTCCTGCCGACCGCAGATGAGCAGCAGTTTCCGCCCTCGGAGCCCGTGCTGATGGTAGAGCCACAGCGGTGAGTTGCGTCGCCGGGCGGCGGCGTCACCGTGGAACAGATCGCCGGTGGTGCGGTCGATAATCGGGGTGAAGTAGCCGCCAAGCGACACGGCGGCTTGGAAGTCCTTGGGTTGGGTGAGCATTAACTTCGCCGCACAGAACGCGCCGGTGCTCCATCCCGCCAGCGACCACGGTCCCGGCTGGGCGCGCAGCTGGCGACGTACGGCATTCGGCACGGTCGAGGAGAGCCAGGTGTATGCCCGTGGGCCGCCCGGAATGTTGGTGCACTCGGTGTCTCGGGGCGGGTTGGTCATCAGCGGTGGGAATACCGCGATGAATGGTTTGATGTGGCCGGCGTTGATCGCCGTCGTGGCGACTTGGCCAAAGTCGTAGTGTCGGAACATCGCCTCCGGAGTGGAAGGCTGACCGGGCAGCACCATCAGCACTGGGAAGGCTGTCTTCTTGAACTGGGGTTGGCCGTACTCGGGCGGAAGCCACACCAGCACCTTGCGGATGTTGGCGGGCGAGCGACCCGGGACGGTCAACACCTGAAGACGCCCAGCGCCTGGCCGCACCTGCCGAGGAGGTGCGTTGTTTCCGTCGCCACCGTTGTTCTGGATGGTCGCCCGCTCAGTGCGCACGCCAAACAGGTCGGACCAGGAGGTATAGAAGCCGTAGGAGTTGTTGACCCATAGAAACAACGCGGTGATGGCCAACAGCTGGCAGGCGAGAACCGCCGCCAGCGGCCGAAGGGCCGATAGCCAGCCGGTTCTGGTCTTGCGTCGCCACCACCAAGCGAACAGCAGGGGTGCAGCAGCCGCCAACACGACCGCCGCGATCAGCAGCGGGATCCCGGTAAGGCTCAGCACGACCCACCGGCCAGAGTCGAGTTGGTACGGCGACGAGGGAGTCGCGGCCAGTGCAGGAATCCTTCGACGACCAGAGCGGCGCCGATGATCGGTCCGAGATCGCGAGCGAGCCTGAAGCATATGAAGCGGGGCTCCCAGGCCGGTCGAAACTTGGCATTTGCCCGATACAGGGAAGCGATCTGCCACCAGCGGGACGCAACCAAGAGTGTCCTTACCCAGGCCCGGAGGAACGGGCCGGCGCCGATGCGTTCGCCGCGTGCCAAGGATGAGCGGAACACTGCGAAGTTCAAGGACACGCGGGCAATCTTGCGGCTTGGAGCGGCAGCGAGCAGCTCGGCAATCATCAGCTCCATCACCCCGTTCTCCAGATCGGGATGGCGGCGCACCAGGTCAAGAGACAGTCCATCGTTACCCCAGGGCACGAACTGCAGCACCGCTACTAACTCACCAACGAAGTTGCGGGCCTGAACGATCAGGCAGTCGGGATCCTCTGCTCCGGCGAACCGTGACAGCGCCATCGAAAATCCCCGTTCGGAGCCGCCGCGGCGCCAGCGCCGTGATAGCTGCTCAGCCTCTGTCCGCTGGGCGGGATCAAGGTCCCACACAGGGTCGATCTGTATTTGATAGCCGGCCCTCTGGGCTCGGTTCACGGCCTGCCGTACCGACCGCATAGCCCGACCGTCGAGCGTGAAGTCAGAGACCTCGACCACCGCTTCGTCGCCAATTTCCAACGCGTCGAATCCGGCGCGATGGTATGCCTCGCCACCGGTCTCGGATACGGCAAGCACGGCCGGAATCCAGGCCCGCTGCTCGGTGAGCTGCAGCCAAGCCTCGATCGCACCCGGCCACGCCTCCACATCCCCGATTGGGTCTCCGGCCGCCAAACAGACGCCGGCCTTGACCTTGTAGGCGACCGCTGCCTTCCCGGTCGGAGAGAAGATGTAGGACTTGTCGTCACGGGTGGCGAAGTAGCCAAGCGAGTCAACCTGGCCCTGCTGGGCGAGGAGGGCGCGGACGCGGGTGCGGTCGGCGTCGTTGGCGCTTTCCATTGGGCCAGAGCTATGAAGTAACACTGCCAGCGCCGCCAAACCGGTAAGGATCCCAAGCCCTAGCAGAAGGTAGCGGGATTCGGCTGCGGCGTCGGCACCGGCGAACCGTAAAGGACCGGCGATCCCGACAAGGCCGAACAAGCTTTGCTGCAGCACCTGCGCTGCGGTCCAGGGCCGCACCAACTCCCGCTCTTCGGCCAGCAGCGTGATGGTGCCCAGCAGGCTGCCCGCAACGGCGAGGCAGAACAGACTGATCGGGATCGCGTTGCGCGACCCGGGTTCCGGTCGGCCGACGAACTGACGGCGCCCCATCAGCAGTACGGCTACCACCACGGCCGACACCGTTGCCTGAATCAGCTCAGTGCCACGCACCAGATGTACCGCGATTGCGGCACCCAGCAGCCCAACCGTTGCTATCCAGGCCCGCTGCTTACGGCGCCGCAAGCCGCGAGCCATGACCAGCAGCCCGCACCCGACTCCGATCCCAATCACCGCAACCGAGGCGACGGCCCCGAATGGCGGCAAGTAGTCCTGTGACCAGTCCAACAGGCGCGGGGACCTGCGGACTACCGCAGATGCAATGTTCAGCAGCCCGAGAAGGAACACGACCCGGGCGGCCCACACGGGCAGCCGACTCGACGATAGGGAAGAAGGTGCGGCCGCCGTCCGGGGAGGCGACGACGGCCGCCGCTTGGGGAGTTGCTTGTGCGGAGCCTCGAGGAGCTTCACAGACGACGCGTGGGGTCGGGGTGTCCTGGTGTTCATAGCTCGCGGAGTTCTTCGACGGCCGGCTTGGTGGAGGTTCGAGCCCCGGCGAGTGCGGCAGCCGTAAGTGCCGCCAGGACGGCGAGCACTGCGACGGCCAGGTAGCCGGTAGGCACAGCGATCACCGAAGGCGGCGGGTCGAACACGCCGGTCAGGACCTTGACGAGCATTACCGATAGCCCCCAGGCGACCAGCGCCCCGCCGGCCAACCCACCGATCGTCACGACGGCGGCTTCAGAGAGAACCAGCCCTCGGAGTTGCCGCCGGCGGCCACCGAGCACCGAGATGATCGCGAGGGTGCGGCGCCGCTCCGCCAGCCCGGCCGCGAGCACCAGGCCTCCGGCCGCGGTCGCCAGCAGAACGGCGAAGGTGAGCTCGAGCCGCGTAAGGCCCGCCAGATTGACTGAAGTGAGACTGGAGCCCACTTGGGCCCGGACCTGGGTGAGATCGGTGACCGTCGCCGTCGTACCAACCTTGTCGCGAAGGGCCGCGGCAACAGCGGGCTGGTTGCGGCCGCCGGTATCAATCAGGAACGCGCCCACTGCATCGGATCCGGTCTGCTGGGCGACATAGTCGGCGTTGGCGACGAAGAAGCTGTCCCTGGGGGCGGTAGGGAACTCCGTCACGACGCCTGCGTAGTGGAACGGGATGGTGCGAAGCTGCTTGGTGCTGTCGTCCTGGATTCTCAGATTGAGCAGGTCACCTGGGTTCAGCTGGAAGTCCTGCACGGTCTCGGCGCTGACCAGCACGGCGTCCGGTTTCGCGGCGAGGACACTCATCAGCTCAGCGGCGCTGCCACCCTGGAAGTAGGCATCCTGTAAGGACGTGGCGGAAGTGATGGTGCTCGGCCTGACCCCGTAGAGGTCCTGTAGGTCAGCGCCGACGTAGGCAAACCGGTGCTGAATGGGTTCGACCCGTCGCACGCCGGGGGTCGCGGCGAGCGCGGCAGCCTGGCTCGGGCTGGTGTGTATCCCCGGGACAGGGGTGACGGTCACGTCGGCGCCGTTGCTGAGTTGCGCGTCAGCTTCGGCCTGCTGCCGGTAGGTGGCGTTGAACACCGCGGTCGATATAGCGAAGGAGAGGGCGAGGGCGAGCAACACGATAGACCGAGCCAGCATGCGACGCTGCCGCGTAAGAGCGGCCGCACCTGGTTGCGCGAGCCGGCCGGTCAGCGGGGCGATCAACCATGCGAGCGGCCGGCGGCCGTACGCGAGGGCCATGACGGCCAACCTCCACAGCAACAAGGCACCACCCAGCCAGAGCAAAGCCGGCCCAAGGAAGGCCCAGTACGACACCGAGAGGGTTGGGATGCCTTCGGGGGCAAGCACGAGTGTGTAGTTGTTGCGGCTGGAGGCGATGAAGACCCCGACCGCCCCGGCCAGCAGAATCAGGTCAACCCCGGCCCGCATCCACCACGGGTTGGTCGGTCGGCGGATGCCGCGCCGGGCTTCGACGACGGTGAGGCCGCGGAGGTCGTGCAGCGCGGGCACGAGCACAACAAGGCTGGCAATCAGCAGACCGACGATGAACGCGATCGCAAACCAGATCGCCGTCGCTGTCGAGCTGGTGCCGAAACTGGCTGGCCCGAACGCGATGTGCCCAGCAATCAGCGCGGCTGCTAGGCCCAGCAGTCCACCTGTAACCCCGACGACAAGCGCCTCGACCACGGCAAGCCGCCCGATCCGCCCCGGCGCCAGACCGCGGGTGCGCAGCAGCGCCTGCTCGTTGCGCCGCCGGCTGGCCCCGGCTCCGACCAGGGCGGCGGTCAGCAGCGCGGCCAGCACCGCGCCTGGCAGCCCGAGGAACAGAAACAGCATCTGGGCGTACGCGGCATCGCTGCGTGCGGCGTCGAGTGCAGCCGCGACATTGTTGCCGACCACACCGGCGCCAGCCAGCTGAGCCTCCAGGTTGTGGCCGGCTCCGACTGCGACCCGGTACGCGGCTGCGGGGCTTGACGGAGCGGGTGCGCGGCGAGCGACATGAATCTGAACTGTGGATGGGCCGTTGCCCAACAGCTGGGTGAACGTGGCCGATGGCAGCAGCAGCACGTTGTCCGGCGGAGCGCTGGGCTGCGATTGTGGCGGGGCTCCAACCTTCTGGAACAACGTGTCCGCTAACGGCAAATCCACCACACCAGCAACGGTGAGGCTGCGCCCCAGACCGGCCGGCGCGCTCGATGCGGATGGTGTCGCCGGGCCGGACGCGCAGGTTGGCAGCGGTTTGTTGTGCGAGCAGTACGCCGGTGTCGGCGCCGGTCAGGGTCCGGATCTGCTGTGGGAACGTGGTTCGGTAGTCAGGCGGAAGGCCTAGCACCTCTCCGGCACCGGTGGTTTGCGTAGTGCCACCGACGGTGGCCTGGAATCCGTTCACGGCGGCGAACTGAACCGGCAGTGCAGCTGTCACATCCGGAGCGGCAGCCACCTGCCGTATCGCCTCGGCTGGATTGGCGCCGGGCTGAACCTCGACCTGCCAATCGACGGCGACCGACCGCAGGGCGCGCGCGGTCATGGTGGACTGCGAGGCTGTCAAGAAGGCGCCGAGTGCCGCGATCAAAGCGACGGCAAGCGCGATCCCGATAGAGACAGCAAGAAGCCTGCCTAAGCGGCGACTGAGCAGGCCTCGAAGCCAGGTGATGATCATGACAGGATCCGCTCCCCGGTGGAGGTGTAGAGCCGTCCCTCGTACATGTACCAATGAGTGTCGAGATGATCCGCGACCGCCCGATCGTGTGTGCTGACCACCAACGCGGCCCCGATTTGGCTGGCGGCGGCCAACAGCACCCCGATCAGTTGCTGCCCCGTGGCGCGGTCGAGCTGTCCAGTAGGTTCATCGGCCAATACGAGTCGCGGCCGCTGCGCCAGCACCCGCGCGACCGCGACTCGCTGACCCTGACCCCCAGACAGCTCCTCGGGAAGCTTTCCAGCAAGGTCGTCTATCCCCACCGCGGCTAGCGCCGCCGCTGCGCGGGTCTGGCTTTCCCCATCCGGCGTGCCGGCCAGAACCAGAGGCAGCGCGGTGTTCTCCGCGACGGTGAGGGCCGGCACCAAGCTCGGTGCTTGAAACACGACTCCGATCTGGAAGGCCCGCTCTGGCTCGGGCGGCAAACCCGGCCAGGTCACCGAGCCCACCGTCGGCTGCTCGAGTCCGGCAAGCAGATGCAGCAAGGTTGACTTGCCCGAGCCTGACGATCCGATGACGGCTACCCGAGAACCAGCATCGATCACGCAACTGGTGCCGTGCACCGCCACGACCGCCCGCGGGCCCGTCCCGAACACACGAGAGACCTCGTCGCAGATCGCGAGGGCATCGCCGGTAATCATGCCGACAGCTGCCCGTCGGTCAAAGTGAGGACTCGGTCAGCCATCCGGGCCACCTCGGCGCTGTGGGTGACCACAACGAGCCCGGCACCGCGGCCGGCGTGCTCGGCGAGCAGCCGAATCACCTGCTGTTCGGTGTCCCCGTCAAGCTCACCAGTGGGCTCGTCGGCCAGCACCACGTCGGGGTCGTTCGCCAACGCGACAGCCAACCCGGCCCGCGCCAGCTCGCCGCCGGACAACTCCGTCGGGTATGCGTGGCGGCGAGCGGCAAGACCGACCTGCTCCAGCAGCACGTCGGTACGACGCCGCGGCGCCGGGGTGCCGCCCGCAAGTTGGGCGACCCGGACGTTGCCGCGCAGGTCAAGATGCTGGATGAGGTTCCCGGTCTGCAGCAGCACTCCAATCCGCCGTGCCCGGATTCTGGCCCGTGCCGTCTCGGGTCGGTGACTTAGCCGCTCGCCGCGTACGAACACCGTGCCGCCAGCCGGTTCGTCTAACCCGGCAAGACAGCCAAGCAGGGTCGACTTCCCGGAGCCGGATGGCCCTAACACCGCGACGATGGTGCCAGGATTCACGGTCAGAGACACACCCCGTAGCGCAAGAGTCTCCTCCTCGCCGGCCCGAAAGAACCGGTACAGGTTCCGGGCCTCTAGAGCCGGGGGTTCGCCAACGGCAGTCATCACTGCCACCTCACCGAATCCGACACGATCCGCCACGGGTCCACGTTGTCGGCGTTGGTCGGACCGGACAGTGTCAGGTCCAGCCGCTGCCCATTGTGGTAGTAGATGTAGCGCTCAAAAGCGTCTCGCACGACCTTGGCGGTGACTGGGTCCTGTGGCGAGTCGCCCTGATAGCGGACCAGAACCACCATGCTGCCGGCCCGTCGCTCGGTGGTGACCTTGCCCAGGTTGAAGTGCGGCACGCTGGACTTGAGCTTGGGCACGTCGCTGCTGGTGATTGACGCGACGGTCGGCGCGTAAGCCGCGGTGCCGAGGGTTATCTCGATCCGGTTCAGCTTGTCGGTGAACTGCGTCGCCGTGGCGGGACTCGAACGGGCCCACCCCTCGGGCACCTTGACTGACACCCGGCCGCCCTGTGCCGTGAACGGCACATACACCTGGTTGTCGGGGATGTCTCCTGCCGGGTTCGACTCCGTCGCCGCAGGTGTTGGAGCAGCCGGCCCTGATGATGCCGAACTTGGCGCGCCGCCAGACGTGCCGATGGTCGGCTGGTCCGGCATAGGCGTGGCCGTCACCGCGCCGCACCCAGTAAGCAGCGCCGTGAGACTCACAACAACCAGGCCTATCCCTTTGCTCGCGACCAATTTCACAACCCCTCCGGCCAGGACGTGTAGGTCTTCGACGCTAGGAGCGGCAGGGTTAGGGACTGGTCAGCCTGAAGTTAAGGGACGGCAAAACCTCTCGCGAAGAAATGGCGGTGGGCGGTCTAGAGGGCCAAGTCGCCCAGTTCCCGCGGAGGTGGCAGCCATGATGGATGGGTGCGCCAACGCATCGTCCGAGTTGCGGTTGCTGCAGTCCTGATCGCCCTACTGCTGTTTGCCGTACCGCTGGCGGTGATCATACGTACCGCACTCTTCGACGACGAGAGGCGCGAGCTGGAACGCACGGCTTTGCAGGCGGCAGTCCGGATCGACCCCGACTTCGCACATGACGATCCCGTTGAGCTGCCACCCAACGAACAACAGGTTGGCGTTTACGACGTGAGTTTGCGACTGCGGTTTGGTCACGGCCCCAAAACCGGAGACGCCGTCGTGCACCGAGCCACCACCGGCTCGGTCGCCGACGGCCAGATCGGCGGAGAGCTGATCGTGGCAGTCCCGGTCACGTCCCAAGAAAAGGTAGTCGGAGTCGTTCGAGCCGCCCAGCCAGTGCAGGTCATCTGGAATCGCGTGCTCATCGCCTGGCTCGCACTTACCGCACTCGCTGGCGCGGCCTTCGGGGTGGCCGTCCTCGTTGCGCGCCGCCAGGCTCGGCACCTCAGCGCACCTCTAGAAACGCTCGCGAAAACCTCCGAGCGAATCGCAGCCGGGGACCTCACCGTACGCGCCGCGCCCAGCAGCATCCCCGAGATCGGCCGAGTGGCTGAGACCCACAACGCGATGGTCGACAAACTCGACGACATGCTGCAGCGGGAACGCCACTTCACTGCAAATGCCTCCCATCAGCTGCGTACGCCGCTCACCGGTCTCCAGCTCGGACTTGAGACAGCTCGAGAACAAGCCGCGCAGCACCCCGAGTTCGACCTACGACCCGCGCTGCAGGAAGCAGGAGATCGGGCCGAGGAGTTGCATCGCACCATCGACGATCTGCTCCAGGTGGCCCGACTTCCGTCCGATCAGTGGGCAGCTGCAGAACCGGTCCCGCTCGACGAAGTTCTGGCGGAAGCGGAACGGCGCTGGCACGGCCCGCTCGCCAAGCAGGGGCGTCGGCTGACATTGCGCCGTCACCAGGGCATGGCCGCAGCAGAAGTTCCCGGCCGCGTGGTCGGGCAGATCCTCGACATATTGCTGGACAACGCCTCTCGGCACGGAGTCGGCGCGGTGACCATCACTGCACGAGACATCGGCGATGCCGCCGCCATCGACGTCGCAGACGAAGGATCCCTAACGGCACCAACGACCGAACTGTTCGCCCGCGATGCCGCTAGCGACTCAGGGCACGGCATCGGGCTAGGCCTCGCCCGGTCACTTGCCGAGGCATGCGGCGGCCGCCTCCACCTCGCGAGCGAAGCGCCCACAACTTTCAGTCTCGTTCTTCGCCTAAACCCCGACGAAATTGTTTAGGCCTTTTGCACGGTTTACGCAATGAGACGGCTGCGGAGATCGGGCGGGAGCAACCGGGATGCCTTCATGAGCTGATAGGCCACGACTACAGTCACGGTTTCCGCGGCCAGCAGGCCAACGAGAACGAGGACCTGTACGGCGCCAGCCTGGATCGGAGTTCCGCCACCCAACAGCACCCCGACAAAGGCTCCCGGCAACGTGACCAACCCCACGGTGCGCGTCTGGTCGAGTGCCGGCACCAGGGCTTCTGGCAGTCGACGCTCAACCACCTCGCCGATCGCCGTCGGGCGGGGTAGACCGATGGAGAGCGCTGCCTCGTAGCTCCCGTGCTCCTCGCGGAGTGCAGCAAAGCACCGTCGACCGGTCAACGACTGCGCCGACATCGATCCGCCGATGATGATCCCTGCCATCGGCACCAGAGACGCCCCATTCCATGGCACCGCGCCAGAAAGGAAGATCACTGTGAGAACGGGCACAACACCACACCCGATCGCCATGGCGACCCACGGCCAGGCCCGCGGGGCTTCGATACGCCGTGAGGAAGTGAAGACTGCGACACCGAACATGAAAGCGGCAAACACCAAAGACCAGGCCAGCTGGCTGAGGACTGCGGTGATCACCAAAGCGACCGCCGCTAGTTGCACAACGGCACGTGCGGCCGCTGTGGCGATGGAACGCTCGACCTTCAACCGGCCCGCCCACGAAGCGGCGATGGCCAGCACGACCAAGACCACCAGAGCGACAACAAGCGGCAATCCCGGCTGATGGGTCACAACTCAGTCTCCCGCAGACGACGAGACCGCCAATCAACCTTCGGCGGCGAAACCGGAACCGTACGACGTGGCCTACTGCGAGGACGAGGCCGCGTAGATCTCCAACCTCGAGGCCGCCGACTGGACAGGGTGTCGGCCATCCCGGCTTCGTCAATGATCACCAACGCCCTACCCGCCGACGCGTTCTGGGCCTCAGGTAGGACTCGAACCTACGACTGACAGATTAGAAAACGGACCATGATCAACAATGGGATTGCGTGATCATATTTCCCATTGAAGGCGTATTTCCGGGGATGTGTAACTTCCGCGCCGTCAAGCAGGGTCAGCGGTGGATCCGGTCCAGGTGCAGCATCTGCTTCAGCACGTCGTCGAGCTCGTCGTCGTCGAAGATCGACTTCCAGTCATCCTTAATGATCTTGCTGCGGCCGTAGTCCATGGCGATGAGGCAAGCGTCGGAGAACGGGTTGTCACCGCGGAGACCGTTGGCGAGGGCGACCTGGATGTGGCCGAACAGCATGGCGCGAGCCGCTGCCTCCGGGACGCCGACCGTGTCCACCGTCTCGCGGAGCGCCTCGTTCAGCAGGTCGCCGATCATGCAGGCCACGACCTCGACCAAGGTGGGCTCGAGGTAGGCCAGCTGCTTGACCGTCACCCAATGCACGTCGATCACTGGCGCGTACATGAGCTTGATCACCTCCTCGGCGATCGTGATCTTCTCCTCGTTGCCGGACTGGAGGGCAGCGACGACGTCTTGTGCAGCGGCGATGCCGCCGAAGGTGTCATTGCAGCTCCGCCTCGGTCTTGCGCTGTAGGAACACCGAGGGGTGGCACGGGTGAGCTACGGCGTACTCGACGTCACCCCGCTGGTGCAGCAGATTGGCGTAGGCAGCGGCCGGGTCCAAGGTGAGCAATAGCGTGCCCGGCTTCAGCTGCGGGACGACCTCGGCCGAGACCGGGCCGAGCGCGACGTCGGGCACGGCGAGGATCACCACGTGGGCATCGGCGACCGCGGTTGGGGTGTCAGTGACCTCACGGCCGGCGTCGCGGGTGCGCTGCTGCCCGGCCGGCGAGTTCTCGCTGTAGTACACAGTGTGGGTGCTGCGCTGCAGATTGTCCGACACGCGCATGCCCATCTTGCCCCCGGCGCCGATCACGGCGATGGTCAGTTGGCCGGTGGGAGTGCTGCTGTCGGTCATGCTTGCTTGCTCCTTAGATAGTCAAGATTGTGGAGGGTCCACTGGTCTTCGGTGTTGGCAGTGGTGAGGCTGTCCCCTTGCCAGGGCAGCCAATGCTCGACCACCTGGCTGATCCCCCGCCGGTCGGGTTGCACGGTCTGGGTCAGGTGGTCGTAGTCGAGCAGCCCGTCGCCGAGCGGCGCGCCGACGAGGGAGAACCCGACCCAGCCGGCCTGTCGGGTAAAGGCGAAGTCTTTGACGTGGACGTTGGCCACCCGCGGCGCAGTGAGCTCAATCGTGTCCCGCGGAAGCTCAAGCGCCGCAACACAGTTCGCCGGGTCGAGGCAGATGCCGAGGTTGGGTGAGTCGACGGCGTCGACGATGCCGACCAAGTCACGTACCGGCACCTGCTCGTAGGTCTCCAAGGCGAGGGTGACCCCGGCCTGCTCGTACGCGGGCGTGCTCTGCCCAAGCATCCGCACCGCTTCCTCTGATGTGGGCCGGTGATCGGCGGTGTTGATCATGCTGCGCACCAGCCGGGCGCCGAGCAACTTGGCGATGTGCAAGTAGTGAGACAGGTGCCTTGGGGTGACGCCTCGGGTGCCGAGCTCTAGGGTTACGGCGCACGACTCGGCGTGACGCCGCAGCTTGGAGAGCGCGGCGTCGTCGTAGCTGTCGATTGCGGGGTAGTCGCAGATCTGGAACAGCTTGACGTCCCACTCGGCTGTCTTCTCGATCATGTCGGTCAGCGACAGCGGGGAGGTGGCGGTGTCGTGCCACTGCCAGAAGAAGGCGTAAGTGCTCAGCCCGATCGTCATGACGCCGGCGTTCCGAGCTGGATGGCGATGGCCTCGTCGAGGACGGTGGGCACAAACCCTTCAGCTGCCTCCTCGGCGAACCAGGCGGGATCGTTATCGAGGCGGGACATCGTTGATCTCCGATCAGCAGTAGCGTCTGGGCAGCTGGCCCGGCGATGGCGTCATCGGGCGGAGGGAACTCACACAAACAATTACAGCCTTCACCAGATTTATCAACCGGTTGACCGCTTTTGGTCAACCGGTTTCTCGGAAGATGCTCTAGGGTGAAAAAATGCCCGTAAACTCCGAGCCTGCCGCCACCCCCACTGCCGACCAGCTTGGCGGCGCGCTGGGGGGCAGCATCGACGCCGTTAGCGCCGTCTCCGAGGTCACGCGCCGCCTGCTGACGTACTTCACGAGCGATGCCATCCAGCCCGGCGACAGGCTCCCGCCAGAACGCCAGCTCGCTCTGACTCTGGGCGTCGGTCGATCGGCGGTCCGCGAGGCGCTCGCTGCTTTGGAGATTCTCGGCGTCGTCACCGTACGCCCCGGATCCGGCACCTACCTGCGGGGCAAAGCATCCGAACTGCTCCCCCAGACCCTGTCCTGGGGAATGCTGATCGGCACCCCACAGACACGCGACCTCATTGGAGTCCGACACGGGCTGGAGGTGCAGGCGGCCCGACTCGCCGCCGCGCTGGGTACGCCGGAGGCCATCGCCGAGATCGGGCGCCACCTCGAGACGATGGCCGACACCATCGAGGACTACAAGGCGTTCGTCGCGGCCGACATGCGATTCCACCAGGCCGTCGTCGCGGCCGCCCAGAACACGCTGCTCGCCGACCTCTTGCAAACGGCCCGATCGCTGCTCAGGGTTTGGGTGGAGCGAGCTCTCGACGACGCTGACCAAGCCCACCGCACCCTCGCGGAGCACCGGGCCGTGTACGACGCACTCACGGCCGGCAACTGCGACCAGGCAGCCGCGGCCATGAATACCCACATGGACAGCGCGACCGAACGACTGACCGACTATCTCGCCGCGAGCTGAGCGGAAACCCGCCCCGACCTGAGACGAGCCGTCATCAGCACAATTGATCAACCGGTTGACAGAATTCTTCCGCAAGCTATAGATTTATCAATCGGTCAACCGGTTGACTTCTTAAGCATTGTTCCCCGCGGTCGCGCCTCACTGTGACCCCCGGCTCGATCCCGACTCAGGACCCCGAACGCCGCAGAAAGGGCACGGATGAGCTACGTCTCACCATCCACACGGCGTGTGATCAAGGCCGTTCTGTTTGACACGTTCGGCAGCGTCGTGGACTGGCGCTCTGGAGTGGCCCGCGACGTCACCGCCTTCGCCAAACGCCACCGGATCGACCTGGACGCCGTAGCGTTCGCCGACGCATGGCGGGCAAAGTATGAGCCGTCGATGGAGCCGATCCGCACCGGGAGCCGAGAGTTCGTGCCGCTGGACCAGCTGCACCTGGAGAACCTCCACGCAACTCTTGCCGAATTCGGCCTGAACCCGGCCGACTTCGACGACGACGAGCTCGCCGACCTCAACGCGGCATGGGAGCGGCTGGACCCATGGGAGGACAGCGCCGCCGGCCTGGCCGAACTCGGCAAACAGGTGATCGTCGGACCGCTATCGAACGCCAACCTCGCCCTGCTGCTGCGGATGGCGCTGCGGGCGAAACTGCCCTGGACCGTGATCGTCGGTTCGGATGCGACCCGGGCCTACAAGCCGACCATGGAGGCGTATCGGAACATGGCGTGGATCCTACGGCTAGATCCACGCGAGGTCATGCTCGCGGCGGCCCACAACCGCGATCTCACGTTTGCCCAACGGGCGGGACTCGGCACGGCATTCATCCCGCGTCCGACCGAGCTCGGCGTGGGTCAGACGAAGGACCTGACGGCCGAAGGCGATTGGGACCTCGTCTGCGCAAACATCCTCGACCTGGGCCGCAGGTTCGCCGACACATGAAGCCGCTCATCACTCGCCGCGTCCCAGGCGGACCGCCCGGCATTCCGGGATCGCCATCGCAGCCTGGATTCGAGATCCGACAGCGCCGGCGAGCTGCCGAGCTGAAGCGAGAGAAGACCATCCACCAGCATGTAATGGCTGCCGAGCTGCGCCTCGGCCAACAGAGATGAGGAGCGATGGAATACGTACGCTTAGGGAGGACCGGGCTCGAGGTTTCTCGGCTCGTGCTGGGCTGTATGAGCTTCGGCGACCCGAAGCGCGGCGCCCACCCTTGGACCCTGGACGAGGAGAGCAGCAGACCGCTGATCCGTCAGGCACTCGAGGCGGGAATCAACTTCTTCGACACAGCGAACGTGTACTCCACCGGTACCAGCGAGGAAATCGTCGGCCGGGCCCTGAAGGACTTCGGCCGCCGCGACGAGCTGGTAATTGCGACCAAGGTCCACGGCCGCATGCACGACGGTCCGAACGGGGCCGGCCTGTCGCGGAAGTCGATCATGGCCGAGGTGGACGCCAGCCTGTCGCGACTGGGTACGGACTACATCGACCTCTACCAGATCCACCGTTGGGATCCGCAGACTCCGATCGAGGAGACGCTGGAAGCCCTGCACGACGTCGTGAAGGCCGGCAAGGCGCGCTACATCGGCGCCTCATCGATGAACGCCTGGCAGTTCTCCAAGGCCCACTACCTCGCCCGCGCGGCCGGCCTCACCCCGTTCATATCCATGCAGAACCACTACAACCTGCTCAACCGGGAAGAGGAGCGGGAGATGCTGCCGCTGTGCGCTGATCTTGGGGTCGGCGTCATCCCCTGGAGTCCCCTCGCCCGAGGAAGACTCACCCGTGACTGGGACGAGGAGACCACCCGCAGCCAGACAGACGAGTTCGGCAGCAACCTCTACCGACCCGGTGATCAGTTGATCGTCGAGCACGTCGCCCGCATCGCCTCCGAGCGGCAGGTCCCCCGAGCGCAGGTCGCGCTCGCCTGGTTGGCCAGCCGGCCCGGCATCACCGCGCCGATCATCGGCGCCACCAAACCGCACCACATCAGCGACGCAGTCGCCGCGCTCGACCTCGTCATCACCGACGCCGAGCTGCAGCAGCTGGAGACCGCGTACGAACCGCATGACCCGGCCGGCTTCTGACCGACACCGATCCCCAAGCGACGCACAACAAACTGAGGAGACACAGATGGATCGAACAGTGGCAGTGACCGGCGGCAGCGGCAAGCTCGGCCGTGCCGTTGTGGCAGCGCTCATCGAGGAGGGGTGGACGGTGGTCAACTTCGACCGCGTACCCTCGCCGAACAGCCGAGCACGTTTCATCCGCACGGACCTCACCGACTACGGCCAGGTTGTCGAGGCCCTATCCGGCATCGACGAGGTGCACAGCGGCGTCAACGCTGTCGTCCATCTCGCCGCCATTCCCGGTGCGACCTTCGCGCCCAACGTCGCCACGTTCGACAACAACCTGGTGTCGACCTTCCACGTCTTCCAGGCCGCCAAGCTGTTCAAGATTCACAATCTGGTCTGGGCCTCCAGCGAGACGTTGCTTGGTTACCCGTTCAACAACGCACCGGCGTACGTGCCAATCGACGAGAACGTCCCACCTACACCCGAGGTCGTGTACTCCCTGGCCAAGGATCTCGAAGAGGAGATGGCCCGCCAGTATTGCCGCTGGAATCCGGATCAGAAGATGATCGGGCTGCGCTTCTCCAACGTCATGGACCCGTCCGAGTACGCCAACTTCCCCTCCTTCGAGGACAACCCGGCCTCCCGCAAGTGGAACCTGTGGTCCTATATCGACGCCCGTGACGGCGCCCAGGCCGTCATCCGCGCGCTGGGATACGACAAGCCGGGGTTCGACCATTTCGTCATTGCTAACGCCGACACCGTCATGAGCCGGCCGTCGAAGGAACTGATGGCTGACTTCTTCCCCGGGACCGAGTTCCGCGTCCCCGTTGAGGGAACACAGTCACTCTGCTCGATCGACAAGGCTCGCCGCCTTCTCGGCTGGGAGCCTCAGCACTCATGGCGAGACCACGCATCGGCCTGATCTCGGCGGCGATCCAACATGCTCGGCGTACCAGACCTGCCGACCACCCAACCGTCACCCGACGCGTCGACCGCCAAGTCGAGCGCGACCCAGCCCAACGAAAGGACCGACACTTGCCCCGTCCAATCAGTCCCGCAGACGGCACCAAACCCACCGACACCAGGCGCGGCCGTGCCTGGATCGACCAGGCCGCTGGGGTTCGCATCGGCTACACGCTCGCCGGGATCTCGCTGGGGACGTCGAAGACGGTGCTGTTGATCCACGGTGCGCCGCAGACCGGGTACGCGTGGCGCAAAGTCGTGCCGACACTAGTCGCGGCAGGTTACCAAGTCGTCGTGCCCGACTACCGCGGCGCCGGTGCGTCCACGAAGCCCCGTAATGGCTACGACAAATGGACCATGGCCGGCGATCTTCACCACCTCGTCCGCAACGAGCTCGGCATCGACAGACCGTTGTCGGTGGTGGGACACGATCTCGGCTCCATGGTCGCGTTCGCCTACACGCTGCGGTACCGCGACGACGTCCTCAGCCTGACAACCATGGAAGCGCCGCTGCCCGGCACCGACTACTACGAGCATCGCAAGGTCGCCAAGAGCGCCTGGCATTTCGACTTCCACGCCAACCCCGACATCGCCGTGTACCTGACCCACGGTCGCGAGCGGTGGTACATCACCCGCTTCTTCGACGATCTCATCTACCAACCGGACGCGATCAGCCAGGACGATCTCGACGTCTACGCCCGAGCCTTCGAAGCGCCGGGCGCGATGCGCGCGCTTTGCGAGATCTACCGCGAACTCGACCACGATGCCGATATCCACCGCGCCGACATCGCAGCCCACGGGAGGCTCACCGTCCCTGTACTTGCCTCCGGCGGCGGCGCCCAGACCCTTGCCGCCAATTACGCGCCGATGTGTGAGGAAATCGCCATCGACGTCACCGGACACCTCGTGCCCGACGCCGGCCACTGGGTCGCCGAGGAGAACCCTGACTACTTCTGTCGCATGTTCATCGAGTTCGACACCTCAGCCAGAACCAGACAGCCGAGCCGGCCGAACCATTGACCGAGGTCCAGCCTTCAGTTTGAGTTTGTCAACAAGCGGGGGGTCAGGGCGGCATCTTCGTCGCCCAAGCCACGGGTTCGAAGTCGTCGGACCTGCCCCGTACGGGGACGGCGTACGGCAGCGCGACTGTCGGTGGCCGGGGGTCGCGAAGGGCCGGTCATCGCATGGGCAAGGCCGCAGCTCTCCTGCGATAGTCCCGCTGCCGCAGGAGCTCGGCGATGGTGACCTGGATGGCGCCCGCTACAGGCATGGCGAGCAGGGCGCCCAGGATGCCGGCCAGTTCGGTACCGAGCAGGATGGCGATGATCACTACGAGCGGCGATAACTTGAGCGCTCGACCGTAGATCAGGGGGCGCAGCGTGTGGCCTTCGAGGAGGTGGTACCCGAGGAGCACTCCGAGGATGACCAGCCCCGGAATGACGCCCTGCGTGAGCCCAATGAGCGTTAGGACGACAGTCGCCACGGCGGGTCCCAGATAGGGCACGAGTTCCAAGACGACCACGAAGACACCCAGTGGCAGGGCGAATGGCACTCCCGTGGCCAGCAGCAGCACCGTTGCCACAAAGCCAGCCAGAAGGCTGGCGAGTAGGTTGCCGGTGACGAACCCTCCGACCGCCTTGTAGATACCAGAGCCGATCCGCTCAATCGATCCACGATTACTCTCGGGAGCCAGCGTGGTCAATCGACGGCGCCAGTCCGGCCCCTCCAGCAACATGAAGAGGGTCAAGAAGGCGATGAGAATGACCCCGACAAGGCTGGTGGCAATCCGCTTGATGACGCCGAGCCCGGAGGCAGCCGCCCCGCTCCACTTGGTCAGGTCCAGGCCGTTGGTTGCAGCCTCGACTCGCTCCACGATTTGATACTTCCGTTCCAGCACACCGGCCGGACCGGTGCCCTGGCGCAGCTTGGCGACGAAGTCAGGTGCCGCGTTGATCAGAGTGGTGAGTTGCGAGACCAAGGGTGGGATGAGTACCAACACGAGCAGTGCCAGGACAACCAGAGCCGCGATGTAGACCGCTAAGACGGCCCAGTGACGTTTGAGCCCCCGGCCTTGAAAAAACTCCACTGCTGGGTTCAGCGCGAGGGCGAAGAACAACGCGATGGCGATCACGGTCAGCCCGTAGGATGCCAAGAAGAAGAAGCTGACAACTGCAGCAACCGCCACCAGGACGAGCAAGACGATCAGCACCGAGCGCGGGCGAATCACCACGACCCGCTGGGGAATCGGTTTGCGGAGCGCGGGCTCATCGTCCGGGACAGCGTCTTCCGATACGGCCGGATCGGCCTCCTTGTCGCCCTCGGCTTGAGGCCCTGGGAGGTGGCTCAAGCCGTCGGCTCGATTGACAGCCCAGGGACTGACGCGGCGGGCGATATTGGGAATGCGCATGACATTCCTCTCTTTCAGGGCCGCTGGAGGGTCACCTCTCCAAGAGCCTAGGCAGCTCTGCCGGCATATCGATCATTTGCCCCCGTTACATCCCGAGGAAACCGCTGGGGTCGACGTACCCGGGACCTGGCGGGAGCGCTGGTCATTAGCGAGAAGACATCTCTGCGCATGTCTGGCGTCTGCCTCAAGACGGCGAAATGGAGGCGGCGCACCGGTCGCCGCAGCGGTAGGGATCAACTTGCCATCTGTCGATCAGCTGGCCACACGTCAGAACCCGCAGGAACCGTGACGCGCCGTACGGCTCGCTAGACGTCACCCGGCAAAATGTTCAGATGAGGCCGGAAGGTTAGCTCGCCACACCGCTCGCATCAGCATCTCATCTTCATCGAATTGAGGCCGTCATGGCCACGACAAACCAGAACAGCGACCTCCAGCAACCCAGACGTCAGGCCAGGCCCGCAGGACGCATCGGGCTAATCGTCGCTGCATCGTTGGCGTTCGGACTTGTTGTTGCCCTGGTTCTCATCGCTGCTCCGTTCGTCGAGGCGAAAGAGAATGTCCTGACCGGCATGGTCTTGCTGGCCTTTGCTCTCGGTTGGGCGTTGTTGGCTGTGCTGTCGGTACGGTTCAGCGACCAACCGCAGCAGGTGGGCAGCTGCGCCGGCCGTGTTCTTCACGCTGGCTGGTCTGATTTCACTCCTCGGGTCGGACACCGTGAGCAATGTGTTCGGCTGGGTGTGGCCGCCGGTGCTGCTCGGGCTCGTTGTCTGGATGATCATTCGTGCCCGCAAGGAGCTACGTAGCCGAACGGCAAAGTGGATGCTGTATCCCGTGTTCGCTGTGTTGGCTCTGGCCTCGGTAGGTGGAGGCTATGAAACGGTAGCGGAGTCGATGGACGCGACCGCCTACCCCGTGCCCGGCCAGCTCATCGACGTCGACGGGCACAGGTTGCATCTGTACTGCACCGGCTCCGGCAATCCCACGGTCGTGCTGGAACCGGGTCTTGGCGAGGCCTCTTCAGTGATGAGTTGGATAGCACCGGCCGTGGCGGCCGACACCAGGGTCTGCGTCTATGACCGCGCCGGCCGAGGTTGGAGCGACGCTGCCGACGGCCCGCAGGACGCAGTGCAGACCGCCGCCGACCTGCACACGTTGTTGGAGCGCGCAGACATTCCCGGGCCGTACGTGCTGGCCGGTCACTCATTCGGCGGCCTATACGTCCTCACCTTCGCCGCCAACTACCCCGACCAGGTTGCGGGCATGGTGCTGCTGGACTCCACCGCTCCGGCATCGGCTCCGGCTCCGCCGATCAAGACCGGGTCCTACGACCTGGTCGGTCGCATCTCAGCGTTGCTGCCGGCCGTAGCTCATCTCGGTGTGACACGGGTGTACCTTCAGTCCTCCTACGGCAGTCTGCCTCCACGCTCCCGCGACGAGGCGCGCGCTAGGAGCGCCACGGCCAGCGATGTCGCAAGCTTCCTCAACGAATTTCTCGAGGGATCGATGGCCGTACACCAGGCCGCGTCACTTGTTGACTTTGCCGATAAGCCGCTCATCGTCGTCACGGCCGGCCGTGAGCATGACGCGGCATGGCTGAAAGCGCAGGACAAGCTGGCTGCCTTGTCCACCAACAGTCGCCACCGCGTTGTCGCCGACGCCACACACGCGTCGCTTGTCCTTGACGAAACGGATGCTGCCGCAGCCAGCCAGGCAATTCGCGACGTTGTCGCGTCGGTGCGGACTTCCAGACCACTCAACTAGCGGACCGGGCCCCTACCGGACATACAGCCGCACCCCTCGCCCTGATCAATCTTCTATTGGGCGTTCAACGGCGACACCGCAACCGGCATGATTCCGGCTACGCAACGCGTCGCCGGCGTGCTAACGTCTTGGCGATCGTGATCCATCGGCAGGAGGTGAGTCCCATGAACGCAGTATCCGCAGTGGGTGCTCCGCTGCAGTCCACGATCGCGCGACTGAGGTAGTCGCCACCGGGAGCGCCCCCAGGCAACTCGCGAGAGGCGACTCCCATGAACACGACACCCTTTGCAACTCTTCACTTCACCTCGACGACGACGGCCTCCGACCGGCCGATGTCCGACCAGGATCAGCTGCAAGTCGACGCCACACGGCGGGTGCGCGCCGCGGGTGAGCGAGCGTTAGTCCTCGGTGGTGGTGGATCGGCAGGCAATGCCTGGTTAATCGGCGTCATCGCCGGCCTGTTTGATGCCGGGTTGGATGTGACCGAGGCCGATCTGATCATCGGGACGTCGGCCGGAGCGACGGCCGCGGCCCAGATAACTAGCGCGAGCCCGACCCGCCTGCTTGCCGACATCCTTTCCGCTGCGCCCCAGCAACGGCCTGGTCCGGTCGGATCCGACGGTGGACGCGTTCCCATTCGGCCGGTGGCCGACCATATGCGGAGGACGAGCGAGATCATCGCCGCCGCTGAGGATGCGGCCGATATGCGCCGTAGACTGGGTGCGGCGGCGCTCGAAATGGATGCGGCGTCGGACGGCTCCGGGCAAGCACGGTGGCGCGCTACCGTCGCCGCCCGGCTGCCCAGTCAGCACTGGCCGCAACGAATGGTGCTGATCACGGCGGTCGATGCCCATACCGGTGAACCGGTCGTGTTCGACCGCCACAGCGGAGTCGACCTGGTGGACGCCGTCGCCGCCAGCGCTGCCAGTGGCCCTTCGCTACGGTATCGGCGACAGCCGATACATCGATGGCGGCTACCGACGATCCAGCGAGAATGCCGATCTGGCAGCCGGATACGGGCGGGTGCTGGTGCTGTCACCACTTGGCGGCAGATCACGGGCGCCGCTGGAATGGGGCATGCATCTCGCGGCGCAGGTCGACGAACTACGCGCCCACGGCAGCAAAGTCGAAACCATCTTGCCGGATAACAACTCCCGCGACGCATTCGGCAGCAATCTGATGGATCTGTCGACGCGTCCGCCCGCCGCTCGAGCCGGTTACGACCAAGGCAGAGCCCTGGCCGAGCAGCTCACCGAATTCTGGCGCTGAGGCGCTGGAAATTAGTCTGCCGCCACACCATCGATGCGCCCGGCCAACGCGGCACCGGCCGGGGATCATGCTCGTCAGAGTGGCTCGGACAGCCGGCCAGAGCCATATATTGCGCCCCCGGTAGTGGTGGGCCCCGTGGGACTCGAACCCACAACCTACGGATTAGAAACAGTCCATGATCAACAATGAGCCCGCGTGACTATATTTCCTAGTGAAAGCGCATTTCCGCGGCCATGTTACGCGCTCGTCGGTAGCAAGAATTAGGGTCCGATAGAGAGCATGTGGGGAGTCATGTGGGGAGCGCTCACGATCTTGAAAGTCGCTGTGCCCAGGTTTCTCCACCCTGTCTCACACTAAAGGTGCGCCGCGAGGGAATCGAACCCCCCTAATCCGCTGAGTAAGAGAAGCCAGCAAAGATGGCCACAACGACGATTTTGCGCATGCTCGCGCATGAGCGGTCGTTGACCGACAATTGTGGGACTCAGTGCGTTGCTGTCACGCATGGTGGGAGGTGGCACGATGTGCGCCCGTGCCGCTAGCCAGGCGTGAAGGGTGCCCTTTTGGTCTGGGCCCTCGATATCTTCAACGACACCTACAGGCCTACCTCGCGCAGACCCGGACGGCGTGGAACGCGTCCATCTCACCGTTCTCGGCGACGCCAAAAAGGTGGATCCCAAGGGTGGCGCGAAGGCGGGATGGCAGACGCTCAGCAGCCGCAACCGCTGTATCCCGACACCCGCGAAGATCGCCACGCCGAGTGCTTCCGGGGGCATACGGTGGAGCAGTTGTCCGTATAGCGTGTCGATGTCCAGCCCGACACTGGCAGTCCTGGCATTCGCTTCGGCGTATAGACGCTGGGTGCCTCGTGGCAAGAACGTCGACGTGCTTCACCTCGAGTGGGCCTACTTTGACAAGAGCTGGCACTACCCGACATCCAGATGCACACATGAGGTCCCGTGCCTTGGCACATGGTCGAGAGTCGGGCAACATGACTGCTTCCGTGTCAAGACAGGCCTAATGGCCGGAGCCGAACGTGGAAACACGGTCCGTGCCGGCGGCATCTGCGGGCCAAGAGACGAATGCTCGCTGGCAGCTGGTTGGCTTCCGCGATCATCGGAGAGTAGCTGATACGCATGGGTACCGCGATCGGTGAGCTGCTTCCCCTCGCAGTCGCGATCGCGATTAGCGTGACCACGATCATCGCGACGGTCCTCATGTTGTTGTCACCGAAGGCGAAGAGGAGGACCGTGGGTCTGCTTGTGGGGTGCGTGGTCGGAGTCGGGGGGGCTGTTGCACTTTTCACGTTGCTGGCTGACCTGTTGCCGACACAAGATTCCGGCGGGTCGTCACTGCTGGCGTCTGTGATCAAGATGGTGGTCGGTGTGCTTCTTGTGGTGTTGGCGCTGAGAGAGTGGCGCGAGCGGCCTACGAGTGGCGACCGGGCTGAGTTGCCGAAGTGGATGGCGGGAGTTGACTCGATGATGCCGGGCAAGGCACTCGTGCTCGGCCTGCTGTTGTCGGCGGTGATTCCGAAGAACCTGTTGCTTGCTCTTTCGGCCGGTCTCATCGTCGGAGAGGCGGGCTTCGGCAGCGGTCGGGCCGCAGTCGTCATCGTTGTGTTCACGGCGATCGCCACATCGACCGTGGCGGTACCGGTTGTCGCCCATCTCGTGGCGCCAACGCGAATGCGCGGGCCATTCGAGAGGCTACGGGAGTGGCTGGTTGAGAACAATGTGGCGATCATGGTTGTGCTTCTGCTCGTGATCGGAGTTGTCATGATCGGCAATAGCATCGCTAGCCTCTGACTCGCTAAGGCGAACGAAGCAGCGGGCTGGACGAACTCAAGCACGAGATTGCCATCTGGCGGCCACCGGAGCTGCTCGAGCGGTGGCTAGCTCTTGCGGAGGCGGAATTGCACCTGGCCGAAGGAGACGCAGAAGCAGCTCTGCGTCAGCTTGTAGTCCGTGACGAGGAGACCGCCATCGGTGACCAAGAGCGTGCCTGCCATGGGCGGGCGCTCATCCTCCACGGCAAGCCCGAGATCGCCGAAAAGGTTGTTGCTCCGGTGCGTGACCTCGCAACAGACCGAGGCGCTGAGGTTGAAGCGTGGCTCGTCACCGCGTTTGCGGCGGATGCCGCGCGAGAGGACCGTCGCGCTACAGCATCTGTCCAACGTGCCATCGCGCTGGCCGACGAGGAAGGTTTTCGGCGCCCGTTCACGTTGTTCGACCACGAGCGGATGTCGCGGCTGGTCAGCCGCGCCATCACCCCGGACGCGCCCGGGACCAGCTTCGCCAACCAGATCCTCGCGGATCTGTCACACAATGCTGGTCGGACGGACATCGGGTTGGCAGAGCCGCTCACCGACCGGGAGCTGATGGTGCTCGAGCACTTGCCGAGCATGTCCAGCAATGCCGAGATCGCCGAGGAGATGTACGTCTCCGTCAACACAATCAAGGCACATCTCAAGTCCCTGTATCGCAAGCTGGACGTATCGAGCCGCAGAGCGGCGGTCCGGCGAGCCAGAGAGCTGAACCTGTTTGTCCGCAGCGCCGAAGCCACGGGCAGGCAGCGCAGTTAGGTAGGCTGTCACGTCGCTCGCGTAGCCGGATGCCGGACCGGTCTGAATCGACGCCGGGACTCGCAACCTCCGATCAAATCCGACTTACGACGGTGCCGTCGGTGTTCGGCTAGCCAGCGGTGCCGCCGTCCGGCAGCGTTCGTGAATGCGCTGTATCCGCCGCGAACCTCGCCCGATTGCTGATCTGGTCCACCTCTATGCCTTGTCGCTTGCAAAACTCGAGCGCCGCCAAGAGTTCGGGAAGCCCATCCGCCCCAATGATCACACTGTGGCGCGGCGTGACCTTGGCGTCGAGGCCGGCTAGGGCGGACCGTACGGCCGGCCCGATCCGTCCCTGGACGACGATCCGGACACAAACCCAGTCACCGCGGGCCGTTCACATGTTGCCCAGTCGTCGCACTTCGATGAGTTCGAGCCCGAGATCCTGTAGCCGCGCGAGCACGCCGAAGAGCGCGGACTGGTCGGGCAGCACTCCTCTCAGTACCGTCTGGGCGGGCACTTCGACCGCGGTCAGGTGTTCGAGCTCGTCGAGGAGATCGGGGGGCACCTCGCCGCGAACGTGGATCTCGAACCCCTTCGCTAGCACGAGCCCACCTCCAGCCTGAACAGATGACCGTTCCATGATGGAACAGCCAAAGCCGCGAAACTCACCCGCCGCGGGTAAGGCGCCAACTGGGATTTCAGCGCGATAATTATTCCGGCTGAGCGGCGCCTGACCGCTTATGGAACACCCCAAATCGAGGCGAAACATGTGGAGGTCGTGATGGCCCGTAAGACCTCAGTGGAGGACTCGCTCCCGGTGCGGGGGACGCAGCTGCCACATTCGCGTGCTGGTGTCGTACGCAAGGTCGCGCACTTGACTCCGGAGGAGTGTGTCGCCCGGGGGAAGGCGGCGCGTAACGAGGTTCCTCGGTCCAGCCATGGCGGCTGGGAGCCGGCCGTCAACCGACCCGACCCTGTCGTGCTGCTGGAGCAGCAGGCCGTGAGCCGGGTCCCGGAGTTGGTTCCGATCCGTTACGGCCGGATGCTGGTGTCGCCGTTCACGTTCTACCGGGGTGCCGCGCTGATCATGGCCTCCGACCTGGCCGCCACTCCCCGCTCCGGTCTGCCTGTCCAGGTCTGCGGTGACGCGCACCTGTCGAACTTCGGGGTGTTCGCCTCCCCCGAGCGGCAGATTGATGTTCGACATCAACGACTTCGACGAGACCCTGCCCGGCCCGTGGGAGTGGGACGTGAAGCGGCTGGCGGCGAGTTTTGAGGTCGCCGGCCGGGACCGTGGGTTCACTCCCGCGGAGCGGCGCGCGGTCGTGCTGGCGATGGCCGATGAGTACCGGGCGCGGATGAAGCAGGCCGCCGGGATGCGCAACCTGGATGTCTGGTACGCCCACGTCGAGGTTGAGGCGCTGTTCGAGCAGCTCGAGGCCATGGCCACCAAGAAACAGCGGGCGAAGGCTCGGGCGAACGTCGCCAAGGCCCGAACCAAGGACAGCATGCAGGCCTTCGCCAAGCTCACCCAGCAAGTTGACGGCGAACGCAGAATCATCGCCGACTCGCCACTGATCGTCCCGATCGAGGACTTGATGCCGGCGGGCAGAGAACGCGACGAGGTCGAAGGGGAGATCCGCGGCATCATCAGGTCCTACCGGCGCACCCTGGAGACCGACCGGCGACACCTGCTGGAGAACTTCGACTACGTCCACCTGGCCCGGAAGGTGGTCGGGGTCGGCAGCGTCGGCACGCGCGCCTGGATTCTGCTCATGCTCGGGCGGGACGACCAGGACCCGCTGTTCCTGCAGGCAAAAGAAGCCCAAGAATCGGTGCTGGAAGCCTTCGTCGGCAAGAGCCGATACCCCAACAGCGGCCAGCGCGTCGTCGCCGGGCAGCGGCTGATGCAGGCCGCCAGCGACATCTTCCTCGGCTGGGACCGGGTGACCGGCCTCGACGGGCAGGCCCGCGACTTCTACATCCGGCAACTGCGCGACTGGAAAGGCTCGGCCGACATCGACACCATGACCGCCTCGGTGATGACGCTGTACGCCCGGATGTGTGCGGCGACGCTCGCCCGCGCCCACGCCCGCTCCGGCGACCGGATAGCCATCGCGTCCTACCTGGGCAACAGCGACGTCTTCGACCGGGCCATCGCCGACTTCTCCAGCGCCTACGCCGACCAGAACGAGCGCGACTACCAAGCCCTGGTCCAAGCCGTGGACTCCGGCCGGGTCGTTGCACAGACCGGCCTGTAAGGAGAACGCGAACCAGTGGTGCGGCGAGTGTCGGTCCATTCCTTGACGTTCCCTGCGCCCGATCAATGGATCGCGTATCCGTTCGGGCGAACGTCTGAACCTGCGGCGGAACAGCGCCGTTGGTTGACCAACTTCTCGTCGCATTTGTTGATCTTGAGGTCGGACCGGGGATCTATGTTGCGGTCATGGCTAGCCTGGCTCTCATCGCGCTGCGGCGTTGGCCTGAGACCGCTTTCAGAGAGCTGATCTGACAGACCGCCGGTCGCTAGTCGGGGTGCTGGATCGTGGTTCAGAACTTGCTCACCAGGCGCCTAACGATTGGCTCGGATTCTTCCGTGGGCCGCTGGTCGGCTTGGGTGGCAGCGTACCGGCCGGCCAGAGGGCGTGCGCCTAGCCCGTGGGCGAGCACGCTCAGTAGCACTGTGAGCCCGATGGTCCCGACCACGCTTTGTACTGGGCCTGGCACGTCATGCAGCTCCTCGAGCGTGATCAACGCGAACACCACCGAGGCGAGTCCACGGGGTCCGAACCAGCCGACGAATGCGACCGTGGGCCAGTCCATGCGCGATCCCAGGAGGCACAGTGCGACCGGGACCATGCGGATGATCGTCAAGCTGAGTACGGCGTAGACGACCAGCTGCCACGACAGGCTCGTGGTGAGGGTGGGGACCGCCAATGCCCCGAACAACAGCCAGGCAACCATCGACGACAGGCCACAGGTCTGCTCGACGTAGTAGACCTCGTTCTCCCCACGAGGGCCGGCGCAGACAGCGAACGCAATGCCGCCGACGAAGGCGGCGACGAAGCCATTTGCGCCGGCCAGCACCGCGCCGAGGTAGGCCAGCAACGACAGCGCCAGGACCGCCGGCCCGGCGAACTCCTCTGAGCTCCAGCCGCGCCTTCTGGTCTGGCGGAGCAGCAGACCGCCTCCGGCGCCGACGCCTACACCGATCAACGCTCCGAGGAGCAAGCCGAGCACCGCACCCCGGGCGTGTCATGACCAGCAAGTCCCGCTTCGGTTGCGATGCCTGCCAAGGCCACCATGACGACTGGGGTGGCAATGCCGTCATTGAGTCCGCTCTCCACGTTGAGACCCGTCGGACCGGCTGCGGGACTCGTTGATCCGACATGACGGCTGAGCCCAGGGCTGCGTCGGTTGGAGCAAGCGCGGCGCCGAGCAGCAACGCGTACCACGGACTGATCTCGAGCAACAGGTAGCCGGCTACGGCGCCAAAGGCGATTGTCAGCGGAAGGCCGAGTCCGAGGAGCCGTACGCAGCGGCCGAGATCGGCGCGCAAGTTCGACATGCGGATTCGGCTGGCGTCGGCGAACAGCACCCACACGAGGGTTACCTCGGCAATGATCTTGACCTGGTGCGAGTCGGTTTCAACATCGAACAGGTGAAGACCCTCAGCGAGCACCAGCCCGACCGCGACGAAGGAGATCGGCGTGGAAATGACCGCTGCTCGTGTGGAAATCCCGGCCCACGGACGATCCCCACGAGAGTCAGGCACAGCGCAGCCAGTTCCATGGGGAGGACCTCAGATCCCCAGTAGCTGTTGCAGTAGACCGGCAACCACTGATTCCACACCTGTGAACACGCCGATCCTCCTCCCGTCGGCCCGACGTTGGGTCTGCGGCTATTGTGTCGACGGCGTCGACCGCGCCGCCTCACCCGGTTTTAGTGAAGGGCTGATGCGGGAGTGTTTTGCGCCCCCGGTAGGACTCGAACCTACGACCGACAGATTAGAAGGCTGCTGCTCTATCCTCTGAGCTACGGGGGCCGACGAGCGTGCCGTCCGGTGGGCCGTACGGCCGGGCTCGCGCATCACTGTAGCGCCGGATCTGTCGTACAACCCGGGTTCCAGTGTGACGCCGACGGATAGCCTCGACGCTGTTGCGGCATTGCTCGCTTGATCATGGCCGGTTCGTGCCTGACCCGTCGGGTACGTCGATCGTCATGGCGGCTGATCCAGAGGATTTCGAACAGTTCCTCCTGCAGCGCCAAGCTGCTGGCGGGGAGTACGTCAGTGGCAATCCCGAACCGCTGGGACGCGTCGTTGCGCAGCAGCTCCCAGCGACCTTTTTCAGTCCGAGAGGCGATGTGACCACAGGCACTCAGGAGGTTTGGGCGCGATATGAACGGGACGCGTCCCTGTTCGCCAGTGGCAGTGAGAACAGGTTCGAGACGCTCGACTCGGCCGCCGACGGCGACGTCGGTTACTGGGTCGGTTTCCAGCGCTCCCAGGCGAACATGCGCGGCCAGGATCAGCCCGTGCCGTTCGATCTGCGGGTGACCGAGGTCTATCGCCGTGAAAACGACCAATGGAAGCTCGTACATCGCCACGCTGATCCGCTCAAACAGTCGCCGGCCGCGTAGCACTCCGCAACGGTCGGATATTGGACCGGCACATGCCGCGTCCAATGGTCGAAACTCCTCACCAGTCGGAAACCTGGGCCGGTCCAATCAAGCTGTCCACCACCTGAGTAGGTTCGCTCGGGTGAGAGATTGGGGCCGCGACAAGCCGTTGCTCCAGCTCGCTGAATGAACGCCGAGCCCACGCCCTGGCGCGACATCGCGATCACTGCGTACGGCCCGACCGTTCTGGTGGCTATCGGCCAGGGCGCGATTCTCCCACTGGTGGCACTGTCAGCTCGCGAACTCGGCGCAAGCGTCGGTATTGCGTCATTCATCGTCGCCCTGATCGGACTTGGTCAATTGGTCGGCGATCTCCCCGCAGGAGCACTGGCGGTCCGGATCGGCGAGAAACGTGCCTTGATCGCGGCCTGTGTCCTGGACGCTCTCGCGCTGCTGGGCGCGTTCTTGGCCACATCTGTGGCGCTCCTGGCGGTCGCCATCACGGTCACCGGCGTTGCTGGTGCCGTCTTCGGACTGGCCCGCCAGGCCTACCTCACCGAGGCCATCCCGCTGCAGATGCGCGCCCGCGCACTTTCCACCCTGGGCGGCACCTTCCGGGTCGGCCTCTTCGTCGGACCCTTCATCTCCGCGGCGCTCGTGAGCCAGTGGAGCATCAGTGCCGCGTACGCCTTCGCAGCCGCTACCAATCTCGCAGCCGCCGTCCTGACCGCTTTCCTGCCCGATGTCCGATCGAGTCATCGCGCAGCGGCCTCCGAGAAACGCCCACACCGGTCTGTGGTCTCGGTGCTGCTCGAGCATCGCAAGATCCTGCTGACGCTCGGGCTCGGCATCTTGATCATTTCGGCGGCTCGCGCCACGCGTCAGTCGATCGTGCCGCTCTGGGCCCAATCGATCGGCTTGGACGCGGCGACGACGAGCGTGATCTTCGGCATCTCGGCCGGTGTCGACATGCTGCTGTTCTATCCCGGCGGAGCGATCATGGACCGTTACGGACGGGTGTACGTCGCCGTGCCGTCCATGATCGTGCTCGGGCTCGGCTTCTGCTTGTTGCCGCTGACCAGTGGGGCCACTAGCGTCGGCTTGGTGGCAGCGCTGATGGGTCTGGGCAATGGCATCTCGTCTGGCGTCGTCCTGACTCTTGGCGCTGACGCTTCGCCGGCACAAGATCGCACCCAATTTCTCGGGGGCTGGAGAGTGTGCAGCGATCTCGGCAATGCGGCTGGCCCGTTGGTGGTCAGTGCGGTAAGCGCATTGGCGACGTTGGCAGCAGCCGCGATCACGATGGGTTTGCTCACCTGGGCGGGCTCGGCGTGGCTGATCAAGTGGGTGCCCAGGTACGCTCCTGGACGGCACAGCCGGCACGAAAGACGAGAGGCACGGGAGACCTGACGATGGCGACAAGTGACCTTCTGGTCTGGGTCGACTGCGAAATGACCGGGCTGGACTTGATCAACGATGAACTGATCGAGGTAGCAGCGCTGGTGACCGATGCCGAGTTGAACGTGCTGGGCGACGGAGTCGATCTGGTGATCAAACCGAGCCACCGTGCGCTTGATCAGATGGGCGAATTCGTACGTGGCATGCACGAGTCATCCGGCCTGCTCAACGCGCTTGACGGCGGACTGTCCATGGCCGAAGCCGAGCAGCGCATTCTCGACTACGTCCGCGCTTTTGTGGCGGAGCCAGGCAAGGCGCCGCTGGCCGGCAACACGATCGGAACGGACCGGGCATTCCTGGCGCGCGACATGCCGACCTTTGAACGCCACGTCCACTACCGCAGCGTCGACGTCTCCAGCATCAAGGAACTGGTTCGCCGCTGGTATCCCCGCGTGTACTACCAGGCACCGGCCAAGGCCGGCAACCATCGCGCACTCGCCGATGTCCAAGAGTCGATCGAGGAGCTGCGGTACTACCGCGAGGCGGTCTTCGTGGCACAGCCTGGCCCGGACAGTGCCGCAGCCAAGGAGATTGCCGATCATCATCAAGGCGCGCTGACCGGTGCGGTCCCTGTCCAGGACTGAATACTGGCCTACCGCGGCCAAGATCCCGGCCGGTACACTTCACGCTGCGCGGTGTGGTCCGCGAAGCTTGTTTGGGCCTCTCGCATGGTGGGTGTAGCTCAGCTGGTAGAGCCCCTGGTTGTGGTCCAGGATGTCGCGGGTTCGAGTCCCGTCACTCACCCCACCTAAAGTCCCAGAAAAAAGAAACCGATCGGGGAACGATCGTCGCGGAGGTTCGATGGCCTACTACCCGTCCCGCACCCACTAGTGCAATGTCGATAGCGACAGCACGCCTCAGCGCAGCAACGCTGGCGGGCCGAGCCGTGGGAGCCGCCTCTCGGCTGGCCCGGCGCGGGACCGGGGCGTCAATCCGTGGCAAGGTGATGCTCAAGATCGACCCCGATGCCTTAGCCAAACTCCTTGCTGGCAAGCGAATCGCCATTGTCTCCGGCACCAATGGGAAGACAACGACCACGCACTTTCTGGCCGCTGCCCTGCGTACGTCGCTGGAACTTCACGATGGTGGGCTGGTACACAACGCGGACGGAGCCAACTTGCATCACGGCCTCGCATCGGCGCTCAGCCAGCATCCCGAAGCCGATATGGCGATCTTGGAGTGCGACGAGCGGGTCGTCAGCGACGTGATCAGACTCGGCCGGCCGGAAGTGCTGGTCTTGCTCAACTTCAGCCGTGATCAGCTTGATCGACATCACGAGATCAAGGGCCTCGGCTATAGCTGGCGTACGGCCCTCACCGATGCGGGACCGAACGGGCCCATTGTCGTCGCCAACGCCGACGAGCCGCTGGTTGTCTGGGCCGCCTTGGCCGCCAAGCAGGTCGTCTGGGTGGATACCGCCAGCACATGGAGGCAGGATTCGTCGCTGTGTCCGGAATGCGATGCGAGCCTGATCCGGACTCAGCCCGACCCGGCCTCTGGATTGGGCAGTGATTGGTACTGCTCGCGCTGCGAGTTGGCTCGCCCGAAGGGTGACTACCGCGTCGAGAACGGCACAATCATCGACCGCACCCAGCAGGTCTGGGATCCCCAGCTCAGCGTGCCAGGCGTCTTCAACGTGAGTAATGCCGCCTGCGCGCTGGCCGCCGCCGAGCTGATGGGTGTGGAACCACGAGCCGCGCTGATCGGTATGCGCACGGTGACCTCCCCGGCCGGCCGATTCGCAACGGCTCGATTCGGGAAAACGACGGCCCGCCTGCTGCTGGCCAAGAATCCAGCTGGCTGGGCCGAAGCGCTGCCGCTGGCACAAACCCAGACCGTGATACTCGCGATCGACTCCGCGGCGGCCGACGGGCGGGATGTCTCGTGGCTCTGGGATGTCGACTACGAGCGGCTGGCGGGGCGGTCGGTGATCGCTACCGGGCGGCGCGCCCAAGACCTCGCCGTACGTCTCAGGTACGCGGACGTTGACTATCGCTGCATTCCCGATCTTGCCGCCGCACTTGCCGATCACCCCGAACCTGTCGACGTGATCGCGACCTACACCCCTTTCCAACGGCTTCGCAGGATGGGGAGGGTGTGATGAACGATCAGGTGTCCGGTCAGCGGGTCGAAGTGGTCTTGATCTACCAGTCGCTACTCGGCCTGTACGGCGACCGTGGCAATGCGACCGTGTTGATCAAGCGCTTGGTCTGGCGAGGCTACGAGCCGGTGCTGACCCTGGTAGAGCCCGGCGATCAGCTTCCCGACACCGGGCACGTCTACCTCTTGGGTGGCGGAGAGGACGCCGCTCAGGTGTCAGCCGTTCGGGCTCTCAAGACCGACGGTGGACTGCAGCGAGCGGCCGACCGCGGAGCCGCAATTCTCGCGGTGTGTGCCGGCTACCAGATCGTTGGCAACACCTTCACCGTCGGGTACCGAGACGAAGTGATCTCTGGACTGGGGCTCCTCGACGTGACCACCACCCGTGGCCCGGTACGTGCAGTCGGAGAGATCATCAGCCGCTGGAACAGCCGAGCGGGTCGCGATCAATGGATTACCGGCTTTGAAAATCATGGTGGATACACCCGGCTCGGACCAGGCGTGACGCCGCTTGCATCGGTGGAAATCGGGGTCGGCAACTGCAACGACGGCACGGAAGGCGCGGTTGCCGGGACAGTCATCGGTACCTATCCCCACGGCCCGATCCTGGCGAGAAACCCCGCGCTTGCCGACCATCTCCTCCAGCTCGCGCTGGGCCATGAACTGGAGCCACTGAACCATCCCGAGATCAACAAATTGCGTCGGCAACGCCTCGCCAGGGTCCGCCGATCCTACGCACGCAGCCGGTAGCCTGGCGCGGGTGCCTAGCCATGCCTTCAGGTCTCTTCAGCGCCGGCCAGACATGGGATGAGTGTCGATGACTGATGCTCCCCCCGACGTGATCGTCGTCGGTGGCGGGCACAACGGTCTCGTCGCGGCCACGTACCTGGCGAGGGCCGGGTACCGAGTGAGCGTCTTCGAAGGGCGTCCCGAACTGGGCGGCGCCGTTGCCAGCGCGGAAATCTTCGAAGGGGTTGCCGCCCGACTGTCTCGCTTCTCCTATCTGATCTCGTTGCTGCCGACGACCATCATTGACGAGCTGGGGCTGCGGCTTGAACTCCGCTCGCGGCAGGTGGGCTCCTACACCCCCGTAGGCGCGGGCGGCCTGCTCGTGGAACGCCAGGAGGGACGTGCCACCCGCGACTCATTTCGTGTTTTGACCGGCGACGAGCGCGAATACCAGGCTTGGGCAGCATTCAAGGACAAGCTGCACGAACTGGCCGCGGTGATCGAACCGACGTTGACCACAGCCCCTCCCTCGTGCCGCGGAGCTTCGGTCGCGCATCGATGCCGAGCTATGGGCTGGTGTCGTCGAGCAGCCGCTGGGTGCGCTCGTCGAGTCGACATTCAGCGACGACACCGTACGGGGCCTGGTGCTCACTGATGCGCTGATCGGCACCTTCGCATCGGCACACGATCCGTCCCTGCGGCAGAACCGCTGCTTTCTGTATCACGTGATCGGCAACGGCAGCGGAGAGTGGCGGGTACCGGTCGGCGGAATGGGCGCGGTGACCGCGGAACTCATTCGGGTGGCAGAAGAGGCGAAGGTTGAGATCAACACCGGCTGTGCCGTCGAGACGATCAAGCCACTCGCCGAAGGCGGAGCAACCCTCCAGCTAGCCAACGGTGAGTCGATCACCAGTAAGACGATCTTGGTCAACTGCGCCCCGGCGACTCTGCGGCGACTGCTCGGTGAGGCGTACGCACCGCCGGTCGGTAGCCAAACAAAGATCAACATTGTGTTGCGACGGCTTCCCCGGTTTCGGTCGGAGATCGAGCCGGCCATGGGCTTCGCGGGCACGCTGCATCTCGGGCAGGGGTATAGCAGGTTGCAGGCAGCGTACGAGGAAGCGTTGGCCGGCCATATTCCGGATCCCATGCCCTGTGAGGTCTATTGCCACACACTGACCGATGGCTCCATCCTCGATCCCGAGCTTCGGGCGGCCGGCTACCACACTCTCACGCTCTTTGGGATGCATACTCGGCCGGACCTGTTCACCGCTGATCCAGATGGCTCCCGGGAACGTGCGAAGGACGCGGCGCTGCGCTCCCTGCAGGATGTGCTCGCGGAACCGCTGCAGCCCTGCCTGGCACTCGACCGCCGCGGCGAACCATGCGTCGAAGTCATGACGCCACTCGACATCGAAGCAGAACTTGGGATGCCCGGCGGCAACATCTTTCATGGCGACCTCGCATGGCCGTGGTTGGCCGACGACGAGCCGGCCACTACCGCTGCGGAACGCTGGGGGGTGGCCACCAGTCATCGGGGAATACTTGCTGTGCGGTTCGGGTGCCGTACGCGGCGGTGCAGTCAGCGGTCTGGGCGGACACAATGCGGCGATGGCCGTACTCGAAGGCGACTGATCGCGCGCTTGGGGTCGTTTGACAGCACAGCCGTCACAACGGCCTTCCGATGACGCTCCACGCTGGTCGTTCGGCATCACAGGCGTCACGACGACCCACGTCGAACCCAATGTCCCGAGTCGCGCAGGTTTGCTAGTGTTGCTCCCTGCGCGCCGCTAGCTCAATTGGCAGAGCAGCTGACTCTTAATCAGCGGGTTGGGGGTTCGATTCCCTCGCGGCGCACAACAGGCTCTGACTAGGTTAAATAGCACGGATTTGGAACCTGAGTGTTTGGCACAGCGCTCCTAGAGCGTCTAATATGGCCTCGTGGATGGGTCGTCCTACACCGGAAACGACCTTCTCCTGCGGTCCTTTGCCCGCAGTCTGAGAGCCCGCAACCGCAGCCCGAAGACGATCAAGAGCTACCTGGAGGCCGTTCGCCTGCTGACTGAGCACGCCAAAGGCCGTGATCTGGTCTCACTGAGGCGAAGCGACATTGAGGCCTTCATTGGCGATCAACTTGCTCACCACCGGTCCACGACCGCTGCAGTGCGCTTCCGCAGCCTCCAGCAGCTCTACCGATGGGCGATGGAGGAGGAGCTGATCGAGGCCTCGCCTATGACTGGACTCCGCCCGCCCACGGTGCCGGGAACCGGTTGCCGTCCTCGATGAAGCCACCTTGAGCAAGCTGCTCGCGTCTATGAATGGCCGGAGCTTCGACGATCGCCGGGATACGGCGATCGTTCGGCTGTTCCTGGACACCGGCATGCGCTCATCAGAGCTGGCCAGTCTCTCAGTCACCGATATTGATCTTGATCAGGACATTGCCGTTGTCCTTGGAAAGGGCCGGCGACCCCGTGCCTGTCCGTTCGGAGACAAAACGGGGCAGGCGATCGAGCGCTATCTGAGAGAACGAAGCAAGCATCGACTTGCCCGAGACAGCGCACTTTGGCTGGGTGCTCGCGGCGTGATGACTGACAACGGCATCCGCCAGATGCTCAGAAGGCGCGCGAGGCAAGCCGGCCTTGACCACCTGCATCCACACATGTTCCGGCACACGTTCGCTCACCGCTGGCTCTCCGAAGGTGGCCAAGAACAGGACCTTATGCGGCTCGCTGGCTGGAGAAGCCGGGAGATGCTTGGTCGGTACGGCGCGAGCGCTGCAGATCAGCGGGCACGCGAAGCACACAAGCGAATGAGTCTTGGAGACCGGTTTTAAGGATGCGCAACTAACGGACGGCTCAGAATCCGCAGGTTAGGCGCGTCGACATCCAGTTCCACCAGCAGCATTACGCCACTTTAGGACCAGGACCTCAGCGGACCTCTAGCTCCGTCTCGCTTTCTTGGTCCTCCGGGATTGGCGGCAAAGAGCACCGCTACTTTCCCCGGTGGCGCGTCGGGAAGGCGATCAACCATAGTGTGATACACCATGTCGTCCTTGTACGGAACAATCCGGACGACGTTACGCTCAACGCTGGCGATGGTACTTGAGGGCACTAGTTGTCGGACGAGGCCCAGAACAACCTCACCGGTAATCTTGCGCAGCCGCAGGTGCTGGCCCGCCTCCACGGCATAATGTCCACCGGGCTCGACCTCGATGTGCGGATGCACCGGCACTTCAAACGTGGTCCATTTCTGGATGATTGTGCGACCCTCGATCAACCAGGCAGCCCGACGGATTTCTTTGAGGTCGTCAAGTGTGTAGTCGTGAAAGTCCGGGATCAGCACTGGCACGCTAGTTCGCTGCTGAACGGTTGATAGATCTCTGATGACCTCGGCCACATCCTCGGTGACAAGCGTTTCCGACGCCGTTAGTTCAAGCTGGTCCTCGAACGGGCCGTACTCGCCTGCAACGCGGAGGATGTTGGGCCGACACATATAGCGCGCGAAAATAATGGCTGGGAGCGCCTTGCTAGCTGCTACACCGGGTAGAGGTTTGAGTGTGTGTTGCATGGTTCCGAAATGGGTCTCCACGTCGAACAAGGATTCGACCTTTATTAGGCCGGAGTCGTCCTCACCATGCACTCGGATGCCCGTTCCTACAGGCCCTGACGTCGAGGTCAGGGTGTAACTTAACTCAGCTAGGACCGTTCCGTCAGGGTCAACGATCTGCTGGCGGTTCCGGAACTTGTTCCGGGACACATCGGCGGGCGTGACCATTACGCGACCGCTTGACCACCCACTCCCGAGCCCTCCCGGCAGATCCGCCTCAAGGGTGGCGTTTCCCTCGAACGACTTGCCGTATTTGAGCCAGTCCTTGAACGACTGGTGCTCCTCAGACATTTCTTCGAACTGGAAGGTCAGCTTCAGTGGGATTGGCCGCTCCTCCAGGGACTGCGCAGATCGTGCATAGATCTTGAACGTAAGCCACCTGTCATTACGTATCTGCACCTGCGTCGCAGCGACCGACCAAGGTTCAGCCCTCAGATCCGGACGGCTGAATCCACGCTGAAGTCATAGCGGTAGTGCGGATCGGTGTCGAGCACCCGGTCGAGCCGCGCCACGTGCTCAGTAATCTCGCCCGGTTCCAGTAGCGCTGCCGTCCCCTCACCGGCGTTTGCTGCCTCGTTCAGCCCGCGAACACCAGAGTCCTGCCCGAGCAGTTTGGCCAGATCGGACACTGCCTCTCTGAGACGCTCTCGACCGCCGTGCAGGTAGTAATCAACGACGTAGGGATAGGCCTGCCGCGAGCGACTCGCAGAATGGCAACCCTTTCCACTCGATGACCCGACCAGGCATTTCAAGCCAGGTCTGGATTCGCCGAAGCTCTTCATCGGTAAGTTGTGGCTGGAGTTTCCCGTCTCGTTCCAGTCTGTCTATGGCTTGTTCCGGCAGGCCCTTAAGCCATTCCAGGTTTTCAAGCGTCGGATCCAGCGGCAGCACCAGGTACCAGTCGTTGAGGGGCACGTTCCGCCGCACCATGCCCAGGAGCACGCGGCCGAACGACTTCACAATCTGGGACTTCTGGCCGGCCGTGAGATTTTGGGCGAACTTCTTGACCTGGTATACGTCCCACTTTTCAGGATCGGCCGTAGTCGGGATGACGATATCGATTCCGTAGTCGCCCTGTGATGGCCTGATCCGGATCGCCCGACCGTCGTAGTTGTAGATGAGGTTAGCGAGCAAGCTCTCGACTTCGTCGCCGCCCAGGGCTGACCACTCTACGCGCGCCATGAGGACCATCATCGCTGACTTATCGAGACCCGTGCTCCGACTAGCCGACACTCGAACGTGCCTAATCTGGGAGAGCTCTTCCGCTCAGCGGACTCCAGCGGCGGTGTGGCAGCCCACAGAGCACAAGTATTAGTGGTTTACGTCTTAGGACGACCAACGAGATTAAACACTCTCGCGCCCGCTCTCCATCGTCGCAAATGGATGATCGATTCTGTGCCGTAAACCGTAGTGGACAAACGACAAGATTTCCCTTCCCTCGCGCATCTAAGGGTACGTCGGACTCGTCGCAGTAAAGGCCAAGCCGCTTCGCGGTGTCCTCCGGCCAGCCTTGACAGCTCCTTTCGTCCTCCGTGTTTTAACTGCACGCGAGGTGCTCCGGAAAAAGGTCAGGCAGTTCTAAAAAGGGCTGTTTTGATTTCAGGAGCAAAGGATGGCTGGGCAAGCTTCCGACAATGACGATCGTGTACTTCGGGCACGAATTGCTGCACATCTGCTGCATGCACAAATTTCCGATGAAGCTGAGCACACGGCTCCTGCCAGGGCTGCATTTCTTTCTCGGTTTGAGCGGGAGGTTGATCCGGACGGCGTTCTTGATCCCCAGGAGCGTGCACGACGGGCAGAGCATGCAAAGAAGGCGTACTTCCTCAGACTTGCTCTTGCATCGCGGAAGGCACGAGCCAACAAGAAGCGAGCAAGTACCAAGACGAGCCCGAGGCTGGAGGACGAAGGCGGCCAGTCATGACAATGCGTCTGATGGGTCGCGGCACTTGCAGCTTGCGGAACGGGGATGGTATGTCTTTCCCCTTCGTCCTGGTGACAAGCGGCCGCTTCCAGGATTTCACGAAGTGGGAGGCAGCGAGCGACGACTGATCCGGACCAGATCATCCGGTGGTGGGTGAGCGCTCCGTACAACATCGGTATTGCAACCGGTCCAAGTGGGCTGCTGGTGATCGACTGCGACACACCGCGGGACAACGCATCCTGCTGACTGGCGTCTGCATGGATGGCGAGCGTGGACGATCGAGGGCACCGATTGCCAAGAACCTTCTCGGTCGCAACCCCAAGCGGTGGCCTGCATCTCTACTTCACTGCGCCGGATCAACCGCTCTCGGTAACACGGCCGGCAAACTGGGCAAGCACATCGATACGCGGGGCATCGGCGGCTACGTCGTCGGTCCGGGATCTGTTTGTTCAGGGCGCTTCTACGTGGTCGTTGATCATGCTCCTATAGCACCACTTCCCACATGGATCACCGAGCTCCTCGTGCCGAGACGACCTTCACGAGCCACCCGTCGCACCACGTGAGCGAATTACGAGCCATTACCTCAGGGCGATCCTGGAAGGGGAAGTTGAACGCGTCAGATCCGCCACACCCGGGAACTCGCAACGATGCGCTCAACACAGCTGCGTTCATCCTGGGTCAGCTCGTTGGAAGCGGGGAGATCACCGAAGAACACGCGTGGTCGCTGCTGCGCAGCGCGGGCCGACGTGCACGTCGGTGTTGAGGGTTTCACAGAGGACGAGCTGGAGCGGACTGCAAAGAGCGGGCTTACCGCTGGTATGCGACGACCGAGATGGATTTATCAACAACGCTAGACGGAGCCGGCGGTTAGACCGGCTCCGTCTGCAAGAGCGGCGATCAGAATGGAGGCGCCTCTTCCTCGGGCTCCGCAGAAGCCGAGGCAGTCGTGCGCTCACGCTTCTTTACCTCGGCCGATGCCCAGCGAAGGCTCGGACCGATCTCGTCCACACGAACCTCAAGGGCAGTGTGCTTCTCACCGCTGCGGGACTCATACGTCCGCTGGGTCCAGCGACCCTGGACGATGACACGCATTCCCTTACGGAGGGAATCAGCAACCGCTTCAGCCTGCTCGTTCCAGACGACGAGCTTGACGTACGTGGTGTCGCCGTCGACCCAAGCCTTGGATTGCCTGTCGTAGCGACGGGCTGTTGTGGCAATGGTCAGATTGGCCACTGCGGTTCCGTTTGGGGTAACCCGCACCTCCGGGTCGTCGGTCAAGTTGCCGATTCCGTAGAAGGGCAGCTCGTTCATGTCTTCCTCCTGAAGATCTGTGAGGCGGTCGGTCCGCCTCTGGCTTGGGATCGGAAAGCACCAAGATGACAGCTCGTGCAAGGAGGAAGCCGAAGATGGTTTCGAGTCGCGCATGCGACGGCCTATCGGCGAAACGATCTCTCGGCGCCTTGCGGGAGTTGGAAGCTGGGGCACGGTCCTATGAAGCCAGAAAAGGCGGATGTTGACCACCACATTTGAGTATCAGGAGAACATGAGCGTTACTGCTGTCTATGAAGCGACTGACTGAGGACACCTGAGCAGAGATACATCCGACGGACACGCGCGGCCATCTCTACAACGCCACTGAGCGGCGCTAGGCGGCCTCGTCTCGTAAGCGACAGCACCCGGACGTCCTTCATCGGATAGTCCTTGATGTTGCTTGTCAGCAGCGTGGCGTCCTTTTCATGGGCTAACGCAGCGAGCAGTGAGTCTGTGACCGAGAGCGTCCGGCCACCTTCTGATGCCGTCTTACGATATGTACCCGCGCGCATGGCTACGTCAATATCTATGTGCCAGTAGGAAAGCGCCATGATCCAGCTCTCCCAGGTGGCGCGTCTTTTGTCACTCAAGCCGCTGTACAGTTCTGCCACACTTATCGCGCACACTGCGACCTCATCGTCTTGCTCGATCATCGCGGTAATACGAGGACGAGCGTTACCGCGGTCTACTACAAAATCAATCAGGGTGTCAGCGTCTAGGAGGTATCTCATACTTTTCGGATGCGGCGTGGTTCTGCCCGGCCATCCCGCAACCACTTCGCAGTTGACTCAGGCGTAGCCCATTCAGGGATGCTCCTCGGCTGGTGGAAGCTTTGAAACTTCACGAGTAAGGCGAAGCAACTTCTCGCGTTTCAGCTTCTCAGCCACTGCGTCAGTCATGAACTCGCTTCGACGACGTGGACCGACAGTCGGTCGACTTCTTCGATGAGCTCCTTTGGTGCTATGAAATGTGTTCTTGTTAATGCGTGTGACATATAGTGTGTTGTTTATATCACATTGAGTGAAGAAATGCAATAAGCAAATGGAGTGTCATAACGCCTGCGGCGCCGCCTTCGAGATCTCAGTTTTTTCCTAAAACCACATATAATGCGGCGAGCAGGATTAGGCCGGTGAACACGATTTTAGTGATCGCTATAGCAGCGTTTATGACCTCGTCTGCGAACAATCCAACAAAGCCAGCAAGGTCGCGACGAGCATGAAGCCGGCTATCCACTTGGCTGCCTTTGCCGCTATGTGCAAACCAGTCCGGCTCAGCCTTCAAAACACCGAATAGTGTAAAAGCAAGAGCAAAGGTGAATGAAAAGGCGGCGAAGTACTCGGGAACACGCTGACGAGTGGGACAGCTATTGAAACAGCCACGAGCACGAGTCCGAGCGCGACTAAGGCCAAGGTCAGTCTGGTCGCATTGATAACACGTGGAAGCACGTGTGAGGTCGCGATCTGCTGACTTCCCCGATCCGTGAGAGGGATAAGGCCACGCAACCCGATCGATCTCAGACTAGCCCAGCGATCTACTGCTCGGCTCTTATAATCGTCAAGCACGTCAGGCATTATCTTGCGGACATCCGCCGGCGGCCGCGCAAAGCCCTGGTGGTATAACAGGGTGTCACGATGAGAACGCTTGCTAAGAAAACCCCGGCCGACAAACTCAGAAGGCGGCAGAGACTTTCCAGCGGTCCGCTGCGTGTTGGCCACTCCTCATACTGGATCAACCGATGTTGATCCGTTCTGCGCAGTGGCTGGCCTGTCTTTGACCATGCACGCCGTCACCGCGCTTGAGCGCTGTCCCATGAACGTGACGTAGCCGCAGCGGATCGGGCACCATGCCCCGTCGACACGCGAGACTCTGAAGTGCGCTACACGGGCAGGAAATACAACGCGAAGAACCAGTGGCCATGGGCTTGGACACATCATCGAGCCACTTCGCGAAAAGCGCTAGCGCCTCAGCGAACAGGCGAAACAGCTCCGGTGCATTGTCCAATTTCGCCACCTCATCCCCCGAGGTTGGTAGAAACGAATGCAGGTTCGTATCTACAGAAGAGGTTTGAGCGGCGCAATAGCAGCGCATTGATACTGAGACGCGCAGGGTGTGGTCAATTAGCAGAACCTAATGGCAAGCGCCCATGTCGCACAATATTGTTTCTGCGGCGGCGTTTTAGCCTTAAGCCTAGTAAAAATCACCTTGGCAGGGCGCCAAAGAAACCTATAACTATGGCAAAGTGCAGTTATAAGGATATGTTTGGCGCCACAAGCGGTGTTGGCGCACCAGCTCAGGGCCTTGATCCCGACTGCTGAGGAGTCGAGACCCATGAGCAAGCCATATTGGCCAGCGGCCAGATCACCCCACTGACACACTGCGAGTCGACCTGGGGGAGCTAGACGAGTTCCCGGCGATGATCTTGATCACTTTGCCGCAAGCACCGTCAGTGATCGATCCACGCCGCTTCGGGTCGACGGCGCTTGACGGATAGTTGGGCTCGCGTCGGGTCCTTCGCCCCTAGAGGTGGACGTCGGCGGCTGGTTGGATGGCGACACGCGTGACGGCTGGCAGCGGGAGTCGGGAAGAACGCTGGGGCAGGTTGGCGATTCCCCCGGATGCTTGGAGGCCTGCGGTGACTGGAGCCAAGGAGCGTGACATGAATAACGGCAGTGGCATGGTAGCCAGCGTGGAGGGCGACACCGCACGCGATGCCCAGGACCCGCTGTTCCTGCAAGCGAAGGAAGCCCAGGAGTCGGTGCTGGAACGCTTCGTCGGGAAGAGTAAGTACACCAACCACGGCCAGCGGGTCGTCACCGGACAGCGGTTGATGCAGGCCGCCAGTGACATCTTCCTCGGCTGGGAACGCGTCACCGGCCTCGACGGTCAGACCCGTGACTTCTACATCCGGCAGCTGCGCGACTGGAAGGGCTCCGCGGACGTCGACACGATGGCCGCCTCGGTGATGGCGCTATATTCGCGGATGTGCGCGGCAACTCTGGCCCGCGCCCATGCCCGCTCGGGCGACCGGATTGCGATAGCGTCCTACCTCGGAAAGAGGGAGGTCTTCGACCGGGCCATCGCCGACTTCTCCGCCGCCTACGCCGACCAGAACGAGCGCGACTACCAAGCCCTGGTCGACGCCGTGAAATCGGGCCGGCTCGAGGCACAGACCGGCCTGTAGCCGGACACGACTAGACAAGGGACAATCGATGACCGAGGTGGCTGAGCGGCGCGCCCGCGCGACGGGGATCGTCCTGCCGACCCTGGCGATGGGCCAGTTCGTGATGGCCCTGGACACCACCGTGATGAACACGGCGATCGCGACGGTGGCCAAGGACCTCGGGACCACCGTGACCGGGATCCAGACGGCGATCACGCTCTACACACTGGTCATGGCGTCGTTGATGATCACCGGCGGGAAGATCGGCGAGATCATCGGCCGCAAGCGGGCCTTCATGATCGGGTGCATCATCTACTCCTGCGGATCATTGACGACGGCGCTCGCCCCGAACCTGACGGTGTTGATCATCGGCTGGTCATTTCTGGAGGGCTTCGGCGCGGTGCTGATCATGCCGGCGATCGTGGCGCTCGTCGCCTCGAACTTCGGCAAAGCCGCGCGGCCGCGAGCCTACGGGCTCGTCGCCGCGGCCGGCGCTATCGCGGCGGCGCTGGGACCGGTGATCGGCGGCGCGTTCACGACCTACGCCTCGTGGCGTTGGGTATTCGCCGGCGAGGTCCTCATCGTGCTGGTCATCTTGCTGCTGGCGCGGCGCGTGCAGGACACTCCCGCCGAAGAGGGCGTCCGGCTCGACCTCGTCGGGACAGCGCTATCGGCGCTCGGCCTCGCCTCGATCGTGATGGGCATCCTCCTCTCGGGGTCGTGGGGGTTCGTGCAGCCCAAGCCTGACGCGCCCGAGTGGCTCGGGCTCTCTCCGGTTATCTGGCTCATCCTCGGCGGCGGCGTGGTGCTGGGCCTGTTCCTGGCATGGGAGAACCGGCGCATCGCACGCGGTGAGGGCGCGCTCATCGACCCTGCGCTGCTGCGCAACCTCCAACTGCGCAGCGGTGTCACCTCGTTCTTGTTCATGTTCCTCGTCCAAGCAGGCCTCTTCTTCGTCGTCCCACTCTTCTTGTCCGTGGCGCTCGGGCTGTCGGCGATCGAGACCGGGGTGCGCCTGCTGCCCCTCTCGCTGACCTTGTTGCTCTTCGCCGTGGGCGTACCGAAGCTGCGTCCGGATGCATCGCCGCGGCGGGTCGTCAACTTCGGCTTCATGGCGCTGTTCGCCGGTCTGGTGCTCCTGATCGCGCTGCTCGAGGTCGGCGCGGGCCCGGAGATCGTGACCGGGCCGCTGCTGCTCGCCGGTTCCGGACTGGGAGCGATGGCCTCCCAGCTCGGCAGCGTGACCGTGTCCGCCGTCCCCGACGAGCAGAGCGGCGAGGTCGGCGGCCTGCAGAACACCGGAACCCAGCTCGGCGCCTCGATCGGTACCGCGCTGGCCGGTGCCGTGCTCATCTCCGCGCTCACCACCTCGTTCTTCGCGATCATCCAGGACAACCCCGAGATCCCCGCCAACCTCACGTCGCAGGCGCAAACCCAGCTGTCCAGCGGGGTTCCGTTCGTTTCCGAGGACGACCTGAAGGCAGCGCTCGCCGACGCGAACGTCCCCGCCGAAACCGCCGACGCGGTTGTCGCGGACAACGCGCAAAGCCAGATCGACGGGCTGCGCTCCGCCCTCTCGATCCTCGCGCTGCTCGCCCTGCTCGCCCTGGTCTTCACCCGCGGCATACCCGTCATCCAACCCGGCGCCAAACCCAAGCCGACCTCGACGCAGACCTAGGTGGCGTGCCAGAAATTCGCTCCAAGGCTTCCCTCGGGGTGGTTGAGCTGACGGAAGTGCCGACAGGGCGGACCGGGAGACGTCGAGAGCGGCTGACACCCCTGGCAACTTCCTCCGCAGTCATCGATGGCATTACTGAGGCCGGGGCCCTGCACAGACTGGAGCCGATCAACTCTTCGCTTAGCTTGGGTATGGATCTGACCACCATTTTGACCACCATTTTGGGTTGTCCAGCGAAGTACGCCTACGTGTAAAATCCTTATTCTTAAGGAAATTGGACGTCTGAGGACGCCCGTGGACACACTGCCGATGTCTTGGGGGTCAAGGGGTCGCGAGTTCAAATCTCGCCAGCCCGACTGTCTTTCACCTAGTGGGAGCGGGTTTGTCCGCCTGTGGGACATCTCCCCGAGGCCACGAACAGGGCAACATTCCAGATCCGTTCCAGATATAGGTGCCATGAGCACTCACAGATCTCCCGCTAGCACGAGACAGAAGTCACGGCCAAAGACTGCACCCAGCACCGCAAATGCGACGGGCGTGAAGGCAAGAGCCCCCACACCGACCACGGGCACAAGGACGCCACCACCGACCCGCACCAGATAGCCGACTGGTGGATGAGTCATCCCGGGTTTGGTGCGCACCTCTTGATTGGGAAGGTGGCTGCCATGCCAAAGCAGTACGACGAGCAGACTCGGGCCAAGGCGGTCCGGCTGGTTCAGGAGCATCGTGGGGACTATGCCTCGGAGTATGAGGCGATCAAGGCCATCGCCGGCCGGCTGGTGTTGTACCAGTGCACCCAGTCGGCGGTGATCATCTCGAGGTCGCTGAGCCGGTCGCAGCGGGCCGCGGCGGAACGGAGAGTCGGCCCGGATGCATTCGTGCTTGTAGAGCCCGATCGTGGTCTCGGCTAGGGCGTTGTCGAAGGCGTCGCCGACCGAACCGATCGAGGGCATCATGCCCGTTCAGGCAGCAGTGTCTCTGCCGAACCGCACCGACTGTGTATTGCGATCCCGCATCAGAGTGATGGATCACCTCACTCAACGGGTGGCCTTCGCGGGCCCGACGGGCGGCGGCCTGCCGGATCGCCGATTCCACGAACGCGGTCTGCTTCGACGTCGAGCACTCCCAGCCGACGATCGGTCGGCGTAGGCGTCGATGACGAACGCGGTGTAGGCGAAGCACGCCGGTGACCAGCCGGACGTAGGTGAAGTCGGCGACGAGCAGCCGGTTCGGCGCACGGGCCCGGAACTGGCGCTTCACCAGGTCCGGTGCCCGGCCCGCGGCTGGATCGGGGACGGTGGTGCGGACCTTCTTCACCCGACGCACGCCCTGCCAGCCGTGGATCTGCATCAGCCGCTCGACGGTGCAGCGGGCCACCGTGATGCCCTGACGGTTGCAGGTGGGCCCACATCTTCAGCGACCCGTACAACGACTCCGGCGGCTTGCGGCCGTGCTCGTCGGGCTCGTAGTAGCCGGCCAGGATCTGGTGATGACGGTGTCCCACAGCGCCCGTTTCGACGGCGCCCGCGAGGCCCAGGCGTAGAAGGTTCTCGGGGCGATCGTGCAGCCGTGCTCGGTCAGCACGCGGCAGATCGGAGCGACCCCGAACCGAGCCCGGTGCTCGGCGATGAACCGCGACAGATCAACGGCGTTCGCGGGTCGCTCTCCCGCACGAAGAAAGACGTTGCCGCCTTGAGGATCTCGATGGTCTGTTCCAGCTCGGCGTTCTTCCGTTTCAGCTCCCGGATCTCCCGGGCCGCCGCCGTCGTCGTCCCCTCGACCTGGCCGGCGTCGACCTCGGCCTGCCGCAGCCACTTCCGCAGCGTCTCGGGGTTCATCCCCAGCCGGCTGATGCACGACCTCGGGCGACGCCCACCAGCCGAAGCCGAGGCCGACCACTATGCGACGATCCGTGACGGCCAACCGGTCGCTCACACATAACCGAGGGTGCACGAAACCCGGGACGCTTCACTAATGGGCTCGTGCGCGCCGCGTGCGTATTGGTGTTGCTCAAGAAATTCTCGGCACCGGGCCGCGCGGAGGGCGGGGGGTGCGTACGAGAGTCGTTTGACGTCATTTCACGAAGTCGTCCCAACCGCTTCCTTTTGGGGTTGCTCCGGCTTCGGCTGCTCGGTCGGCTCGGCTTTGCCCGCGATCAGCGGCAGTGCCCACCCCAGGCGGGGGTTGGATTCGATCAGCATTGCCCTGGCGAGCAGAGTTAGCGGTACGGCGAGCAGCGCGCCGAGTGGGCCGATGAGCCAGGCCCAGAACACCAGTGACATGAAGGTCAACAGAGCGGTTAATCCTACCTTATCGCCCACGACGCGGGGCTGGATGACGGACTGGATCAGGAAGTTGATGACGCTGTAGACGACGATGACCGCGATCATCAGTCCTGGGCCGCCCTCCAACAGCGCGATGAAGGCCGGCGGGATTACCCCGATGACGAAGCCGATGTTGGGGATGAAGTTGGTGACGAAGGCCAGCACGGCCCACACGAACGCGCCCGGCACGCCCATAATCACCAGAGCTATGCCGTCGAGGATCGCAACGATGAATCCGAACCCCGTTGTGACGGCCATGTAGTTGCGAGCGCCGCCCGCGAAGCTGGAAAACGAGGCCGCGAGGTTGGGAATATGCTCGCCCAGCACGGCCAGGCTGCGGCGGGTTGAGTTGGTGTCGAAGGCCATGAAGAACAGCAGGAGTATCAGGAAGAAGACATTGCTGAGAACACCGAGCGTGCTGGCCAGCACCGTGCCCGCTAGCGCGACGAGTTGTCCGGGGTCGATCGCCTTCGCGACGGCGGTGATCTGCTCCTGCGAGACCCCGAAGCTCTCCAGCGTGTTCCCCGCGTCCACCACCACCTGATTGAGCTGGGCCTCGTACTGGGGGAGCAGCTCGGCCAGTCGTGCAACGGAGACGATCAGCGCGAGGGTGAGGAGGAACAGCAGTAGGTAGGCGGCGAGCAGCAGCACGATTGAGGCCACCACCGCCGGAAGTCGATGCCGTTCCAGCCAGAGACGTATCGGGTGCAAGCTGATCGTGATGACCAGTGCCAGGAAAACTGGCCCGATGATGTCGGCGACTGATCTGACCCCGGCCAGCACAATCGTGAGCGCGGCGCCGCCCACCAGTATGCTGGCGGCGAGCGGCCAGGCCTCCGCGAGGGCCTTGCGGGCCGAGGTAAGCATGCTGGTCATCTGATTCTCCCGTCGATCAAAATGAGCTGCTTCAAACACCGAGGCTGACTCAAGCTGGAACTGGTTGGAAACTGCATTGTCTCAATCCCGCTGATCAACGAGTGCCGAATCACCTCCATTGTGTGAAATCCGGTGCATTGCGTGTGACGACCCCTCTGCGCTACCTCGAAGTGACATGAGTTGATCTTGGATGGACGGACTGGCAAGATCAACTTCGTGCCCAACCACCGCGTCTCGCCCCAAATACTGGACGACGACAGCCCCAAATACTGGACGACGACACGGGATTTCGCTGCAGCAGATCCGTACCGCAATCGAGCATCTGCGCACGCATCCGGACCAGGTCGGCCTCGAACCGTGACACATGTTGCGGGAGCGGGGTGAGCTGATGTGCAGCTATTCCTATCTGCGCGGGCTCACGCGATTGTGAACGGCTGAGACACCGGTTTCAGCAACCGACTGCAGAACGCCTGATCGTCGAGCGGTCGCGGTCGTCGGTAGTCGATGGCGGCGAGCCGGGTTTCATGACCATTTCCCCGAGCCGATGACCCTGCCAGCGAGGAGCCAAGCGAACGGTTGTCAGGGGTGGTTCGGCCTGTGCCTGAGTGCGCTGATCGGTATGAGGATGGATAAGGCGAGCACCAGGTAGCCGAGGACGGCAAGAACTGGCAGGAACAGTCCCACAATGATCATCACTATGTAGACGCCCAACGTGGGTGTGAGCCGCTTGGTGAGCGTCTTCACGTCCTCGTCGGCCAGGTCGGGCCGCACGAGCTGCGCTTGGACCGCGTAACGCCACACAACCGAGACCAGTATCAGCGTCAGCAACAGGTTAATCCCGTAGACAGTGGCGGCGATGCGCTCGGCTTTGGCTTCCCTGGTGTACTCGGCAAGCAGCCGCGTTGGGAATGGGAGAAACGAAACCACCAGGAGTAGCAGCAGATTCAACCGGATGAACGTCGAGTTGGCATGGTCCAGGTACTCGGTGATCACGGTGTGGCCGAACCACACCGCGCCGATCGTCGCAAAACTCACCAGGTAGGCCATATATGAGGGCCACTCGGCGACCAGCGCTCTCAACAGATCGTTCTCGGAGCCACTGGGAACCCCGATCTCGAGCACGAGAAGGGTTATCGCGATGGCGAAAACGCCGTCGCTGAACGCCTCCGTGCGCCCCGTCCGGTAACGCTTTACCTGAGGCCGCGATCCTTCGTCTGTCACGGCAGGATCATGCCAGACCCCACCGATCCGCGCGGCAAGTCGGCGATCTACCATCCGGGCCGCGTAGGAGCGGTCACCTACCGCGTTTCGAAATAGCCGAAGCATGACCAACATGTCACCCGGGACGGGTGATGCGCTCCCGATTCGCTGGTGTCAAGCTCCAACTTGTCCACCGGCTGGACGACCATCCCCAGTTCGACTCCCGAGCGTCTACCAGAAAGCAGGTTCCGCGATGTCTGAGGACACCCCCGTGCTCGACACCCTCTCCGAGATCACCGCAGTGTCGGCAGCTCACGGCACCTTGGAGGCACGTGAGCACATGCTCGCCCGATTGGCCGCACTGGTCGCGGTTGATGCGCCGCCGGTGTCCTACCTGGCAAATATTGGTACGGCCTACGATGTCGGGTTGACACTGGATGACGTGCAGGGTGTGCTGGTCGCCGTGGCCCCTATTGTCGGCACCCCCCGGGTGGTGTCAGCGGCTGGGAACATCGCCGAGACGCTCGACTTCGTGATCGATGTAGCCGAGGCAGAGGCGAGCCGAGGCCGAAGCCGAGGCCGAATTAGCAGACGAGGAGGCCTAGCCCAGGTCTAACTCTGAGGTGTTCTGACTTCGCGATAACGATCCGCAGGCCGGCAAGCTCCCTGGCGAAGTCCGGCGCTATGGGGATGCGCCGAAACATTGTGCGCAGACTGTGCGTCCGCCACGGCAGAACGGTAACGAACCAAAGGCGCCGACGACTGAAGCACGAGAAGGGTTATCGCGATGGCGAAAACGCCGTCGCTGAACGCCTCCACGCGTCCCGTCCGCAAAGCGCGGGGCTGGGCGGGCGACCGCCGTTCACTCACCAGATCACCTCAATCAAGACCGATCTGTAGAAGCCACTGCGGATCTGCCGTGACAGATGCCATCCGCCGGCTCGAACCAACCCCTTGGCACGGCAGGAACGAGCTGGTGATTGCCCCATTCGCGACCGGCTTTCTTCGGGACCTTCGCCACTTGTCGTCTGGCACCGCTGCATCCGACAATCCTGACAAGGGGACCGAACAATGACAGATCCGACGATTGAGCGGTGAACCCGGGTGAGGTCCGTGCTGGTGGTGCCATGTGCGATCGGCCAAACGTCGACTGCTCAGGTGCTGACGACGTTGTTCGTACTCACTCCGAGCTGGCCTTGCTTGTTAAGAGCCAAGATCAACAGCCGTCGGGAGAGCGGAGCGATGACGATGGATGAGGTGCGCCAATGCCGACCCATGTTCGACACGGCCGACCCCGCGAGCAGGTGACTCTGAACACCACACCGGGGCTGGCTCGATCCGTCGCGGACGACTACCGCCGCGCCTTCGCGCGGCCGTGGGAGATACCCAAGGTTCTGATCACGAATAGCACGCTGATGATCGCGGCATGGTTCTTGCTACCGCCGCACGCTCATGCCCTGATGTTCAGCCTCAACGGGCCGCTCGCCTTCCCGATCATTCTGGGTAGCTGGATGCTGGCCGACACCCCGGCGACCAACATCTTGGGCGCCAACCCCGAGTCCGCGTTGTCGGCTCTGCAGGACCAATCGGCCTATGCGCGCAAGCTGGCGGCACGGTGCATCGTGCTCGGATCGCTCATCGGGGTTCCGTGCGCCATCGTCGTGATGTTCGTCGGCGTCGGCAGCTATCCGTTGAGCGACATCGTGTGGGCTTGCGCACTCATCGCCATCCTGCCAGTCGGCGTGCTCCCCGTGTCCGCCTGGCTTGGCATCGTGTTGCCGTACCGTCCCCGGTCGCTCCGGTGGCGGTGGCAGCGTCGCCGAGACTGGCGTACCCAGTTGCGGTGGGTCGCGCTCGTGTTCGCGCCCTTCATCTACGTGCCGTGGATCGGCAGCCTCATTCTGGCCCCCGGAGTGGCGCTCGGTAACTGGATGAGATTGCCCGGACAGCGGCTGACCCCAGTTCAGTTCGGCATCTCCGTCGCGGTTGCCTGTCTGATGGCCGTCCTCGTGGCGCTTATCGGCATCTGGGTGTCGCGTCGACTTATGACCGCGCGGACCGATCGACTGGCGGCATATCTGTCCCAGCCGGAAGCTGGTTGATCAGCGGCCGTAGGTTCGACGCCGTGGCTTTGGGCAGGATGGTCCGGCTGCCTGTCGGAGGGGGTGTCACTTGCTCCTCTGTCACTGTCGTGAAGGTCGAGTCCAAGCCGGGCTGGCGGCGGCGACGCGGTAGGGGCGTCGGTTTTGGCCTCTGCCGCCGGTGGGCGCAGCCGCGTGGCTGCCGAAAACTCGGTCACCGCCTTTGACCCGCTCAAGCTTCAGGAGAAAGCTCGAGGGGAGCGCACCTTCATCTAGCTCTCTCAGCTGTTTTGCCGATAACTGTTCCAAGAAGGCGAGGGCGCCACCTCACCTCCATTAGGTGAGACCAGCCCGCAGTCCCCACTGGATCACCTACACCGGAGGCTCGATTGCCCCGAATTAATCGAGCGCGTGGATTGTGTACGCGACCGCGAACCCGAGCGTCGTCGCGATTCCGACCCACTTGCCGCCATCTTCGAACGCCTCGGGCATCATCGTGTCTGCGAGCATGGTGAGGATCGCACCTGCCGCGAAGGCAAGAACGAAGCTCACCGTGCCAGGTGAGGAGTGTTGGAATAGGCCATAGCCGGCGAGCGAGGCGAGTCCCGAGACCAGTGCGATCCCGATCCACATCCATAGGATTCGTGACTTCTTCCAGCCACCGGAGACGAGACCGGTCGTCGAGGAGATCGACTCGGGCAGGTTGGAGATGAAGACCGCAGCCAGATAGGCAGCCCCCACCGCCCCGCCCTGGAAGATGGTCAGGCCGATCACCATTGACTCGGGAATCCCGTCGAGCACGCTTCCGAGCACGATGGCGAGCGCAGATCCACTCCCTTGAGCGCCGCTTGCATCCTTTCGATCGCTACCCCCGAAGCGGCTGATCAGCAAGTCGCCACCAAAGAAGACCAGACAGCCAGCGAAGATACCTGCGGCGACCGCTCCCTGGCCAGATGACTTGCTAGCCGCCTCCTCCACCAGGTCAAATGCGACCGCGCTGATCAGGACGCCGGAGCCGAAGCCCATGATCAGCCCGATGGCACGCAAGCTGATCTTGAACCAGAGCGCGACGAGAGCGCCGATGACAAGCGAGGAAGCCGCCAACGTTCCCCACCCGAACGCTGCACCCATTGACCGCCTCCTGTCCGAAGTCCGGAGCGGACAGCATCCGCCCGATGGCCGGCTATCTCACAAGCTCGATCTCGCTAGGACGCCACGACTTGTCGAAGAATGGCTGCAACGGGCTGTACAGGCGCAGGATGGTGAACCAGCCCTTCTCGGGGTCGGTCTGGATCCAGTTGCCCGGGGCGACGTCGTCGGGCCGGGTGGGCGAGAAGTACACGACGGTGGAGCCGTCCGCTTCGGCCTCCGCGGCGGGTGAGGGGTACATCTGGCTGCCGGCCCGGGGATAGAGCTGCTCGGTTTGCAGCATGGAGCGCGTCTGGTTGTCGTAGAGGGTCAGCGACCAGAACCGGGCGGCCGGGATGTCCTTCGGCAGCCTCAGCCGGTAGGTCTTCGCACCGTCGAACGGTTCCCCGGCGGCATCGACGTTGGCGAACACGTACTGCGACCCGACGCCGGTCAACCGCATACACATGGCGGGAGTGATGCCGGTCGCGGCGTAGAAGAAGGAGGTACGGGAGTGCAGCCGGCGGGCGCCCTTGTTCGGGAACGGCTTGATCCCGTCCTCGGTGATCATCGGCGGCGGGTTGGTGAACTCGAACCCGCCGACCCACAGCGAGATCCACCAGCCGGAGTCACCGCCGTAGTAGCGGAACCCCTCCGCGGGGTGGGCACCCATCCCGAGAGTCCGGGAGGCCGCGTTGCCCACGGCCACCGAGTCGTCGAGGATCCTGCGCAGCCGGTCGTCGGGCGTGAACTTCTCGTCCTTCACGATCCCGAAGGCGGCGAACTGGCCGGCCAGCTCGGTGTCCAGCGCCTCGGCAGGCTCCATCTGGACCAGGGCGTCGAGCAGCTCGAAGTGGCCAAAGTCGTTGGGTGGGATCGTGTTGAACGCCAGCCCGGTGCCCTCCACGAACCGCGGGGACTTGGGGGTGCCACTCTCTCCCAGGGGGCCGCGGCCCGTCAGGTAGGCCCCGATGCTGCTGCCAAGGCCGCCGGGGGCGTAGGGGTAGATCTTCAGCCGCTCCTTGATCAGGTCGACGGTCGGTCCGGGGTCCATGCCCGGGTTCTCGTTGATGAACGAGCGGGCGGCTATCCAGACGTGGTGGGTGCGTGAGTGATGGATGTAGTAGCCGCCTTCGGGCAGCGGCCCGTCGTAGCCGGGGCCCACCAGCAGGTAGGTGCCGCCCTGGCCGCGGTCCGCACCGGGCAGACCGAAGTCGCAGATCCAGCGGAACCACATGTCGTCGATGAGGCCCAACGCGTCCCGGGGTGTTTCCAGCACCAAAGGGCCGTGGGACAGGTCGAGGAAGGAGATGTAGTACACCGTGTCGGCGTTCGCGGTCAGGAACAGCGACCGGGAGTCCATCAGCTCGGAGAAGATCAGCACATCGCCGTCGTTGATCCCGGCCTCCAGGAACCCCTCCCGCATGGCATAGAGCGAGACCCCCTGGATGGTGTTCATGAACGTGTCGAGGCCGTGCACATAGTCGAGGTGGTCGCGCAGCTTCTCCGCGGTCTCCGCGCTCGGGTACCCGTCGGTGAACTCCAGGGTCCCCATCCGCGTGTCGATGGCCGAGGGGGTCGTGATCGCTGCGGGTACAGGCGTCTTGGTCACATCGGTGGGCATCGGGGCACCTTCATGTCGGTCCTAGATCTGGAAACGTAGTGACGGTCTCGGCCAGGGTCATCACGCCGATCGTGTGAACACGTCGGGGCTACGTGACCGGTTCGATCTCCCCGGCTCGCCAGGTCTTGTCGAAGAAGGATTGCAGCGGGCTGTACAGGCGCAGGATGACGAACCAGCCCTTCTCGGGATCGGTCTGGATCCAGTTCCCGGGTGCGACTTCGTCTGGCCGGGCGGGTGAGAAGTAGACGACGGTGCTGCCGTCGGGCTCAGCCTCCGCGGCGGGTGACGGGTACTCCTGGCTGCCGGCCCGAGGATAGAGCTGCTCGGTCTGCAGCAGGGAGCGGGTTTGGTTGTCGTACAGGTTGAGGGACCAGAACCGGGCCGCCGGGATGTCCTTAGGCAGCCTCACCCGGTAGGTCTTCGCGCCGTCGAAGGGTTCGCCGGCGGCGTCGACGCTGGCCTGCAGGTACTGCGACCCAACGCCGGTCAGCCGCATACACATGGCAGGGGTGATGCAGGTCGCGATGTAGAACATCCAGGTGCGGGAGTGCAGCCGGCGGGCCCCCTTGTTCGGGAACGGCTCGATCCCGTCCGCGGTGACCTTTGGCGGCGGGTTGGTGAACTCGAACCCGCCGACGAAGAGCGCGTTGAACCACGCGGTCTCGCCGTCGTAGTAGCGGAAGCCCTCGGTCGGGGACGCACCCATCCCGAGCATCCGCGACGCGGCGTTGCCGACGGCTACCGCCTCGTCGAGGATCCTGCGCAGCCGAGCGTCGGGCGCGAACTTCTCGTCCTTGACGATCCCGATCGCGGCGAACTGACCGGCCAGCTCGGTATCCAGCGCCTCCGCCGGCTCCAACTGCACGAGCGCGTCGAGCATCTCGTAGTGGCCGAAGTCGTTGGGCGGGATCGTATTGAACGCCCGTCCCGTCCCTTCCACGAACCGGGGGCTCTTCGGAGTGGCCGGCTGGCCGAGCGGACCCTTTCCGGTCAGGTAGGCGCCGATGCTGCTGCCGAGGCCACCGGCGGCGTAGGGGTAGATCTTCAGCTCCTCCTTGATGCGGGTAACAGTCGGGGCGGGGTCCATGCCCGGGTTCTCGTTGATAAACGCACGGCCGACAAGGAGCACGTGGTTAGTGCGCGAGTGGCGGACGTAGCAGCCGCCCTCGGGCAGCGGCTCGTCGTAGCCAGGGGGGATCAACAGGTAGGTGCCGCCCTGGCCGCGGTCCGCACCGGGGAGACCGAAGTCGCCGACCCAGCGGAACCACATGTCGTCGAGGAGCCCCAGCGTGTCGGCTGGGGTCTCCACCGCTAGCGGGCCCTGCGACAGGTCCAGGAACGACCAGAAGTAGACGGTGTCGGCGTTCGCGGTCAGGGCCAGCGTCCGGGAGTCCATCAGCTCGGAGAACAGCAGCACGTCGCCGTCCGCGATCCCAGCGTCCAGGAAACCCTTCCGCAGGGCGTAGGTCGACACCCCCTGGATGGTGTTCATGAACGTATCGACGCCGTGCAGATAGTCCAGGTGGTCACGCAGCTTCTCAGCCGTCTCGCTGGTGGGGTAGCCGTCGGTGAACTCCAGAGTTCCGATCCCTGCGTCCACCTTCGACGGGGTCGTGATCGCTGCGGGCACAGGCGTCTTGGTCACATCGGCTGGCATCGCGGCCTCCTCCAGTTCGGTCCCCATAGCTGAACCGTAGTAATCGGCGTTGGCTAGGGGCATCACCCATATTGTGTGAAGCTCGCGCTGCGCCGGACCGAGATCTGGCTTCATGGATCGTTATACCAACTGTCTGAGCCCGGCTAGCCCGGTGGCCTGAGACATCTTCGACGTGTGGAGTCCGGGCATCGCTCCCGGGCCGGCCAACTCACGCGCTCTCGGCTGCGAGCTTCCCGGAGTCGACAGCAAGTTTGAGCGCCGCGTAGTCGCGCTCGTTCTGGTCAGCGTATGTTTCGGCAAATCTCGCCATGGCGCGGTCGAAACCGTCACCGCTGCCTAGGTAACCTGCGATTGCCGCCGCATCACCGGAACGTGCATGGGCCCGAGCAAGCGTCCAGCCGCACAGTCCGGCGTAGGCGGACAGGGCAGATGGGTTCATGGCCTCCACGACTGCCGATCCCTTGCCGTCCCAGAGTTGGCGGATGTAGAAGTCCCGGGTGACGCCGTCGATCCCGTTGATCCGGATCCAGCCGAGCATGATGTCGCTAGCAGACTGCATGAGCCGCTGACCTTCGACGACCCGCTGCCCGTGGTTCGCATATCTGCTCTTTCCCAGGAAGGCCTCCAGCACCGACGCCTCGGCCTCCTTCGCCTGCAGGAACAGCGGGTCGCCATCCTCGTTGCCCAGCATCAACAAAATCCACGCGCGTGTGCCGACACTGCCCACGCCGACCACCTTGCGCGCCGCGTGCGTGTAGCGGAAGCCTTCCAGGAGGTGGCGATGATCGCCTGCGAGTGTGCGGCGATAGGAGCGCAGCATAGTGTGGATCGCTTCGTCGACCTGGTGGTACTGCTGGACGGGAAGCAGGTCCTCGATCGGAACGATCAGTGGCGGATCGCCAACGAGCTGTTGACGCCCATCGACCACTTGCACGAGTTTGTTGAATGCCTTGATGTTGTCCTTGGACCGGGCCTTGGCCATGTTCTTCTCGAACTGCTTGACCTGGCCCTTCTTCATGCTCGCCCTCACCTGAGTCCGTCGACCAGGTCGCCCTGCTCCCTACCGCACCTGAAGCAGATGATCGTCCTCAGCAGAACGCTGGCACTTGGACGCGACAGCACGGCCTGGAGTTTTGTTGGGTGTGTGGCGCCAACCATCATCGTCGCAGGTCCAGGCGAGGCTGCGTCGCGGCAAGTGCTTATCCCCCGGACCCCGGGAGGAACTTGGGCAAGGGCGTCCTTCGAGGGCCAATCCATCTTTCCTGTCCTGGCGCCGGCAATCGGCGTTAGCTCCCCGGGCAGCTCTGGGTCAGCGTCGAGGACAGTGCCTCCGTTGCCGTGGCGACCTGCTTCAGCGCCACGGCGATGGCAGGGGCCTTCTGTCTGAGATTGTCGGCGGTTACGCCGCTTGCTGCCGTCTGCAACTCGGCGAATGCCGTTTTCACCTGCTCCACGCTGGGCTGGAGGGCCGGCGAGGCCGAGGCCGCTGCTTTGTCTAAGTTGGTTTTGACGGCGGCGATCGCGGTAGTCAGCGCCGTGAGGCCGTCCTCGGCGGGCTGCACCTTTGTAAGGGCCTGGAGCGACGACTTAAGCGCCGCGACATCCTCACAAGCCGCCGTCGGCTCGGCGGAGGTTTGCGCGGCACTCGTCGGTGCAGCGCTCACCTCGGGTGGACTGGTCTGGGTCGGCGCGGAGCTTGTGCCGCAACTCGTCAGTACGCAAAGCAGGGCCACGGCCGCAAGCACAGCGGATGCGGATCGAGCATGGTGGAGTCGCATCTGGATTGTCTCCTAAGAGGAGGCCGGACCCGGCATGTGCACCCCGCGTTTGGAGCAGATCGTCGGTGATCAACCGACTGTCCGCGTTCACCGGGGTCCGGTTGACGAATAGGGCGGGGTGCGCGCCGGGCACGCACTCGGACAGCTCCCGGCGGCTGGGTTACTCCTCGCTTTGCGCGTCGAGCTCTGCGACCTCGATCGCGACGTCAAGGGCATCGACGATCTTGCCTGTCGCGGACGCGACTCGGGCTGTGCCGACGATCGGTGCGATCGCGGCGAGCACACCGCGGACCTGCTCGGCGTCGATTCCGACCTCGTTTGCCGCTTCGAGGTTCAGCAGATACGAGACCGCCGGCGCATCGACCGCGACAAGCGCCGCGATACGAACAAGTACGAGTGTCCCCAGATCAAGGCTCGACGCGGCAAGCGACTCCGCGGTCATGCTCTTGAGCAGATCGAGGACCGGGGCCTCAGTGGTCTGTTCGGCCATGGTTTCTTCCTTTCGTTGGACGTTGTTATCACGAGCAGGCAGACGCCGGGTTGTACTAAACCGCGACCTCGATCTGGCTCGGTCGCTACGACCCTTCCCGCTCTTCTTGTTCTGATTCCACTCGGAGAAGGAAGCCGGCGCATCATCTAGATCATGTGAAAGGGCGTGAGTCCGCACCGTTGTCTGTGGATCACCGTGGCCTTTTCGACATCTGAGATGTTGGTAGAACCTGACCATCTCGCACATGAGTCGCGGACCTGCATCGACTGGATGTGCTTTGCCCTGCTCCCGAGGGTGAGATTGTGGCGCCGTCCTCGCCGAGGACTAGATCGGCGCCGAGTGAGGTTGTCGGAACGCTAACGGCCGTCGGGCGTTTGCGGTCCGTTGCTGGTTTTCTGGCGACCCACCTCGATTGCTCCGACGAAAATGCGGATCCCGAGGCCCAGCACGATCAAGTCAAGAATCATCTGGACCATAACTAGGATGCGGGCTGCTTCGCTGGCTGGAGAGATGTCCCCAAAGCCGACCGTGGCAAAGATGGTGACGGTGAAATACAGCGAATCGGTACGGGTGAGCGTCTCGACGGTGAAGTTGCTGGGATCTTCCTGAGCCACGAGGAAGTACGCGGCCGCGAAGAGCAGCAGGAACAGTGGCGCAGTAGCAGCGAGCGCTTCGACCGCCTTCAAGGCTGGATATCGCGATCTGATGACTGCTCTCACCTGAATGGCCGCGACGACTGCCAACGCGAGCAGTCCAATCGCGAGGGCAAGCCACAGCGGGACGGAGGAAAGACGGTCAAGCGGTGCGAGGTAGTACCCGGCGCCGAGAATCACGGTGATGGCTAAGGCCCGCAGCAGTCCGACGGCCAAGCGCCGCCGACGCTCCGCCGCAGATAGCACTGGGACGGGTGCCGTCGTCACGTTGTGCGCCAATGCATCTGGGTCTGCATGATCAATTGGCCCATCCCGACCGCAGGTTTGAAGATCATCGCCAGCACAGCGGCGAACGTCAGTGGAAGCACGATCTCGCTCACCGCACCCAGCGCAAGGACAAGGATGATCGTCGCCGCCACAGCCCCAACAAAGCACCAGGCCCAGACGCCAAGTTTGGGAACCCAGCTCAGATCCGCCGGTCCGCCTCGCGGCCCCGCAGAGCGCGCGGCTCTCAAGTCGCGGTGAGGACTTCCGGCTGACCGGTCAGCCACGGTGGTTGGTCCAGTGGATTCGGTCTCGACCTTCTGCTCGGTCCCCAGACGATCTACCATCGTCGAGCCTCTCTCGAAAGACCCGCGCGACGACCGCCACGTCCCAGGCCCTCATTCGATTGATCCAATCCCAGAAGACGAAACCGCCGCATCCCACAGATTGAGTGAAACTGCGGTGGGCGTGGGCCGCGCTCGGCCCATTAGGCGCGGACCTGGCGAGCGCAGTACCCGCGATTGAGCGGCGTGGTCATCGCTCGTCGCTGACAGAGCTGATTGTTAGTTCCTCACTGATGCACGAATCTCCGCCGCGCGATTCAGCTCGTTGGCCATCAAGACCCCGTAGGTGAACGCGCTCCCGGCCTCAATGTCCTCATCAGCACTCGTCGTGCCGAGGAACGTGGCGGCGACAACGGCATCTTGATGCTCGCCAAGGAGGGTTTGCATCTCCTGGGCGTTCCGCGCGATGGATTTCATCTGACTGTCGGCCGGTTCGACGAGTTCAGCGGCGTACCGCGCCCGTTTGAACGCCTTGCGGGCCCGATGCAGTTGCTCGATGTCGTCGTCGGCCTTCCGTAGTCGTTTGTCCGCTTTTCGCTGTGCCTTTTCCACATACTCGACGGCCGCAGAGTTCTTCTGACCAGCTGCCTCGGTGAGCGGAGGCGCAGCCCGCCAGCCGCGCAACAACTGCATGAGGTGCTTATAGCGCCGGGTACGCATCGCCCTGTCCAACCGGCGTACGGCGTCATCCCGTTCCGCATCGAGAGTCTTCGTGATCTCGGCTTCGACCGGCCCGCGCACCTGTTCCGGCGGCAGCTCGGCGATCTGCTTGGTGAGTCGGCTGCTGAGAATGTCCCGGTCGCGCACCTGGCCGAGCAGGTCGGCGTACCACTTCAACTCGTTGTCCAGCTCCTCGGCCGGTGCGGCATCGACGACATCGTCAAAGATCCGCAGCGTGCTGCGCAGCCGACGCGCCGCCACCCGTGTCTTGTGCACCGCTGGCGTACCGGTACGCATTCCGACATCGTTGCTGGCGAGCACATCGCACTGCGCTGTCAGGTACGCGGCCACCAGCTCACCGACCGTGCCCGGCTCAACCGTGGATGCCCCACCATCCCCCGAAGTCGGGGTCAGGGCACGATCCAGTTTGGTCCTGCTGGTACTCGGGGATGCCCCGGCATCCTCCAGCAGCTTGCGGGCCCGTTTCAGATCCTTCTTCTTGCCGGCAGGCCCCAGCTCGACCTCCACCTCACGCCATGAGTGCAGCATCGACTCCCCATCGGGCGGACCGGATTCCACCTGGTCATCGGCTATCTCAAAGACCAGCTCACCGTCGGCATTGAGGATTCGGTACGCCGTTCGGGTCGTCATGATCGCCGCGACCGAGTCCAGGCTCTCGCCCGCCAGCAGGCCCTCCACGCCTTTCGCCAAGGCAGAAGGCAGCGTCTTCGCTCGCGAACCACTCTGCAGCTCGGTCCGTGCGGTCCCATTGGGCACTTTCAACTGCCAGCCGGTTTCTAAGCCCCCGACCCGACGGCGCAGCGTGATGCCAAACACCCGCAGGCCGGCGCCTGGTGTGTCGAAATAGGTGTTGTCGAGCTCGCGCACCTGCTGATCAAGACGGCCGCCGTCCGGCACGAGATCCGTGAGCTGGGGCATCACCCAGTCCGAGTCGACCTCGAACTTGTCCTCTTGCTCCTTGATCATTCGCACCGGACCGACCTCCTCGTTGCAAACTATGATCGGGATCGGCTGGAGCAGGCATTGCCGAGTTGGATGAGGCATCCGCCTGCAGTTGGTACCGCCCTACGCCAGGAACCCCACCCGCACCTCTTCTTACCGACAAATCGGTTGCCCGGGCTTCGGGCCGGAGCTACGCCGCGTCCTGCCGAGTTGCCTGCGGCGTAGTCACCGGCCGCCAGGAAGCAAGAGCCCAAATGACAAGAATGTCGATGGCGATGAGCAAGAGTGCCCACCATGGCGCTTGGGGCAGCCAGAAGAAGTTGAGAAGCGCCGAGATCCCCGCGAGCACCATGCCAACAACCCGGGCCCAAGTCTGGCCCCGCAGGACGAAGATGCCGGTCACCGCCAACCCCACGCCGATCAGGAGGTGTATCCAGCCCCACGCGGTCAGGTCGAAGGCGTAGATGTAGTTCGGCAAAACGACGATGTACTGGTCATGAACGATCGCCGCGAGTGCCTGGATCGCCTGGAATCCGCCGCCGATGATCAACATCACACCGGCGAAAACGGCGACGCCGTGAGCAAAAGGGCTCCCACTAGTTTGGGTCTGCGCCATCGCGGGCCTGCCTTCCGATTCGTCGAGCTGTCAATGTTCCGCAGTGGCATGCTATGCACCAAGTTTCCGACGACGGATCACGCGGAATGTGTGAATTGGCTGCCACACGCTCGTTATGGCACACTTCCAGGCTCGCGCGGCGACGTTGCGGGCGCATGCATCCAGGGGTCAATAACCGGCCTACGCACTCGTCGCGCCACTGTCGATATCAACCGTCCGAGCAGGGTGCCCACGGCCGCCCCCCACAAGTACGCACCCGGGTAGTGCAGGCCCGTATACAACTCATCGGGCTGTGCCGCTGGAATCAGAGTTCAAGCGCGGAAGACAGCGGTTTCGTCACCATTTGAGTTCGATCTCGAGCTCACGCTCGTCGTCCTCGAACTCAATCTCGAGCTTGAAGTCGACCTCGTCGGGCACGTGCACCTTGAAGGTCACGCCGCCGCGGTCGAACTCGACCTCGTTGTGCCTGGCGAGCTCGTCGGCGAGCGCGTGCAGGCGGGCGGCGGCGTCCTCGCGGCTCAGCCGCTCCTTCTCGGTGATCTCCATTTTGTTGTTCATTCTGGCCTCTCCGATATTGAGCTTGCGGGTTTCTGTTGGTGGCCGAAGGCGATATGTGCCAACTCGACAATGCTGGCCCACATACCTTCGGGAGCTATGGCCGATGGCGAGGCGCCTGGGTGCTTGCGGGCGATGTGTACCCAGAGGACTCCGGGCCGAATGCGAAAGTGCAGGGGCGCATCCAAGACGAGCGCCTCGCCGTCGATGCCGGCGGGCACGGGCTGGTCCGCATCGACCTCGAAGGTAGGGGCGGACCATGCGCGCAACGGGCGCTGCGAACTGCCGTTCTGGCCGCGCCCGGAGGGCGCACCGACCACAATGATCCCGAGCAGGCCATCGTCGATGCGCGGGCGTGTGCCGGAGCCGACCGCGTGGCCGAGCCGGTATTGGTTGTTGGAGACCAGCACCACAGCGCCGGCGTGATGTTCGTGTCCGCCCGGCCCGGTCCAGCGCATATCGATGTCGCTGCCGCCGGGGCCCATCACGTCAGGCACGGTGTCCAGCACGGTGCGGATCTTGGCGTCGCGGTAGCCGGCGCGCTGGACCGCCTCGGCGTAGAGGCCGAGCGCGACGTTGTTGACGAATACGCGACCGTTGACCTCGGCGAGGTCCACCCGGCGCTCACCGCCATCAACGAACGCGTCGAGCGCACCGACGACGTCGTCGCGGTCAACGCCGAGATCGAGCGCGAAGTGGTTGCGGGTGCCGGCGGGCACGCAGGCGTAGGGCAGCCCGCGCTCGGCGGCGACCTTGGCGACGATCGCCTGCGAGCCGTCCCCGCCGGCCATCGCGAGCCCGTCCGCGCCTCGCTCGACCGCGCCGCGTACGAGCACCTCAAGGTCATCGCCGGGCTTCAGCTCGATCGGCTCGATCCCACGTTCACGAGCCTCCTTGGCGAGCTGGAAGCGTTCCGCCTTCCCGCCACCGGAGCGCGGATTGAAGAAAAGCACCGGTTGTCGCGGCGGCGTGGCGCTGGGCAGATCCACGTGGATGGTAAAGGCGGCACTCGCTGCTGCCAGTGACAGCCAGGAGGCCTGCCACGATCAACAGATCGACAAACCGCGCGCCACCCACAACAATCAAGGCGACCGCGCCGACGAGCGCGATGCCAGCGACGATCACCCCTACTACGCGCGCAATGCCCCGCCGGCGCAAGCCGTACCAGGCGGAGGCGCCGGCGATCAGCACACAGCCCAACAGAGCCAGGCCACGCGGGAACTGGTTTATCGCAACCGCGATGGCGAGCGCGAGCGTGGCCGCTGCCACCACTAGCGCGAAGATCGCCGTCAGTCGTCTCATAGCATTCGGCCTCCGTGAACAGCGATGTCAATTACGCTGCGATTGCCCGCACCCGACCCCCCGCGCCGTCCGGCGCGATGAACTGCCCAGCATCCGCTTCTCCTCCAGCTGATCCCGATTGACCGAAACGATAGGGATAACCAGCGCCCCGGTCATCACGCTAATTGGGTGAGGTGCGCGGGTCTCGGGATTGGCTACCGGCTCCGCGATCGTCGATTGTTGTTGCGTCCGCCGAAGCCGGCGCACTGCCGTGCGCATCGTAGATGTTGACGCGGCTGGCTTTTCACCTGATCTGCGTGATGCGTGTGGTGTCTGCTCGGATGCTGAATGGATTGAGCACGTGGTTCAGTCCGATCGCCGCCGATCAGCGTCCCGGTGATCTCGTCGACGAATTGGCGTGGAAGGGACAGGGTTGTCTTGGACTACAGGGAAGTGCTTCGCCGTATGGCCGTCAATGACGCACGCGTTGCCGAAGACTGCCTCGGCGCCGACAGCCTCGATCCCCCTGGGTTGGATGCGAAGACGCTGGAGCTGGTACGGCTCGCCGCCTTGGTCGCGGTCGGTGGTGCTGTGCCCTCCTACGGAGCCCAGGCCGATGCCGCGGTGAATGCGGGCGCGACGGCCGATGAGATTGTCGACGTGCTGGTTGGCGTGGTTCCCATCGTCGGGCTGCCCTGCGCCGTCGCGGCGGCCCCGAAGCTGGCGCTGGCGCTGGGGTATGACACCGACGATGAGTGAGAACACCGGTTCGGGTGGACGATCCTCGGCTAGCCGCCGAGCAGACCAACAGCCGTCGCATGCTGCACCGCGTCTCTGCGTGAAGAGACGCCTAGTTTTCGATAGATCGAGGCGACCTCGGTGCTGACGGTGTTGCGGGAGATGAACAGCCGTACCCCAATCTCGCCAAAAGTGAGGTGCGTCTGCAGGTACGGGATCAACCGGAGCTCTGCTGGGGATAAGGGCGACTCACCGGCCGATCCCCGCTGTGCGCTCGATGTGACGATCCGGCGAAACTCCGCGACCTCGTCGACCAGAACACCAAGAGCTGGCCGCTGAAGCAAGACGTCATCGATCTCACGGAGCAGATGTCGGGCGGTGGCATGATCACCCCGGGCCCAGTACACCTTCGCAAGTTGCAGGCGTACGCGAACGGCGATGAAGGGCAGCACAAACGTGCATGATGGACGGGCGCGCATGGCCTGGGTGAGCCGCCGGTCGGCCTCCTTCAGGTCGCCGCGGTGCACAGCGAGCCGGGCCGCGGCAGCGAACGCGAGCACGCAAAGGGCGTAATCGTGCATACGATGCTCATCGACCGTGGCGATTGCCACTTCCAGGTGCCCGGCAGCCTCAACCCATTGCCCACGATCCATCGCCAACACAGCGAGCTCGGACTCGCTGACCACGATCGTATCGGTGTTGCCCAGTGTGGCCCCCAAGGTGGACGCCTCGGCGAACAAGGCGCGTGCCTGGTCGAGCTCGCCGGTGAGCAGATCCACCAGGCCGCACAAGCAGAGCGCCTGGTCGCGCCATGGACTCCATGCCGGCTCCTGGGTGACCGCGAAGCTTGCGTCGGCCATTGCCTGCTCCACACCAGCGGGACACATGATGGCCCGCAGCATCGCCCGTGCAGAGGCGAACGACGCCGTGCCATCTGCGGGTATTCCATCAAACGAAGCGGTGTCGATGATCGCCGCCCACAGTTGCGCTTCGGCGGTCTGCGCTGTCAAGGCCGTGACCCAGCCGGCTAGCACGGCGAGCGGGGGATATTGTTCGATAGCGGTATCGCCGAGGGCCGAAAGCCAACGTTGCACGGTCGATATCTGACCGGCACTATAAATCGGCAAAACCATCTTCGTCACCAATTCGACGCATCGGTCCCGCTCTGTCGTCTTCAACAGGTGCTCGATGGCCATCGTCGGGGATCCATTGGACTCGTACCAGTCGGCGGCTCGCCGGTGCAATGTCATGATGATCTCGGGCTCGACTCGACGAAGCTCACCCAGCAAGAACTCTTGGAACATTGCGTGGTAGCGATACCACTCGCGCCGACGATCAAGCGGGATTAAAAACAAGTTTGTTGCCTCGAGGCCGCGCAACCGCTCCTGCCCGCCTGTTTCTTCGAGGACGGCATCACACAGCGTTGCAGAAAGTTGATCAAGAACTGCCGTGCGCCGCAGGAACCGTTGGAGGTTCTCGGGCAGCTTCATAAACGACTCGCGGTACAAGTAGTCGGCCACGTACCGATCGTCACCAAAGACCATCGGTGCCTCGCCGTGGCTGTCGTGGGCAATCAACGCAGCGAGGTAAACGCCGACCGGCCACCCTTCGGTTCGGGCGGTCACGGCGGCTGCCAGCTCAGGGGTGAGGCTAACGTGTGCCGCGGCGAAGATCTGCTCGGCGCCCGCCGCGTCGAGGGCCAGATCGCTCCCCAGGAACTCAACCAGCTCTCCCGAAGCGCGCAGCCGCGGCAGGTGGGGCTGCTCGGAACGACTCGCCACGACCAGTTGAGAGCCTCGCGGGATCCCCGAGATCACCACACTCAATACGTCGTGACAAGCCGGCGACTCCAGCTCGTGGAGGTCGTCCAGCATGAGCACGAAGGGCACTGGGCTTGTCCGGAATGCCGACGCAAGAAGTGGCGCAGCGCGGCCCAACGCCGACACGCCGAGTCCGCTCACGTCCGCGATCAGGTCGGCGCTACCCGGCCAGACCCGAGCGTACGCCGATGCCAACAAGATCAGCAGGACCGCAGGATCATCGTCGAACCGGTCCAAAGACACCCACGCCACCCGACGATCTTCTGCGCGGGCCCACTCAGCCAGCAAGGTCGACTTGCCGTAACCCGCAGGCGCAGTGACCGCAACCACGCGGCAATCGCTCCCGCGACCCGTCTCGATGAGTTTGCCCCGACTCACCGAACCTCGGCGAAGTTGCGGAACCGAAAGCTTGGCATCCAGCAACGACTGCTCGAGCTCAGCAACCGTCGGCGTCTCGGCCTCGCGAGGATCCACAGTCACGATCGAATCCTAGGGATGCGAGGTTTGAATACTCAACCTAATCAAACCAAGTCTGGAACACGAGGTCCGCCCAGGCGACGCCAGACGGCCCGAAACATCCGCCGATTCACCCAATGTGGATGATGCGAGGGCTTTTCTCCTCTCGGTTGGATACCACGAAGAACGGTCCTGACGACGGCACGTCCGACGAAAGGGAGCCCCATGGCTCGTTGGACAACTCAACTACGCACATCGGCTTCCGATGTGTCGTGAGCTTGTGAGCTGGCGACCGCAACTGAAGCAGTCGGTGGAGCGTCGCTGACCTCAGGAGTGGCGGCGGGGGTCTCCGCTTCCGGCGGCTCCGGAGCGGCTGGGCTGGGCGGCCGACCAAGGAACTCGATGATCACCAGCGCAACCAACACCGCGAGGGTTATGCCGATGATCACCTTCCCGGTCGGCTGATCCCAGAAGACCAGCACCAGGGCTGCGATCCCGAGTACGGCGATTCGCAGCACTCGCTTGTAGGTGTAGACCCAAGCCCCCACAGGACCGGTGCGGAAGCCGGCTTTCTCAGCACCGCCACGCAGCCAGGCAATCCCTCTGCTCAAGCCAGCGCGAGCCCGCACTGCGGTAACCGAGCGACCGGTGAAGAATCCGGCCAGGGCGATAACGAGGCCAAAGACCAGGACCGTACGCAGCCCGAGCCGCAGGAACCGCACCAGCGTGTCGTAGAAAGCGGCCGCGGCCTCATAGGTCAGTACCCCGGCAGGACGGGTATCCAGGTAGAGCGCTCGGAGCACCAAGATCCCAATTCCTAGCACGAGCATGCCGCCAGCCAGTCCCAAGCCAGCCCCGATCAGTGCCCGGCGATGGTCCTTGGCCACGTATATACCGAGCGCTAGCAGTACCAGTACCACCACGGGCGACCAGTTCCCGATCGCGGTGAGCAGACTGAAAGCACTTTGAGCTTTGGTGATGGCGTCCGATTGCAAGACCGTGAACGAGGGATTGATATCGGGGATGCGGTTCGCCAGCTCGAATCCCCTGTCAACCAGCCGCTGTTTTACCACTTGAATGAACGGACCCAAGTTGATACTCACCGTGCCGTTCGCGATCGTGACACCTTGCCCCGTCTGCCCAGTAAGGGCGGCGACCAGCGCAGTATGAGCCGACCGGTTAGCAGTCACCCATGCGTCTGCGAACGCGTCACTGGCGACCACCTTCCCGACTTCGGTGCGTACGAAGCTCTGGACTCCATCGGACAACGGCTCGGAGAGTGCGTGGAGCCCTGTCGCAACACGCGGCGGCAACCCGCGGGTGGCCAGCGCATCCACAGCCTCGTTGGTAAGTCCGGTTACGTCGAGGTTCGCAAAGATCTCGGCGGTGATCTTGTCCGCAACTGCGGCCTGGATCGCTGGATCCCGTGCCAGCGGCGCCACGGTTGTGACATAACGATCGGTATTGGTGATCAAGTTCTTTGACCAAACGGCGACCCCAGCGAGCGGCGCCATGATGCAGGCGATCACGATGAGCAAGGTGGCAACCACCGAGCGCCACCGCTGCCGCCGCGGTCGCGGGGGTGGCGCAACGGCGGTCGGCGCGACTACATCAGGCGCCGCAGCAACCTGTGAACGCAGGTCGGCTACCTCGGCACGAAGCCGCTCGAGCTCGGCCCGCTCGTCCGCGCTCAGCGCTACATCGTCCGGCACAGCGCTACCGTTCTACTCACCGCCACAATGGCACCATCGACCATCGTGATAACCGCGGTCATCACCCAAATCGAGTGAACCTGGACGAAGCGTCAGTCCGCGGCGGTCTGCTCGCCTCCAGCGGCCTTGGCGTCTTGTTCGATCTCCGCGGTGTCGGCCTGCAGCTCGCGGGTCTCGACCTTCTCCGCGTGGCCCATCGCCTGCTTGACGTCGTCTTCCATCTCAGTGACTCCCACAACGACAAGCCCCGCCTGCCCCTCGTCGAGGGACTCGCCCAGCTCTTTGAGGTCTTTGCGGCTCATCCCAGCAGCCGCATGTCCGCTCACCGCACCGAGCACGGCCCCACCGGCCGTCGTAGCCGCGAGCAGGCCACCCCCAATCGCCGCGGCCGGAAACAGCGCAACGACAAGCCCGGTCGCCAGCCCAACACCTCCGCCCATCACGCCACCGGCCCGGGTCGGCGTTTCATGCTTCTTGGTGATGTGTACCTTTCCGTTGTCTCGCTTCTCGATCACCGCAGCGTCGTAGGCATCAAGCATGCCGGCCTGGGTATGCAGATCCTTGACCAACTGATAATCCGACTCCGCGTCCTCGACGCTGGGGTACACCCCCACATACGCGATGTACGTGTCGACCGCCATCTCATCTCCTTTGTTCGTTGGGCTGCATTACTGTCCTCACAGCTAGTCAGCAGTATCGGCGCGCCGCTGGTACGCACGCATCACCCAGCGCGTATGAAAGTGTGGGCACGCCGTCGGAGGCAGCACCAGTTGATGACGATGACCTGGTCGTACGCATGACGCGACTTGAGGCGTTCAGCGTCGGTTCTTTCGCCATCGCTATCAGCCTTCTTGTGCTGGAGATTTGTCTGAATTGGCCATCCGCAAAGGAGCGACACCGCGCCCGACGCAGATGGCCCTAAGGACTTGACCATTTCTTTCTTCACACGCTGTGGGTGATGCTATTCGGCGCGCCCTCCATCAGGCTCGTTGAAAGGCCTCGGCGCGAGAACAAAGGTGCACCTTGAAGAAGAAGGAGTTTGACATGCCGCTCGCCATGCGCAGGATAGCTCCCGCGTCCGTTAACGGTCCCGCAGCGGTCACAAGGACTGCCACCACGGTTGCGACCGCCGCCGTCGGATCATCGATGACCGACCATTTCATGCACGAGATCGAAACGGAAGCCTGATCATGTCTCGGAAGCCCGTACCTCCGCTCACACCCGGGTGGGTCATCGTTGATGGACTGCCGATGTTTCATCGTTCCTGCCTCGTCGCTGGCTCTGATGCGGATGCGATGGTGCATGTCCACGGATTTGGCATCTCGGGGACCTATCTGGAGCCCACGGCGGCTCTTCTTGCGCCGCATTACCGTACGTTCGTACCCGATCTACCGGGGATGGGACGCAGTATTAGGCCTGAGGGAGGACTCGACTTACCGGGTCTGGCGAAGGCGCTGATGTCCTACTGCGACGCCGTCGGAGTCGAGCGGCCGATATTGGTCGGCAATTCGCTCGGCTGCCCAATCATCGTCGAGGTTGCGACGACCTTTCCCGACCGGATCCAGCGTGCGGTGCTCGTCTCGCCGGCCGGCGGCCCCAACAACCAGCCACTAGGCCGGGCAATTGGACAGATGGCCATGGACGGGTTGCGAGAGCCGCCATCGATGTTGCCCATCGCCACGCGCGACTACCTCCGGTTCGGGGTACTTCGAAGTCTGTCGTTGTTCAGGGCGATGACTCGCTACCCGACACTGGAACGCCTTCCGCATCTTGTCGTTCCTACACTCGTGATCGCCGGTTTGCGCGATCCACTTGTCCGGATCGCCAATGCCCCTCGCTTCGCCGTTCTGCCTCACGTCGACGCAGTTAGCGTCCCCGGTGCACACGCACTCAACTACAGCGCTCCGCAGCTGATCGCCGAGCTCATCGAGGCCTATATCGCTGGTGAGCCGCTCGTAACCCAGACCGGGCCGAGATCTGTCGCCGCCGCCATCAGCGTTGATGGCAACTAGCTACTTCGACCTGAAATAGCCCTTAACCACCACAAACCGGAGGGACGGCTGCCGCGCCACACGCAGAACAAAGATCAACAATCAAAGTGCCCTCTAATGGAACTGCGGAACGATCAGGTAGATCCCAAAGAGCACGATCAGCGCTGCGATGCCGAGCAAGGCATAGCCCAGCGAAACGGTCGCGGTACCGGAACCGCCCTCATTCGATTTGATCTTGGCCGCCGAGACCAGACGTATGCCGCTCGCCAGCAAGATGGTGAAGATCACCGACGCCGCTATGGAGACGACAGCCACGATTGCCCAAGGCAGCCCAGTCGACGTGCATCAGGCGGCGCTCTTCAATTTGGGCTTCTTGACCTTCTTGGGCTTGTTAGGAGCTTCAAGCAGCGCCTCGCCGGCGTACGTGGGAGGTGCTAGCGGCAGCCAGCACGAGGACTTCGTGGCTGTCGGTGACGTTGGCGTGGGTGATCCTGTGGCGACGGGAGAGGGAGTAGATCGCCAGGCAGGTCCCAGCCAGTAGCACCAGCGGCACGCTGATGCCCCAGACGCCTTGATCGGCGAGCAGCGCAGCGAGGCCGCCGACCAGAGCGGCTCCGGGCAACGTCAGGAGCCAGGCGAAGACCATCCGGCGGGCGACGCTCCAGCGAACCTCGGCTCCTCGGCCCACCCCGGAGCCCAGGATGCTGCCGGTACTCACGTGCGTCGTGGACAGGCCAAACCCGAGGTGAGCCGATGCGAGAATCGTCGCGCTGGTTGCGGCGCCGGACGCCGCGCCCTGTGGCGTCTCGATCTCCACGATCCCTTTGCCCATCGCCCGCATGATGCGCCAGCCGCCCGAGTAGGTGCCTAAGCCGATCGCGAGAGCAGAGATAATGATCACCCACAGCTGGGGCCCCGTGCCGGCTGCCTGCAGGTTGGCTGCGATGAGCACCAACGTGATCACGCCCATTGTCTTTTGACCGTCGGATGTTCCGTGGGCGAGCGCGACCATTGATGACGTGAACGCCTGCCCGTACTTGAATCCAGTCCCGGTGTGCACACTCGGCGTCCTTCTGGTGATGCGATACGCCAGCCGCGTCGCCCAGGCAGCAGCGGTGCCGGCGACCAATGGCGCGACGATGGCGGGCAGCAGGACCTTGGAGACGATCACCCAGCCGTGCACCGAGGCAATCCCGGCACCGACAATGACCGCCCCGATCAGGCCGCCGAACAGGGCATGCGAGGAACTCGACGGCAGGCCGAGGAGCCAGGTCATCAGATTCCAGACAATCGCACCGACCAACCCAGCCAGGATGATCGAAGGCGTGATCAGCTGGTCGTCAAAAAAACCACCGGAGATCGTCTTTGCGACCGCGGTGGACAGGCAAGCACCTACGAGATTGAGGACGGCGCCAAGGATCACGGCGGTCCGCGGACGGATAGCACCGGTCGCGATAGGCCCGGCCATCGCGTTGGCGCTGTCATGGAATCCGTTGGTGAAATCGAAGACCAGGGCTACGACGATAACCGTGATGACAAGAAACAGCTCTGTCACATCAGTCCCCATCTGGAACGAGCAAAACCATCCCTCTTCTTGACAGTGCTGCGCGTGTGCTGCGAGTTCTGCTCGCGACTGGAGACCGCGGCGATAAGCGAGCCGTGCTCATAGTCGAATACTGGCGCGCCAACGCGTGGTGGCGCTTCACACGCTTCGGGTGATCTGCTTCGCTCAGGTCAAGATCTGGTGCTCACTGGGCCGCTCTTCTGGAACGCTTCGAGAACCGATTTCCGGTTAGCGTTCGCGTAGTCATTCACACATAGCAGGTGATCAAGCGGCACCCGCTACCGCGTAGCGTTCATCTGTAGTCGAGTCAGACTCAACCAGAATTGGAGGGGACGACACCAATGACAGACATGCAGACACCAACGGCAGATACCACGACTGCCAGTCCTTGGGCTCATGGCATCGCCGTTTTTGCTGGCGTGATCATGATCGTCGGAGGGGTCTTCCAGGCCGTCGAAGGCCTCGCGGGGATTGTTCACGACAAGTACCTCGTCGTCCTGCCGAACTACATCTACACCTTTGACCTCACTGTTTGGGGCTGGCTACACCTTCTGGTCGGCCTGGCCTTGCTAGCAATCGGCATTTTCCTGATCAAAGGCCAGACCTGGGCTCGGGTCGTAGGCATGATCGTCGCGGGAATATCCGCGCTACTCAACTTCGTCTGGCTGCCGTACTCACCGTGGTGGGCGCTCCTGATCATCGGCATTGACATCCTCGTGATCTGGGCGCTGGCGAATTACCATCGCCAGCCGGCACCGCAGGGTACGCGAGCTGCGGCGTCCTAGGGGTCAAGCGAGCTGGGAAGGCCAGGCTGAGGGCACCGTACGTAGCGTTCCAGCCTTGGAGTTGGGCGCCTTCGACGAGCCGTCCGGCCACGTTTTAAATGATCTTCCGCAGCTGATAGTTCAACGACTCGCTGGCCGGACTACGCGCCTCGCTCGCGGTCTTGGCAAGATTCGCCTTGTCACCGGGGTTCTTTTTCGCGACCGGAATACCAACCCGTCAGGGCGGCGCGGCTCCCTCGACCGGCAGCGACGCCTGAGCGGTGAAGCTGATACGGCGCAGCCAAATGGTTCCTGCAGTCCACCCGAGAACTCTCCGGCGAACGGTGGAACAAGCGTCGGGACTTATACCTTGACCGGTCTACTTCACTGAGGCGTCGGAGCCGCGCCCATGGTCGGCCTCGTGCGTCAGCGACCATGCCGGCAGCGGTGGTTGGTCTCACGATGACCATCAGTCGAATAATCATGCACATCACGGCTGGGCATGGCTTCAACCAGTTGCCATTAGGCAAGTCGTGGTGTCCCATACCGATAACGAGCATGATGCTTCGCCGCGGTTTACCGACAGCCAACCCCGATCGTAGAGTCGAGTCGTGCCGATTGCACAAAAGACGCGGATCGGTGGGCTGAAGATTCGTGTGGACCGGGTGATCTACACGACGATCACCCTGATGGCGGTGCTGATCATTTACGACGGCTGGGAGCAGTTGCGCTTCTGGAACGTCGTGACCGTCATCGTGGGACCGATTCTGGCTATCTTTCTGAGCCACGTCTTCGGTGCGGCGCTCGGATCGCGCGTCGCTCTGGGTCGGCCGCTGACCCGCCATGAGCACCGCACAGTCTTCGTCGAGGAGTGCCGATTTCTGCTCATCGCTGTGCCCCCGCTCGTCATCTTGGTGATACTCGCCGCCGCCGGTATCTCGTACACGCGGATCATCCAGGTGATCGTCCTGACAGGTGTGCTCTCGCTGGGCGTATGGGGCGGCGTAGCAGGACGGCGAGCGGGCCTCACCGGCTGGCCACTGCTGGTGCCGATCACCTACGGCTTATTCGTCGGAGCCATCATCTTGATCCTTCAGGCTTTACTCCAGCCCGGCCACAACCCCTTCCCTCCATAGCGGTGTCGGGTTCGATGCAGCGTGACTCGGCAGGTTAGACTCTCTTAGCTCTAACCGCGGAAGTTCTCGGCTTCATTCGGGGCGTTCGACCTCGTTGAGCTTCCAGGTCTTGTCGAACCACGGAATACCGGCCCGCATACGGACCAGGTGCAGGATCGATCCAGCGCGCTCTTCGTGGAGTCCGAATAGGCGGCCCGACCTGTGGGCAAACACCGGCCGGACCTGAGATCGCTGCACGGACGTCACGTAGGCGCCGACAGCCACGGCCAAGCTCGCAGCTGTACGGCATTCGGGTACGGCAGGCGGTCCCGCGACAGCAAAGCAGCTAGGCGTCGTCGCGTGTGGTTGCCCTTCATTCGGATCATTGCCGGCGTCGCCCTGACCTCGGATCTCCCCGTGAATGAGCATGGACCAGATGGCCGCCAGGGCATGCCTCATCGTGGAGCCCTTGATGATCGACTTGACTGCCGCTCCGGCGACCCAGAACCCGAGGAGCCCGAGGATGGTCTGCACGACGAGGATGGCTGTCGTGACAGCAGCAACTGATGGAGGGTTACTGAGCCCGCTGAGGGAATGCGCGATGTAGGGCGCCAACGCCCAGAACGGCACAATCCACAAGAGGATGAGAAACACGCCCACCCGTAGACGCAACGGGGACGGGCCAGCCGATTTCGTGTCCTCGGTCGTGGACGATCCATCGCGCATGTCGATTCCCGACTCTCCATCAAGTGGGCCCTGCGTCTCGTGCTCTCGCACTCCACGGTGGTGGAGCTGCCCTGTTGCCAAGAGCATACGACCACCTGTGACTGATCACGGCCTGCCGCAGCGTGGCGAACCCGGCGCCGGACAGCGAGCCCGGCGCTGCGGTGACATTCATGGTGGTCCAGCGAACCGGTTGCATATGAAGGCGTGGCTCAAGATGCACTCTGGCGGACTTTGTAAACAAGGGTCTCCATTCGGTTCATGGCGAAAATCGAACAATGACTTGTCCCGTGCCCAATTCATGCCCGCGTCCAGCGCCGTAATGATCCCGCGAGGCTGAGTGCTGCCGAGGCCGACCGCCAACCCAAGGCGTGGCGTACGACTTGGTCCTGTACCTGACCTCCCGGTCCCTGGACCCGAGCGGGACGGGCGGGGCACGATGGGTGACACGGTGGAAACCGGCTGTGACCACGTTCGCGATCACACCTTCGAAGGCCGCGTCCCGCCCGATGAACACAACCCGACCAGACCAGATCAACCGTCTTCCAATAGACCCCGCTAGCCCGGTCTTTCATGAGGGCTCCGAATCTCGATGGTTGTTGATCTTGGGGCCAAGGAGGCTGAGTGCAATGAGTGCCACGAACAAGGACCTGACACGGGCCCAGCGTCAGCGGGGGATCACCCTCGGGCTACTGCGCGCATTGGGTGCCAGTGCAGTCCTGATCGCCCTGTACTATCTCGCACCTCTGGATCAGCGGACGGGAATATCGCTGTTGCTGTCCTTGATCACTGGGCTGGTCGTTTTGGCTGCCATGACCGCCTACCACGTGCGGGCGATCCTGCGTGCCGCCCACCCCGGGGTCCGTGCGGTCGAGGCTCTCGCCACGACCGTCCTGCTCTTCCTCCTGCTGTTCGCGGCCACCTATTTCTTGCTGTCGCACACCAGCAGCAGCAACTTCAACGTGCACGCATTGACCCGGACCGACTCGATCTACTTCACCGTGACGGTTTTTTCCACGGTCGGCTTCGGGGATATTTCCCCGGCCAGCCAAGTGGCTCGCCTGGTCGTCACGGCCCAGATGATCTTCAACCTGATCGTCCTCGGTCTGGGCGTTCGTCTTATTGTCGGAGCGGTCCAGCAGGCACGCCAAGACGACCCGGACGGCAGAAACCGGAAATTAGCTCCTGACCGCGCATCTGCGTAGTGCGGCGCATCTGCGTAGGGCCGTGCCTGTCCCGACTATGGGCAGACGATGGCGACAAGGAAGCGCACCTGTCATCGCGCATTGCCATGGCCGCCTCGGGCTGCGATCCGACGACGATGCAATCCTGTACAGCACCGACCTCGACCGCACGACCGTGCGGAACTCTCTCTTCGGAGGCCCACATGCATGTGGCATCCAACGGCTGGTCCGCACGCCTGTACTGGCTGTGGATCCTGTACAACTCCGTCGCCTTCGTCGTCGTGCTGACCGCGGTGGCGGTGCTTTCCTGGATCAGCGCGGACGTGCTGCATCTGTCTTTGAGCAGCCGGAGCTGGGTCGTCGCGCTGCTTGTGGCGACGGCGGGGGCCTTGCTGTTCGGTGGAGTGCTCGGTGCGCTGCAATGGCTTGTCATCCGGCAGCGCGTGCCGGTCCCTCGGAAGCGATGGATCGTGGCCAGCGTCGGACCCGCGCTCTTGGGCTGGCTGTTTGTGATCATGCCCGCGGTGATCAGTGCTCAGGACTCCGGCGCGAGCGTCAGCGGTGCATACCTGCTCGCCGCCAGCCAGACCCTGGCACTCGGACCGCTGCTGGGGCTGTCCCAGGCGGCAGTCCTACGAGGCTATACCCGCCGCTGGGCCTGGTGGATCGCCGCCAACATCGTCTCCTGGCTCATCGTCGACGCCGTGTTCTACCTGCTGTCGCAGTGGTTCGACGCCCTCGACTTCACTCGCAACGACGGCTCGGTCGCGCAGGTGTATCTGATGCTCATCGCCACCACACCGCTGACGGGTCGCATGCTCCTATGGGTGCTGGCGCCGTCGGCGGTCATCAGTCAGGAGCCAGCAACGACGTGACCGACACACCTGCACATCGGTCTCGACGAGCCGAGCCTAAGTAAGGGCGCGCCCGTCGTCGTCATACCGCGGGTATGAAACCGAGCCGTCCGGGCCGGCATTGCTTTCCCCTCGGAGGTAGCGCGACGAAGCACCTCTCCAGCTCCCGCGCCGCGATGCCGCTCATCGCCACCCAGCGACACCGCGGTCGAGGCTCCCACGCGGAGATCACACGATCAAGGTGATGCGCCGCCCAAAGGGGACTGGTTAGCGTCGGGTCCACACCAGCCCGGGGTTCGAGTAGCGGCGGGCGGGACTCGAGCCAGGCAGGGAGTCCGGCCGTTGAAGGGAGATGTCATGACGTATGTCGAGAAGGATAAGTTGGGCGGCGAAAAAACCGAAGACGAGATGTCAAGTCCTCGACAAAGTCAAGCGTAAAAGGAACTCGCTAACGCTCCACTAGGCAGTCTGAAACGTACGCCTGGTTCTTACGGATAGCGTCTCGGACGCTCCTCTGAACTGAACCAAGGCAATGCAGATCACTTCCAAGCTGCTCCGCCCATGCCAGTCAGACTGCTAGTCAATCGGTCCGCGCCCCGCGATCATCTGGGTACACCCACGGACCTCACTTACGCCTACCGCCGCATTGTCATGCGCGCCAAAGATCACTGACACGGACGAAGTCGCGTTCACACGCGTGACAGCAACGGTGACAGCAACGCACCGAGTCCTACAGTTGTCCGTCAACGACCGCCTACGCGCGAGCATGCGCAAAATCGTCGTTGCGGCCACCGTTGCTGGCTTCTCTTAATCAGCGGGTTGGGGGTTCGATTCCCTCGCGGCGCACATTTCTCCTTGTCAGAGGCAGTTTCACCCATTAACGATCACCATCTACCAGCTTTGACAGCAACGGTGACGGCAACGCTCACAATCGTCGACCTGCGTTCAGCGCCCGAGCCAGACAAAGACGAACCGCTCCGATCCGGATACGACCGTTCGGCGGCCGACACACCCCTTTCGCAGGCCGGCGGCATGCTGTTCAGTCGGGTCTCAGCTGATGGGTCCTTCGCGGGTGGCTGCCTTCCCGCTTGTCGGGTTCGGCACCGACGTGGTGTCGGGCTCCAGCCCCATGACCATCGCGATCTCGTCCTCGCCTTGGTGGAAGTCGGAGGGACGTGCCGGGCGGCGGCGGTCGGTGGTACTGAATCCGAAGTTCTTTCCGAAGCCGATCGCGCGGGCGTTGTCGGTTCCCACCCAGTAGTACAAGTGTGTGTAGCCGGCCTGGATTGCCATGTCCGCCGTGACCTCGACGAGTCGCCACGAGACGCCGGTGCTGCGTGCCTCTGGGACGACATACAAGCCGAAGACCTCGGCCGCCGTGGGTTCTTGCTCGTCAGGTCCGAGGCTGACGATTCCTTGCGGCAGCTCGCCTTGTTCGGCCAGCAGCCGGTACGACCGCGTCATCCGATCACGCCAGAACTGCTCGTCACGGTCGGCCTCATCGGCCAGAGTCGCGGTGAACGAGCCAGGAGATTCGGCGAGGGCGCGCAAACGAATGTCGCGGTACAGCGACCACTCAGACTCGTCCAGCACCCGCACGCTGATCTCGCTCATGTTCACAGTGTCGACCTTTGGTCAAGAGCCGGCCTACGGCCGGCGACGTGTCCTCGATTGACTGCGCGCCTCACCGGTCGTGAGGCGGGTTGTCATTCACGTGCCAGGGCTGCGGACCGTGCAATTGGCGTGACCGCCAGGTTTGTTCCATTTGTCGTAGGCTGCCCAGAGTCAAGGACCAGTAGGGATCTCATGACCAAGCTTTCCATGCACGAGAGTCTCCCGTTCGACGAGGCGACGGCGCCCTCGCTGGTGTCGACCGGCGAGCTTCCACAGATCGAGCAGGTCAGGGATGTCGTCACCGAGGCGTACGAGCGCTATCGGTCGAACGGCGACGGTGCCGTCGCCGACTACATCCCCGCGCTGGCGGGCGCATCGCCTGGGCTGTTCGGGATCTGCGTGGTCGGGGTCCGGGGCCGGTTCTTCGAGATCGGTGACGTCGAGACAGCGTTCTCGATCCAGAGCGTCTCCAAGCCGTTCGTCTTCGCGCTGGTCTGCGAGGCGATCGGGTACGAGGCGGCGCGACATCGGCTCGGCGTCAACAGCACCGGATTCCCGTTCAACTCGCTGATGGCCGTCGAGCTGAATGACGAGCGGACGATGAACCCGTTGGTCAACGCGGGTGCGATCGCGACCACGAGCCTCGTTCCCGGCGACACGGCGGACGAGAAGTGGGAGCGGATCCGCGACGGGCTGTCACGCTTCGCCGGCCGCGAGCTCACCTTGAGCGAGGAGGTCTACGAGTCCGAGTCGGCCACCAACCTGCGCAACCAGGGCATCGCCCATCTCCTGGAGAGCTACGAGCGGCTCTACTTCGACCCCGACGAGGCCACCGACGTCTACACCCGCCAGTGCTCGCTCGACGTGACCGTCCACGACCTCGCCGTGATGGCTGCCACGCTGGCCAACGGCGGGGTGAACCCGATGACCGGCGAGCGGGTCATCGTCGCGGGGGTGTGCCGCCGGGTGCTGGCCGTGATGGCCACCGCCGGCCTGTACGAGCTGTCGGGAGACTGGCTGTACGAGATCGGGATGCCGGGCAAGAGCGGCGTCAGCGGCGGCATCGTGACCGTCTCGCCCGGCAAGGGCGGCCTGGCGACCTTCTCGCCTCCGCTCGACGCCGCCGGCAACAGCGTGCGCGGCCAGCTCGTCACCAAGTACCTGGCCGAGCGGCTCGGGCTCAACCTCTTCGCCTCTAGATCAGCTGAAACTTGACCGCGTCACCGATGCCGTAAGGCGACCGCCCTGGCTCACCGAACTCCACCGGCATGCAGCGTTGTGATCGGGTCTGGCGGACAAGGAGGACAAGACATGACTGACGAGCTGTCGAGTTGGCGTGATGGGCCGGCCAAGCAGGCGATCATGAACTTCGTGGCACGCACATGTGGCGCAGACGGATCAACTGCCGTGCCACCCGAGGAACGGGTTGCTGTGTTCGACAATGACGGCACCCTGTAGTGCGAGAAGCCGATGCCGATCCAGCTCGACTTCATCCTTCGACGCCTCGCCGAGATGACGGCAGTGCAGCCCGAGCTCACTGAGCAGCAGGCCCTGGAAGGCCGTGTCCGAACGCGACTATGGCTGGTTCGGCGCCCTGATGGACGAGCACTACGCCGGCCACGACACCAACGTGAGGCTGCTCGCCCGAGGCATCCTCACGGCCTACGCCGGAATCAGTGTGGAGGATTTCGAGGGGTCTGCGGACCGCTTCCTTCGCACCGCACAGCACCCGACGCACGGTCGCAGCTACCTGGAGTGCGCGTACGCACCGATAGTCGAGCTACTCGACTACCTGAGGGCCAACGAATTTGCAAGCTATATCGCCTCGGGCGGTGGTCGTGATTTCATGGGGCCCATCAGCCAGGACATGTACGGCATCCCCCGCGAGCGGGTCATCGGCAGCAGCAGCGCCTTCGCCTACACCAGCGACGGCCAGGGCGGCACGATCACCCACAAGCCCGAGGCCGACTACCTCGACGACGGCCCGGAGAAGCCTGTGCGGATCTGGAACCGGGTCGGTCGACGCCCGCTGCTCGCAGCGGGAAACTCCAACGGCGACTCGGCCATGCTGGAGTTCGCCCACCATCCCAACCGGCCGACCCCGCGGCTCCTCCTCCTGCATGACGACGCAGAGCGAGAGTTCGACTACCGGGCTGGAGCCGAGCAGGCACTCAGCCAAGCTAAGGCCGATGGGTGGACCATGGTAAGTATCAAGAACGACTGGGCCACTGTTTTTGCGACCTAGACGTCATCGAGGGGCGGGAAACCAAATCCGCCGAGGCGCGCGCCCGGCGGGCTTCAGGGTCGTCGCGCTCCTTCGTTCGTCTTGTCGAGTCAGAGGCTAGCGATGCTATTGCCGATCATGACAACTCCGATCACGAGCAGAACCACGACCATGATCGTCACATTGTTCTCAACCAACCACTCCCGCAGTCTCTCGAATGGCCCGCGCATTCGCGCCGATGCCACGAGGTGGGCGACAACCGGTACCGCCACGGTCGAAGTGGCGATCGCCGTGAACAATACGATGACAACTGCGGCCTGACCGCCGCTGAACGTGGCCTCTCCGACGATGAGACCGGCCGCGAGAGCAAGCAACAGGTTTTTCGGAACCACCGCCGACAACAGCAGGCCGAGCCCCAGCGCCTTGCCTGGCGTCATCGAGTCAACTCCCGCTATCCACCTCGGCAACTCAGCCCGGTCGCCACTCGCAGGCCGCTCTCGCCACTGTCTCAGCGCCAACACCACAAGAAGCACACCGACCACCATCTTGATCACTGAGGCCGCCAGTGACGACCCGCCGGAATCTTGCGTCGGCAACAGGTCAGCCAGCAACGTGAAAAGTGCAACGGCCCCCGCGACCCCGACCACGCACCCCACCAGCAGACCAACGGTCCTACTCTTCGCCTTCGGCGACAACAGCATGAGGACCGTCGCGATGATCGTGGTCAGGCTAATCGCGATCGCGACTGCGAGGGGAAGCAGCTCACCAATCGCGGTACCCATGCCGTATCAGCTACTCTCCGATGATCGCGGAAGCAGCTCGCTGCATCCATCCACGTCCTCACAGCCCGCGGGCAGGCGCGCTTCCGTTAGCTCCCCGGGCAGCTCTGGGTCAGCGTCGAGGAGAGCGCCTTGGTTGCGGTGGCGACCTGGTGTCATCGCCGAGACGATGGACGGCGCCTTCTCTTTGAAGTTGTCGGCACTCAGACCGCTTGCCGCCGTCTGCAAGTCGGCGAATGCCGTCTTCACCTGCTCCACGCCGGGCTTGATGACCGGCGAGGCCGAGGCCTCCGCTTTATCCAGGTTGGTCTTGACGTTGGCAATCGCGGTTTTCAGCGCCGTAACACCGTCCTGCGCAGGCCTCACCTGCGTGAGGGCCTCGAGCGACGACTTGAGTGCCGCGACGTCTTCACAGCCCGCGTTCGTCGACGCAGCGGTTGGTGTGGCTGCGGCGGTCGTCGCTGGTGCGGCGGTCGTGGCGGGTGGATTTGTCTGGCTCGGTGTGGAGCTCGTACCGCAACTCCCCAGGACGCAAATCAAGGCAACGGCCGCAACGGCAGCGGATGCGGATCGACGGGCACAGTGGAGTCGCATCTGGGTGTTCTCCTAACATCACCAATGTGTCCCATCCGCTGATGGGAGCTCACGATTGGTTACAGCTCACGACTAGTTACTTCGACCTGAAATAGACTCCGGCGGCCGACAGGCCAAGGTTGGTTGCCCGGCGCAGCGCTTGCGCCGGGTCTGCTCAGCGACGGTCCCTGCGATCGTCTCGCCGGTCTCCCCGGTCGTCTCCCCGCGTCTCGCCTGTCGTCTCGCCGATCCGAGCGGCGGCGGTGCCCGTGCACAGCTACCGCGGCGGTACCGACGACGGCAGCGGTCCGGGCCACCGGTCTGGGCCCAATCACACCGCCGCGACCCATACGTCCTCTAGCAAGGGGCATATCACACCTCTCCTTCCGTGGCTGCCAACTCGGTGCCCTCATCGGCTACTTCTTCCTGCTCGTCAGCCTCGATGGCCGCAAGCAACGCCTGGGTAGGGATCCGGCCACTAGCCACCAGCTGACCGCCCGCACGGCGCACAGCAGAAGCAAACGGCGCGGCCCATGTGTTCTCCCAGACGAGCACGCCGGCAGAACTGCCAGGCTCGATCGCAGCGGCGAGCGAGGTCACGTCCTCCTCGCTGAGCAGCATCGCTAGCTCCGACTCGTACGTCCGCAGTTCCCCGATCTCTCCCTCATCCAAGTCAGAAAGCTCAAACGCCTCAAGCGACCCGTCGTCATCCTTCTTCAACACCAGGAGGTCAAGCACACGAACCAGATCACGTTGGACCAGATCGAGCAGCGCGGGCACTATCTGCCCGTTGAACTTGCTGCCCGGAAACTCGACCACAATCCAATCCACCGGCCCCAGCTCATCGACTGCATCGACCTCGTCCATAGACATTCTCCTCATTGGGTGGGAGGCGACGTCGGACCACTTCGCGCGCCCATCGATGCCGACATATACAGCCATCGTCATTCCAATGCTCCGGGCTTGCATCACCCACACCGGGTGAAGACCAGCTCGACCTGGCTAGACGCCGGTGACGGCTTGGATACGGCCATCGGCTATGGCTTTGACGAAGGCGTCGTAGTCGCGTTGGTTCTGGTCGGCGTAGCGGGCGGAGAAATCGGCGATGGCGTTATCGAAGGTGTCGTCGCTGCCGAGGTATTCAGTGATGGCGATGGGGTCGCCGGATCGGGCATGGGCGCGGGCGAGAGTCCAGCCGCACATTCGGGCGTAGGACGTCATCCCGACCGGTGACATGAGCTCGACCTCCGCGGAGGCTTTCATGTCGCGGAGCTGGCGCCAGTAGTAGTACCGGTTGGCTTGGACTCCCCTGGTCCAGCCGAGGAAGATGTCGGAGGCGGCCTGCATCAACCGCTGGCCCTCCACCACGCGCTGGCCGGGGGTGTTGTAGCGGCTCTTGGGCAGGTGGTCCTCCAGCACGGAGCTGGTGGCCTCCTTGACCTGCAGGAACAGGGGGTCGCCGCTGTCGCGGCCTTGCAGGAGCACCATGAACGCTCGCGTGCCGACACTGCCGACGCCGACCACCTTGCGTGCCATGTCGACGATGGTGAATCTGTCCAGCATTTGTCGGCGGTCGTTACTGAGGGTGGCCTTGTAGATCCGGAACTGCTCCTCGACCGCGTCCCGCGCCTCGTCGGGTGTCATCTCATAACTGGCCGCCAGGTCTCGCAGCGGGATGATGACGGGTGGTTGGCTGACGATGCGGTGGCGGCCGTCGACGACTTCGGCGAACTTGGCTAACGCGCCGAGGCTGTCGCGGGTGTGGGCCTTACGCATCGCCTTGTTCGCTCTCTTGGCGGCTTCCGCGATCAGGGCGGCGTCCGCCTTGTCGGTCTTGGAGGCGCCTTGTTTTTTCTTGCCAGTCTTGCCTTTGCTCGGTTTCTTGCGGGAGTTCGAGGTCTCTTGGATGGCCCGTATCGCGTCTTGGATGTCGTGTTCGGTCATGTGCGCGTACCAGATGTCCAGGGTGTGCATGGCGGCGAGATCGGATATCCCCGACCGGTAGGCCTTGACTGACTCGATGGTCACCGCTCGCGCGTCGGCGGGGGTGAAGCCGTTGTTGCGGGCCGCGATCGTGAAGCTGGCGGCCATCCGCTTCAGGTCGTACTCGAACGGCCCCGGCAGAGTCTCATCGAAGTCGTTCAGGCCGAACAGCAGCTGCCGCTCCGGTGAGGCGAAGCCGCCGAAGTTGGACAGATGGGCGTCGCCGCAGAGCTGCACCACCAGGCCGGCCATCGGCGTGGTGGCAAGATCGGTCGCCATTATCTTCGCCGCGCCGCGGTAGAAGGTGAACGGTGACACCGTCATCCGGCCATGCCTCACCGGCACCAGATCAGCCTCCCGGGTGGCGTTCTGCTCGACGAGCAGCTCCACCGGGTCGGGCCGCCCAGCCGCCGGCGCCCAGCCAGCCTGAGACGAGATCGGCGTATTCTCACGCGCTTGTTCGCCGATCGTTTGGCGGTCCTCGACGCTGCTGTGGCTCGAGACGGTACTCGTAGTCATGAGTCCTCCATCGTTGTGGGCAATGTAATTACGAGGGCGTGGTGGGTGCTGAACTCCCCCTGCGGGATGGCTGTCGCGGCTGATTAGGCAGTCGATCCCGACGGTGCTCACCGGGAGAGTGAAGACTGCCGCCCTCCGCATGGCGTAGATGGAGAACAGTGACCAGACGGTGCTGCGGCCGAACGCATAGACCTCGGCGTTGACATTCGTGATCCCCGCGATCGCTGCCGACCGCCAGCTTCGCCAGAAAGCAGGTTAGGAGACGCCCATGGACGGTCATGTGACCTCCTGACCTTGCCGTTGCATATCGGTGAAGAGAGCCGATGGTGCTCGGGCCATCTGACCCCTTCAGCTGCGGTGCCTCACTTCGGTACGCCGACGCAGGTCGGACTTTTTTTGCTTCAGCGGGTGCTGGCGGCGGATAGCGGTGATGCCGTCGGCAACATGTAGGCCGATGAACGACTGTTGTCAGGTCCTACTAGCTCAAGGTTGCCGTGACTGCCGCACCAGTGCCTCACCCTGTGCGGGTGAACCGGGACAGGTTCCAGCTGGGTGCATGCGATCAAGAAGTCGATCGTGAACGTGCGAGGATCACCGTGGCTATGACCAGGAAACATGATCGCCAGTCCGAGCAAGATCCATTGAGCGCGCGAACAGCCCAACCGCGTCGACGCAGCAGCAAAGGAAAGGACCAACGCGAACAGCCGGTGAGGATGGTGTAGTTGTCCCCGCGACGGTTGGACCTGAGCGCATCAGCGAAGCGGCTGTTAGCACGCTGATATGCGGCCGCGGCCTCGGTCGTTCTCTGTGGGGTTCTGCGGCCCTTCCATAAGCGCGGGTTCGGGCTCGGCGGCTGGAGGTTTGGACAATCAGCGACGTCTGCTCGGTCCACTGCTTCACACGATTTCACTCGGGATAACACGGAGTCTTTGCGTCATCGGGCTGACGACGGCCACGATGTCCCCATGACGTGCACCGATCTGCCAGTTTCGGGCGTCGAGCGTGTCGCTGCACTTGCCACACCTCTCGATGGTCGGATGATCACGTTCACCTTTGAGAAACCACGCCATGAACGTGTTGAGATCGCGGGATGACATGTTGGATGCAGCTGGAATCATCGGCCTCGGCAGCCCTGGCGACGACCGACTGTTACCTCTCGAGCATGCGGAACAGCTGAGAACCTCAGCGCCTAAGCTCGCCGCCCTTCTGACCGGAACCGGCCCTGTGGAGCTGTCGCAGCAGTATGCCGAAGCAGACAGCGAAGCGCTTACTGCGGAGCGAACGTTCAAGCGATGGGTGATCCGGGCCAACTGGGCAGTCCTCGCCACGGCTACGGTGAGCGCCCTACTGATGGCTGTGGCGCTGCTTTCGGACAGCTTGGGGGCATGGACGCAGGCAGCACTCATCGCGCTCGCCCTTATCGGTGTCACGAGCGGTGGCATCGCATCGATGTCCCTATTTCGGGTGAAGCAGGGTCGGCTCCTCGAGGACTGGATGACGGCCCGCGCACGGGCAGAGACCAAGCGGTTGTCCTACTTCAGCTACATCGTGAACTCCTCAGCGGAGCCGCTCGATCTCCAGCTCGAGCAGCTGAAGTTGGAGTATTTCCGCCGCTATCAGCTGGATCTCCAGCTCGCCTACTACAAAAGCCGAAGATCGGGACACCGCAGCTCGGCCGAACGGACCCTCGACTTATCGGCCGGAGCCGTCATGGTGGCGGCAATTGCCTCAGGCGCAGCCGGAGTACTTGGCGCGTTGAGCAGCGAGTGGGCGGCGCTCGGCTCGCTTGCGGTGTTCGGCGCGGCGCTTCAAGCCTTCGCCGCCGCGCGTGAATCCCTCCACCAAGATCGCAGGAACGCTGAGCGATATGAGCACAGCGCTCAGGCACTGCAGGGCTTACGCGAGCGTCTCGACGACGTGCGAGGAGGCATCGCCGCCGGATCCACATCGGTGCTCGGTGAGTACGTCACCGCGGTGCAGGACCAGCTATCGCTCGAGCATCGACAATGGTTGGAGGCAGCCGAGAACATGCAGGCAGCCGTTGCGCGGCTGGAGAAAGCTCTCACCAGCGGAGGCACGCAAAGGGACGCCGCCTCCAGCGAAGAAGGTGTCGACAACAAAGACTGAAGCCCGTCCCCCGATACCGCTCAGAGGGACGAACGAGGCGAATACTGCAGGCTGCCTGTCAGAGTGCAGTGTGGTCAGAGTGCAAATGGTTATTGTTTGCTCAGCCAGGCGTCGTAAGCGCTTGGCTTATCGGTGAGAACTTTGTTCGCGCCCACCGACCGCGTCTTCGCCCATGCTTGCTCCTCGTTCACGGTCCAGACGACGACTATGAGTCCAGCCTTTTTCAGCTCAGTGATGTAGTCCTTCGCCGCAATGTCATAGTTCACCGCAACGGCCCACAACCCCTCGTCAGCCAGACGGCTTGCCGGAACCTTTTCGCTGATGAAGAGCATCCGAGGGAGATCGGGTGCTAACTTGCGAATTTGCGCGAGCCTGCCCAGCTCGGCCGAGGTGACAACGGTGCGGTCACTCAAGCCATTGCGGCGAATAACGTCGATGAACTCCTTGTTCTGCGCAGCGTTCTGGTCAACCTTGACCTCGACATAGACCCACGATTTGTACGCAGCCAAGCCCTCCATCAGATTTGCGTAGGTCGTCGGCGGATAAGATTTCCCGTTTTTTGTGAAGGAGCGGCAGTGCTTAGTGAGCTCCTTCCATGTCGTCTGAGACACCCGGTAAGGCTGGTCGCACCGTAATCCCTGGGTTGCCGCCTCGTCATGGATGATGACGGCATGGTTGTCGCTGGTCCAGCGCACGTCGGTTTCGACCGCATAGCCGTCATCGGCTGCCGAGGTAAGGGACTCAAACGTCTGCAACGGATACTTCTCGTCGCCGCCGCGGTGGGCGAGGATGTTCGAACCGGTTGGGTTGTCAGACGTAGCGGTCTGTGACGAACTGCCCGACGGAGCAGAGCTAACCGAAGGCGGACTTGAGGCCGCCGCAGGGAGGGTTTGGTCATCCGTCGCGTTGGGTTGGCCAGGATTGCGCAGGAAATACCACCCAGTGACACCAATCGCCAACAGCAGAACAAGCGACATAATGCCGACCCCCAGCATGAGCGCTCGTCTTCGGGCTCCCGCTCGATCGCTACGAGGTATCGCAGGCGCGGAGGGTGGCACATCGGTCGTTGCAGCCGCCACCGGGGATTCGACCGAAGGTACAGCAGGTGGTACCGCGACTGACTGGACACCTTGGCCGTCCCCGGATATCTGTGGCGCGGCTGGCTCGCTGCCGGCGGCGTTCAATGTCTCGTTGAGCACCCTCAAGAGTCGATGAGTGTCAAAACTGACCGGGTTTATCTCGACTGCCTGTCGACGGGTCAGCGCCGCCAGTCCCGCCGGCAATTCCTCAGCTGTGGGCATCTTGGCGTGGTCGACCAGAATCGGAATGACTCGAACGTCGTCTCGACTCAAGGCGGTCTCAACCTCGAGCCGTACGAAGTCGGCTGGGTCATCAATGCGTCTTGCTCCCTTGGCATCGGTGACCGTCAGCCACTGGGGCCCGATCAGGGCCAGGAGCACCTGGCATGATCCCACTGCCGACTGGATTTGTTCTACGAAGTCGTCACCAGGCTCGATGTCGTCGACATCTTTGAAGATCCGGTCAGCTCCCAGCTCAGCGGCCAGCACGTCGTGGAGCTGTCGCGCCGGCCACGCCGTCTCCTGCCGTCGATAGCTGATGAAAACCCGCCCCGACTCGCCTTTGTTCACACTGACCACTTTCCACTCACCCGCGCGCCTGGAGTAAGCCTAAGAGCCAGATCGCCAACGTTGGCAACCGGAATCACGCCGCGAGTGGGTGCGTGGGCAAGACGCCGTCCGCTGCAGTATGTGCTTCCCGTTGGGGCTCGACCTGACAGTGACTAAGCAGCCGGAGCATCGTCGTCGACCGCAGTCAATGCTGCTGGGCCAGATGCTCCAGTCATGCTCCAAGCGCCCAGAACGGCGGTCGGAGTGCCCTCCAGGACGATGCCCTCCTGCTTGAAGGCGTGGGCCAACTGAGCCGGTTCGGTCAGGTTGGTGCTCGCCACATTGAGTTCCAACAGTCTGACGCCCAATGTGGCTGCTCGTTGCTGCAGGGACTCGTCGTCCAGTACCCCATCAGAGATGTCGTCGTCGCTGAGGGTTGTCTGCCTAACCAGGCGCCGAACCGCCGCGGCACAGCTATTGACCAGCAGACCCTTGTAGTCAGCGACACCAACCAGGGCCTTCTCCAAATCGACAACTTTAAAATTGATCTGAGAAGCGAATTCGCGCAAGGGTTGTACCCGAATCATCGGCGGTAACGGCTCAAATTGCTCGGTTATTGACTCGACCATGACGTTGTGCACGAACGGAATGCCGATGACTAACCCTGGACCGACAACTTTGGCCTCACCGCGGCCGTGGATCGTATAGCCCAGCCGGTCATAAACATCCCGGCGGTAATGGACGACTCTGTTGAAACGTGTCCTTAACGCCCTGCTGCCCGACGGCACTTTGTGCATGCCTTTGAATGCGAAAAGTACGACGAGGGCAATGAGCGTGACAGCCCGCAAGAGCGTCGCCCACCACGGATCGTTGTCTCGAAACCACAGGTACTCGAGTACACCATTCACGGGCATGATGACGACTCCTGCTCGTGGGCGGCACCACTACCCGAACGGGTAGTGAACCATTGGCATGAGTGTACGTTGAACCCGTTCGATTGTCTCTAGTGCAGATCTACTGGGCGTCGGCCGCTGCGATCGCGGCAGTACCGCAGCCCGAGCCGTACGGGACTGCACGCGCTCGGCCCACCCTGGCCGGCGACGACGACACGAGAGCTTTACTGCTGCTGCTCCGTCGGACGCACCAGAACCTCGTTGATCGCCACGTGTCGAGGTCGAGACACGATGTAGCCGATGACATCGGCAATGTCGGTCGCCTCCATTCGCTGCGTGCCGGCGAAACGCTGAGACATCTGGTCCCGGATCTCAGGTCGATTGTGAGACACCAGCTCGGTCGTCACAGCGCCTGGCTCGACCAGGGAAACGCGCACGTGACGTCCGGTGACCTCCTGCCGCAGCGACTCGCTGAACGCACCGACGGCGTGCTTGGTGGCGTTGTAAACGCCGCTGCCTAGGCGAGGGACACGGCCCGCGACTGAGGAAACGTTCACCAGATCGGCGACACCACGTGGCTCACCATCCGCGGCCTTCAAGAGGTGGGGCAGCGCGGCCTTGGAGCAGTAGAGCAACCCGAGCAGGTTGACGTGGACCATCCGCTCCCACTCCTCCACCGGAGCGTTCTCGATCGGCCCAAGCAGCATCACGCCGGCATTGTTGATCACCGTGTCGAGCCGGCCGAATTCAGCCGCTACGCGATCCACCGCGTCGTACGCCTCGTCACGGTTCGCGACGTCGGCCTGGATCGGGAGGACTGATGCACCGTCGGACTTGAGCTTGGCGGCCAACTCGTCGAGGCGATCGATCCTTCGCGCCACAAGTGCTACGGCAGCGCCGTGCTTGGCGAGAATTTCTGCAGTCGCTTCACCGATGCCACTGGATGCGCCGGTGACCAGAGCTACGGTGCCTTCGAGAGGAGTCGTCACCGCTCCACCCTAGTGTTGCCACCTGGTACCGGCTGCTGCGGACCTCAGGCCGGCCAGGCCACCTCAGTCACTGCGCCAGCCACGGATGGTCACGGTCAGCTCAACCGGTCCGGCCGACCGACGATAAAGCTCGTAGGTCCCCTCGACCGGCTCAGGAAAGACCAGCGAGTGGATGATGCCGAGCGGTGTCGGGCGGGCCACGACAGCCACTTGCGGACGGTGTGTCGCATGATCATGTGGATGCTCATGATCATGTTCTTGGTCGTGATCATGAAGATGGTGATGATCATGAGAATGAAGATGATCACCAGTGTGGCCTGCGGTGGGGCCTTCGGTTGCAGAGTCGATGCGATTGATCTCAAGCTCGACACCGACCCGACAGGCTCGGGGCGCATCTCTGACAAACCATTGCCGCGCCGTTTTCTCGATGATCTCGAGAGACAGATCTGGCGCAATCGCTGTTCTGCGATTGCGCCAGATCTGTTCAGCTGGTGATGGTTGGAACCCGCTACTTGACGCCGCCCGCGGTGAGGCCGGCGACAATGCGACGCTGGAAGATGAGCACCGCAAGAAGCAGTGGAACGGTCACGACCACACCGGCCGCCATGATGGTGCCATACGGCGTATCGAAGCCGGTCGCTACCGGTGAACTTGCTGATTGCCACGGTGGCGGTCTGGATATTCTTATCCTGCAGGAAGGTCAGGGCTAGCAAGAATTCGTTCCAGGCACCGATGAACACGATGATCGCCGTCGTGAGCACGCCCGGAGCTGCCAGCGGCAGGATCACCTTGCGGAAGGCCACCCCTGGCGTGCAGCCATCGACCATCGCCGCCTGCTCCAACTCGACCGGGAGCTGCTTGAAGAAGGCCGTCAGAGTCCACACCGCCAGCGGGAGGCCGAAGCTCAACCCGGGAAGGATGACGGACTGATAGGTGTTAATCCAGTACGGGAACCAGGTGAATGGCGCCGTCGAGGAGAACATCTTCAGCAACGGCGGCAGCAACACGACCAGCGGGAACATCGAGCAAGCCATGATCAGCCAGAGCACCGCAACCTTGCCCCTGAACCTCAACCGAGCGAGGGCGTACGCTCCGATGATGCCGAACAGCAGGACGAGGATCGTCGTGGTGCCGGCCACGATGACCGAGTTGATCAGTGAGCGGCCGAAGTTGTTCTGTGCCGAGAACACGCCCTTGTAGTTATCGATCGACGCCGGGCTCGGAATGAACTCGGTGCTCTGCCCTTCGGTGGGGAGTCGCAGCGAGGAGACGACCATCCAGTAAAAGGGGATGATGCAGTAGAGGACAATGAGGCCCATTCCCACGTACGACAGCACCACCCCGATCCTCTGGCGGAGGGGTCGCTGCGGGTGGGCGAGCTTGCTCGATCTCCTCCTTGCTGAGGTGTTCTTCGCGTACATCAGCGGTCGTTGCGGACATCAGTGCGCACCTCCCGCCATCTCCAGCGCTGTCGCCGGCGGGCCCGCCGGTTCGTCATCGCCCTTCTTTTTCTTCTTCTTCTTGCCATCGGCGTCGCCGATCACCTCGGCACCCAGAATCCTGACGAACAGGAAGGCCACCAGAAGCACGTAGATGAACAAGATGATGGCGTACGCCGCTGCGGGACCGTATCGGGTCTGCGCCGCTTCCTGGTACGCGAAGACCGACAGTGTCTCCACTCGATACTTGCCGGGGCCGATCATGCCGTATGGCAGATCGAACATGCGCAGTGTGTCGAGGGTGCGGAAGAGAACGGCCACGACCAGCGCCGGTTTAACCATCGGAAGTGTGATTCGGACGAACTGCTGCCAGGTGGTTGCCCCGTCGACCTTGGCTGCCTCATAGACCTCCGCCGGAATGGTTTGCAGCCCGGCGAGGGTCAGCAGCCCGATGAACGGAGCGGTCTTCCAGGTATCGGCGATGACGATCGCCCAGAACGAGGCCCCGGTATCGGCGAGCCAGAGAATCTCGTGACCGAGAATCCGGTTCATCACGCCGGATGAGTCGAAGATGAGCTTCCACATCAGCGCCGAAACGATCGTCGGGATCGCCCATGGCACCAAGATGCCGGCCCGAACGATCCCACGTCCCCGGAATGCCTTGGCCATGATCAGGGCCATCGCCACGCCAATAACAGTCTCCAAGAGCACGCACACGATGGTGATGAAGGTGGTATTGAGGAAGGCGTTCCAGAAGCGGTCCATGGTGCCGTAGGAACCCGTCACCGGGTTGGCGCCGCTGAAGATGTCGGTGAAGTTCTGCAGGCCGACGAACTTGTCGCCACCGGCGATCAGGCCTGTGGTGGGATCCACCCCGGCGTTGGTCTGGTGGAGGGACTCCCAGAAGGACAAGATGACCGGGATTCCGGCCACCACAGCGATGATGATCAGGGTAGGCGCCAGCAGGATCCAGGCCAGCCGGCCTTGGCCATCGCTCAGCGCGTTCTTCTTGTGCTTATGACCATCGCCCTCGGTGGCCGGCAGACTCCGTGGTTCCGCGGTGGCTGTGGCCATGCGGCTACCTCCTTTGAGAAATGCGCTGAGTTCTCGGCGCAGCACTTGGCTGCGCCGAGAACCTTGCGGACACCAACTACTTGATCAGAGTCTGCAACTTGGCCTGCAGTGCTTGCAAGGCCGCATCGGGTTGAGTCTGACCTTGGAGTGCACCATAGGCGGCATCCTGGATCGCCAGGGTGACGTCACCGTACTCGACGGCCTTCGGACGTGGCTTGGCGCCCTGGATCGACTTCAGCTGGGTCGGCATGAAGGGGAACTTCTTGACAGATCCGGGTCGCTGTACAGCCGACTCCAGCACCGGGGAGTTGCGAGGTCGCGAGAGTGTTCGACTTCTGCTGCTCCGGCGAGGACATGAACTTCAAGAAGTCCACCGCCGTGCCCTTGTTCTCCGCGTTCTTGGCGATCGCGTAGTTGTGACCACCGAGGCTGGAGACACCCGGACCGGTGATGCCGGGCAGCGGCGCCACGTCGAACTTGCCCGCGATCTCGGACGAGCCGTCGGTCTTGTTGCGCCAGGTTGTACACGTAGCCCCAGTTGCGGTGGAAGATCAGCTGGCCCTTCTGGAACGCCTGCCGGCCCTGCTCCTCTTGCCAGGTGATGGCGGCCTTCGGAATGTGACCGTCCTTGAACCAGTCGGTCAGCGTCTGCAGACCCTTGGTGGCCTCGGGCGTCGCCACGTTCGGCTTGCCGTCCGTCACCGACGATGACGCCACCCGCGCCATGCACGGCCTCGTCGAAGTTCACCGTCAGGCCCTCGTACTTGTTGTACTGACCGGCGAAACACCCGAGCTTGGAGTCCTTCTCTCCGGCCTGATCTTGTCGCAAGCGGCCTTCATCTCGTCGAACGATGGTCGGCGGCTTCAGGCCGTACTTGTCAAGCAGGTCCTTGCGGTAGTACAGCAGGCCGCCGTCGGAGGTGCTCGGGTAGGCGTACAGCTTGTTGAAGTAGGTCGCCGCGTCGACAGTCGGCGTTCAAATAAGCCCGGTCGGTCGGGAACTGATCGGCGGGCAGCGCCTCGACGTAGCCCTTGGCCGCGAACTCCGCGGTCCAGACCACGTCGACGCTCAGCACCGCCATCTTCGGGTTCTTGATCTGGGTGTTCTGGATCATCTGCTGGCGCTGCTGGTCGGCGTTGTCGGGCAGCTCGTGGAAGGTGACCTTGCCGTTCGGATGTGAGTCGTTGAACGCTTGATCTGCTTCGGCGAAGTTGCCCGCTGATGTCCTTGCCGTGCCAGACCTCAATGTCACCCTGCTTGGAGAAGTCAGCTGCAAGCGGCCGAGGATCCACCGCCTGCGGGTGCGCCACCACCGCCACCGCCACCACATGCGGCGGCGACGAAGAGGGCACTCATGGATGCGGCCGCGATGAGCACGCGGCGCGCGGGACGAACGAAAGTCATACAGGCCTCACTTCGTTGTAGAGAGGACACCCATTCGCTGGGTGCCACCTCGCCACCCTAGAGGCAATGTGACAGAAAAGCGCTACTTCTCTCACGTTACGTTTAGATTTGTTATAAGGCCCATAGCGCACCAGACCCCTTTAGCAGAAGCAGAACTCACAGGTAGAGGCCGGTTTTCCCGTCCTGAAGTCTCTCGGATGCAACGGCATGAAGATCACGTTCGCGTAGCAACACGTAGTCCTTGCCTCTGACTTCGACCTCGGCTCGGTCCTCGGGATCGAAGAGCACTCGATCTGTCGGCTTGACCGTCCTGACATTGGTTCCTACGGCGACGACCTGACCCCAAGCGAGCCGCCGTCCGATCGCCACTGTTGCAGGGATCACGATCCCTCCGCCGCTGCGCCGTTCACCGGGCTCATCGTCGGTCGAGACCAGCACTCGATCATGCAACATCCTGATCGGCAGCGCACCCTCGTCCAAGCCGCCGGAGTGCTCGGCGCTGCTCTGGTTGCTCAACAGTCAGTCACTGCTCCCGCGTCGCGCAATAGCGCGGATGATCAGCAAGAATCCGACAATGCCTGCCACGGCGGCAGCAATCACCGCTATTCGGTCAGTGCGAAGATCGCCACGGGCGTTGAAGATCTTGGATTTGGCGTTCTCCAGTTCCGTGTTGGCGAAATGCTTCACATTAGCGATCTGGCGCTGCTTGATCCGGTTGGGATGCACCTGGTCGATGAGCGCCTCGACCGAGGCAGCCAGCCGATCCCGGGTTGCGCCCAGATCAGCTTCGATCTGGGATGGCGTACGGGTGGGCTGAGGAGAGTCGTTGGACACATAGCCTCCCTTGACTGTGTTGCGGCGTCCCAAGATCACAGCGTATTGCAGCGTGACCGGTACGCGGGCGCGGCCGCGGATCAAAGCCGGTGGTAGTAGCAGCTAGGGTCTTCGCATGACCATTCGGCTGAGCGACGGCGACGCCGCGCCACCCTTTACCTTGCCAGACGCCGACGGCGAAAATGTGTCGCTCGCGGACTTCCCCGGACAGCGCGTGATTGTTTACTTCTACCCCGCTGCGATGACGCCAGGGTGCACGACGCAGGCGGTCGACTTCACCGCCGCCATGGAGGAGCTTGGCGCCGCAGGCCTTCACGTGATCGGCATCTCGCCGGACGCTCAGGAAAAACTCATCCAATTCCGTGCGAAGGAATCAGTTGGTTTTCCTCTCCTGTCTGATCCGAACAGGTCGACGCTCGACGCGTACGGCGCGTTCGGGGAAAAGCTGCTGTACGGCAAACTGATCAAGGGAGTCATTCGATCAACCTTCGTGATCGATGTTGATCAGAAGGGCGACGGCACCATCGCGGTCGCCCAGTACAACGTCAAGGCCGCCGGTCACGTCGACAAGCTCAAGCGGGACCTGCATCTGTAAGACTTCGATCGCGCGACTTGTCAGGAATCTGAAGCAAACCATATGTGCGGTGTTGAGATTCGTGACGAACTCTTGGCGGCTGCGCCGGAGTGGTGGAACTGGTAGACACGCAGGATTTAGGTTCCTGTGCCTTCGGGTGTGAGGGTTCGAGTCCCTCCTTCGGCACGAGTTTGATTGTTTCGCTCGCCAAGCTCGCTCAACGCGGATCGCGCTTGGCAGCCGCCTGCTTCGTCGTCGCCTCGCAGACGATACCAAGCGTGTCCGCTCGCTCCGATGTCCATTGCTCGCTCCGCTCGCTGAGGCTGGCCGCCGGTCAGCTGCTGCCTTCCTCACTCGCATCGCAGACGATAAAGCGTGTCCGCTCACTCGCTCGTCCGGGACAGCAGCGCGCCAGCCTGGCTCAGCACGGCGGCGCGCGATCCGGGCATTTAGTTGGCTTCGGGCCAGCTCGCAGGCTGCTTCCGATGACGCGGCCTTCTCATTACCCGGAGCTGTTAAGCGGTTTCTCGACGGGTATCGCTCTCCAGCTCGGGATTCTGCGCGACGCCGACATCGACGCTGGGAGCCCCGGTGATGAGCGCGTAGGTGGCACCGGCGATTGCTGCTCCGATGATTGGCGCGACGATGAACAACCACATCTGGGCAAGTGCAGCTGTGCCGGCGAACCACGCGACTCCGAGCGAACGGGCGGGGTTGGCCGAACAGTTCGTCACCGGAATGGCAACGAGGTTGACCACGGTCAGCGCCAGGCCGATCGCTATGGGCGCGAAACCTTTCGGCGCACGATCATCGGTGGCGCCGAGGATGACGTAGACGAAGACCGCGGTGATCACGATCTCGATGATGAGTCCGGCCACGAGGCCATAACCTCCAGGCGATCGATCACCGTACCCGTTCGAGGCGAAACCACTCTCCACCGCATTGAACCCTTGCTTGCCGCTCGCGATCGCGAAGAGCACGGCACCGGCGAGTGATGCCGCGACGAGCTGGGTGACGATGTAGGGCAGTACGCTCTTCCACTCGAACCGTTTCGCGATCGCCAGACCGATCGTGACGGCCGGGTTGAAATGTCCGCCGGAGACGTGCCCGAAGGCGTACGCGCCGACCAGCACGGACAGACCAAATGCAAGCGAGACCCCGACGAACCCGATCCCCAATTGCACGCTGTCATCAGTGAGGAATGTGGCAGCCAGGATCGCTGCTCCACATCCCCCGAACACCAGCAGAAACGTCCCGAGGGCTTCGGCGCCGAGCTTTGCTGCCAACGATGGTTGCCTCATGTGACTCCCCATGCCTTAAGAGTGTGCGACCTTGAGCCGCGATTGTAGGGGGTGTGTTCAGCGCTTCGGACGCCGCCACGCTGAGACGCTCAAGAAGCCGACTCCGTATGCGATCGGCGGCGATAGCTGACGAAGCTGTATCCATCGTAGGATTCGCGGCCGGTTTCAAGCCACTCTTCGGGATCAATTGCTGGGAATGTCACGTCACCATCGGATTCCTGACCAACCTCAGTGATCTCCAGGCCGGTGAGCCGATTCCAGGCCGCTCGGTAGATCTCACCCCCGCCCGCGACGAAGACGATCTCAGGATCGAGCTGCAGCGCCTGCTCGAATGCCTCGTCGAGTGAGGGCATCGCGCGTACGCCGTCGTCGCGCCACATCCGGTCTCGGGTGATCACGAACGTGGTACGCCCAGGCAACGGACGGCCGATCGAGTCATAGGTCTTGCGGCCCATGATCAACACGTTCCCCATCGTCAAGGCCTTGAACCGCTGCCAGTCGGCTGGAATCCGCCACGGTATGTCGTTGTCCGCACCGATGACGCCGTTGACCGCGACAGCGGCTATCCCAATGATCTCGGGCATGATCAAACTGCGATTGGCGCTTTGATGCCCGGATGCGGGTCGTACCCCTCGATCGCAATGTCATCGAAGCCGAACTCATCGATCGAACTGACGCCGGTGTTGAGCACCAGATTCGGGAGGGCGCGCGGCTCTCGACCCAACTGCAGTCGGGCTTGATCCAGGTGGTTGAGGTAGAGGTGTGCGTCCCCGAGAGTGTGCACAAAGTCGCCGACCTCCAAGTCGCAGACTTGGGCTACCAAGTGGGTGAGCAGCGCGTACGAGGCGATATTGAACGGCACGCCGAGGAAGATGTCGGCGGAGCGCTGGTAGAGCTGGCAGGACAATCGGCCTTGCGCCACGTAGAACTGGAACATTGTGTGGCACGGCGGCAGAGCCATGTCGGCAAGATCGGCAACATTCCACGCGCTGACGATGTGGCGACGGGAATCTGGCGTCGCCTTGATCGAATTGATCACGCCGGCCAGTTGGTCAACGTGCTCGCCGGCTGGTGTCGGCCAGGACCGCCACTGGTACCCGTAGATCGGGCCCAGTTCGCCGTCCGCATCGGCCCATTCGTCCCAGATGGTCACGCCCTGTTCGTGCAGCCATTTGACGTTGGTCGAGCCTTGGATGAACCACAACAGTTCACCGATGATCGACCGGGTGTGCAGCTTCTTGGTCGTCAGCAGCGGAAAGCCTTCGCGGAGATCGAAGCGCATCTGGTAGCCAAATGTGCTGAGCGTGCCAGTGCCAGTCCGATCGCTCTTCTCCACTCCTCGAGTCAGGACATGGTCAAGCAGGTCAAGGTAGGTCTTCACGGCTCATCCCTCCTCCCAAGGACGGCCGGCAGAGCCGGCCGATCGAGCAGCTGGCTCCAGCCGGCGCAGCTCGGCTATCAGCACAGGCAGGATGGCACGAACGGCGCGCCCGCGATGGCTGATGGCATCCTTCGCGGCTGGCTCAAGCTCCCCGTTGGTCACGGTGTTCCCCTCGGCGACGAATAGCGGATCGTAGCCGAACCCATTGTCACCGGCGGGTCTGACACTCAGCTGGCCTCGCATCTCACCCAGCCGTACGTGTTCGGTCCCATCCGGAAGGACGAGCGCCATGGCACAGACGAACCTGGCAGTCCGCTCGGCTGCCGGGACGTCCTCCATCTGTCGCAGCAGGAGCGAATTGTTCTCCTCGTCGCTGGCACCGGGGCCGGCCCAGCGGGCGGACCGTACACCGGGCATCTGGTTGAGCACGTCAACCGCAAGTCCGGAATCGTCGGCGAGCGCGGGCAACCCGCTGGCTGCTACGCAGGCGCGGGCCTTGAGCAAGGCATTGCCCTCGAACGTCCGCTCAGTCTCGACCGGCTCGGGATACGCCGGAACATCAACCAGCCCGAGGACCTGGACATCCGGTGCTGCATCGACAACGAGGCGCCTCAGCTCGGCAAGCTTCTTACGGTTGTTCGTCGCCAGCACGACCCGATGGGCGATCGTCATTTACGAAGCGAGTGCGGCTTGTTGCAGCGCGGTCAACCGCACACAACCGGTCGCGCCGAGGTCGAGGAGCTGATCGAGAACAGCCCGATCGAACGGAGCGCCCTCAGCGGTGCCCTGGACCTCGATGAAGGCCCCGGCACCACTCATGACGACGTTCATGTCGGTGTCAGCAGCCGAGTCCTCTGTGTAGCAGAGGTCGAGCATCGGCACTCCATCGACAACTCCGACCGAGACGGCCGCCACTGATCCCGTGAGAGGCTCAGCGGTCAACAGATTGCGGTCCCGCAGCCAACTGACTGCATCCACCAGGGCAACGTACGCGCCGGTGATCGAGGCCGTCCTGGTGCCGCCATCGGCCTGCAATACGTCGCAGTCGAGCACGATGGTGTTCTCGCCGAGCGCCTTGTAGTCGATGATCGCCCGGAGGCTGCGGCCGATGAGCCGGCTGATCTCGTGGGTCCGGCCTCCGATTCGGCCGCGTACGGATTCGCGGTCGTTTCGCGTGTTGGTGGCGCGCGGCAGCATCGCGTACTCACTGGTTACCCAGCCGAGGCCGGAGCCCTTACGCCACCGCGGAACCCCCTCGGTCACGCTGGCGGCGACCAGTACCCGGGTCTGGCCAAATTCCACCAACACCGAGCCCTCGGCCTGAGGAAGCCATCGACGGGTGAACCGAACCTCTCGAAGTTGATCATGGCTACGTCCGTCGGCTCGAGAGGTCACGAGCTCAGCCTAGAAGCATTGATCTCCCACGAGGCTCCGGGCGTCGCCAGTGAAACAGGCCCGTCAAAGTGAGGCACTGCTTCGGCGAGTACGCGCTGTGGCTCATGCCACGGCGGAATGTGAGTGATGACCACTGCCCCGACGCCCGCCGCCTGTCCGATAGCGGCAGCCTGAGCACCGGAGAGATGCATGCCGGGAGGGTTGTCGGGACCGTCGAGGAAAGCCGACTCCACTAACAACAGGTCGACACCGTTGGCGAACTGGACCAGGTCCTCGGATGGCCCGGTGTCGCCGGAGTACACCATGGCGCCGCCGCCGGGTCTGTCCTCCTCCACGCGGATGCCGTACGCCTCGACCGGGTGGGCGACTCGCACAGCGCGTACCAGGAACGGTCCGATCTGCTGACTAGGTTGCCAGGTATGCCAGTCGAACTGCTCGGCAAGTGAGGCGCCGGACTCGCTGACCTCGCTGTTGGTGCCTGTCACCTCGTACGCCCGGGCGAGCCGGGCGGCCGCGCTGGCTGGGGCGTAGACCGGACGGCGCGGCCACGGCGCGTTAGGCGAATAGCGTGCTGCCACGTAGTAGCCGCACAGATCCAAGCAATGATCAGCATGCAGGTGACTCAACGCTATGGCGTCGATTTCATGGGGGTCGATATAGCGGTAGAGCGCTCCCATGGCGCCTGGACCGCAATCCATCAGCAGCGAAAAGACTCGATCTTGGTATGGCGCTTGCAGCAGGTAGCTGGAGGCCGGAGACTCCGGTCCGGAGAGAGACCCGCTACAGCCGACGACGGTCAACTTCATCTTCGATCAGACGAACTGCTCGACGCCGGTGACCAGCCCGCCCATGAGTCGGTGTCCAACGCCCTCGAAGGCCTCTGGGCTGCCGGTGGTCAAGAAGCGGTAGCTGGCTACCCGTGGCTGATCATGGGTCAGGTTCCGTCGAGTCAGTGCCGCGTACACGTCCTTGGCGCACTCCTCCGCACTGGACACCAAGCTGACATTGTCACCAAGCACGTAAGAGATCACGCCGGTGAGCAGTGGATAGTGAGTGCAGCCCAAGATCAACGTGTCGATATCGGCCTGCTGCAGGGGCTTGAGGTATTCCTCTGCGCAGGCCAGTAGGTCGGGGCCGCCGGTGATGCCGGCCTCGACGAACGAGACAAAAAGTGGGCAAGCGGCAGTATGAAGTTCGATGTGCGGGGCGGCGGCGAAGGCGTCGTCATAGGCCTGCGATGTGGCGGTCGCTTCGGTGCAGATCACTCCCACCCGACCCGACCGGGTGGCAGCAACTGCCCGACGGGCGGCGGGCAAGATCACCTCGACCACCGGGACGGCGTACCGCTCCCGCGCGTCGCGGAGGACCGCTGCGCTGCCTGAGTTGCAGGCGATGACCAAGATCTTGACGCCTTGCTCGACCAAGTGATCGAGACACTCCAGCGCATACTCCCGGACGGTCGCAATCGGCTGCTCGCCGTACGGGGAACGCGCCGTATCTCCCAGGTAGACGATGTCCTCGTGCGGGAGCTGGTCGATGACCGCGCGAGCTACCGTCAGCCCGCCGAACCCAGAATCGAAGATGCCGATTGGAGCTTCTGTATCAGCCGCCACGAGCGCCCAGCCTACAATTTCTTTTCGTGTCCGCTCGCGCGATCGCGCCGGACCTCAGTCGTTCGTCGGATTTGGCGAAACACTCCGCACTACACACTGCATGCGATGCGGACCTGTGTTTCGCCATCTCCTGCTGCACTCCTGAGGGCGCGATCTGCCCGACGCTCGCGGACATGCGAATGGCTGTGATAACAAATCACGCCCAGACCTGGGTGTCCAGGAACTCCTCGCTGGAGTCGAGGTCGCCGGCATAAGCGCCAGTCGACAGGTATTTCCAGCCGCCGTCGGCAATGATCAAGACGATCTCGGCGCTCTCCGCTGCCTGCACGGCCTTGGCGGCTTGAGCAAGTGCCGCGTGCACGACTACCCCGGAGGAGAGTCCGGCGAAGATTCCCTCGCGTTCCAGCAGCTCACGGACGCGGCGGACCGCGTCGCGAGAGCCCACCGAGAACCGTGACGTGACATAGGAGGCGTCGTAGAGCTCGGGGACGAAACCCTCCTCGAGGTTGCGCAGGCCGTAAACCAGCTCGCCGTACCTCGGCTCGGCGGCGATGATCTTGACTTCGGGTTTTTGCTCGGCGAAGAAACGGCCGATACCCATCAGGGTTCCGGTCGTACCTAACCCGGCAACCACATGCGTCACCTCAGGAAGATCGTCGAGAATCTCCGGGGCAGTCGTCACATAGTGCGCCTCGGCGTTGGCCGGATTGCCGTACTGATAGAGCATCACCCAGTCCGGATGCTCGGCAGCAAGTTGTTTGGCGACGCGGATCGCCTCGTTAGATCCGCCAGCCGCCGGGGAGGAGACGATCTCTGCACCCCAGACGGCAAGCATCTGTTTGCGCTCGACTGAGGTGTTCTCCGGCATCACGCAGATCAGCCGATAGCCACCCAACTTGGCCGCCATCGCCAGTGAGATGCCCGTATTGCCGCTGGTTGGTTCCAGAATTGTTGCTCCGGGTCGCAGCGTCCCGTCGGCTTCGGCTACCTTGATCATTTGTAGCGCCGCCCGATCCTTGATCGAACCCGTGGGGTTGTAATCTTCCAGCTTTGCCCACAGCCGCACGGATTCGCTCGGGAACAGTCGTGGCAGGCCCACCAGCGGGGTATGCCCGACCGACTCGCCGAGCGAGGCGTATCGGACCATCGAGGATGCCGATCAGCCGCCGGCGACGGCAGGCAGCACAACGACGACGTCACCATCCGATGTAGGGGCATTGAGGCCGCCGGCAAAGCGGACATCCTCGTCATTGACGTAGACATTGACGAATCGACGAAGCGCCTCGGAGTCGACGATTCGGTCTTTCAGGCCAGGGTTACGCGCATCGATGTCGTCGAGCACCTCCTGCAGGGTCGCCCCATCTCCGTGCACCGCCTTCTCGCCCCCGGTGAACGTGCGGAGGATCGTCGGGATCCTCACCTCTACTGACATGGAGTCTCTCCTGTATGACTGGCTAGTTCTGCCAACGACTGGGCCTCGAGTGCTATTCCGTGACGTCTATCTCTTCCTCGGTGACCGCACCATCGACAATCCGGAAGGAGCGTACGCTCACGGCCCCATCGGAGGCGTCGGACTCCGCGGTCGAAACGATCATGTAGTGCGCCTGTGGATCGCTGGCGAGGGAGATATCGGTGCGCGAAGGATAGGCCTCGGTTGCCGTGTGGGAATGGTAGACGACAACGATCTCTTCGCTCTGTTCGTACATGACGCTTGTAGAGCGCTTTGAACTGCTCGGAGGATCGAAGCGATAAAAGGTCGGAGAGCGTTCGGCATTGGTCATCCGGACCACCCGGGTCGGCACGTCTGATCCCTCAGGTCCGACAATTACCCCGCAGGCCTCGTCGGGATGATCTTCCCGGGCGTGGGCGATCATGGCATCCACATGCTCCCGGGCGATCTTCAACACGGCGGTCACACTAGGGGCGATACCCCGTTCCACTCCGCGCATCCGGACTCTGAGACCCCTGCTCAACTCCGACTTGTCAGCGTCTTAGCTGGCTATGGCCGACTGAGACGCTGACAAGTGGGGGTTAGAAGGGCGGCGTAATGCCGAGGCGTTCGACCAGAAAAAGGAAAGCCTCGGCGAAGGGTTGGTCCTTTGTCGCCTGGCGGATCTCTGCCCAATCCAGCTGCTCTCGTACGGCACGAACCGCCAGCAGGGGTTGCTCGAAATCGCAGTAGTGCTCGCTGAACGACCGAAGTTTGGCGATCATGATCGGAGTGGCCGGCAACACGGGTATCCGGATGCCCAGAACCTCATGTTCCTGGGAGGTGTCAAGCAACGACTTTGTGACGGGAACGCCGCCGAGCCGATGCAGTACATCGACTAGCGCCGGCTCCTCGGTGGGTGCAGTTGAGTCGTCCTCCGCCAGGTAGGCCTTGAAGAGCCAATCTTCGGGCGGCCGCTCGACCTGCAGCCCGGCCGCCGCAAGGCTCTTAGCGACCAACTCGACGTCGCTCTCAGCGACGACAAGATCAACATCGTGGCTCGGCTCCGGCCCACCGTGCACCCACAAGGCATATCCGCCGCCGAGCGCGAAGGGGATGCCATCGGCCTTCAAGGCAGATACCGAATGCTTCAGAGCGCCGCGCAGCGGCGGCTCGTCGGATGTGCCGGGCGGCGGCGAAGATTGCTCAGCGATGGTGGGTACCTTCTTCCCATGCGGTTGGCGACATTCAACATCCTGCACGGCCGCTCGATCCAGGATGGCGTGGTCGATCTTGATCGGCTGGCTGATGCTATCCGCACCCTGGATGCCGACATCTTGGCGCTACAGGAGGTCGACCGGGACCAGCCGCGCTCCCATCTGGCCGACCTGACCGCCGTTGCCGCGGACGCCATGGGTGCTGTGGCCCACCGATTCGCCGCCGCGCTCTCAGGCACCCCCGGAGCTACCTGGATGGCGGCGTCGGAGGATGACCTGCCCGGGGTGGCGTCGTACGGGATCGCCCTGCTCTCGCGTTATCCCGCCGATTCCTGGCAAGTTCTCCGACTGCCACGAATCCCTACCCCGGTCCCGTTGTACCTACGCACTCCCCGGAAAATGATCATCGTGAAGGAGGAGCCGCGAGCTGCGGTGATCGGGCGGCTGCGGACTCCGGCGGGCGGAATTGTCGTTGCCAACACCCACTTGTCCTATGTACCTGGCTGGGGGCGGCACCAGCTGCGGCGGATTCGTCGCGACCTTGCTCCGCTGCACGGACCTGTGATCTTGATGGGTGACCTCAACATGGCCGATGGTCTGCCGACTCAGATCACCGGCTACCGGCAACTGGCCCGGCACTTCACCTTCCCACTCGACAAGCCCGATCGGCAGCTTGATCACATCTTGCTGCGTGGTTGGCTGGGCGAGGTCACCACCAGCAGCGCGCCCGCGTTGCCGCTGTCTGATCATCGCGCACTCATCGTTGACCTGTCCGTTCCACACCGGGAGGCGCCGGCATGATCTACACCGACAACTACTACCGCTGGAAGCGTGTCGAGGAGGTCAGTCAGACCCCAACAGGAATCCTCGCCGAGCTGCACGGCGAACAGCTGAGCATTGACGTGGTACGCGCCGATCTGCTGCGGATCAAGATCAGCCGCGGCGGCGTCTTCGATGAATCCCCGACCTTCGCGGTGTGTGTCGACCCGTTGGCAGCACCTGCGCACTTTCGGGTCGAGCAAGACAGCGAACGCGTGCAGTTGATCACGAGCGCGTGCACCGCCTCGCTGTGGCTGGACCCCTTTCGGATCGATGTGCACCGCAGCGATGGGTCGGCGGTGATCGAGACCGCGCAGGACTCCGATGAGCAGTATTGGGCGTACGCGACGCTGAATGACTCGTTCACGATCAGGCGTCGCTGCCGCCAGGAGGATGCGATCTTCGGCCTCGGTGAAAAAGGAGGCCGACACAACCGCAGGGGCCGCGACTTCACCCTGTGGAACACCGACGTACTGAGCCCATCCGAGACGCTGGAGTTCACCGCCGGCAAGGCTGCCGATGATCCGCGGGGAGATTTCCGCAGCGTGGAATTCGATCCCTACTACGTCAGCATTCCGTTCTTCTACCACCAGTCCTATCCGGGTGGGAGCATGGCGGCGTCCTTCATAGACAACGGATATCGCGGTGAATACGAGTTCTCCCACAATGAGGAGTACCGGATCATTTTCCGCGGTGGTCAATACACCGAGTACGTCTTCGCCGGCCCGGACATGCCCGCGATCTTGGAGGCCTATACCTGGCTGACCGGGCGTACGGCACTACCGCCGATCTGGTCGCTCGGTTATCACCAGTGCCGCTGGTTCGAATACACCCAAGACGCCGTGGAGGATGTCGCCCAACGGCATCGCGACAATGACATTCCATGTGATGCTCTGTGGCTGGACATCGAGTACATGGACAGCTACCGCGTGTTCACGTGGGACAGCGACCGGTTCCCGGACCCACCCGGCATGCTCAAACGCCTAGACGAGCACGGATTCCGGGTGATCACCATCATCGACCCGGGCGTCAAGTACGACCCCGGCTACTGGGTCTTCGATCAAGCCGTCGAGCGTGACGTGCTGTGCCGCACAGAAGGAGGCGATATCTATATCGGCCAGGTGTGGCCGGGCAACACTGCCTTCCCCGACTTTGTCACCGAGGATGCGCGCACCTGGTGGGGAGAGCTCAACGCAGCACACGTGCTCTCCGGACTGGCAGGCATCTGGAATGACATGAACGAGCCGGCGACCGGCAACATCCCGTCCACGCGGATGCGCTTTGGTCGCGGCGAGTATTCACATGAGCGCTATCACAACCAGTACGCGCTGCTTATGGCGATGGGCACCACGGCAGGACTGCTCGACGCGATGCCGGACCGGCGGACTTTTGTGCTGTCTCGCTCCGGCTTTGCCGGCATTCAGCGATACGCCGCCAACTGGATGGGCGACAACCAGTCGCGCTGGGATCATCTGTGGCTGAGCATCGCGATGGGAGCAGGCTTCGGCATCTCGGGGCAGGCCTTCATCGGCGCCGACATCGGCGGATTCCAAGGGAATTCCAACGCAGAACTGTTCCTGCGCTGGATGCAGTACGGCGTCTTGACCCCGTTCTGCCGCAACCACTCCGAGATCGGCAATGTTGATCAGTACGCCTGGGCGTTCGGTGACGTTGTGCAAGATCACGTACGAACTGCGATCAAGCTGAGATACCGGTTGCTGCCCTACTTGTACGCATGCTTCCTGGAGTCATCGGAGACTGGCGCTCCGGTGCAGCGTCCGCTGGTCTTTGATCATCAATACGATGCGACCGTCCGCGATATCGATGATCAGTATCTGCTCGGCAGTGATCTGCTGGTCGCACCCGTCGTCGAGCCGAGGGTCACAGCTCGCCAGGTCTACCTGCCGGCAGGCGACTGGTACGACTGGCACACCGGCGAACTCGTTGGCGGGAAAAGGTTCGTGATCGCTGCTACTCCGCTAGACCGGATTCCGATCTATGCCCGCGGCGGAGCGGTGATCCCTATGTGGCCGGAGGCGCCGGCGTCGACCAACGACTACCGCCCGGCCGCAGTCGAGTTACACCTCTTCGTGCCGACCGCTGACGGCGTGTCGTACTCAACGTTGCAGGAAGACGACGGCGTGAGCTTCGCTGCCGTCCGAGGTGCTCGCTACCGAACCACCTTTACCGTCGAACGGGCCGGCGCGGAACTGACGGTCAACGCCGAGGTCGGCGGGGAGGGCTTCGCAGAATTCGCACGACAGTACTTCGTGCTGATATTGCATGGGGCGGCGCCCGACGCCGGCACCCTCGATGACGTCACCGTCACCGCGACGAATGGCCGGTTCGAGATGCCCAACGCGGGCACCGGTTTCACCTTCGCGTGCACGGTTCCTGAGTGAGCTTTCTCATTCGAGTTGCCGAGCCTTCCGAGTACGCCGAGGCCGGACGAGTCACTGCCGAGGCCTATCGCATCGACGACCTGCTGCGACGCGCCGACGGGCTGATCGACACGGCCTATGAGGCCGAGCTAACCGATGCCGGACGCAGGGCGCGCGAGGCGGAACTCCTGGTGGCCGTTGAAGACGGGCAAGTCCTTGGCACCGTGACGTGGTGTCCGCCGACGTCCCCTTGGCGCGAGCTCGCTACCGAGCAAGATCAAGCCGAGTTTCGGATGCTGTCCGTTGCCGCGGCTGGACGGCGTCGCGGGGTGGGCCGTGCCCTGGTTACCGAATGTCTCGAGCGCGCCCGAGCGGAGCGCATGCGCGAGGTATTGCTGTCGTCACTGCCGCAGATGACCGCGGCGCACGCGCTCTACCGCGAGTTCGGCTTTGTGCGGGCGCCCGAGCTTGATCACAGCCCCAAACCGCACGTCCATCTCTGGGCTTTCCGCCTCACCCTGGATCGGTAGGTCACCTCCGTTACGTAACTGGTCGCGAACAACACGCGACACGCCGCGCGGCGTGTTGCAGGTGACCACTTTCGGGACGAGGCCTCACCCAGAAGTGGCATCGAGGTGCTGCAAGAGGTCGTGGGCGGCAAGCTCGATCTTCTTGTGCCGCCACTCTGATGCGCGGTAGACGCAGGCAATCAGAGCCGTACGGTGCACGCGCCGAAAGTCGCCGAAGACGAATGCATACCGGGCCTTCGTCTCGTCGGTGGCGCCTTCGGTGAGCCCGAGATGCCAGGCGGCGTACTCCTGGAAGGAATGCCGTTCGAGGAACGCGTTCTGGGCCTCAGCATGTGGCTGCACCTCGCCCCAGTCGCTGTCGAGAACGTATTGCCGGGCATCGATCAGTCTGCGGCAGTTGGCCACTGCGGCCTCGTTGAGTTCGTACGTCGCCATGGACTGCAGCCTTTCAGATTTGATTGCTCCGCTCGCCAAGCTCGCTCCCGCGCGGAGTGTCGCCTTCTATAGCGCCGAGATCAGGGTCTCCTGCGCAAAGCCAAGCCAGTCGTACACGCTCACCATGAAGCTGCGCGGGTCGTCCTCCGGCAGCGCCGCCAGCTCATCAGCGGCGGCGGCGTCGCGGATGCCGAGGCGGGTTGCCACGGCGAGCCGGACACTCGTCAAGGTCCGCAGCCAGCTCTCCACCTCCTCAGCTGGGATCTTGAGATCGCGAGCTCCGAGCTCGGTTGTGGCAAGCCGGTCGAGGACGACACGCGCTTCGGTGACTCTGCTCGCCTTCATGTCCCGCTCAGTGAATCGCCGGAAGTCGGCCGAGGCTGCGGAGTCGTTGGGATATGCATCAGGGAAGAGCCGTTTGAGCACTGGATCCTCCAGTGGTCCCGGCTCGTCGGGTTCGCCCTCAAGATTCTTGACAATCTCGTCGAATGCGTCGCTCGCCTCGGATTGTGTCGCAAACCCCGCCGGCTCACCGTCGGAGAGCAGCTCGATGAGTTGCATGATCAAGGACGCCAGCAGCTCTACTTCGTACGCGCTGAGCTGCGTGATGATCACGCCCCGCCGCTTATGAAACTTCTTCATGTTTGATTGCCTCGCTCGCCAAGCTCGCTCGGCGCGGGATTCAGCTGTGCGCGATGAGTAGCGCGGAGGAAACTCAAGCTCATTTATCTGACTTGTCGAGGGTGGCCCACAGGCCATATTCATGCATCGCGGTGACATCTCGCTCCATAGCCTCGCGACTTCCGCTGGAGACTATCGCCTTGCCTGTCGTGTGCACCTGCAACATCAGTTTCTCGGCCTTGGATTTGGTGTAGTGAAAGTAACTCACGAATACGTGTGTCACGTACGACATGAGATTGACTGGGTCGTCCCAGACGATGGTGACCCACGGAGTTTGCGCCAGGACTTCATCGACTGGTCGCTCGGCAACAGCGGTCCCGCCTGCGGGTGTCAGGCTCTCCCCGTCGGAATCAGGCATAGGGACCATTCTTGCAACGTCCACGGTGCTACCGCAGCGCGCGGCTGCCACTGGACGAGCCGCGAGCGCGCGCCATTCCGCACAGGGCCACGAACGAGCGCTTGCTAAGCCGTTTCGAGCTGAATTCTTGGCTCTGTGCGGACAAACGCCGGCAGGAGCCGCGCCAAAGATGGTGACCGGTAGCGGGTGACATCGATGCTCAGACCTCGCTGGCTAGGCTGACGCCGTGACCGCGACGGAGCCGGGGCCAGGTCCGGCAGCGGCTTGGGGCCCGCGCGAGGTCCCGACAACCGCCTTGTTGACCGACCACTATGAGTTGACGATGGTACGGGCGGCACTGCGAGCCGGAACGGCACATCGTCGCTGTGTTTTCGAGCTCTTCGCACGTCGCCTGCCTGAAGGTCGTCGCTACGGCGTGGTGGCCGGCGTCGGCAGATTCTTACGCGCCCTCCGACAGTTCCGTTTCGACGACGAATCGCTGCGATTCCTGCGCGACCGCAAGATCGTTGATCATGTCATGGCGGACTGGTTGGCCGACTACCAATTTTCCGGTGACATCTGGGGCTATCCGGAGGGCGAGGTCTACTTCCCTGGCTCGCCGATCGTGATCGTCGAAAGCACCTTCGGCGAGGCTGTGGTGCTGGAAACGCTGCTACTCAGCATCTACAACCACGACTCAGCCATTGCCTCCGCCGCTTCTCGGATGACCGCTATGGCGGGCGATCGGCCTTGCATCGAAATGGGCTCCCGGCGCACTCATGAGCTAGCCGCGGTGGCAGCCGCTCGGGCCGCGTACATCGCTGGCTTCGATTCGACCTCCAACCTGGAGGCGGGTCGCCGGTACGGCGTACCAACCCGAGGTACGGCAGCGCACTCGTTCACCTTGCTGCATAGCAGTGAGCGCGAGGCTTTCGCGGCACAGATCGCCGAGTTGGGAACCGAGACCACGTTGTTAGTGGACACCTACGACGTCTTCGAGGCCGTGAAGACAGGGGTGGAACTCACCAACGGGCAATTGGGTGCGGTCCGACTCGATTCAGGCGATCTTGGTCTACTGGCCGCCCAGGTCCGCGAGCTGCTCGACTCCCTGGGGGCGTTCCGCACCAAGATCATTGTGACGAGCGACCTCGATGAGTTCACTCTCGCGGCCCTGGATGGTGCTCCGGTCGACGGCTACGGAGTCGGCACCGCATTGGTGACCGGCAGCGGTCATCCCACGAGCGAATTCGTGTACAAGCTGGTGGCGCGAACCGAATCTGACGAGGTGGCCGCACCCATGGTCGCCGTGGCCAAGAAGAGCATCAACAAGATCTCTGTGGGAGGTCGTAAGTACGCGCTGCGGCAGCTGTCCGAGCAAGGTACGGCCGAGGCGGAGATCATCGGCATCGGTGCGCCCCCGAGTGGCGACTCCAACGATCGACTGCTGCTCGTCCAGCTGGTGGATGGCGGCAAGATCATCGGAGAGGAATCTCTCGACACCATTCGAGAGCGACACAGAAGTGCCCGCGCCGAGCTGCCGCTGGAGGCGCTCAAGATGTCTCGGGGTGAGCCGGTGATAGAGACGATCTATTCGAGTACTCACGCTGAGCCCACGAGGGATTTGCGAGCATGACACGTGCCTTGATCATCGCCGATCCGCAGCGTGACTTTTGCGAGGGTGGCTCACTGGGCGTGGCCGGCGGAGCTGCCGTCGTGAGCCGCATCGATCGGTTGCTCAATAGTGATCATGGCTACGCCCAGGTAATCGCCAGCCGTGATCATCACATCGATCCGGGCGGTCACTTCGCCGCCGAGCCGGACTTCGTGGACTCCTGGCCACCACACTGTGTGGTCGGCTCACAGGGGGCTGAGTTTCATGACAACCTCACCTACCGTGACTTCGCCGCCGTCTTCTACAAGGGCCATTACGCGCCCTCCTACTCGGCCTTCGAAGGCGTCACAGCGGACGGCGAGAGGCTGTCGGTCTGGTTGCGGGAGCGAAAAGTTGATCAGATAGACGTCTGCGGCATTGCTACCGACTACTGCGTACGCGCGACGGCGCTGGACGCCGTACGCGAGGGCTTCGACACCACGGTGCTACTGGATCTGACTGCCGCTGTCGCCCCGGAGCGAGTGGCCGAGGTATCGGCCGAGCTCGCCGCAGCCGGAGTGGCCATTCGAGCCTGAAGGCGACAGCTCAACGCCTGGCCTAGTGCCGCGGAACGACATTAGTCCGCTTTGAGAACCTTGAGCAGACTCGGCGGCGCCACGGCGATAAATGCCTCCCGGCAAATCGCGTCGAGCTCGGCCTGATCAGTTGCCGGCAGCTGGACACCGAGCCAGCCGAGATGCCCTACATAGGGCGGCCGGAAGAAACGCGCCGGCTCGGTGTCCACCATTTCGGCCTGAACGCCATCGGGTGCAGCGCACCAGATCGCGAGCCGGCCGTCGTCATGATGGTCGTCGAGAAACATCACAAAGCACTTCTTCCCCCGAATGAAGAAGGCGGGTCCGCCGTGACTCAGCCGTTCGGACGTCTCAGGCAAGATCAGGCACGCTCTTCGCACCTTCTCGAGCGCCTCGTCGACCTGATGCTGCGGAAATCGGCTCATAATTTGTCTTCTGTTGTATCAATTTCGACAAGTGTCGGGGTTCTCCGACAGCTGCGAGCGTCGGGAATCGCGCGCCCGCCGTGCTGAGGAGGAGCGAGCAGACACGCTTTATCGTCTGCGAGCGACGACGAAGTAGGCGGATCCAAGCGCGCGATGCGCGAGCAGCTCCAAAATGGGTGCGTAGCCTGCAGGCCATGGGACTGTTCGACGGCCTGTTCGACGACGAGACCTTGTTCCGAAGTCCGGAGGCTCATCCCCTCGCCCAGGTGGTCGCCGACCATCAGGAACTGCGGGCCGCGTACCGAAGCCAACTGGCGGCGTTGGTGGTGCCGGACACTCAGCTAACCGCTGTCAGCCGGCAACTTCCCACTGGTATCGACCTCCCAGTGAGCGTGATCACGACGGGCGGGGCTGGGGGTCTCCTTGCGCTCGCGGGACGAGATCTCCCAGGTATCGACATCGTGTCGGTTGAGTCTGCCCTGCGCGATCTCGATGATCTTGTCGGGAGTGCGGCGCGAGTGATCTCGGCCGCGGCAGAGCTGGGGTTTGACGTCGACATCTTCGTCGCACTGCCATACGCGCCTGGCTGGGAGGCGGCCGTCGAGCCGATCGAAGCGGCCGGTCTCTACGGGAAGATCGGCGCAGCGGGGCCCTCGTCAACCGCCGAACAGCTGTCGATCTTGGTCGAGGCGGATCTGCCATTCAAGATCACCAGCCGCATCGAGTGGGACTGGCTTGCGATGCTCAGGGCGATTCACGCTCTCGTCGACGGCGCGAGCCGGAATGATGCGGCTGCACTCATGGAAGACGCCGATCATGATCAAACTGCCGCGAGCCATCTCCAGCTGGGACCAGCCGACCCAGTCGCGAATCCGGCGGCGACTCCGCCGAGTGGGCACCGACCGCATGCAGCAGGTGATCGACGACCTCGTAAGACGTGACGTGCCGGCCGCGTCCTGACGCCGCCGCCCGCTGGACGACTAGAGCTTGCGCCGGCGCCGAGCAACGATTAGACAACCCGCGCCGGCAAGTGCCAGCGCTGCACCAGCAAAGGGAATCTGCGGGGCAACGCCTCCAGCGGATGACAGGGCGACGTCAACTGGGGCCTGGTTGACACCTGACGCGTCACGATAGTTCGCGAGCGTGGTCAGCCCCGCGTCGATGCTGGAATCGGCCGGGTTGTCGTTTCCAAGCGAGAAGAGCGGAGTCCACCCATCGTGCTCGGCGTCGGAGTCCATGGCTGGGTTGTTCCCCGCGTCCCGGCCGGTGAACCTCAGCCCGTCCGGCACCTTGCTGAATCTGATCCTGTAGTCCCCCGCCGCCAGGCGGTAGAACGTGTAGTGGCCAGATTCCGAGGTCACCGTCGTCGCACGAACATGCGATTCACTGTCGAAAAGCTGAACGGTGATATCGCCGACGCCGGTGTCGCCCACATCGAAGACCCCATCGCCATTCACATCTCTCCAGACTCTGTCCCCCACCGAATAGGCGCACACCAGGCCAGCATTGAGTGTCTGATTCTCGAGGTCCGTCGAGCTGGCGTCAGCCTCAGTGGCAGGTATCAGGTTGGGTGCTCCTTGAGCGAGTGTGAAGACGGCGGTTCGCCCGGTGGCCGGATCTGCGTCGGAATCAAGAGCCGGGTCGCTCGCGGAGGTGCGCAGTGTGAACGCGCGATGGGCAGGCAGGCCCGCGAACTGGAGTCGATACCTGCCGCTGGGCAGATTGGAGAATTCGTAGCGGCCCGTCCTGTCGGTGGTCGTCGTGGCAATCACGTCACCGGTATCGCTCAGCAACGAGACCGCCGCTGAGCCTGCCGGCTCGTCAGGCTGCTGGATACCGTCGGCGTTCAGATCAAGCCAGACGCTGTCGCCGACCCCGAAGCGGAGCGGGGTGATGCCCGCATCGATGGTGGAATTGATATAGGTAGCCGATACCTGATCTGCTGACGTCGTCGGCCGGACATTGAGTTCGCCGACACTAAGCGTGAAGGGTGCAGTGACGCCGGAGAAGTCGGGATCGGAGTCGCTGCCCCGCTGATCGCCGAGGCCCGTCGGTGTTAGCCGAAAGTCTTTGGGAACGCCGGCAAATCGCACCGAGTACGTGCCGGCCGACACGTTGTCGAACATATAGCGCCCGGACGGCGAACTCACCGTCGAGGCGACGACCTCACCGTCAACATTGAGCAGCTGGACGCTGATGCGACTCGCCGGCGCTTCGCCGGGATCCTGTGTGCCGGATCGGTTGTCATCCATCCACACCAGATCACCAACGGCGAACCGGGCCAGCCCTGGCCGATCTGAGGCGCGGGACACACTCGTCGGTTGAGACTCCGCGGGCTCGGACGGCTTGCGACCAACGGCAACACCCATCCGCACGATTTGCTTCTGCGAGGTCACATCGATGGTGGTGCTGAATGGTTGGAATGTGCTGCTCTGTGGCACAGGCGTGAGCGTGGCGAGCGCATCAGGAATCTTGGCCACAACGAAATACCGACCACCCTTCAGCCGGGGATTTGCCCGAAGGACGAACCTCCCGTCGCGGCCGGTGACACCCTGCACGCGTTTCCCCCTGGCATCGGTCACGGCAATCTTGATGCCAGGCTGGGGCTGATCAACATCGCTGCTGTAGCCGCCGTTGTGATCAACGTCGCGGTTGACGATGACCGTCAACGTCGCGTCAGTGGGAGCGGCGCTGGCCGAAACTGGCAGTAGCGCCGTGCCGACCAATGCCACGAGTCCCGCTAACGCGGCACCTGAGTGCTGAAGACGGTGCGTATCCGGCACGACAACCTTATTGGACGTGGCCCCCGCGCCCGAGGGCTACGGGTAAGAGCGCCCCGAACGCTCCGACCTCGGTTCAATATAGCCAGCTGACTAGCGGTGTCGAGCTGGTAGTGATCTTTTGCCGATAACTGTGATCCAGCTGAGACGTTGTCAGGATCGCCGCGGGCGGATGACCTGGGTCTTCGCCGCCATGTCGTGCAATGCCTGTCTTTTTGGATGCCAGAGCGGGAAAAGCACGTCCACCACCGTGATCAAGCTGAGGAAGGAGTTGATGCTGGGCAGCACCCAAAAAGCGGACCGGATGAGAATCGAGCTCCAGAGCAGCGGACCGGTGGCGTGGCCGTGATCAACGGGTACGACGCGTAGCCCGCAGAGCAACTTCCCAGGTGTTGCCGACTTCCAGCGCAGAAAGCCGACGTGGTAGAGCATTCCGATGCCGATCGTGGCTACGGTCAAGATCAGCTGGTCGCGACCGGAGATCAGCTCGGTCACGCTCATCGTTGGCGGTGCCACGCCAAGCCGCTGAGCTTCAAGCACGGCGTCGAAATAGCTCGTCCACGCCGCGTAGGCCGACTGCCACACCGGGTAGGTGACGATGGTGACGATTGCGCTGATGATCACGTTATCGATCACCACGGCCAACGCGCGCCACCACCACGATGCCAGCGGAACGCCGTCCGCGGTCGTGGTCGCCTGCATCGACATCGGACGGGCTCCCGGGCGGCCCAGCGGGGGCCTCACATTGGGACCGCTCCCATTGGCTACCGGATAGGGCGAATACGGTGCCTGGCCGTAACCGGCGCCTGGTGGGATTTGTTCGGCGGGTCGCGTATTGCGGGACCACTGCCAGCCGTCCCAGTACCGTTCCTGTGCCGGGTTCACCGGGTCGGCGTACCAGCCACTCGGCGCGGCATGACGTCCTGGCGGGGCCGGCGGCGAGCCTACGGGAATGTCAGACACACTCTCATCGTAGTGTCGTTCTCAGCGAGGTCCCTGGGGCTAACCACAGATCATCGATAGCTGGTGCTCAGCCATCCATTAGGGTTCACACACTCCAAATCAAGCAACCACAACAACGGATTGTTGCAGTTTCGAAATGATTCGGGCTTCTTTCCAACAGGAGTGGGCAAGCCGGGTGTTTTGCGTTATACATGGACAAGGCACCCAAAAGCCAGCGTGTACTGAGCGAGGGACTACTGATCAGCGTGAGATCAGGTGTGAACGCTAGGGCCGTCGCAGCGGCCCATCAGGCGAGCCGGTCGGCCTATCAATGTGTCCCGATCGGGATCAGGCCGATCCGCAATTTTCACTGCACTGAATCTGATCATGCTCAGCACCACTGGTCACCGACGGACTCGGACCATGAGTCGAACCACCGCCGGTGCGCACGCACGCATGCAGCCAGCGCTCCTCCTGCGGCTGCGAGACCAGCCTCCGAAAGGCCATTGAGGCCCACAAAACCCCCTCAAACTCAGACCCCTGAAGAGGGACGACCAGGAAGGAATGACTCCAGATGCGCTGGAATCAGAAAGTAGCGGCAGCCGCAGGCTTGTCTGCGTTGTTGGTTGCGACCTCCGCTTGTGCCGGAGCCGGCGGAGCCGGCGGTGGCGGTGGCGGCGGTGAGAAGTCGATCAACGTCTTGATGGTTAACAATCCGCAGATGTTGGCGCTGCAGAAGCACATTGGCGAGTTCACCAAGGAGTCCGGCATCACGGTGAACTTCACGGTCAAGCCGGAGAATGAAATGCGCAACCAGGCGGCGCAGGAGTTTGCCAATCAGTCAGGCCAGTTTGATGTGGCGACGTTGTCGAACTTTGAGATCCCCTGGTATTCCAAGAACAACTGGTTGTGGTCTATGGATGACATCCCGGGCTACAAGGACGACAAGGACTTCAACCAAGCCGACATCTTCCCAGCGATGACGGAGTCGTTGAAGGGTCCGGACGGCAAGTTGTACGGCGAACCGTTCTACGGCGAGTCCTCCTTCCTGATGTACCGCAAGGATGTCGCGGACAAGGCCGGGGTGACGATCAAGGACAAACCGACCTGGGATGAGGTTGCGGCCGCGGCAGCGAAGCTGGACGGTGCCGAATCGGGGATGAAGGGCATCTGCCTGCGTGGCCTACCTGGTTGGGGCGAGGTCTTCGCACCGCTGACGACGGTGGTCAACACGTTCGGCGGCACTTGGTTTGAGAAGGATTGGACGGCCAAGGTCAATGCGCCGGAGTTCAAAGCGGCGACCACCTTTTACACCGATCTGGTGAAGGCCCATGGTGAGGCCGGCGCGGCACAGGCCGGATTCGCCGAGTGCCTGACCGCGACGACCCAGAGCAAGGCCGCGATGTGGTATGACGCCACCTCTGCTGCGGGCAGCCTGGAAGCTCCCGACTCTCCGGTGAAAGGCAAGATGGCGTACGCGCAAGCACCCGTCAAGATGACGGATGCGTCCGGCTGGCTGTACACCTGGGCATGGGCGATCGAGAAGAAGAGCCAGAAGCAAGACGATGCGTGGAAGTTCATGTCCTGGGCATCGTCAAAGAAGTATGAGGAACTGGTTGGTGCCCAAGACGGCTGGGCAACCGTGCCGGCCGGCAAGCGCATCTCGACCTATCAGAACCCCGAGTACAAGAAGGAAGCCGGAGCGTTCGCCGAGGCGACCTTGAAGGCGATCGAGGCTGCTGACCCGGTCAACCCTGGTGTCCAGCCGCGACCAACGATCGGTATTCAGTTCGTCGACATCCCGGAGTTCCCCGATCTGGGCACGAAGGTCAGCCAAGACATCTCGGGGGTGATTGCCGGTAAGAAGAGCGTCGACGACGCGCTCAACAACGGGCAGAAACTGGCTGAGGTTGTCTCCAAGAAGTACCAGGGCCAGTAGCAGGATCTGAAGGACTCTTCGGCAGGCTCAGCTGCCATCACGCCGGCTGAGCCTGCCGGAGGCCCACGATCAACACGGACAACTCAACCCCTCTCAAGGAATTCAACGCTTGTGAACCTGTCGCAGAGCACGGCTCACTTCACACCTGACGACTCGCCTCGACACCTGACGGCTCACCTCAACATCTGATAAGGAGGCATGGCGCACATGGCCACCACAACGGCGACTCCCCTCGACACCAAGGCCGAGGCCAAGGCAGCCAAGAAAAAGGAGCCCAAACCGAGCTTCAACGAACGCTGGATGGACAAAAAGGGCTGGGTTCGCCGCATCCCGCTGCTGCCGGCTCTGGTCTTCACCATCATCCTGACCCAGATCCCGTTCCTGGCGACCCTGATCATCTCGTTCATGAACTGGCAGGCCAACTATCCCAACGAGATCTTCTTCGGCACGCTCAACAACTACGCCACCGTCTTCACCGACCCGGCCCTGCGAGCAAGTGTGTTTTTCACGGTCGTACTCACCGTGACCGTGGTGATCGTTTCTCTGGCGTTGGGGCTCGGCATTTCGCTGTTGTTGAACCGCAACTTCTTCGGTCGGGGCATTGTCCGCACCTTTATGATCACTCCTTTCCTGATCGTGCCGGTTGCCGCTGCGCTGCTGTGGAAACACGCCATTTACAACCCCGTCTATGGCCTGCTCAACGGCCTGCTCACCTTGGTCGGCGGCCCGCAGCCGGACTGGATTACTGACTTCCCACGGCTGGCGATCGAGGTTCAGCTGATCTGGTACTGGACACCGTTCATGACCCTGATCCTGCTGGCCGGGCTGCAGTCCCGCCCAGGTGATGTTCTCGAGGCGGCCAATGTCGACGGCGCGAACTCCTGGCAGACCTTCCGCTTCATCACCATGCCGCACATGCGTCGGTATCTGGAGCTCGGCGGCCTGCTCGGCTCGATCTATGTCATCCAGACCTTCGACACGGTGTTCGTCATGACGGCCGGCTCACTCGGCACTGCGAACCTGCCCTTCACCGTTTACGAAACCCTCTACAGCGCGCAGGACTACGGTCTTGCCTCCGCACAAGGTGTGGTCGTGGTGATCTTCTCCATCGCCATCGCCACCTTCCTGCTGCGTACCGTCTCCACCCTGTTCGAGGAGTCCTGATGACCAGCGCACTCGCTCCCGCCCCCAGCAAGCTCGCTGAGCAGCGAAAGAAATCCAACGAGAAAGCCCGCGGCCTCGGCTCACGCAGAGGCAACACCATCGCCGGCATCGCCGCTTGGGCCATCGGCATCCTCTTCGTCTTCCCGGTCTTCTACATGGTGCTGACCAGCCTCCACTCCGAACCCAACGCATCAACCAACCCGCCCAGCTTCTTCGCCCCCCTCACCCTGCAGGGCTACAAAGAGTTCTTCGGCGCCTCCTCAGGAGCCAGCCCCTGGCCGCCGTTGATCAACTCAGCAACCGCATCGATCATCTCCACCATCCTGGTGATCTTGCTCGCGATCCCGGCGGCGTACGCGCTGGCGGTCAAGCCGATCACCAAATGGACAGATGCGATGTTCTTCTTCCTGTCCACCAAAATGCTGCCCGCCGTTGCCGGTCTACTACCGCTCTACATCTTCGCCAAATACCTCGGACTGCTGGACAACATCAACTACCTGCTGATCCTGTACACCGCCATGAACCTGCCCATCGCGGTGTGGATGATGCGATCCTTCCTCGCCGACATCCCCGTCGAGCTGTTCGAAGCCGCCGCCGTGGACGGTGCAGGCCTGATCCGTACGCTGCGCAGCATCATCGTGCCGATCATCTCCCCAGGAATCGCAGCCACCGCACTGATCTGCTTCATCTTCGCCTGGAACGAGCTGCTGCTGGCCAACACCCTGACCAGCGTGATAGCGGGCACCGCACCGGTGTTCCTGACCAGCTTCGTGACCTCCCAGGGTCTGTTCCTGGCCAAGGTCTGTGCAGCCGCGACCGTTGTGTCGCTGCCGGTGATCATCGCCGGCTTCGCAGCACAGGACAAGCTGGTGCAGGGCCTGTCCCTCGGTGCGGTCAAGTAAGGCACAGATCAGATGACAGCCCTGAACCAGGCCAACCTCGGATCTCTTTCCATCCCGGTACCGAGTTATGACCGCTCACGGGTCACGGTTGGCATCGTCCATTTCGGTGTCGGTGGGTTCCACCGAGCCCACCAGGCGATGTACATCGATCAGCTGATGGAACAGGGCAAGGCCCTCGACTGGGGTATCTGCGGCGTCGGCGTGATGCCGTTCGACCTCAAGATGAAAGAGGCGATGCAAACTCAGGACTGTCTCTACACCCTGGTCGAGAAAGCCCCTGACGGAAGCTGGGAGCCACGGATCATCGGATCGATCGTGCAGTATCTGTACGCACCGGACGATCCCGAGGCTGTCATCGAGAAGATGGCCGACCCAGCGACCCGAATCGTTTCGCTCACCGTCACCGAAGGCGGGTACAACTTCCATCCGGTGACCGGGAAGTTCGACGACACCAACCCGGCCGTTCAGGCTGACCTGGCACCCGGAGCGGTCCCGGCCACCACATTCGGCCTGATCACCGAAGCCCTGGTACGCCGCCGGTCACGTGACATCGAGCCCTTCACGGTGATGTCCTGCGACAACATCCAAGGCAACGGCCATATGGCGCAGGAGGTCTTCACCGCGTTCGCCCGGCTCCGAGATCCGGAGCTGGGCGAATGGGTGGAGGACAATGTGCAATTCCCCAATTCGATGGTCGACCGGATTACCCCTGTCACGACCGACGACGACCGCGTACAGATCAGCAAGCGTTTCGGTGTGGAGGACGCCTGGCCGGTGGTCTGCGAACCCTTCACACAGTGGGCGCTGGAGGATAAGTTCCCCTCCGGCCGCCCCTCATTCGAAGACGTCGGAGTGCAGGTAGTGCCTGACGTCGTGCCGTACGAGCTGATGAAGCTACGACTTCTCAATGCCAGCCACCAGGCACTGTGCTACTTCGGCTATCTCGCCGGCTACCGATTGGTGCACGAGGTCGCACAGGATCAGTTGTTCGCCAACTTCCTGCTGGATTACATGAACCGAGAAGCCACCCCTACTCTGGCTCCTGTGCCGGGCATCGACTTGGACGCGTACAAGCTTCAGCTCATCGAACGCTTCTCCAACGCCGGAGTCCGAGATACCGTCGCCCGGCTTTGCGCCAGGAGCTCGGAGCGCATTCCCACTTGGCTGGTTCCGGTCATCAAGGAGAATCTTGGTGCTGGTCGGGATGTAACGCTGTCGGCGGCGGTTGTTGCCAGTTGGGCCCGCTACGCCGAAGGGGTAGACGAGCAGGGTGAGCCAATCGAAATAGTCGATGAGCTAGCCGATACAGTGCAGCGCCTTGCCGCCCAGCAGCGGGACGATCCGCTGGCCTTCGTAAAGAACCGCGAGCTTTTCGGGGATCTCGCCGGCGAGCCGGATTTCACCGAGCCGTACCTGAACGCACTGAATTCACTGCATACCAAGGGCTCCCGCTCGACGCTGGAAGCTCTTGCCACGCGCTCGACTACCGTCTAACTACCTGCCGCACCCCGTGATGCAACCTAGGTTCACCTAGATCGCTGACGGTTTGCATAAGTTGCAAGCTGTGTAAACCGTAGGCACCCTATGTGAACGTAGGTTTCCGTCACGAGCCAGGTGAGTGGCCGACGGGCGAGAATGGTGGCGATGGAGTCCATAGGGCGTTACCGGCTGGTTCGGCGCATCGGCGCCGGGTCGTTTGCGACCGTTTGGCTCGGGCATGACGATGATCTGGACGTGCCCGTTGCGGTGAAGGTGCTGGCCGACAATTGGGCCGCCAACAGCGATGTCCGCAACCGCTTCCTCGCCGAGGCGCGCATCATGCGGCGGATCCATGATCAACGGCTGGTTCAGGTCTACGACATCGGCAGTCTCGCGGACGGCCGGCCCTACTTTGTCATGGACTACATCGACGGCGGTTCGTTGAACGAGCTCCGTCAGCAGGGCCTCGAGCCCGTACGCGCCTTGCGGCTGTGCGCCGATGCCTGCCGCGCGCTCGACGTACTACACACGAACGACATCATCCATCGCGACGTGAGCCCCGGAAACCTGCTGCTTGGCAAGACCGCCAACGGCGCTGCTCACGTACTCATCGCAGACCTCGGCGTCGCCAAGTCGATGGTGGATGCGGTCGGCGCAACAATGACGGCCGGCACACCCTCCTATATGGCGCCCGAGCAGGCTATGGGCGTGACTCCGCTCGACAAGCGAGTCGACATCTACTCGCTCACGGCGGTGACGTACGCCATGCTGACGGGCCATCCTCCGTTCCTGGTGCGCAGCATCGCCGACATCTTGGCGCGGGACATCTCTCGACCTCCGGACGCAATTGCCCAGCGTCTGGGCGCACCTGCGACCCTTGACGCGGTCATGGTCTCCGGGCTGGCTGCCGACCGGAATCGCCGTCCACCCACGGCGCTGCTCCTTGCTGACGCACTGGAGGCGATTGCTGGCGAGATGCGGCCAGCTGGGCCTGCGAGCGCAGCGCCCAAGGGGAGTGTGATCGCTGGCCACTCGCCAAGGAACCAGCAGCCAAGCGCCAACGAGATCACCAGACCGGACTTGCCACCGGTGCCGAAACCTTCAGCAATGTCGCCACCGTCCGCCGCACCGTCGGGATTTGAGCCGCCGACACCACATTCTTCGCCGCCTGCCTATCAACCCACCCTGCAACCATTCGTCGGCAGTTATCTCAATTCGCCAGATCCTCCACGCGGTGAGCCAGCTGACGACGGCGTCACCGGAGCTAACCGCTGCTTCTCGGCCGTTTTCGTACTACATCCTGCTGGCTGTGTCTGCCCTCGCCCTCTTCGCGATCTCAATGTTCGTCACCATCTTGGTGCTGCGTTAGATTGCCGGGCTCAGCGTGGCGCGAACTCGTTCCGCACTACGCCGATGCGCCGCGATGTGAGAACCGCCAGCACCCCGACAGCAGCCATCGACAACTGCAGGAGGCCAAAAGTCAAGGCCAAATTTCCGCTCGAGCTCAAGGCCGCAAAGATACTGCCCGCGATACCAACGAAGATGCCCGAACCGAGAGCGTCGGCCACATTGAGCGACGAGGCGTTTCGGCCTTGCTCGGCCGCGGTGGACAGGCTCATTACTGCCAGTGAGCTGCTCGAGGTGGCAAGCCCCATCCCGAGACCGGAGAAGATCCAAGCGACGGCGACCAAGAGGTACGAAAGCGTTGGAAGGAAGGCGATCAGGCCGACCAGAGCCACTCCGAAGGCGACCGCGACGCAGCCCAGCGTGATCAGCCGGTCGCGTCGGATCGGAAGCCATGGCCGGGATTGCAGCCAGGAACCGACGGTCCAGCCAATGGCGCCGACCGTGAGTACCGCTCCGGCTTGTAACAGCGGAACCGATCGCTGCTCGACCAACATCAATGGCACGAAGGCTTCAGCGCCGAAGAATGCACCGGCGAGCAGCCCGCGGGTCTGCACGACCTGAGGCAGGCCGGGCCGAAACCTCAAGAATCCTGGTGGCATCAGTGGCGGCAGTGCCACCAGAAGACCCGCCACACCTCCAACCGCTAGACCCACGGCCAACCAGTCCAACCGCTGGCCGGCGAGCTGCAGCATCGCGGCAGCGACGGCAAGTAGTCCAGCAGCCCACATCGGTGCAGGTTTGGTGTCGTCGGAATCGGTCGGGCGGTGCGCGCGCATCAAGCGCAGCAAACTCGGGAACGCCATCGCGCCACCGAAGATGACGAGCGGGATCACTGCGAAGAAGACCCAGTGCCAGCTCAAATGTTGCGTCAGCCAGGCCGACACCGGCGGGCCGACGAACGACGGCAGCACCCATGCGGTGGAGATGTAGGTGAACATCTTCGGCCGCTGTCTAGGGTTGAAGGCAACCGCGACGCAAACGTAGATGGCGACGTTCATCGCACCGCTGCCCAGACCTTGTACCAGCCGACCTGCGACCAGTTGAGCCATGTTCGGAGCTGAACCAGCAATGACCAGGCCAGCCAGGAAGATCACCAGGCCGACCAGCAGCGGTTTGGCTGGGCCGGTCCGATCGCTGAGTCGCCCCGTGAGGACTGTGGCGAAGAGCATTCCGATCAAGAACGCCGAGAACGCCCAAGCGTAATACTTCAGCCCGTCAAGCTCCCGTGCGGCAACCGGCATCGCTGTTGCCACGGCAATCGTCTCGAAGGCGATCGCGACGACGATGGCGCACAACCCGATGGTGAGGGCACGCTGAGAGGCTTTGGTAGCGGCTAGGTCAGCCGCGTCCGTCTTCTCCTGCGTCGTCATCCCACCAGTCCATCACTTCAACGACGCTCGAGGTCTATTCCATTCGAGCCTGCTCGCGCAGTGTTGGATTGCTCGCTCTCCGCTCTCGCGAGGATCGCGCTTCGAAGTCGCTGCCTTCCTCACTCACTCGCAGACGGAAAGCGTGTCTCCTCGTTCGCTCGTCCAGGACAGCGCCGCGCGATCCTGGGCGCGCTGGAATCTGACTACTTCGTCGTCGCTCACAGGCTGTGTCATTTGTGGGCCTGCTGTGTCGTGCCGGACACCACTCAGCTGTCTAGACTGGCGAACGTGAGTCAGCAAGCGAGTCCGGGTACCCAGACGATCGTCGACGAGCGTACCCAGGAGCGGCCCGACTATCGTGTTGAAGAGGGCGACCACGAACGCTTCTCGCACTATGTGGCAAAGGACAAACTCACCGAGGCGATGGTGTTGGGTACGCCGGTGGTCGCGCTGTGCGGCAAAGTGTGGGTGCCAAGCCGCGATCCCGAGCGGTTCCCGGTCTGCCCCGAGTGCCGAGAGATCTGGGAATCATTGGACCCCGGAGCCGACGACTGAGATTTGTCAGAAGTTAGTTGGCCTATGGGTCAACTGGGTTCTGACAACTCGGCGGGTCGAGGCCTACCCACTCCCACTCGACAGCGCGTACCTCTAGTCTGACGCCATGGAGAACGAGGCCAACAACCGGCGAACGCTGGTTCTCGTCCGACACGGCAAGTCCTCGTGGGATCTCGACGTCGATGATCATGAGCGGCCGCTGTCCGCGCGAGGCCGCCGCGACGCTGAAGCCATCGGCCGATTCCTGAGCGAACGCTCATTGCGTCCCGACCTTGTGTACTGCTCGACGGCAACTCGTACGAGGCAGACCTGGGAGTGCGCGATGGCCGGCGGTGCCACAGCTGGCGAAGTGCAATACCGGCGTGAGATCTACCAAGCGTGGGTGCCAGAGCTTGTGAAGTTGATCCGCACTGCGCCAGCAGAGATCAACACCATGTTGGTGCTCGGACATGCCCCGGGTATTCCTGATCTCGTGGAGTACGTCTGTGTCCGCACCCAATCAAGGGATTGGAAGCAGCTGGACAACAAGTTCCCCACCAGCGGGTTTGCCCTGGTGGACGTACCGGGGCCCTGGAAAGAGCTCGGCAAAGCGCGCGCCGAGCTGGACAGTTTCGTGGTAGCACGCGGATAGAGCCCCTGAATTCACAACTCCATTAGAGCCCGCATCGGCGTGTCGCAGCGGTTTCGCGTCATCAGCGTTGCTTATTCAGGGAGCGGTGCGGCGTTGGCGACCAGATCGGCAACAAACGCCAGCTTCGCGATCACCGTATGTGCCAGCACGAACGGATAGAGATCGGGTTTACCCATACTTCGGTTGATCTGGTTGAGCCCCTTGCTCACTGGCAGCCAGGTCTCGGCAACCACCTCAGCCATCGGCCGTTCCAGCAGACTTTCCCGCAGCTTTCGCGCGGTTCCAGGGCTCGAGAACGCGTTGTTGCCCTGCTCGGGTTGCGGCAGCAGCCCGAACTCCCCCGCCGTCTGCAGCGTGTCGGCGATGTGCAGGAAGTGGCCGAACACCTCCGCGAAATCCTCGAGCGGATGCATGGAGGCGTACGCGCTGATGAACTGGTCCGGCCAGGGCCGCCGTTCCGCGGATGAATACAGCCACCAGGGTGCCCTGCTCCCGGGAGTATCCGACCGCTGAGCCGCACCGGACACATACCGAGTTCTCGAAAAACAGCTCGGCCCGGCAGAGTTCGCAGACAAACGCGTGCACGTTGGTTCACTGTGCCAGTCGAGGTTCCCCGGCGGCGGGGAGGGGTCTAGCCTCGTCAGATGATCACTGCGCTGCATGCCCTGCTCTATTCTGAGGACCCGCCGGCGACCCGAGCCTTCCTGCGGGACGTACTGGGTTGGCCGTTCTTGGAGAACACCGAGTCTGGACCGGGCTGGTTGATCTTCAGATCAGGACCTAGCGAGCTTGGCGTACACCCCAGTAGCTGGACGTACGAAGGTCAAACAACCAACGTCGGCGTGCACCATGAGATCTCGCTGATCTGCGATGATCTCGCCGCAACGATGGATGAGCTGAGTGCGAAGGGTGCGGAGTTCAGTGGCGAGCCCGTCGACTATGGCTATGGCCTCATGATCAATTTGCGCATTCCCGCTGCCGGGGAGGTCCAGCTCTATCAGCCGAGCTACCAGCCCTCCTACGACTTGTCTTAGCGGCTACATCAACATTTAGCCGAGTGGCACATCACATCTCGGCCATGTCGACCGAGACCTCCATCGTGGATTTCTTTGCCTCGGTGAAGATCACGCCCTTGACGGGAGGTACGTCGCCGTAGTCGCGACCCCAGGCAACAGTCGTGTGAGCGTCATCGATGAGGCGGTCATTGGTCGGGTCGAGATAGAGCCAGCCGGCACCGGGGATCCAGCAACCTACCCATGCATGGCTTGCAGCATCCTCGACCTCGCGCGGCTTGCCCGGCGCTGGTCGCGTGGCGAGGTAGCCACTCACATAGCGTCCGGCCAGGCCGAGCGAGCGCAAGCTCGCCACCATGAAGTGCGCGAAATCCTGGCAGACACCGGTTCGTTTTTCCAGCAGATCGGAAACCTTGGTGCTCAAGGTCGTCGACCCCGACTTGTACGTGAAGTCGCTGTAGATGCGATGCATGAGCTCCACGACCGCCTCCCCGATAGGACGCCCGGCTGTAAATGACGACTGGGCGTATTCGCGGATCGGCGTGGGAATCTCGACGTAAGGCGATGGAAAGGTGAAGTCGGCGGCTTCCCACGCCTCGGCGTGTGCTGGCTCATGATCATCGTCCCGGGTACGCGGCACGGCCTGCTCCCACGGCATGCCCAAGACAGCTGAATCCAGCGTGTTGACCTCGACGCTGACCACGCTGCTGGCGGTAACGACCAACCGGGTGTGCGGCTGCACGACGTGAAAGTAGGACTTGGTGTTGCCATAGACGTCGACGTGCTGGAAGAGATCCGCCGGCTCAGGCTCGATCTTGATCTCATGGGCAAGGCAGGTCTGCCAGGCGAGATCGCGCGGGCGGAGATGGAGGAGGCCGTAGCTTCCGGTGACATCGGAGTCGTAGCTGTAGCTCGTCCGGTGTTCGATGCGATAGGTCGTCATCCCGTTCCGCCCAACGCATCTGGACGGAACAGCGGCCGCTGTGTCGGTGGCTGCTGCAGATATTGATCACGGATTGCCTCTGACAGGCTGTGCATCTGCCGCTGAAGCCCGAGCAGAAGATCATCGAGCTCAGGCCGACGACCCTCCGCAGATTCTGCCAAAGTGACCGGATCGCTGGTGCGTACCCGTTCGGCCAGGCTATCGAGCACCCGCAGAGGTCGTGCCGTCGGTGAGGTGTTGGGCAGCGCGCGCAGATCGATCCTGATGCGCTGCAGCTGGTATGCGACCGAGCGGGGGTTGAAGGAATCGATCACCAGCAGCTCGAACAACGCATCAACGCCGGTCCGACCGCGATAGCGGCGCCGGAAGGTGACGATCGATTCCGCCGCGACGAGTACCGCCTCGAGTACCGTTCGGTCAGCATCAGGTGCGCGCTCCCGACAGATCGTCACGCGCAGCAGCGCCAAGATCTGCAGTGCGCGCTCTAGTCCGCGACCGGCGTCGAGCAGGTACCACCCAGGGTCGCGGACCATGTTCTCGGTTGCGATGCCCGCCAAGGCCAGCAAACCAGAGAGCACTCGTTCGCTGACATCGGTCAGCTGAAGGCCTTGGTCGCGAGGGTTGGCCGCGAGAGCGGCAAGAGCCCGGTCCATGTCGGCCAGCACCATCCAGACGTCTTCAGAAAGCTGATCACGTACGCCTTGCGCCGCCATCGACAATGCACCCAAGGATTGAGCGACGGTGCCGGTGCGATGTCGATCAAGGAGTATCGAGCGGAACTCAGGCATCATCTCGACCTGTGACATGAGGAAGCCTGGGTACGTCGTACTCACGTGGGTGACAGCCTGCAGCATCACGTCCAAGGCCTGACCGCGGGCCGCGTCGAGGTCGGTCTCGATGGCGACCGTACGCGTGGCGAGGACCATCCGGAGCAGGTCTTCAGCCCGCTCGGCGTACCGACCGAACCAATAAAGGTCGCTCAGCACACGAGGCACCATGGCGATCGATGCCGACAGCGCCGGCACAAACCCGGCTTCCTCGCCGGCCGGACCGCGCGCGACAATCCGCGGGGCGGCGACCGGCTCGCTGCCGATCACCCAGACATCTTTGGCGAGTTGGCCGCTCGGATCGCTGACGAGCACGCCGCGGCCATCGGAGGTGTCGTCGGTAACCCGGCCCAGGCCACCCAACATCGCGGCGTACGAGGCACCGCTGCGTACTGCGAAAGACCGGAGCACGACGTTACGGCGCACCAGCCGATCTTCCTCGCTGGTTGGCGCAGACGACAGATGCAACACCTCTTGCCCGACAAAGCGGTGCGGTGCAGCCTTGATCTTGTCCACCAGTAATTCGCGCTGCTGCTTGGTCAGCGCCGCCCCTCGCACACTGCGACCATGACCGCGGCTGATGGGCCGAATGACAAGGGAATCCAGATTGCTCAGTACGTGGCTCAACGCTGCTTCATCGCCACACCACCAGGTCTCGACCGAGGGCAACCGCAGTGGCTGACCAAGCAGCCGTTCGCACAACTCGGGGAGAAATGGCATCAGGGCCGGATTCTCCAGGACACCGGAGCCGAGGTTGTTCAACACACTGACACTGCCTTGCCGGACGCATTCCAGCAGCCCGGTGACACCAAGCCGGGAGTCGGGCCGCAGCTCGAGGGCATCCATCCACAGTGAATCGACTCGGCGCAGGATAACGTCGACCTGCTCCAGCTTGCCCAGTGCGCGCATCCAGACCCGACCGTCGCGAACCGTGAGGTCGCTGCCCTCGAGCAAGGGAAAGCCGAGCAGTGCAGAGACAAATGCCTGGTCAAAGGCGGTTTCGGAGAGAGTCCCTGGGCTCAGCACGACAACCCGCGGGTCCTCGACCACACCAGGCGCCGCGTCAACGAGAGCCAGTCGCATCGCCTGGAAGAACGGGGTGAGTCGATGCAGGTTGGCTTGCTGATAGATCTTTGGCATGACCCGCGACACCACACGGCGGTTCTGCATGGCGTAACCCGCGCCGGAGGGCGCCTGGGTCCGGTCGGAGATCACCTTCCACCGACCGCTGCTATCTCGACCAAGATCAGCCGCCACCAGGAAAAGCCGCTGGCCGGCCAACCCACGCGTGCCGACCAGTGGCCTCAGGTATTCGTCATGATCAAGAATGGCTTCGGGCGGAAGATGCCGCCGGGACAGCAGCCGGCGGGCGCCATAGAGGTCGGTGAGGATCGCGTCCAGCAGCTCAGCCCGCTGTACCAGTCCGGCCTCGAGCCCGGCCCACTCGTGATCATCGAGGATGAGTGGCAACGGATCCAGTCGCCACGGTTGGGGTTCCGCTAGGCGCGTCCCAGCATTCGGTGGTCCGTGCCCGTTCGGTTCGTCGGCGATGGAGATGGTTGAGGCTGGGTTGGGTGTATAAGTGACGTTGTCGTCTTCCAGTAGCCGCGCCACCTCGCGCTGCGCGAGCAATAAATCTGTGTCTGCGAACTCATCCAGGCCGGTCAGCAGCGCGGACCAACCGTGACGTACGGTGCCGTCCGCGGCCGCGAACTCGTCGAAGATCGGCTCCCGGTCCATCGCGGTGGGTTGGCTGGCCGCCGCCAGGTAGCGGCTGAAGATGGTCACGGATCGCCTGAGGCCTGCGACTCGCCCTGTCCCCAGCCGCGTGGCACGCGGCGGCGTAGATCGAGGGTCATCGGATACTCGTCGTCGCTGGCGGCTCGCCGGATCAGCTGGGCATCCAGCGCCTCGATGTCGATCACACCTGTGATGTGGCCCATCGCTTCGAACCGCGCATGCCGCCGCGCCTCAGCCTCCAAGGCGTTGACCGGCGGATGGTCGTACGCACGGCCGCCGGGATGGACGACGTGGTAGGTGGCGCCGCCGAGCGAAAGCCGGCTCACTCGATCGATCAGGTCGAATGCCAACGGCGAGTCCAGATCGAGGCTCGGGTGGAGCGCCGACCAAGGCTTCCACGCCTTGTAGCGAACACCGGCGACGAAGGATCCAGGCGTACCGGTCGATGTCAGGGGAACCGGTCGCCCGTTACAAGTCAAGAGATGCCGTTCGGGCACGAAGTCTTTCACCGCCACCTGCAGCCGCTCGGTCGAGGAATCCACATACCTCGCGGTGCCGCCAGCGGTCGCCTCCTCTCCCAGTACGTGCCATGGCTCAATCGCGCCGCGAAGCTCCAGCTCAACGCCGCTAACCGTGGTTACCCCGATGCGAGGGAATCGGAACTCGAAGAACGGCAGCAACCACGAAAGATCAAACTCGATGCCGTGCGCACGGAGGTCGGTGACGACATCGGCAGCATCGGCGAGGACAAAGTGCGGCAGCAGGAATCGCTCGTGCAAGGCAGCACCCCAGCGCACGAGTGGTGCGGAATATCGGTCCTCGACGAACCGAGCGATCAGTGCTCGAACCAGCAAGGCCTGGACCAGCGCCATGTCCGGGTGTGGCGGCATCTCGAAGCCGCGAAGTTCGAGGAGGCCGAGCCTGCCACGTAGCGAGTCGGGGCTGTAGAGCTTGTCGACGCAGAACTCGGCGCGGTGAGTGCTCCCGGTGACATCGGTCAGCAGGTGTCGCAGGGCACGGTCAATCGCCCACGGTCGGTGTTCGGTGTCAGCGAGGTCCTCGAGCTCGGCGAAGGCGATCTCTAGCTCGTAAAGAGTCTCCGGCCGGCCCTCATCGACTCGGGGCGCCTGGCTGGTCGGACCGACGAAGCGTCCGGAGAACAGATAGGACAACGCGGGATGGTGCTGCCAGTAGGTGATCATGCTGACCAGGAGATCGGGCCGGCGTATCAACGGTGATCGCATGGGTTCGGGACCGCCGAGGGTGAGGTGGTTGCCGCCGCCGGTGCCGCTGTGCCGCCCGTCCAACGCGAAGGTCTCGGCGCAGAGCCGCTGCTCGCGGGCGATCGCGTACAACGTGTGGGTCAGTTCGGAGAGCTCAGACCAACTCGAAGTGGGATGGACGTTGACCTCGATTACTCCGGGATCAGGGGTGATCAACATCGTCTTGATCCGAGGGTCGGGCGGCGGTCCATAGCCTTCCACGATCACGGCCGTACGAGTGTGCGTGGCAGCCCGATCAATGAGCCGCACCAGCTCGATGAACTTCTCCAGCCTCTCCAACGGAGGCAGAAAGACATGAACGAAGCCGTCTCGAGCCTGGACGACCAACGCCGTACGGGCCGGTGCCTCTCTGGGATCAACGACGACGGCTCGCGGATCATCACCAGTCGGGGTGAGTGAGGGTCCAGCCCTGACATAGGACTCTTCGCCGGCGTAGTCGGGATCGATCCAGGAGAGCGAGTCAAGCGGCAGGCGGGATCCGGCCGGCGTATCGCCGGGAACAAGAACGAGCCGACCGCGTCGGGTCTTCCAGGCCGGACTCGCCCATCCTTCGCCAAACCACGAAGGAATCAACGGCAGCACCCACGCGGCCACTTCGACCTCTGCACCATCCAACGTGCTGACGAGTTCTGGATCGGGCTGTTCCGGATCGAACGCCGGCCGCGGGCCGATCGGCTGGCTCAGGTCTGCAGCCAGTTGTGCCAGCGGATCTTCGAAGGCCGGCTGCAGCTGCTCGGCGGGAAGTCCGAAGGTCGCCGTCATGGCTCTGGCCAGCTGCTCGGCCGCGGCGGGCGCGTCTGGATCCGCCTGGGCATGATCCAACGGATCGGCGAGCAGCGCCGGGTCACTCCATAATTGCTCGCCGTCGGCTCGCCAGATGAGGCCGATCTGCCAGCGAGGCAGCCGTTCACCGGGATACCACTTGCCCTCGCCGCGCTGGACGAGCCCGCCCTTGGCGTAGCGATCCTGCAGCGCTGCCGCAAGGCGATTCGCCATCTCGCGCTTCTCGGGACCATCGGCGGCGATCGTCCACTGCGCCGATGTCATGTCTTCGGCAGAGACGAACGTCGGCTCGCCGCCCATGGTGAGCTCAAGACCCGCTGCCTGCAGTCGCTGATCAACAGCCTCACCGAGATGCTGAATGCGATCGATCTGAGTGGCGGTATAAGGCAACGTCATGCGCAGCTCTTGCTGCACACGCTGGACTTGGTTGGCGAACTCCATCCTCGTTTCGGAGGGCTCGGTCGCCCCGGTGATCGCGGCGGCAGAAGCCGGGTGCGGCGTGGCTGCGAGCGGAATGTGCCCCTCGCCTGCGAACAGAGCCGACGTGGGATCAAGCCCGATCCAGCCAGCTCCAGGGATGTAGACCTCGGCCCAGGCATGCAGGTCGGTGAAGTCCTCCGTCGGGCCGCTCGGCCCATCCAGATTCGGTTCATCCGCAGCGAGCTGAACCAGGTAGCCGGAGACGAACCGAGCCGCCAGCCCGCGGTGCCGCAGCGCGTTCACCAGCAGCCAGGACGAGTCCCGGCAGGAGCCGATCTGCCGGGTGAGTGTCTCGTCAGGGGTCTGGACGCCGGCTTCCATCCGGGTGGAATAGGCGATATCACCAAAGACGGCGGCATTCAGGGCAGCGAGAAATTGAACCGTCGGTTGGTCATCTGTCGGCGGGCCGCTGCCGGTGATCCATTCATCAAAGATCGGACCGCGTGCTGAGACTGGGACATCTAGGTACGGCTTCAGATCGGCGGCGAGTTCGTCGGGATACCGAAACGGGTAATTCTGTGCGTACTCCTCGATGAAGAAGTCGAACGGATTGATCGCGCGCATGTCGGCCACCAAGCCGACGGTGATCTCCAGCTCGCTGGCTTTGCCGGGAAAGACCACGCGGGCCAGATAGTTGCCGAAGGGGTCTTGCTGCCAGTTGACGAAGTGGTCAGCTGGGGAAATGGTCAGCGAATAATTCTCGATGGGCGTACGCGCGTGCGGCGCAGGACGGAGCCGGATGACGTGTGGCCCGATCGCGATCGGCCGGTCGAACCGGTATGTCGTACGGTGCTCGATCGCGATCTTCATCTAGTGGCGATCTAGTACCGGTAGTGATCGGACTTGTACGGCCCGGCCACGTCGACGCCCAGGTAGGCAGCTTGCTTGGGCGTGAGCTCGGTCAAGTTGACACCGAGTGCATCCAAGTGCAGCCGAGCGACGGCCTCGTCGAGATGCTTGGGCAGCGTGTACACCCCGAGCGGATACTCCTCGGGCCTGGTGAAGAGCTCGATCTGGGCAAGCACCTGATTGGTGAAGGAGTTGCTCATCACAAAGCTCGGGTGCCCGGTCGCATTGCCTAGGTTCATCAGCCGACCTTCGCTAAGCACGATGATGCTGTGGGTCTTCTCCGGACTCGGCTCCGCCGAGACGCTCTTCGACGCCGTTCTCCGCGAACTGCCACTCGTCCACCTGCGGCTTGATGTTGATCTTGGTAGCGGTGGGCAACGCTGCCAGGCCGGCGATGTCGATCTCATTGTCGAAGTGACCGATGTTGCACACGATCGCCTGGTGCTTCATGCGTTGCATCTGATCGGCGGTGATGACGTCGCGGCAGCCGGTTGCGGTGACGTAGATGTCGGCGATGTCGAGGACGTCCTCCAGCCTGGTCACCTGGAAGCCGTCCATCGCTGCCTGCAGCGCGCAGATCGGGTCAACCTCGGTGATGATCACTCGGGCACCTTGGCCGCGAAGTGACTCCGCGCACCCCTTGCCGACATCGCCGTACCCGCAGACCACCGCGACCTTGCCACCGATCAAGACATCGGTGGCACGGTTGAGACCATCGATCAGCGAATGGCGAACGCCGTACTTGTTGTCGAATTTCGATTTGGTGACCGAGTCATTGACATTGATGGCGGGAAACAGCAGTGTGCCGGCGCGCATCATCTCGTACAGCCGGTGGACACCAGTGGTGGTCTCCTCGGTCACACCCTTGATGGCATTCGCGACCTCGATCCACGACCGTCCCTCTGCCAGCGTCTGGCGTAACAGCTCCAGAAACACGCGCCATTCGGCAGAGTCCTCCTCTCCTGCCTCTGGCACCTCGCCGGCTTTCTCCGCCTCTGCGCCCTTGTGTACGAGCATGGTGGCGTCGCCACCATCATCGAGGATCATGTTGGCCAGCTCGTCGTCCGGCCAGCTGAGGATCTGGTTCGTGCACCACCAGTACTCCTCCAGGGTCTCGCCCTTCCAGGCAAAGACGGGGACGCCCTTCGGGTCCCCCGGCGTGCCGTCCGGCCCGACCACCGCGGCGGCGGCTGCATGGTCCTGAGTGGAAAAGATGTTGCAGCTCGCCCACCGAACCTCAGCGCCCAAGGCCACGAGGGTCTCGATCAGCACCGCCGTCTGCACCGTCATGTGCAAAGATCCGGCGATCTTGGCCCCAGCGAGCGGCTTGGACTCGCCGTACTGCGCGCGCATGGCCATCAGCCCCGGCATCTCGTGCTCGGCAAGGCTGATCTCCTTGCGGCCAAAGTCGGCGAGGGTCAGATCGGCAACGCGAAAATCCATAGGTGGAAGCCTAGGGGAGGCATCCCACATCCAAGGAATCGCAGCTGCACTGAACGGGTGGGCTCGATCACAGGATTCGACACCACTGCCTCACCGGATCGCGGAGGGTGCGTCGCCCAGCACAGCCGTCGAAACGACCGCCGCAGACACTTCGGAGGGGTACGTCGGCCATCACAGTCGTCAAAACGTACCGGCGCCTGGGCGTAGTCAGAACCCCTCCAACTAATGGCTGGGCGCAGCGGGCTGCTCCGGCCGCTCGGCTGGCACATAGTTCGGGTCGTAAATGTCCGGCTCCAGATAGAGCGCGGTGACCATCGGCTCGGCCTCGCGAATGTTGCTCTCGGCCCGATCGATGGTCTCGGTCACTTCCAATGCCGTGTCGCAAGGGACGACAGCGATCTTGGCGGCGACCAGCACCTCTTCCGGACCGAGATGCAGTGTCTTCATGTGAATGATCCGCTCGATGCCCGGCGTGTTGGTCAGCGCTTGCTCTATGCGACCAACCGCCTCCGGGCTCGCTGCCTCGCCCAGCAGCAGGCTCTTGGTCTCCACGGCGAGCGTGATCGCGACCGCAACCAGCAGCAAACCGATCATTGCCGTGCCGATCACGTCGAAGATGCCGTTGTGAGTCAGCAATGTCATCCCGACACCGAACAGCGCGAAGATCAATCCCACTAGCGCGGCAAAGTCCTCGAGCAGGATCACCGGCAGTTCGGGTGCCTTCGCGGCACGGATGTACTTGCTCCAGCGTTGCTTGCCGCGCGTCTTGTTGGACTCTCGGATGGCCGTACGGAAGGAAAAACTCTCGGCGACGATCGCGGCCAGCAAGATCACGATCGGAACCCACCACCAGCGGCTCTCCAGCAGCTCGTTCGGATGCCCTTCGGCGATCTCGTGCCACTTGTGGTACGCCTCGTACAGCGCGAACAGGCCGCCGACGCTGAACAGAACGACGGAGACGATGAAGCCGAAAACGTAGCGCTCCCGGCCGTAGCCGAACGGATGCTCCGCGGTAGCGCCCTTTTTCGAACGCCGGCCGCCAACCAGCAACAGCACCTGGTTGCCCGAGTCGGCAACGGAGTGGATCGCCTCCGCAAGCATCGATGAGGCTCCGGTCAGTGCCCAGGCCGCGAACTTCGTCACCGCGATGAACGCGTTGGCGAGCAAGGCCGCGATGACTGCCCTTGTCCCGCCCTCGGCGCTCACAGGGCAAATCCTGCCAGAGCCGGGCCGGCGGACTCGACGTCACTCCCGGAAATCCGTCGTAACCTCCAGCCGCCGCTGCCACATCGCGACCGATGCCGCGTCGGCTCCTGGCCAGCGATGTACGAAGTGAAGGGCCCATCGGCATTTCTCGAGCATCGCGGCATGCCGCTGCCGCCAGGGTGGGCGGCTTCCGTAGCCCTCGAACATCGTGCCCAAGGAGTCGGCCAGCTGCGGATGGTGGGTCCTGATGATCCACTCCGCCCACGCCAGATCCTCCACCGGGTCTCCAGGATGGGCGAATTCCCAGTCAACGACGGCCGCCGGCTGCAGTGTTGTGGCGTCAAACACCATGTTCTGCGGGCCGAAATCGCCATGCACCAAGACCGTGCCGCCGACGATCTCGTACGCTGCGCTGACGTCGAGCCCGTGTAGCGCACGACCGGTGCGACCCACGGCGAAGAGCACGTCGTCGGGCCGCTGCTCCAAGATCTCTTGGCCAGGCACGCCAGGCACGAAACTGAGCGTGAGCTGCGAATCGTCCTGGCCGATCACGGCGGGAACCGGAAAACGGTCAGCTAGCGCTGTCAGTGCCGTGACCTCGGCGTCGCGTCGCAGGACAGCGTCAGGTCCGGCGTACCGCTTGATCACTCGGTCGCCCACGAGCGTCGTGAGATTGGTGTAGCCGTGCGGCAGTCGCTCGGGTTGCTTGGGCGCGCGACTCACCGATCCACGTTGCGGCCAAGACCAACGGCCAGATAGACGGCAGCGAACATCCCGCTTTGCAGCAGCGTGGCGTATCGCTCCACGTCGGAGCCGGACCAGTGCGCGATCGGGCAAACGCGCACATCGTTGAGTTCAGCTGCTGCCACGAGTCGCTGATGATCGGAACGGATCAGGCTCTCGGTGTTTCCGTCGTCAAGCAGCACCAGAGTCGGTCGTCGATCAACCGATATCTGGTCCTCGAATGGGTCAGCAAACGGATCGCGAGGTGCAGTGGACTCCAAGATCGGCAACAGCGCTTCTGCATCAGCTGCGAGGGCGGCACGTCCGCTGGCCGCTCTCAGGGCTTCGGCAATCCGGCGGCTGGCCCGCGCGGCCAGCACCGAGCCGCCCCAGACGAGCGGTTGGGACTCGGCCAGACCCATCGCAAGATCCTTGGCTGGGTTCTCCGAAACGTCGGCAAACGGCGAGCAATCCTCGGCCACAAGGTCCATTGCGTCGGCAACCAGCGCTGGATGAACCTCCGGGCCGAGCTGCATCTTGTGCAAGCCGTCCAAGACCACGATCGCCGCCGCGAGCGGATCGGCGGTGGCCGTCGGCAGCATGATCGTAGATCGAGAGGCCGCGTGTTCGGCGATCATGGACGGCCGGGGACACGCGATCAGCAGCTGGCTGCCCCGGCGTACCGCCTCGTGCACCGTAGCGATCAGGCCAGCCGGTGCACGTTCGCTTGCCATCACCACCACCAAGTCGAGCGCTCCGACCCAGCCGGGCAGACCGTGCGTTGGCCAAGCCACGAACGGTACGGGGCAGACCGGCTCGAGCATTGCCCGGATGAAGCGTGCCTCAGTTCCGGCGGCGATCACTGCTCGCGGGCGTGGCAGTCCGCGTAACTGATTGATCGGCTCCGCGGAGTCAGCGGTCTCCCGGCGCACCCGGGCTCCAGCTTCGGCAAGTCGGCGCAGGATGACATCGGCCCCGGCCAGCGCCTTTTCATCATCCAGCCAGGAGTCGTTGAATACCGACATCACCTTTTCGGTGGGCTGTCCGCCCGACCAGCACGGGAGTCGGGCCGGCGGGCCTCCTCGATCAGCAGGACGGGGATCTGTTGTCGTACCGGGTAGGCCAGTCCACAATCGGCAGCCAGACAGACCAGCTCGTCACGTTCATGATCAACGGCAAGTGCTCCATGGCAGTTGGGACAGGCCAGAATCTCCAGCAGCTCCGGCGCCAGTTCGACTGCCATGCTTTCCCTCCTCGAGTCCGGCTGTTAAGCGCGGATCAAACCTAGCGTTTCGTCGCGCAAAGCCTCCATAGTTTCGGCATTGGCGGCTTCGACATTGAGCCTGAGCAGCGGCTCGGTATTACTTGGGCGTACGTTGACCCACCAGTCTGGGCCAGAGATGGTCAGCCCGTCGATTCGATCTTGCTCACCGCGACCTGCGAAGGCGGTCGCCACCCGGTCCATGATCATCTGCTGATCCTCGACCTGGCTGTTGATCTCGCCGGAAGCGGCGTAGCGGTCGAACCGAGCCACCAGTTGCGACAACGGCCGGCCGGCATGGCCGACCGCTGCGAGCACGTGCAGAGCAGCGAGCATGCCGGTGTCGGCCCCCCAGAAGTCACGGAAGTAGTAGTGAGCGGAGTGCTCGCCGCCGAAGATCGCGTTGTGTTCGGCCATGGCGGCCTTGACGAAGGTATGACCCACTCTGGTGATGACGATCGTGCCGCCCGCTGCCTGCACAACCTCTGGCACGATCCGGGAGGTGATCTTGTTACAGACGACGGTGGCACCCGGTTCCCGGGCCAGTTCTTGAGTGGCGATCATCGCCGTCACGATGGAAGGACTGACGACGGTGCCACGTTCGTCGATGATGAAGCAACGATCCGCATCACCATCGAAGACCAGAGCAAGATCAGCTGCCCGGTCTCGGACGGTGGCCTGCGCGTCACGGAGGTTCTCCGGCTCGAGCGGGTTTGGCGGGTGATTGGGAAAGCTGCCATCCAGCTCTGTGAACAGGCCGATCAACTCAAGATCATCACGATTGAGCACGGCCGGAGAGGTGTAACCGGCCATGCCGTTGCCGGCGTCAACTACGACCCGGAGCGGCCGGATGCCCGTCAGGTCAACGAGGGAATGCAGATGTTCTGCGTACGCGGGTAGCACGTCCCGCTCGATGCGCTTTCCAGGTGTCTCGGCTGGGGTCGGTTCCGCTGCGCTCGCGCGTCGAGCGATATCGGCGAGGTTGGCTGAGGTGATCGGCTTCGCGCCCGCCAGGCAGAACTTGATCCCGTTGTATTCCGCGGGATTGTGGCTCGCGGTGAACATGGCACCCGGAAGCTCAAGCCAGCCGGAGGCGAACCACAACTGATCAGTGCTCGACAGGCCGATGTCGATCACTTCGACTCCGCGGCTCAGCACGCCATCGATGAACGCACCCACCATCAGCGGTCCGCTGAGTCGCATGTCGCGACCGACAACCAGAGCGCCAGCGCCACTGTGGAGGTCGAGTACATCAACCGAAGCGGCCCCGATGGCGTACGCCCCAGACGCGTCCCACTCCGGGTCTGGGCCTTCGGTGATGCCGCGAATGTCGTTTGCTTTGAAGATCCCCCGCTTGATCATTGAATGAGGATCCTAGACCGTCAGGTCGGTGTCCGGCGACCGGCGTCCGCTGCTCCAGGATCCGCGAGAACTGTGAGGTGGCCGCGACGCGCCAACTCGACCAGGCCGTGACGCCGACCGGGCGGGTCCATGATCGGCCCGGTCGGAGGATCGTACGACATGCCCGCATCACGTACAGCGTCGGCAAGAGCCAGCAGGTCGTCGGTGCTCGGCTTCAGCTCCTCTTCGACTGCGAGTCTGATCACTTCCCAACCGCGTGGCGCCGAAAGGCTTTGCGCATGCGACTGGCAGAGGTCATAGCAATGCGGCTCGACCTGGTTTGCCAGTGGGCCGAGGACCGCCGTGGAATCTCGATAGGCGTAGGTCAGTGTCGAGGCGGCTGGATGCGGGCATCCAGCTCGAGAACAACGGCGTGACCTCACCTGCCTGACGGTACTCCGCGGGCTGGTTCGAGCGTGGGACCCGGATCGCGCGCCGCTAAGGTGTGCCAGGCTGGCGCGCCGCTGTCCTGGACGAGCGAGGGCGCAGACGCGTCTTTCGTCTGCGGGCGAGAGAGGAAGGCAGCGGCACACAAAGCGCCAGCCTCAGCGAGCGGAGCGAGCAATTTACACAGAGGGAGCAGACATGCTTTTCGTCTGCGAGCGAGAACGAACTAGGCGGATTCCAAAGTGCGATCCACGCCGCGCGGAGCGCGGCAGTCAAAGCGCCGATCGCTCGCCGCCAGCTACAGTGCTGACGTGACCAGTCGGAGTCGTGACCGTCACGGCCGCGGCCTTCGTGGACCCCTATCCTTGCCGAACTCCCTCACCACGCATCGCGCCCACCCACCACACCCGGCAAGCAAGGCTGACTTCTTCACCGAAGCCGTACACGATGCAGTGGATCGCATCGGCCTCCAGTGTCCTGACGCACTGGTCGGGATCACCTTCGGCATCGAGGATGTACCGCATTTCGATATGGCCTGGTCAGGCGATCAGGTGCCGCTGGCTGCAGCGCTCGAGGGTACAGCCAATCAACCGAGCCAGGTGGTGGTCTATCGTCGCCCGCTCGAGCATCGCGCGGTAACGCGCCGAGGCCTACGGATTCTCGTCTACCGCACGATCGTTGAGCAGCTCGCCGCGCTCACCGGCCGCAGCGTTGACGAGATCGACCCTGACGGCGCGGGTGCTGAAGACTACTGAATCACCCTGATTTTGCATCACTCACGAGCTCCCAAGCGGCGAAAACGAGGTCTTGGGGCGCAACCGTGATGCGTTTTCAGTGGAGCGCGTCGAGAACGGTGCTAATGAAGACGTCCGGATGGTCGCGCAACATCGCCCAGGTGAAACGTAAAACTCGCCATCCGTCGGCCACCACCAGCGCATTCTGCCGCCATCGATCGGACTCGAAAAGGTCCTCATCGGTTTCGTGGCGTCGGCCGTCAATCTCGATCGCCAACTTCTGTTGCTTGAACGCAATGTCGAGGTAGTACAGCTGACCGTCGATGCAGACCGGCAGATTTGTTTCCCAGCCCGTGATGCCCTTGGCACGCAGCAGTCGGTGACTCAGACGCTCCGCGGCCGACCAGGGTTCGTTTCGGGAGTCGATCAAGAGCTTGAGCTTTTCCAGATTGCCGGCCCGGTGCGGAGTCGTCTGCAATGCCTCGTACATGCCGGCCAACGTTGCGGCTCTGACCCGCAGTGCAATATCGATGGCGTCACTGCATTCAAACGTCGCAAGATCGATAGCGGTGAGCGCAGGAACTGTGTAACGCAGACCGCCGCGAACGGCAATCAGCTCCTCGGGGATGCGACGGCGGCTGAAGCTGTAACCGGGCTGTGGCTTGAGCACACAATGAACTGCAGCCTCAACATGGTCTAGGGGTGCAGCCGCCCAAAATGAGAGTCGCGCAGCAGCGGCACCAACCAGCACAGCATCCCGGTGGCGCAGCGCAAGTGCTCGGGCCCGGGTACGCCAAGACTGGGCGATCTCTGGAGTGGCATAGACGCCGGGCAGCACCGTGGCCAGCCTGCCTTCGCGAATCAGCCAGTCGAAGGAACCACCCAGCTCCGGATGATCTCGTCGTACAACGAGCCCACCGGCAGCCCTCAGCAGCAACTCGAGCTCATCACGGGCGTGCATATCAACAAGATGCGGACAAGCAACTCAATCGTGCGGCGAGCGCCTGATCTGTGGATGAGAGACAGACCAGAAACAACGGTTGTGGATGCCCAGCCCCTGAAAACGCATCGCCAGTGGACGAAATGTGCGCGAAATCGACCTTCTGAGGCTTAACCGTGATGCGTCTTCAGGGAATTACCGGCCAGCCGAGTAGTCAGGTCTCGTCGCCGGAGCCCGGCTCGCCAGGTCAGGCGAGCTCAGCGGAATAGTCGCCAGTCCGGCCACGTCTCGATCTGGCTGGGTCAGCACGACGCCCGCCACAACCGATGAATCGTCGGGCACGTTCACGACCACATACGAAGGTGCCGGAGAGTTCAGCCGCCTGGTCGCGGTGCTGTTCGCTGCGAGCACGACGTCGTCGGTCCGCAGCCTCACACCGTCATAGCTGAACACCTCGAAAGTGACCTGAGCATCGGAATCTCCGCCATTGCTGATGATCAACTCGCTGTCGGCGATGTTGGTGGTGGCAAGTGCGCTGACCCCAGTCCCGATCAAGGGGGCGGCAGCAGACTGAACGGCCAAATCAGTCCCTTTCCCACCACGCTGGCTGGTGGCGATGACAGCCCCGGTCACCGGCACGTCGCTGGTGAGCTTGATACCGGCCGCTTCACCGGCCAGACCAGGCTCGAGATTTACGCTTGCCGTGCCCTCTGGCGGCACGTCGACCGACGCTGCACCGCTCGGCGCGTACGGCCCCTGGAAGCCCAGGACCTGGACCGCCACCGTCGCCCGAGAATTGTTCGGATTCGTGACAACGAGCTGTCGGCCGCCTTCATCGGCGGGTACACCTGGGATGACAACAACCCGGTTCGGCGATACCGATGGGACCTGCCAGTCGATTCCAGCCGGCTTGATCGGCCTCGTTTGGGTCCGTTTGGCCACCGCCGTGACACGGCCCTGACTCGCCTGAATCGCAACACTGACCGGGCTCTCGCCCCGCAGCTCGGCGAGGGACACCGTATGAGAGTCGTGCCCTCTGATCACCAACCCGGGGCTGCCGGGGACCGCAATCCGACCACTGCGGCCGTAGTATCGAAGATCAACTTGGGCCTGGGCGTCATCGGGGTTACTCAAGATCAAGTCCGTATGGTCCTCGTCTGTCGCACCAAGACCAGGGAACCAGTGCGCGGTAGCCGGAGCCAGGCATGGCGCAGCCTTAAGTCCGGCCTCGTTACCGCCTGTCACGTCACCAACGATCACCGCACTACTCGCTGTCGCCATGGCTCCATCGGCCGCGATAACGATCGATGCGTTGGTCCGGAAGGGCTCCGCGCCCTTGCCTGGCTCGCTCAGCCTGACCTTGACTGACTTCGTGTCCAGCGTCGATGTGCTCAGTGAGCCAGGTCGATCGGGTGCCCTCCCGGATCGCGACGGCTGAAACCTCGGTTTTCACGCGTGCTTCAGCACTCAGCGGCGCCGATGTCGTGCAGATCATGGTGGTACGGCCGACCTGCGGGCTGTGGGTCGGTTGTGATGCTGGGGCTTCCGCGCGCAAGAGTGTGCCACCGCCGAGAATCAACAGCAACGCAACGAAGGCCACGCCAAGCGCGATGGCCCGGCGGCCAGAAAGCGTCACGCCGCGCACTCGAATATCGGACATCAGGCGAGCTCCGACAACGTCGCCGCGCGCCGAGCGCTCTTGGCCGGATCACGCACCTCCGGCCGGCGGATTGCAGGCGCGGCCAGCACGACGGCCACGAGCAGTACCAGGCCTTGTGCCAGGAGCAGCCATGGCATGACCGAAGGAAGGACGTAGGTCACCGTGCCGCCGGGCGATGGCATCAGGAACACCTGTTGCCAGCCATCAGCCGCCCGAGGCAGTGGTTGGCCGTTGAGATTGGCTCGCCACCGTACGTCGGCGGCTTCCCCGATCTGAAGCTCGCGCTGCTCAGAGCCGTCGGGTACGGATGCGGGTGACCGGCCGATCGGCAGTCGCGCTCCGCCGTCCTGGAGCACCCCACGCGACACAGCCGGATCGAGCTTCCACACCACGCCCCGCTCGTTTCCACTGGCAATACCGAGCCCTGGGGTGTTGTCGATCCTGGCCTGAACATCCTGGGTAGCACCCGTCACCCAGACATAGCCGATGCCGAGTTCGGCAAGCTGTGGAGAGATCTCGGAGTCCGCAGTGCCCGCTACTAGGCGTATGGCAAGATCATTGACCTGGTCGCCCGCCGTTGCGGAGCCTCCGAAGGTGAAGCCGCGATCGGCATCGCCCAACCTCATGTGATCATCACCCAGTACCGCATAGCCGGCGGAGCCGTGGGAAAGATCAATAGCGAGCAGCCGCGGGCGGGTGTCCGACTTGATGGCGTTCATCACGTACGGCGGAATGTCATTGAGCCGGGTTCGTTCAATCGGGCCATGGGCGCCAGCCAGCACCCACCAGGCCGCGCCGCCGACGCTAACCAGACAAACGGCAATGCCAGCCAGCACAGAGGCGGGCTGCAGCCAGCTGAAGCTGCGCTCCTTCATGTCTCCCGACAACCCGTCGAGCCCCATGCCACCACCGAAGATCAGCGCCCCAAACCCGAGCAGCAAATAGCTACCGACCCAGGGCCGCACCTCAGCGCCGACGGGAGGGACGGAAACGACCAGTTTGGAGAGTATGACCGCTGCGGCGAGTGCTGCGAGCGCTGCGGTCCATGCCGCCAACACCGCCCGTCGCCCTGGACGGCGGGCTAGTCCGAGGACCGCGACAATCCAGATCACACCGAAGATCACGGCGCCTACCCACAGCGGCGGTATGCCAGGGCCAACCTCTCGCCCGAGCAACAGCTGCCAGACCTGCGGCGGCGTTGCCACTGCATCGAGTGCTGAGTCAGGTCCGACAAACAGCCGGCCCGGCGCGTCGATCAGGCTTGGTAGCCAAGGCAGCAGAACGATCAGCGGTACCCCTAGCGCGATGCCGATTCGCCCAATCTTGCGCGGGGTGCGCCGTAGCATTACGACCCCGAAGATTGCGAAGAGCAACGCGAGAATGATCATGGACGGCTCGAAAGCCAGCAAGACGACCAAGACGACTCCGGCGCCCCAGCCGCCCCGCCAGGCCTCCGGGGTTCGGGTCCGACGCAGCACCAGAGCGCGCGCCGCCATGATCAGGAGCGGCAGGCTGATGGCCACTACGCTGAGCGCCAGGCGTCCCTGATTTGTGCCGCCAAGGAGCACCGGCAGCAGCGCGTACGTCGCACAGGTCCAGAGCCGCACGCGGCGGTCGTTGATCACCCTGCGGGCCAGTGGGTACGCCGCCAACAGAGTCAGCGGCACGATTCCACACAGCAGCAGCGTGCTAAACCACTCGGGCTGGCCGAAGGTCACCGTGGAACCGAGTGCGGTGAGCGCCTCCCAGGGTGGGGTGATCTGAAGCGGCGCCCCAGGGATCGCGGCGACCACCGTACGCCAAAGGCTTGCCAGGCTGTCGTGCGCGGGAAGAAGGGCCGGGCCGGCCAGGAATCCGCGGCCGATCAGGCTACGCGCCGCAACGATGCTTGCGACCAGCGCGACGGCCATCGTCAGGGCGATAGGGCTGAGCCATATGCTCGTAGACCGCTCATCGGTTGCCGAACTGAAGTCGTCACCGGTCAGCTCATCAAGGGTGACGACATCGGTCTCACCCGCCAGCGACCGATATCGCTCCGATGCGGCACCAGTGAGTGCATCGAGTCCAACCTGCAGACCGCTCCACCATCGGGGGCGCAGGGACTCAACCACCTCGCGGGTTCCTGGCACGGGCTCGATGGCAGTGGTCCGCTTGCGCAGGTCAGCGAGCCGTCTGGGATGGGCGAGGAACGCGCCGAGAGCGAGCATCTCATCCAGCGCCCGGCCCGGCACCTTGCCGACTAGGTAACCGACGGCGCGCACCAGACAGCTCCAGACCAGTCGGAGCCACACCAAGGGCAGGGTCTTGCGCGGTGCATGGCCGGCGACAACCAACATGCCGAGCAGCCGATCGACCTTGCCCGGCCTCTGACCGGTAAGGCCGTGCGGGCGGAGCCCGGCTCGACCCACCTGACGGTGGGTGACCTGCGCACTTGGCGTGGTGACGACGCTATAGCCGTTCAGGTGAGCACGCCAACCAAACTCGACACCATCCCGGAAGACCGGAAATGCGGGGTCAAGGCCATCCAGACGCTCCCACACGGCGCTCCGCACCAACATGCCGCAGGTGGATACGCCGAGCCGTTCTTGAGGCTCGTCACGCTGGCCTTGGTCGATCTCATCGACATCGAGCTCCAGCTCGCGGCGACCGGTATCAGAAATGCTCACACCGACCTCGCTGATGGGCTGGCCGCCGTGCCGATGCCTCGGAAGCAGCAGCTTGGGTCCGGTGAGATCGATACTCGGGTCGATCGTTACGTGAGCGAGGAGTTGATACAACGCATCGGGCGCAGGCACTGCATCGTCGTGCAGGAGCCAGAGCCACCGGGTGTCGTGGACCGAAACAGCGCGGAACCCGATGGTGTCGGCGTCGTCTTGAAGATTGGCGGCGTCACAGTTCAGGGCTTTCTTGACTGCTGCCCCGAATCCGAGCGAGCGCTCTCCTTGGTAGACCGCGTCAACGAGGCCATGCCGACACGCCTCGTCCAGCAGCATCGGGGTGGCATCGGCGCTCGCATTGTCGATGGCGATCAGCCGGGTGGGCCGGGTATCCAGTTTGGCCAATGCCTGCAGGGTCGCCGGCAGCCAACGTGCCGCGTCCAGCGTGACCAGAACGGCTGTGACTTGCGCTGCCGAGATGTCAACCCGTTCGGCCTCGTCGTCGACGTAATCTGCCCATGCCCAGGGACTCTCGTCGAGGCTGAAGTCCTCGACACTGACCGGCGTCAGGCCACGCCAAGCCCCAGAGCCTCCTGGCCGGTCCTCGTAGGAACCGGTCAGGCTGATGTGGCTATCCATCAGATCTTGTGAAACCCCCGATAACCAATCGGGCCCCGCAACAACACAAAAGGGGCTGCCCGGTTGGGCGGCCCCTTACTGTACGCGAGCCGACTGAGAGATCGATAGGCCGTCTCGGCTACACGGCCCGCTTCTTCAGCTTTCGACGCTCCCGTTCGCTCAATCCACCCCAGATGCCAAAGCGTTCATCGTTGGCCAGGGCGTATTCAAGGCACTCACCACGTACGTCGCAGGCCAAGCAGACTTTCTTGGCCTCGCGCGTGGAACCGCCCTTCTCAGGAAAGAACGCCTCTGGGTCGGTCTGCGCGCACAGCGCGCGCTCCTGCCAGCTCAGTGCACCCCCCTCGTCGGTGCCCCTCAGCTCGTACATGTGGCTGTGCCTCCTCGACCCGCATGATGGATAACCCCTTTAACGGCATGGCTTCGCCAGCCCCACCGGTTTTGTTGCTTGCGCCGTAACACCTGTCACCCGCTGCTACTAGGTCCCCCTGGCTCTGCAGCAACTCAGTCGAGTACGGCTCTGACGGATCAGCAGAAATCTGCAAATGACATTGGTGAAATTACATGCCTGTCAATGCATAGAAGTCAAGTGGTTTTCTGATATTGGATAAAGTTCCGGCCCGGGCGAACTTGCTACGACTGCGGCCGGCCCCACCAGTCGAGCGCTGGCTGCTGCGAATTCCGTTGTCCCTGGTCAGCCTGGAGATCTTTGGGCACGCTCGGCGCCGGTTCCGATACCGGCATTGGCGCTCGCATCCTGACGTCGTTTGGTATCCGACCCTGCGGTTCCAGCCGATCTGACTGGGGCCCGTAGGGTCCGTACGCATTGAATTGCGGCCCATTGGGTTGCGGCCCGCCAGACTGCGGCCCATATTGCTGAGGCGGGCGTTCGGATCTGGCCCGTTCGGTTGGGTCGGGATGGGTTGCCAGCCCACTGCAGGGTCGGCCCCCCATCCAGTTGCAGGGGCCCCGGCTGCGGCATCGCCCGCCGTACGCCAGGCTGCTCCGGCTGCGGTGTCGGGGTGCCAGGTTGGTTGCAGCTGCTGATCTGGCGGCCCAATTGCTGGCGGTGGCGGAAGGGCCTCCGAGGGATACGGTGCCAGGCCGATGCCGGCGGGCAGTCGACGGGGCACGGCCTGCAGCTGCACAAGCTTGATCAAGAATCCAATCGCAATGACAGAGATCGCCTGCTGCACGATGGCGGCGAACACCGCCAGAACTGGTGCGGTCGCGCCGAATCCCAGCAAGGCGAATATCAGGCCGAGGAGCACCGCGACGATACCGACCACGAGGCTGACGAGGGTGAGCTGACGCGCGTGTGGCGTCCGGTCCCGCAGCACGCAGAAGCTCACCAAGACGGTAAGAACGACTAAGGGCACGGGGTTTGCGAGTCGAGCGCTCAACACCCATGCCACGCTCGGTAGTGCGCCGTCGAAGGTTGCCAGCGCCACCAGAGAGAGGAGAAGATTGAGCACCAAGGCTCCCAAGGCAACCCAGGCCGCAGGCTCGCGCAGCCGCATCAAATTTTCCACGCCTTTCAGCGTATCGACACTGGTAGCGCCGATGGGCTGGCGTGGCAGAACTGCCGCTGCAGGATCGCCGCGTACGCGAGCGGATTCACATCACGTCAGCGTTGGGCCCGGCGGGTCATGAGGTATAGGGCGAAACCGAGTGCAACAGCACCAAGGGTGATCGCTGCGCCACCCCAGCCGGGTAGGGATCCGCTGTTGCGATGGTCGTTCACCGCTCGAGTCGACTGGGACGACATCACCGAGCCCGTCGACTGAAACGACATCACCGAACCATTGGCCATAGCCGATCCGGTGGAGAGGGAGGACGCGAACGACCCGAGGCTTCCGAACGATGCGAATGACCCGACGCTCCCGACGGACAGTACCGACCCGATACTGCCAATCGACAGGATCGAGCTTTCTGATGCGATGGAGAGCAGTGAGTTGCGCGACCAGAGCGAGAGCCGGGACGTGTCGTCGGAAGCCATGTCGGCGAGCCTAGGCCAAGCCGCTACGTCCTCGCCCGGGGCGCCGCGCGAGCAGAGAAGACACCCTCTGCGAGCGTCGATAGGCGCCCGCTGGTGATCGGAGGAACGAGAAGCGGAACGGCGGCATAGGCACTGAGCCAGTTGAGCCGCCGCCTCAGCCGTTTCGCGAAGAGTGACGACGACACCAGCTTCCCGGGGCGCCGCGCGAGCAGAGAAGACACTGCAACACTGGTGCGGTGCAGATCGTGATCTTGGCCGGCGGCGTCGGCGGCTCGAAGTTTACGCTCGGGGTACGCCACGCGTATCCAACCGCACGGCTCACGGTGATCGCCAACACCGCTGACGACATCACGTTGCACGGACTCCGCATCTGCCCGGACCTCGACACGATCATGTACACGCTGGGCGGTGGCGCTGATCGAGTACGCGGCTGGGGTCGCCATGACGAGAGCTGGCGGGTGATGGAGGAGTTTGCCGCGTACGGGGTGGAGCCGACCTGGTTCTCGCTCGGCGATCGCGACATCGGCACCCATCTGGTACGGACTCAGATGCTGAATGCCGGCTATCCGCTTTCGGAAGTGACCGCGGCGCTGTGCACCCGCTGGCTGGCTCACGACGAACAACTCAGAGTGCTCCCGATGACCGATGATCGCGTCGAGACACATGTGACGATCGCAGATCCGGAGGCACCCGGAAGCCGCCGAGCGGTGCACTTTCAGGAATATTGGGTACGGCTCCATGCCAACCCTGATGCGCTGGCGATCACCCTCGTCGGCCTCGATGACGCACGGCCAGCACCCGGCGTTGTCGAGGCCATCCAGCAGGCTGATTTGATCTTGGTGGCGCCCAGCAACCCAGTGGTATCCATCGGTCCGATCCTTGCTGTGCCAGGCCTGCGCGAAGGCCTTCGGGCTGCGACCGCACCGGTGCTCGGGTTCGCGGGCATCCTGGGTGGCGCACCTGTTCTCGGCATGGCTCATCGGCTGCTCCCGGCCATTGGCGTTGACGTGGATGCTGCCGCGGTGGGTCTGCACTATGGCGCCCGTTCGCGCGGCGGCGTACTGGACGCCTGGGCCATGGATACCGCCGATGCCGCCTCCGCCGAGCGCATCCAAGAAGCCGGGCTCCGGCCCGTCGTCACCGATTTGATCATGCGTGATCCAGCGAGCACGGCCGCTTTCGTCGGCTATGCGATCAAGTCGGCCACCTCGTGATCACGATCTTCGCACCAGCTGGGATCGGCGAAGTGTCGCCCGGTACTGATCTTGCCCCGGTCCTGCTCGCAGCTATCGACGCCGATCCCGCGGGACCGCTGCGCGACGGCGACATTCTCGTTGTCACGTCCAAGATCATCAGCAAAGCGGAGGGCCGCATCGAACCGGCCTCCCGACGCGCTGAGCTGATCACGTCCGAGAGCACCCGCACCATTGCTCGCCGGGGAGAGACCCGGATTGTCCGCACCAGAACTGGCTTGACGATCGCTGCTGCGGGGATCGACAACTCCAACCTCGCTGCCGAATCGATCTTGCTCTTGCCCCGCGACCCGGACGCTAGCGCGGTGCTGCTACGAAACCGGTTGGCCTCGGCGACCGGACTCCACCTGGGAGTGATCATCTCTGATACGGCTGGGCGGCCGTGGCGGCTCGGCCAGACAGACCACGCCATCGGCATCTCCGGAGTGCGGGCCGTAGCCGATTACGTCGGCCTGCGGGACGCGTACGGGAATGAACTGCAGGTCACGGCCATGGCCGTCGCCGACGAAATAGCGGCAGCCGCGGACCTCGCGAAGGGCAAGCTGCGCGGACGCCCCGTCGCCGTGGTACGCGGGCTCGGGCATTTGCTCTCCGGAACCGACTTCTGCTGCACGGGAACTGCTTCGCGATCCCGCCAACGACATGTTCGGCTACGGCAGTCAGGAGGCTGTGCTGGCCGCGGCATTGGCAGCCACGGGACAGCAGCATCGTTTCGAGGAATTGGTGGCGCTCGACGGCGCGGAACGGACCTCTCAGTTGCTCGCCGGAGCCAACCTAGGCGATGAGGCTACGGATCTGCTGCGTGCGATCATGTCTGTCGACTTACGGACAGACGGTCCTCAGCAGGTCGAGATAGACTCGCCACTCCCTGAGACGGATCGGTAGGAGCAAACCAGGTGGCGAAAGCCAAGAGCGACGACAAGGCTGCGCCAAACGGCGACGCCTCAACGAAAGGGCCGTCCTCGGCACAGAGCCGCCGCGACAAACTTGCCTCTCTGGAGACCGCGCGCAAGAAGCAGCAACGGACCCGCACCATCCGACTATTGGTGATCTGCCTGGTATTGGCGATCGGGCTGTTGGCCTATCCGGTTTATCTCTTCGCCGATGACTATCGCGCCCGCAACGCGACGCTGGAGGAGATCGGCACCAGCATTGCCGCCGCCGGCTGCGACCCCATCACCACGCATCCGGCCACCGGCAACCAAGAGCACGTCGCGGAGGGCACCAAGGTCGAGTACGCCGAGAGTCCACCGGACTCCGGAAAGCACTACCCGACGCCGGCCCCGTTCACCAAACACTTCTACGCCGAAGCCGATCGCCCCCCGGTCGAGACGCTGGTCCACAACCTGGAGCACGGTTACACAGTCGTCTGGTATCGGGCTGACGCCCCCAGCAAGCAAATCAAGAATCTGCAGCGAATCGCCAAGACGTTCGGCAGCGACGACTACGATCCGGCGGACAAGTTCATCGCGGCGCCGTGGTCGGCTTCCGATGGTGCTGGATTCCCGGCCGGCAAGAGCGTCATGATCACCCGCTGGACGGCCGACCCCAACGATCCGAGCAACACTGCCCAGCAGCTGGGCGTGCGGCAAGCCTGCACCGAAGTCAGTGGAGCGGCGATCAAGGACTTCATGACCAAGTACCCGGTCGCGAACTCCCCCGAGCCCAACGGCGCGTAACCGCCGTACCCCTCAGGCGTATCCGCCGCCGAGCTTGGCAGTGACTTCTGCCACCAGTTCCTTGATCCGTTCCGCCTCGGTGATCGGGCAAACGAGGGTGATCTGCGGCGTCTGAACGATGACAGTGTCGGTCAGGCCAACGACAGCAACGACTCGGCCGTCCTCCGCGTTGTTGATCACCAGGTTGTCCCGAGCGTCGACCAGCACCGAGACACCGTGGACGGCGTTGCCACGTTCGTCACGCGGCAACTGCTCACTAAGTGCTGCGAAACCGCCGACATCGTGCCAGGTGATCGGCAATCGGACAGCGACAACCTGGGCACTCCCCTCGCCTCGCGAGACTGGCTCCATCACGGCATAGTCGACGCTGATCTTGAGCAGCTCCGGATAAATCTCGGAGAGTCGGTATGGAGCGGCGGCCAGGGCCTGGACCGCAGCGTGGGTTTTGGGCTGCAGCGCTTCGAGCTGATCAAGAAAGGTACGGGCGCGCCAGACGAACATGCCCGAGTTCCACCAGTACTCACCCGAGGCGAGGTACTCCTCGGCGGTGGCACGATCGGGTTTCTCCTTGAACTCGATGACTGAGAAAACGTCTGGATGATGCGGGAGGGTCTCGCCCCGCCGCAGATATCCGTAGCCAGTGTGCGGAGCCGTCGGAACCACTCCGAACGTCACGAGAAAGTCTTCGCCGCTCTCGGCTACCTCGAAGGCCTCCAGCAGCGCGCTCTGAAATGCCGAGACCGGATGCATGAGGTGGTCCGATGTCACGACCGCAATCACCGCATCGGGATCACGTGCCGCGACGACTGCAGCAGGCCACGCCACCGCGTTCAGCGAATCGCGACCTTCGGGCTCGCCAAGAATGTTGGCGGGTTTCAGCTCCGGTAACTCAGTGGCCACGATGTCGGCGTAATCGGCACCCGTGCAGACCAGCACCTGATCGGCCGGAACGATGCCGTCCAGTCGCTCGTACGCGATGCGCAGCAGGCTCTTGCCGCCGACCACCCGCAACAGCTGTTTCGGCATGTCTTGCCGGGACAGCGGCCAAAGGCGCTTTCCTGATCCACCGGCCATGATCAGCACGTAACGCATGCGGACAGGGTAGTGGCGCGACGTTCGGATCGCCGGAGCTGGTTGCTCCTACGCTGGGCGGCTATGACCACACTTCTCGCCGAGCGCCTTCGGCAGCGCGTCAGAATCGATGGCTCGGCGCCGCTGCTCACCTACTACGACGTATCTTCCGGCGAGCGGGTGGAACTTTCCGCGATCAGCTTCGGCAACTGGGTGGACAAGACATCGAACCTGCTGGTCGACGAGCTTGCCGTCACCGAAGGCGACGCGATCAGCATGCCGCTGGCCCTCGAGGCGCCCGGCCATTGGCTTACCGCGGTCTGGCAGCTCGCGTGCTGGCAAGTTGGACTGACGGTTGATCTCACCGTCGATTCGCCGGCTGCTGCCGTTGTCACCGGGCGGCACTGGCAGGGATACCAGGCTCACGATGTCTTCGCATGCGCTTTGCATCCACTCGGGTTTGGATTTGACGAGCCGCTGCCGGACGGCGTACGCGATTATGCAATCGAGGTGCGCGCCCATCCGGACACATTCTTCGGCGCGCCACCCGATCCGACTGGGATCGCATGGGTCGATCGCGAGCGAAAGCTGAGCCAGGCCGATCTGGTCACGGGCGCAGGCCCGGCACTGCGGCGTCTGGTTCGGGCCGCAGATCCGTGGGCTACCTGTCGCGACGGCGTGCTGACGGCCGTTATGACCGGTGGTTCGGCAGTCCTGGTGGTGGGCGGAGATGCTGACCAGCTCGACCGGATCGCCAGCTCTGAGCACGTAGCTGCGCTCTGAGCACGTAGCTGCGCCCTGAGCCTGGGGCGGCCCCTGAGCCTGTCGAAGGGTGCGCTCAGCCGCCTTCGGAACCGGAATGTGGAGAGATCACACCTCACCGGCAAAGATTGGTGGCAGCACGAGGAGCATGCTGAGCGACCACGTGATGTGGGTCAGAATGGGTGCCAGTATCCCGCCCGAAGCTCGTCGCTCCAGCCCCACCACTGTGCCGAGAAGAGCCGCCGCGAACACTAGTACCGGATTGCCACCGGCGACGGTTGCCAACGCATAGAGAACGGTGGAGATCAACACCGGATGCCAGGTCCCGATCGCCGCGAAGAGGGAGCCACGAAAAAAGAGCTCCTCAGCGATGCCGTTGACAAGGGTGATCACCAAAATGATCCAAAGATTTCCCAGCCGCGCGTAGCCGAGGACGTCCTCAGTGAGGCTCGCGAGCGCGGGGATGGTGCGAATGACAAAAGCGCCGAGAACGAAGAGCGCGGCAAGCAACAGCCCTGCCACGATGGGTGTGATGATCGGGCGCCGCAGCGTGCCGCCACGCAGGATGTGGCCTAGGTGCAGGGGGCCCGAAAGCAGACTGCCGAGCGTCCAGGTTGCTGCCAGCCCGAAGGTCAGCGGGTAGAAGGCCGGACCGCCCTGTCGTACGGAGAACGACAAGCCGAGCAGCGTCGCGCCAACGGCCAATGTGATCCCGACGACGATCCGGCGGCGCACGAACGCCTCGTCCGGCTGCCAGTGATCTCGCTCCACCTTGTCGATCAACACCGGTCGGACGATGTCCATCGCCCGCCTGACCATTTCTTTGGGCCCGATGGTCACGACTTTGCTCGGGCGATGGCTCGCTGACGGTATGCCTCGCGAACCGCGTCGTCGTATCCCATCGGCATCCCGGGAACGATGTCGGCTATCGAGTAGTCGCTGACGACCACCTCGTTGCTCATCGAATCCACGAGATTGCGGGCCGTTGCGGTGTCGACATCAGTGACCAGGGACAACCAATGCGACGACAGTCGGGGGGTCAGCAGCGGCACGGCAAGCATATGGAGCTGCCGGTGATGGCGCAGCTGGGCCACCCGCCGCATCATCTCGGCGTAGGTCAGCACTTCAGGTCCGCCGACCTCGAACACCCGCCCCTTGGCTGCCTCCGGCTCGAGCACGCCGACCAGGTATCGAACGACGTCAGCCAAGGCGATCGGCTGGGTCCGCGTGGTTGCCCATTTGGGAACGATCATCACCGGCAGGTGAGCGACGAGCTGCCTGGTGATCTCCCAGGAAATGCCGCCGTTGCCGATGACGATTGCCGCCCGCAGCACCGTCGTTGGTACCCCGCCGCTGGCCAGCAGGTGCTCCACCTCGCGTCGCGACTGCAAATGTGCCGACAGGTTCGCATCATCCAGACCCAAACCGCCGAGATAGATCACCCGCTCAAGACCTGCATCTGCCGCCGCCGTGCCAAACGATCGAGCCGCAGCAGCGTCTTTCTCGACGAAGTCCTCCCGGGCCAGCGAGTGCACCAGGTAATAGGCAGCGTCGGCGTCCGCGAGTGCCGAACGGAGACTGTCGGGTTCATAGACGTCGCCGAAGATCGGCTTGCCAGCGCCTGCGTACGTGTCGGGATGTCGGGTCATCGCCAAGACCGAGTAGCCCTCCGCCTCGAGCGCCTCGGTCAAGGAAGAGCCGACAAAGCCGGACGCGCCCGTGACGAGTACCTGTTTGGCCATCGAAGCCTCCTGGGCGGAGTGGTCACTCGCGCTTGGTCGGTATTCGTGCCTGGCCCCTCGGGCGGTTGCATGCCACAGGCATCTATGGCTCGTTTACCCAGAACAGGCCAAGTCCATTGCCTCTTGGAGTCGCCGCGTTCTGGTCTTAGGACGGCTACCGCGGATGCAGCTCAGTAGCCGCTCAGACCTCTTCGACGGAAGCGTCAGCGGCCGAGCGCTTCACCGACTGCGATGCCGTTTTGAGCGGCTGCCTTACTGGAGTAGCCCTCGCCGCCGGTCGCGATTACTTGTCCATTGGTGGCCTTCAGCCGCCAGCGGTATTCGCCATTGGCGCTCTTGTAGAGCTCGAACTTCGCCATGCTCGTGCCTTCCGTCGAGAAGGTGGCGGATCGCATCGCCTGTGCAGCAGCGTAGCGTCAAGCATCCTCAGACGGCACCCCACGTTTGTGTCGGTTTGCCTCGTGTCCTCAGACGTTCTGCGGGAAGCCCAGATTCAGGCCACCGTGGCTCGGGTCCAGCCAGCGTGAGGTGATCACCTTGCCGCGGGTGAAGAAGTGCAGCCCTTCAACGCCGTGCGCGTGAGTATCGCCGAACAGCGAGTTTTTCCAGCCACCGAAGGAGTAGTACGCCATCGGTACGGGGACCGGCACGTTGATGCCGATCATGCCCACCTTGACCTCGTTCTGGAATTGCCGGGCCGCGCCACCATCGTTGGTGAAGATCGCCGTACCGTTGCCGTACGGATTGTCGTTGATCAGCTTGACGCCTGCTTCGTAACTGTCCACCCGTACGACCGCCAGCACCGGCCCGAAGATCTCGTCGGTGTAGATGCTCATGTCCGTCGTTACATGATCGAAAAGCGTCGGGCCGACGAAGAACCCTTCGCCATCCGCATCCACCTCCGGCTTCCGCCCATCCACCACCAAGGTCGCGCCGGCGGCCTCACCGGCGTCGATGTAACCCGACACCCGATCTTGAGCCTGTGCGGTAACCAACGGCCCCATGTCGCAGCCACGAGTGCCGTCACCGGTGCGCAACCCGACCGTCCGCTCCTTGATCTTGGCAACCAGCTCGTCGCCGACATCGCCGACAGCCAGCACGGCAGAGATGGCCATGCAACGCTCCCCCGCCGAACCGTAGCCGGCGTTCACGGCCTGGTCCGCAGCAAGATCGAGATCGGCGTCCGGCAGCACCAGCATGTGGTTCTTGGCGCCACCAAGAGCTTGGACGCGCTTGCCGTGGGTCGTACCGGTTTCGTAGACATATCTGGCGATCGGAGTGGAGCCCACGAAGGAAATCGACTGCACATCCGGATGCGTCAGCAGTCCGTCAACGGCCACCTTGTCGCCGTTCAGCACGTTGAAGACGCCATCGGGAAGCCCAGCCTCCTTCCAGAGCTCGGCGACCCATAGGGCTGCCGTCGGGACTTTCTCACTCGGCTTCAGCACCACGGTGTTCCCGGCGGCGATCGCAATGGGATAGAACCACATGGGCACCATGGCGGGGAAGTTGAACGGGGAGATGATGCCGACCACCCCGAGCGGCTGCCGCGTGGAGTGCACATCGACCTTCGTCGAGGCGTTCTCGGTGAAGGCGCCCTTGATCAAGTGCGGAATGCCGCAGGCAAACTCGACGACCTCTTGGCCGCGGCTGACCTCGCCGAGCGCATCGGAAAGCACCTTGCCGTGCTCGGCGGTGATGATCGCCGCCAGCTCCTTCTTGCGCGCATTCAGCAGCTCGCGGAAGGCGAAGAGGATCTGGGTCCGCTTGGTCAAGGAGGTGTCTCGCCACCTCGGAAACGCAGCAGACGCCGCGCCGACGACCTCATTGACGTCGTCCTGCGAAGCGAGCGCAAGCTGTGCGGTGACCTCGCCGGTAGCCGGATTCGTCACGTCGGAGAAGCGCCCACTGCCGCCTTCGAAGATCTCGCCGGACTTCCAGTGGTGGAGCGTCGTTGCCATGGCTGTTCCTATCTGATGATGCGGGCTGCTGCTACTTGATGATCATGATCAATTGTTGATCTTGTTAGAGCGGAGCTGCGCCGCCGCTACGGACCCGAAATGCTTGTCGATCAACCCGAGTGCCTTGTCTCGCTGACGTTCCGATACGCCCCGAGCGTCTTCCTCCCAGCCGAAGACGCAGCTGCTGATCACTCCGTCGAACCCGACGGCCGCGAGTGCCGCGAAGACCGCGTCGTAGTCGACCTCGCCCATGCCCATCTCCATGTGCTGGTGCACGCGGGCGGGATTGCCGGGCGGGTTGGAGATGTAGCGCAGTCCGTTCGAGGTCAGGTGGCTCCAGGCATCGGCGAGGTGCACGTAGCGGACCTTGTCGCCGGCCGCCTCGATGATGGTCGCCGGGTCGTGGCCCTGGTGGAAAGCGTGCGGAGTGCAATACAGGAAGCCGAGCCAGTCACGGTTGAGGCCACGGATCATGTTCAATGCCTCCAGGCCATCCTCGATGAAGTCGTCCGGATGCGGCTCGATGATCAGCTGCAAGCCTTCGTGCTCGAAGATCGGCAGTAGCTCATCCATCGACTTCAAGAAGTGTGCCTCAGCGGTCTCGGGCGCCTCCGGCCTGCCGTTGAACTCCGAATTGATCACCTCGACTCCCAGATCGACGGTGATCTGGATGACTCGCTTCCAGGCGCGTACGGCGGCCTGTCGCTGATCTTCGTCCGGACCAGACCAACGCAGCACAGGGAGTATCGAGGCGATGCCCACGCCCGCGTCGCCGGCGATCCTCTTCAGTCTCTTGACGCCGGCGTCGTCGACCCGCGGGTACTTGAAAAACGGGACGAAGTCCGCCTTGGGCGAGAGCTCCATCCAGTCGTAACCGAGGCTGGCCACGATGTCGGGCAACTCGTAGACCGAGCTGCCCGAGTAAAACATCTGCGGGTCCAGTGCGAGCTTCACGGCCACGCTCCTTCCAGGTCGGGGGCCTGGATTCCGGCGTGTTGTTCCTCGGCCTCTAGTGATGCCACCGAAGAGTCCCCCGCAAGGTGAACATGAACCTTCACTCCACCCCGGAGTGCCAGTACACCGGCCTCACACACCGCAACGGCCGCACAGCCGTCCCAGGCACTCGCACCGTCGATGGTTCCGGCCTTCGCCGCATCCACCCAGCGCTGTAATTCGACGTCATAGGCCTGCCCGAAACGTTCCACGAAGCCCGGTGTCAGGGTGCCGCCCCATCGGCCGTCTGTGGACCTCAGCTGCAGGTTCTGGTCCAAGCCGATCAAGGCACTGCCGCGCTCGCCGACAACCTCGGTGCGCACCTCGTACGCCACACCGGTGCGGACGAAAATCTCATCAGTCACAATTGCGCCCGACTCGGTCTCAAAGATCACCAACATCGGGTCGTGCGTGCCGTGTGGTGCACTGCTCGTCGCCACCCCCTTGATCACTTCGACGCTGGTGATCTCTTCACCCATCAGGAAGCGCACCGAGTCGACCTCATGCACCACCGAATCCCTGATCATGTACTCCGAATTGAAATGATCACCAACCGCTGGATTGCGATGGACACAATGCACCATCAGCGGCCTGCCCAGGCCGCCATCGGCGATGAGCTTCCGGAGCGCGACGTACTCGGGGTCGAAACGCCGCATGAAGCCCACCTGAATGAGCTGTTTGCCGAGCGCCTTTTCCTTCTTGACGATCGCAGCGGCAGAGTCGATGTCGGTAGTCAACGGCTTCTCACACAGTACGGGGATGCCCCGATCTAGGCACGCGTTGAGCTGTTCCGCGTGCGCCGCGCCTGGGCTGGCCAACAGCACCGCATCGACGTCTGGATCGTTGATCGCGGCGATCGGATCGGCTTCGGCGCGTGCGCCGACGGCTCCCGCGACCTCGGCCGCCTTATCGGCCAGAAAATCGTTGACGACCGTCACCTTGGCGCCACGCACCCGCTTGCTCAGCGCATCCACATGAAAGGCGCCCATCATGCCGACGCCAAGAACGGCGATTCTCAGGTCATTGCTCATGGTTGTCTCCGGAACTCGATGGCGGCGCCGCTGCAGGAGCTGAGATAGGACTTGGTTCGCTGCGCGATGGGCAACGGAAGGTCCGGTGCACACGGATACAGGTCGTGCTCGATGATGCCTTCGACATCACGGCCCAGTCCCGCTACGGCCTCGAGCAATGGCGGCATGTCGGGAACTCCAAGCGGTGGCTCGATCATGGCGCCCATCCGCACGGCCTCGGGGAAGGACAGGTCCTTGTCCAGCACCTGTTCAACGATCTGCGGGTTGACTTGCTTGAGGTGTAGGTAGCCGATGCGATCGGGGTACTTCTCGATCAGCTCCAAACAGTCGCCGCCGTAGTAGGCAATGTGGCCAGTGTCGAAGCACAAGTTGACCCATTCCGGATTGGTCGATTCCAAGAGTCGCTCGATGTCTGGCTGGTAGCCGACGTGGCTGTCGGCGTGAGAGTGGAACTGCACATGCAGCCCGTACTCCTCAAGAATCCGCCGGCCCAGCTCGTCCAAGCCTTCAGTCTTCTGCTTCCACTGGTCCTCGCTGAGCTCACGATTCTCCACTGGCTCACCGGTCTTGTGGTGCCGCCACACCTCCGGTATCACCACGATGTGCCTTCCCCCGAGGGCTTGGGTCAGTGCCGCGACGTCGGTGACCTGAGTCCATACCGCGTCCCATGAGTCAGGGCGGTGCAGATGCTCGAATACGGTGCCCGCAAGCACACCTATTCCGTACTCGTCGAGCTGCTCTGACAACTTCGCCGGATCCGTCGGCAGATAGCCGTACGGGCCGAGCTCGATCCACTGATAGCCGGCTTCGGCGACCTCGCGAAGGAAAACCTCCGAAGGCACCTGCTCAGGATCATTGGGAAACCAGACTCCCCACGAGTCCGGTGCAGTGCCGATCGTGATCGTGGATGACACATATCCTCCTTACAGGAACAGCTTTTGAGTGGCCTTGTGCTCGTCGTAGGTCTTACGCGCTCGCTGAGTGGAGTCGAGCGTCGAAGTCTCGCTGACCGGGACGTCCCACCAGGACTCCGAGTCCGGAGCGCCAATCAGCGGATCGGTCTCGACGTAGATCACAACGCTGTGATCGGCGGCCTTGGCCGCCTTGATCGCTTCCGCGAACTCGCCGGCGGTGCTGCTCTTGATCACCTCAACGCCAAGGCTGGCGGCATTGGCAGCAAGATCAACTGGCAACTTGGCGCCGTTTAGTCGACCACTATCTGGATTGCGGTAGCGATAGCTGGTGCCGAAGCGCTGTGAGCCCAGCGACTCGGAGAGGGAGCCGATCGAGGCGAATCCGTGGTTCTGCACCAGCACCGTAATGATCTTGATGCCCTCTTGCACTGCGGTGACCAGCTCCGTTGCCATCATCAGGTACGAGCCGTCGCCGACCATCACGAAGACATCGCGGTCTGGACAGGCCAGCCGTACGCCGACCCCGCCAGCGACTTCATAGCCCATGCAGGAGTACCCGTACTCGACGTGATAGCCCTTCGGGTCGCGGGTCCGCCAGAGCTTGTGCAGGTCTCCCGGCATCGATCCGGCCGCACACACCACGACATCGCGGGGATCGGACAGCTCGTTGACCAGGCCGATCACCTCGTTCTGCGTGAGCAGCCCATCAGCTCCCGCGTTGGGAGCATCCGGCAAGTAGACGTGCTGCACGGTGTCGTCCCACGCGGCGTTCAGCTCACCGTATGTCGCACCATAGGCATCGTCGACCCGATACCCGTCGAGCAGTGGCAGCAGCGCCTCGAGGGTTTCGCGGGCGTCGGCCTGGACACCGAGCCCAGCATGTTTGATCGCATCCAGTCCGGCGACGTTGATGTTCACGAACCGTACGTCGGGGTTCTGGAATGCGGTCCGGCTCGCCGTGGTGAAGTCGGAATAGCGGGTGCCAATGCCGATCACTATGTCGGCTTCGCGGGCAATGGCGTTGGCAGCCGCGGTGCCAGTTGAGCCGATGGCACCGAGGCACTGCGGATGGTCGTACACCAGGGTTCCCTTGCCAGCTTGGCTTTGGCCGACAGGAATGCCCGTCGCTTCGCAGAAAGCCGCCAGTGCATCTTGCGCTCGGGAGTACATCACCCCACCGCCTGCCACGATCAGCGGCTGTTTTGCCGACTTGATCATCTCGGCCGCGGCCTGAAGCCGTGATCGCTCGGGAAGCGGTCGGGCGACATGCCAGACCCGCTTGTCGAACAGCTCCGTCGGCCAGTCGTACGCCTCGGCTTGCACGTCCTGCGGAAAGCAGAGTGTCACGGCCCCCGTCTCGGCGGGGTCCGTCAAGACCCGCATGGCCGAAAGCAAGGCCGCCGGCAACTGTTCCGGACGCCAGATCCGGTCGAAGTACTTCGAGACAGGCCGGAAGGCGTCATTCACCGTGACGTCGCCCGAGTCTGGCAGCTCGAGTTCCTGCAGCAGCGGCGATGCACTGCGGTCGGCAAATGTATCCGCGGGTAGCAGCAGGACGGGGAGTCGATTGATCGTGGCAAGTGCGGCGCCGGTCAGCATGTTGGTAGCTCCGGGCCCAACGCTGCTCGACACGGCATAGGTTTGCAGCCGATTTTTCATCCGGGCGTACGCGACGGCGGTATGCACCATGGCCTGCTCGTTGCGACCCAGGATGTAGGGCAATGTGTCGGGCTCTTCCAGTTCGGCCTGCAGCAGTGCCTGGCCGATACCGGCTACGTTGCCATGTCCGAAGATCCCGAAGCAGCCGGCGAAGAGCTTCCGCTCCTCATCGTCGGATTCGCTGTATTGCGCTCCGAGGAACTTTACGACCGCCTGCGACACGGTAAGCCGAATTGTTTCGGCGGCGGGCCCTGGTGGGGTCGGATCCCCCGCTGAAGACAGCGTTGCCATCAAGCCTCCTGAACAGTTCGCGGAAGGAGTCTCGGGTCGACATCCTGAGCCTCCCAGGTGCCACGTACCCACGCCTGGTCAGGATGATCGGTGATCTTCCAGGCCCGTTCGGCACTGGGCCCGGCCATCACATTCAAGTAGTACATGTCGAAGCCTGGCGCCGCGACACAGGGGCCATGCCAGCCGTACGGCACCAAGACGATGTCTCGATCATGAACCTCCTCGAGCACCTCAATGTCACGGCCCGGTGAGGAGGACGTACGCATGAAACCGAAGCCTGGTTGGCCATCAGGCCCGGCAGCGATCTCGAAGTAGTAGATCTCTTCCAACTCCGACTCTGTCTCGCTCGCCTCGTCGTGCTTGTGCGCCGGGTAGGAAGACCAGTTGCCGGCGGGAGTGATCACTTCGCAGGCGATGATCTTGGTGGCCTCGAGCGAGTCCGGAGTGCCGAAGTTGCGCACCTGTCGACTGGATTGGCCGGCGCCACGCAACTCGACCGGAACCTGGGAGGCTGCGAGGTAACGCAGCGGGAGCGACGATCGGCTACGCGCGCCACACAGCGCGAATCGGCCGCCATCGCTCGATCGCAACGTCACCGACTGACCAGCACCGAGATAGGCCACGTCGGTCGGTCCGGCGAACACCGATGACCGGCCCTCGAGCTCGCAACCGGCATCGTCGGCCACAACGTCAACGGCCCCGCTGAGCGGCAACACGATCACCTCATCGGAGCCAGTGTCGAAACGATGGCTACCTGTCGGCTGCAGCGAGATGATCTTCAGTGAGGAATAGCCCCAGTCCGCCGATTCCGGCGTCACCGAAGACCTCGTACGGACCGGATGCGACGGCACCCGACCGCAACAAATAGCGCGACTCCACGATGGTTACCGGACCAGCGAGACAGCTGTGTCGACCGCGTTCGCTACATCATCATCGGCCGGGTAGAGCATCGTACGGCCGACGACCAGACCACGCACCGAGGGCAGCGCCAGAGCTGCCTGCCACGCGGCGTAGGTCTCGTCGGGAGCGCTGTCGGGATCGCCGCCCAGCAGTAGGGTCGGCAGCGTCGTCGCATCCATCACCCGCTCCATCTCGTGCACCACGGGAAGCTTCATCCAGGTGTACGCGCTGGAAGCGCCGAGGCCTTGCGCAATATGCACAGATTTGATCACTGCATCCGGAGACAGGTCATTGACGATCTTGCCGCCGAAGCGAGTGGACATGAAGGGCTCCACCATCGCGATCAGCTCAGCCCGATTGAGCGCGCTGACAGCCTCGCCACACCGCTCCAGCGTTGCGACTGTGGCAGGATCCTCAAGATCAATACGGAGCAGCATCTTGGCACCCTCGAAACCCGCGTCGATCGTGCCGGGTACGTCGTAGCCGGTGTTGCGATCATCCATTTCGAAGGTCGCACCTTGCAGGCCGCCACGATTCATCGAGGCGAAAACCAGCTTCTCCTCCAAGACACCGAGCATCAGCAGGTCTTCCGCAATGTCGGCGGTGGCGAGCAGACCGTCGACGCCCGGCCGAGTCAGGGCCGTCACCAAGCGGTCGAGCAGGTCGGTACGGCTGGCCATCGCGGTCGCCTTGCCCGCGGCGCTCAGTGCACCACGTGCCGGATGATCACAGGCGATGATCATGAGCCTGCCGTCGGGACCGAGCAGTTCCCGCTTCCGACGGCCCACGAGCAGTCGCTTGATGCGTCCGGGATCGCGGCTGCGGATCTCGTTGAGCTCCCCGATCGAGGCTGCGAACTGGGTTCCCGACGTCGCGTCGGTCACGGTGCTCATCGGGAGCTCGCAGTTGCGAAGTGCACGGCTAGTGAGTCGGCAAGATGCGCATTGGGATCTCCGCCGGCGATGAGCGTCTCGATCTCGCTTTCCGTGGGCATTGCGGTCGAGCACTCGAGGCGGGACGCAACGATGGCACCCGCCGCGTTCGCGCGCTGTAACACCTTCTCGAGCGGCCAGCCAGCAAGGAGGCCGTGACACAGCGAGCCGCCGAAGGAGTCACCCGCTCCGAGGCCATTCAGTGGCCGGATCGGAATCGGCGGCGACTCGACGCGCTCGCTTTTGGTCTTGGCCAGCACTCCCTTGGGCCCTTGCTTCACAATCGCCAACTCGACGCCAGCGGCCAGGAGTGCGTCCGCAGCCTTCTCGGGCTCGGTTTCCCCGACCGCGACCTCACACTCTTCGCGATTGCCGACAGCAACCGTGACCTGCGGCAGGGCTCGCTGCACCTGCTCGGTGGCGTGCGCTGGGGTTTCCCAGAACATCGGACGGTAATCAAGATCAAGTACGGTGAACTGCTTGCGCGCCCGGGCGTCCAAGACGGCAAAGTGCGACTCGCGGCTCGGCTCCTCGCTGAGGCCGGTGACCGACAACCACATCAGCCGGGTGCCGCGCACGGCATCGAAATCGATGTCTGACGGCTTGACCTGCAGATCTGGGGCCGTGGGTTTGCGATAGAACCAGAGCGGAAAATCGTCAGGTGGAAAGATCTCGCAGAAGGTCACGGGCGTGGCGTACTGGGTGTTCGTGACGACATATTGATCATCGACGTTCAGCTCGCGGAGTGCCTTGCGGACGTAGCGTCCGAACGGATCATCACCTACGCCGGTGATGATCGCTGCCTTGCGTCCCAAACGTGCTGCGGCGACTGCGACATTTGCCGTGGTGCCACCGAGATATTTGCCGAAGGTTTGAACGTCCTCGAGGCCAACGCCAATCTGCAATGGGTAGATGTCGACACCGCTGCGTCCGAAGGTCAGAACCTCCAGCGGCTCGATCTGTGAATCCGAACGATCGTCAGGATCGCTACTCATGGCTCTCCTTTGAGTTTGAGATCAAGATCGGGCCGCATTGTGGCTCACGATGCACCGTATGTGCCTGGCTATCTGGTGTCAATCCTTTGTAAGGACAAATGGTCATAATGAGTTCTAGATTGGCGGATGCAGTGTGCCGTCGAGGAACTGCGCCCTGCCCAGGCCGAACGACCAATCGGCATGCCTGTTGGCCATCACCGAAACGATCAAGTCCTCAGGCCGCACGCCGCACTCGGACTCCAGCCGTTTCGCCAGCTCGGCGTACGCCGCGACCTTCTGCTCGTTCGACCTGCCCTGCTGGAAGATCTGAATGATCACTATTCCGGCTGAGCGCTGTAATCCAAGGCCAGTGTCTTCGGCGATGATGTGACCCTTGTCGTGCTCGGTGATGATCTGGTAGCGATCACGCGGCGGAGCGGCGAAGACATTGAGCATGACGTCTTGAATGGTGTCGGCCAGCTTGCGGAGCTCTTCGGATGTGCGGCCTTTCTCGACATCGATCCGAACAAGTGGCATGGTCAATTCTTACTTTGTAAAGACATAATGTCAAATTGTCATCGAGGTATCTTCCGACCCATCAGGAAGCCGGCACCCCAGGAGAGATGGGTCGCCGCCAACACCAGCGGTAACCGAAGCCGAGCGGCTGGCGACATCTGACGTCCGGTGGCAATCGAGCCGGCGATGATCAGCGCCAGATATCCAGCCGGCGCGGCGAAACCCAGCCGCAGCAGCCGCGAATCGATCAGCACACCCAAGAGCCCTAGCCCTGAGCCACCCACCACTCCCAACACTGCGAGCGGTGGCGCCAGATAGCGGGGATTCGCGGTCTCCGGATGACGCCTGACGAGCTCGCGACGCCACTTCCCCGTCTCATACATCTGCTTCACCAGTGCGCGAAGTGTGGAACGTGGGCGGTACGTGACCCGCAGCTCCGGCGAAAACCAGATCTTGTGGCCGTTGGTCCGCAGCCGATAGTTGAGCTCCCAGTCCTGCGCACGGTGCATGGTCTCGTCGAAGCCGCCGACCGCGACAAGCGCATCCTTGCGGAACACGCCAAGAAACACGGTCTCAGCCTCGGCCGCCGGAGACTCAGCCAGGTGAAACGCTGAGCCGCCCAATCCCAGTCGCGTGGTGTACGCCGTGGCGACCGCCACTTCGAACGGTGTCGACCCCTGCGCGTCCATGACACCGCCGACATTGGCCGCGCCGGTTTCCTCGAGCAGTTCGACGGCTCGCCTGATGTAGCCGTCGGTGAGCTCGCCATGTCCATCGACTCGCACGATGATCGTGTGGCTGGATGCGGCAATTCCGAGGTTGAGCGCGGACGGCGTACGCGCCGCGGGATTGTCGACGACATGGATCCGCTGATCCTCGGCCGCCAGTGCATCGGCTATCTCCCGGGTACGGTCCTCGCTCGGCCCGACCGCGACGATCACCTCGAGCTCGCCGGGATAATCCTGGTCGAGCACCCGACGGATAGCAGTCTCAAGATGGCGTTCCTCGTTGAGAGCGGGCATCACCACCGAGACACCCGGCCACCGGCGTGCTGAGTTGCTCGACGGAGGTCACCGGATCATCTTGTCAGGCTGTCTCTCTGAGCTGCTGCGCAGTGTTTAATTGCTCGCTCCGCTCGCGGAGGATCGCGCTCTGAAGCCGTTGCCTTCCTCACTCACTCGCAGACGAAAAGCGTGTCTGCTCGTTCGCTCGTCCAGGACAACGGCGCGCGATCCATGCGCGCATTGAACACGACGCTCCCAGCTGTTCTTTCGCGATGCTCGCCGATGGGGTCAGGCGGCACAGACCTTGCCCAGGTCATCGGTCTGGCTGCTTCTCGACGGCGTTGCCCTCGGTGTTGGCTTAGGAGTGGCACTCGGGACAGTCGGCGTGCCCGCTTGCACTGGCTCTTGCGTCCGATTGTCGATGGCCTCGGAGTCATCGATGGCCTTCTGAACGGTGCTGTGGATCACTGCGAAGTCAGGCGCGTTCGGATTGATCAGCGGCGGCACCATCGCAGCGCTCGAAACGGGCAGGCTCTTGGCTTTGAGCGCGAGATCCATCATGGTGCCGATCTCCGACGGCGGGATATCGGTTGCGACCACTTCGCGCCCGGCCTCAGCGATCTTGTTGAACCTGGTCAGCACAGTGATGGGATCGAGCTGATTGAGCATGGCGCGCATCACACACTTCTGTCGCAAGATCCGGTCGTAGTCGGAAGAATCTGACCGCGACCGAGCGAACCACAGAGCTTCACGTCCATCGAGATGCCGGTTTTTCCCAGCCCGCACGTAGCCGTAGATCTTGCTACTGCCACCGCCAATCGGCACCCGCCGGTAGACATCCATCGTGATGCCACCAACGGAGTTCACCAGCGACTCAAAGCCTTTGAGATCAATCAGCACCCAGTAGTTGATCTTGAGCCCGGTCGAACCTTCGACGGCCTCCTTGGTGGCTTGCGCACCGGGGTTTTGAACGTCCGGATAGAGACCGCGATGTTCGGACGCATAGGTGTAGACCGCGTTCAACATGCACGAGCCATCGGAGCAGCGAAAGCCGTGTGGGAATCGAGCGTGCAGCGGAGACGAGTCAGGAAATGCAGCGGCCTGCAGGTTGCGCGGCAAGCTGATCAACACCGTACGGCCAGTTTCGGTATCCACGCTCGCCACAGTCATGCTGTCCGGCCGCAGCCCGCTACGATCGGGGCCTGCGTCCCCGCCCATCAACAAAATATTGATCCGACCGTGCTGTGCGACCTGATCACCACCGCCGGAGAAGACCGTCGTGGTCAGCTGATGTTGGGCCGATGCGATCGAGGCCACGGCGATAGAGCCGCCGAAGATCGTGAATGCGAGCGCCACCGTGATCACAGAGAAGCCAATGTGACTATGACGGCCGAGCTCCCACGGATTGGCTAGCCGCCAGGCATCGGCAAGCAGGCTGACCCAGCCGACTCCGAAGATGATCAGCGCAATCTTGATCACGGCCAGCGCCGGTGCCGATGTGATCATGGAAAAGGCGGCCTGCGGGAGAAGCAACGTCAGGAGCACTGCGAGCACCGCCAGCAGCCACAGCGCTGCCCAGACGCGCAGCGCCATCCGGCCGACCCGACGGTTCCCGGCGACGAGCTGAGCAGAACCGGGCAAGACGAGCGTCATGATCAACAGCGTCCACGCCCGGCGCCGCCTGATGCGCTGGCTTCGGTGCTGTGGCCGGTGCGACGAGGCGGGGGCGCGCGCCACGACCTCCGCGGTGCGAGGAGACACCTGGGAGCCCTTTCGGTCTGCTGCTTAGGGGAAGGCAGGGGAAGAACCCTGCCAGTATGTGCGGTGCTCGCTATTTGAGTCCTGAAGCCACGCCGACAGCGACGGAGTTGGCACCAAGGCTGGTGATACGCCGACAGGTACCTTTGCGATATGTCTCCGAGCCGCGATGAGGATCTCGATTGGCTTTATGGGCGGGAGCGCCAGCCGGCGGAACCTGAGCGCACCCGGGTGATGCCGAACCCGTCGGGGACTATGCCACAGCCGCCGCAAAACCGGGCGTCGTACCCGCCACCCAGTCCCAACCAATACGGGCCTGCGCCTGCCCGACCGGTGGGTTCGCCAGCCGGTCCGCCGTCCGGACCCGGCGGACGTAGCCGGCCAGCAGCAGCCCAGCCGGGCAAGCCTGCCAAACGGCGACATCCGGTTCGAAACGTCTTCCGCGTGCTGCTCATCTTGCTGTTGCTGTTTATCTTGTGGCTGGTCGGAGTACCCGCGTACGCGTGGACTCAGGTAGCTCGGGTGGACGCCGCTCCCTCCGGTCAGCGACCCGTTGATCAGCCTGGCAAGACGTTCTTGCTGGTTGGATCGGACTCTCGCGCGGGGCTCAGCAAGGCCGAGCAGAAGCGGCTCGGGACGGGTAGCACCGGCGGTCAGCGCACCGACACGATCATGATCGTTTACGTTCCTCCGGGTGGAAAGCCGGCGCTGATCTCGGTGCCCCGGGACTCCTACGTTGACATTCCCAAGAGTGGCAAGAACAAGATCAACGCCGCGTACGCCTTCGGTGGCCCCCAGCTGCTGGTGCAGACGGTCGAGCAGAACACCGGGCTTCGGATGGACGGCTATATGGAGATCGGCTTTGGCGGCTTCGTCAGCATCATCGATTCGCTCGGCGGCATTCGCATGTGCTTGCCAAATGCGATCAAGGACCGCGACAGCCACATCGATCTGCGTAAAGGTTGCCAGACGCTGACCGGGACTGAGGCGCTCGGCTACGTACGGATGCGCAAGGCTGATCCGCGCGGTGATCTTGGCCGGGTCGAAAGGCAGCGGGAGATGCTGGCCGCCGTAGCGAAGAAGGCCGCTTCGCCGTCGACGGTGCTCAACCCAGTGCGCTACTGGAAATTCAACATGGCGATGGCCGATGCGATCAAAGTGGGCCGCGACACATCGCTCCCCGAAGCACTCGCATTGGCCTGGGCGATGCAGCGAGTTTCGAGTGGGAACGGGCTTACGCTGACCATTCCGGTCTCCAGTACGGGTGCGCCAACGCCCGTTGGCTCGGCCGTCTTGTGGGATTCAGCCAAAGCCAAGGCGATGTTCTCCGACATCGCCCGCGGCGACACCTCCGGGCTGGCCAAGTACGGCAAGTAACAACTTGTTGCTGTTACCGAGACGTTATCCCAAGTCAGCTGTAGGTAAGAATGTTAGAACAAAGTCTTGACAACGTTTCAGTAAATAGGCCACGCTAGGGCGCGTCGGCTCGGGGTCGCCGATCTTGACACCGGAGGTCAGCTCAATGCGCATCCCATCCCACGCGTCCTTTCGAGTCTCGGCTCGAGCGCATCGGATGGTCCTGTGTGTGTCCCAATCAGCATCTCGGCGAACCTCGCTACGATCACGCAGCAGGCAGAGCGCCTATACCGACTGTCGCGAATCCAGGGACAGCATTCCTGCCCACTACCACGGGCACAGGTATCACGTGTCGGCGACGATCTCGCCTCACTACTAGCCGCAAACCTTCCTCGCTGCTTACGTTCAACGTCGTGAGCTCCGCTCACGCATCCTCGCAGTCCGGGCCTGGCCCGAAACACAACGAAAGGAATCACCGATGATTCGATCCGCAAAGGGCTGGACCCGAAGCCGATCAGGCAAAGGCTTGACCCTGGCCGCCTTCGCAACGGCCGCAGCACTCGCGCTGTCCGCTTGTAGCGGCGGCGGCGCTCAGCCCCAGCCGGAAACCAGCGGGGGAGGCGGGGGCGGCGGCAACTCGGGTTATACCTTCGCCATGATCACCCACGAAACGCCTGGCGATACGTTCTGGGACCGGATCAGGGCCGGCGCCGAGCAGGCGGCGAAGGACACCGGGTCGACGCTGAAGTACTCCGCCGATCCCGACGCAACCAAGCAGGCTGTACTCATCCAGAACGCGATCGACTCCAAGGTCGATGGCATCGCGACAACACTCGTGACCCCGGATGCCCTCATTCCAACGGTCAAGAAGGCAATCGCTGCAGGGATTCCGGTAGACAGCTTCAACTCCGGATTCGCCTACTGGCAACAGGCGGGCGCTCTCACCCACTTCTCCTCCGATGAGTTCCTTGCCGGGCAGCAAGCGGGCAAGAAGGCGCAGGCAGCCGGCGCCACCAAGATCCTCTGCACCATCCAGCAGACCGGCTCGGTAGCGCTCGAAGACCGCTGCAAGGGCGTGAAGGACAGCTTCCCGAACACCGAGAACCTGCAGGTCAACGGGGCGGACGATTCCGCGGTCACCTCAGCGATCCAGGCCAAGCTCAGTGAGGACAAGTCCATCGACTGGGTGATCACTCTTGGCGCGCCACAGGCCCTGGACACCTTGAAGGCCGAGGAGGGTTCCGGCAGCAAAGCTAAGGTCGGCACCTTCGACACCAACCCGGACCTAGCGCAGGCTGTGAAGGACGGCAAGGTCCAGTGGTACATCGACCAGCAGCCCTACCTGCAGGGCTACATGGCCATCACACAGCTCTATCTCTATAAGAAGAACGGCAATATCCTCGGTGGTGGCAAAGCGGTCCTAACCGGTCCGTCCTTCGTCGACTCAAGCAACATCGACGCGACGCTCCCGTTCGTCAAGAACAACACTCGATAGTTCGAAGCCACGACGGTGGTCGGGCGTGTGTCGCCCGACCACCGCGAGACAAGTCACAGGAGCTGCACCATGAGTACACCTGTCAAGACCGCTCCGCCTACACCGGCTGAGGCCTCCAACCGCGTCCAAGTCAGCTGGACGACTCGACTGCTCGGCCGCCCCGAGATCGGAGCCCTGGTCGCGGCCATCGTCATCTTCATCTTCTTCCTGATCGTCGCACCGGCATTTCGCACACCCGCCGCGTTCTTCACCGTCCTCTACCAGTCCTCGACCATAGGCATCGTGGCTGTCGGTGTCGGCATGCTGATGATCGGCGGCGAGTTCGACCTGTCCGCGGGCGTGCTCGTCACCACCGCTGGCCTGGTCAACGGCATGCTGTGCTATCAGCTGGGGCTGAACCTGTGGGTCGGCGTGATCATCTCGCTGATCTTCTGCCTGGGAGTCGGCTTCATCAACGGCTACTTGGTGATGCGCACCGGCATTCCAAGCTTCCTGATCACGCTGGGCACGTTCTTCGTGCTGCAGGGGGCCAACCTCGGCGTAACCAAACTCGTCACTGGATCCGTGTCAAGCCAGAACATCAGCCAGATGGACGGCTTCAAGTCGCTGAACTTCATCTTCGCCCACGAGTTCAAGATCGGCTCCGTCTCACTGTCTATCACCGTTATCTGGTGGCTCTTGTTCGTCGTCCTGTCGGCTTGGATCTTGCAGCGGACCAAGATCGGCAACTGGATATTTGCGGTCGGTGGCAACGCCGCCAGCGCCCGCGCCGTCGGCGTGCCGGTAACGCGGGTCAAGATCGGCCTGTTCATGACGGTGTCATTCCTGTGCTGGTTCACCGGCATGCATTACCTGTACCGGTTCGTCACTCTGCAGGCTGGCAACGGCGTGGGCAACGAGTTCCTCTACATCATCGCCGCCGTTGTGGGCGGGACCCTGCTGACCGGCGGCTACGGCAACGCGTGGGGTGTGGCCATCGGCGCATTCATCTTCGGCATGACCAGCCTCTGCATCGTCTACGCCGGCTGGGACCCGAACTGGTTCAAGGCATTCCTCGGCATCATGCTGCTGCTCGCCGTGATGGTCAACCTGTACGTGAAGCGACTCTCCACAATGAGAAAGGTGGGTTGACATGACCGACACTCTGCAAGAACACGCCGATCCGACACTGCACAAGGGTGAGCCGCTGGTCGAAATGATCGATGTTGGCAAGACCTACGGAGCGATCCGAGCCCTCAAGGGAATCAATATGGTCGTCAACGCGGGTGAGGTGACGTGTGTGCTTGGCGACAATGGAGCGGGCAAGTCAACATTGATCAAGATTATTTCTGGCTTGCATCCCCACAATGAGGGAGAGGTGAAAGTCGATGGCGAGGAGGTTCACTTCAGCTCTCCCCGTGAATCGCTCGCTCACGGCATAGCTACGGTGTATCAAGACCTTGCCGTGGTCAGCCTGATGGAGGTGTGGCGTAACTTCTTCCTCGGCTCGGAGATGACTGGGGGCAAGTTCCCGCTATCCGGAATGAAGATCAAGGACATGAGGCGCATCGCCGACGAGGAGCTGCGCAAGATGGGCATCGTCGTCAAGGACATCGATCAACCCATTGGAACCTTGTCCGGCGGTCAGCGGCAATGCGTCGCGATTGCGCGCGCAGTGTACTTCGGCGCTCGGGTCTTGATCTTGGATGAGCCGACGGCCGCTCTCGGTGTCAAGCAGTCCGGTGTGGTGCTCAAGTACACCGCGGCCGCCCGCGATGCTGGGCTGGGCGTTGTGTTCATCACTCACAACCCGCATCACGCCTACCTGGTCGGCAATCACTTCATCATCTTGAAGCTAGGACAAGCCGTGCTGGACAAGAAACGCTCCGAGGTGGGGCTCGACGAGCTCACCCGACAGATGGCCGGCGGCGACGAGCTCACCGAGCTTGCGCACGAGCTGGAAGGCAGCAGTCGAGGTTGATTCGATTCGCCCTCTTTGGCTGCGGACGGATCGGGCGCGTACACGCCGACTCGATCGATGTCCATCCCCGGGCCGAGCTGGCCTGGGTGTATGACCCGATCGAGTCGGCTGCGCTCGAGGTGGGCAAGCGGTATGGCGCCGCCACCGCCCCTACCCTCGATGCCGCCATGGATGACCCGAGCGTCGATGCGGTGGTCATCGCCTCGGCTACGCCCACCCACGTCGACCTGCTGACCCGAGCCGTACGCGCCGGCAAGGCAGTGCTCTGCGAAAAGCCGATCGACCTGGACTTGGCTCGTGTCGATCGGTGCTGGGTGGAGATCGCTGAGCTGAATCCCACCGTGATGGTGGGATTCAATCGGCGCTTCGATCCGTCCTTCCGCGAAGTACATGATCGAATCGCCGCTGGTCGACATCGGCCGGCTGGAACAGTTGATCATAGTGAGCCGTGACCCAGCCCCGGCGTCGCGCGAGTATCTGGCTACCTCCGGCGGGTTGTTCCGGGACATGACGATCCACGACTTCGATCTTGCACGCTTTTTCCTCGGCGAGGTTGTCGAGGTGTACGCGACGGGTGCCAATGTGGTCGCTGACTACATTGCCGAGCTCGGCGACATCGATAGCGCCGTCGTCGTGCTTCGTGGCGCCGATGGTGCGCTCTGCCATATCACCAACAGCCGCCGCAGCGTTTTCGGCTATGACCAGCGGCTGGAGGCTTTCGGCTCAGCGGGGATGCTGAGCGTCGGCAACCAACATTCGACCACCGTGCGGTTGTCGAACGCGACGCAGACTGAGGCAGCGCCCGAGTACCTCAACTTCTTCCTCGACCGATACACGCCGGCGTACCGCGCCGAGCTTGATCATTTGATCACCTCTATGGAGCAGCGCAGCCAGCCCAGTCCGGGGTTCACCGATGGACGCGAGGCGTTGGCTCTGGCCGATGCGGCCGTCGAGAGCCTCCAGACGGGTCGGATGGTGCGGCATGGACTGCCGCCGTCCGCGTGAGAGTGAGGGATGACGCCGATGCTCCTCAAGGACAAGATCATCCTGGTCAGCGGAGGAACTCGAGGGCTCGGCGCCGGAATCGCCCGAGCGGCAGCAGCGGATGGGGCGGCCGCGATCATGATCACAGGGCGCGACGAGGCAGCGGGTAAGGCGCTTGCCGCTGAGCTAAGTAACAACGGCACCGACGTCAGGTTCCACGCTGTTGATCTTGCCGATCCGCTCTCTGCTGCCGACAGCGTGAGGGCGACCGTGGCCAACTACGGCAGGATTGACTGCGTCGTCAACTCCGCAGGTATCACCACACGTGGAACGCTGCTGGACACCACCGTCGAGCTTTTCGACGCTCACATAGCCATCAATTTGCGAGCTCCGTTCTTTGTCATGCAGGCGGCCGTGCAGGATATGCGGAGTCGTGAGGCGCCCGGATCGATCGTCAACATCATCTCCTTCTCCGCACACGGCGGACAGCCCTATCTGGCTCCCTATGTGGCCGCGAAGGCGGGCTTGGTAGGCCTCACTCGCAATGCCGCCTACGCTCACCGCTTTGACCGGATCCGGATCAATGGACTCAACATTGGCTGGACTGAAACCGAGGGCGAGGATGCGACCCAACGCGCCTTTCACGGAGCAGGCGACGACTGGGTTTCCACGGCGGCGGCCGGACTGCCCATGGGAAAGCTCGGCCAGGTCTCCGAGATCGCCGATTTCGTGGTGTTCCTTCTCTCCGACCGGAGCGGTGTGGTGACCGGCTCGGTGATCGACTGGGACCAGAACGTGCTCGGCGGCCACGACTGAGGCGACGCCTGCGCGGATCTGCGCGCATGCCCTTAGCTGAAATGTGTCTTATTGACAGGACAAAGTTTGCTAGATACGTTACGCGGAGGCCGCGGCATTCAGTGCGTTCCAAATCCTGGTGATTCCTACTCAAAGGAGAGTCCATGACGATCGGAGTCGCAGTAATCGGAGCGGGCATGGCGGGCCGGGCGCACGCAGCGGCGTACCGAACAGCGCCGACTCTTTACGAGTCCATATTGCCGGACCTGCGCTTCGTCTCCATCGGGGACGTCAGTCCTGAGCTTGGCTCACTTGCGGCGCGGCGGTTCGGGTACGAGCGCAACGACACCTCCTGGCAGGCGATTGCGGAGGATCCCGACATCAATGTCGTCAGCGTGGTCGTGGCCAACACCCTGCACCGCGAGATCGTGGAGGGACTCGTCGCCGCGGGGAAACACGTGCTCTGCGAGAAGCCGCTGAGCGACAACCTCGAGGATGCCCGCGCCATGGCGGAAATCGCCCGCAGCGCCGACAGAGTGGTCAGCATCGGCTTCACCTTGCGCCGGGCGCCTGGCGTTGCAGCGCTCCGCGAGCTCATCCGCTCTGGCGCGCTGGGTCGCGTGCTGCACCTCGACGGCCGGTACTGGTGCGACTACGCAAGCGACCCTCAAGGACCGATCAGCTGGCGATACAAGGGCGCTCCCGGCTCCGGCGCACTCGCCGACATCGGCAGTCACGTCGCGTACCTCGTCGAGTTCCTCGGCGGTGACGTGCAGGAGGTGAGCGGCGGCCGATTCGCGACCACGATCACGGAGCGACCAGTGCCATTGGGCGTTGTCGTTGGCCACGCGCTGGTCGAGGTGAGCGACACCATGGAGCCGGTCGAGAACGACGATTACGCCAGCTTCAGCGCACAGCTCGAGGAAGGCGTCGGTGTCGTGCAGGTCTCTCGCGTCGCCGCGGGCCACCCGAATGGCCTGGCGCTCGAGGTGTTCGGGGAGAAGGGCGCAGCGAAGTGGGAGCAGGAGCGTCCAGCTGAGTTCCAGCTCATGCTCAACGAGGGGGCTGCTGGCACGCGCGGTTTCCGCCGCGTGATCATCGGCCCGGACCAGCCCTACTTCGCCGGAGGCCTGCCGATGGATGCGCCGGGCGTAGGCCTTGGGCATAACGACTGCTTCAATTTCCAGGCGCGCGCCTTCCTGGAGGAGGTCGCTGGCATCGACGAAGCCGACTCGTTGCCCCGCAACGCCTCGTTTGATGAAGGCGTACACAACATGGAGATCTTGGCTGCCGTCGCGGAGTCTGCCGCCAAAGATGGCGCCGCCGTGAAGGTAACGCCACAGCGAGCTGAGGTCACCCGATGAAGTTCGGTGTCTACAACGCGATCTTGCATGACCGGTCGCTGCCCGACGCGATCGAGGTGATCGGCAAGCTCGGGCTCACCGGGATCGAGCTCAACTCAGGCGGCTTTCTGCCGCCGGTCCACATTCCTACGTTCGACGACATCCTCTCCTCCGACACCGCGCGAGACGACTTCCTCGGATTGTTCGAGGGCACCGGCGTGGAGATTGCGGGCCTGAATTGCAACGGCAACCCGCTGCACCCCGATCCCGTGATCGGTTCGAAGCACGCAGAAGACGTACGCCGCAGCATCCGGCTCGCGAGCCGTCTCGGCCAGCATCGCGTCGTCACCATGTCAGGCCTGCCCGCAGGTGAGCCGGGGGGAGGCCGGCCGAACTGGATCGTGAACGCGTGGAGCTCCGGCGCCCTCGACGCACTCGACTATCAATGGACCGTCGCCGAGGAATTCTGGCGTGAGATCGACCGCGAGGCGCGTGACTTCGACGTGAAGGTCGCGCTCGAATTGCACCCGCAGAATCTGGTATTCAACCCGGCCGGCATACGCGAGCTCGTGGAGCGCACCGGCGCGACGAACATCGGCGTCGAGCTCGATGCCTCGCACCTGTTCTGGCAGTGGATGGATCCGGTGGCGGTGGTCCAAGACCTCGGCCCGCTCGTATTCCATGCCGCAGCCAAGGACGTACGCATCAATCCCGCCGCGGCTGTTTACGGCGTACTCGACAACCGGTTCCGCCGGTTGGGCCCGGAAGAGCCGCGCACCAACCTCGGCGGCGACGAGTGGGCGAATGAGTGGCCAAAGGACGCCGCGTGGGACTTCGTCGCACTTGGGCGCGGGCACGACTCCGTCTACTGGTCGACCTGGCTCGCCGCGTTGTACGTCGTCGACCCTGACATGCTCGTCAACATCGAACACGAGGACGTCAGCCTCGGCCGCATCGAGGGCCTCGAGATCGCCTCCGCCGTGCTGCTCGATGCGGCGCGGCGCGCCGGCATCGGCCCTTCTGAGTAGGGCCACGGCACTGATGGCCCCGCTCAAGATCGGGATTCTCGGCGCCGCACGCATTGCCGATGACGGGATCGTTGATCCCTCTCGAGTGCTCGGCCACAGGGTGGTCGCCGTGGCTGCCCGCGACCAATCCCGTGCTGAGGCCTTCGCGGCACAGCGTGGCATCGAGAAGGTGCACCGGACGTACGCCGATGTCATTGACGACCCAGACGTGGACGTGGTCTACAACGCGCTCGTCAACTCGCTACACGCCAAGTGGAACCGGTACGCATTGAACGCCGGCAAGCATGTGCTGAGTGAGAAGCCCTTCGCCAGCAATGCGGCCGAAGCGTTAGCGGTACGCGATGTCGCCCGGACGGCGTCAGGTCAGATCGTGGAAGGCTTCCACTACTTGCATCATCCGGTGAATCAACGGCTCAAAGAGCTTGTCACCTCCGGCGAGCTGGGTGACGTCCGGCAAGTCGATATCCAGCTGACGATGTCGGCCCCGCCAGCTAGCGATCCTCGATGGTCGCTGGAGCTGGCCGGCGGAGCGACGATGGACCTCGGCTGCTACGTGCTCCACGCCGCGCGGCAGCTCGGTCGTTGGCTTGACCAAGCACCATCGGTGGTCAGCGCCGAAGCCAGTCTCAGGGAATCCGAAGTCGACTCAGCCATGTCGGTTGAGGTGGCCTATCCAGGCGGTATCCGCGGCCGGCTCCGGTGGGACATGAACGCCGCAGGCCGCGAGATGGTCTGGACGGTCGTCGGAACGGCAGGTACAGCTGTTGTGCCGGCTTTTGCGGTGCCGCAGATGGACAATCGGATCGTCGTCACTCGGGACGGCAGCACCGAGGAGCAGACTCTCGGCGACCAGACGTCGTACACCTACCAGCTCGCCGCCCTGGCGGACACGCTGCAGACCGGCGCGGAGTTCCTGATCGATGTCGACGACTCGGTTGCCAATGCTGAGTTGATCGACGAGGTGTATCGCAGGGCCGGGCTCTCCCCTCGCGGCTAGGACCGCTACCTTCCCGCCCATCTCAGGGATGAGAGAGAGCCGGTGCGGGCATGTTGTACGGCGTAATGATGTGGATATTCGATGGCCAGGAGTAGACGGCACCAGGTAGCGCTTTGTGAGCCTGCATGATCGCATAGCAGGCCTGACGCATGTCTTGCCGGAGGTCGTGATGGAGCACGGCTGAAATCCGTTCGCCGCGGAGCAGGCGCGTGTTGTCGTGGTCCAGGTCGTGGGCGATGAAGACCGAGTACGTCCGCTGCCTCGCGGCAAAAGCTTCGACGATCGCCAGGTTGCCGCCCCCGATGGAGTACACCGCACTGATCTGGGGGTTGCTGTCCAAGGCGGACAGGACGAGGCCTCGCATGGTCTCGTCGAGGCCATCGCTGTTGTCGATCTCGATCATGGCGCGGTCCGGGTAGCGACTTCGCATCGCGCCCTGGAACCCCACCTCTCGTTCTTCCTCGCCGCGGAAGAACCCTCGACTCAACGTGACCAGCACGTCTCCAGGCCGATCACCCAGCCACTGACCCATGAGATATGCGGCGGTCGCGCCCGCAGCCCGGTTGTCCATTCCGATGTAGGTCAGCCGCTGGCTGCCGGGAAGGTCAGTCACCAGGGTCACGATCGGGATTCCCGCATGGATCAGTTGCCAGCAGGCGGTGATGATCTCCGGTACGTCCGGCGCCTTCAAGATCACTCCGTGTGATCCTCGTGACCGAATGCGGTCCAGCGTTGCCACCATGTCATCGATAGAACCGGTTTCGCGGAAGTGAAAACGAGACCGCACGATGGCCGGTCGCAGCGAGGGCAGTTCGGCTTCGAGGGCGTCGCGAACCGCGGCGGAGAAGCGTTGTGGTGCCTGCATCACAACGTCGATCATGAAGGTGCGGCCACCGAGGCGTAGCTGCGACCGCTGCCGATCAAGATCGGCGATCGCTTGCTGCACTTCGTGCACTGTGCTCTCGCGGACCTGGCCGCGGTCGTTCAGTACGCGGTCAACGGTTCGCTCGCTCAGTCCGGCCTGTACGGCGATCTCGCGAATCCGGTAGCGATGTCCCACGGAGCTTCTCCTGGCGGACTATTGGCGGTTTCTTGGCGCTTATGCGGCGGTTTTCTCTCTTAGGATGACATTCATCGACCGAGATCGCATGACCCAGTGTTGGAGGAACGCCCTATGGACCTGACATCCATGCTGATTGGAGGGGACTGGCGGTCGGCCGTCGGAACCGGGCGAATCGAGGACGTCACATCGCCCTACGACGACTCGATCGTCGGCATCGTGCCGGTGGCCGGGAAAGATGACGTCGAGGCTGCGCTGACGGCCGCTGAGGCCGGGGCCGTACGGTGGCGTCGTACGCCAGCACACGAGCGGATGAAGATCTTGCGTCGGGCGGCGGAGCTCGCGGACGAGCGGGCCGGCGACATTGCCAAGATCATCAGCTCCGAAGCGGGCAAAACGATCACTGAAGCAACCGGAGAGGCGTCTCGCTCCGGGGAGATCATCCGGCTGGCGGCGTTCGAAGGCACGCAGCTTTACGGCGACACGCTTCCGCTTGATGCCAATCCAGGAACCGGCTTGGACAAGATCGGCTTCACGCTGCGGCAGCCGTGCGGTGTCGTCGTCGCGATCTCACCGTTCAACTACCCGGCCTTGCTGGTGTTGCACAAGCTCGCCCCGGCATTGGCCGCAGGCAATGCGGTTGTGCTGAAGCCCGCACGCACCACACCACTGACTGCGCTAGCACTGGCCGCCTGCTTCGTCGACGCCGGCTTGCCTGAGGGCGTGCTCTCCGTACTCACCGGACCCGGTAGCGAGTTGGGTGACCTGCTAGTCAGCGATCCGCGGGTACGCAAGATCTCGTTCACCGGGTCGACAGCAACCGGCGAGCGCATCACCCGGATGGCTGGGGTCAAGAAGCTGTCGCTGGAGCTCGGGGCCTCCTGCCCGGTGATCATCATGCCGGACGCCGACGTCGAGCTGGCATCTAGCGCGGTTGCCGCCGGCGGCTATGTCAACGCCGGCCAGGTGTGCATCTCCGTGCAACGCGTCATCGCCCACCCGGCGGTCAGCGGCGATTTCCTCGACGCGCTGGTGCCAAAGGTGGAGGCCATCCGGGTGGGCGACCCCTCCTCGCGGGAGACCGGCATGGGTACCCTGATCACCGCCGGCGAAGCCGAACGGGTTCGGCAATCGATCGCCGCCGCGGCCGCCTCCGGAGCGCGGGTCCTCACTGGCGGGCAGCGAGACGGCAGCATTGTGTCGCCCACAGTGGTCGCCGATGTGGACCCCTCGTCTCCGTTTGCCCAGGACGAGCTGTTCGGACCTGCCGTGGCGGTGAGTACGGCCGACGACTGGGAGTCGGCCGTACGGCAAGCCAATGGGACGGCGTACGGGCTGGCCGCCGGAATCTTCACCTCAGATGTCGCTGGCGCCGTCCGTGCCATGCGAGAAATCGATGCTGGCAGCATTCACATCAACTGGACCCCGCTGTGGCGCGCGGATCTCATGCCGTACGGCGGGCTCAAGGGAAGCGGAATCGGCAAGGAAGGACCGCGCTGGGCCGTCGAAGAGATGACGGAGCTCAAGACGGTCATCTTGCACGGCCGGCCCTGGTAGTTAACAAAGGAGTTCGATTCATGGGGACCACATCGCGAGGTACGGTGCGACTGACCGTTGCGCAAGCCCTGGTCACATACCTGTCCCGGCAGTATTCGGTGGCTGATGGGCATCGCCGTCGACTGATCCCGGCCGCGCTGGGGATCTTCGGCCATGGAAATGTGGCCGGGCTAGGCCAGGCCCTGGACCAGCTCAGCGGCGAGCTGCCGTTCATCCAGGGCCGCAATGAGCAGGCGCTGGTGCACATGGCATCCGGCTACGCCAAGGCGACGCGACGGCATGCGACGTTGGCAGTGACGGCGTCGATCGGCCCGGGAGCGATGAACCTGGTGACCGGAGCAGCTTTGGCGACAGTCAACCGGCTGCCGGTGTTGTTGCTGCCGGGAGACACCTACGCGACCCGGCGGCAGGGTCCGGTATTGCAGCAGTTGCAGCACCCCGTCGACGCAGATGCGTCGGTGAACGATGCCCTTCGGCCGGTGTCCCGGTTCTTCGATCGAATCAGTCGGCCGGAGGCGTTGTTGACAGCATTGCCGGCGGCGATGCGGGTGCTCACCGATCCTGCGAACACCGGCGCCGTCGTGCTATCCCTTCCGCAGGACGTGCAGTCGCACGCGTACGACTTCCCGGCGGAGATGTTCGACGAACGCGACTGGGTGATCCGGCGCCCTGTGCCAGACCCGGAAGAGGTCGACGCCGTCGCCAGACTGTTGGCCGCTGCCGAAAAACCGTTGATCATCGCCGGGGGTGGGGTCATCTACTCCGGGGCCACGGCTGAGTTGGCTGAGCTTGCCGGCGCCGCCGGAATCCCGGTCGCCGAGACGTTCGCTGGCAAGGGTGCGGTGCAACAGCGGGCCTGGTGGCAACTGGGTGGGATCGGTTTGGAGGGTACGCCGGCCACCAATGAGCTGGCCGTCCAAGCCGACTTGGTACTCACCGTTGGATCGCGGTTGACCGACTTCGCAACAGCCTCCCAGTCGTTGTTCGCGAACCCCGACGTGCGATTCGCGAGCATCAACGTCGACGTACACGACGCCGGCCGGCTGGGAGCAACGGCAATCGTTGCCGACGCCAAGCGGGCATTGGCCGCGCTGACCCGGGCGGTCGCGGATTCCGCCATCAAGAGCCCGGCGAATGGCAGCGCCAGGTCAGCGCCCGCAATGATCAGTGGCTGGCGGAGCGGGCAGCTGCGCTGAATCCCGACACAGCGTTCGACAAGTCGGCTGTTTCGGCGGACTCGGACGTGGTGACGAGCACAGACGCGGTGCTCACCCAAGGGCAGATCATCGGCCTGCTGGAAGAACACGCGCGACCCGGCGACACGATCATCGCCGCGGCGGGTGGGCCCCCGGGAGATCTCCAGAAGGTATGGGACGCCACCGACCGCCGCTATTGCCACTTGGAGTTCGGGTTTTCCTGCATGGGCTATGAGATTCCAGCCGCGCTCGGCGTTCGGCTGGCTGTTCCGGACCGCAGCAAACGGGTGCTGTCGTTCATCGGAGACGGCACGTTTCTGATGGCACCGACCGAGCTGGTCACCGCCCTCCAGGAGCGACTGCCGGTCACCGTCGTGATTTCGGAGAATCACGGCTACCAGGCGATTCACCGGCTGCAGATGTGGCGCAGCGGACGGGAGTTCGGCAACGAGTTCCGTTATCGCGACGATGTGCTTGCTCTCAGCAACGGAGACCCGGCGGGCAAGCCGGCCCGGCTTGAGGGCGAATACCTGCAGGTGGATCTCGTCCAGATTGCCAGCGGCTTGGGAGCGCGGGCGATCCGCGCAACTACCGCTACGGAGGTCCGCGACGCGCTGACTGACACCCGCGACCACGAGGGGCCGGTCGTCATTGTGGTTCCTGCAATCCCGCACGCCGAGCTGCCCGGAGCCGGTGTGTGGTGGGATGTTGCGCCCGCTGAGGTCTCCGACCAGGAGGCGGTTGCCGAATTGCGAGATGAGTACGAAGCCGGCCTGGCCTCTCAGCGGTGGTTCGGATGACCACGGCGACCGATACCGCTGGGAGCGTTACGACTCCTTTGAATCGCGGGAGGCTACGTAGCAGCCTCGCTACGGGCAAGCCCACTGTGGGCACCTTCGTGGGAGCCGCCTCACCGGTCACGGCGGAAGTGTGTGCCGCAGCCGGCGTCGACTGGGTATTGCTTGATCTCGAGCACGGCGCCGGCGGCGAGGAGCAGGTCGGTCCAGTTGTCCTCGCGGCGGGCGCGTACGGGGTACCGACCGTGGTCCGGGTCGAGTCTGCGGAGAGGATTCGGCTCGGCCGCGTACTTGATCAAGGCGCGGCCGGTGTCATGCTGCCCCGGCTGGACAGTGCAGAAGAGGTCGCGGCGGCGATACGACACCTGCGCTATCCGCCAGAGGGAGATCGCGGTGTGGCCACCTACAACCGAGCATGCCGCTTCGGCCTCGACCCGTCTGCCCTTGACAGCGCCAACAGCGAAGTCCTGGCGGTCGTGCAGATCGAGTCGGCCCGTGCGGTGGAGCAGGTGACCGAGATTGCTGCGCTGGACGGAGTCGATGTCCTGTTCGTCGGCCCACGAGACCTGAGCCATGACCTAGGGGTGCCCGGTGACGTGCAGGCGCCGAGCTACCTGGAAGCTCTCGACCGGGTGCGCAGCGCGGCGGAACAGTTCGGCAAAAGCTGCGGGCTGCTCGTGCCAAACGGGGCGGCAGCGGCCGAGAAGCGTGCGCAGGGTTGGACCTTCGTGGCGGTCGGCTCCGACTCCACCCTGTTGGCCACCGCCCTCACCGCAGAGCTCGGCCGCGTCCGGACGAATGCGCGCTGAGCTCGTCGAAGCGCGTGCCCTTCGACAGGCGTCGTCCTGAGCCCTTCGACAAGCTCAGGACGGCGCTTGTCGAAGGGCTCAGGGCACATCACGACAGGAGACTTCATGACCACCGTGCACGACATAGGTGTCGGTCTGATCAGCGTTGGCTGGATGGGCAAACTGCACACCCGGTCGTACCAGGCACTCCCGTACGTCTACCCCGAGTTGGGTCTGCGACCTCGCCTGCTGCATGCCGCGGACACGGCACCGGATCGGGCCGAATACGCACGCCAGGTCCTCGGCTACGCCAAAGCGAGCACTGACTATCGGGATGTGCTCGCTGACCCGGACGTCGACGTCGTCTCAATCTGCGCACCCACCGGTCTGCACCGGGAGATCGGCGTCGCAGCTGCTGAGGCCGGCAAACCGTTCTGGATCGAGAAGCCGGTCGGACGTGACGCGAAGGAGGCGGCCGACGTAGCCGCGGCCGCTCAAAGGGCTGGTGTCGTGACGTCGGTCGGCTACAACTACCGCCATGCCCCCGCAGTTGAGCACGTACGCGAACTTGTCATGAACGGTGATCTCGGCCGGATCACCAACGTTCGCGCGGTCTTCTTCAATGGCTATGCCTCCGAACCGAACGGCGCATTGTCGTGGCGGTTTATCCGCGACCTCGCCGGTTTTGGTGCCCTCGGTGACTTGATGAGCCATGTCATCGACCTTGTGCAGTACCTGCTCGGGCCGATCGGCGAGGTGAGTGCCCTGACGAGTACGGTCTACACCGAGCGGCCGATTCTGCCTATGGGTTCTGGCACGCACTTCGCCGTCATCGAAGACGGTGAGCTGGCACCGGTGGAAAACGACGACTACGCCGCGGCGCTGGTACGTTTCGCGCCCGACTCCCGGGCGGCGGGAGCAGTCGGCACGCTGGAAGCCTCGCGGGTCATTGTCGGACCGCAGTGTGGTCTCGGTTTCGAGATCTATGGCACCGAGGGCTCGGCGGCCTGGAACTTCGAGCAGATGAACGAATTGCGGATTTGCCTGGGTCGAGGTGGCCCGCACTTCGGCTACACCACTGTGCTCGGCAACTCCCGCCTCGGCGACTATGCACACTTTCAGCCAGGTCCGGGCACCAGCATGGGCCATGACGATCTCAAGGTCATTGAGGCGAAGAAGTTCCTCGTCGCGCTGACCGGTGGCGAGCGTCGTAACTCCACCGTCGACGACGCACACCATGTGGCCGAGGTGATTGCAGCCGCCGCCGCCTCGAGCGAGCGCGGCACGTGGCAGCAAGTCCCAGCGGTTCCGGCTGCCACATTCGGCGGCGAACCGGCCACACCCGCCACGGCAAGCGGGTGAGGTCGTGACTGTCAACCGTCCGGTGGTCGTGGCACTCGGCCCCGTAGAGCCGGGGCTGATCGTTGGAGTCCTTGGCGAGGAGATTGAGTTCGTCGCCGATCCAAGCGAACAGCAGATCGCCAACGCCGCCGGTGCGATCGTTCGTGCCGATGCCGTCGTCGATGCCGCGTTTCTTGCTCGCGCCCCGCGGCTGCGTGTCCTCGCACGCACCGGTGTGGGCGTCGACCACGTCGATCTCCAAGCGGCCACAGCACGGGGCATCCCGGTCGTGATCACGCCGGGCAGTGGCTCGCGAGCTGTGGCCGAAGGGGTGTTCGCACTGGCCCTGCATCTGGTCAAGCGATTACGTCCATTCACCGATCTCGTCCGGCACGGCCGATGGGCGGATCGCGGTCAGATTCCCATGGGCGATCTGGACGGCGCCACGATCGGCATTATCGGCTACGGACGGATCGGGCGGCGGGTCAGCGAACTTGCCACGGCGTTCGGGATGAACGTATTGGCGCACGACCCCTTCAGCGCGCCGCCGCCGGAGATTGCGTCTGCCGACCTATCGGTGCTCGCCTCGGCAAGCGACGTCGTGACACTGCACGTTCCACTGACCGAAGAAACTCATCACCTGGTCGACAAGGCATTTCTGGACCGCGTACGGCCGGGAACGATTCTTATCAACTGCGGGCGCGGCGGGTTGGTTGACCTCGATGCCGCCTTCGCTGCACTGGAGTCCGGGCGGCTCGCCGGCGTGGGACTCGATGTCTTCGAGAATGAGCCGCCGGAGCACCACGCCCTGTTCGACCACCCCGACGTGGTACTCACACCGCATCTGATGGGAATGTCGCGTCGCGCCGCGGCTGCCACCTTCGTCGACGCGGCGCGCGGCATCGCCGATGTGCTCGCGAGCCGGCGGCCGGCGGCGGTGGCAAATCCCGAATGGGTGGACGCCTACGCGGCAAAGACTGCCGGCTGAGCCGAATCACGGAACGAGTACGGTCCAGTGCGGACCGAGGAGGTGCCGATCACATGACCGCCGAGCCGACGACCCGTGCAGAGCACAAGATCGCGGGCGCACCAATCTCCTGGGGTGTCTGCGAAGTGCCGGGCTGGGGCCACCAGCTGCATCCTGATCGAGTGCTCAAAGAGATGCGCGAGGTCGGCCTCACGGCCACCGAGCTCGGACCCGACGGCTTCTTGCCGCGCGAGCCGGGGGCGATGGCCAGTGTCTTGTCCCAACATGGGCTGCAGGCTATTGGCGGGTTCACGCCTTTGCTCTTGCACGAGGCGGAACACGACCCTCTTCCGGAGGCAGATCGCATTCTCAACAGCTATGTCGCGTCCGGAGCACAAGTCCTCGTGTTGTCGGCCGTTACCGGCTCCGCCGGTTATGACAACCGGCCGCAGCTCGATGCGGCGGGGCGGCAACGACTGCTATCTAACCTTGATCGGGTGGCCGACTTGGCCGCTGACCGCGGTGCCCGTGCTGTGCTGCATCCACACGTTGGCACGATGATCGAGACAGGAGACGACGTGCAGCAGGTGCTCGACGGCTCATCGATCTCTTTGTGCCTGGACACCGGTCATCTTCTCATCGGTGGGACCGATCCAGCCGAGCTGGCACGACAGGCCCCGGACCGGATCGCACATGTGCACTTGAAGGACGTCGACTCAACGATTGCGGCGCGAGTGCAGTCCGGCCAGCTCAACTACAGCGAGGCCGTGAAACTCAGAATGTATCGGCCACTAGGTCAGGGAGATGTCGACGTGCCCGCCATCGTCAGACACCTCTGGGCACACGGCTACGGCGGCTGGTACACCCTCGAACAGGACACAATCCTCACTGAAGAACCCAAAGACGAAGGGCCTGTCGCGGCCGTACGGGCCAGCACCGAATATCTGCGAACGGTATTCAGCCAATTGCACTGAACCGAGTCGGGTGGCCCAAGCGCTATGCGCCTGAGCTTGCCGAAGGGCACATCGTTGACTTCGACAGGCTTAGCCTGCCCGTGGCCGGTGACGTGACGTTCGTCTAGCTGATGCTGTTCGTGGTGAACGCGGTCCGGAAGCGTTCCAGCGCACGTTCGCTGTCGCCGGAGGCCCACGCTTCCAGACCGACCGTGCCCCGATAGCCGATATCGCGAAGTGCCTGTGCGATGCGCGGATAGTTGATCTCTCCTGTTCCAGGCTCGCAGCGGCCCGGAACATCAGCAACCTGAACTTCGCCGATGTATGGGGCACACTTCTTGATCAGCTCAACGAGGTTTCCCTCGCCGATTTGGGCATGGTAGATGTCCAACATCAGCCGCAAGTGAGAATTATCGACGGCTGCAACCAGCGCAAGCGTGTCAGCGGCTTTCGCGAACGGCGTACCGGGATGATCAACTGCGGTGTTGAGATTCTCCAGGCAGAAGATCACTCCCTCGCGCTGACCAAGCGTGGCGATCCTGGCCAGGGTCTGTTCTGCTCTCAGCCACATCTCACCGGTGATCACTTCAATCGGCTTTATGGGCAGGCCCCGGCTATCCAAGCCAGTGCCATGCAGGTTGAGTCGAGGGATACCAAGCCTTGCCGCCACAGCGATGGATTGCTCTGCCGTCGCAACCAGCTCGTCGGCCCCGTCAGGATCGATGAGGTCGCCCGTCACATACCCGGTCATCGAAGAGAAGGTGGCTCCGGTCGATCGGAGGCTGTCGATGTCGTGTCTGGTCCAATCCCAGATTTCGACTTGGAAACCAAGATCGTCTATCCGCCGCACCCGCTCGGCGATGGGCAGCTCAGTGAAGATCATCTCTGCGCAGGCGGCCAGGGTGAACTCGGCGGTCATCGCGCCAAATCTAGCGAGTGGGGGCGATCACCGCTAAGCCACCCGCTCGCCGGCGAGCTCGTTGGCAAGCAGGTGTGCGAAGACGGCAGTCGTGGCGGTGTGATTGCCAACGAAGTCTGGCGGCCGGCCCATCGAGTCGCGACTGGCTCGGACATAGTCCTCGCTCTCGGGGCGCGGCTTGATGTACAAGAACATCGGCACCGCGTACCGCAGGCAGATGAACGCCACCAGGAGTCTGGCGATACGACCATTGCCGTTGGCGAACGGGTGTACGCGCAAGCATTCGCCATGGGCGAGGGCAGCGAAGCTGATCACTTGAAGTATCTCGTCTGCGGTACCGGGTGGCTGAGCGACGGGTAGCCTCGCGTCAAGCTCAGCGAAGACGGCATGCAGGCCAGCAAGTACCGCGGCCATCTCCTCGTTGACGCGACTGGCCCAGACGCCCATTTTCTCCAGATTGCCGTCCCGGAGCGGCGATCCAAGTCCGACCTCGTAATCGATGAGTTCGCTGATAGCAGGGTCGCCTCGGAAATGACCGACGTAGCCGGCGACCGGCACATCGCAGCCGGCGTAGAGCTCGGTATGCCAACGGCACAATTCCTCGCGAGTTGGCATGATCCGCTCACCGGCGCTGGCGTGTAGCTCGCTGATCAGCTGGGTCGCGTTGCTCTGAATGAGAGAAAGGTTGTTTGGGTTATCGTCCTGCCACGACGGAGCCGTCATGCCAGCTCAGCGCGGCCCGATCTGTAGATCGAGGTGACGTCACGGATGCGTGGCGAACGGTCTACTGCGACGTCGCTGGATGCGACAGAACGCTGCGTCGATCGAGCTTGGACCGGCTCTAACAGACCCTCACCTGCCACGTAGTCTTCAAGACCGCGCGCTTGGATTCGCTCGTATTGCTCCTGGGTGAGCTCGGCCAGTCGGTCGGCAGCGGCTCGCAGATCATCACTCAACATTGCGCCCCGGGCGACGACCTCGTGCTCGATTGCCTGCTCGATCAGCTCGTTCTGGCTGATGCCTAGCCGAGAGGCAACCTCGGCCGTCAGCGTACGCAGCCGCTCGTTGCGCCAACGCAGGGGAAAGACAGCTCGTGACGCCATGCGTCCAGCATCTCGCGGAACTCAGTGATGTCAAGAGACAGACATGACATCACTGATCGGTCACACGAACGAGAGCATGCAAGCTCTGGTGGACAATGGCGCCCAAGTCGAGGCGGCAGGCGCGGAACAGAGGAGTGCACATGGAGTACGCGCGTTTGGGACGGACTGAGCTGGAGGTGTCCCGGCTAGGGTTCGGAACCGCACCCCTCGGTGAGCTGTTCGGCGCGGTCGATGAGTTGGCGGCGATTGCGGTCGTGCACGAAGCTCTAGATCTCGGTATCTCGTTCTTCGACACCGCCGCCTACTACGGCAATGCCGAGGAGCGACTGGGCAAGGCACTGGTGGGCCGTCGAGACCGGGTCGTGCTCGGTACCAAAACCGGACGTTACGGCGTCAATGACTTCGACTTCTCACCAGGGCGCATCCGGCGCAGTGTCGAGAACAGCCTGCGGCTGTTGAAGACCGACTACGTCGACATTCTGCAATTTCACGACATCGAGTTCGTTCCGCTCGCTCCGGTGTTCGAGGACTCCTACGCCGAACTCCGCGCAATGCGCGACGAGGGCCTCTGCCGCTATATCGGGATGACCGGCTACCCCGCCCCAGTGATGAACGCGGCGATGACCCAGACCGAGCTAGACGTCTGCCTGACCTATGCTCACGCAACGCTGCTGGACGACACGCTGGGACGCGAGATTGCGCCTGTTGCAACCGCTCGGGGGGTCGGCCTCATCAACGCGGCCGCGGTCGCGCTCGGCCTACTCACGCCGACCGGCTCATCGATCAAGCTCGACCACCCCTCCACCCCGGCGATCCGCGCCGCCGCGTCCAGGATGGTCTCGCTGTGCGCAGAGCGGGGCGTCGACATCGCATTCGTCGCCAACCAGTACTCCCTACAGCGCTCGCAATGCGCCACCACTTTGATCGGCACGGGTAAGTCGCGTCACCTACGGTCCGCTGTGGATGCGCTCGAGGAGCCACTGGACGAGCAGTTGCTCACAGAGTTGCTGGCGATGCGACCAGCCGTGGGCGAGCGAACCTGGCCGAGCGGGCTGCCGGAGAACAGCGCCGAGGTCGGTTAGCGCTTCAGTCCAGCCAACAGCTGCCGAGCCATCACAATCCGCTGAATCTGATTGGTGCCCTCATAGATCTGGGTGATCTTCGCGTCTCGCATCATGCGCTCGACCGGGAAGTCTTTGGTGTAGCCGTAGCCACCCAGCAACTGCACCGCGTCGGTGGTGATCTCCATGGCCACATCGGACGCGAAGCACTTCGCGGCCGCACCAAAGAAGGCCAGATCAGCGTCGCCACGCTCGGATTTTGCAGCGGCAGCGTAGGTGAGCTGCCGCGCAGCCTCGAGCTTCATGCCCATGTCGGCCAGCATGAACTGCAAGCCCTGAAACTCAGCGAGTGCCTTGCCGAACTGCTTGCGCTCCTTGACATAGCCGACGGCGTAGTCCAGAGCTCCCTGGGCGATGCCGACCGCCTGTGCGGCGATGGTGATGCGGGTGTGATCAAGGGTGCGCATCGCTGTCTCGAAGCCCGTACCCTCCGCGCCGATCAACCGCGACTCAGGGACGCGTACGTGGTCAAGGTAGACCTCGCACGTCGGCGATCCCTTGATGCCCAGCTTCTTCTCTGGAGCGCCAAAGGACGCTCCGACATCGGATTTCTCCACCACAAAAGCGCTGATCCCCTTCGAGCGTGCTTCGGGATCGGTGACGACAAAGACCGTGTAGAAGTCAGAGATTCCGGCGTTGGTGATCCAGCGCTTGACGCCGTTGAGGATGAAATGATCACCGTCTCGTACGGCCCGGGTCCGCATGCTCACCGCATCCGAGCCGGCCTCGGGCTCCGACAGGCAGTAGGAGGCCATCGCCTCCCCGCGAGCAATGGGTGGCAGATAGGCCTGCTTGATCTCCTCCGAGCCGACGAGCAACCAAGGGAGGCTGGCGAGCTTGTTGACTGCCGGAATGAGGGATGTCGCGGCACAAACCCGAGCAATCTCCTCAATGACGATCACCGTAGCGAGTGCATCGGCGCCCACACCGGAGTACGCCTCCGGGATGTGAGGCGCATGGAAATCCGCAGATACCAGCGCTTCGTAGGATGCTTTCGGAAACTCGGCCAACTCATCGGCCTCGGCGGCGTTCGGGGCGACCTTCTCCTCGCAGAGCTCGCGCACCGCCGCACGGAAGGCCTCGTGCTCCTCGCTAGGCCGATACATGCCGGCGAATTCCTCGCTCACCCCCTTATTGTGCCTGCTCGCGCATCGCGCATTGGATCCGTCGCCGTCGTCGTCGCTCGCAGAGGAAAGAGCGCCTCCGCTCGTTCCTCCTCCGTGCGGCGGCGCGCGATTTACCGACGCTCGCAGGCGGGGATATTGTGCCTGCTCGCGCATCGCGCATTGGATCGTCGCCGTCGTCGTCGCTCGCAGGACGCGCGCCGCTGTGCTGCGGAGGCGCACGCTTCTCGTCGGCGAGCGACGACAAATAGGCGGCTTTCCGGCGCGATCCGCAGCGAGCGGCAGCGAGCAATCAGACAGAGGAAAGAGCGCCTCCGCTCGTTCCTCCTCCGTGTGGCGGCGCGCGATTTACCGACGCTCGCAGGCGGGGATATTGTGCCTGCTCGCGCATCGCGCTTTGGATCCGTCGCCGTCGTCTTCGCTAGGCGGGTTCAGAGCGCGATGTGCGAGCAGCCGCGGCCCTCAAAGGGTGGGCGCCAGTGGATCCCAGTCCTCCGGCAAAAGTTGCGGCTTGTCGACTGAGCTTTCGACCTCGACGAAAGCACGTGACTCGACCGACTCCGCGATCGCGATCATGGTGTCAAGCACGTGATATCCCATTGCCCCCTGCGCGCGATGCGGTTTTCCCTGCCGAATCGCGCGGGCCATGTCCAGTACTCCAGTGCCTCGCGAGGACAAAGCCGTCGTGGTGGCCACCGTCTCCCAGTCCTCAGCGCCGCGTTTTCTGACGGCAATCTTGCCGTCGAAGTAGTTGGGGTCTGGAGACAGCATCGTTGCCTCGGTGCCATTGACCTCCAACAGAGTACGAGGCAGCGCCGAGTCGAAGGAGAACATAGCTTGGGCGGACTGGCCCGACTCGTACTGGACCAGCGCACTCACGTGGCTGGGCACCGTGACATCGAATTCCTCCCCCGCCTTCGGCCCGGAGCCGATCACCCGCCGCTCCCGGGCCTTGGACCCGAGGGCAGCCACCGACGAGACTGAGCCGAAGATCTGCACGAGTGCAGTGAGGTAGTAAGGCCCAATGTCGAACAGTGGGCCAGCACCCGCCGCATACAGGAACGCAGGATTGGGATGCCACAGCTCCGGTCCGGGCAACTGCAGCAGCGCCAGAGCCGTGAGCGGCGTCCCGATCAGACCCTGCTCGACAAGGCGGCCGGCCGTCTGCAGACCAGCACCCAGGAAGGTATCCGGCGCGCAGCCAACAAGTAACCCGGCCTCTTCGGCGTCGCGGAGCAGGCTTCGGCCGCTAACGCGATCGAGAGCGAGAGGCTTCTCATTCCAGACGTGCTTGCCATTCGCGATCGCCTGAGTCGCGACCTCCGCGTGAGCCGCCGGGATCGTGAGGTTGACAACGATCTCGATATCTGGGTGGTCGAGAACGGTAGCCACGTCTCCCGCAGCGGGAACTTCGTATTTGGCCGCCTTTTCCTTGGCGGCACTGGTGACAATGTCGCCGATCGCGAGCACCTCGGTGTCGGCGAAATTGTTGAGGTTTTCCAGATATGTGTCGCTGATAGTGCCGGCGCCGATCACGCCGACGCCAACCGGACTACTCATGATCAACCCTGCTCGACGAGCAGGAATTCACGACTCGCCCGAATGGCCTCGAACAGATCGGTCTCAGAGTCATCCAACTCCACTACGCGCAATGCATCGGGAGCCGCTTCGATGATGTCCCACACTGGAAGCACGCCGGATCCGACCGCTACCTGTTTGCTGGTATCAAGGCTCCCGTCGCCATCCTTCAAGTGCAGCGCGACCACCCGATCGCCCAGGCGCTTGAGCAAGGCCGGCACATCGGCACCCCCGGCATACGCCCAGTAGGTGTCGACCTCCAAAACGACCTCCGGCGCAAGCAGATCCGCGAACACTTCAAGCGCGTGAACACCGCTGATCTTGGATTCCAACTCGAAATGGTGGTTGTGGTAGCCGACCCTGAGACCGTGTCGGGCCGCCCTCCTTGCTGCTTCGTTGAGCTCGGATGCGATCTGACTGATGTCGGCCTCCGCTTGCCAGCGAGCAGGGTCGACATACGGCTCGATGATCGTCTGGATGCCGAGTTCGACGGCCAGCTCACAGATCTCGTCCTGATTCCCGCTGAGCAATCCAACATGTGTCGTTGGCGCAGCCAACCCGTTTTCGCGAAGTCCAGTGCGTAGCCGATCGGCCAACGCAGGAAGCTGGAACGGCTCAACCTGAGTGAACCCGAAGCCGACGAGCTTCTGCAACGTCCCGTCGAAATCCTGCTCGAGGGCCTTGCGTAGGGTGTAAAGCTGCACGGACAGCTCAGACATGACCACCTCCCGAAGATTGTCAGCCTCACATTACGTGGATTCACCGAGGAGTTGTCGAGCGAGCAGCGTGCCTCCCGCGGTCGCTATCGGAAAGACCACCGCCCCAGCCAGCGGGATGGCGAGCAGCAGGAAGGTCGGGACCGCAAAACCGAGGACTCGAATCCGCCGCCTCCGCATTGCCGCACGACGATCCGCAAGCCGTAGCATCCCGCGTCGCTCGAAGGCCGAGCCGATGAGCTCGATACTCAGCATCCAGCCGCCGAAGGTGGCCGAGACCACCGGAACGACGGTTTGACCGACGACGGGGATGAATCCGGTAGCAAAGAGCACCAGGGCCCCAAGTGCCGAGATCGCGATGAGAGCGAAGGCTTGGCGCAGTGCGCGGAAGATTCCGCGTGCGACGTTTTCGTTGAGTTCAGGCACGTCACCGAACTCACCTTCTACTGACTCGGACAGCTTGTCGTACAACGGCGACCCGAGGGCGAGGGTCAGTGTGGTGAACGAGATGACCATCAGCAGTACGGCACCGCTAACCAGAGCGGCACCAACGAGCACGCGGATAGCGGTAGCAAGGCCTCGAGCCCAGCCATCGGCAAACGGCGTCAGCCAGTCGACGGCGGGGTCAAGTTCCATGATCAGCGCAACGACCAGCCCGGTGAAGATCACCGACGTGATCAACGGCGGGATTGCTCCGAGCAGGAAGAGTCGTGGTCGACGAGCGATCAGGCGCAAACCCCTGCCCAGCAGGCCAGCGCCCACCACCAATTCTCCGACGATGCCGGGCACTAGCCGGACCCGTTGCCCTGATCTTGCGCGTTCGCTCGTACGGCTGCCCCCTTGGCCTCGGCGGACTTCCGAAGCTGATCTTGGAAGTCGATCATTCGCTGTCGCAGCCGCTGATCACTCGCGGCGAGGATGCGCACTGCCAGCAGACCGGCATTCCGGGCGTTGCCGATGGCAACGGTCGCCACAGGTACGCCGGCGGGCATCTGCACGATCGACAGCAGGGAATCCATGCCGTCGAGATACTTCAGCGGCACCGGAACCCCGATAACCGGCAGCGGCGTGACTGAGGCCAGCATGCCCGGCAAATGCGCCGCGCCACCAGCGCCCGCAATGATCACTTCGAGTCCCCGGGTGTGGGCCGACCGCCCGTAGCTGATCATGGCGTCGGGCATCCGATGCGCGGAAACCACATCGGCCTCGAAACCTACGTCAAACTCACGCAGTGCGAGCCCCGCGGCACCCATCACCGGCCAATCCGAATCGGAACCCATCACAATCCCGACCCTGGGCCGGGAAATGTCGTCAGGCATTGGAGTCTCCCATCAGGTACGCGGCGGCATGCCGGGCCCGCTTCCGTGTCTCGACAAGATCATCTCCGAAGGTGGTGACATGGCCCACCTTGCGGCCGGGACGTACCTGCTTGCCGTACAGCTGCACCCTCAGCCGCCGGTCTCGGGCAAAACAATGCAACAAGGCTGATGGAAGGTCGTCGATCTTGCCACCGAAGATATTGGCCATCACCGTCCATGTGTGGCTGCTGGCCGGTTCGCCGAGCGGCAGATCGAGCACGGCCCGCAGATGATTCTCAAACTGCGACGTGACGGCTCCGTCGATCGTCCAGTGGCCGGTGTTGTGCGGTCGCATCGCAAGCTCGTTCACAACCACGGACCCGTCTCGACGCTGCATGAGCTCCACAGCCAGTACTCCGACGACACCGAGCTCGTGAGCGATCCTCAGTGCCAGTTGCTGTGCCGCGATCGCATGATCATCATCGAGCTCCGGCGCAGGTGTGGTCGTCTCGACACAGATGCCATTGCGTTGCACAGATTCCGAAATCGGGTAAGCCGCCGCCTGCCCGGACGGTGAGCGCACCACGAGGGAACTGAGTTCGCGCTCGAAATCCACGAACTCCTCGCCGATGATCTGTACGCCATCGTTCAACTGCGCGAAGGGCTCGCTCGCCTGGGCGGCAGAATCGAGCCGCCACACTCCCTTGCCGTCGTATCCACCGCGGGAGGTCTTCGCCACGATCGGCCAGCCCTGCTCGTCACCGAAGGCGGCCAACGCTGCAGCATCGGGTACCACGCGAGTGACGGGGCATGGCGCCCCCAGGGCCGCGAGCCTCTCTCGCATGATCGCCTTGTCCTGAGCATGCACCAGCGCTGCGGATCCTGGTCGAACCGCAACACCGTCTGCCTCGAGATCACGAAGCAGGCCGGTAGGGACATGCTCATGGTCAAAGGTCACGACATCGCAGCCGGCAGCGAAGCTGCGTACGGTCGTACGGTCGGTGTAGTCGCCGACTGTGACGTCGTGCACCACCTGTGCGGCTGAGCTGTCGGGAGCCTCGGCAAGGAGCCGTACGTTGACACCCAAACCAATGGATGCGGCGTGCATCATCCGCGCCAGCTGTCCACCGCCGATGATGCCGACGGTGAAGCCTCGCCGAGTGGTCACCCGCCGAAGCGTACCGGTCACTATGACGGGCAGCCTGCGCCGACTGCAGGAGCTCGCGGCTTGCTGCATACAAAGCTCGCTCCCGTTCGCGGGCGACGAAGGAGGCGCATCAACGGCTGCCCGTCAGAGTGCAATAAACACAGTCACTATGACGGGCAGCCTGCGCCGACTGCAGGAGCTCGCGGCTTGCTGCATTCAAAGCTCGCTCCCGTTCGCGAGCGACGAAGGAGGCGCATCAATGGCTGCCCGTCAGAGTGCAATCAGCACCGGTCAACGGAGCCTGAAGATCACCGAGCGCTGCACAATGAAGTTGACCGTGGTGGCAATCCCCTGGGCAATCACGAACGCAATGATCTGGACGGAAAACCGACTCAGGCCCTGAGCGGTCAACAGCGTGAACAAGACACTGAACACGCCGACCTGCAGTGCGAAGGTCAGCGCGTACAAGATCACGACCGCAACGAAGCGGCGCGTCGATGGAGAGGCTCTGAACGTCCAGCGTCGGTTGATCAGATAGGCCGTCGTCGTGCCGGCGATGAAGGAGATGGCCTTGGCCGGCGTGTGCCCAAGGCCTAGCGCCATCAAGATCACCAGCAAGCCGAAGTCGACGATCGCCGAGAAACCGCCGGTGATGATGAACCGGGTGAGCTGAGCGGACAGCGGCAAGACGCTTTCCCGCTCGTCGACGGGCAACTCAACCGGCTGCGGAAACTGGTGCGGGTGCTCGGTCATCGGCCGCTCTCGTGCCAGCTCGGCCAGTCCGGCGTTCGCCGTAGATTGAAGGCTTCGACGCCCTCGAGCCGGTCGGCTGAGAATGCCGCTTCCTGCCACGCCTGATCCTCGATCTCCAAGCCAGTCATCAGGTCGACATCTATGCCCTGCCTGAGAGCCCGCTTGGCGGCACGCAGGCTGATCGGAGACTTGGCGGCGACATGTTGCGCCAGCTCAAGTGCGCTGGTCCGCGCCGAACCTTGTGGAACGAGCCGGTCTGCAAGTCCCAGCTGCAGCGCTTCCTCGGCATCGACCCGTCGTCCAGTGAGAACCAGATCGGCTGCCTTGTTCAGCCCGATCCGGCGCGGCAGCAATTGGGTGCCGCCCTCGCCAGGAATCAGGCCCAGTCCCACCTCGGGAAGTCCGAACGTGGCTGTGGCCGATGCAATGATCAGGTCACAGCACAGGGCCAATTCGCAGCCACCACCGAGAGCAAAGCCTTCCACCGCTGCGATCATCGGGACCGGCACCGCGCGCAGCGCACCGAATGCTTCTTGAAACGCCCGGCGTTGTCGGAGCAGGTCATCGTTGCTAACGCCGCGGCGCTCCTTGAGATCAGCGCCGACGCAGAAGGCTCGTTCGAGCGCACTTGAGATGATCACCACGCTGACCTGATCATCGGCCGCAAGCTGGTTCGCGGCGTCACCGAGACGCCGAACTTGGGTCGTAGACAGCGCGTTCAGCGCCTCTGGGCGATTCATGATCACCTCAGCGACATGCGCCGCAGGCCGCCCGAGCTCAACCGTCATGAGCGCGGCGCGGGCGGGTTCTGGGAACCGTGTTGTGGGCCGAAAAGCAGCTGGGTGATCTGAAGATTCACGTGCTCGACGTCCGGCACGTCCTTCAGCACAATCGTGCCGTCTTCGGCGGCCGTCTGCACGATGAGCGATCCACACCCGAGGATCCGATCCATCAGACTGCGCTCGTGCGACACGTCATTGATCCGGTTCAGGGGCAGGTCCTTGCCGACCTTGTTGAGGATGCCGCTACGAGTGATCAATCGACGATTGGTGATCGTGTACGTGGTGGTGCGCCAGCGCAAGAAAGGCAAGAGCGACGAGCCAAACAGCCAGTACTACGCCAAGTACGACGATCGCGAACTGTCCGATGGGACGTGCCTCGTGCGGGATCAAGGCGGCGCCAACGCCGACTGCTGCGGCGATGAGCACGAAAGCGAGCGCCGGGAGCAGCATCGCTTTGACGTGCGTCCTGGTGTGGATGACGACATGTTCGTCTGCGCCCAACACCTTTTGAGGAAGACCCACGCCTTCAATGCTGACACATCACCCGCAATCCCTCAGGACTGCAGATGGATGACGTCACCGGCACCGTAGACCGAGCGCCCGGAGTCAGTACGTACCACGAGTCTGCCGTCCGGATCGACCCGATCGGCGATGCCCTCCACGCTGCGTTGCTCGCTCAAGAGCACGCGAACGGGGCGACCAAGCGTCTCGCAACGCTCGGCATAGGCAGCAGCCAAAGAGGCATCATTCCCCGCCTGCGCCTCCCAGCGCCCGTACAGGAGCTCGAATACCGCGAGCACTGTGGCGATCACCGCCGTACGCGAGGGAAGCTTGCGCCCGAACTGCCGCGCAGCAATCGCAAGCGACGTAGCAGTCGGCACCGGCAGCTGGTTTTCGGCCAGGCCAACGTTGATGCCGATGCCCACCACGCATGCTGCGCCGAGCGAAGTGTCCACTCGCTCGGAGAGGATGCCGCACACCTTGCGCTCCGCAACGAGCACGTCGTTGGGCCACTTGAGTACCGCCGGCAGGTCAGCCGTACGCCGGATGCCGTCGCTCACCGCGAGGCCAGCCAGCAACGACAGCCAGGTCCAGCGACCGGGATCAATACCTTCTGGCCTCACCAGGATGGACATGGCGATGCCAGAGCCCGGCGGCGCAGTCCAGGTACGGCCCTGGCGGCCGCGGCCAGCTGACTGGTAGTCGGTGATCAGCACGGTGCCGGAGGCTTCGCCTTGCTTGGCGCGGGCAGCCAGATCGGCGTTCGTCGAGCCGGTCTCCGGCGTCAGATCAATCTGCTGCCATAGGGCGCCTGGCCGGATCAGCTCCTGCCGGAGCTCCACGAGATCGATCTCATCGTCGGTCGGCATAGGGGGAGCCCTTCTCTTTGGGCGCGCTTCTCGCGCACGTCGCGCTGGAGGCTGACGTCGTCGTCACTCTTCGCAGAGCGCCCGAATCCCAAGACCGCCCCGGCAATCCGATACCGCCCTCTGCTCATCCCTCCTCCGATCGTCAGCGGCGCGACTCCGACGCTCGAAGCGCGATGCCGCGTGCAGGTTCGTAACTCGTTAGAGTCCGGTGCATGGATCGTACGATTCCCGCGCGGGACGTACACACGACTGCCGGAAAACTAACCGATCTGGACCGCCGGATGCAGGAGGCGGTGCATGCCGGGTCGGCTGCTGCTGTCGAGAAGCAGCACGCCAAGGGCAAGAAAACGGCCCGGGAGCGCATCCAGCTCCTCCTCGACCCTGACTCGTTCACCGAGCTGGACGAGTTCGCTCGACATCGTTCGACATCGTTCGGCATGGAGAAGCGGCGACCATACGGAGACGGGGTTATCACGGGGTTCGGCACGATCGAGGGCCGTCCGGTGTGTGTGTTCAGTCAGGACGTCACGGTGTTCGGGGGCAGCCTAGGCCAGGTCTACGGGGAGAAGATCGTCAAGATCATGGACTTTGCGCTCAAGACTGGCTGCCCGTTGATCGGTCTCAACGAGGGAGGCGGCGCTCGCATCCAGGAAGGTGTTGTCTCGCTCGGACTCTATGGCGAGATTTTCCGCCGCAACACGCACGCATCCGGGGTCATTCCGCAGATTTCGTTGATCATGGGCGCGGCGGCCGGTGGGCACGTCTATTCTCCTGCTCTCACCGACTTCGTGATCATGGTCGACCAGACCTCGCAGATGTTCATCACCGGTCCTGATGTCATCAAGACGGTGACCGGCGAGGACGTATCGATGGAGGAACTGGGTGGCGGCCGCACCCACAACACGAAATCTGGCAACGCCCACTATCTCGCTACAGACGAAGAGGACGCGATCTCCTATGTGCGATCGCTGATCGGCTTTCTGCCGCAGAACAACCTCGAGGATCCCCCGATTTTCGGCGTCGAGAATGGGCTCGAGCCCAATGACGTGGATCGCGACCTGGACACGCTGATCCCGGACTCGCCCAACCAGCCGTACGACATGCACGAGGTGATCTCGCGCGTTCTTGACGACGGGGAGTTCCTCGAGGTGCATGCGCTCTTTGCACCCAATCTGGTAGTCGGCTTTGGTCGCATTGACGGACGCAGCGTCGGCGTGGTGGCGAATCAGCCGCTGCACTTCGCCGGCTGTCTTGACATCGATGCATCCGAGAAGGCTGCGCGCTTCGTGCGAACCTGCGATGCGTTCAATATCCCGGTGATCACTTTCGTTGACGTGCCTGGCTTCCTTCCTGGCACTGATCAGGAATGGAACGGGATTATCCGGCGCGGCGCAAAGTTGATCTACGCCTACGCGGAGGCGACAGTCCCGCTCGTTACCGTGATCACCCGCAAGGCGTACGGCGGCGCGTACGACGTGATGGGCTCCAAGCATCTCGGTGCGGACTTCAACTTGGCGTGGCCCACCGCCCAGATCGCCGTGATGGGTGCACAAGGAGCAGTAAACATCCTGTATCGCAAGGAACTTGCGGTAAGCGATGATCCTGAAACCATGCGCACCCGGCTGGTCACCGAGTACGAGGACGAGCTGGCCAATCCATACCTCGCCGCTGAACGAGGCTACGTCGACGCAGTGATCAACCCCCATGAAACTCGAGTCGAGATCACCAGGGCGCTGCGGCTGCTTCGCACCAAGCGCCAGACACTACCTCCGAAGAAGCATGGCAATATCCCACTATGACCAGTCCTGATGATCAGGATCCGCTCTTCTCCATCGTCAAAGGCTCACCGACCGAAGAAGAACTCGTGGCAGTGATGACCGTTCTGTCCGCCCAGTTCGCACGCCCGCGCCAAGAGGAAACAACGCCAGTTCGATCGGGCTGGTCGGCGTATTGGCGAACGGTGCGAAGCCCAATCCAGCCCGGTCCCAGCGCCTGGCGAATGTCGGCGCGCCCGCAGTAGTGTCGCTGGTACTACTCGATTCCACTGGGCGCTGCCCTGGGCAGCTGGCAGAAAGGCTGAGCGGTGAGTGCTGTAGACGAGATCCTGACCGACATTCCGATGGACCAGCTGGCGTCACTCCTGGGAGTCGACGAGGCTACGGCCGAACAAGCGACCCGACAGGCGATCCCCGCGCTGCTCGGCGGAATGCAGGCCAATGCCGAAGATCCTGCCGGCGCCGCATCACTGGCCGGAGCGCTCGGCGATCATCCCAGTGATCTGATCGATGACGGAGTCGATCTTGACCAGGTGGACGCCGATGACGGCGAGAAGATCGTCGGCAACGTCTTCGGCAGCAACCAAGATCAAGTCGCGCAGACTCTCGGCGGCAATCTTGGCGGTCAGGGCAGCGGGCTGATCAAGCAGCTGCTGCCGATCTTGGCGCCGATCGTCCTCGCGTACCTGTCCAAGCGCCTCATGGGTCAGGGTCAAGGGGGCGGCGGCGGCCAGAATCCGTTCGGCGGCGCGACCGGATCGAACAATCCACTTAATGACATGCTGAACTCGATGCTCGGTGGCAGCGCGGCCGGCGGCGCCGCGGGCCAGTCGGGTGCCGGATCCATCCTCGACATGCTCGGCGGCATGCTGGGAGGCGGGCGCCGCTGATCATTCAGCGCCCCCGGGCGCAGCGCGGGCGTCCGGCGCAGCACCCCGCATAGCAGCGACCTTGTCGGTTGGACGCCCGCATCCCGTCCCTAGCCAGCAGGTCCCGCCCTTTACGCTGTCGGCATGTCGGCACGCCCCGGGACTCAGCCCAATGCAGACCAACCGTCCACGCGGAGCATCCGCGAGGTCGACCGCATAGCAGATAGGTACGTCGACGAGTGCGTCGCGCGGTACCCGGAGACCGCAACCTACCTGGGCATACCTGATCATGATGACTCCTGGAGCGACTACTCCCCCAGCGGTCTAGCCGACCGAATCGCTCACGTCCGTCAGACGATCGCGGCTCTGCATACCGCGGCACCGTGCGATGAACGGGAGAACACGGCCAAAGAGGCGATGCTGGAACGGCTCGGCATGGAAGTCGAGCTTTACGACGCACACATCACGGCCTCTCGGGTGAGTGTTATCGCAGGCCAGGCACAAGAAATTCGCGCAATTTTCGACCTTATGCCGACTGACTCCGAAGACGCGTGGCGCAATATCGCGGCCCGGCTTCACTCGGTGCAACAGCCGCTCAGTCAAGTTCGCGAGACGCTGAGCGCTGAGGCTCGAGACGGAAACATCTCGGCCGTCCGTCAAATTGCCGGTACCACTGATCAGATCAGGTCCTGGACAGGCGAGACCGGCGACGACGACTTCTTCGCGGCGCTGGTCGCCCGTGCGCCAGATCATGAAGCCTTGAAATCGGATCTCGGTGCGGCGGCAGATGAGGCACGGCAGGCTTTTTCCCATTTCGCGGATTGGCTGGAAACCTCCTTGGCACCTCTCGCCCCGAGCCTCGACGCCGTCGGCGAAGAACGGTACGCACTCGACTCGCGGTATTTTCTCGGCGCGGTCATCGACCTCGAGGAGGCCTACCAATGGGGATTCGAGGAATTGCATCGCATCCAGGAGGATCAGCGGGCAATTGCCAAGGACCTGGTCGGCGAGTCAGACATCAAGGAGGCGTACGCGGCGCTGGACATGGATCCGGCGCGCCGCATCGCCGGCGCGGAAGCCTTTCGAGCATGGATGCAGGAACTCGCTGACCAAGCGATCGCTAATCTGGCGGGCGAGCACTTCGATATCCCGGACCCGATCAAGAGGATCGAGTGCTGCATCGCCCCGACCCATGACGGGTCGATCTATTACACCGATCCGGCGGAGGATTTCTCCCGGCCAGGCCAGATGTGGTGGGCAGTGCCGCAGGGCATCGACACCTTCTCCACCTGGAAAGAAGTCACCACCGTTTACCACGAAGGTGTGCCAGGCCATCACCTGCAGATCGCCCAGAATGCATACCGCTCCGAGCTGCTGAATCGGTGGCAGCGAAAGCTCTTCTTCTGCTCGGGCCACGGCGAGGGCTGGGCACTGTACGCCGAGCAACTGATGGACGAGCTGGGATATCTAGAGCCCGGCGACCGGATGGGCATGCTCGACGCCCAAGCGTTCCGGACCATCCGGGTGATCATCGACATCGGCATGCACTTGCAGTTGCAGATTCCCAAGATCAACCCCTGGCAATTTCGACCGGGGGAACGCTGGACTCCAGAAGCCGGCTTTGAGTTCATGGTGAACAACTGTTCGACCGACGAGCCGACACTGCGTTTTGAGCTTGATCGATATCTTGGCTGGCCAGGACAAGCGCCGTCCTACAAGCTCGGCGAGCGGATTTGGCTTGAGGCCCGACAAGACGCACGCCAACGCCAGGGCGCATCGTTCGACCTGAGGAAGTTCCACGCTGATGCCCTGAATCTAGGGCCACTCGGACTGGATCCGCTGCGCGCTGCCCTCGCTCGGATCTGATCGCAGGTGGATAGCCGGCCCCGACTTGTTCTCGCGTCCGCGTCTGAAGCTCGGCTCAGGACGCTGCGCAATGCCGGACTGCATCCCGAGGTCCTGGTTTCGGGAGTTGACGAGGCTCCAGAAGCCGCGGGCGGCGTGGCTGAGCTGACCGCGCGCCTCGCGCAACTCAAGGCGGAGGCTGTCGATGCCCGGATTGATCATGGATCGACGCCCACGCTCGTCATCGGATGTGATTCCTTGCTCGAGGTTGACGGTGTCGGCTGCGGCAAGCCAAGAACGCCTCCCGAAGCCGTTCGGCGTTGGCAAGAGATTCGTGGCCGCGCGGCAACGCTGCACACCGGTCACCACGTGATCTTGCGTCGCGGCACGGCCGTAGCCACGCGCGCGGCGGTCGCGTCGACGCTTGTGCACTTCGCAGAGATCACCGATGCGGAGATCGAAGCGTACGTTGCCACCACGGAGCCGCTCAACGTCGCAGGTGGATTCACCATCGACGGCCTCGGCGGCCCGTTCATCACCAGGATCGAGGGTGATCATCACAACGTGGTCGGGATCAGTCTGCCGCTGCTCCGCACCATGTTGAACGAGCTCGGCATCTGGTGGCCGAGCCTCTGGTACTGAGCCGCGAGCGAAGTGGCGGGTGTATCGCGCGATTCCGCCATGCAGCTCTCCAACTGAAGGGTTGCTGAAGGACCGACGCCGCCACCGCGGATCCGCGCCTCTTGTGTCCAAGACTGGGAGTGCCCGGGAGAGGTCCGCGGTTAACAAGTAGCTCTGCGAGCGTCGGAATCGCGCGCCGCCGTGCTGAGGAGGAGAGAGCAGACACGCTTCATCGTCTGCGAACGACAACGAAGTAGGCGGAGATCGAGCGCGATGCGCGAGCAGATCACAAAAAGGGGAGCAGGCATGAGGCAGCTTACGAAGAGCATTGCGGCCGGAGTGGGCACCGTCGCTCTGGTGGGAGGCATAGGTGCGGGACTCGCGTACGCAGACACGCCAACCGACGATCCGACGACAAGTCCCAGCGCGACCCCGACGACGAGCGCCACGGAAACCCCAATGGCCAAACCCAGCGGCAAGCGCGACGAGAACGGCTTCCGCAAGCGCTTCGTACGGCGTCATCTGCGATTTGTCGCTCGTGCGCTGCACGGTGAGGTCACTCTTGCTGGCGAGAAGCACCAGGTGATCGCTTTCCAGCGCGGCGGCGTAGCAAAGGTCAATAGCACCTCGCTCACAGTGAAGAGCAACGATGGCTTTGTGGAGACCTATGTGCTCAGCAATGACACCAAGGTGCGGGAGAACGGGCATGACGCAAAGGTCGCTGACATCGACTCCTCTGACCGAGTGCTGGTAGTCGCCAACAAGGACGACTCGACTCTCGATGCTCGCCGGGTGATCGTCCGCAGCAACTGATCGGTGTAGTGCTACGGGACAACACAGTGAGCAAGATCAAGATCGCATCTAGGGTGGTGACGATTCCGATCACCAGCGCTTCCCTCTGCAGCAACATCAACTCAAACGCCCTATTTTTGGGGAGCTGCTCGCGCATCGCGCGCTTTGGATCCACCTACTTCGTCGTCGCTCGTAGCGGAAAAAGAGCTATCGCCGCCCCGAGGGCCTAAACCGACCGGTCACTGCGGCCGTAGCAGAACCGCCGATACCTGGTCATGGCCAGTGAAACTGCCGCTCCAGCCGTAACCACCAAAAGTCATGGTGTTCGCCTCGGGATTGTCCATGGTGATATCGAAACCGGCGGCCGGCAAGGCACGCCGGAGATAGGACGCAACCGCCGCTGGCGACGGAGACGACACCACGGCGACGACGTTGTTCGGCTGGTCGACCTTCGTCGTGATACGCACCGTTCGCGGCAGGGAGAACTGCTCAATTGGTCCATTGAGGTAGCCGAGCGCGGCGAGCGTACTGCCGTCGGACGGGATAGCTGGAGGCGAGGCTGCCGAGACAGTCGGTGGCGCGGGCGTGGAATCACTCGACGGGCCTGCGCTACATCCAACGAGCAGGTAAACAAAAAGAGTCACGGCTGCTATCAGCCAGTGACACTTCTTGATGTGCACGCGCTCCAAGGTAGTGGGGACACTCGCGGTGACACCGCATTCCCAGTGGCTCGCTAATGTAGCGTCCTGATGTCCGAATCCACGGAGGTTGCCGTTCGCCGCAGCCGAGTGCCGGCCACGGTCCGCGCCGTGCGACCCCGTCAATGGGTCAAGAACCTCCTCGTGCTCGCGGCGCCGCTCGCCGCCGGCAAGCTGTTCGAGCCAGCAATCCTCAAAGGGGCCGCGCTGGCCTTCGTCGCGTTCTGTCTGGTAAGCGCCTCGGTTTATCTCGTCAACGACGTTCGTGATGTAGAAGAAGACCGGCTGCATCCCACCAAGCGGTTTCGGCCCATCGCCGCCGGAGAACTGAAGCCAGCCACCGCACTTGCGCTTGCTGTCGTGCTCGGGGCATGCGGGCTGGCTCTCGGGTTCTTCGTGTCCACGCCGCTTGGCATTACCATCCTCGTCTACATCTCGCTCCAGCTGCTCTATTCCGCCTACCTCAAGCATCTGCCGGTGGTGGACTTGGCGATGGTGGCGAGCGCCTTCCTGTTGCGTGCCATCGCAGGTGGTGTGGCGACCGGCATCCCGTTGAGTCAATGGTTCCTGCTGGTGGCGGCTTTTGGCTCGTTCTTCATGGTCTCCGGCAAGCGATACTCCGAAATGAAGGCGCTTGGCGGTGAGGCGGGTACCCGGCGGTCGCTGACTCGATACTCCGAGTCCTACCTGCGCTTTGCCTGGATGCTAGCGGCCGTCATGGTGTTGATTTCCTACAGCCTCTGGGCATTCGAGAACGGTGGTAACGGCGCATTGGGCATCCCGTGGACCGCAATTTCGATCGCACCCTTTACTTTGGGGCTGCTTCAGTACGCGCTCGAGGTCGACGCCGGCACCGCAGGCGAACCTGAGGAAGTCGTCCTGCATGATCGTGTGCTGCAGGGACTCGGCCTGGTGTGGCTGGTGGTGATTTCCATCGCGGTCTTCTTCTAACGAGAGAGCGGATCTGACATGAATGACGATGCCGTACCGGCGATCAAGCCCTCTCGCCCGGAGGAGCAGCCGATGATCCCGCAACCCCTTGTGGAGTTGCACGGCTGGGGGCGGGCCTCGGGAACCATGGCGCATCTGGCCCAGATCGACTCGGTGGCCGATGCCGTATCTGCGCTACGCACCTCAGACAGCCGGCGCGGTGTGGTACCGCGCGGCCTTGGCCGCAGCTATGGCGACGCCGCTCAGAACGCCGGTGGCACCGCGCTGGATCTCACCAAGATGAACCGCATCTTGTCCCTGGATGCGGCAGCTGAACCACCGACCGTGACGGTTCAGGCCGGCGTCAGTCTTGATCTATTGATGCGCGCCCTGTTGCCATTTGGGCTGTGGGTGCCGGTGCTTCCCGGTACCCGCCAGGTGACCGTCGGCGGCGCCATCGCCGCTGACGTGCACGGCAAGAACCACCACACCGAAGGCAGCTTCGGCAACCACGTGCGCTCCCTCGACCTGCTGATGGCTGACGGCCACGTGCGGAAGATCACACCGGATGGCGACACCGCAGCACTGTTCTGGGCGACCATTGGCGGAATGGGTCTGACCGGTGCGATATTGCGCGCCACGGTTGCCCTGCAGCGTACGGAGACCGCGTACTTCTCGGTAGACACGGACCGCTGCTCCGATATCGACGACCTGATGCAGAAGATGGCCGATGGCGACCAGGGCTACACCTACTCAGTTGCCTGGTTCGACGCCGTGACCAAAGGACGCCACCTGGGCCGAGCGGTGCTTACTCGCGGTAACAAGGCCCGCCTCGCCGAGCTACCGGTGAAGCTGAAGCGGGACCCGCTGAAATTCGGTGCGCCGTCGCTGGGCACCGTCCCCGAGATCTTCCCCAACCGGATGATCAACAAGGCGACCGCCAAGGCGTTCAGCGAAGTCTGGTATCGCAAGGCGCCCAAGCATCGAGTCGGCGAACTGCAAAACATCACACAGTTCTTCCACCCGCTCGACATCGTGGCCGAGTGGAATCGCGTGTACGGGCCGAATGGCTTCCTGCAGTACCAATTCGTGGTGCCCTTCGACCAAGAAGAGCCGTTCCGACGTTGCCTGGAGATGATCGTCAACTCGGGATACTTGTCGTGTCTCAACGTGCTCAAGCGATTTGGCGACAGCAACCCCTCGCCGCTGTCGTTTCCCATGCCTGGCTGGACTTTGACCGTCGACTTGCCGATTGAGCACGGACTCGACAAGCTCTGCGACGCCCTGGACACCGAGGTGGTCGGAGCCGGCGGTCGGGTCTACCTTGCCAAGGACTCGCGGCTCAGCGCGGCGACGTTCCGCAAGATGTATCCGCGGCTCGAGGACTTCCTTGCGATACGTCGCCAGGTCGATCCGGAGGGAATCTTCAACTCTGATCTGGCTCGCCGGCTGGAACTCAGCAAACCGACCGTCGGCGGTGCGGCATGATCAATGCCGTGGGCGCACCGCAATCGCTGCTACTACTCGGCGGCACTTCCGACATAGCTCTGGCGATCGCCCATCGGTATGCACGTCCCGGACTGCGGATCGTCCTTGCGGCTCGGCCGAGTGACCGGCGTACCGCTGCGGCGACCGAGCTCAAGAGCGTCGGCTGCGAGGTCACCGAAATTGATCTTGAGGCGCGTGATCATGACTCACACGCGGCGACCATTGATCTTGCCTTCGCGGGCGGCGACATTGACATCGCCGTGATCGCATTCGGTCTGCTCGGCGACCCCGAACGCGCCTGGCAGGATCCTGATCTTGCCCTCGAACTCGCGGAGGTCAACTACGCCGCTCCGGTGCATCTCGGAGTGCTGCTGGGCAGGAAGATGCAAGCTCAGGCGCACGGCTGGATCGTGGCGCTGTCCAGCGTCGCGGGCGAACGGGTCAGGCGCTCCAACTTCGTTTACGGCTCGACCAAGGCTGGCTTGGACGGCTTCTTCCTCGGGTTAGGTGAGGCGCTACGTGATCATGGCGTACGTGTGCTGGTGGTACGCCCCGGCTTCGTGAAATCCAAGATGACCTCCGAGCTCGACGCGATTCCACTCTCCGTGACTCCGGACGACGTCGCTGAGGCGATCACGGATGCGATCCAGAGCAAGCGTGAGCTGATTTGGGTGCCAGGACCGCTACGCGCCGTCATGTCGGGCCTGCGTCACGTGCCGCGACCGCTGTTCCGCAAGCTGCCGCTGTAATTTAGGCGCTCACGCATCGCGCTCTGGAACCCGCCTATCTCCGCTCTACACCGGCGGTACGCCGTGCCGACGTGTGGAGAAGTGCCGGTCTTTGGTTGCGGCGGCCGCGAACCGGGCGATCAGCTCGCGGCGTACGTCGCGGGGCTCGACGATGCCGTCGATGACCAGCTCACTGGCCAGCCGCAGGATGTCGATGTCCAGCTCATACTCCGTGCGTAACCGCTGCACGTACGCCGTCCGCTCGGCCTCGTCGCTGATCTCGGCGATCTTGTTGGCGTACACCGCGTTGATCGCGGCTTCGGGGCCCATGACCGCGATCTTGGCGGTGGGCAGTGCGAGGCAGGCGTCAGGCCCAAAACCCGGACCACCCATCGCATAGAGGCCCGCTCCGTACGCCTTACGCACGATCAATGAGACCGTTGGCACGGTGGCCTCGGCCACGGCAGTGATCATCTTCGCGCCGTGCCGGATGATGCCTTGCCGCTCGACAACGCTACCGATCATGAAACCCGGCACATCGGCAAGGTAGAGCAGCGAAATGTTGAAGGCGTCGCATTGCCAGATGAAGCGCGCACCCTTGTCGGCAGAGTCGACGAACAGCACCCCGCCCTTGACGGCCGGCTGATTGGCCACGATTCCGATTACTTCCCCGTCCAGCAAGGCGAAGCCGGTCACAAGCTCGGGTGCAAACAGCGGCTTGAGCTCGAAAAAAGAGCCAGCGTCGACGATCGCTTCGATCACTGTGCGGATGTCGTATCCTGCTGACTCCTGCGTTGGAACAAGATCATCGGTGAAGCGCCGCGCCGGTTCCACCGAGTCGTAGTTCGGCAGCGGACTTCGCCAGTTCTGCGGCAGATAAGAAAAATACTGCTTCGCTTGATCGATGGCCTCGATGTCGTCAGCGGCCAACTGATCCCCGCAACCTGAGATAGAGGCATGCATCCGGGCACCGCCCATCTCCTCGAGCGTTACTGTCTCCCCCACGACCATCTCCGCCATCCGGGGGGACCCGAGATACATCGAGGCATTCCCCTCGACCATGATCACCACGTCACAGAAGGACGGAATGTACGCACCGCCCGCGGCACTGGGTCCGAAGAGACAACAGATTTGCGGCACCTTGCCGGACAGGGCTACCTGGTTACGGAAGATCCGACCTGCGCCCCGTCGGCCGGGGAACAGATCGACCTGGTCGGTGATCCGCGCTCCGGCCGAGTCGATGAACCAAAAGATCGGCAACTCATCACGTAGCGCGACTTCAGTCATGCGGATGATCTTTTCCACCGTCCGGGCACCCCAGGAGCCCGCCTTCACGCTGGGGTCGTTCGCCACCACGAGGGCTGCTCGACCGTGCACCAGCCCGCGGCCTGTGACAACGCCGTCGGCGGGCAGATCGTCCGCCATCGCATTGGCCAGCTGGCCATCCTCCACGAAGGTCGAATCGTCGAACAGCAGGGCGATCCGATCGCGTACGAAGAGCTTGTTCGCACCCCTGAGCTTGGCCGCCGCTCGTTCCATCGGCGCAAGGGTACGGTCCCGCGCGGCACTGATGCTGTCCATGATCGACTACTCCACCGGGAGACCCAGCCGGCGGGCGATCAGCAGCCGCTGCACCTCCGAGGTGCCTTCCCCAATCTCCAAGACCTTTGCATCCCGATAAAAACGTGCAACCGGATACTCCTCCATGAACCCGTAACCGCCGAATACCTGGGTAGCAATCCGTGTTGCGCTGACGGCTGACTCTGTGGCAAAGAGCTTGGCGATCGCGGCGGCCCGATTGAACTCCCGTGCGCCGACACCATGATCACGCATTGCCGCCGCCGCGTACACCAACTGATGAGCGGCAGCAGCCATCACATCAAGATCAGCAATCTGGAACGCAACGCCCTGCTTTCGACCAATCGGTCCACCGAAGGAGGTGCGTTCCATCGCGTACTGCGTCGACAACTCCAGGCAGGCACGTATGCATCCCAATGCCAGGGCAGCGATAGCAACCCGCCCGTCATCCAAGATCGACAGGAATTGCTGGAAGCCCTGGCCTCGCTCGCCCAGAAGATGATCTTCGGGAACGCGAACGTCGGTGAAGGTCAGCGGATGGGTGTCGGAGGCATGCCAGCCGAGCTTGGCATAGCTCGGACCAACCTCGAAACCAGGTGTCCCGACGGGCACGATGATCGCTGAGATCTCCGGTTTGCCGTCCTCACGGGTGCCAGTGCGTGCTGTAACGGTGCACAGCGAGCTGATGGCAGTGCCGGAATTGGTGATGAACTGCTTGCTGCCGTTGATCACCCATTCATGATCGCGTAGTGCGGCGTGAGTGCGGGTCGCACCGGCATCAGACCCGGCCTCGGGCTCGGTCAATCCGAAGGCAGCCAGCGCATGACCGGCGAGAAGATCGGGCAGCCAGCGGGCTTTCTGCTGCGCCGTACCGAAGTGAGCGATCGGGTTGATGCCGAGCCCGACGGCGGCCTCGAGAGTGATTCCGAGTGATTGGTCTAGCTTCCCGATCTCCTCGATGGCGATGCAGAGGCTCGTGAAATCCCCCGCTCCTCCGTACTCCTCGGGGCCGCCAAGCCCGAAGAGGCCGAGATTTCGCATCAGCTTGATCGCTTCCAGTGGCATCTCGTGGGCCGCGTTCCAACGCTCAACGTGGGGAGCGAGATCGCGAGCAGCGAAGTCCGCCACCGCAGCCCGGAAGTCATTGTGTTCCTCGCCGAGCGCAAACGTGCTGGTCATAAGACTCTTTTCGTCGTCGCTGACCCCGCCAGCATAGCTTGACGTTTACGTAAACGTCAGGCCTAGACTTCGGTCGAAGGAGTGCGATGAGTGATCAAACCTGGAGCATTGGCGAACTCGCCGAGGAGTTCAACACAACCTTGCGGACCATCCGCTTCTACGAGGACCGCGGGCTGCTCACTCCTCAGCGACAGGGCACCGCCCGAATCTTTCACGATCGGGATCGGGTACGGCTGCAACTCATCTTGCGGGGCAAGAGGCTCGGCTTCACGCTTGATGAGATCGCACACGTGATCAACATGTACGACGAAACTCCCGGCGAGCGCGGTCAGCTTGCCTTCCTCATCTCAGATATCGACAAGCGCCGTGACGCTCTTTTGGCCAAGCGTCGGGACTTGGATGAGGCGCTGACAGAGCTAGATGATCTTGAGAAGCGCTGCCGAGCCGACCTAGAGCGGCTCAGCGAATTTGGCTGAGGGCTGGGTGCCGTCGTACAGATTGATCACTCCAAGGCAAGCGAGGCAGCCGCGTCTTGCTGGCCGGTTACGTCCCAGAGATGGTGGATCACATCGTGCAGGAAGTACTGGATGAACGTCACCACCGTGAACTCCGCGCCGTCGGACCTGATACCCGCTCGTGTGTACTGATCAGGCGTGAGCGACTGAATCCGGGCAACGAAGCGCTGTGCCGCGGCCTCTAGCTCATCGGCGACCACCTCCGGATCCTGCTCGCCGTACGCTTCCTTGATGGCTGTCTCGTCCTGATTCCAGTTCGTAAAGGTCGGCGAGTCCTCGTTGAGCATCTGGGAAAGGCGGGCATCGAACAGCAGGTACACGTCGCGGACATGGGCGCCGTATTCGAGGGGTGACCAGACAGCGGGGCTGGGCCGGGCCGCGACCGCCGGGCTCGAGCGCAGGATCTGCACCCACTCCTCACCGGCGATGAAAGCCCGCTCTGCGAAGTCTTCTGGCTCGATGTCGCCGGCCGATAGCCCGCATTGGTCACACCGGCGGGTCAGCGTCCAGGTCCAGTCCTTGGTGTCCGGAGGCGGCTGCACGAACAGAAGCCTAATGCGCGCTGCCTCGGAGTTGGCTCGCTGACGACCGCTGTCCTTTGATGTCCACAGGCAGGTCCGCTGACTGTGGAGAAGTTGATCACTTTGGTGCATGAATCAGCTGACTTTGTGGACAGACCAGTGGACAAGAAAATTTCTCGGACTTCTTTTCTAGATTCGGTTGCGAGGTGCCTCGCAAGGCTGTAGAAATCTCTTACGCACTCCCGCAAGGGAGAGCGGGACTGGGAAAGAACCGAGGATTCGCACGGTGAGGCAACTCGCCGCAGCCGCCGGTGACGGGTGGTTGGGATCCGTCGGGTCGCCTGGCCAGCTGGAGACGTCGCTTAACTCCGGCTACACAGTGGGCCCCTGCAACTCATACTTGGAGGGGCCCACACCCATTCTCTGGGCCTGCTGCTCGCGCCCCTCTCTGGCTTGCTGCTCGCGCATCGCGCGCTCGTATCCGCCGCCGTCGTCACTCTTCGCGAACGGAAAAGCGTTCGCTCATCGCTCCTCCGATCGTCGGGCGCGCGATTTCCGACGCTCGCAGCTTCGGGGTTCTCGGTGTCCGACCCGACGCCAATCCTTTGGGCTTGCTGCTCGCGAATCGCGCACTCGCATCCGACGCCGTCGGCACTCTTCGCGAACGGAAAAGCGTGTTCGCTCATCGCTCCTCCGATCGTCGGGCGCGCGATCTCCGACGCTCGCAGCTTCGAGGTTCTCGGTCTCCGACCGACGCGCAATCCCTTGGGCTTGCTGCTCGCGCATCGCGCGCTGGCATCCGCCGCCGCCGTCACTCTTCGCGAACGGAAAAGCGTGTTCGCTGATCACTCCTCCGATCGTCGGGCGCGTTATTCCGACGCTCGCAGCTTCGGGTGCTCGGTCTGACCCGACGCGCAATCTTCTAGAGCTGAATGCTCGGCGCGCGATCCGACGCTCACAGCAGCAGGCGCGAACATCACGGCCGCGAATGAGACGATCCGCTCCGACCGTGGCGGCATAACTACGCACAAGGCCACGCATGAGGCTCGGATTCGCCGATTCGGCGCTCACAGGTGGCCGTGTGCGGAGAAACGATGAAGGGGGCAATCCTCAGACGCAGAGAGCGAAAGAAGAGAGGATTCCCTCAGCGCACGTTTGTTTCGTCCGCTGGCTCGACGGCGTCGGTGGAGGTGACGGCGAGTCTGGCGGTGCGGCGCTACGCCAGGTGCCGAGGATTGAGCCGATGATGATCAGTGGGAATCCGATGGCGAGGCCGACCGTGATGGGCTCGTCGAGGATGAGGGCGCCGAGGAGAATGGCCACCACCGGATTGATGTAGGTGATCAGCGTCATGCGGGCGGGGCCGGCCTCGGCGATTAGTGCGAACATCACCAGGAATGCCGCGGCGGTGCAGATCACGGCAAGGACGACGACCGAGCCGGCTGCTCGTGCAGTGATCTCCGAGGGCCACAGAAATATCGCGAACGGCAGGTACGCGACGGCGGCAATAACGAGTGATGCCGTCACAACTCCGATCGAGGGCAGATGGGAGAGCTTGCGGCTGACGATGATCGGACCGATTGCATATCCAATGACCACCATGATGATCTGGCCGACCGCGATCAGATCATCGAACTTGATGTCGATACCGACCAGCAGCCCGACACCGACCAGTCCGAGAAGCAAGCCGGCTGTGCGGCGGAAATCCAAACGATCGTGGCCGCTGACAGTCAAGATGATCGCGGCGACCATCGGCACCATGGCAATGAGCAGGCCGGTCGTAGAACTGTTCAGACGAGTCTCGGCGTGTCCGAGCAACACCCACGGGCCGATGATCTCCACAGCCGTATACAGCAGCAGAATTTTCCAATACGGCAGCAACGGCTTGAATGCCCGGGCCTTCAGCGCGAGCGGGAGAAGCAGCAGGGTGGCGATGGCGGTCCGCCCAAATGCCACAACAATCGGGTCAAAGTCGGTAACCGCGACACGGATGAAGAGATAGGGCATTCCCCAGAACACGCCGAGCGTGATGAACAGCAGCCAACCCCGCCGCGTCATTGAGGATCCTCCACATCGCACAGACAGCCAAAGGGAGCTTAGTGCCGCAGAACCCAAGTCTCTTACGCTTCGCGCCGCCCAGGCACGCACCTCGCGGCGTTCTCCTCGGTCGCCATACGACCCGGTATCCCTCCCTCGTCGGCCTTGCGATGCACGCACCTGGACAACGCCAAGCGCAAAGAAACCTGGATTCCACGACACTAGATCGCAGCACTGACAAGACCCTGACGGGGACCACTCCGCCGCACCCGGGTCCCGGTCGCCCGTACGGCATTAGAGTTGGCCGGTGGAGTCGCTTTCCATGGGGAGGACGCGTGGGAATCAGCAAGGTGCTTGTCGCGAACCGGGGCGAGATCGCGGCTCGAGTGATTCGCGCTGCGGCTGACGCCGGGCTGACCAGCGTCGCGATCTACGCAGACCAAGACTCCGACTCACTCTTCGCCTCACTCGCCGATGAGGCGTACGCGCTGGACGGTACGACTCCGGCCGAGACCTACCTCGACATCGCCAAGATCCTGAGCATTGCAAGGCGCAGTGGCGCGGACGCGATCCATCCGGGCTACGGCTTCCTTGCCGAAAATGCATCCTTTGCTGAAGCGGTGATCGCCGCGGGGCTGATCTGGATTGGTCCCCCGCCCGCGGCAATCGAAGCTTTGGGCGACAAGGTGCAAGCCCGCCACATTGCTCAGAAGGTCGGTGCTCCGCTGGTGCCGGGTACGCCGGACCCAGTCGAGGATGCGGACGCCGTCATCGCCTTCGCCACAGAGTATGGCCTGCCGATTGCGATCAAGGCCGCGTTCGGCGGCGGCGGTCGAGGTCTGAAAGTCGCTCGCGAGATGCGCGAAATCCCCGAGCTGTTCGAGTCCGCAACCCGCGAGGCCGTGACGGCCTTCGGCCGGGGCGAGTGCTTCGTGGAGCGTTATCTGGACAAGCCGCGGCATGTTGAGACCCAATGCCTGGCGGACAGCCACGGCAATGTGGTCGTCGTCTCGACTCGAGACTGTTCCTTACAGCGCCGCCACCAGAAGCTGGTGGAGGAAGCACCCGCGCCGTTCCTGGATGCCGGACAGGTGGAGCGCCTCTACGCCTCCTCCAAGGCGATTCTCGCCGAGGCCGGCTACGTGGGGGCGGGTACGTGTGAGTTCCTGGTCGGCCAGGACGGGACGATCTCATTCCTCGAGGTGAACACCCGTCTTCAGGTGGAGCACCCGGTTTCGGAGCAGGTCACCGGCCTCGACCTGGTACGCGAAATGTTTCGAATCGCAGACGGCGAACCGCTGGGGTACGGGGATCCGGTCGTCACTGGGCACTCCATCGAGTTTCGGATCAATGCCGAGGATGCCGGCCGGAACTTCCTGCCTGCGCCCGGAATGCTGACGACGTGGCGACCACCCTCGGGGCCGGGCGTCCGCATCGATGACGGCTACCTTGCCGGCATGAGTGTGCCTGGCAATTTCGACTCGCTGCTTGCCAAGATCATTGTCAGCGGTGCTGACCGGAAGCAGGCACTGGAACGTTCGCGCCGCGCTTTGAAAGAGCTTGTGATCGAGGGCATGCCGACTGTCGTTCCGTTTCATCGAGCTGTTCTGGAAGATCCTGCCTATACCGCCGACGACGGACGCTTTGGCGTCCACACTCGCTGGATCGAGACCGAGTTCACGGGCAGAATCGAGCCCTACGCCGGTGGGACCGCCGAGGCTTCCGAACCACCTCAGCGCTCCAAGATCGTCGTCGAGGTCAATGGCAAACGCCTGGAGGTCATGGTGCCAGCCGGCCTGGGTACGGCGAATGGATCCGTCGGTGTGAAGCCCCGGAAGCCGGTCAAGCGCCAAAGTGCAGCAGCAACGAAGAACCTGTCGGGCACTGCGTTGACCTCACCGATGCAGGGCACGATCGTCAAGGTCGCGGTGGCGGACGGTGACGCAGTGCAGGCGGGTGACCTCGTCGTCGTGCTGGAGGCAATGAAGATGGAGCAGCCGCTGACGGCTCACCGAGCCGGTACGGTCAAGAACCTCAGCGCCCGGGTGGGAGCAACCGTGACCAGCGGATCCACGTTGTGCGAGATAGTCGACTAGTTCGCCGAGGTCCCGCGGCGTGCAACCGGTTGTCTCGTCAGGCAGAAGAGAGTCCTTTGCAGGGCCTAAAAGGTCGGTAAGAAGACGCTTTCACAAGGGGAAACCACGTTTTTCCGCAGGCACACTGTGACCCATGGAACTCCTCGCGCTGCTTATCGTGGCAGCTCTGATCTTGGGCGGTGTTGCCCTCTACCGGCGACATGCCATCGGACAGCGCCAAGCCGAGGAGCGCGCGGCAGTTGAGACGCAACTAGCCACGTCCAAGCGCGCAGCCGATGAGGATGTCACCAAGTTTGGCGAGGAACTGCAGCGGCTGGACTCCGATGTCGCCGGGCATGCGCTCGACGAGCCGATGCAGCAGGACTACCAGCGGGCCCTGGATGCGTACGACAACGCGAAGATGTCTTTGGACGCTGTGACCCAACCCGAGGAGATCCGGCACGTCACCGAGATCCTGGAGGACGGTCGATACGCGGTCGCTTGCGTCAAGGCGCGGATCGCGGGCGAGCCACTGCCCGCAAAGCGTCCGCCTTGCTTCTTCAATCCTGCGCACGGACCTTCTTCACAAGACGTCAGTTGGGCACCCCCAGGCGGCGTGCCACGGTCCGTGCCGGCCTGTCCGGCTGACGCGGAGCGGGTATTGGCGGGAGCTGATCCCTATATCCGAACTGTGCAGGTTGGTGCGCAGCGGGTGCCCTACTGGGAGGGCGGTCAGGCGTACGCACCATGGGCCCAGGGTTACTACAGCCGCTGGAGTGGCAGCGACATGCTGTCCGGCATGCTGATTGGTGGTCTGCTCTTCGGTGGCATGGGCAACATGTTCTCCGGAGTTGGTGAGGGCGTCGGCGATCTCATGGGTGGGGTCGGCGACGGCGTCAGCGATGTGGGCAGCGGGATCGGCGACATGTTTGGGGACATCTTCGACTAACTGGAGGTGATGCGGTCTGAGCCCTCCGACAAGCTCAGAGCGCATTGATCGACGCTAGTCCAGAAGAGTTTCCCGAATCTCACTTAGCGTTTCCGAACAGCCGCTATCGATCTTGACGGTGGCGAGGTCGTCGCCCCGAGTCGGACCTCGATTGATGATCACCACCGGTTGCTGCTGCCTCGCTTGATGGCGTACGAAACGTAACCCCGACATCACCGTCAGCGATGAACCCAACACCACCAAGACATCCGCGCGTTCTACGAGGGCGTACGCAGCCTCGACCCGAGCCTTCGGCACCGACTCACCGAAGAAGACCACGTCGGGTTTGAGCCGACCGCCGCACTGCAGACAACCGACCAAGCGGAACTGCTGCCAGTCCCGGGCGACCGCGTCACCGTCGGGCCGGAGCTCGGCATGCTCAAGCACCGGTGGCTCGTCGAGCCGCGGATTTGCATCGGTCAACCGATCCTGCAGTTCGGTCCGTGCCGAGCGGTCCCCGCAGTCCAGGCAGATGACGGTGGCGATGTCGCCGTGCAAGGTGATCAGTCTCCGGCTGCCGGCGGCAGCATGCAGTCCGTCGACGTTCTGGGTGATCACTCCGGCCAGTCCGGCCGTTTCCAGGTCGGCGAGTGCACGGTGGCCGGCGTTGGGTTTCGCGTGTCCGATTCTGCGCCAACCAAGATAGGAGCGCGCCCAGTAACGCTGCTGTGCGTCGAGGGAGCCAACAAACTCGCTGTACTGCATAGGGGTAGCGCGGATCGAGGTCGGTCCGCGATAGTCCGGGATCCCAGAGTCCGTCGAGATGCCTGCACCGGTCAGCGCCACCCAGCTGCGGTCCCGCAACAGCTTCGCGACCGTCGTGCGGGCGACCGTTGATGCGACACTCACACAGGAACGGTACCTAACGAAATCTTCGCAACCCAGCGCAAGTTCAGCTGATGGTGCCGGCGCCCTTGAGCCGCCGCGCGGCCTCCGCCACCGAGCCGCTCAGCGATGGATACACGGTGAACGAGTCCGCCACTTGATCAACAGTCAGACGCTGCGCAACCGCGATAGCAATAGGGAAGATCAACTCACTGGCCCGAGGGGCAACCACGACTCCACCGATCACGATGCCGGTGACGTTCCTGCAGATGAGCTTGACGAAGCCGTCGCGGCTGCCTTGCATCTTGGCTCGAGCGTTTCCTCGCAATGGCAGAGTCATCAGCCGTGCTTGCACTTCACCTGAGTCCACCTGCTGCTGAGACACGCCAACCGTCGCGATCTCCGGCGCGGTGAAGACGTTCGCTGAGACGGTCTTCAGATCGAGCGGAGTGACAGCATCGCCCAACGTGTGCCAGATGGCGATCCGACCTTGCATCGCAGCCACCGAGGCGAGCATCAGCACTCCAGTGCAATCACCCGCCGCATACACACCCCGAGCCGACGTACGCGACACCCGATCGACCTCGATGAAGCCGCGCTGATCAAGCGTGACCCCAGCTTCTTCTAGACCGATGTCAACAGTGTTGGGTATCGAGCCGACGGCGAGCAGGCAATGCGAGCCGGTCACGGTCCGACTGTCAGTCAGTGTCACCGTGACCTGATCACCATCGCGTTTGACCGACTGGGCGCGCGACCGCGACAGCACTGTCATCCCCCGCCGGGTGAAGACGTCCTCGAGCACCTGAGCGGCCTCAGCGTCCTCGGTGGGGAGCACTCTGTCCCGGGAAGAGACCAGCACGACCTCGCAGCCAAGGGCGTTGTACGCGCTGGCGAATTCCGCACCAGTAACGCCCGAGCCGACGACGATCAGCCGCTGTGGCAGCTCGGTCAATCCATAGACCTGCGTCCAGGTCAGGATCCGCTCGCCGTCCGGCTTGGCCTCCGGCAGTTCCCGAGGATGAGCTCCGGTGGATACCAAGATCATGTCCGCGGGCACGGACTGCTCGCCTTCCGCGGTGGTGGCGATCACTCGGTCGGGGCCGTCCAGCCGTCCGTGTCCCAGCACCAGGTTGATGCCTTCGCGTTGCAGGCGCTCCGTGATGTCACACGATTGCTGCCTGGCAAGATCAAGTACTCGCTCGTTCACCGTTGGCAGCTGGACCCGTACGCCGGCGTACACATCGTCTTGATCATGCGGACCGAACCGGAGACCAAGATCGGCCGACTGGCGTACGTCAGTCATGACTTCCGCGGTAGCGATCAAGGTCTTCGACGGAACGCAGTCAGTCAGAACAGCCGACCCGCCCATGCCATGACTTTCAATGAGGGTGACCTCGCCGCCCAGCCGTCTCCCGACCAGCGCTGCCTCGTAACCGCCAGGCCCACCGCCGATAATCACCACCCGGGTCACCTTCGGCATTCTTTCATCTCCCTCAGAAGGCACGGACCAGATAGCCTCGCTGCTGTGCTGTACGCGGCGTACGGAAGCAATCTTGATCCAACCCAGATGGCCGGCCGCTGCCCGCACTCACCACAGCGCGGCACGGGGTGGGCCGTGGGATGGCGGATTACCTTCGGTGGCGAGGGCTGGGACGGCGCCCTTCCGACGCTCGCCGAGCAGCTCGAAGATCAAGTCTTCGTCGCACTGTACGACGTAACCAGCAGCGACGAGAACGCTCTTGATCAATGGGAGAGCGCCGATACCGGCCTGTATCGGAAACTCCGGGTCCGGGTGGCAACCCTCGATGGCGAACTGCCTGCCTGGGTCTATGTGCTGAATGACTTCGAGGGCGGCATCCCGAGCGCTCGGACGATCGGCATCCTTGCGGACGCGGCCGAAGCGGCCGGTGCTCCGAGCGACTATGTGGCAGAGCTGCGCTCCAGACCCTGTGTCAGCGGCTGGTAAACCCCCCGGCCGCTGTACGAGAGCCACGGTAAATTCTCACAATCGCCCCCGAGCGTGACCATCTTCTTTGGTTTCACGCTCAGATCTGAACAGGCACCTCACGCTCGGGGGCGATTGTGAGAAACCGTCCGCCTGTTGGCGAAGTGGCGGGCGCGCATCCAGGGCGCCGCCACCCTTCTCCCGCGGTTAGAGTGCGGCCATGGCTACCGATGGCTTGCCGTCCGATCCGTACGCCCGCGCCAAGGTGGCCGCAGCAGCCGTCCTGGAACGCTTCGACGTCCCCGCGCTTGATATCGCCTTTGTCTTGGGGTCAGGATGGTCGGCGGCTGCAGATGATCTTGGTCAGCCGATGGGCAGCTGCGAGCTGGCCGAGCTGCCCGGCTTTGCCCGGCCGACCGTAGTCGGACATGGTGGCGCGCTCCGTGTCGTGTCGACCCCGACGGGCAAGATCGCGGCGATCTTCACCGGGCGCACTCACCTCTATGAAGGCCATGGGCCGGACCGGGTGGTTCATGGAGTCCGCACGGCCATTGCCGCGGGCGCCAGTGCCATTGTGCTTACCAACGGCTGCGGCGGTCTCAACCCGGAGCGAGCACCCGGCTCGACAGTGCTCATCCGTGATCACATCAACCTGACCGGCACCACGCCCTTGTTGGGCGCGCGATTCATCGATCTCTCGACGGCCTACTCGGCACGCCTTCGTGATCTTGCCCGTAGCGTCGATCCGGGTCTGCCGGAAGGGGTCTATGTGCAATTTCGTGGGCCACAATTCGAGACGCCGGCGGAGGTGCGGATGGCTGGAGTGCTCGGCGGCGATCTGGTCGGCATGTCGACGACACTCGAAACCATCGCGGCGCGCGAGCTCGGCGCCGAAGTCCTCGGCATCTCGTTGATCACCAACCTGGCGGCGGGCATTTCCGCCGAACCGCTCAGCCACGAGGACGTGCTGAAAGCAGGACAGGAGGCCGCGCCGCGACTCCGGCGGCTGCTCGCGGGAATCGCGGCGGCATTGTGACATCGAGCGCGTCGAGCGTGTCCGACGACCTCGCGCGCACCATCGCCAACTGGACGGCACAAGATCCTGATCCGGAGACGCGGCAGCAGATCGATGATCTTCTGAGCTGCAGCGAACGAGGGAGACGCCCGCGCGTTAGCCGAGCTCGCCGACGCCTTCTCCGGGCGACTCGAGTTCGGTACCGCCGGGTTACGTGGTGCGCTGGGTCCCGGGCCCCATCGGATGAACCGAGTCGTCGTCTCTCAGACGGCGGCCGCACTGGCTAGCTATCTTCTTGATCATGGTCTGGCCGGCGGAAAGGTGATCATCGGTTTCGACGCCCGGCGCAACTCCGACGTCTTCGCACGCGACACTGCGGAGATCATGTCTGGCGCCGGCTTCCGGGCCATGATCACACCTGGACCGTTGCCGACGCCAGTAGTGGCCTTTGGCATCCGCCATTTTGGCTGCGTCGCTGCCGTCGTTGTGACCGCATCGCACAATCCGCCTCAAGACAACGGCTACAAGGTCTTCTTGGGCGACGGTTCCCAAATTGTCCCGCCAGCGGACGCGGAGATCGCCGCCAGGATCGACAAGGTCGCCAAGCACAACCTTGACGATGTGCCGCGGGCTCAGTCATATGCGATCTTGGGGCCAGAGCTGGTGGATGCCTACGTCGATCGCATTGCCGAATGGGTGCCACCACTCGATGCTCCGCAGCAACTGCGCTGGGTCTACACCCCGCTACACGGCGTGGGGTTGTCACTGGTGGAGCGGGTTGTCGAGGCGTGCGGTTTTCCGGCCGCCGATGTGGTCGCCGAGCAGGCCGAACCCGATCCGAGCTTTCCAACCGTGGCTTTTCCGAATCCTGAGGAACCCGGAGCTATCGACCTCGCGTTGGCGCGGGCAGCGGAGATCGGCGCTGACCTGGTGATCGCCAACGACCCGGATGCCGACCGCCTCGCGGCAGCTGCAGTCGTCGACGGGCAGTGGCGGATGTTGCGGGGTGATGAGCTTGGCGTGCTGTTGGGTGAGGACGCGTTGCGGCGCCAGGTACGCGGCACGTACGCCTGCTCGATCGTCTCCAGTTCGCAACTGTCTGCCATCGCAGCGACGTACGACCAGCCGTTCCTCTACACCCTGACCGGCTTCAAGTGGATCGGCCGGGTACCCGGCTTGGTGTATGGCTACGAAGAGGCCATCGGTTACTGCGTGGATCCGGAAGCCGTGCCTGACAAGGACGGCATATCGGCACTCGCTCGGCTGCTCATACTCGCGGCAGGCCTCAAGGCGGCCGGAGGGGGCATTGCAGACCGGCTGGATGAGATTGCTCGCCGCTATGGCGTTTATGAGACCGATCAGCTGTCACTACGTGTCGACGACGCGAAGATCATCACTACCGCTATGGCCCGGCTTCGAGCGAATCCACCGAAGAAGATTGCCGGACAGCAAACATCGATAGTGGATCTTGCTCCTGGCACCCAGGAACTGCCACCGACTGATGCCCTGTTGATCAGCGGCGAAACGATCAAAGTTGTGGTACGCCCCTCGGGGACCGAGCCGAAACTGAAGTGCTACCTCGAGGCAGTCGTACTTGGCTCCGTCGATCTCGTTGCCGCTCGCGCCGAGGCGGAAAAGATACTCGCGACGATGAGGGCGGAGATGTCGGCGGCCCTAGGCATCCCCACCATCCGGAGCGACGCCTAAATTTCGACGAAGTGCGTCGGCATATTGGCGCAAATTGTGACATCTGCGTTAGAATCTGTGGCACCTGTGTGGGGGTCACATGGATTTTTTTTGCTCGGGGAAGGAGTCACAATGGCCGAACAGACCCACCTGCAGCCTTCCGAGGTGCATGAGGTGCTGGGACGGCACGTCCTGACAGACGGAATGAAGCTGGTGCTTGATCTGCGCCGCAGCCGAGGTAGCCGGCTGGTCGATGCGCAAACCGGTGAGCGCTACCTCGACATGTACACGTTCTTCGCCTCGGCTCCGCTGGGACTGAATCCGCCGGGGCTGGCTGATGACCCGACGTTCGTCGCCGAGCTGGGCGAAATCGCCGTCAACAAGCCAGCCAACCCGGACATGTACAGCACGGCGTACGCCGAGTTCGTCGAAACGTTCGTCCGGGTCCTCGGCGATCCGGCACTCCCCCACCTGTTCTTCATCGAAGGTGGCGCGCTAGCGGTCGAAAACGCCCTCAAGGTCGCGTTCGACTGGAAGAGCCAGAAGAACGAGGCTGCCGGGCTGGACCGAAACCTCGGCACCCAGATCATGCATCTGACGCATGCCTTTCATGGCCGCAGTGGCTACACCCTCTCGCTCACCAATACCGAACCGCATAAGACCGACCGATTCCCGAAGTTCCATTGGCCAAGGATCGATGTGCCTGCGATCACCCATCCGCTTCGTGATCATCTCGATGAGGTGATCGCCGCTGAGGAGCATGCACTGCGTCAAGCTGAGCGGGCATTCGCGGACAACCCGAACGACATCGCGGCCTTCATTGCCGAACCGATCCAGGGTGAGGGCGGCGACAACCACATGCGCCCTGAGTTCCTGCAGGCCATGCTCCAGCTCGTGCATGCCCACGATGCGCTGTTCATCCTCGACGAAGTGCAGACCGGCGTCGGCACCACGGGAACGGCGTGGGCCTATCAGCAGCTGGGCCTCGAGCCCGACGTCGTCGCGTTCTCCAAGAAGGCTCAGGTCGGCGGCATCATGGCCGGCGGCCGAGTCGATGAGGTGCCGGACAACGTTTTCGCGGTCTCCGGTCGGATCAACTCCACCTGGGGCGGCGGGCTGGTCGACATGGTGCGTTCGCAGCGCGCTCTGGAGATCATCGAGTCCGAGGGCCTGATCGAGCAGGCCGGGCCTAAGGGCGTACAACTTGTGACTGGGCTGGAGAAGCTTCGTGATGACTCGGGGTTGATCAGCAATGTTCGCGGGCGCGGTCTGTTCGTCGCGTTCGATCTGCACAGCCGCGACGGAACGCGATGCCGTTCTCACCGATCTGCACGTGACCGAGAAACTGATCGTGCTGCCCTGCGGCGAGCGTTCGATTCGCTTCCGCCCTGCGTTGTCGGTGAGTCAAGATGAGATTGACGAAGCTATCGGAGCAACCTGCCGCTCGGTGCTCCGAGTCGCAAGCAAGGAGCTGCTCTACTCGTGAGTGAACCTGCATCAGGGGACGCCGTTCACCGGCGGTCACCGGCCCGCGCTGGGCTGGTGACCTCGGTGATCGACGGCGCACCGGTGCCTGGAGGTCGGACGATTCCAAGCACCAATCCGGCACTGCTCAACGAAGTAGTCGGCGAGGTGTCCTTTGGTGACGCCGGCACCGTTGTCAGGGCTGCCGAATCGGCCAAGAAAGCTCAGGAATCCTGGGCTGCCATACCCGCGCCGATCCGTGGCCGTGCGATCGCGCACATCGGTCGGCTGATCGAAGACAATGCCGAAGCGCTCGCCCGGCTGATCACCGCCGAGATCGGCAAGCCTTATGGCGAAGCGTTGGGCGAAGTTCGGGAGGTTGTCGACACCTGTGACTTCTTCCTCGGGGAGGGTCGGCGGCTCTACGGCCAGACCGTGCCCAGCGAGATGCCTGACAAGCAGCTGTTCACCTTTCGACGGCCGGTCGGCACTGTTGCGGTGATCACCGCCGGCAACTTCCCTGTTGCGGTGCCGTCCTGGTACATCGTGCCCGCCTTGCTGTCCGGGAACACGATTGTGTGGAAGCCCGCCGAGTACTCAGCAGTCACCAGCGCCGCCTTCCACGAGCTCGTCGTACGCGGTGGAGGACTGCCCGATGGTGTTTTCAACGTGGTGTTCGCGGATGGCGCCGACACGTTCGCCGGACTCGAGCGGTCGCTGGAAGCCGGGCTGATCGACAAGGTCGGTTTCACTGGATCATCTGCGGTCGGTCGGGAGATCGGCGCGCTCACCGGCCGCCATCTGCAGACCGCCTGCCTCGAGCTGGGCGGCAAGAATCCGCTGGTGGTCACCCCCAGCGCGGATCTTGATCTCGCTGTCGAGGGTGCGCTCTTCTCGGGGTTCGGCACGGCCGGACAGCGCTGTACGTCGCTGGGCACCGTTATCGTTCATGAGTCGGTCCATGATCAATTCCTGGCGAGATTCAACGCTGCGGTGGCGGGCGCCAAGGTCGGGGATCCCACCCAAGACGTCGTGATGGGCCCGATGCTGGATGAGAAGTTCGCCGAACGGTACGAGGAATTCCTGGGCTGGATCCAACCGCACCAGACGGTCCAGGCAGCGTACGGCAGGATCAATGCAGACAATCCCCGGGACGGCTTCGTCGGCGACCCGAGCACCGGTTTGTACTACCACCCGGTCGTCGTCGACGGCGTGCGCGCCGGTGATCGGATCTTCATGGAGGAGACCTTTGGTCCCATCGTCGGCATCACCCAGTATCAGTCGCTGAACGAGGCGATCGAGCTGGCTAACGCTCCGGGCTACGGGCTTTCCTCCTCCATCTACACCACCGATCCCAAGGACGCTTTCACCTTCCGTGACAAGATCAGCGCCGGCATGGTGTCGATCAACAACTCGACCTCGGGGGCCGAGGCCCACCTGCCGTTTGGGGGAAACGGCAGGTCAGGCAACGGGTCGCGGCAATCCGGCATCTGGGTGCTGGACCAGTTCACCCGTTGGCAAGCAGTCAACTGGGACTACTCGGGCCGACTGCAGAAAGCTCAGATGGACATCCTCGAATTGACTCCGGACACCACTTTCCGGCTCTAGACCCCTTTGATGAACCCGCTCGACAGCTATTTCCGCGACTCACTCACCGCCGACTTGTCAGACTCTGGGCGGGCTATAGCCGCCCCAGAGTCTGACAAGTCGGCGTGGTGGTGGAGTCTCTTCGGCGCGCAGGCGACCAGCCGGCAATTGGACTTCGTGGCGCGCGAGTTGCAGCAGGAGGGCCGCGGCTTCTACACCATCGGTTCGGCCGGCCACGAGAGCAATGCCATGGTCGCAATGGCTGCTCGTGCGAGCGATCCGGCTCTGTTGCACTACCGCTCGGGTGGCTTCTATGTGGCCAGGGCCCAACAGGTCCCGGGATCAACGCCGATTCGCGACGTGCTGCAGGGCCTGATGGGGCTGGCGGATGAACCGATTGCCGGGGGCCGGCACAAGGTGTTTGGGCATCCGGACCTAGCTGTCATCCCGCAAACCTCGACTATCGCCTCGCATCTCCCAAGAGCCGTCGGCTTGGCGATCGCACTGCATCGAGCCCACCGCCTCGGGGTGGACTGTGAGTGGCCATCCGACGCCGTGGTTGTGTGCTCGTTTGGAGACGCATCCGCCAACCACTCGACCGCCGCTGGCGCGATCAACACAGCCCTGGCTACCGCCTTCCGCGGCCTGCCGGTGCCGATTGTGTTTGTCTGTGAGGACAACGGTTTCGGCATTTCGGTGCCAACGCCGGCTGAATGGATCGAGGCGGCGTACGGATCCAGACCAGGATTGGCCTACGTCTCTGCGGACGGCTCTGATCCAGCGAACGCCTGGCCAGCGATCCTCAAGGCCGTCGACTTCGTACGCGAGCAGCGACGACCAGTTTTTCTCCACCTGCGGACCGTCCGCTTCGGAGGCCATGCCGGCAGCGATGCCGAGATCAGCTATCGGAAACCGCGCGATATTCAGGCGGACTATGCACGCGACCCGCTGCTCGGCACCGCTTCGTGCCTGCGCGCGGTGGGCGCCAGTTCGGCCGACATCCTCGCGCGGTACGACGATATTCGCGCTGAGATCGACGACGAAGTGGACAGGCTCAGGAACGATCGACGACTCGGCTCGGCCGCGGAGGTGATGGCGCCGATCGCGCCCCGCACACCGAGCCGAGTCGCAGAGACCGCTCGTACGTTGCGAAACATGCGCCCTGAGCCCTTCGACAAGCTCAGGACGGCGCCTGTCGAAGGGCCTGAACAGACTGAGCCTGGACACTCCCCCAAGCCGCGCACTCTCGCGGAGTCGATCAATGCGACGCTGGACGAGCTGCTGACCGCGGATCGCCGAGTGATCGTTTTTGGCGAGGACGTCGGTGCCAAGGGCGGGGTCTATGGCGTCACCGCACGCCTGGCCCGTAAGCACGGAACCGCCCGTGTCTTCGACACTCTGCTCGACGAGCAGGCGATTCTTGGACTTGGACTGGGCGCCGGCCTTGCCGGGCTGATCCCCATCCCCGAGGTGCAGTACCTGGCCTACCTGCACAACGCCGAAGATCAATTACGCGGCGAGGGTGCGACCCTGCCGTTCTTCTCCCGCGGCCGGTTCAACAACCCGATGGTTGTCCGGGTCGCTGGTCTTGGCTATCAGAAGGGCTTCGGTGGTCACTTCCACAACGACAACGCCGTGGCGGTGCTGCGTGACATTCCCGGGCTTGTGGTGGCGTGTCCCGCGCGCGCCGATGACGCTGCCGCGATGCTGCGTACCTGCGCCGCCGCCGCCATCGCCGATGCGACGCTGTCCGTGTTCCTCGAGCCTATTGCGCTGTACCACCAGCGCGACCTCTACGAGCCGGGTGATCAGGCCTGGCTGGCTGTTGATCATGATGATCACGTGCCAATCGGTCGGGCGCGGAGCTACCACGCCGCTTCGGCCGACCTGACCATGATCAGCTTTGGCAACGGAGTGCCGATGAGCCTTCGGGTAGCTCGCCGCCTCGCCTCCGCGGGCACGGCGGCACAGGTTCTCGATCTACGTTGGCTTGCTCCACTACCGGTCGAGGATCTGCTCGCAGCAGCCCGGTCGACGGGCCGAGTGCTCATTGTGGATGAGACGCGGCACAGTGGAGGAGTGGGTGAGGGCGTGATCACTGCTCTGGTCGAGGGTGGCTTCGCGGGACCGATCCAGCGGGTGGCCAGCCAGGACAGCTTCGTACCGTTGGGTGCCGCCGCCGAACATGTGCTGCTCAGCGAAGAAGAAATCGAGAAGGCGGCGCGCACGCTGGCTGAGATAGGAGAACGATGAGCCGAATCGGACCACTCGAATTGCTGGGCATTGATCATCTTCTCACCGAGGAAGAGCGCGACATCCAAGCGACAGTTCGGGAGTGGGTGACACAACGCGTCAAGCCGAACATCGCCGACTGGTACGAGCGTGGTGATCTTGATCTGGGTTTGATGCGCGAAGCCGGTGATCTTGGACTACTCGGCATGCACTTGGAGGGCTATGGCTGCGCAGGAGCCAACGCAGTGTCCTACGGGCTCGCCTGCATGGAGCTCGAGGCCGGCGATTCCGGCGTACGCAGCATGGTCTCGGTCCAGGGTTCTCTTGCGATGTTCGCCATTTGGAAGTTCGGAACCGAGGAGCAGAAGACAACCTGGCTGCCCCGGATGGCGACTGGTGAGGTTATTGGCTGCTTCGGGCTGACCGAGCCCGACTTCGGATCCAACCCAGCCGGAATGCGTACCCGTGCCAAGCGGGACGGCGACGATTGGGTGATCAACGGAACCAAGATGTGGATCACGAACGGATCTGTTGCCGATGTCGCCATCGTGTGGGCCCAAACCGACGAGGGGATCAAGGGCTTCGTCGTGCCGACCGACACTCCGGGATTCTCGGCACCCAAGATCAGCAAGAAGCTCTCGCTACGTGCCTCGATCACCTCAGAGCTGGTGCTGGAAGACCTCCACGTGCCATCTGACGCGGTGCTTCCGGAGGCGACCGGACTGCGCGGGCCGCTCTCCTGCCTCAACGAGGCGCGTTTCGGCATCGTCTTCGGGGCCCTCGGCGCAGCGCGAGATTGTCTCGAGGCGGCGATCGACTACGCCGTTTCGCGTGAGGTGTTCGACCGGCCACTTGCCGCCCTGCAGCTGACCCAGGCCAAGTTGGCAGACATGACTTTGGAGCTACAAAAGGGATTCCTGCTCGCTCTGCACCTCGGGCGGCTCAAAGATGATCATCAGCTGACGCCGCAACAGGTCAGTTTGGGCAAGCTCAACAACGTTCGGGAAGCGCTGCAGATTGCCCGGGAATGCCGCACCATCCTCGGTGCCAACGGCATCACCTTGGAGTATCCGGTCCTCCGCCACGCCAATAACCTGGAGTCGGTGCTGACCTATGAGGGGACTTCGGAGGTACACCAGCTGGTCATCGGTCAAGCGCTGACCGGCGAGAACGCCTTTAGCTGACTCGAAGTCAGTGCGGCGCCAGCTCCGCCCGAATTTTGCGTCGAGGGTCTGCGTACACGACCGACTCGATCAGCACAGCACCGGTAACGACAAGTGCTACAACGCCCAGCTCGACCAGCGCCGGGCGCCCGGCGATCAAGGGAATCGTCAACAACAGCGCCCCTGCCGCGGCTAGCCGCACGACCGAGAGAGAGTGCACCGTGAGCCACTTGAAGACCACGTGGGCCAGCAGGTAGATGACCACGCCGCCAACCAGGGCAGCCAGGGCGACGGGCGGCAACGGATCAGTCAGTTCGTGGTGACTGCTGTCGCTGACGTACAGCAAGACCTCCTTGAGCCCGAAGGCGGCCAAGACGATGCCGACTGCCAGCGGCATGTGGGCGAAGGAATACGCATTGCGCGCCAGCCTCACCCGGGTCTCCGGGGGCTCGCTGGCAAGGGCATGCTCGCCGAGCAACGCGCTGACGTCGAAGTATGCCCACCACATGGCAGACGCCAGGATCAGACCGAGCATCGAGGCGACGATGATGACCCAGGAAATTGGCTCCTTAGCCACTCCAACGCCGATTGCCACGATGGACTCGCCGAGGGCAATGATGACGATCAAGCCGTGCCGTTCGGAGAAATGGCCCGGTGCTGGCAATCGCCATCCGGAGAAGCCGCCTAACGCAGTGCCCACATAGTCGGCCACCAGCGCCAGCACCCACAGTGCGGTCTGCACCGATCCATGGAACTGGGAGGCCACGAGCAGCACCGCACTACCCACGACGACGCTCGGTGCGAAGCGGAGCAGCTGTGACCGTAGTCCGGGATCGTCCCGAGCGACGATCATGAACATGACGAAATGCATGAACCGGAAGATCAGGTAACACACCGCCAAAACGATGGGGCCGTTCAGACCGCCGGGCGCGTCGTCGAAGGCTTCCGGGATACAGAGAGCGAGCACGAACATCGCCGACAGTCCCGCGAGGATGGACAGCTTGATGGGCGGCTCCTCGGCGCTAGCCACATTGGCCAGCCAGGCGTACCCCGTCCACGCCCACCACAACAGCATGATCACCAGCGCACCGCGCAAGATTCCTTGCCAGCTCAGCTCATCGGCCATGAACGCGGTCACCTGCGTCAAGGCGAAGACGAACCCGAGATCGAAGAAGAGCTCCAGCGGCGTGACACGAGCTTCCGCCTGCTCTTCGCGGATGAGTGGGCGTCGGTTTTGCACGTTGCACATTCTGCTACGGAGGGGATGACGGCCTCCGATTACAGCCGCGCATACAGCATGCCGCCGGTTGTGACACCTGAAGCCCGAACCGGTGGCTAGCCCCGAAAGTGGTCAGGAACGACAACTCTCAGGCGGGCGGATTCATGTTGATCGCGACCACTTCCGCACACGGAAGGTGACTATGACCGTTTGTCGTCACGCCTCTAAGATCGCAAGTATGAACGTGCCGGAGCTTTCGACGTCGTCCGGCGCCGCCCCGAACAGCATTGCTGGCTGGCCGGGTCAATCATGAGCTCGGTTCCACGACAGGCGCGCGATCTGTCAGTCGTTCCGACGGCCGATTTGCCAACTCACTTGGCCGACGCAACAGCGAACGAAGTCTCACTGCGGCGCTTCCTGTTCGGGCTTCCCGGCGTTGACCCCGTCGGGATCGAGCAGCGGGCTGCCGGACTGGCCACACGGTCGATCAAGCGCGCCTCGAAGCTGGCGGCCATCGACCTGGCGATCTCGATGGTCGATCTCACCACCCTGGAAGGCGCTGATACGCCCGGCAAGGTGCGCAACCTGTCGCGTAAGGCGATGCTGCCCGATCCGGACTATCCCGAGACCCCGCGCACCGCAGCGATTTGTGTCTACCCCGACATGGTGCCTACTGCGGTCGCAGAGCTGAAGGGCTCGGGCGTCAAGGTCGCATCGGTCGCCACGGCCTTCCCGTCCGGCCGCTCCAGCCTCGAGGTCAAGCTCGCTGATACCAAGATCGCCGTCGATGGTGGCGCTGACGAGATCGACATGGTGATCGATCGGGGCGCATTCCTGGCGGGTCGCTATGGGAGTGTCTTTGATCAGATCGTTGCTGTCAAGAAGACGTGCGGCAGCGCGCGGCTGAAGGTGATCTTGGAGACTGGCGAGCTGGCCACGTACGACAATGTGCGCCGGGCCTCCTGGCTCGCCTTGCTTGCAGGCGCGGACTTCATCAAGACATCCACCGGAAAGATCTCTCCGGCCGCCACGTTGCCCGTGGTCCACGTCATGCTGCAAGCGGTCAAGGATTGGAAGGCGCAGACCGGAGAGCAGCGAGCGGTGAAGGCGGCTGGCGGCATCCGGACGGCCAAGGATGCCATCCGCTATCTCGTTGCAGTCCATGAGGTGGCCGGACCAGAGTGGCTGGATCCGTACTACTTCCGGTTCGGCGCGTCATCGGTGCTCAACGACTTGATCATGCAACGCCGAGCACAGCTGGATGGCCATTACTCCGGTCCCGACTACGTGACCGTGGATTGAGAGAAAATTGATCATGGAATGGGAATACTCGCCGGCTCCGGAATCGAGTGCGATCGCCGATATCAAGGACCGCTATCTGCCATTCATCGACGGGACTTTCAAGGAAGGCAACGGCGAAGATCGCGACACCATAAATCCCGGAACCGCGAAGCGCCTGTCGACTGTGTCAACGGTCAATGCAGCCGACATCGATCGGGCAGTCAACGCAGCGCGCCAGGCCTATGAGAACGTCTGGTCAGACATGCCGGGCGCCGAACGCGGCAAGTTCCTTTTTCGGATCGCCCGTGGCATCGCCGAGCGGTCCCGCGAGCTCGCTGTCGTGGAAACCCTCGACAACGGCAAGCCGATCAAGGAGACCCGGGACTTCGACGTACCAGCCGCCGCGCAGTACTTCTTCTACCACGCCGGGTGGGCTGACAAGCTGCAGCATCTTGGCTTGGGGGCGGCGCCGCAGCCACTCGGTGTAGCCGGGCAGGTCATTCCGTGGAACTTTCCGTTGTTGATGGCTGCCTGGAAGATCGCGCCCGCGCTGGCCGCTGGCAATACGGTCGTGATCAAGCCGGCTGAGACTACGCCGCTCTCGATCTTGGTGCTGGCAGAGATCATTGCTGACGCCGATCTGCCGCCCGGGGTGGTGAACATCGTCACCGGAGCAGGTGATGTTGGTTCGACGCTGGTCAACCACCGCGGCATCGACAAGGTCGCTTTCACCGGCTCCACGGCAGTCGGACGCCGCATTCAACGGGAGCTGGCTGGCACCGGCCGCAAGATCACGTTGGAGCTTGGCGGCAAGGGTGCCAACATCATCTTCGATGATGCGGCGCAGGACCAGGCCGTCGAGGGAATCATCAACGGCATCTTCTTCAATCAGGGACAGGTGTGTTGCGCCGGTTCTCGTCTCCTCGTGCAGGAATCGATCGCCGAGGAGTTCACCGAGCGGCTCAAGCAGCGGATCGAGACGCTTCGGGTAGGCGATCCGATGGACAAGAACACCGATGTTGGCGCGATCAACTCAGCGGCACAACTGAGCCGGATCACCGCACTGATGAATGCGGGCATCGCCGAGGGCGCTGAACTGTGGTCCTCGTCGTGCCCGCTACCAAAGAACGGTTTCTACCTCTCGCCCTCGATCTTCACTAACGCGACCCCGTCGATGCGCATCGCCCGCGAGGAGATCTTCGGCCCGGTGCTCACTACGATGACCTTCCGGACGCCCGATGAAGCGGTCAGCAAGGCCAACAACAGTCCGTACGGCTTGTCGGCTGGCGTCTGGACGGAGAAGGGCTCTCGAGCGATGGGCATGGCAGCGGCGCTGCGGGCCGGTGTGATCTGGGACAACACGTTTAATCGGTTCGATCCGGCCGCCAGCTTCGGCGGCTACAAAGAATCCGGCTTCGGACGTGAAGGGGGACCATCCGGTCTTGCCGCCTATCTGGATACCGACGACGAGGTGGTGACGCAGTGAGCCATCTGGCGGTCTCCAAGACCTACAAGCTTTTCATCGGCGGCGCCTTCCCACGGTCGGAGTCCGGCCGGACGTATCAAGCGCGTGACGACGACGGCAATTTCATGGCGAACGCGGCGCTGGCTTCTCGCAAAGATCTTCGCGATGCTGTGGTGGCGGCGCGCAAGGGATATGCGGCCTGGTCCAAGGCGACCGCGTACAACCGAGGCCAGGTGATCTATCGTCTGGCTGAGATGCTCGAGAGCCGTAAGGCCGAGTTCGTTGAGCTGATCATGATCAGTACAGGCGCCTCGACCAAGACGGCCACTGCTGAAGTCGATGCCAGCATCGATCGGCTGGTGCACTATGCCGGCTGGACAGACAAGTTGGCTGCGGTACTTGGCAGTTCCAATCCCGTCTCAAGCCCCTACTTCTCCTATTCCACGCCAGAAGCGACCGGCGTGGTGGGCATCCTGGCACCGACCGGAACGCCGCTGCTCGGATTGATCTCTGTAATCGCGCCGGTGATCACCGGTGGCAATGCGTGCGTGGCGGTCGCAGCCGAGCATGATCCGTGCGTGGCGATCACCTTCGCTGAAGTCATTGCGACCTCCGATGTGCCGGCTGGAGTGATCAACATCCTGACCGGGAAGATCACCGAGCTCGCACCACACCTTGCCGGCCATGCAGACGTCAACGCTCTCGATCTCACCGGCGCCGATGCCGAGCTGCGTACGTCGCTGGAACAGTCAGCGTCAGAGACGGTGAAGCGCGTCTATGTCCCGAAGGGTGTGCCGGATTTCACGGCCGCGCCCGGCATCGCCCGACTGCGCGCCTTCCTCGAGATCAAGACCGTGTGGCATCCGACGGGCGCCCTATCGCTCTCCGGCGGCACGTCTTACTAGTCAAGTTGTCAGCGTCGTGGAAGGCTACGGGTCAAGGTGCGAGCGATGGCTGAATCCGCCGCAGAATTAGCAGGTCGAGTCTTCATCAGCTACCGGCGAGGTGAAACCGCTTATCCGGCCGGCTGGCTGTTCGACCGTCTGGTACAGCACTTCGGAGCCGTTCAAATCTTCAAGGACGTCGACTCGATCGAGCTAGGCGACGACTTCGTCGAGGTGATCACGAGGGCGGTCGGCTCATGCGACGTGCTACTGGCGCTTATCGGTGATCAGTGGCTCACTGTTACAGACGTGAACGGGCGGCGGCGCATTGATGATCCCGATGACTTTGTGCGCCTGGAGATTCAAGCTGCCTTAACACGCAATGTACGAATCATTCCGATCCTGGTTGACGGGGCAAGGATGCCGCGCGCCGAGGAGCTGCCTGCGGGACTGGCCGGCCTGGCGCGTCGTCAAGCTCTGGAGCTCAGCCCTAACCGTTTCGAGTACGACACCAATCGACTACTCAAAGTACTCGACGCGACCCTCGCTGAAGTGCGGACTGCACATGACAATGCGATATCTAAGTCAGCAGTGACGCAAGCCCTGCAAAGCACTGCGCAAAATGATCGGCCGCTTGCCGGCCCAACCCGAGACGCTGCTGCTGAGGGCGCGCCAACCAAGAATGTCAGCCCGTTTCACCGGAGCCGAAGTCTCCGTCTCCTGGTGATGATCGGCGGCGGCATCTTGGTGGCAGTAGCAGCCGTCTATTTGATCATCCAGATCGTTCCGAACGAACCCACCTCTAAAGAGAACAGCGGCGCGCAATCGCTCGCCAGTAACGAATTCAAGGAGGAGGGACCGTGGCGGCTCGTTGTTCATAACGACGGGTCCGCCTCTAACGGCTGCACCATCACGCTGGTCAACCGTGATACGAATGAGAGCTGGTCCAACGGGTACCCGGTGTACGAGACGTCATCGTTCCTCATCGCCCAGGCTGGGACCTTCCGATGGTCTGCTGATTCTGGTTGTACGGTCCTCGGCCGACCCGGCCCTGGGAACCTGACCTTACCGGCGGTGGTCGACGGAGTGGGTACGTCCGAAGCCTTCAAGGCCCCGGAGATGATCACTGTACGGGTGAAGGACTTCCATGGGAACTCACGATGCGAGCTTGAGCTGCGCGATGTCGCTACCGGAACCGTCGTCGATATCGGCGAGCTGAACAAACAGAAGGACAGCGTGACTCTGCAAACGCAGGGGCGCCCGCAGGTCTACCTCGTCAACGACGCGTGCGCCGTGCAAGTGTCGCCGGGTTAGCGAGATCGACGACTTTAGGTTGACCCGGAATAGCCGATCGCTCGTGGGAGTTCAGGCCGGCATGACCATTGATGGAGTCAGAACCATTGGACTGATCGGCGCCGGACACATCGGCAGCCAGGTGGCGCGTGCAGCAATAGCCAACGGCTACGACGTAGTGATCAGTAACTCACGAGGGCCGGAAACCTTGACTGCTCTGGTGTCTGAATTAGGCCCGCAAGCTCGTGCTGGCACCACCGAGGAGGCGGCCGCGGCCGGCGATCTGGTGGTCGTAGCGATTCCGCTGAAAGCAATTGGCGACGTTCCCGTCGAGCCCTTGGCCGGCAAGGTAGTGATCGATACCAACAACTACTACCCGGGACGTGATGGCCAGATTGCTGCCCTCGACAATGGCAGCTCGACCAGCTCAGAGTTGCTGCAGGAACGGCTGCATGGGTCGCATGTGGTCAAGGCGTTCAATCACATCTACGCTCGGCAGATCACCACCGACGGTACACCGCCGCGTACTCGGAACCGACGGGCGCTGATCATCGCGGGCGATGACCTGGTCGCCAAGGCCCAGGTGGCCGAGTTGCTCGACGGCTTCGGTTTCGACGTAGTTGACGTCGGCCCGCTGGCTGAGAGCTGGCGGATTCAGCCCGGCACGCCGGGTTATGTAACACCGTTGAACTCCGAAGAGCTGACTGCCGCCCTAGCCGCTGCCCAGCGCAGCTAGGACTCGTCAGCGTCCTAAGCGGCAAGAGCCCGCTGACACGCTGACAACGTGGCATGAGTCAGCGTTCGATGGGAGCCCATTCCGGGCCGGTCTCGCCGAGCTTTTCGTCGATCTTGGTGAAGAGCGGCGTCGGCCGCTGCAGTGGCGCTCCCGGTCTGATCGGGTGGGACTCCCAGCGCGCTTGCTCACCTCCGTAGTCGCCCATGATCACCGGATAGTCAGGCCCACCCTCTTCGCTCACCTCGCGGATCTCCGGTTGGGCCGCCCATACGCCAGTCCCGCCTAGCGCCTGGTGAATTTGCTGCGCGGCGTGCGGCAGGAACGGGGTGAGCAGCGTGTTGGCGTCTGAGACCACCTGGAGTGCGGTGTGCAGCACGGTGTCACGCCGCGTCAGGATCGCCGGCAAGCTTCCACGGCTCGGTGTCGGAGAGGTACTTGTTCGCCGCGCCGACCACTCGCATGGCCTCCGTGATCGCGAGCTTGAACCGGTTGCGGCCGAGCAACGCGCCCACGGTGTCGAACGCCTCCCGGGAGGTGCGCAACAAGTCATGATCGATATCGAGAAGAGTGTTGGGCGACGGGATGGCGCCGTTGTTCTTGTACGCCATGGAGATCGAGCGGTTGACCAGATTGCCCCACTCGTTGGCCAGCTCGAAGTTGGTGCGGCGTACGAACTCGTCCCAGGTGAAGTCGGTATCGGTGGTCTCCGGGCCGGCGACAGCAATGAAGTACCGCAAGGCGTCGGGCCCGAAGTCGCGCAAGAAATCACCGACGTAGATCACCTTGCCGCGGCTGGTGGAGAACTTCGAGCCGCTCATGGTGAGGTACTCGCTCGAGACGACCTCATCTGGCAACCGCAGCTCACCGAGCGGCCCGACCGTGCCGCCATGATCGCCCTCGCCGTTGTGACCCAACAGCATCCCAGGCCAGATGACGGTATGAAAGACGATGTTGTCTTTGCCCATGAAGTAGAAACCGCGGGCATCCGGATCGATCCACCAGCGCTGCCAGGCGTCCGGGTCGCCGCTGCGATTGGCCCACTCCACCGACGCGGAGAGATAACCGATAACGGCGTCGAACCAGACATAGAGCCGCTTCATCGGCTGATCGCGCCAGCCATCAAGCGGTACCGGTACGCCCCAATCAAGATCACGAGTGATCGCTCGCGGCCGCAGATCCTCCAGCAGGTTCTGGCTGAACTTCAGCACATTGGGCCGCCAGTCGGTCCGGGCGCTCAACCATTTTCCAAGCGATCCAGCAAGCGCCGGAAGATCAAGAAAGTAGTGCTCGGTCTGGACGAACTTGGGTGTCTCGCCATTGATCCGTGACACTGGATTGATCAAATCGACCGGATCCAGCTGATTGCCACAGTTGTCGCATTGATCACCACGCGCGCTTGGATAGCCGCAGATCGGGCAGGTGCCTTCGATGTAGCGGTCCGGCAATGTCCGGCCGGTGGACGGGCTCACCGCACCCATCGTGATCTTGGGCACCACATAGCCGTTGCGATGCAGCCCGAGAAACAGCTGCTGAGAAACTGCGTAGTGATTGCGCGTGATCGTGCGCGTGAACAGGTCGTACGACAACCCAAGATCGCGCAGATCGTTCACGATCACCCGGTTGTACTTGTCGGCAGTCTCGCGGGGACTCAGCCCTTCCCGCTCGGCCTGCACCAAGATCGGCGTGCCATGCTCGTCGGTGCCCGAGACCATCAAGACGTCGTGTCCGCTCATCCGCATGTAGCGGGCGAAAATGTCTGAGGGAACCCCGAAGCCTGAGACGTGGCCGATGTGGCGTGGGCCGTTTGCGTACGGCCACGCCACCGCAGCGAGGACACGCGAAGTCATGGGCTAAACCCTAGCTGGGAGCACTAGGAGGCTTTCGACGATTCCACTGCCGGATGTTCCGCTGCCTAACCGACCGTCGCGATGCGTTGCACCAGTGCCTTACGCGCCTCGTACGGCGCAAAGACACTTCTCGCAGCGTTGATCGTGAGCCGGCTGACATCGGCAAGCGAGTAGTCGAAGGCCTCGGCGAGCAGGGCAAATTCCCTAGTCAGCGTGGTTGCGCTCATCAGCCGGTTGTCGGGATTGACCGTAATGCAAAAGCCGATGCGGTCAAGTCGATGGATCGGATGCTGGCTGATGGACGGCACAGCTCCGGTCTGCACATTGGAGGTTGGGCACATCTCGAACGGGATCTGCTGATTGAGAACGTACGCCGCGAACTCGCCGAGTACCTCACGCCCGCGTTCGTCTTGCTGAATGTCGGCGATGATCGCGACGCCATGACCGATCCGATTCGCGCCGCACACCTGAACGGCTTCCCAAACGGACTGGCAGCCGTCGGCCTCACCCGCATGAATGGTGTAGTACGCGCTCTGCCGGCGTAGCAGCTGGAAGGATTCAAGGAACCGCGCTGGGGGGAAACCTTTCTCTGGCCCGGCGATATCGAAGCCCGCGACCCCATCCCGGCGATAGCGCAGTGCCAATTGAGCGGTATCGGGTGTCGGATCGGCCTGCCGCATCGCAGTGAGCAGCTGACGTACCTCGATCTCGTGACCACGCGTCCGGCAGTCAGCCATCCCATCAGCCAAGCCCTCGCGAACGGCCTCGATCGCCTCGGCCTTGGTCAAGCCCGACTGCAGATGTTGTTCGGGGGCCCAGCGCGTCTCGGCGTAGATGACTCCGTCGGCGGCGAGATCCGCAACGTACTCGGCAGCGACCCTGCGCAAATTTGCCGCTGTTTGCATGACCGCGAGCGTTTGATCAAAGGTCTCCAGGTAGCGCACCAGAGAGCTGGAATCCGCCGCCCGCGCGAACCACCGACCGAGATCATCGGCGTTGTCAGCAGGCAGCGGGTGTCCGATATCGGCAGCCAGCTCGATGATCGTTTGCGGCCGTAGTGCGCCATCGAGATGATCATGGAGTGACACTTTGGGGAAAGCTTGCAGCGCTTCAAGATCAATGCTCATTTTCCCTCCGCGCCAGGTCCTCGGCCCCGAATGCCAGGGGCAGCACCGCACTCAACGACAGCGTGCCGGCAGGCGTGTCGATCAAACACTCGGCGCCCCCGTGCTCCCAGAGCAGCTGACGGCACCGGCCACACGGCATGAGCACGGCCCCCGTTCCATCGACACACGCAACCGCAACCAGCCGGCCGCCGCCGCTGGCATGGAGCGCCGAGATCAGCCCGCATTCCGCGCACAACGTCAGCCCGTACGAGGCATTCTCGACGTTGCAGCCGGTCACCACTCGCCCGTCGTCCACCAGCGCGGCCGCGCCAACTGGAAAGCGCGAGTACGGCGCGTACGCACGACGGCTGGCCGAGATGGCGGCAGCGCGTAGCTGCTGCCAGTCGACCGCGGCTGGCCCTTCGACAGGCTCAGGGCACATGGTCACTTCTCAAAGGGGCACACCATCACTTCTCAAGGGCGGCGCACATGATCACTTCTCAAAGGGGATGCCGTCGGCGGCCGGCGGTCTGACACGACCCACCAGGCCCGCAACGGCGATGATCGTCGCAACGTACGGCAAGATCAACAAGAACTGGCTCGGCATCGGCGTGTTCAACGTTTGCAGCTGGGAAGCCATCTGCGTCACGAACCCGAAGAACAGACACATGATCGACGCCACAACGGGATGCCAGCGGCCCATGATCACGGCGGCGAGGGCAATGAAGCCGTTGCCAACGGTGAACTCCTTGGTGAACGAGCCCGTCGAGGCGAGAGTGAAGAAGGAGCCGCCGAGACCACCGAACACACCACCCGCGAGTACTGCGGACCAGCGGATACCTCGAACACTGATGCCGACCGTGTCGGCCGCCTCCGGATGTTCACCGGTCGCGATCGGATCCGGAGACCCCAGGTGGTCCGGTACAACACCAACCAGACCAGGACCACCGAGATCGCCGCCAGATAGGCCAAGATGTTCTGCTCGAACAGCACGCGTCCGAAGAACGGAATCTTCGCAAAGCCGGGAATCGCGATGGGCTCCAGCACTGGTGCGGAGTTGTACGTGCTCGACGCAGGCTGCACGAGTTGATCAAAGAGGAAGCCGGTGACACCGATGGCCAGCAGGTTCAGTACGACTCCCAAGACGACCTGATTGACCAGATAGTTGATCGCGAACACCGCCAGCAAGGCGGCCATGGCGAGGCCCGCCACTATGGCTGCGATCAGGGCTGCAGGTACCGACTGGGTCAAGCTGCCTACGACCGCCGCTGCAAAGGCCGCGGAGAGGAATTGACCCTCGATCGAGACATTGACGACGCCGGATCGTTCACACAGCACCCCACAAAGGGCACCGAAAACCAGTGGCGTGGCCAGCGACAGCGTGCCCGCAAACTGGTTGCTGACGGGGAACGGCAGATCTCGACCAGACGCCGCCCAGGTCAAAAATCCCATCACCACGGCCAGCCCGGCAACGGTTCCGGCCAATGCCGGCCACCGACCCCGCATGCGTCCGGACAGATAGCCGACTGCCGCGGATAGGCAGAGCAACGCGCAGACCAACACGGTGGCAAAGCCGGGAAGCATGACCGTCGGAAGCTGCACCTCGTCGAAAGCGTCGGAGAGAGCAAAGCGCGCGCTGCCGGTTGTTGAGGCAAGGCCGATCAGCAGGAGTACGCCGACAACCGCGATGAGTGCGCCAGTCGAGATGCGCTGGCGACGTTTCTGGGCGGTCTCGACTCGCGTTGCCTCGGTACGCTGTGGGGCCTGTTCGACCGTGTCAAGGCTCACGCCAGACCTCCCTCAGGTACCGGCCCAAGCGCCCGAACCTTACGGGGCTTGAGGAAGGGGACGATCTTGGTGACCAGCGCAGGCGCCGCGACGAAGAGCACGATGAGCGCCTGCAGCACCGTGGTCAAGGTGAGCGGTGTTTGGGCAACACTCTGCATTGCCAAGCCGCCCGCATGCAGCGCCCCAAATAGCAAGCCGGCCAGCACGATGCCCAGTGGCCTGGACCGGCCTAGCAGGGCAACGGTGATCGCATCGAATCCAATCGAGCCCACGATGCCCAGTGACAGCGGGACGGGTTGACCTGACGCACTCGGACCCAGGGCCGCCTGAACGCCTGCCAGGCCCGCCAATCCACCGGCCAGCACCATGGTGATGATCGTGGTCCGTGCCACACTCATGCCCGCCGTCGCCGCAGCATGTGGATTGGCTCCGACAGCGCGAATGGCGAACCCGGTCGTCGAGCGGTCCAGGATCCACCAGACCGCTACAGCAGCGAGCAGTGCAAGCACGAAGCCCAGATGGAGTTGACTGCCCTCCAGCCTCGGCATCGTGGCGTTCCAGTTCACGATGGGGGAAATCGGGTCGGTCCGGCCCGGCCGCTGAAAGGCAACTGTCGTGAGTAAGTAGGCCAGTAGGCCGGCCGCGATGTAGTTCATCATGATCGTCACGATGACCTCGTGGGCGCCGGTCTTTGCCTTCAGCCAACCGACGATGCTTCCCCAGAACGCGCCGCCAAGCAAGCCGCCCACAGTGGCCAGCAGGAGGTGAATGCCGGGTGGCAGATGCCAGCTGAAGCCGATGTAGGCGGCTACGATCGCGCCCAGGATCGCCTGGCCCTGAGCACCGATGTTGAACAGCCCAGCACGGAAGGCCAGCCCCACGCCGAGACCGGCGCAGATCAGGGGAGCTGCCTGCGCAGTCGTCTCGGTAATCGGACCGAATCCGCCGATGGCGCCCTTGATCAATGCCGCGTACGCGGCGCTGACCTTGTCCCAGGAGGCGATCAGCGCATCCGAGGGCCGCGCGAAGAAGTAGCCGAACTTGCTGCGGACCTCCGTGTCGGAAAAGATCATCAGCAGCGCGCCGACGATGAATGCGAGCACGATCGAGGCGATCGTGATCAGTACGTCCGACCACGGGATCACGAAGCGGCGGCTACGCGGCTCAGGACTCATGCCGCACGTCCTCACCACTGGCCTGCATAGCGGCGTCCTCCTCAGCCAGCGTGGTGCGGGACGCGCTCGCTAGCGCCTCCTCGGTAGGAACGCCGGCCATCATCAAGCCGAGCACCTCGCGCGAGGTATCCGGCGGCACGATCCCGACGATGCGGCCGCGATACATCACCGCGATCCGGTCGGCCAGGGCGACGACCTCGTCGAGCTCTGTCGACACAATCACCACGGCCGTGCCATGGTCCCGCTCGACGATCAGTCTCTTGTGCACGAACTCGATAGCCCCGACGTCGAGCCCGCGGGTGGGCTGGCACGCGACCAGCAACGCCAGCGGCCGAGACAGCTCGCGGGCCAAAACCACCTTCTGCTGGTTACCGCCCGAAAGAGATGACACTGCGGACTCGATCGACCGCGTACGAATGTCGAACTCGGCTACTCGATGGTTGGCGTTTTGCCTTATTTTCGCCAGATCCAGCGCGATCCCCCGGGCGTACGGCGGCTCGTCGAAGTGGTTCAAGATCAGATTCTCGGCGACGGTGAAGCTGCCGACGCAGCCGTTCTGCTTGCGATCCTCGGGGACGAATCCGAGACCGGCATCAATGGTCTCCCCCGGCGTCAACCCGGTGAGCGACTTGCCGTCCAACCGCATCGATCCCTTGACGACCGGGACAACACCCAGCAGCGCTTCGGCGAGCTCGGTCTGCCCGTTGCCCTGGACACCCGCGACGCACACGATCTCACCGCCGGCGACCTCGAGGTCAAGATCCTGTACGGCCAACGTGCCGTTCGGGCTGGCGACCGAGACTCCATCCAGCACGAGGCGTGGCTCGGCGCTCGGCGAGGCCGGCTTCTTGTCCACGACCAACTGCACGGCACGGCCCACCATGAGCTCGGCGAGGTCTGATTCCGAATCGGTCGGGTTGGCGGTACCCACGACCTTGCCACGCCTGATCACCGTGATCTTGTCGGCGATGGCTCGCACCTCACGCAGTTTGTGGGTGATGAAAACGATCGCCTTCCCCTCGTCTCGCAACGAACGCATGACGGCGATCAGTTGATCGATCTCCTGGGGCGTGAGCACAGCGGTCGGTTCGTCGAAGATCAGATACTTGGCATCGTTTGCTAGGGCTTTCAAGATCTCGACCCGTTGTTGAACGCCGACCGGCAGATCCTCGATCAGAGCGTCTGGGTCCACGTCCAGCCCGTAGCGTTCGGAGAGTCGCCGAACGGTGCGCCGAGCCTGGCTCATGTTGAGCAAACCGGCCTTGCTGTCCTCGCGACCCAGAACGAGGTTCTCGGCGACTGTGAAGACCTCGACCAGCATGAAATGTTGATGCACCATGCCGATCCCGGCCGCAATGGCCTCTTTGGGATTGGCATGGACGTGCGGCACGCCGTCGATGAAGATCGTGCCCTCATCCGGCTGGAGCAGCCCGTACAGCACGTTCATCAACGTGGTCTTGCCGGCCCCGTTCTCACCAAGCAGGCAATGGATTTCACCCGGGCTGATGTCCAGGTCGATCGAGTCATTGGCGACCAGGTCGCCGAATCGCTTGGTAATCCCCCGCAGCCGCAGGCCAGTGCCGGCTGCGGGGGACGAGCTCGATGTCACCTCTCAATCATGACGAGGGAAGTGTGAAGTCATGCCGAAGGCTGGGACTTGGATTCGATCTTGATCTTGCCGCTCATGATGTCGGCCTTGAGCGCGTCCACCTCGGACTTCAGTTCCGCGGGAACCTTGGACTCGAAGTCATGGAACGGCGCCAAACCCGTGCCCTCGTTCTCCAGGGTGCCGACGTAGGGTTCATTGGAGAAGGACCCATCCTTGGCGGCCTTGATCGCATCTGCCACTGCCACATCCATGCCTTTGTAGACGCTGGTGATGATGTTGGAGCAATAGGTCTCCGCGCTTACGCAACCGTCGGTGTCCACCCAAATGGCATTGACCTTCCCCCCGCTGGCTTTGGCCGCTTGCAGTGCGCCGAGACCTGCCGGGCCGGCGACGGGGAACACGATGTCAGCACCTTGGCTGATCAAACCCTGCGCCGTACGCTGCCCGCCCTTTTGATCCTCGAAGTCGCCGGTGAACTGCCCGTCCTGCTTGGCAGCATCCCAGCCGAGCACCTTGACATCGCTGCCCTTCTGCTTGTTGTAGTAGTCCACACCTTGGCTGAAGCCATCCATGAAGATCGTGACCGTCGGGATCTTGGCGCCACCGAAGGTGCCAAGCTTCTTGGTCTTGGTCATGCCAGCGGCGAGGTAACCCGCCAGGAAGCTCGACTGCGCCGTATTGAAGACCAGCGGCTTGAGATTCTTGGCCGCCGGGTAGGCCTTCGGGTCATTGTTATCGACAATGGAGAACTTGATATCTGGATTCTTCTTAGCGGCAGCAAGCGTGTCATCGCTCAGCAGGAAACCAACAGTGACGATGATGTTGCACTTCGCATCCACCATCGACTGAATGTTCTTGGCGAAGTCGGCCGCCGTCTGCGACTCGACCTGGCCGGTCTCGATGCCGAGCTCGGTTTTCGCATCCGTCAGGCCCTTGTAGGACGTCTGGTTGAACGACTTGTCGTCAAAGCCGCCGGAGTCGGAGACCATGCAGGCCTTGAAAGCGGCTCCGGAAGCGCTGGCGCTGGCGGAAGCACTGGGGGCTTCGGAAGCGGCGCCGGTGCCGGGCGCCTGTGCGCAGCTGGCCAATGTCAGGGCAGCCGCGCACACGAGTGCGCCGGCCAGAGTGAGGGTCTTCTTCACGTAATGCCTCCTGGCAGAAGAGTTCACAGGTTTCTTAGGCACTGCTCGCGCGACCGACACTTGCAGTGCTGCCGACTTGTTGCCCAACCGTCGTAGACATTGCATTCTCACCTTGGTCGGGTCTGAGACTGACTCTAACTCCGACCACTGAGTCGGTGAGCCGTTGCTGATAAGGACTCGGTACCAGTTTTGTTTCTGTGTGTGGTGTTCAGATCGCCGTTCGCTCATGAGTCGTCGCTACTTCGGTCAGCACCTGAAGTCCGACCGGTATGCACGCCTCGTCTACCACGAACGTCGGCTGGTGAATGTCTGGGCACGGCTCACCTGGGGTTCTCACCCCGAGGCGCGCCAGCGCACCGGGAACATCTTGCAGCATCCAGGAGAAGTCCTCCCCACCCAGTGATTGCTCGGTCGTGGCGACCGCCTCCGGTCCGAGCATCTGTTCTGCCGCCCGAGTGAGTCGGCGCACGCCGCGCGTATGGTTCACCGCCGGCGGCACTCCGTCGGTGACCGCGACCTCCACCTCGACTCCGAACGGCCGGACGATCTCCGCGGCCAGTTCAGGGATGAGCTGCTTGGCCAAGTGCCAGCCGTCTGCGTCGAGCGCTCGCAGCGTTCCCACGATCTCCCCGGTCTGGGGGATGGCGTTGGCCACCGAACCGGAATGCATGGATCCCCACATCAGCGAAACGCCGCTGCGTGGATCTATTCGACGAGACAGGAGGAGCTGCGTCAGAGGTGGCCAGCGCGCCGAGGGCCCCGATGACATCTTGGGTGAGCTGCGGCCGAGAGGTGTGCCCACCGCTGCCGCTCAGGACGATGTTGACCTGGTCGACGGCTGAGGTGATCGGCCCGACCTTCAGGGCGATCTGGCCAACGTCTGTCCGCGGGTCGCAATGCAGGGCGTAAATCTCGGTCAGGTCGTGCAGCACCCCACCCTCGATGGCGTCGAGGGCTCCGCCTGGGCTGGTCTCTTCCGCCGGCTGGAAGATCAGCCGGACGCCCCGGGTCAGCAGATCAAGATCACGGAGTCTCGACAACACCATGCCGACGCCGAGCAGAATCGCGGTGTGCACGTCGTGCCCGCAGGCGTGACACACCCCAGGATTCTTGGAGGCGTAGTCGACGTTCTTGCCGTCCTGGATAGGCAACGCATCGATGTCGGCACGCAGGCCAACCAGCCCGGCAGAGTCGTCGTAACCACCGGGCAGCACGTCGCAATAGGCGCCCGTGCCAACGGGCAGCACTTTGACGACGAGTCCGACCCGCTCGAGCTGGTCGACAATGAGAGCAGTGGTGCGATGCTCGTGGTGTCCGATTTCAGGATGAGCGTGGATGTCCCGCCGGATGGCGATGAGCCGCTCGTTGAGAGCGGCTGCTTGCCGCGAAATCTCTGCGCGTCGCGCGGTGTCGGGGTCGGTCACGGACATCGCGCTCAGTCTTTCACGCTGTCGAGCTGCCAGCGGGAAACATTCCGAGTCGTAACAAGACCTTCGCATGCCCATCTGAAGAGCTGCTCGCGCAATCGCGCTTGGAGCCCGCCTACTTCGTCGTCGCTCGCAGAGGAAGAACGCCTCCGTCTCCCTCCTCCTCAGCACGTCGGCGCGCGATTTACCGACGCTCGCAGCTAGTTGAAGAGCTGCTCGCGCAATCGCGCTTGGAGCCCGCCCACTTCGTCGCGACCGCTGTCACGGCTGAATTCGAAAGGGGGACCGTTCTCACGCCTGGGCTGCGAAACGGCCCCTCGCAAGAGGTTGGGGCGGATCGTTTCGGCGGCTGTGCGGCGAAGCGATCCCCGTGCACCGAGCGGCCATCGCTAGACATCCGTTGGCCGGTATGTCCCCCACACGTCGCGCAAGGCATCACAGACTTCGCCAACGGTGGCCTTGAGCCTGAGCGCCTCTTTCAGCGGGTAGAGCACGTTGCCGGTGCCGCGGGCGGCGCTCTGAACGTCCTTGAGCGCGGCATCGACAGCAGCTTGATCGCGCCCTGCTCGCAGCGTGGCAAGCCTGATGGCCTGCTTTGCCTCGATGTCTGGATCCACCCGCAACGGCTCGTAGTGCTCCTCTTCGTCGAGGATGAACCGATTCACGCCCACCACAACACGTTCTCCGTCGTCGATCTGACGCGCTACTTGGTACGCCGAGCGCTCGATCTCGGCCTTCTGGAAGCCCTGCTCGATGGCCGAGACCGCACCACCCCGATCGGCGACCGCCTGCATGAGCCGTCGGGTCTCTGCCTCGACGTCATTGGTCAGCGACTCTATGGCGTACGAGCCAGCGAACGGATCCACCGTCTTCGTCACATCAGTCTCGTACGCGAGCACCTGCTGGGTGCGTAGTGCGAGCCGCGCCGCCTTCTGCGTGGGCAGGGCGATGGCCTCGTCGTAGGAGTTGGTGTGCAGCGACTGAGTACCTCCCAACACCGCCGCCAAAGCCTGCACTGCAACGCGTACCAGATTGACCTCTGGCTGCTGAGCCGTCAGCTGTACGCCAGCGGTCTGAGTGTGAAAGCGGAGCATCATCGACTTCTCATCGCGCGCCCCGAACTGATCGTGCATCAGCTGCGCCCAAATGCGGCGCGCGGCGCGAAACTTGGCGACCTCCTCCAACAGCGTGGTGCGGGATACGAAGAAGAACGACAGCCGCGGCGCGATGTCGTCGACCCCCATACCGGCTGCCAGGGCCGCCTCGACGTAGGCGATCCCGTTGCTCAGCGTGAACGCGATCTCCTGCGCCGGAGTCGCCCCAGCCTCGGCCATGTGGTAGCCGGAGATCGAAATCGTGTTCCAGCGCGGCAGCTGCTCGCGGCAGTACGCGAAAGTATTGCTGACCAGCCGTAGCGAGGGTTCCGGAGGAAAGATATAGGTGCCGCGCGCGATGTACTCCTTGAGCACATCGTTCTGGATCGTGCCCGAGAGATCGCTCGCTGCAACACCCTGCTCCTCGGCGACCAGCTGATAGAGCAGCAAAAGCACAGCGGCAGGCGCGTTGATCGTCATCGAGGTCGACACCGTGCCGAGCGGAATTCTCCAGAAGAGTTCTCGCATGTCCTCGATCGAGTCGATGGCGACTCCCACCTTGCCGACCTCACCGGCGGCGATCGGTGCGTCGGAGTCGTAGCCCATCTGAGTCGGCAGGTCGAAGGCCACGGAGAGTCCAGCGGTCCCGTGTGAAATCAACTCGCGGTAGCGAGCATTGGACTCAACCGCGCTACCGAAGCCGGCGTACTGGCGCATGGTCCACGGCCGGCTGGTGTACATCGAGGGGTAGATGCCACGCGTGTAGGGGTACCTGCCCGGCTCGCCGAGCGCTTGATCAAGATCGAAATCGGCGAGATCCTCCGGCCCGTACACGGCCTGGAATGGCGTCCCCGATTCGGTTTCTGCGCTCACCTAGGCATCGTTGCATGTCATAGCCGCACGGAACTCTTCACCAAGCTCACTGCCGACTCGATCATGCGGACAGTCTCGCTTTCCCAGTTGGGCTCCTGGCCCCGGTACGGGCCCGTGGCAAGGGACACGATGACGCCCGCAGCCCGAAGCCGCAGCTCGGCAGGATCGACCCTGGTATCGAACACCTGCAGCCAGAGATTGATCAACCGCGTCAGGCTGGCGGCCTGCTCGGCCGTCATCCGCTGCATCGTGGACAGGTGGGCGATCATGCAGGCAAGATCATCAGCACGCCGCCCAGGGCCAATCGTGTCGATATCGAGCACACCAGTGATCAACCCGTTCGCGACAAAGAGTTGGCCCTCGTGGAAGTCGCCATGGGTGGGCTCCAGGCCGGGTGGCAGCACGGCGAGACCGCCGGAAACCTGTGCAACCAGCCATCGCAGCTGCGGGTCAAGCGCTGGCAGCGCAGCGGCGATCATTTCCGCATACGTTGCAACAGCGCCGGTCCACGGTGGCCGACGCGGCAACCCAACAACGGCCGATGGCAACGAGTCGAGCAACATGATCAAGCTCTCCGCGCTGCACGGCATGGCCTCGTCGAAGACCGCTTGGGTCAGCGGCCGGCCGGGAACCTCATGGAGAACCAGGATGAAGTCGGCCGTCGCGGCCGCCACGACGGCCGCCGGAAATCGAGCCTGCCGGAGCAGTTCGTGACGCTGCAAGGTCGGCGCGTACGTCGATTCCCGCAAGACCTTGACGAAGAAGGTCTTGGGGCCGCTGCTGGTTCTGATCACGGCCTTCAATACCGCACGCCGCCGCGGTCGGTAGCTGATCATCTCCAAGGCGACGTCCTCGCCGCTCAGCTGATGGTCAACGACGCGGTGCTCGTTGAGCAGGGCTGCTAGTCCATTGGGGACGGCGGCACGTTGCAGGCCGGGCAAATCTGGGTCGTTCGGGTACAGCCAAACGGCCACCTCGCGGTCTCCGTCGCCGAAGATCGTGGCTCGCTCGTCGTTTCCGCTCCGGCCTCCGACCCGGGCGCTGGCGCCGAGCAGCTCGGTGCGGCGTCCGGTCGGCCAGTCAACCGCTGCCGAGTACGTCGCTGTGGTGGAGTGCCTCGGATTGGCATCGACGTGATCCAGCCGCCAGGAGACGAGGGTGCCACCGGCATGCTCAACAGCGGCCGAAAGCAGATCATTCACCTCGGCCGAAGTGAGCAAAGTCGACCCGTCGGGGTCACCCGAAGCGGTCACAAAGTCGATCCTGACACACCGTCGGCGCCGCCGATCGGGTTTGGGTGGAAGCATGGCGCTGTGGAATTGGCTCTCAGCATCCTGGCTCTGCTTGCCACGGTCCTTGCTGTAACGGCGCTGGCTAATCGGATCAACTTCTCTGCGCCACTGCTGTTGATGCTGGTAGGGATCGGGGTGTCCTTCCTCCCCCTGATACACGTTTCTGAGCTGTCGTCAGAGGTCGTGTTAGTCGGCTTCCTGCCACCGCTGCTGTACGCGGCGGCCATTCGAACCTCCGTCATCGACTTCCGCGCGAATCGACGCTCCATCGCGCAATTGTCGGTGTTGCTGGTCATCGTCACCGCCTTGGGGGTTGGGCTGATCACGTGGCTGATCCTGCCGGTCGGTTTTCCGGTGGCGTTCGCTTTGGGGGCCGTGGTTGCTCCGCCGGATGCCATCGCCGCTACCTCGATCGCCCGCCGAGTCGGCTTGCCGCGCCGTCTGGTCACCATCCTCGAGGGCGAATCCTTGGTGAATGACGCAACCGCGATCACCTGCCTGCGAGTGGCGATCGTCGCCATCGGCGGCTCCATCACGGCAGTGCAAGCAAGCGTCGGTTTCGTCGTCGCTGCCGTCGGTGGGGCTGCGGTCGGGCTGGCTGTGGCGCTGCTCGTCGTCCCCATCCGGAGGCGCATCACTCAGCCGGTTTTCGACACGGCGATTTCGGTGCTGGTGCCGTGGGCAGCCTATCTACCAGCGGAGACGCTCAACATCGGAGGCTTTCACGGCTCAGGTGTCATCTCGGTCGTGACCGCGGGCCTGATCTTGGGCCATAAGTCGCCGGTCATCCAATCCGGGCAGTCCAGACTCAGCGAGCGGGTGAACTGGGCAACTATTCAGTTCCTGCTGGAGAACACCGTCTTCTTACTGATCGGCCTGCAGGCGAAAACGATCATCGCCGCCAATTCTGAGTCCGGGCTCTCCGGTCTGCAGATTGCCGGCTTCTGTGCCGCCGTGCTAAGTGGCGTGATCATCATCCGGATGCTCTGGGTCTTGGGAACCCGTCCGATCCTGTTCCGCCGCGACCGGGACCCCACCCATGAGGTCTCCTTTCCGTGGTCCGACGCCCTTGTGATCGGTTGGGCCGGGCTGCGCGGAGTGGTAACCCTGGCCACCGCATTCTTGATCCCGGCGGATGTGCCCTTCCGGGCGACGTTGATCTTCGCAGCGATGGTGGTCACTGCCGGGACCTTGCTGCTGCAAGGCCTGACCTTGCCTTTCCTGGTACGCGCCCTGGGGCTCAGGGGGCCAGACGCCCGCTCTGATGCGTTGCAGGCGGCGACAGTGGTCACGACATCCAGCAACGCCGCACTCACTCATCTCGACGACATTCTCGGCCCCAAGGACGCGCCCGAAACGGTGAAGTTGCTCCGGGACCGCATTGCTGCCCGTCCTGACGCCTTGTGGGAAAAACTCGGCCGGCCGGGCGATGACGAAACCCCGGCTGAGCAATACCGGCGGCTGCGGCTGCAGACCATCGACATCGAGCGGGATGAGGTATTGAAGATCCGCTCCAGCGGCACGGTCGACCACGACATCATCGAGCAGGTGCTTGGCTCGTTCGACATCGAGGAGTCGATGCTGACCATCGCTACCGAACGGTCTGCGCAGCTGACCGAGGAGGAGCCAGTCCAGACGCCGACGCCGGCGGCGGGTCCATGCGGACACCTCGACCGCGCTCCCGCCAACCTCGACCCGAATGGCCCAGGCATCTGTCTGGACTGCGTACGCGAGGGCACCCGTACGGTGCACCTGCGGATTTGCCTGAGCTGTGGAAACGTCGGATGTTGCGACTCTTCGGTAGGGCGCCATGCGTCACGGCACTTCAGCCAGACACTGCATCCGGTGATGCGCAGCTTCGAGCCTGGCGAGTCGTGGCGTTGGTGTTACCTCGACGAGCGGATCGGCTGAGCTGCGCCGTGTCTGATTGCTTCGCTCGCTGCGCTCCCTCAGCGCGGATCGCGTGTGATTGCTTCGCGTGAGGCCAGCTAGGGATAGTGGTCGTAACGACACGATCCCGGGCCGATCTGATGCTGTTGGTGACCACTTTCGCCACGATGGCGAGGTGTGTGTAGCCGCAGGCGGAGGTATCAGGAATGATTGGGGCGCACTCTTCGTGGGTATGACAGGGCTGACGCGCCACGTCGTCAGGTCACGCGCGGTGCAGGTGTACGGAGTAGCGTCTTGCCTAATGAGGTCGCATCTCGCCGGTGCAGCATGAATGGCGGCACCGTAGAGGACAGCCTGGCCGCGCGGGCGGGCCGTCTCTTTGCGGAGTACCGCGATGGTGACCAGGCGAAGATGGGTGATTTGGTACGCATCCTCACCCCGATCTTGTGGCATACCGCCCGATCGTCGCGGTTGGATGCCGCGACAGCAGAGGACGTGCTACAGACCATCTGGCTGGCGCTGGTACGCAAGTCCGACACAATCACCGAACCGCTTGCGATATTGCAATGGTTGGTGGTCAGCACCAAGCGCGAGGCTTGGCGGGCAGCCAAGGACCAGGTGCGGTACAGGACCGAAAATCTTGAGTCCACACCGGTGGCGGCCAATGACACTTCGTCGATCGAGGACACCGTCCTCCGTGATGAAACAGACGGCCGGCTCTGGAGGCATATTGCGGCCCTGCCCGAGCGGTGCCAGACACTGCTCAGGGTCATCGCCTTCGCAGATCGACCCGACTATGCAGAACTAGCAAGAGCGCTGGGGATGCCGCAAGGGAGCATTGGCCCTACTCGGGGGCGTTGCTTGGCCAAGTTGCGGATCGCCCTTGCGCAAGACCCCAATTGGGAGCACCGATGAACGGATCCGACAACGATCGCCAGATCGAGGTCGAAGAGCTGCTGGCTGCCGAGGAGCTTGATCCCAGCGACTTCGCCCTTCTCAACTCACTACGCGCCTACTACGACGAACGCGACCCGGTTCCCGATGGGCTGGTGGACCGGATCCAGTTCCACGTCACCCTGGATGCCTTACACACCGAGGTGGCGACCCTGACTCAGCTGGACATGGCGGCCGCCGGCACGCGCAGCACCACTACAGAGGCCGTTCGCACCATCACGTTCACCAGCGATTCGCTGACCACCATGGTGACCCTGACGCCCGTGGGCGACGACATGGTACGCATCGACGGATGGGCCGCGCCCGGCGCCGGCGTCCGAGTGGAGGTGCTGCTGGCCGATGGCCCACGCACCACCTACGCCGACGACGACGGTCGCTTTGTGTTCGAGGCTGTGCCCAGGGGCCTTGCCAAGTTCGCCTTGTATGTGGCACATGACAAGGACTTTTCCACCATCCTGAGCCCGGCGATCGAGCTCTAGACCAACCCGACTTTGGCGTAAACGTCGGCTAACGTGGCGCTGGCCACTTCTCGGGCCCGGTCGGCCCCCTTGGCGAGAATCGATTCGAGTTCGCCGCGCTCGTCCAGCAGCTCGAAAGTGCGGTTCCGGTAGGGCGTCGCGAACTCGGTGACAGCGTCGGCCACGGCGCTCTTCAGATCTCCGTAGCCGCGCCCCTCGAACTCCTGAACGAGTGTGTCGATCGGCGTGTCAGTCAACGCAGACAGAATCGTGAGCAGATTCGACACGCCTGGTTTGTTGATCTCATCGAAGGTGATCTCCCGGCCGGAATCTGTCACAGCGGACTTGATCTTGCGAACGTTGAGCGCGGGATCGTCTAGCAGCTCGACAATGCCGGTCGGCGCCGACAGCGACTTGCTCATCTTCGACATCGGCTCGGCAAGATCAGCAATTCGGCCGACCGAGGGCAGGATGTAGGGCTCTGGAACCACGAACGTCGGCCCGTAGCGGGAGTTGAAGCGCAACGCGAGGTCACGGGTGAGCTCGAGATGCTGGCGCTGGTCCTCCCCCACTGGCACTTGATCGGTCTGATACAGCAAGATGTCGGCGGCCATCAGCACCGGATAAGTGAACAGGCCCACATTGGTGGCCTCTGGCCCCATCTTGGCGGCCTTGTCCTTGAACTGCGTCATTCGTTGCGCCTGCCCGAATCCCGTCAAGCAACCGAGCACCCAGTTGAGTTGCGTGTGTTCAGGAACATGTGACTGCAGGAACACTGTGGCCTTTGTGGGATCTATGCCCGCGGCCAGCAGTTGCGCCGCACTCCGCAGCGTCCGCTCCCGAAGCACCTCCGGTTGCGTCGGGATGGTCAGCGCATGCAGATCGGCGATCCCGTAGAAGGCCTCATGATCATCCTGCAACGGCACCCACTGGCGCAGCGCACCGAGAAAATTGCCAAGGTGCATCGAATCCGCGGTCGGCTGGGCCAGCGACAGTACGCGGGGTCTGCCAGCACTGCTGGGTGAGGGCATGGGGATACCGAGGTTCCTTTCCAGATGGCGCCGGTGCGCACCGGCGTCATTGTTCCACGCATCTCGGCGGTGACCGGAGCGGTTTTCCGCGTGCGCGTCACTCCCTAGCCGCCTCTGAGGAAACGCACGTGCACATCCGCTCCTTTCGCGATACACAGTTTGCAAGGTGTGCATCGCGTCAGTACGGGGCGTGCACTTGCGTTCTGCGACGGGTCGAGACGCGCCGCGAAGCGTGGGAGAACTCGGTACCAGCTACGGAGCCGCCGGGATGAAGTCCTTTCCATCGTCGCGGTGCACGACAAAGGTCGCCGCTCTGCGCCCATCTAGCTCGCTCACCTTGAGTTCCACCTGAGCAGGCTCCTCGTCCTCTGGATCCACGGAGGCAAGCTCTAAAGAGATTGCGTCGCCGACGCTCGGCAGCTGACCGAGCCGGGCCATGAAGAACCCAGCCAGCGTGTCATAGGGACCCTGCGGCAACACCAGACCAGTTTTCTCCGCGAAATCGTCCAGCGTGGTCAGGCCATCAATCACCAGGTCGCCGCGTACGCCGATCCGTTCTTCGACGACGACGTCGTACTCGTCGGTGATGTCGCCGACCAGCTCCTCGACCAGATCTTCCATCGTCACAATGCCGGCTGTGCCGCCGTACTCATCGAGAACGATCGCCAGATGCGCCGTGCTGCGCCGCATATCGCTGAGCGCTCGCAGCACTGGCACCGTATCCGGCAGGGACAGCACTGGACGTGCGACTTCGGCCACGGGGTGGTACGCGAGCTGATGTCGGGATCGAGTAGGTCCCGGACGTGCACGAATCCGATGACGTCGTCGACAGAATCTCCGATCACTGGATAGCGCGAGTGCGGTGCGTTGAGCAATTCGCGGACTGCACGATGTGCGGGCATGTCACCGGGAAGGAAGTCGACCTCGGTACGCGGCACCATCACCTCGCGGAGGCTGCGCTCGCCAGCTGCAAAGACGTCTTCGACGATGCGGCGCTCCTCATCGCCAAGTGTGGTGGATCCACTCACCATGGCGCGGATCTCCTCATTGGTCACCTCCTCACGCGAGATCTTCGGGTCACCGCCCAAAATCCGGACGACGATGTTGGTGGAGACGCCGAGCAGCCAGATCACCGGTCGTGCGATTCGACCTGTGAAATCCACTAGCGGCGCCAGCGTGAGTGCAGCGCTCTCGGCGCGTTGCAGCGCCAGTCGTTTGGCGGTGAGCTCGCCGAGCACGATCGAGACGTAGGAGATCACGATGGTGATCAACACCAACGAGATTGTGTCGGCCGCACCGCTGCTCAAGCCCAGTCGCTCCAATTGGGGTGCCAAATCACCGGACAGCTTGTCGGCACCGAAAGCGGCGGCAAGAAAGCCTGAGAGCGTGACACCGACTTGGGCCACGGAAAGGAAAAGGTTGGGATTCGAGGTCAGCTTGGCGACCAATTGACCGCGCTTCCCGCGATGCGCGAGCTGCCTGACCTGGCTCTCCCGGAGTGAGACCAATGCGAGTTCGGCGGCGACAAAAATGCCCTGGATCATCACCAAGATCAAGATCAGCGAGACGTTGAGGACGACGCTAGACATGGCTGGAAAAAGTCAAAGGTCTGTCGCAGTCGGCGTCGCCGTTCACCTCAGCAAGCCTAGTGAACATGCTGGGTTCAGGCATGGTCGGTGCAAAGAACCCCTGTTGTGAGCCCGCCGCGTCGGGAGAGGTTGGATGAAACCCATGGCAGATGCGAACCCCGACCCGCCCGCCCAGCCGAGCGCGCCGCCAGGCGCGCTGCCACACGACCCGCCAGGCGCGCTGCCGACCGCGCGTAGTTTTCCCGATGCCGTGCCGATCCTGATAGATGCGAAGGCCGGTGTGACACTCCGGGCGGCCAGCGCCCGCGATCTTCCAGCGATGGTGGAGCAATGCCGTGATCCCGAGATGATCCGGTGGACGACTGTGCCTACGCCCGACGGCGGCTATCAGCTTCGCGATGCCGAGGAATTCCTGGCTTTGACCGCCGCCGGCTGGACTAGCGGTGAACGACTCGGCTGGACGATCGAGGGGCAGCGAGGGGTGCAACGCGGCTTCTGCGGCAGCATCGATCTTCGTCCTGAAGGTGACGGAATTGCCGAGGTCGGCTTCGGGCTGCATCCCGCCGCGCGCGGACGCTCGATCATGAAAGCTGCCTTGGAGCTGGTGTGCGGATACGGATTCGATGATCTGGGGCTTCAGGTCATCAGGTGGCGAGCTGTGGTCGGCAATTGGCCGTCGCGGCGTGTTGCGAGCAGAGTTGGCTTCGTCTTCGATGGTGCGATCCGGCGGCTGCTCGTGCATCGCGGCGAGTTGCTGGACGGCTGGATCGCCACCTTGACGCGAAACGATCCGCGGGTGCCACAACCCTGGCTTGATCCCGTCGAGATGCCCGGCAAGGGCGTCAAGCTGCGCAGCTTTCAGACGTCAGATGTCGATCGCATCGTCGAAGCCTGCTCGGACTCGCGCACCTCTTATTGGCTGATTTCCATGCCCCGGCCGTACCGGCCGGAGAATGCACTCGTTTATCTGAACGCGACAGCAGAGCTCGCGGCCCGCGCGGCTGGTCTGACATGGTGCATCGCCGATCCCGCGGATGACCGCTGCCTCGGCTCGATCAGCCTGGAGGGCCTCGGCGGGTATGCGACGCGTGGCGAGATCGGCTATTGGGCACACCCGGAAGAGCGGGGTCGAGGAGTCGTTACGGAGGCCGTGCGATTGGTTACTGAGTACGCGAAGAACTCCGGGCTAGCCACGTCAGTGCTGATTCGTTGCGCCTCGAGCAATATGGCCTCGCGCCGGGTAGCCGAACGCGCCGGCTATCGAGAGATTGGCATTCAGCCGGCGTCGGAACCGGTGGGAGATGGCGAGGTAGCTGATCTCGTGCTCTATTCCACGCCGTGAGGCAGCGAATTTGGGTAGTTATGGATCTGCAACGCGAGGCAGCCGGTATGTCAGTGATTTGTGGGAGGATCTGCGGGTGACATTGCGGGTGAGCGTAATTGGCACCAATTACATGGGTGCTACGCATGCCGCCGGGATGGCCGAGTTCGGCCACCAGGTGATCGGGGTCGATATTGATGCCGATCGGATCAAGACTCTGAACGCTGGCCAGTCGCACATCTTCGAGGTCGGCCTGGAGCCCCTGTTGGAGCGCCATACTGCCTCCGGACGGTTGCATTTCACCGCCGACTACGGCGAAATCGCGGATTGGGCGGACGTGCATTTCCTGGCACTGGGAACCCCGTCCGGGCCGGACGGTGCAGCCGACCTAGGCCAGTTGCATGCCGCGGTAGACACATTGGCGCCGCTGTTGACGAAGCCGACGTTGGTGGTGGGCAAGTCCACCGTGCCGGTCGGCACCGCGATGGCGCTTGAAGAACGACTACGTCGTTTGTCACCGGCCGGCGATGGCGTCGAGGTGGCCTGGAATCCGGAGTTTCTGCGTGAGGCGTACGCAGTGGAAGACACGCTGCGGCCTGACCGGCTGGTTTTTGGTACCCACTCTCGGCACGCCTTGGACCTGCTGGAGGAGATCTATGCCATCCCGATCAGCGACCGTACGCCGGTGGTTCGATGTGACATCGCGACCAGCGAGCTGATCAAGGTCGCAGCCAACGCGTTCTTGGCGACCAAGATCAGTTTCATCAACGCGATGGCGCAGATGTGTCAGGCGGCTGGTGGCGACGTGGTTTTGCTGGCCGATGCGGTGGGATACGACGAGCGGATCGGGCGGGAGTTCCTCAACGCCGGGCTGGGTTTCGGCGGAGGCTGTCTGCCCAAGGACATCGCGGCGCTAGCCGTACGTGCGGACGAGCTCGGCGTGACTGTGCTGAGCGACTTCATTCACTCAGTGGAGGCGATCAACGCCGGTCAGCGGACCGAGCTGGCCGAGCTGGCGATCGATCAGGCTGGTGGCGATGTCGTCGGGAAACGGATCGCGGTGCTGGGGGCAGCGTTCAAGCCCGGCACGGACGACACCCGCAATTCACCCGCACTCACCGTCGCAGACCAGCTGCATGCCAGTGGCGCGGACGTACGCATCTATGATCCGCAGGCCCGGTTGCCACCGCGGGAAGGATTCACCCAGGTGGCCAGTGTCGAGCAGGCGCTGCTCGGTGCCCAGGTGGTGCTGCACCTCACCGAATGGCCCGAGTTTCGGCAACTCGACCCGGAACGCCTCGGCAAACTGGTCGCTTCCAAGGTGATCATCGACGGCCGCCTCAAGCTGCACGCCCCCACCTGGCGTAATGCCGGCTGGAAGCTCGTACAGATCGGCCGCGCCACCAGCCTCTAACGGCCGTGAGTGACTCCCTTTACGCCGACTTGTCAGAACCCAGTTGGCCTATGACCCAACTGGCTTCTGACAACTTGGGGTACTCCTATCGCGAGAAGATCGTCAACGATCTGCCTTGGCTCTACCCGAATTTCGACAGCTGTAGCACGTAACACATTGGCGCCGCCGATGACGACTCCGCGCTCACGACGCATGTCGGCCTGCCAGCTTCCTACATCGAGGTGGTGGGAGCCGTCGACCTCTAACACCACGCGACGCCCGTCGGCCAACTCCCATTCCGCGTCGAGATAGCGAAGTCGACCGTGCTGGTCGGTCCGCTTAGCTTGCCGGTCCGGCTCCAGTAGGCCGAATCGACGGCATAGTCGCGCGAGGTCAATCTCGCTGAGAGCCTGCGCCCCACCGCGAATGTCGCGGATCGCTTCGCGAAGGTGTGCTTTGTGACGGACCCGTCCTACATAGCGCATTTCGCGCTCGATGTCGTCCGCCGTGCAGAGACCTTGCTGGACAACAGCTGCCACTAGGGCGCAGGCAAACCGCGGCCAACGCTGCCAAGCAGCCGCATCGATCGCCGATCGGGGTGACGTCGTGCACGGCAAGCTACCAACCGTCGCGTGATACTCAGGTTTCAAACGCCGCGACTCGTGAACCACGATCATCGGGTGGGTTGTTACCTTCGCACCGCGCTCGATCAGCAGATGGAGTTGTTCCGCCTCTCGTGCAAACGACTTGAATCCATGCAATTCGAGCGCCGTGTGGCTGGCCAGCGCAGCGGGGTAACCGGCGTCAAGGACGGCAGCCCACATGATCTGCTGCCGAGTCAGCTCGAAGTTGTGCATGATCACGACGTGGAACCCCCAAGGCTGCCATCGCCTCGCCGAGATCTGAGCTCGAATCGCGTGTTGAGAGAGGCCGCATTCGGTGAGTTGGTTTCGAGTGGCCACACCCAGTTGCTGGTTAACGAGGAGGCGCAAGGGCACTGAGCGGCTGCAGTCGGGATACATGCACAAAATCTGCGCATGGGCTCATCAATCGTGCGGCTCCATGGAGTTTCTGTGGACAGCCCGTGATGCCTGTGGAAACTACGCCGAGTTGTCAGAACAGAGTTGGGCCATAGGCGAACCAGATTCTGACAAGTCAGCGCAGGCGGGTTGCGAGGTTTTTGTCGAGGGTGTCCAGAAATTCCTCGGTGGTGAGCCAGGGCTGGTCGGGACCTACCAGCATGGCCAGATCCTTCGTCATAGCGCCATCCTCGACCGACTTGATGACGACGTCCTCCAGCGCCTCCCCGAAGGCGATCACGTCGGGAGTGCTGTCGAGCTTGCCGCGATGTTTCAATCCGCCAGTCCAGGCGTAAATCGAGGCGATCGGATTCGTCGAGGTCGGCTTGCCTTCCTGATATTGACGGAAGTGCCGGGTCACCGTGCCGTGCGCAGCCTCAGCCTCGACCGTCTTGCCATCCGGCGTCATCAGCACACTCGTCATGAGACCCAGCGAGCCGAAGCCCTGAGCGACGGTGTCGGACTGTACGTCGCCGTCGTAGTTCTTGCAGGCCCACACATAGCCACCGCCCCACTTCAGCGACGCCGCGACCATGTCGTCGATGAGCCGGTGCTCGTACGTCAACCCGGCAGCCTTGAAATCAGCCTCGTACTCGTTCTCAAAGATCTCCGCGAAGATGTCCTTGAACGCGCCGTCGTACGCCTTCAAGATCGTGTTCTTGGTCGACAGGTACACGGGGTAGCCGCGTTCCAACCCATAGGAGAAGGACGCTCGCGCGAAATCGGCGATCGAATCGTTGAAGTTGAACATGCCCAACGCCACGCCACCGCCAGCGTGGGTAATTCGTTACGACATGCTGGATCGGTTCACCGCCGTCCTCGGGGGTAAAGGTGATCGTCAGCTGGCCGGCGCCCGGGACCTTGAAATTCGTTGCCTTGTATTGATCGCCGTGCGCATGACGGCCGATGATGATCGGCTTCGTCCAGTTGGGCACCAGGCGTGGGATGTTGGAGATGATGATCGGCTCCCGAAACACCACGCCACCCAGGATGTTGCGAATGGTGCCGTTGGGCGAGCTCCACATCTTCTTGAGGCTGAATTCCTCCACTCGGGCTTCATCCGGGGTAATGGTGGCGCACTTGACACCCACGCCATGCTTCTTGATCGCATTCGCTGCATCAATCGTCACCTGATCGTCGGTGGCGTCGCGATTCGTGATGCTGAGGTCGTAGTAATCCAGGTTCACATCGAGGTAGGGGTGAATGAGCCGGTCCTTGATGAAATGCCAAATGATGCGCGTCATTTCATCGCCGTCGAGTTCGACGACAATGCCCTCGACCTTGATCTTCGCCATGCCGCCAACCTACCGAACGACCGCACCATCAAACCGACGGCATCGCCTTCGCCAATCTCAAGCAGCCCAAGGCGGCCGATACACCAAGTCGACCCGATTCTGAGGCCGCTGTGCCTGCTCGTACGCGTCCTCGCTCGGCATCCAGTCGGTCAGCCACCGAGCCATCATCGCTGGACCGTCCCGCTCGAGGACTCGTGCCAACCGGAGCTCGTAGGGCACCTCGACCCAGATGGTGAAGTCCCACGGGACACCGAGCCGTACGTCGGTCGCCGATACCCCCTCGACGACGACGGGCACGCCGACGGGAACGGTGCGCCACTCTGCGCCTATGTTGCGATCGAAGTCCCACCGCTGATACCGACCGGGTTGCCCAGCCAGCAGCGGCCGCAGTACCTGGCGCACGAACCGATCTCGCTCCCAGCCGCGAAGGTCGGGCCGTGCGAAGTCATCGACGTGGACGACCACCGACCCGGGCAATGCTGCCGCAATCTGGGCAGCCAGCGTTGTCTTGCCCGTCGCGCCCTTGCCGTCGACGCCGATCCACCGGGTGCCGTGCCGTCCTTCGAGCGCAGCAACTGCCGCGGCGACCGGCTCCCTCTCACGGGTGGGACCCATCACAGACCTCACCGTGCCAGGCGCTGCTCGGCTTGCTAGCGTCACCCTACGTATCCGTCTGCGCATCACCGAGGAGAGTCCTTGAGCACCCCCGTAAAGGTCGCCGTGACCGGCGCTGCCGGCCAGATCGGCTACAGCCTGTTGTTCCGCATTGCTAGTGGTTCGATGCTGGGCCCTGATCAGCCGTTGGAGCTGCGCCTCCTGGAGATCACCCCAGCGCTCAGCGCGCTGGAAGGCGTGGTGATGGAGCTCGATGACTGCGCCTTCCCGCTACTCACCAAGATCGAGATCGGCGATGACCCCAAGATGATCTTCGATGGGGTCAATCTGGCCTGCCTGGTCGGCGCCCGACCCCGCACTAAAGGGATGGAGCGCAGGGATCTGCTGGAAGCCAATGGGGGAATCTTCAAGCCGCAAGGCGAGGCACTTAACAACAACGCTGCCGATGACGTCAAGGTGCTGGTGACCGGAAATCCGGCGAATACCAATGCGCTGATCGCCATGCGCAACGCACCTGATATCCCCGCCGAGCGCTTCAATGCTCTGACCCGCCTCGATCACAACCGAGCCATTGCACAACTGGCCGCGAAAACCGGCGCAGGCGTCAATGACATCACCCACATGACAATCTGGGGTAATCACTCTGCGACCCAGTACCCCGACCTGTTCAACACGGTGGTACGCGGCCAGAACGCCGCGGAGTTGATCAACGACCAGGAATGGTTGGAGTCGACGTTCCTACCCACGGTGCAGAAGCGTGGAGCCGCAGTGATCGAGGCTCGAGGGGCCAGTTCGGCGGGAAGTGCCGCCAACGCAACTATCGGCCACATGCGGGACTGGGTGCTTGGCACGGCTGAAGGGGACTGGGTGTCCATGTCGGTGCCCTCCGACGGGTCCTATGAGGTGCCCGAGGGCCTGATCTCCTCTTTCCCGTGCACCACGTCCGACGGCACGTACCAGATCGTCCCCGGCCTGCAGATCAACAGCTTCTCTCGCGGCAAGATTGACGCCAGCGTCGCCGAGTTGATCGAGGAACGCGAGGCCGTACGAGCGCTCGGCCTCATCAGATAGCGACGTGGCCTAATGTGCCCTGTCCTGCGTCACACTGGATTGCATGACTGAAAGCCACCAACCGAGCCCGTTCAGCCGCGAGGGATCAAGCCCCTCGGACGGGCTCAGCTCCGATAACCCTCCTGAGCAAACCACGCCGTATCAGCCGCTCAGTGACGGCTCGAACGACCAAGATGCGAGCCACTGGCCCTCCTATCTTGCTGGCGACCCGTATGCAAACCCGTCGGTCGACCCATACGGTAGGCCGGCTGGCGGATACGGCAGCTCCAGCGCAGAATCCACGTACGCCGTGCCAGGGCCTGGCTTTGACCCTGAGGCACCCGCGCGATACGACCCCATACAGGGCTATGGCGACTCGCCCAGCTACCGCAATCCCTACGAAGCCAATCCGTACCAGCCCAGCTTTGGCGGCGTAAGCCCGTACGGTGTGCCGTCAACGCAGATACCGACGCCGCACCCACAAGCGGCGCTGGCTCTGGTCCTTGGCATCCTCGGCACAGTCTTGGGCATGGGCTGCATCGTTGGCGGACTAGTCGGGATTGGCGGAATCGTCCTCGGCCGCCGGGTCAAGAACGAGATCGACGCGGAGCCGGGACGCTACACCGGCCGCTCCCAGGCAGTCGCCGGTCTTATTACCGGCATTGTCGGCGTATCGATCACGGTTTTGGCGACGGTATTCATCGTGCTCGCCATCGTTGCCGGAATTGCGAGCACGAACTATTGACAGACTCGTGAATTCGGGTGCTCTAAGACGCGGCCCAAAGATCCTCGGTGGCTTATTCGTCGACGTCATGATTCTTTCGTTGCTCGCTCTGAACCTTCAGCGCAGTGTCTTGCTGCGGTGTTCATCGGCATAGGCCACAATGGGGCGCATGAGCAATCCGTACGACGAACAACCGCAGGCCCAGCCGAGCCCGCAGTCTCCTTATCAGCCGTCGGGCCAGTACCAGCCCGGCGGGCAACCGATGCCCTACGGCCAGCCGTACGGAGCACCACCGCAGGAGCACCCACAGGGCACCTTGATCTTGGTCTTCGGGATTCTCGGCATCTTCATCACGATCTTTGCGCCCATCGCGTGGTACATGGGAAACAAGGCAAAGCGGGAGATTCAGGCCTCCGGCATCCAGTACTCCAATGAGCAGAACGTCAGCATCGGCCGCATCCTGGGCAAAGTCTTTACGATCATTGCCCTGATATCCATTGCTCTCACGATCATCATCACGATCATTGTTGTCGTTGTCGGAGTGAGCCAGAGCGGCGGATAGTCGCCTTTCTTAAGAGTTCCTACCGACCATTGGGCACCACAATGGCGAGGGCGATGATCGCAACTGCACCGACCCCGAGCACCGTGACGTCGAAGGCCTTGGTACGCACTTGAAGCAGCCCAGCATCCCTGCTGGGCAACACGACACGTTCCACTGCTCCTACGCCAAGGGATGCGCCGATCAGCAGGCAGCCCAGCCGCCAAGTCGATTCGCCCAGGAAGCTCACCACCAAACCCGCGACCACGCCAATCACAACGATCAGCAGCGGCCACTGGCGCAGTGATCGGGCAGCCGCGCTTGCTTCAGACCGCCGCGGCACGAGCCACCAATTGTTCGGCGCGTTCGACGACATTGCTCAACAGCATGGCGCGTGTCATCGGCCCGATACCGCCCGGGATCGGTGCCACCCAACTTGCCACCTCATACACGCCTGGATCAAGATCACCGACCAGTCCGGCATCGGTCCTGGTAATGCCGACGTCTACGCAAACTGCGCCTGGCTTGATCATCTCAGCAGTGACCAATCCCGGCCGACCGGCCGCGGCAACGACAATGTCGGCCGCTTTCGTGTGGCGCGAGATGTCGAGCGTTCCGGTGTGACAAAGGGTGACCGTGGCGTTCTCGCTCTTGCGGGTCAGCAACAGCCCAAGCGGCCGGCCGACTGTGGTACCTCGGCCGATCACACAGACCTCCGCCCCATCAAGCCCGATGCCATAACGCCGGAGCAGCTCAACGATGCCGCGCGGCGTACCCGGCAACGGCCCGAGCGCACCAAGCACCAGCTTGCCCAGATTGACCGGATGAAGCCCATCCGCATCCTTGTCGGGATCGACCAAGCCGAGGGCTGCGGTGTCATCGAGATGTCGTGGCAGCGGCAGTTGGATGATGTATCCGGTGCAGGCCGGGTTCGCGTTTAGGTCCGCGATCACTGCCTCCAGCTCGTCTTGGCTGGTGGAGTCCGGCAGCTCTACTTGGATTGAGGCGATCCCCACTTCCGCGCAGTCTCGATGCTTGCCGCGGACGTACGCGCGGCTGCCCGGATCATCACCGACGAGCACGGTGCCGAGACCCGGCAAGAAACCGTGGTCGGCAAGCGTTGTCACACGATCCCTCAGCTCAGCCTTGATCGTTGCCGCCAGGGCCTTGCCGTCGAGAATCCGTGCCGTCATATGCACCTCGTCTTGATCTCAGAGTTAGTGGTAGAAGTGTCGCGCACCCGTGAAATACATCGTCCCTCCCGCAGCTTGCACCGCGGCAATGACATCCTCGTCATGCACCGAGCCACCGGGCTGGACGATGGTCGACACCCCAGCTGTGAGCAAGATCTCCGGCCCGTCAGCAAAGGGAAAGAATGCATCGGATGCAGCGACCGAACCCGCAGCACGATCCCCCGCCCGCTGGACCGCCAGCCGGCAGGAGTCGACCCGATTCACCTGTCCCATGCCGATGCCGACCGAAGCCCCGTCTTGCGCCAGCAAGATCGCGTTGGACTTGACCGAGCGCGCTGCCCGCCAGGCAAATTCAAGATCAGCCAGCACGTCATCCGAGGCCGGCTCACCGGCGACGAGCTTCCAATTGACGGCTCGGTCATGATCGGAATCGACACGGTCGGAGAGCTGGATGAGTAGCCCGCCATCGATCCGACGGCTCTCGACGCCGCCGCGATTGGGCGGCTCAACCACCAGGATTCGAAGGTTCTTCTTGGCTGCGAGCACCTCGAGCGCACCCTCGTCGTACGCAGGCGCGATGATCACTTCGGTGAAGATGCCAGCGACTTGGCGGGCCATCTCCACACTGACTGGCCGATTGGCCGCGATCACTCCCCCGTACGCCGAGATCGGATCGCAGGCGTGGGCTTTGCGATGGGCTTCGGCAATGTCCGATCCGAGTGCAATGCCGCATGGGTTGGCATGCTTGATGATCGCGACGGCGGGCTCGTCGAAGTCGCCGGCGGACCGCCGCGCGGCGTCCGCATCAACGTAGTTGTTATACGACATCTCTTTGCCGTGCAGCTGCTGGGCATTGGCGAGACCCCGAGTCGCACCCGTAACGCGGTAGAGGGCCGCCGGCTGGTGGGGGTTTTCCCCGTACCGCAGACCGGTGATCTTCTCCCAGGTCCCTCCCATCCAACGCGGAAAGCCCGTGCCGTCGCTCAAGTCAGTGACGACGCTGCCCATCCAGCTCGCCACTGCCACGTCGTACGTGGCAGTGTGCACAAAGGCCGCGGCGGCAAGTGCCTGCCGCTGGGCCAGCGTGAAGCCGCCCGCTACAAGGGCCTCCAGGAGTTGCGGATACTGCTCAGGCGAGGTGATCACAGCCACTGACGCATGATTCTTCGCAGAGCTACGTACCATCGCCGGACCGCCAATATCGATCTGCTCGATGCATTCCTCGGGGCTAGCGCCAGAGGCCACAGTCGCTGTGAACGGGTAAAGGTTGCTGATCAACAGGTCAAATGGCTCGATGCCAAGTTCGGCAAGCTGTGCGCGATGCGATTCCAGTCGAAGATCAGCAAGCAGGCCAGCGTGCACCGTCGGGTGCAGGGTTTTGACGCGACCGTCGAGGCATTCCGGGAAGCCGGTGACCTGTTCGATTGCGGTGACTGGAAGGCCAGCTCCTGCGATGGTCGCGGCCGTTGAGCCGGTGGACACGATCTCCGCGCCTGCTTCGACCAAGGCTTGCGCTGCGGCGAGCAGGTCAGTTTTGTCATACACCGACACCAGGGCTCGCTTGATCGGTCGACGGCTCGATTCGCCGCTGTCGGGAGGGATGGTCATGTCCACAGCACTTTCCGGTCGGCAACCCGCCACGTTCGGGTGGCGAGTTGATGAGTGATAGCGACGAGCAGCTCGCGTTCTACGACCTTGATCCTCTCGTGCAAGGTCTCCACCGTGTCGTCGTCGGCAACTGGCACCGCTTGCTGATCAAGAATCACGCCGCTGTCCACCCCGGCATCCACTAAGAACACCGTGGCACCGGTGACTTTGACGCCGTACGCCAAGGCATCCCGCGGACCATGCATGCCCGGGAAGGACGGCAGCAATGCCGGGTGGGTGTTGACGATCCGGCCTTCAAAGCACCCCAGGAACTCGGCGCCCAGGAGCTTCATGAAACCCGCACTGATCACCAGATCCGGCTCGTACCCGGCGACCTCCGCGGTGAGCGCTCGGTCCCACTCGGCTCTCGTGGCGTAATCAGACACTGCCAGCACAAAGGTCGGGATTCCCGCGCTCATCGCCCGCGCCAGTCCTTGGATGTCCGTCCGATCTGACCCGACAGCCACGACCTGCGCTCCGTACGCCGGGTCTGCACAGGCATCGATCAGCGCCTGCAGCAGAGTGCCGCTGCCGGAAATGAGTATCACCAGGCGGGCCGCCCGGCCCAGGCGCGTACTGGCGACGGGCTCGGGCACGACGCACAGCCTAGTGCTGTGTTTGATCGCTCCGCTCGCTCTGTTTGATTGCTCGCTTCGCTCGCTGAGGATTGCGCCTGGAAGCCCCTGTCTTCCTCACTCGCTCGCAGACGAAAAGCGTGTCCGCTCACTCGCTCGTCCAGAACAGCGGCGCGCAATCCTGGGCTCGCTCCGCGCGGATCGCGCGTGTAACCCGCCTACTTCGTCGTCGTTCGCAGAGGAAAGAGCGCCTCCGCTCACTCCTCCTCAGCACAGCGGCGCGCGATCCGGTTTGATTGCTCCGCTCGCTGTGTTTGATTGCTCGCTTCGCTCACTGAGGATTCCGCTTGGAAGCCGCTGCCTTGGCCGCCTAGGATCTGCGCCGGCCGCGGCGCGGTATCAGGCCGAGCGCAAGACCGGTGATCATGCCAGAGAGGCCCATCGTCGTGGCGGACATGATCAGCAACGGAAGCAGCCGCGGGCCAAGGCCGGTGAGTCGAAGGGTCCCAAGATCACCGCTGGCCGCCCAGGCGAGTCCGGCGAAGGCCAATCCAGCGAGGAGACCACATGCGCCGCCTTTCAAGCTCGCCACGTCAAAGCGGACTGCCGGCTGCGCTGCGAGTAGCACCCAGCATGCGATCGCCCCCGCAGCCGCGCCAGCAGCAAGCCACCACAGCTCGACGAGGCCGCCCGGACCAGGCGACGGTAGTGCGCCGAGTAGCGGGATGCCCGGCAGGATGCCCAGTTCGGTGGCGGCAGGCGCTACCACTGAGCCGGCACCCAACGAGAAGCCCGAGCCCAGCGCGTACGACGCGGACCACACGAGAGCGTTCGGTGCGAACCCCAGCTGGAGGAGTAGCAACGCGATGCCGCCGGCGACACCGGGTTGCAGGGCCTCATGCAGCGCCGCCACCCGGTTCAGATGTGTAATCAGACCGGTGACCAACACAGCCGCGCCAGCTACCAGCATCACGAGTTGGGCTGCGATCACAGCACGCGCGATAGCCCATCCTCGGCTAGCGGGCCGCTTGGAACCCAGAGCCTTGCTACTGCCAGACACTCCGGCCGCCACCAGGACGGCGATGACAGCTGGCCAGCGCGCCTGAACCTGCCAGCCCTCACCCAGCCACGCCGCGACGAGAAGAACAGGCAGCAGATAGACGGCGACCGTGACCGCACTGATCAGCAAAGGACTCCTGATCTGGCCGCGGCGGAGTCGGCGAGCGCTCGCCGCGGCGAATAGCGAGATCATCAACGCGATGACCGCGGTCGCACCCCACGGCACCAAGGTGACCGGGATGGTGCCAATACGCACCACCACACCGTTGCTCAGGAGCCAGAGCCGGGTCCCGAGCTGTGCGGCATCGCCAACGCTGCCTCGCTCGGCTGCGAGCCAGCCCAGAATTGTCACGCCGACGCATAAAATCCAGCTCGCCAGAGCTGTCACTGCACCACCGATCAGGGCCATAGCGGTCCAGCTGATTGGCGCGGGCGTACGCCGGACTCGGGTTGCCTGAATATCGCGTTTTCGGGCAGGAGTCACTCGGAGCGTGACCGCTGCGGCAGCTCGTCGAGACGACAGCAGTGAGGGCATAGCGTCTCCATGCTCACTCAGCGGGCGGACGCGAATGGGCGAGACACGCCAGGCGCAGGTAAAGTCTCCTGGAGATTGTCGGGCGCTCGATCGATCCGAGCGGCCGACCCAGGAAGCCTGCGATGGACTCCGACACTCGGGGGGAGCAATTCAGCATGGTCGACCAGGAGTCTGCGACCTATCGACCCAGGCGAGCCTTCATCGAACCTGATGCCGAGGCCGCCCAGCCGGAACGACCGGCACAACCTGACCGCAACGGGACAAGGACTGACCGTAACGGAACGGCGACTGATCGGACCGGAATACGGATTGATCACAACGGATCAGGGACTGGTCGCAACGGAATAGGGACTGATCGCAACGGATCGGGGCCTTATAGCAACGGAATGGGGCCCACCAGGCCTGCCGTCATCGACGATGACTATCCAAAGCCGCTTTATCGGGATTACTCGCAGCAAAACGGATCGTCACCGCCGGCTGCTTCGCGCGCGGCTCCTCGCCAAGAGTCTGATCCGCCGACCGAAGAGACCATGAGTCCCATCGCCTTTGCACCGCGTCGACCGCGGGTGAAAGACGATGAAACGACCACGATCCTGCCGCGTAGCCGGCCGACCAAACACCGCACCCAGGCGCTCGACGCGATCGATGACTATGACGACGATCAGCCGACAGCACTGGGAGGGCGCGCGAAGCTAGCCCTCATCATCGGGGCGGTCGCGGCCGTCGTGGTGATCGGCCTGGTGATCGGGTACTCCATACTCAGCGTCGGTGATCAGCCCCAGAGCCAGCCCAGCGTCTCACCACCGGCAGGTGGCAGCGGAGCTTCTGGCGGCGCGAGCCAGGCCGCGGGCCAAGCTGGCGGCGGCGCGGTGTTGACCGACGGTTCCATGCTCAGCGTGAGCCAAGCGAAGGCGCTGGCCCCGGATCGAAAGTGGAGAGTCGTCACCACCCAGCCGGGCGCGAAGCCGGATGGCCCGACCGCCGCCTGCTTTGGCGCCGAGCCTCCCGAGGGCCGGCCCGCTCCGCAGCAGGAGATCGTTCGAGTGCTTGAGGGCAGTGGTGGCAAGTCCGGGCCCAAGGCGCTGCACAATGCCACGGCGTACAGCTCGCCTGCAGAGGCCAGCCAGGCGTACGTAATCGCGTCCAAGACTGTCGGAAGCTGTGCCGTTGCTGGCTTCTATATCGAATCAGGACGCTCGATCAGCAAGGTTGGCGATCAAGCACTCGGCGTAGTAGTCATGAAGGTCGACGGCAAGAAGAAGCAGGCACATAGTGTCGTCGTCAACCGAACCGGCCGGGTGATGAATGTCATCGACGCTGTTCAGCCATCACGCGCCATCGCCATCGATGCGGTAGCCAAGGCTCTTGAGCAAGTCAACCGAGTGCAATGTGGTGGGGCTGGCGGACCGTGTGACGGCCGCGCTGACGTGACGAAGGGCCCCCCGCCGATTGGTGGCGACGAGCCCGGCTTCCTTACCGTTGGCGACCTTCCGCCGGCTGGACCCAAAGTGGAGCTGTGGGTTGCGACCCAGGTTGAACTGCCGAAGGACGAATTTCAAGGATCGCAGTGCGAAGGCGTGAACTGGGTTACCGAGAAGGCCAAGTCCAGAACATCGAGGGTCTACCTGCTTCCGGAGAGCGGCAAGAACTTCTTTGGTTTGAACGAGGTCGTGCTGACCATGAACAACCCCAAAGCCGCCAGAAAGCTGGTGGACAGGATCAAGTCGAAACTTTCGACCTGCAAGACGATAAAGCTCACTGCGAGCGTGACCAAGCCCAAGAAGGTGACAAGCATGGGTGCCCAGAAGACCGTGGTTAAGGGTTGGACCACGGTTGTGTCCCAAAAATCGACGCAGGGTACTGCCAAGTATCGGGTCGGGATCGTTGCCGCGGGATCCAAGGTCGCCTATACCTTCCTGAACCCTAGGGGTGGATACGACTTCAGTAATCGTCAGTGGAACACCGTTGCGGTGCGCGCTGGAGAGCGAGCGACTCAAGTCAATGAGTAAACCGGCTACTGCGGCCTAAATCTGGGCCCTGAGCCTGTCGGCATCGCGCCTGAGCTCTGTCCAAGGGCCACCGAGCCTGTCGATGGGCACCGAGCGGGCTCATGGTGTGAATATCCCACGCTGCTTGGGATGCTCACGCGAGCTGGCTATGGCTCAGGCCTGGGCCATCGATCACGCGCAGCGGCGCTGTCACAGATTGGTCATGATTTCGCGCATCAGCTCGGCAGTCTCACTGGGTGTCTTCCCGACCCTGACGCCGGCGGCCTCCAGCGCCTCCTTCTTGGCGGCGGCGGTTCCCGATGAGCCCGACACAATGGCTCCCGCGTGCCCCATGGTCTTGCCCTCAGGCGCAGTGAACCCAGCAACGTAGCCGACCACTGGCTTGGTGACGTGGGCCGCGATGTATTCCGCAGCCCGCTCCTCAGCATCCCCACCGATCTCTCCGATCATCACCACGGCGTCGGTTTCAGGGTCTTGCTCGAACGCCTGGAGCGCATCGATATGGGTGGTGCCGATGATCGGATCGCCCCCGATGCCGACTGCGGAGGAGAACCCGAAGTCGCGCAGCTCGTACATCATCTGGTACGTCAACGTGCCGGACTTGGAGACCAGGCCGATCCGCCCAGCTTTGGTGATGTCGGGCGGGATGATCCCCGCATTTGATTGCCCCGGTGAGATCAGCCCTGGGCAGTTGGGACCAATCAACCGGGTCGGGCTTGCCTGTGACAGCGCAAAGAACTCGGCCGTGTCCTTCACCGGAACACCTTCAGTGATCACTACAGCAAGCGGGATGCTCGCTTCGATGGCCTCCACGACCGCGGACAAGGTGAACTTGGCCGGCACGAAGATCACTGTGACGTTAGCTCCGGTTGCCGCCATTGCCTCGCCAACGGCATTGAAGACCGGTACGCCGGCTCTTGCGAACTCCACGACCTGGCCACCCTTGCCCGGTGTGACACCGCCGACGATCGATGTCCCGGCATTGAGCATCCGCTGAGTGTGCTTGCGGCCTTCCGACCCGGTCATGCCCTGGACGATGACCTTCGACTCGGAGTTGAGAAAGATTGCCATGATCCCGCCCCTCAGCTCGCAGCCAGCTCGGCGGCCCTGCGAGCCGCACCATCCATCGTGTCGACCTGCTCCAGCTTCGGCAGGTCAGCGGTGGCAAGGATCTGCCGACCCAGCTCCGCGTTGTTGCCGTCCAGCCGTACCACCAGCGGCACCTCGACGTGCTCGTCGCGGCTGGCCAGGAGCTCGAAGGCCTGCACAATCCCGTTCGCCACCGCGTCGCAGGCGGTGATACCGCCGAAGACGTTCACGAAGACGCTCTTCACTTGATCGTCACTGATGATGATCTCCAGCCCGTTCGCCATGATCTCCGCGCTGGCACCGCCACCGATGTCGAGAAAATTCGCCGGCTTCGGTGATCCGGGAAACTCCTCGCCGGCGTACGCGACCACGTCAAGAGTGCTCATGACCAATCCCGCGCCATTACCGATGATCCCGACGGACCCGTCGAGCTTGACGTAGTTGAGGCCCTTCTCCTTGGCCGCCGCCTCCAGCGGGTCCTCAGCCGATTTGTCCGCTAGGGCGGCATGATCAGGATGACGAAAGGCGGCGTTTTCATCGAGTGAGACCTTCGCGTCCAGCGCGATGATCCTGCCATCGGCGGTTTTGACGAGCGGATTGACCTCGACCAGTGTCGCGTCCTCCTTCCGGTAGACGCTGCTGAGCAGTTGCAGGACCCGAGCAATCTCGTCGGCGTCGGGTCCGGTAAAGCCAGCAGCGCCGACAATCTCAGCTGCCTTGGACTGATCGATCCCAACCCTCGGATCGACGGGAATTCGCGCTAATGCCTCGGGCCGCTCCGCCGCGAGGGTCTCGATGTCCATGCCGCCCTCCTTCGAGCACATGGCCAGGTAGCGGCGTTCGGCCCGATCCAGCAAGAGAGAGAAGTAGTACTCCTCTGCAATGTCGGCGCCTTCGGCCACCATTACGGTCCTGACGGTGTGTCCCTTGATGTCGAGACCGAGGATTTCCTCCGCCCTCGCAGCTGCTTCATCAGGGCTCTTCGCGATTTTGACCCCACCCGCCTTGCCGCGACCGCCCGTCTTGACTTGCGCCTTGACGACGACCACCGGAGTCCGTAAGGCCTCCGCAGCTGCCTTGGCCTCAGCAGGTGTGGTCGCCGTAATGCCACGCAGCACCGGAACGTCATGGGCTTCGAAGATGTCACGCGCTTGGTACTCGTACAGATCCACACTTGCCTCCATGCTGCTTGCGCAGCGCCGCCAGACAGACGAACCGAAGCCTATCTGTGACAGCAGGGCTGGATGCGAAGTGCTGCCCGCCGCGTATCTACCGCGCGGCCTGAGCCATCCGAAGGGCTACGGCGACGGCGCCGAGCACGCCGATTCGGTCACCGAGGATTGAGCCGACTACATCAGTTCGCCGTCCGACGTACGGCTGGGTGCGGTGCAGGATGGCCGAGGCCACACCGTCGATCAGCGGTCCGGGATCCTTGACGAGAGGACCACTGATGACGACGATTTCGGGATCCAGATGTGAGGCGACGACGGCAAGCACCCGGCCGATCGCCGTGCCCATATCGTGGGCCAGCCGCAGTGCACCTGGATCATTCGCCTCTATCAGTTCGCGCACGCCGTCCACGGTGAGTTCCGGACCGTGGATCTCCCGAAGCGCCTGCAATGCGTACCTGGTCGACGCCACCGTTTCGAGACAGCCCCGACCTCCGCACCGGCAGAGCACACCGTCCTCGCGAACCTGTACGTGCCCGATTTCGCCGGCCGTCCCATGGGTGCCGCGATAGAGCCGTCCCCGCAGAATCGTTCCCGCGCCGATTCCGGAAGCCACCTTGACGAACAGCACATTCTGCATGCCACGGGCGATTCCGATTCTCGGAGCGAGCAAGGGCTAAAGGACATTGCAGCCGCAGGACTCACGAATGATGAGCTCGGTTGCGAATTGCTGGTAGGCGACGCTTGAGCTGGGTTCGAGAACAGCTGCGACTGCGGCTTCGGCCATTGCCTGGATCGGTTGCCGGGCGACGGTGAGCGGCGGCAAGCAGTATTCAGATTCAATCGTGCCGTCGTAGGAGACGATCGCAATGTCCTCAGGACAACGCAATCCTGCCTGGTGAATCGCCTTGAGCGCGCCGATGCCCAGCTGATCCGCCGCGGCAAAGATCGCTCGTGGCGGCGTCGGCCAGTTCAGCAGCCGTCTGGTTGCCTCATATCCTCCGCCGTAGCTGAAGTTCGTTCGCATGATCGGTCCCAGCGGCAGGCCGTGAGACTGGAAAGCGTCCCCCCATCCTTGTTCGCGAGGATCTGCGCTCGATTCGCCGCCGGTGATCAACGGGATCGTTTGGTGGCCATGAACGGTGATGAGATGCTCGACGAGTACCCGGGCACCTTCGCGGGAGTTAGCGCCCACAGCGGCATAACCGGGAATAGGCACAGGAGCGGTCGATCAGCACTATCGGGCGTCCCGGAAGCGTCATCGGACCGAAAGCCGAGGGTGGGAAGGCAGTGCCGATGAGGAGACCGTCCACGTGCCTGTTGGTGAGGTCACTGACGATCCGGCTCTCGTGATCCTCGTTTGCGTCTGAGTTGGCGATGACGAGAACGTAGCCGTACGCCGCTGCCGCAACCTCCAACGCTCGTGCGTACTCGGCGAAGAACGGGTTTGTGATATCCGGAAGGACGACCCCGAGCATGTCCGTGGACCCTTTCTTAAGTGCGCGGGCGTTGACGTTCGGCCGATATTTAAGAATGTCGATCGCCGCGCGTACCCGCGCAGCCGTCTCCGGTGCAACTCGTCGCGGTCCGTCGTTCACCACGTAGCTGACGACCGCCGTGCTGACGCCGGCATAGCGGGCCACATCAGCTCTTGTCGACGGACGCGCGTTGGTTGACCGGCTGGGCATTTCAGACATGATGCGAGAGCCCTCCAGCTGTGCGGTGAAGACTTGACTTAGCCACCATGTGCACGGCCCCTTGGGTCGTCGTCGATCGAGTGGAGCAGAATCTACAGCTGTAGATGAGGAAAAGACAAGCATCGGCGATGAACGGACCGATCGATGATTGCCGACCGCGGTCGTACGGTTCCCTGGGAGCGGATGCCGATTCCGTCGCTGGCGGGTCAGGCGGTGATGGCGGCTCAAGAAGGGAGGAAGCGATGATCACCACACCCACTGGCTCTCAGCAATTCTGCAGCCGTGCAACACCCGGATTAGCCGGATTCCGAGAGAAGTCAGCTAGCAGCTGCTGCCGATGGGTGGCGCTACACCGCCAGTTCTCAGCCATCGCTCAGGCTGCTCCAGGCAAGCCGCGAGGGATGGCCAAAAGGCACGATATCGCTCGATGCCACTCTCACAGTCGCACAAAATATTGGACACAACTCGCTGCAAGGTCTTGCTACCCGCATATCTACAGGTGTAACTTCCGGCCCAACGCAACTGTTTGCGAGCGCCTTGCTCAAGACATTCAGGCGTCGTACTGGCCAGCGCACTCGAGCTGAGAGGAACAGACGATGACGTCTTACATCGCTTGCGCCTGCCCCGACTCTTCAGACCCCTAGTGGTGAGGGAGGAGCACGCCCATGACTACCGACACGGTTGAGCCCGTCGTCGCCGCTGACTTCAAGGCCGGAGTACGAGGTACCGACAGACCGCCCGGCAAGGGTGATTTGGCGATGGCTATGCTCTTCATCCTGCCCGCAGCGATCGGCTTCCTGGTGTTCTACCTCTACCCGTTCTTCCGCGGCTTCTACTTCAGTTTGACCAAGTACAACCTGCTCGGAACACCGCATTTCATCGGTCTTGGACAACTTCACCAAACTCTTCCAGGACAAGCTGTTCTGGAACGCGCTGCTGGTGACTGTCGAGTACGTGTTGATCAACATCGTGTTCCAGACGGTCCTTGCTGTGGGAATCGCGGTGTTGATGCACCGGCTGACGAAGTCGACGGTCATTCGCGGTCTGATCTTGCTGCCATTTCTGATCTCCAATGTCATCGCGGCATTGGTGTGGTTCTGGCTGTTGGACTACCAGATCGGCCTGGTCAACGGCTTCATCTCGGCTATCGGGTTCGACAAGATCCCGTTTTTCGGAGATTCCGCATGGGCGATTCCGACCATTGCCATGGTCAACGTATGGCGGCACATGGGCTACACAGCCCTGCTGGTCTTCGCCGGACTGCAGACGATACCCGACTATGTTTATGAGGCCGCGTCTGTCGATGGCAGCACCGAATGGAAGTCGTTCTGGCGCATCACGTTGCCGCTGCTGCGGCCCATCTTGGCGCTGGTCCTGGTGATCACAGTCACCGGCTCGTTCCAGGTCTTCGACACTGTGGCTGTGACGACGAAGGGCGGGCCAGGCAATGCCAGCCGCGTGATGCAGTACTACATCTACCAAAAGGGTTTCGCAGAAGGCCAGTTCGGCTACGCGAGCGCCCTGTCGGTGATCTTGTTCATCATCCTTGCCACCGTCGCGCTCATCCAGCTGAGGCTGCTGCGAGCCGGCGAGTCCGACCTGGCCTGAGAGGAAACAGTTATGACAACCACAACCGCTCCCTCTCGCTCCACCGGAGTCGCGGATGCGACCGCGAAAGCCGGCAAGAAGTTCAGTCCCGGCCGGGTGGCCGCGTGGGCCGCAATGATCCTCCTTATTTTGATCACCCTGTTTCCGTTCTACTGGATGATTCGCACCGCATTCTCGACGTCGAAATCCCTGTTCTCCGACCCGAACTCGCTGCTGCCGGTCGATTTCACCTGGGGCGCGTTCAAGCGGGTCTTCGGCCTCGCGACGCCGGCCGAGGCGCAAGCCGAAGGTGGCTCCGGTGCAGCCGTCAACTTCTGGCTCTTCCTGCGCAACTCGATCGTCTACGCCACGCTGTCCACGGCTGGCCAGGTGTTCTTCAGCGCACTCGCGGCGTACGCATTTGCGCGGCTCCGCTGGCCCGGGCGGGACAAGGTCTTCTTCCTGTTCCTGACCGCGCTGATGATCCCGCCGATCTTCGTCATGCTGCCGAACTTCATCTTGATCAAGAACCTCGGACTCATCAACACGTTCCCCGGCCTGATCCTGCCGTACTTCTTCATGACACCGTTCGCGATCTTCTTCCTGCGGCAGTTCTTCCTCGGCATCAGCAAGGAGATCGAGGAGGCCGCCAAGCTCGACGGCGCCGGCCACTGGCTGATCTTCTTCAGGATCATCCTGCCGATGAGCTGGGCGCCCATCATCACGTTGTTCATCCTCACCTTCATCAACCAGTGGAACGACTACTTCTGGCCACTGCTGGTTGGCACCAATGACAAGGTGCGCGTGCTCACGGTCGCGCTCGGCGTGTTCAAATCACAAACTCCTGCTGGCAGCCCGGACTGGGCTGGGCTAATGGCCGCCGTCTTGGTGGCCGCAATCCCCATCCTGATCTTGTTCTTTGCGTTCGCGAAGAAGATCGTCAACTCGATCGGCTTCTCTGGTTTGAAGTGACTCATCTGACCCATCGACGACCCCGGTGATCTCTCCGAGGTAAACAACGCGAAAGGATCTGCCAACGATGGCAAGAATGCGCAAGAAGCTGGGAGCCGTGCTAGTTGGCGCGGCCGCATTAAGCCTCACCCTCACCGCATGTGGCGGCGGTGGCGGCTCGGAAGGTGGCGGCGGCGGTGACTCCGGGGGCGGTGCCATCGACACGAGCCAAGCCTCCGGCGACGTGAGCTACTGGCTGTGGGACGCCAATCAAAAGCCGGCCTACCAGGCCTGCGCTGACAAGTTCAAGGCAGCGAACCCCAATATCAATGTCAAGATCACCCAGTACGGCTGGGACGACTATTGGAGCAAGCTCACCAACGGTTTTGTGGCTGGCGATGCACCTGATGTATTTACCGACCACCTGGCCAAGTACCCAGAGTTCGTCAATCAGGAGCAACTGGTCCCGCTGGACGACACGCTCACCAAGGATGGCTTCAACGTCAACCAGTACCAGGAGGGCTTGGCGGATCTCTGGAAGGGCCCGGACGGCAAGCGCTATGGCCTGCCGAAGGACTTCGACACCGTCGCCGTCTTCTACAACAAGAAGCTTCTTGACGACGCGGGAGTAAAGCCAGCTGACCTGCAGAGCCTGCAATGGAATCCGCAGGATGGCGGCACGTACGAAAAGATGATCGCCCATCTGAGCGTTGATCAGAGCGGCAAACGTGGAGACGAGCCCGGTTTCGACAAGAGCAAGGTCAAGGTCTACGGCCTCGGCCTCGATGGCGGCTCAGGATCGGGAGTCGGACAGACCCAATGGAGCATGTACACCGGCTCCAACAACTGGCAATTCACCGACAAGAACCCCTGGGGCACCCACTACAACTACGACCAGCCTGCCTTCCAGGACACCATCAAATGGTTCGCCTCGCTGATCGAGAAGGGCTACATGCCGTCTGTTGCCGCAACCACTGGCCAGGGCGAGGCGGACATCTTCGCTGCCGGTAAGTACGCATTGGCCACCAATGGCTCGTGGAATATCGGCCCCTTCTTCGGTGCGAAGGGCATCCAGGCAGGCGTCGCCCCGCTTCCGGCCGGGCCGAGCGGCAAGCGCGCGAGCATGTACAACGGCCTAGCCGATTCCATCTGGGTGGGCTCGAAGAACAAGCCGGCGGCGGCGAAGTGGGTGGAATTCCTTGGGTCACCGGACTGCCAGAACATTGTGGGCGAGAAGGGCGTGGTCTTCCCAGCGATTCCGGCGGCGACTGATAAGGCCGAGGCCGCGTTCAAGGCCAAGGGCGTCGACGTGACGTCCTTCCTCGTCAACGTGAAGGAAAAGACCACCTTCTTGTTCCCGATCACCGACCACGCCTCACAGATCGACGGCATCATGCATCCGGCCATGGACGACGTCCTGTCTGGCAAGGCGCCTGCGACATCGCTGACCGAGGCCAACAACCAGGTCAATCAGCTGTTCGGATAAGGCGCAGGGGGCTGCAGCTGCGAGCGTGGTTGCGCGAGCAGTACTCAGCCCGCCGGCAGAGGCCGGTCATCCGGAAGCAGAATGTTGGCCGGACGATGCCCCTTCGACCATGCCTGCAGAAGATGATCACCGTACTCACTCGTGGGCGAGTTCTTTGAGACGGCCAACCAGGTCATCGACTACCTGGCGTCGTACGTCCGCACGTGCGTGGTCATCCCCGTACGTCCAGGTCAACGGTGTTGGCGTAGCGACGCACGTAGAAGTCATATCGGGTGCCATGGCCGACGAGTGCGTACGCCAGCCGATCACCGGCAGCAAACGCTGCCCACTGCCGCTCGACGACGGTGAAATCCTCTGCGGGCTTGTCGAACGGCGGGAACGTGAGGCGAACCGCGCCGCATCTCGCGAGCGCGACGCGCTTCTTCAACAGCTCACGCCGCGCTCCGCTCGCGTCGGCGTACCGCACGGTGAGCGTGGTGACCGGTTGGTCCGGTGAGCCGTTGACTCCGGTCCAAGACTCACCGCCGAGCGCGCCCTTGACTGCCAGCAGCGAAAGCGGCGTGCACCTCGCGGGATCGCTGTGCACGGCACGATCTGGAGCCAGCTCTGCGACGAGCGACTTCCTGCGACAACCCCGCACGGCTGGAGGGTCGAAAGGTCTCCAGCGCGACCGTCAGGCGCTGCGCTCCCACCAGCTGGCGTCGGTCAGCCCACGCTTGAAGTGTTAGCCCGGCTGCGATCTCCACACCGAGCCACAACAAGCCGGCTACCACGACCGCAGTGACAATGCGCACAGCGCTGGCGCCGGCTCGCGCGATCACGTAACCAGACTAATGACGCCGGCATCTGCGCTGAGCTCCATCAAGGTGCCCTGAGCTGCGTCCCTGAGCCTGTCGAAGGGCACGACCTCCTGGCTCGCGAGGAGCTCAGCCCGTATTCGCTCCGCGAGCGGTCCCGACGTTGCTACGTACCCAGGAGACGATCTCACTCATGGTGGCTCCAGGCGTAAAGACCTGGACAACGCCCATCTCCGCTAGCGTCCTGCCGATCGGCCTCGGGAATGATGCCACCACCGAAGAGCACGATGTCGTCGGCGTCGGCCGCCTGCAGGAGCTCCTTCACCTTGGCAAACAGCGTCATGTGTGCCCCTGAAAGCACCGAGAGCCCAATAGCGTCGGCATCCTCGGCTATCGCCGTGGCAACAATCTGCTCGGGAGTTTGGTGCAGCCCGGTGTAGATGACCTCCATGCCCGCGTCGCGTAGCGCGCGCGCTACGACCTTGGCGCCGCGATCGTGGCCATCAAGACCTGGCTTGGCTACGACGATCCGGAGTGGAGAAGGGGACGACTGGACATCCGATTCCACGACGCCAAACCTACTACTGGGTAATATTTCGTCGTGGGGACCAGTGCCAATGGGGGCATCACGCCCGCGAGGCTCACACGCTTCGTGACGCTGGATCTGCTACGGGCAGCATCTGGCCTCGCCATTGAGGCCGGCTGGGCCACGGCCCACCTGATGATGTATCCGCTTGGGCTCTTCTCGCCATCCTCTCCAATCGCGGGTGGCGGGCGCCACGATCTCCGAGGCCTCAGTCCCGAGCAACGCGGACTCCTCCATCACGGCGTCGAGGCGGCCGAGACACCGATCTTGCTCGTGCACGGGATCATCGACAATCATGCGATCTTCACCGTGATGGACCGCGCACTGCGTCGTCGTGGCTTCCAAACGCTCGCTACGTACGACTACGGCCTGTTCACCCAGAACATTCCGCGCGCAGCCCAACGGCTCGGTGAGGCCATCGAACAGCTGTCCGCGGCCACTGGATACGAACGCATCCACGTCATTGGCCACAGTCTTGGTGGCCTGATCGCACGTTATTTCGTGCAACGGCTGGGAGGCGACAGTCGGGTACACACTCTCGTGACGCTTGGCACACCCCATCAGGGCACACATCTGGCCTGGGCCGCTTCGCTGCTGCCACTGGTCCGGCAACTCACCCCGGGATCGCCGGTGATTCGGGAGCTCGCGGAGCCCGCCCTGGGGTGTCGTACGCGGTTCATTGCGTTCTTCAGCGACATCGATCATCTGGTGGTGCCGGGGCGCAACGCCCGGATCGACCATCCTGATCTCAATGTGCGGAACATCGCTGCGCCTGGCGTCGGGCATCTCTCGATGCCGAACAACAGGCGGATTGCCTTCACCATCGCCCAAGCGTTGTACGAACTCGATCCAGCGGGAGCGCCCAGCGCGCCTTGACGTCCTCCCGACAACAAATATTGCTTCTTTCCGAATAATCGTTGAGATTTCCGTTACCTGGTTGTTATGTTCTAGACGTTGTCTGGCCTACTTCGGGGGTCCAGTCAAAGACAGGAACTAGATCAGACAAGCATGGTGCGCTGTCCGGGGAGCCTTCCTGTGCTTCCCGGACGGCACGCTGGGTCGCGGCCCGATGCGTGCCAGCGCCAGTAGGGGATGAGGGAGCTGTCCGGGGAGCAGCAGACCGAACGTGAGGGATTTCCAGACGAAAGCGCTCGGCCCGAGCCTGCTCGGAGCAAGGGCTGGCTCTGGCATGGATTCGCGGCGCTCGTTGTCGCCGCTCTGGGCCTGGTCGTCGCGGCGGCCGTAGGTCTGACGACAGATGCCCAGACAACTCACGACCTTTCGGCGGTTCCTGATACGTCCGTGGCGGTTACGCCTTCACGAGTGGACGGTGCTTCCATTCACACCGCGCGGGTTCCAGAGACCGACAAGCAGTCGAAGAGTCAAGACCCAGCTCTCGCCGCATTCGGCCGACGGGAGACGTCGACGCACCGGTCGGTCGTCCAGAAGTGGTGCGATTCGGGCCGCGATCGTCCAAGAGCAGGCTGCTCAGCGTGACGAGCTGCTGGCCAAGACCGCTGACGAGATCAGCCGCGTAGCGGAAGACGCCAGCAGCGACGCTCGGCAACAGCAGCTCAAGGCTGCCGATCGAGCAAGCCGCGAGGCAGCAGCCCAAATCGCGGCCGAGAACCTGCGGCGCGCGACGGCTGCTCGCGTAGCCGCCGAGAACAAGCGACAGACTGCGGAAAACCAGCCGAACAAACCGGATTCGGGTTCCTCGACGAGCTCAAACAGCGGCGGCAGCGGCTCTGGTAGCGGTGGGTCGAACGGGTCTGGTGGCAACGGTTCCAGCGGTTCCAGTGGCGGCGGGGCAGTCTTGCCGGTGCCGAGTGGTGTCATCGGTGCTCACTTCGGCGAGTACGGCATGTGGTCGCGCTACCACACTGGACTCGACTTTCGGGCGTCGTACGGTACGCCGATCCGCGCCGTCAAGGCCGGGGTCGTGCTCTATGCCGGCAACTCCGGCAATTGGGCGGGCAACCACGTCGCCATCAAGCATGCGGATGGCAAGACGACCATGTATTCGCACATGTCATCTATGTCGGCACGCGCCGGCCAGACGGTGCAGGCCGGCGACGTCATTGGCCGCGTCGGCGAGACCGGCCGAGCGTTCGGAGCTCACCTACATTTCGAGCTCTATCCGGCTGGCGTCAAGTACGGCGATGTCTACAAGGCGATCAATCCGCAACCCTGGCTGGCCGCCAACGGAGTGACCACGCACTAGTTATTGAGAGCTGCTTGCGCATTGTTTGATTGCTCGCTCCGCTCGGGAGGCTGGCGCTTGTGAGCCGCTGCCTTCTTCACTCCCTTCGCAGATGGAGAACGTGTCTGCTCGCTCACTTGTCCAGGACAACGGCGCGCGCCAGCCTGGCTCAGCACGTCCGCGCGATTCCCGACGCTCGCAGCTGTTGGCTCCGCCTCGACCCCTAGCGACATTCATCACAATGCGCCGAAAGACACGCCGAAGTTGTCGAGATCGACTTGCATCCCGTTACGTATCCGTTATTGTTTCGGAAGCGTCCACCGTTTGAAGTCAAAACGCGGGCCTCCAGCGGCAGCCAATCATTCTGTACTGCGGCAGAGGCAGGACTCGGGGAACCTGTCGTCGTACGAGGAGATTTGGAGTGCCAAGCTCGTCGTCGGTGCGCACGCGCGCGCGTCGTGTCCTGATTCAGGACATCAAAGCAGACAAGAAGAGTTGGCTGCGCCATGGCGTGGCAGCGCTGGCCGTTTCGCTCTTAGGGCTCGGCGTTGCCGGATCAGTGGCTCTTACTGGGGCCGCTCAGCACACCACACTCACGGCAACCGTCTCGACGAACGACCTCCCGACAAATACCAGCCGCGGAGCCGAGCGCAGCAGGCTTGATCCGGCGATCGTCAAGAGCCTGGCTGACCAGCGCGCGGAGCTACTGAGCAAGATCGAGTCACAGGTAACTGCGGCATCCATGGACAAGTCGGCGGCGGCTCGCGCTAGGGCGCTCGAGGACGTGTCCGACGCAACCCGTAAACAGGCCGTACTGCTCGCCCGTGGCAACAGTGCGCCAACCAATCGACTCCCATCAGCTCAAGACGCGAACACGTCCAAGGGCTGTCTGCCGATCACCAGCGGCTACAGCATTGCTGCCCGCTTTGGTCAGGTCGGCCCGTGGGCGCGCTACCACACCGGTTTGGATTTTTCCTCGCCCGTCGGCACACCGCTGCACGCTCCCGCCGCGGGCGTCGTCACCAACGCCGGAATCGGCCCGGCCAGCGGGTGGGCTGGCAACTATGTGGCCATCAAGTACCCGAATGGCACCCACACCTTGATGGCTCACATGTCGACCGTCTCGGTGAGCGTCGGCCAGACGGTATCGGCCTGCCAGCTAGTCGGCGCCGTCGGCATGACTGGCAGGACCTTCGGGCCGCACGTGCACTTCGAGGTTTATCCGGCTGGGGTCACACCAGGCGACATCTACAGCGCAGTCAATCCGGTTCCCTGGCTGAGCGCCCACGGCCTGAAGCCGTAGCCAGCTCCGCCACGCGAGTATTCGGGTCGCGCTCGAGAGGCAGCGGCCGCAGTGCGCTCTGTCGAATCGGTTAGAGCTTCTCCAGCGGCGCATGTCGTACGGAAAGCCGCTTGAGCCCGAGGGATCCGAAGTCCACATCGGCCATCGGCTTGTCCTGCTCACCTGAAGTCGCCACCACCGTGCCCATCCCGAACGTCGTATGCAGCACTCGGTCGCCAGCGACCAGCGATGGGATCTCACGGATCCGCGGCTTCGCGCCGTACCCAACCCTGTTTCGCCATTCCTGGTTGGCCGTGGTCGCAGAGGTGTTTCGCCAGCTGGTGACGGCAGCCTCGGTTCGCCGCCAGTCGATCAGCTGGCTCGGCAGCTCGTTGAGGAACCGGCTCGGCGGATTGTGCTGTGGGGAGCCCCAAGCCGATCTGGTGATGGCGCGGGAGATGTAGAGCCGCTTGCGCGCCCGGGTAATGCCGACGTACGCGAGCCGCCGCTCCTCAGCGAGCTCGTCGCCGGTACGCTCGGCGATCGCTCGCTGATGAGGAAAGACGCCGTCTTCGCAACCGGTGAGGAAGACTGTGTCGAACTCCAGGCCTTTCGCCGTGTGCAGCGTCATCAAGGTGACAACGCCGGTGTCAGCTCGGTCCGGAGCATCGGGAATCTGGTCGGAATCGGCGACCAGCGCCACTCGCTCCAGGAAGGCACCCAACGACGGATCAGGCTGTGCAGCCCCCGCCGCAAGGTCAGCTTCAGGATCGAGTGCTACTGCTAGCTCATCTTCCGGATCCGTCGGGCCGTCGGCCTCATCGGCGAGCCCAAGATCGTCCAGCTCATCCTCAGGAAGGGTCAGCGTGGCGACGCCGCTGACGAACTCACGCGCGACCGTGATCAGCTCTCTGAGGTTTTCGAGTCGGGTTTCGTCTTGAGGGTCAGTTGAGTCATGCAGCTCCGCGAGGTAGCCCGATCTGTCGAGCACGCTTGTCAAGATGGCGTCAGCCGGCATCTCTGCGGCAACCATGGCCTCGTGCTGGTCCAGGAACTTTGCGAACGCCTTGAGCTGGTTGGCCGAGCGAGTAGCCAGACCAGGAATGTCATCGACTCGGCGCAACGCATCACCAAAGCTGATTCCCTCCCGAGTCGCTAAGTCGGCCACGGCGGCCTCAGCCCGATCACCGATTCCTCGTTTCGGAACGTTCAGGATCCGCCGCAGCGAAACATCGTCCGTTCTGTTGGCGATAGCCCGCAGGTAGGCGATGGCGTCACGCACCTCGCGCCGCTCGTAGAACCGCACCCCGCCGACCACCTTGTATGGCATGCCGGCTCGGATGAAGGTTTCTTCGAAGGCTCGGGATTGAGCGTTGGTCCGATAGAACACTGCAGCGTCGCCGTATCGGTGAGCCGCCGGTCTCGTTGAGCCTCCTGATCTCGGCGGCGACAAACTGCGCCTCGTCATGCTCGGTGTCAGCGACGTACCCAACCAGCAACTCACCATCGCCCGCGTCGGACCACAGGTTCTTCGGCTTTCGGTTTTCGTTACGCGTGATGACGGCGTTAGCAGCGTTCAAGATCGTCTGCGTCGATCGATAGTTCTGCTCGAGCAAGATCACCTTCGCGCCAGGAAAGTCGGACTCGAAGTCATTGATGTTGCGAATGGTCGCGCCCCGGAAGGCGTAGATCGACTGATCGGAGTCCCCCACCACCATGAGCTCCGGCGGGTCGATCGCTACGACATCGGGATCAGGCTGCGCATCGGCCGCGCAAAGCTCCCGGATCAGCACGTACTGGGCATGGTCGGTGTCTTGGTATTCGTCGACCAAGACATGCCGGAAGCGTCGCCGATACTGCTCCCGAAGGTCGGGGAACGCCTGCAGCAAATGCACCGTCGTCATGATCAAATCATCAAAATCCAGCGCATTGGCCGCGATCAGCCGCCGCTGATATTCCCGGTACGCCTCGGCGTAGCTCTCCTCCAGCGGGGAGCTGGCTCTGGACGCGGCCGACTCATGATCGACCAGCTCATTCTTGCAATGCGATACCCAGTTCATGATCGCCCGCACCGGGAACCGCTTCGGATCAAGATCAAGATCGTGAGCCACCAGCTGCATCAGCCGCTTGGAGTCGGCATCGTCGTAGATCGAGAACGTCCGAGACATGTTGAATCGGCCGATTTCGGCTCGCAGGATGCGGACACAGGCAGAGTGGAACGTGGAGACCCACATCAACTTGGCGCGGTTTCCGACCAGATCCATGACCCGGCCGCGCATCTCCGCTGCGGCCTTGTTGGTGAAGGTTATGGCGAGAATCGAGCCCGGATGCACGCGCCGCTGGGTGACCAGGTAGCAGATGCGCCGGGTGAGCACTCGAGTCTTGCCCGAGCCTGCTCCGGCCACGACAAGGACCGGGCGACCCTCGTGCAGCACGGCCTCTCGCTGTGGGGGATTCAGCCCCTCGAGCAGTCGTTCGGTGGTTAGCCGGGTCGGCGTGGCCTGCGTCGCACTCGTCATAACCCAGCCCACCTTAGTGGGGTGCTGCGACATGTGGGCCGAGCCCAAATTCTCAGAATCGCCCCCAAGCGGACGTCTGGCCCACCAGCTTGAGCGCGAAATCGATGAGTCGCCCATCCGCTCGGGGGCGATTCTGAGAAAACGGTCACGTCTACGCGCCTTGAAGCACCGAAAGGTCGGGCTCATCCGTACCAGGTGTGACGTCTTCGGAACCGGATGCGTATTGCATGCTCGGCGACTCAGGGCAGATAGCATCGCGACTCGCCGCAACTCCGCGATTCGCGCGTAAATTGGTGGCCATGGCGCTGCCAACCATCTCCCTTGGTACGTTGCTCAAGCGCATTGTGCAGGCGGTGCTCGCAGTCCAGGGAGCCACGCTGCTGGCTCTGGTCATCGTCGACTATCGGCGCAAGAAACTTCGCAAGCCGGCGACCTTCCCCCGATTGCCGCCCCGATCGGTGACGGCCGGAAGCTCAGAAGTGACGGTCTACACCTACGGTGAAGATCTTTATCACGACATGCTGAACGCCATCGGCCAGGCCAAGTCGCGAATCTTCTTCGAAAGTTTCATCTGGAAGGGCGACGCGATCGGTCAGGCGTTCAAAGACGCGCTCATCGATGCTGCCAATCGAGGCGTCAAGGTCTATGTCGTGTTCGACGAATTCGCCAATCTCGTTGTCCCCCGCCCGTTCTTCGTCTTCCCCAAGAACATCGCCGTACGCCGGCATCCGCTGATCGCGTCCGGCTTCCGCTTCCCGCGTAATACCGGTCGTGATCATCGCAAGTTGCTGATTGTCGACGACCTCGTCGCTTTCCTCGGTGGCTACAACATCGGCAGCCTCTACGCCACCGACTGGCGTGACACCCACGCCCGGCTTACCGGTGACATCGTCTGGGACGTTCAGAACGCATTCATCGACTACTGGAATCTGTGGGCGGGGCGCCGCCGAGCCGCCTTGCCCGACTTCGGCAGCCCAACCTGGCAGGCCGATATCCGGATCCATCGCAACATGCCGCGAACCATGGTCTATCCGATCCGCGGCATGTATCTGGATGCCATCGACCGCGCGTCCCACCACATTTATCTGACGCACGCTTACTTCATCCCCGACACAGACGTGCTGTCCGCCCTGATTCGAGCCGCACGACGCGGTGTCGACGTACGGATCATCATTCCGGCAGAGTCCAACCACATCGTCGCTGACTGGCTGTCCCGCGGCTTCTACAGCCACCTGCTCCGTAGCGGCATACGCCTGCTGCTCTATCAGGGCGCCATGGTCCACGCGAAGACGGCAACCATCGACGGACAGTGGTCGACGATCGGTACGGCGAACATCGACCGACTGAGCCTGCTCGGCAACTACGAGATCAATATGGAGGTCTTCAACACCGACGTCGCCAGGCAGATGGAGGAGATCTTCACGATCGACTCCACCAACACGGTTGAGCTCACCCTGAACGACTGGCAGAGAAGGCAGGCGATGGTGAAGTTCTCCGAGACCGTTCTGATCCCGCTTCGCCCCCTGCTCTAGCTCTCCCTCTCGGGTCAGGCATTAGCCGATTCGAGTGCGACCTCGGTCCGTGCTACTGCCGCTCTGCGCCTCGCGCGTAAGGCGGCAACATAAAAGGCCCCCGCGGTAGCCAGCAAGATCGCAAGATAGCTCGGGATACGCGCAGAGTTGGAGACGTCAAGCACGCCGAAGAGCACGCGCGTATTCGTCAACACGATCAGGCCGCCGACCGCCACGCCCAGGAGGTGAGCCGGCGCAACTTTCACGAGCAGAGCGGCCAGCGGTGCAGCAATCAGGCCGCCGACGAGCAGCGCGAGCGCGTACCCCCAGTTGATCCCCGCAACACCGATGCCGAGAAGAAAGCCCAGGCTGGCAGCGGCACTAACCGCAAACTCGGCGGTGTCAACCGACCCGATGACCTTGCGAGGCTCGAGCCGTCCGCCGCTGAGGAGTGCCGGCGTAGCCACCGGCCCCCAGCCACCGCCGCCGGTGGCATCCACGAAGCCGGCGAACAGACCGAGGGGCGCGAGGAACTTGAGTGTGAGTCGCTTCGTCAGCTGCGGCCGGATGCCAATGACGAAACGGACAATGATGTAGATCCCGAGCAGCGCCAAGATCACCGACATGATTGGTTTTGCCCAGTCGGTCGACAGCGCTGATAACACCGTTGCACCGAGGAACGCACCCACGGCACCGGGGCCGGCGATTCTGGCGACAACTGGCCAATCCACGTTCCGCAAGCGCCAGTGCGACACGCCGGACGCGAGATTCGTGCCGAGCTCGCTGAAGTGCACCGAGGCCGAGGCCGCAACCGGCGTGAGACCCGCTAATACCAGCAGAGTTGATGACGTCACGCCGTAGCCCATGCCGAGGCTGCCATCAACCAGCTGGGCCACGAAGCCTACGATCGCGAGAACAACAAGTTTTCTCACAGTGACGTCCTCAGAGGTTTACTACAGAATCCCTAGGGATTAGCGAGAACCCTATCGTGGACGTCCAGCCAGCCCGCAGCCTGCATCTCAGAACTCGGACGATGTGGCAGCTGAGCAGTCAGCTCCAGGCGGAGGGATTGGCGACCAGCGCCGCGACCGGCTTGGGCATCTCACCCGAAACCACATGGGCCAACGTGACGCCTTCCAGAATTGCCCGCTCGGAGGCCCGCAATGCGATCCAGACCTCTTGCAAGGCGGCGGCCGAGCCAATGTAGGCCAGGTTTTCCGGGCGGCTGCCGCGTACGTTGGCTAGCTCTCCGTCGAGGGCCCGGATCACGTCCGCGATGCTTATGGCTTCAGCTGGCCGCGCCAGTCGGTAGCCGCCATCGGGGCCGCGTTGGCTGCGCAGTAGGCCGGTACGACGCAGCTCGCCGAGGATGGCCTCAAGGTACTTGTTGGGAAGTCGTTGAGCTTCGGACAGTTGCTCCACCGTGCGCGGCGCGTTGGCTGCGGCGAGCTCCGACATCGCCCGCAGCGCATAGTCCACTCGAGCCGAGAGTCTCATCTGCGCGAATCCTTCATGGAAAGGTAACTTGCGGTCACGACTTCACCCCACGATCGACCCTACTGCCATAGCACGGCCACTACGGCATTCGCGATGGTGAGGCCGCCGATGAGGCCCCAGAGTCCGCGCGGGATCGTGGCGAACTTCCGGTTCTTGGCCACCAGGACGACGATCGCGGCCATCAGGAGCAGCTTTATTGTTGTCTTGACATAGTTCAGCTGATCCGCCCCGAGCTCCTCCACGGCCACCAGTGCCAGGCCGGTAAGAAGGAGAGTGAACGACCCGTTCAGCATCGACGCGTTGACCTGCGGCTCCCTGGCCCTCACCTGGACGAGCACGCCGCCGAGCAAGGCAGCAAAGCCGATCAGGTGGAACAGCACCAAGAGGTGCTGTGCGAACTGCACGACCCGACACTAGTTTGATTTGGCTCTGCTCGCGCGGCGTCCGGAAGCTGGTGGCGTCGTCACTCTTCGCGAACGAGCAATGGCACAGCTACTAGGCAAGCAGGGCGTTTCGCTCATCGCTCCTCCGACCCACCAGTGGGCGCCTACCGACGCTCGCAGAGCGGTTCGTCGACGTCCTCAGACGAGCCGACGGTCGGTTGCCCAGCGGGTCAATTGATGGCGGTTGGAGAGCTGCAGCTTACGCAGCACGCTGCTTACGTGGGTCTCGACAGTCTTGATCGAGATGAACAGCTCCTTGGCCACTTCCTTGTACGCGTAGCCGCGCGCGATCAGCCGCAGCACCTCCCGCTCTCGCTGCGAGAGCCGGTCTAGATCTTCGTCGACCGTCGCCAGATCTATCGATCCCGAGAAGGCATCGAGCACGAACCCTGCCAGTCGCGGCGAGAAGACCGCATCGCCCTCAGCGACTCGGCGGATCGCGTCGATAAGTTCGCTGCCGCTGATCGACTTCGTGACGTAACCGCGGGCGCCGGCCCGGATCACGCCGATGACATCCTCCGCCGCGTCGGAGACAGAGAGAGCGAGGAATTTCTGTTCTGGATTCTTCTCGTGCACCTTGCGGATGACCTCGACCCCTCCCCCGCCAGGCAGGTGCACATCAAGCAGCACCACATCCGGCCGGGTTTGCAAAATCACGACGATGGCTCGGTCGGCATCGGCGGCCTCGCCGACAACGGCGACCGAACGGCCGATCTCGGCCTTGACACCGGTGCGGAACATGGCGTGATCATCGACGATGACCACCCGGTACGGCCCGCGCGGGGCGGGCGGCTGTTGCGAGGTCGGTTGCGAGGTCGGCTGTCTTGTGGTCTCAGTCATCTCTTGATCTCCAGTCGTACTTCAGTACCGTCGTCCGCTTCCGAACGAATCGTTGCGGAGCCGCCGTGCCGCGCCATGCGGTCGATGATGCTCCCTTTGACGCCCATCCGATCTTCAGCGACCGTCTCGACGTCGAATCCCTTTCCGCGATCCCGGACAAAGACCTCGATAGAATCCTCATCCACTTCGGCATAGACATCGATCTTGTCGGCCCCGGAGTGCTTGGCTGCGTTGACCATCGCTTCCCGGGCGGCGCGTACCAGGGCCTGGATCGCATCGGAAGTATCGCAATCACCAACTGTGACCAGCTCGACCGGTACGCCTCGCTCGTCCTCGACTTCTGCAGCGGCGGCTGTCAGCGCGGCCTTCAGCGTCGCTTCCGGCAACTCGTCGCCGTACAGCCAGTTGCGCAGCTCTCGCTCTTGGCGACGGGCCAGCTGCTGGACGGCCTTTGGGTCGTCGGCTTGGCGCTGGATCATAGCCAGTGTTTGCAACACCGAATCGTGCAGATGGGCCGCCATGTCCGCACGGGCATCGGCCCGAACCCGCTCAGCCCTGGCCTGGTTGAGGGCAGTACGGGAGCGGTGCAGCCACGGTGCCAGGACGATGGCGAGGCCGGCCAGGGCGAGCATCGTCATCGCCATGACTTCCGGCAATTGCGAGATCTGGCCTCGCTGGGCGAGCACAATGCCAAATGCCGCGCCAACGAGCCCGAGACCGACGATCACTCGGACCAGCGACGGCCAGCCACCGCGAGCGACGAAGGGTGCCAGCCACGCCTTGCCACCCGCCTCCTCACGCCAACGCTTCTGCTGTGCCGTGTCGGCCTGGCGCCATACGAGTGCGGCACCGGCGCAGGCAAAGGCGACCGGCCAGAACAGCTGCGAACTGACGCCGAGGCCGGTGTTCTGCATGATCCACAGCAGGCCAACGCCGAGGGCGATCAGCGCCAGCAGCATGCCCCAGTCGATGCGACGTTTTGGCTTGGTTTGGTCCCGCATGCCAGCACGACTGGCGGATTCGAGACCAGGCGCCTTGACCGTCGACTCCGGTGGCAGGAGCAGCCACAACGCGCCGTAGGCGATGACTCCGATGAATTGGAATGTCGCCAATGCGACGAAGGCAATCCTGACGGCCAGCAACGGCCAGCCAAGATGTCGAGCCAAACCCGTACAGACACCGCCGAGCCAGGCGCCCTCGGCTACCCGAGTCGCTCGCGGCCGCTCCTCCGAGGCCTCTTCGTCAGACTCGGACTCGCTGCTCGATGCTGCTGGCGACAGCGCAGCCGCAGGGGCGGATTCCGCGCTGACAACGGGCGATTCCGAAGCGTCGCGGGAAGTGTCGGTCTGCTGCGTTGGCCCAGTCTCAGAGTCGCGAATGTCAGGCTCGAGGTGGCTCGAGTCCGTGGCCGTCATGATCTCCTACCCTCACACGCGACTGGGCTTACGACTAGCAGGGTGCCCCCCGACTTCTCCCTTAGCCAAATGGACTTGGACGTTGCGAAAGCGGGAACGGTTCCATGGTCGCGCGAACAGCCGGGAGCATTTGGGGGTGGTCCCTGATAGTTCGAGGGTAGTCCGCTGGGCAGGATGGAGCGCATGAGCTCAATCTGGACGATCCGTCGCAGCGCGACTGACGCGAAGCTCGCAGGCCTCTGCGGCGGTGTCGCCCAGCACTGGAGAGTCGATCCGCTACTGGTCCGCGTCGGATGGGTCTTGTTGGCGCTAAGTGGCGGAGTTGGCCTTGTCCTGTATCTCGCGGGTTGGCTGTTGATACCGCTCGAGGGCAAGGACAAGGCACCTGTCGAGGACCTGTTCGGTGAATCGGTACGACGCTGGCCACGGGAGCTGTGGATCACGTTCGTCGTCATCGCCAGCCTTGCGATGTCCATGATCTTCGGCTGGCTCAGCCCTTTCACGATCGGACCCGCCATCGTGATCGCGGTGATCTGGTATTTCGGCTTCTATAAGGGCCGCCACGACAAGCGGTCCGTGACACTGCCGAGCTCGCCAGCAGAGTCCCGACCTGCTGCGCCACAGTCCACGGTTCCGCAGTTCGTGGAGTATTCCGGACCGCCGACGCCTTTCACCCGAGCTGCGGAGGCATGGCAACGCCGGATCGAGGAACACACCCGTCAAGTCACCGCTGCCGCGACAACGAGTCCGTCACGGCCGACCACAGCATCATCGGCTCCCGCTCCGGCGGCTGCCGAACCACCCGCTGAATGGCCCAGTCCCCCACAGCCAAACCTGCCACACACTCCGAGCGAGCCGCAGGCCGCCGAGCACACCGCCTTCCTGGCTGAACCTGATCCGGTTGGCCTGTATGTCGAGTCCCCCCGCGCCGCGCCGATCAAGCTATCTGACACTCGCTCAGCCCGACGACTCCGCCTGGTCGCGCTGATCATGCTCGGCATGACCTTGTCTGGTCTCGGAATAGCCCAGGCACTCGGCGTAGCCATCCCGCTGGCCGGCTACCTGGCGGCTGCGTTGCTGATCATCGGCTTGACGCTGGTGGCCGCCACCTGGCTGGGCCGAGCACGCGGTTTGCTGCCCCTCGGCGTCATGCTGGCAATCGCTGCGGTGCTCGTCACTGCCGCCGGGCCAGCATTTCGCATCCCCGTTGCTGCTCGCTCAACCCACGTGTACGCAAACCTGGCTGAGCTGCCTGCCGCGGGCGATTCCCAAGATTTCGGCGAGCTTTCGGTCGATCTCAGCCAGCTCGCGGTAACTGGTGATGCGACCTACCGGGCGCATGTTGATGTTGGACAGATTGACGTCATTGCGCCGAGGGACGCCAACATCGTGATCAACTACAAAGCCGATCTTGGTGCCGTGCGCGCCTTCGGCGCAGAAGTGCAGGGGGGCTCTGATCTCGGCGGCCAGCTCAGCGATCCTCAGCCGGCGCAAGCGGGGCGGCACACGTTGACACTCGACTTGTCCGTAGACGCCGGCAATATCGAGGTGCAACGATGAGAAAGACCTACGATGTCGTTGCCTTGATCTTCGGCATCCTGCTCAGCTGCGTGGCGCTCGGATCGCTTTGGCTCACTTTTGTCGGACCGCTCAACTGGCAGGTGATCAGGATCGTGGCTCCCATGGGTCTGGTCGCGGTCGGCGTTGCGGGCCTTGTCCTCTCCCGAAACCGTCAATAGCTATCCCCCGAGTGAAAGGTGTCTCATGAGCAGCCCCTACCCGCCGCAGGCGCCCAAGAGGTTGGAACGAAGCAAGTCCAACCGAATCCTGGGCGGGGTCTGTGCCGGAGTCGCGAACTACCTCAACATGGACCCGACGCTGGTGCGGGTGCTCACCGTAGTGATCTCACTCTTCACCGGGGTGCCGGTCATCCTCTACATCATTGCGTTGTTCGTGGTGCCCGAGGAGGGCTCACAGCCGACGTCGCCGACTTATCCGCCGGTCGGCGGTCCGCAAGGTCAAGAGACCGGCTTCCCGACGGCGCCGCCACAGACCCAACCCGCGTACGCCCCGCCACCTTCCTCAGCGGCTGGGCCTCCGATGCAATCCGCCAGCGCTCCGGCGTCGGCTGAGGATTCCGTCTGGGGCAGCGAGGGCGCGCCGTGGGAACAGCGGCAGCCTGCACCGGAGCCCGTCACTCCGCAGCCGGAACCGGTTGCGGCTGAGCCGCAGCCTGTCGGTCCTTCCGAGCCTGAGGCGCCCGTCGTACCGGCGGCCCACGAGGAGGATGCCACGGAGTCGGCGCCAGAGCCCGCGGGGCCTGAGGAGCGACCAGCTGAAACCGAGGGCGCAGTGTCTGACAGTGAGGCTGAAGCGGAAGCCACCCGTACCTCCGAAGGCGGCCAGCAGACCGACCGCAGCTGAGCCCTCAGCTAGCTGATCACTGAGCTAGCTGATCACCGGGCAGCGCGCACCACATCGACGAAGTACCGGTGGATCCGCAGATCGTCGGTGACCTCGGGATGGAACGAGGTGGCCATAAGATTCTCGTGGCGTACGGCGATGATCTTCGACTCATCGAGGCCTGGTGGTACCACGGCACCCAGAATCTCCACACCGTCGTGAATGCTCTCCACCCACGGTGCGCGGATGAAGACAGCGTGGACTGGACCGCCCTCGATCCCGTCAAGATCAACATCAGTCTCGAACGACTCGACCTGACGACCGAAAGCGTTACGGCGTACCGTGATGTCGAGCGCGCCAAACGTTTGTTGATCTTGAGTGCCGTCTAGCACATGCTTGGCGAGCAAGATCATTCCGGCGCACGAGCCGTACGCCGGTAGCCCGGCGCGCAACGCCTCGATCAAGGGCTCCCGCAAGCCGAAGATTCGTGACAGTTTGTCGATCGTGGTGGACTCGCCGCCGGGCAGCACGATCCCGCTCAGTCCAGCTAGCTCGGCTGGGCGGCGTACGGGTCGGACATCGACGCCGCATGCTGTCAATGCGCGAAGATGCTCGCGTACGTCACCTTGGAGAGCGAGGACACCAACGACAGGCCGGCTGCTCACCAGCCGCGCTGGGCGAGCCGATGCGGCTCTGGAATATCGTCGACATTGATGCCGACCATGGCTTCGCCAAGCCCGCGGGAGACCTTCGCGATCACGTCCGGGTCGTCGTAGAAGGTGGTCGCCTTGACTATCGCCGCCGCCCGCTCGGCCGGATTGCCGGACTTGAAGATTCCCGAGCCGACAAAGACCCCTTCAGCCCCAAGTTGCATCATCATCGCCGCGTCGGCCGGGGTCGCGATGCCTCCGGCGGTGAAGAGCACGACGGGCAACTTACCTAGCCGCGCCACCTCAGCGACCAGCTCGTACGGGGCCTGCAGCTCCTTCGCGGCCACGTACAGCTCATCGGATGCCATAGAGGTGAGCCGAGCAATCTCAGCTCGGATCTGGCGCATGTGCGTGACGGCGTTGGAGACGTCGCCGGTGCCCGCCTCGCCCTTGGAGCGAATCATGGCGGCGCCTTCCGCGATCCGGCGCAGCGCCTCGCCAAGATTGGTAGCGCCGCACACGAAGGGCACGGTGAACCGCCACTTGTCGATGTGGTTGGCGTAGTCGGCGGGGGTCAGGACCTCGGATTCGTCGATGTAGTCCACGCCCAGTGACTGCAGCACCTGAGCCTCAACGAAATGGCCGATTCGGGCCTTCGCCATGACGGGAATGGAAACCGCGGCGACGATCTCTTCGATCATGTCGGGATCACTCATCCGGGCCACGCCGCCCTGTGCTCGGATGTCGGCAGGAACGCGCTCCAACGCCATCACAGCAACCGCTCCGGCGTCCTCTGCAATCTTGGCCTGGTCCGCCGTAACGACGTCCATGATCACTCCGCCCTTCAGCATCTCAGCCATGCCGCGCTTGACACGAGCGGTGCCGGTCAGGCCGGTAGGTGTGGTGGGGCTGGTGATCTCGGACACGGTTAATCCTTCTTCATATGCGGTGTTTCCCGATCGAGCCTGTTGCAGCACCCGCGTGCGCAACGACGCTTTTCGTCCCTCAGTCTAGTGTCGTGCATTCGAAGTCCCTTGACAGTAGGCGTCGTCCAGGTGGATGCCTGTCGTCGCAAGGCGACGCGCGGCGTCGACACGCAAGGCCGAGGAGGAGTCCCATAGCGGTGTTCTATGGGCGACGACGAACGCAGCGGGCGCCGCCTGGGCGGCGCATACGTCAAGCGACTTCGGATGGTCGGCACTACGTCGCTCCCAGCTGGCTTCTCGGTCATTTTCATACCGCCAGATGGTGGGTACGTCTTGCCGACTGTGCTGTGATACGTACCCATCAAGCGCTCATGCACGGTTCGTCCTTACGGGCCGTGCGGTGAAACGTACCCTCAGACACCGGAGGCCCGAATACGCTCCGGATATGACGCAGCCCTACCACATGTCCAAGCCGACAGAGGCCGGGATCGCCCGGTTCACGGCACTGCTCGAGGATCTGTCGGGCGAGCGAGATGTGGTCAAGGCGTCCATGTTCGGTATGCCGGGCATCAAACGGCGCGGCGGCAAGGCTTTCTGTGGCCTGTACGGGGAGGACATGATCTTCAAGCTCACCGGTGAGGATCATGCGCGTGCGCTAAGCCTGCAGGGGGCGCACCTCTTTGAGCCGATGGCGGGCCGACCGATGAAGGCGTGGGTACAGGTGTCGCCAGAACACCAGTCGCAGTACGGCGCTCTGGCACGGGCGGCTGAGGCGGCCCTCGGCGACTGACTACGCTGCCTCAACCGCTCGGGCGGCCATCCGACGGCTTTTCTCAGAATCGCCCCCGAGCGAGAGCGTCGTCTCTGATGACACGCTCAGAGCAACGACCGCACGTCTGGCTCGGGGGCGATTCTGAGAATCTTTTGCGCTACTCCCACTCGATGGTCGCCGGCGGCTTGCTCGTGATGTCCACGACGACCCGATTCACCTCATCGACCTCGTTCGTGATGCGCGTACTGATCGTCTCAAGGACCTCGTAAGGGAGCCGGCCCCAGTCTGCGGTCATCGCATCCTCGCTGGTCACCGGGCGGAGCACGATGGGGTGGCCGTACGTGCGACCGTCGCCCTGCACGCCGACCGAGCGGATATCGGCCAATAGCACTACCGGGAACTGCCAAATGTCGCGGTCGAGCCCGGCGGCCGTCAGTTCCGCTCGCGCAATGGCATCGGCCTCACGTAAGACCGCCAGCCGCTCGTGAGTGACCTCCCCGATGATCCGAATGGCTAGACCCGGTCCGGGAAAAGGATGCCGCCAGACGATTCCCGGCGGCAGGCCCAGCTGGGCACCCACCGCCCGCACCTCGTCCTTGAAGAGCGTGCGCAAGGGCTCAACGAGCTGGAACTGCAGGTCTTCGGGCAAGCCGCCGACATTGTGGTGACTCTTGATGTTGGCCGCACCTTGACCGCCACCTGATTCAACGACGTCGGGATAGAGCGTGCCCTGCACCAGGAACTCGACTTCGCCAGCCTCACCCACCACCTCGCGAGCAGCCGTCTCGAAGGTCCGAATGAATTCTCGGCCGATGATCTTGCGCTTCTGCTCCGGATCGGCCACGCCAGCGAGCGCGGAGAGGAATTGCTCTGAGGCATCGACCACCTTCAGGTCCACCCCGGTCGCCGCCACATAGTCTCGCTCCACCTGCTCGGCCTCGCCCTGGCGCAGCAGACCATGATCAACAAAGACGCAGGTGAGCTGGCTGCCGACCGCCCGCTGCACGAGCGCGGCCGCGACAGCAGAGTCGACGCCACCGGAGAGTCCGCAGATGATGTGCTTGCCGCCGACCTGGTGCTGAATGGCCAGCACCGATTCGTCGATGATGTTCGCCGGAGTCCAATCGGGAGTGCAGCCGGCGATGGTGAACAAGAAGTTCTCCAGGACCTGCTGGCCACGCTCGGTGTGCAACACCTCGGGGTGCCATTGAACACCGGCCAGGCGGCGGTCGGTGTCCTCGAACGCGGCAACGGCCGCGCGCGCCGACGTGGCGATTACCCGAGAGCCGTCCGGGGGTGCGGTGACTTCGTCGCCGTGAGACATCCAGGCACTCACCGTCGGCGGCAATCCAGCAAGCAATGTGCTGGAATCGGTCACGCTTACCGCAGTCCGACCGTACTCACGCATGCCGGTTCGGGCGACGGATCCGCCGAGGACCTGGGCCATGGCCATGAAGCCGTAGCAGATGCCGAACGCTGGGATACCGCTGTCGACCAGTGCTGCGTCTAGCTGTGGAGCGCCGGGCTCGTATACCGAGGACGGCCCTCCGGAAAGGATGATCGCCTTCGGCCGCCGCGCCAAAATGTCTGCCGCGGAGGCCGTGTGCGGCACGATCTCGGAGTAGACCTTCGCCTCGCGTACTCGACGAGCGATCAACTGCGCGTACTGGGCCCCGAAGTCGACCACCAACACCAGATCGTGGTCTCGCTGGGTCATCTGGCGTCCTCTCCCCCACCCAGGTCTGGAAGCGATGAGTCTAATGCGCCTTGAGCCTGTGGAAGGGCGACGCTTCGACAAGCGCCGTCCCTGAGCTTGTCGGAGGGCTCAGCGGACATCGCGTTACTCTCACGCGCCTTGAGCCCGTCGAAGGGCGACGTTTCGAGAGGCGCTAAGCGCGGCCCGCCTTCTTCATGACCCGCAGCATCCCGGTCATAACCGAGGTGAAGGACTTGCCGTCCAAGCCGTGACTGGGAGCGATGGGAACTCCGGTTTGGGTGGCGACGGACTGGACGTCGACGAAGCGCCGGATGCCGTCGCGACCTTGGCGGCGTCCCAGGCCAGAGTCCTTCATGCCGCCCATCGGCGCGTCGATGCTGCCGAACGTGGCGGCGTAGCCCTCGTTGACGTTCACAGTGCCACATTTGATCTTGCTCGCTACGCCACGGCCGCGATCATGATCGGTGGTCCACACGCTGGCGTTCAGGCCATAGTCGGAGTCGTTGGCTTGCGCAACAGCCTCTTCCTCACTGGCCACCGGGTAAACACTCACGACGGGACCGAACGTCTCCTGGGCGTAGCAGTCCATCTCCGGAGTGACGTCGGTCAAGATGGTGGGCTCGTAGAACAACTCGCCAAGATCCTCCCGATGCCGCCCGCCGGTGCGTACCGTCGCACCCTTGCTCCTCGCGTCCTCGACGTGCGCGCGGACGCGTTCCAGCTGATCATGGTTGATCAAGCTGCCCATGTCATGGTCGAAGTCGGGGGCATCGCCGAGCCGGATCCCTCGGGTTCGCGCGACGAAGGCTCGGATGAACGGCTCGAAGAGCGGCTCGACAACGTAGATCCGTTCGGTCGCCACGCACAGCTGGCCGGCGTTGGAGAAGGATGCTCGCACAGCGCCCTCCGCTGTCGATTCGACGTCTGCGTCATCCAAGATCACCATCGGATTCTTGCCGCCCAGCTCCAGTGAACAGCCGATCAGCCGGCGGGCACACTGGGTAGCCACAGTACGTCCCGTGGCAGTCGATCCCGTGAAGCACACGTAGTCGCTGACGTCGATCAAGTCGCGGCCCACCACGGCGCCCCGACCGTGCACCACCTGCCAGAGATCCGTCGGCAAGCCGGTCGAACGCAGTAGTTCCACTGCTGCTAGAGCGACCAACGGAGTCTGATGATCAGGCTTGAGCATGATCGCGTTACCGGCGACGAGAGCCGCCAAGCCGTCGGAGATCGCCATGGTCAATGGATAGTTCCATGGCCCGATAACACCGACGACACCCTTTGGTACGTAATGCCGATCGAGTCGGGTCAGCAGTGGTACGAGGCCTTCGCCACGCTCCGAGCGCAAGTAGCGACGTGCCGTGCGTCCGTAATAGCGCGAGGTGAGTGCAACGTGCAGTACCTCCTCGGCGGCACTCAACCGCGCCTTCCCGGCCGATTGCAGCAAGTCGATGAAGTAGTCCCGTTTGTCCAAAATATGATCATGAAAATCGAGCAGCAGTTGGGCCCGCTCGTCGATTGGCCGAGCGGCCCAAGTGGCCTGAGCCCGGCGGGCCAGCTGTGCGCCAACCTCGACATCGGCTGCCGTAGACGTGGGTAGCTCGCCCATCGGCTGTCCGGTGAGTGGCGAGCGCAGCTCCATCGCCGGCCCAGTCGCGGTGAGCAGCGCCCCCAGTCGGCTCAGATCGGAGGACGAAACTACTGCTGCCTCGGTCATGGAGCCCAGAGTAATGGCGGCACCCTGCCGGCGCACGAGGACTGTTCGCGAGCGTCGGCAGCGCGCGCGGCGCTGTCTGGACGACCGAATGAGCGGGCGCCGTCGCAAGGGGGAGCGGGCCAAACCCGACAAGCTCAGCGCCTGCGAGAGAGGGAGGAAGACAGCGGCTCTCAAGCGCGCTATGCGCGAGCGAACACTGACAAAGGGGCGTGGCAGCATTTCGACTATGGACAGTGACGTCATCGTGGTCGGCGCTGGACTGGCGGGTCTGGTCGTCGGCTACGAAGTGGCAGCGAGCGATCGTTCGGTGATCATTTTGGACAGCGAGCCGCTCGAATCAATAGGTGGACAGGCGTACTGGTCGCTCGGCGGGCTGTTCATGGTGAATTCCTCGGAGCAGCGGCGGCTCCGGATCCACGACTCCGAAGAGCTCGCCCTGGCCGACTGGCTGGGCAGCGCCGCCTTTGACCGCGGCGAGGACTATTGGCCGCGGCGCTGGGCTGAGGCGTACGTCAACTTTGCCGCCGGTGAGCAGCGGAGCTGGCTGCACGGGCTGGGCGTCCGCTGGTTCCCGGTGGTCCAGTGGGCCGAACGCGGCGGCTACGCCACTCCCGGACATGGCAATTCGGTGCCACGCTTCCACGTCATCTGGGGCACCGGGCCCGCGTTGCTGGAGCCCTTCGCGGGCAGCGTCATGAACTCTCGGCGAGTGCGCATTCGATCCCGGCACCAGGTCACTTCGCTGGAGGTGGACGATTCCGGTGTACGCGTCTCGGGCCAGATCCTGGAGCCGACCGAGGTGCCTCGCGGCGTACAGACTTCGCGAGCCTCTGTCGGGGAGTTCAGCTATTCAGCCCAGGCCGTGGTGGTGGCGAGCGGCGGGATCGGCGGGAACTTTGACCTCGTCAGGCGGAGCTGGCCAGCGAGTTGGGGCTCGCCGCCGCAGCACATGATCGCCGGGGTGCCGGATTATGTGGACGGATCGGGCCTGAAGATCACTGAAGCCGCCGGTGGACGGGTGATCAACCTCGATCGGATGTGGCACTATCCCGAGGGAATCCTCAACCACTCCCCGATCTGGAGCCACCACGGCATCCGGATTCTCGCCGGACCGTCATCGTTGTGGCTGGATGCCCGCGGGCAACGGTTTCCGGTGCCACTGTTTCCGGGCTTCGATGCGCTGGGTGCGCTGCGACATGTCGTCGGCAGCGGCTATGACTACTCGTGGTTCGTGTTGGATCAAGCGACGCTGGCAACAGAGATCGCGCTCTCTGGATCGGAGCAGAACGGCGATCTCACGGCCAAGAACCTGCGACTGCTGGCCAGCCGGGTACGGCCCGGTCCGACGCCCGAGGTGCGGGCGTTCCAGGAGCGAGGCGTCGACTTCGTCTCGGCTGCATCGGTCTTGGAGCTGGCTGCGCAGATGAATCAGCTGGTCGGTGAGCACCTGGTCGACGGCGAGTCGTTGCGGCGGGTGATCGAGGCGCGCGATCTTCAGGTACGCAGTGGGCTCGGGAAGGATCCACAGGTCGTAGCCACGGCTGCCGCGCGCCGGTTCATTGGTGACCGGTTGATGCGGGTCGTCCCGCCGCACGAATTGCTCGATCCCAAGGATCCGGGCGCTGGTCGAGCTGGATCGAGTGGGCCGCTGGTCGCAATCCGGCTGCACGTGCTGACGAGAAAGACTCTTGGCGGCTTGGAAACCGACCTGGATGGACGAGTGCTGCGCCCGGACGGCACGGCTCTGCGGGGCGTGTACGCGGTGGGCGAGGCGGCCGGATTCGGTGGCGGCGGAATGCACGGCTACCGAGCCCTCGAAGGCACATTTCTGGGCGGCTGCCTATTCACTGGCCGTGTCACGGGCCGGGCGTTGGCAGCCAGCCTGTGATCCGGGACCCCTCAGGACCGAATGGGCCGTTCGGTTGCGTGGTTGTGGTGGGAGACGTGCGCCTCAGGCTCGCCGAAGTTCTGGCTGATGACCGCCTCATGATGGCGTACTACCTCGGCGATAACGAAGTTCAGGAACTTCTCGGCGAACTCGGGGTCAAGCTTGGCGTCCTCCGCCAGCGCCCGCAGGCGTGCGATCTGTTGGGCCTCGCGTGCGGGGTCCGCGGGCGGCATACCGTGCGCTGCCTTGAGCTCACCGACTTGCTGGGTGACCTTGAACCGCTCGGCGAGGAGATGCACCAGGGCCGCATCCATGTTGTCGATGCTCATCCGCAGCCGCAGCAACTCCTCGGCCACCGGGTCATCCATGGCGCTCAGCCTAACCAGTGGCGCGCCACCCCGGCTCTTTGATGTGTGAGCTTGGACACAAGAGGCGCCGCTGCCTTCTTGGGATCGTTCAACAACCACTGGTTAATACCAGTTGACGATCGCAGTCCCAGAGCGTAGCCCGAAGAAGCCTGCTGCCCTGCGAGGAAACCGCTTGGCGTGCGCGGTGCCACTGACGACGAACGTAATACCAGTCATGATCTTGACGTGTGTCCAGCGCGACCTCGGGATACTCCCGGATGCGTTCCGCCAGAGCCGGCGTTTTGTTTCGATTGACTCGCTCAGGCCAGCCCCTACGCTGAAGGTATCGAAGCGCAGACGGCCGCCATAGCAGCGAACTAAGCGCGACGAGCCGTTCACCAGATCGGTGAGCAAACCGGCCGGGAGCCCATGGGCAGGCCGGCCTCGGGGTTTCGCCAATGAGGCACGAATCCTCTCCCGGTGGCAACGCAGCCGCGCACGTCGAGTCGAGCCAGTATGCCGAGCAGCACGCCTAGCACGTGATCTCACCACAGTCCGAGGTCAAGAACGAAGCAAAGCACGCTGGCCACATTCCCGTCCGACGGTCCCCGCCAACTCCGAACTGTGGAGAGTCACCCTCATGGCCAGACCCGCCCACGACTATGCACGCGTCGACAAACACGTGCCCGTTACCCGACGAGCAGAGACGACCAACCCCTACTCGCCAGTGACGATCTTGATCGCGTTGGTCGCAACGCTCGGCATCCTGCTCTACGCCCAGTTTCTGCTCAACCCAGCGAACAGAGGCGACTTTCTGCCGTACGCGCTGGTGATCACGGCCGAGACGATCCTGATCACCCACGCCCTGCTGGCGATGTGGACGATCCTGTCCGGTGCCAAGAGTCCCCGTGACTTTGCCTTCTACGAGTCACAGAACGCGATGTTCGACAAGAAGGCCATCAAGGCTGCAGGCCTCAAGGAGCTGCCGCACGTCTGGCCGATCATGCTCAGGGGCAAGGAGATCACCGTCGACGTCTTCATCACCGTCTACGGCGAGGAACTCTCCAAGATCCATGCCACTGCCGCGGCGGCGATAGCGATCAAGGGCAAGCACCGCACCTGGATCCTCGACGACGGCCGCTCGGATGAGGTGCAGGGGCTGGCCGAGGAACTCGGCTGCCACTACGTGCGCCGGCTCAGTAGCAACGGCGCCAAGGCCGGCAACATCAACCACGCACTGTCTATCGCCAAAGGCGACTTCTTCGTGTCTTCGACGCCGACTTCGTGCCGCAGCCGGACTTCCTTGTCGAGACAGTGCCGTTCTTCGTGAACAGCAACGTCGCCTTCGTCCAGACGCCCGCAGACCTACGGCAATCTGATCAACATGATGTCCCGCGGCGCGGGCTACATGCAGGCCGTCTTCTACCAGTTCATCCAACCCGGCCGCAACCACTTCAACGCGGCGTTCTGCGTCGGCACCAACGTGATCTTCCGCCGCTCCGCGATCAATGACATCGGTGGCATCTACACCGACTCCAAGTCCGAGGATGTCTGGACTTCGCTGATGCTGCACGAGCGTGGCTGGAAGACGATCTACATCCCCAAGACGCTGGCGATCGGCGACGCCCCGGAGACCATCGAGGCCTACACCAAGCAGCAGCTGCGCTGGGCGACCGGCGGCTTCGAGATCCTGCTCACCCACAACCCGCTCAGTCCGCGCCGCAAGCTGACCACCGACCAGCGGATCATGTACCTGGTCACGGCCACGCACTACCTGGCCGGCATCGCACCCGGGCTCTTGCTGCTGGTGCCGCCGCTGGAGATCTTCTTCGACCTCCGGCCGGTCAACTTGAGCATCGACGTGACGACCTGGTTGCTCTTCTACGCCGGCTTCTACCTGATGCAGATCGTGCTCGCGTTCTACACCCTCGGCTCGTTCCGCTGGGAGGTGCTGATGTTGGCCACCGTGTCGTTCCCGATCTACGTGCAGGCCTTGATCAACGCCATTGCCGGCAAGCAACAGAGCTGGCACGTGACCGGCGGTGCGTCGAAGACCTCATCACCGTTCAACTTCATGATTCCGCAGGTGTTGGTGTTCTTCTTCCTGCTGCTGACCTCGCTCGTCGCCATCTGGCGCGATCTCGACAACTCTCAGCTGACCCTAGCCACCGCCTGGAACGTCACCAACACGTTGATCTTGGGCAGCTTCATGATCGTCGCCTGCCGTGAGGCGTGGCGCATCAAGCACCCGAAGCCTGAGGTCAGCGGCCGCCGCGAGCGAGCCTTGCCGAGCCAGCCGCAGACGACGGTCGCCATCCCGCCTGAGCTGGAACCGACACTCGGCCTGCAGCACACCGATGAGGACGTCACCCTCGGCCGCTCCGGCGCCGCTGCGCCGCACGAAGACAGAGAGGCAGTTTCCTCATGACCTGGATCAATCGGCTTCGGCTGCTCGCTGGACTGCTCGGCGTTTTGCTGCTGGTCGCCGTGCTCACGCTGATCTTCAACCAGCGGCAGACCAAGGCCGCCAGCCTGTCGGCCACGATAAGCGCCGACACCTATAGCGTCGGGGCCGCGTACGGCGGCACGGTGACCAAGCAGTACGTGCGGGACGGCGATTCGGTGGCGACCGGCGACAAGCTCTTCACCATCCAGAGCGTGTCCCTGCAACAGGACGTGGCCAACGGTCTGAAGATGCAGAGCTCGCCCGCGTACGACGTGGACACCGCCAAGGGCACGCTGACCTACCGGGCCACGGTCGCCGGCGAGGTCAGCTATCTGCAGGCCCGACTCGGCAACTCGCTCGGCACTGGTGAACCCTTCGCCAAGATCACGGTCACCAACTCGCAGTACATCGACGCGCACTATCTGCTCAGCCCGCGCGACTACGGCCGGATGACAAAGGGTGCGAAGGCCACCATTCTGCTGCCCAACAACATCAGCATTGCCGGCACCGTGAGCACCATCGAGGTGGCCACCGAGAACGGCCAAGCTGCCACGCAGGTCCGGGTGGACAGCCCGGAGCTCACAAAGGGCAACCTTGGCGACCTGACAAAGTCGGGAACCCCGGTCGTCGCGACGATCCAGTTGCGAGACGACGGTCCGCTGGCCGGTGTCAGCGATCTGGCATTCGACTTCCTCCAACAGATCGGCCTGACATGATCGGTTTCCAACACCGCCTCTCAGTCCTCGGACTGGTTGTAGCACTCACCGTGGCGATCATGACCACGGCATGCAGTCCAAGACTGAGTTCCGCCGGCTCCCCATCCGACACCAAGGCCTCCGCCGGCGAGGTATTCGGTCAAGATCAGGTGGGGCCGGCCGTCGATGGGGTCGTACACAAGACGATCAAGGAGCTTCCCGCCAAACGTCTGGCCGAAGGTCTCGTGCCGCCGACCAACCGCTGGTTCTCCGGCCTGGTTTTCGGTGCCAAGCCCCAGCCAGTCTTTCCACTTCCGCTGTCCTTCGGTCTTACCGATTCCGGCTTTGCCTTTGGCCAACCGGTTGTCACGACGACCGAAAAGAACATCAGCGGCGGCTTCCGGCCGGACGTGACTGTAGATGTGGGCGCCGCGAACGCTCAGGTCAGCGGCTACGACACGCTGACGGTGACCATCGACTCCCTGGACAGCGCCGGAAAGGTGCTCGGTCATACCCGGATCGCGGAAGGGTCGCCCTTCGTCGGCTATACCGCGGCGCAGACCGGCCAGATCACCAGCACCCTTCAGTTCGACAGGACCGGCGATGCATGGACGGCCAAGGCAGGTGAGACGACCTACGGGCTGGTCGTCAACGGCGGGCAGGTTTCCGGCGGCACCGTCAAGCTCGACAAAGGCGGGACTGCCACCTGGTTCGTCGTTCCTCAAGGCGGGTCGGTCGACAAGCTCGCTCAGTTAGCTGCTCATCCAGTCACCGGCAGCGGGCTCGACTACCGTCTCGACGGCGACCACATGCAGACCACGCTGACGTACGAGGCTGATGGGGATACGGCCTTTGCCGCGATGCCCCACCAGCAGCAAAGCCTGGCACCCGGCACGACGTGCGACCTCGGCAGCTATCCGAGCATCTACGGCACGTTGCAGTTGTGCTCCGGCTCCGAACTGTCCTGGAGCTCTCCCCTGTCCGAGCCCAAGGCCTCACTCGATCTCGGAACGATCAGCACTGAGCAGCGTAAGAAGCTCAGCGCGCAGGTCAAGAAGGACGCTGCCGCCCTCCCGGCCTTTCCTGCCGACACCTACTTCGGCGGCAAGGCGCTCTACCGCGCCGCAATGCTTTACCAACTGGCCCTTCAGCTAGACGCCGACCAGCCGGCCGCCGACCTCAAAGCCAAGCTGACCGAGTCGCTCGATCAGTGGACAGACCCGCAGGGCTGCGCCAAGCGCGAGGCGTTCTGCTTCGTCTACGACGAGCATGCCAAGGGCGTCGTCGGCTTGACGCCGTCGTTCGGCTCGGAGGAGTTCAACGACCACCACTTCCACTACGGCTACTTCTTGTACGCCGCTGGCGTGCTGGCGGCAAACGATCCTGTCCTCGCCAAGCAGTATGCGCCCGTCATGAACCTGCTCGCGGCGGACATCGGGTCGTCGGCCAACGGGGGCAAGGCCAGTGCTGGCAGCCGTACCGACTTCCCCGATCGCCGCACCTTTGACGCGTACGCCGGCCACTCGTGGGCATCGGGCACCGCGCCGTTCGCGGACGGCAACAACCAGGAGTCAAGCTCCGAAGCGATCACGGCATGGACGGGGCTCGCGCTCTGGGCTAAAGCGAGCGCCAATCCCAACCTGGAAACCGAGGCGACGTGGATGCTCTCCAGCGAGGCACAGGCAGGCCTGGCCTACTGGACCAACTTTGACCAATCGCAGCCTGTCTACTCCGGCTATGGGCACAAGATCGTGTCCCTCAACTGGGGCGGCAAACGGGATTACGCCACCTGGTTCTCGCCTGAGCCCGCTGCGATGTTGGGCATCTTGGTGATCCCGATGAGCCCATCCTCGACGTACCTAGGAGGCGACCCGGCGCGGATCGACGCAAATGTCGCCGAGGCGACCGGGGGCAAGTTCGACCAGAAGTTCGGCGACTACCTCTGATGTACTCCGCGTTAGCAGGCGAACAGCAGCGCAAGACCGCCCTGGCTACGGCCGAGAAGCTGGATGAGAAGTGGATCGACGACGGGAACAGTCGGTCCTACCTGCTGGCCTGGCTGATGAGTCTGAAGGACTAACTGACACCGACCTGAAAGCGGACGGAACGCTCAGGCGACAACCCACCAGGTTCGACGCTTCACCTCGCCTCTGCCACAACCACGATGGGCACCCGAGCCGCCGTGCCTGCTCCGGCGAACTTCACCGACCCGAAGATCGGCTTCGAGAAGGGAGCGTCTTTCCGAGTCAACGTGATCTTCACTGTCTTCGTCTCGCCGGCGCTTGGAGAAGTTGACGATGGACGGGCTCACCGTCGCCGTCACGCCAGGCACCGAAATCGTGGCTCCGGTAGGAGCCTGCCTTGACAGCTGTCAGCTTGCGCGTCACCGTCTGGGAACCAACAAGCTTGCCAATCGCGATCGAAGGTGAGTTGTAGTCGCTCGGATCGATCGCCGCGACGCCACTATCGGTATCGAAGCCCTCGCCCTTAAGGAAGGCCCACCAGTCAGGTTCCATGGAGTCGAAGATCACGCCAGGATTGAACATCCGGTCGGGGCGTACGTTGCCTGCACCCTGCGCAAGGTAGTCCCGGCTGCCTTTGCCATTAGCCTTCTTGACTCTTGACGCCGTGGTCATGATCGCGGACTTCACCGCCATGGGCGACCACTTCGGGTGTACGCCGAAGTAGAGAGCTGCGATACCCGCGATATGGGGCGAGGCCATCGAGGTGCCGGAGTAGAAGTCGAACTTTCGGTTGTTACTCGATAGTGGTGCCACCGCGGCGAGAACAGAGACCCCAGGTGCGGCGATATCGGGCTTGAGAAGGTCGCCCCCGTTGCCAACTGACGGTCCACGCGAGGAGAAGCTCGTTATTTGGGGGTACCTGCTTGGTGTCGACGACAGGTTCCCCTCCCTGAGCGTGGCAGTTGCGTGGGACTTCTTGGCGTACTTCTTGACGGCTGGGCCAAGGGGCACGTTCAGGTGGACCGTCGGAACGGCATGAGTGTCGCCATCGGTTGAGTTTTCGGTGAGGTTGACCAGCACCATGCCTTTGCCGCCCGCCCGCTTTACCTCGGTCGACTTGTCAACCCGATCCACCCCCCCGCGGTCGCAGACCACGATCTTGCCGGCGGCCTTGGCGTGACTGAGGGTGTCCGGTGCGCACAGATCCGCGTCTCCGCCGGCTGCTGAGGCGCGCTTGACCGACCGGGCGGTCACCAGTCGGGCCGAGCCAACCTTCCCGAAGACCGTCGTACTGATCCCGGCGTACTTCTTGCCGTTGCCCAGCACAACAGTTCCCGCGCGCGGCGCAACCGTGCTCGCACCGACGGTGGTGACCCAGGGGACGACGTGGTTCAACGTGGCCGCGCCCGGCCCCGCATTTCCTGCGGCAGTCGCCACAAAGATCCCTGCGGATGCCGCCGACATGTAGGCCCAATCGACCGGATCGTTGAGGGTATCGGAGCTGCTGACCGAATAGTTGATCACATCGACGCCGTCGATGATCGCCGCATCGATAGCGGCCAAAGCATCGCCGGTGTAGACGACGGCCTCCGGCTCAGTCTTGCTGGTGAAGGCGACCTTGTAGATCGCGAGCTTGGCCGCCGGCGCAACTCCGGAGATCTTGCCGAACGAGTGTCCGGCGACCGATGCCGAAACGCCGGCATTGCCTGCCGCCGTGGACCCCACATGGGTGCCGTGACCATCGCCGTCCCGGGGTGAGAGGAAGTCGGTGTGCTGCGAGATCGGGGTTTGCGACTTGTAAGAGGAGGAGAAGTAGCGAGCCCCGATCACCTTGGTGTTGCACTCTTGGCCGGTGAACGACTCACCCGCCTGGCACGTACCGGTAAACGTGCCGCCGTCAGCTTTCTTCATTTTGATCGTGTCCGTGCCCACCCGATACGGCTGGTACGGATCCGCTGTGGTGGGTTGAGCGGTGCCCAACGGCTCACCGGCGAAGGACTTGCTCTCCGGCCAATAGCCCGAATCCAAGATCCCGACTACCACGCCTCGGCCAGCATTCTTCTTACCGCCGAGTGCTGCCCAGACGCCGCTCGACCCGGACAGATTGAGGAAGTCGACGGGATTCTTGTTGCTGGCGAGCTTGCGTGGCTGGTCCTTGGTTACCGAGAGAACGCCCGGCGCGCGTTGCAGCGTGCGTGCCTGGTCCGGTGTCAAGCTCGTAGCAAACCCATTGAGACCAACGGCGTAATGCTTCAACGGCTTGGCACCAACCCGCGCTGCCGCATTGGCCTGTCGCTCCTCCAGATAGGCCCGGTAACGCTTGGCGCGGCCCGATTTCACGTTTACCCGCTCACCCTTGTCCGGGCGTGTCGCGCGGAGACCCTTGACGTCACCGCCATAGGTGGCGATGGGCTTGTCGGTCAGCGTGACGATGTAGCGGCCTGGGATAGGCGCCGGAAGCGAAGGCTGGACCGGTTCAGGTGTCGCGTACGCCGCGGGCAACTGGCCCAAGGTCAGCAACGCACCGACTCCGAGGCTCGTGGCGAGCACGGCGAAATGGGCGCGACGGGACAACAACAGCACGAAAATCCCCCGATTGATTTCGATGCCTTCTCGGATTGCTCGATCCCGCTCGCGGCAACTCCCCCAACGGCGAGCACAGCAGGTCGAGCAAAAGTAGGCTCGACCCTAGCAGCGGGGCGAGGAGGAGCGTGGGAGATCGAATACATTTGCTGGGCATGTAAAAGGACGCGGTGCACCGAGTGCGATTAGTGGCGCTTGGCCTTCTTGTCTTGCTGCTCGGTGGAGGATGTACAAACCAGATCGGCGAGCCATCCAGCCCGACCACAGGGACTAAGACAATGCCCGAATCACCGTCTTCCTCGGCGCCCGGCGCGGCATCGAGTGGCAGCTCCCAGCCAGGTGACACCGATCTGACGATCGTGATCAATGATGGGTCCGGATCGACGAAGACCTGGCGACTCACCTGCAATCCGGCCGGGGGTACCCACCCCGACCCACAGGCGGCCTGCCAGGCTCTCGAGGCCAACGGCGCTGCGGCACTCCCGCCGGTGCCGAAGGACAAGGCGTGCACACAGATCTATGGAGGCCCGGAGACAGCCACCATCAGCGGCACCTGGAACGGCCAGGCCGTCATGAGCATGTTCGCGCGTAATGACGGTTGTCAGATCAGCCGCTGGAAGCTCATGGAGGGACTGCTGCCGCGTGGCGGCAACTAGCTCAACTGACTTGTCAGACTCTCAGAGGGCTATAGCACTCTGAGAGTCTGACAAGTCGGGAGTAAGGCCGTCAGCCGACGACGATCTCCACGCGCTGGAACTCCTTGATCTCGGTGTAGCCGGTGATCGCCATTGCCTTCCGCAGCGCACCCACCAAGTTCATCGTGCCGTCGGGCACCGTCGACGGACCGAGCAGGATGTGCTCGAGATTGCCGACGGTTGAGAACCTGGCCCGCTCGCCGCGCGGCAACTTCTCGTGCCAGGCCTCTGGTCCCCAGTGGTAGCCGCGACCGGGCGCTTCATCCGCCCTTGCCAGCGGCGAACCGACCATCACCGCGTCGGCACCGCAGGCGATCGCCTTGGCAATGTCCCCGGAGCGTACGACCGAGCCGTCCGCGATTACGTGGACATAGCGGCCACCGGATTCGTCAAGATAGTCACGGCGTGCAGCTGCGACGTCGGAAACCGCGGAGGCCATGGGGACGGCAACCCCCAGCACTGACGTGCTCGTGTATGCAGCTCCACCGCCGAAGCCGACCAGCACACCGGCCGCGCCGGTACGCATCAGGTGCAAAGCAGTCTGATACGTGGCGCAGCCGCCGACTATTACCGGCACATCCAGCTCGTAGATGAACTTCTTCAGATTGAGCGGCTCAAGATCAGAAGAGACATGTTCGGCGGACACCGTGGTGCCGCGGATGACGAAGAAGTCGACGCCCGAATCGACTACCGCTTGGGCGTATGCCTGAGTGTTCTGGGGTGATAGTGCGCCAGCGGTCGGCACGCCGGCTTCGCGAATCTGCGCGACGCGCTTGCCAATCAGTTCGGACTTGATCGGCTCGGCGTAGATCTTTTGCATCCGCCGCGTCGCCTCAACCGCATCCTCGATCGCGATGATCTCTTCCAGCAAAGGCTGGGGATCGTCATAGCGAGTCCAGATGCCCTCCAGGTTGAGGACACCCAGCCCACCGAGTTGGCCAATCCGGATGGCCGTGGTGGGTGAGACCACCGAGTCCATCGGCGCAGCGAGCAGCGGAAAGTCGAAGATGTACGCGTCGATCCGCCACTGCAATGAGACCTCCTCTTCGCCGCGAGTCCGCCGTGACGGGACGATGGTGATGTCGTCGAAAGCGAAGGCCCGCTCGGCACGCTTGCTACGACCGACGTCAAACATGGGATTACCCCCGGGATCAGCCTGAATAGTTAGGCGCTTCGACAGTCATCTGGATGTCGTGCGGGTGGGACTCTCGCAGACCTGCGGAGGTGATCCGGACGAACGAGCCGCGCTCCTGCAATTCCGGAATCGTCGAGGCTCCGGTGTAGAACATGGCTTGTCGCAGACCACCGACCAGCTGGTACGCCACCGCTGCCAAGGGGCCGCGATAGGGAACATGGCCTTCGATGCCCTCGGCGATCAACATCGAGTCGGACGTGACATCGGCCTGGAAGTAGCGGTCCTTGGAGTAGGAAGGACCTCTGCGACCACGGGAGGCCATTGCACCGAGCGATCCCATGCCGCGATAAGTCTTGAACTGCTTGCCATTGATGAAGATCAGTTCGCCGGGGCTCTCGTCGCAGCCGGCAAGCAACGACCCGAGCATCACGGTGTCAGCGCCGGCTACCAGGGCCTTCGCGATATCGCCGGAATACTGCAGGCCACCGTCACCGATCAGCGGCACACCGGCGGGGCGACAGGCGCGTGCCGCATTGTGAATGGCCGTGACCTGAGGAACACCGACGCCAGCCACCACACGGGTCGTGCAGATCGAGCCTGGGCCAACCCCGACTTTGACACCATCGGCTCCAGCATCCACCAGTGCCTTGGCGCCCGCGTACGTTGCGACATTGCCGGCGATGATGTCGACCTTGGTGGCCGCTGAGTCCGACTTCAGCCGGCGCACCATCTCCAGCACACCCTGGGAATGGCCGTGAGCGGTATCGACAACCAGCGCATCGACGCCCTCCTCGATCAGCGCCATCGCTCGCTTCCATGCGTCGCCAAAGAATCCGACTGCTGCTCCAACCCGAAGCCGCCCTTGATCATCTTTGGACGCATCGGGGTACAGCCCAGACTTGACGAAGTCCTTGAGCGTGATCAAGCCTTTGAGCCGACCTTGATCATCGACCAGCGGTAACTTCTCGATCTTGTTTTTGGCCAGCAGTCGCATCGCAGCGTCTCGGCTGATTCCCACCGGCCCGGTGATCAACGGCATCGGCGTCATGACCTCACCCACCGGCCGGGTCGGGTCGGTTTCGAAGCGCATGTCGCGATTGGTGATGATGCCGAGCAGCCGCAATTCGCGGTCGACAACGGGAACGCCAGAGATGTGGAAGCGGGCGCACATCGCATCGGCCTCGCCGATCGTCGCGTTCGGCGAGATCGTGATCGGCTCCTCGATCATGCCAGCCTCGGAGCGCTTCACGACATCGACCTGATGTGCTTGATCCTCAATGGAGAGATTGCGGTGGATGATGCCCAATCCGCCCTGTCTCGCGATGGCGACAGCCATCCGGGCCTCGGTCACGGTATCCATCGGCGAGGAGAGCAGCGGGACCTTCACGGTGATGCGCTTCGAGATCCGGGAGGCTGTGCTCACCTCGGACGGGATGATGTCGCTCTCAGCCGGCTGAAGCAACACGTCGTCAAAAGTCAGCCCGATCGTCTCGAAGGCGCGCGGCACACCAACTGGACTGAGGTCATCGGAGGACGGCAACACGGCAAGCCTTTCACCTGACGGATAGAGGCTCATGGTAGTCCAGTGCGCTCGTCCAGCCGTGTTATGAACCAGGGCTGGGCGGACGTCCCGTATTGCGAAGGGTCCCGACTCGGTCGAGGAACCGGTACCAGAACGGTGCGCCGAGGGTCGCTGCGCCTATCGAGAGCAGAAGGCCCAGCACCTTGAGCGGCCAACCCCAGATCCCGTCTTGCGGATTGACTGCTGACCAACCCAGTGGGATGCCGGTCGACTCAAGGACGTTTCTCGCTTCCACGGCGCATCGCGCTTGGTCGTCAGGAGCGCTGCAGAAGTTTTGATCACTGGCTTGCTGAACGACTGCTGCACGTACGGCGCCGCTGGTGTAGAGAGCTCGGGCAATGGCGATGCTGTCCAGGTTGCAGGCGCACACCACCACGATGGCAATGATGATCACCCACCGTTTGGCCCAGCGCTTGTAGGAGCCCGTGACACGGTCCATCTGGCGGTCGAACCACACTTGGAGCCCGCTGATGAACCCCCCGACATCGCCCTTCGCCGACTTGAGAACGCTGGCAAGCGACTGTTGGAGTTTGGGGGAATGTTCTAGAGCCCTGACGCCGGATTCAAGGTCGGCCAGCGTCGGCTCCATCGAATCGCCGGGCGTCAGCAGGTCAACGAGCGTTCGGGCGAAGACGCTGGAAGGCAGATAGGCCGGATTCCGCGTCGGCTTGCCTAGCGACGTGGCGTGCCGGAACGGCTGTACCAAGGCATGACCCATGACATCGCCGACGGTGATCTCCTTGCGGTGCGGCGGCTGATCGGGCGTTACGACGGCACCGGCGGGTATCTTTGCTGACTCTTGGGGTGCGGTCGGGATTGGAGCAGTGAGCATCAGGTCGTAGCGCTGCTGCTCGTACGAGCCGTCGCGCAGTGCGTCGCGTACGTTGTCCTGCATGCGGCCCCACGCGTTGTCCTTGGGGACTGCCGTGGCCTTGTCCTCCACATCCTCAAGCAGGTCGCCGATACCACGAAGCAGATACTTGGCGCGCTTTTGCACCCAGTTGGCGATCATCTCGACCAGGCCGCCGCAGAGCAGCGCAAGCGCGTAGAAGAGGAAGATCAATCCGAGAATGGTGTCCAGTACCGCGCTGTCGGTCATGCCTTCTTACTCTCTGATCGCCCGCAGACCCGATTGCGTCGATGCGTGATGCTTACCGCGCAGGGCTTGGGCTCACGGTACTGACGCCCGGAACGTTCCCGCGGGAAGGTCGAGCCATCGGCGTTTCACTGTTGATCGCAGCCGGCGCAGCGACAGCAACGAGGAAGGCATTCGGCGAGCTCAGGGTGCATTCGACCATTAGCTGGATCGGGGCTTGAGACTACTCGTGGCCGGGCCCTCCAGCACCGTCCCGTCGGCCGCGAACCGGGGCACCAGCCCGGAGCCAGTCACTCTCGATGGCTGGCCGCGGGTCGAGCCAGACAGAGGGCAAGTCGTCGGCGGGCACAACCCTCCGGTACCCCTTTGCTCCCTGCTCAACCCATGCAGAAGGGCCTCCCGGTAAACGGGAGGCCCTTCCAATTTGAGCAGCTGCGACCAGTTAGCGTCAGTGAGAGTGCCCGTGGCCGGCCGGAGCCGCGTCCTCCTCCTCGGGCTTCTCCACCACCAGCGTCTCAGTGGTGAGCAGCAGCGAGGCGATCGAAGCGGCGTTGGCCAGCGCGGAGCGCGTCACCTTGACCGGATCAATCACACCGTCGGCGTAGAGGTCGCCGTAGACACCGGTGACGGCATTGAAGCCATTGCCCGGCTTCAGCTCGGCCACCTTGGAGGTCACCACGTAACCCTGTTCGCCACCGTTCTCAGCGATCCAGCGAAGCGGCTCGGCCAAGGATCGCCGAACGATGCCTACCCCGAGCTTCTCGTCACCGGTGAGGTCCAGGTCACCCTCGAGAGCTGCCGCGGCGTGGATGAGTGCAGAGCCGCCGCCGGCAACGATGCCCTCCTCGATCGCCGCACGGGTTGCCGAAACGGCATCTTCGATGCGGTGCTTCTTCTCCTTGAGCTCCACCTCGGTCGCGGCGCCGACCTTGATCACGCAGACGCCACCGGCGAGCTTGGCTACTCGCTCCTGCAGCTTTTCGCGATCCCAGTCAGAGTCGGTACGGGAAATCTCAGCCTGAAGCTGCGCCACCCGCGCCTTGACCTCGTTGGGATCCCCCGCGCCGTCGACGATCGTAGTGTTGTCCTTCGTCACCACAATCCGGCGGGCGCGGCCCAAGACGTCCAGGCCGACCTGGTCGAGCTTGAGACCAACCTCGGGAGAGACGACCTCGCCGCCGGTTAGGACGGCAATGTCCTCGAGCATGGCCTTACGCCGGTCGCCAAAGGCCGGAGCCTTGACAGCCGTTGACGTGAATGTGCCGCGGATCTTGTTCACGACCAAGGTAGACAGTGCCTCGCCATCAACATCCTCGGCCACGATGAACAGCGTGCCCGAGGCGCCAATAACCTTCTCCAACAGTGGAAGCAAGTCGGTCATTGACGAGATCTTGCCGGAGTTGATCAAGATGTACGGGTCGTCGAGGATCGCTTCCATCCGCTCCGGATCGGTAACGAAGTACGGCGAGAGGTAGCCCTTGTCGAACTGCATGCCCTCGGTGAACTCGAGCTCAGTACCCATTGTCTGGGACTCGTCGACGGTGATCACGCCGTCTTTGCCCACCTTGTCGAAGGCCTCGGCAATCAAGCGGCCGATCTCTTCGTCCCGCGCGGAGATGGTGGCGACATGTGCCATGTCGTCGGTGGTCTCGACCTCGCGGGCGTTTTCCCGGAGTCGCTCCTCGACGGCAGCGACAGCAGCGTCGATGCCTCGCTTGAGACCAACCGGGCTGGCCCCGGCCGCAACCGCACGAAGACCTTCATGCACCAGCGCCTGAGCAAGCACCGTGGCGGTGGTGGTTCCGTCGCCAGCGACATCGTTGGTCTTGGTCGCGACTTCCTTGGCCAGCTGGGCCCCGAGGTTCTCGTACGGGTCCTCGAGCTCGACATCGCGGGCCACGGTCACGCCGTCATTGGTAATGGTCGGCGCGCCCCACTTCTTGTCGAGCACAACGTAACGGCCCTTGGGGCCGAGGGTGACCTTCACGGTGTTGGCGAGGGCGTCGACACCACGCTCAAGCGCGCGGCGTGCCTCCTCGTTGAACAGAAGGATCTTTGCCATAGGTGCAAATCCCCTTACTTGGTCACAACCGCGAGGATGTCGCGGGCATTGAGGAGCAGCAAATCCTTGCCGTCGTACTTGACTTCGGTGCCGCCGTACTTGCTGAAGATCACGACGTCGCCCTCTGAGACATCGAGGGGAACCCGCTTGCCGTTGTCGTCGATGCGGCCAGGACCGGTGGCAAGAACCTTGCCCTCCTGCGGCTTCTCCTTAGCGGTGTCGGGAATGACCAGGCCGGAGGCCGTGGTCTGCTCTGCTTCGAGCGGCTGAACGAGGATGCGATCCTCGAGCGGCTTGATCGTGACTGCCACGCCAAACCCCTTTCACAGGTGATATGTCCGATGTGTGATAGTCGAGACGTCGTCGCGGGTGCCATCCCGACCGCCAGCATTTGAGCTGGCACACTCATAGTGAGAGTGCTAACCAGACATTAGCACTCGATATACGCGAGTGCCAGCGGGGCTAGGCAGCCCTTCCGCGGCCGGACGAGAGGCCGTCTTCCGTTCGAGTGCGTACTTCCGCACGAGGCGAGGCATGACCGCGAAATTGCCTGTTTCACAGTCCTCACGTGGCCGTGTGTGGAGAAACGCCTCAGTTTGGTGTGTCCCCACGCAGAGCGAGTCAGACCCGTTCGACGATCGCAACGATCGCGCCCTTGCCCCTGCGCGAGACCACCATCGTCGCGCTGTTCGGCCCATCCAGCTTGAGCTGCTTGCGGAGCACAGCCGGGTCGACATCGATTCCTCGTTTCTTGATTTCCAGAACGCCGATCTCGGACTCGCGGACCCATTTCCGCAGTGCTCTGAGTTTGGCCGGCAACTGCTGGCGCACTTCAAATACAGTCGCCAGCGGCGTGCTGTGGAGTTGATCACCCGTCAGGTACGCGACCTGCGCATCGAGCAGCCCGGCACCGAGTTGTGCGCCCAATTCGGGAATAGCACCGGCACGGATGACCGACCCGGCTGGTTCGTACAGATAACGACCCAGCTCGCGTACGGGCAGCGGCGGTGCACCCGATACCGCCAACCGGGCATTCGGCAACACCAGCGCGAAGCGTCGTCCGGGACTCGCGCCGGCGCCTGACCACAGCGCTACTTCCACGGTGTCGCCGCGATGGGTGACCCATTCCGCTTCGGCCGCGTCGGGAATCAGAGCGTGCGGCAAAGCCGGCCCGAGCTTCACGCCTGCCGTTCGGTTTGCATCGAGCAGACCAGTCACAAACGACCATGGCGGCGTGAAGTCCTCGACGCGCCACAGCCGCCCACGATCGTCTCGACGGGAAGGGTCGCAGAACACCCCGACGTCTGGGGCGAGAAGTTGGTCGGCCACATCATTCGCGTCTGCGCAGATCACGCTCGCACGATCACCGAGATTCGCCTGCGCAACCACCGCCGTCACCGGATCGACGTCCAAGGCCACCACCTCGAGACCCGCTCGAGCGAAAGCCAAGGAGTCCGAGCCGATGCCGCACCCGATGTCAATCACGCGGCGCACCCCGGCCTGCGCAAAACGACTGGCGTGATAGTCGGCGACCTCGGGCCGGGAGGCTTGTTCGAGACCGTCCCTGGTGAAGAACATCGCGAGAGCGTCGTGACCGAACTTCGTTGTGGCCCTCCAGCGCAAGGTGGCTTGGGTGAGCGCAGCCGCGGCCAGCTTCGGCCCGTACTCCGCGCGCATCCGCGAGGCGGCTTCTAGCGACTCGGGATCCTCCTGCAACATCGCGTCGCGGAGCGCGTCTTCGGTCAGGCCTAGGGGTAACCTCATGCGCTCGCCATCAGAGGAGAATCCTGCTGACGGGCAGCGACGAGTCCGCACCGATATCGAGAGCAGAGGGTTTGCCACCAGCAGCAACAATCTCGGCGCCCAGGACAGCGATCATGGCGCCATTGTCGGTGCAGAGCTTGGGCCGCGGCGTACGCAAGGCGATGCCACGTTCGGCTGCTCGTTCGGCGAGCAGTGTCCGCAGCCGGCCGTTGGCAGCGACCCCGCCGCCGATCAGCAGGTCCGTCGCTCCGATCGCCGCACAGGCATCCATGGCCTTCGCGCTCAGGACGTCACAGACCGCCTCCTGGAAACTGGCTGCGACATCCGCCAGCGGGATGTCCAGCCCATCGCGCTGCCGAGCCTCCACCCAGCGCGCTACGGCCGTCTTCAATCCGGAGAACGAGAAGTCGAACCGATGGCGTTCGAGATCCTTACGCGCGGTCAGCCCGCGTGGGAAACGGACATAGTCGGGATTGCCCGTAGCCGCCTTGTCGATATAGGGGCCGCCCGGGTATGGCAGGCCGAGCACCCGAGCGACCTTGTCGTACGCCTCGCCTGCCGCGTCGTCGATTGTCGATCCGAGCTCGACAATGTCGTCGGCAATGCTTCTCACCTCGAGCAGCGAGGTGTGCCCGCCAGAGACCAACAGCGCGACGCAGCCTTCCGGGAGCGGCCCGTGCTCCAACAGGTCCACCGCGACGTGCCCGACGAGATGGTTGACCCCGTAAAGAGGCTTGTTCAACGCGTACGCCAGCGCCTTGGCGCTCGCCAGACCGACGACGAGGGCGCCCATCAAGCCTGGGCCCGCGGTAACTGCAACGCCGTCAATCTCCGACAGGTCGATGTCGGCGCTAGCGCAGGCCCGCTGCAGCGTCGGCACCATGGCCTCCAGATGGGCGCGACTCGCCACCTCTGGAACCACGCCGCCAAACCGCACATGCAACTCGACGCTGGAGGCCACTTCATTGGCCAGCAATTCATGCCCGCGAACAATGCCGACCCCGGTCTCGTCGCACGAGGATTCGATGCCTACGATGAGCGGGCCGGCAGCGGCCGAAGTCGGCAACATGTGTGCTGAGCCTGTCGAAGCGCGCCCATCGACAGGCTCAGGGTGCACTTGCGGCGTGCTGGTCACACTTCCTCCGTCCTGCTCGCGAGGCGATCGGGCCAGGCCTGAAGATCATAAAGCTTCAAGATCAACGCGTGCTGACCCGGTCCGTAGTAGTCCTTGCGGGCACTGAGTTGTTCGAAGCCGAGCCGCTGGTAGAGCGCAATCGCGGCCTCGTTGTGGTACGCGACGTCCAAGATCACTGCGCGTACGCCGACCTGCCGCGCCATCTCCAGTCCAGCTCGAACCAGATCAGCTCCGATCCCCTGCCGCCGGCTTCGCGGCTCCACGACGAGACGATGAAGATCAGCCAGTTCGCCGATGATCGCGATCGAGATCACCCCGACCGGGTGCTGTGCGCGGGCAATCAAGATCGTGCGATGCTCGGCAAGCAGTTCGCCCCGCCAGCTGCGCTCGCTCCATTGCTCGGCGGCGGGGAAGCCGGCGCGCTCCACCACCATGATCGCGGGAAGATCATCCAGACGAGCCGGCAGAATGCTGATCTCCGGATTGCGAAGGGCATGAGTCATCGCCGCACGCCCTGGTAGTGCAGCACCGATTTGGGCCGCGTCATCTCCCTCGCATCGGGATGGCGCAGATACAGAGGCTCGTGACCGGCCTCGGGAAGTGTCGGACCGCGAGTCGCAAGTACGCCGGGATCGAGTGAGCGGGGGCCCGGTACGAGGTCCAGTTGATCGGTGTAGAGATCGGCTGCAGGTCCGATGGTGGGCAACCGCGGCACATCACTGGGCCGCGAAACTCGCGCATCGCCGAGCCGTACGCCGGCCGAGGTGTAGGCAGCCCAGTAGACCTCCCGCCGCCTGGCATCCGTGGCCACCACAAACTCTCCCGGATGTGCTCCGGCGAACTGCGCGGCCAACACGTCGAGGCTGCAGACGCCGCGTAGCGGTAGATCGAGCACAGCGCTGAGGATCTGGGCGGTGACCACGCCGACTCGCAGCCCGGTGAACGGTCCTGGTCCCACACCGACGATCAGTTGGTCAAGATCATCCGGGGCGACGCCGGCTGCATCGAGACATTCCGAGACCAAGGGCATGAGTTGTTCGACATGAGCCATTTGATCTGCGACGGTCGCCGTCGCGAGCAGCCGATCACCGCGGGCAAGGCCGACGTTGACCAGCGTCGAGGTGTCCAGGGCAAGGACTAACCCAGCTTCAGTCATGATCATCACCACGCAGCACACTCAAGTCCACACCGCGCCACCTGGCGCCAACCGCCCGTACCGTGACAACCCGCTCGGTGTCATCCTCAGCTGCCGAGAAGTCCGCAGCAGCAGTCCAGATATCGATCTCCAATCGGTCCTCGGCCAGGCCTTCGGCGATCCCCCGTCCCCATTCCACAACGGTGATCGACTCGGGCACTGCAGCATCAAGATCAAGATCATCCAGCTCCGCGGCACCAGACAGTCGGTAGGCATCCACGTGGATCAGCGTCGGACGGCCGATGACGGACGGGTGGATACGAGACAGTACGAAAGTTGGAGAGATGATTGGGCCTTCCGAGCCGAGCCCACGCCCAATGCCTCGGGTCAGGGTCGTCTTGCCAGCACCAAGATCACCAGCAGCGAGGATCACATCCCCGCGCTGCAGCAGCTGGGCCAGCCGCTCTCCCAAACGCTCCATCGCGTCGCCGGTCGGGACCTTGATCACCAGCGGCAGCGGCTTGGTCAAGATCACACCGTCTGCGACCGTACGGGCGACAGCAAAGCCACGGTGCTGCCAGAAGGCTAGGAAGTCTGGAAATTCTGCTCGTACCAGCAGCTCGACCCGCTCGAAACCGCCGATCGCCGCCAGCTCCTCGGCCGCCGGCACCATTGCTGAAGCGATGCCGTGTCGCTGCAGCTCGGGGTGAACCGAGACGCGGGTGAATTTCGCAACGCCGTCAGGGCCGGGCACAACTACGATGACGCCCGCCGGGCGATCACCGACCTGCGCCAGAATTGCGCTCCCCCGCTGCAAGCTCGCGGTCAAGGTTTCCACGGTCTCATCGATGGCCGCAGAGGGCGGATCGACCGGTCGCCGAGCTCGGAATGCGCTGTGGATGACTTCAAGCATCGCGGCCGCATCCTGCGACGACGCGATCGAAACCACAAGATCAGAAACCGAGACGCTCACTAGCTACAGAGCGTAGCCAACCGGGCGTATGTGCGCTGAGCCCTTCGACAAGCTCAGGACGGCGCCTGTCGAAGCGCGCCGCCGCACCCTTGGACAGGCTCAGGGCGCAGGATGGCCCGCGCTGAGACCGCGGCGAGTGCTCTCAACGAGCGCGCCGAGAGGGGGATCCGCCAGCAGCGGTCGAAGCTGGTGATCGACGACGGCCTGGACGTCCCTTCGTACGGACGCCACTGTTGCCGCGGCTCCCCCGGGTGGAGTGGAGGCGCCGAGCAGCCGGCGGGGCAATGACGCGCTGGTAGTCGGCGTCGCTGACGGCTTTGCCGCTCGCCCGCCGGGCGCCGGTCGCGGCCGCGAGCGCGCTGTCTCCTGGGAGCACGGTCAACACCTTTGGGCGTACGCCGGCTTGGGTGGTCAGACGCTCCAGTTCGCGACGCTGGTGGGGCAGCGCGAGGGCGACGACGGTGCCAGTGCCACCCGCCCGGGCGGTACGTCCGGCGCGGTGCAGATACTCCTTAGGCCCGCTTGGCGGGTCAGCGTGGAGGACCAGACCCACCTCGTCGACATGGATGCCGCGCGCCGCGACATCGGTGGCCACCAGTACGCGCAGCGAACCGTCCTTAAAGGCGGACAGAATCCGGGTACGCGCGCCCTGCGCAAGGCCGCCGTGCAAAGATCCGGCCAGCACCCCGCTGCCACGTAGCTGCTCGGCCACCCGGTCCGCCCCGCGCTGGGTACGGACGAAGATCAACGTTCGGCCCGGCCGACTGGCGATCTCTGCCGTCAGGGCAGCCTTGTGCTGCGGCGCGATGCTGACCAGGTGATGGCTCATCGTGGGCACACTGGCCTGGCCGGTGTCGACCTGATGCGCCACCGGCTCGTGCAGGTACTTGCGGACCAGCCGGTCGACCGCGCGATCCAAGGTGGCGGAAAACAGCAGTCGCTGCCCACGGTCGGGAACGCTGTCCAATATCTGAGTGACTGCGGGCAGGAAGCCGAGGTCGGCCATGTGATCAGCCTCGTCGAGCACCGTGATCTCGATGCGGCTCAAATCGGCGATCCCCTGTTCCATCAGATCGATCAGCCTCCCGGGCGTCGCGACCACAATGTCGACCCCGCGGGAGAACGCGAGAGTCTGCGGCGCGTACGGCATGCCGCCGGCGACCAGCACCAGCGACAGCCCAGCGCCCCGCCCCAAACGTGCCAGGACGTCGGCGACCTGCATCGCCAGCTCGCGGGTCGGCACCAGGACCAGACCACGCGGTGGCGCTTTCGCCGAGCCGGACGGCCTGGCGAGCCTGCTGATCATGGGCAGGCCGAAGGCTAGGGTCTTGCCCGAGCCGGTACGGCCGCGGCCCAGCACGTCCCGGCCGGCGAGCGCGTCCGGGATGGTCGCGGCCTGGATCGGGAAAGGTTTGCTGATGCCTTCCGCGCTCAGGGCGGCGACCAGGTTCGCGGGGACACCCAGCTCGGCAAAGCCGCGGGGTGCCGCATCCGCGGTCGGGGAGGTTTGGGGAGCGGGCAACACCGCATTCTGCGACTGCTGATCATCGCGACGGGGGCGGGTATGGCCACGAGTAGCGCGCTCGGGGGCTGACCAGCGGTTCTTGGGCGCACGGTCGAGCTTGGTGGGTTGGGCTGGCATGACATCTCAGTTCTCGCCCGCGGGCGGCGGGCATTCTTTAGGCACGTCGAACGTCCCGGACCTGATCAGTCATGGTGGGAAGGACGAGCCTCGCTGCGCCTTACGTCTCGCACGGCGCGGGTGGTCCGGATGCGGACAGCAGCCGGGAAGATAGCAAGGCTAGCAGTCGGCAGTCATAATGACGAGCTGCGAGCGTCGGCAATCGCGCGCCGGCGTACTGAGGAGGAGTGAGCGGACACGCTTAACCGTCTGCCAACGACGACGAAGTAGGCGGGGTCCCCCGATGTTCGCGCCGCCGATCTGCAGGAGGAGATGGCGGAACAACGCTTTTCGTTCAGCCAGATCCGACGAAGGCGACGGCAACCCAGCGAACATCGCAGCGAGCGAAGCGAGCAATCAACAGAGCACGAATCCGAGCTTGCGGACGCTCACCCAAGCTCGGCGCGTACTCGGGCGAGCAACCGGTCCAAGGCGCCATTGAAGATGTCATGGTGTTCGATGATGCCCAGGTGACCAGAGTTCTCTATTCGAATGGCCTCCGCCTTGGGCAGCAGCTCGATGATGCGCGCCGTGTGTTCGATCGGGGTGATCATGTCGTTCTCGCAGCCGATCACGACAGTCGGTACCGCGCTGAGAATCTCGAGGCCTTGATACTCATCTAACTCCTTGAACGCGGGATAGTAGTCAGCCACCACCTCCAGGGGAATCTCGGCGAGCATCTCGGACGCGAAATCGACATAGCTCGACGGGACATCCGATCCGAATGCCATTCGGCGGGTGACGACATAGCCAAGATCGCTGCCCGCGCGCCGTCCGTGCGAGACGAGTTCAGGAATCCGGTTCAGACCGGCCATCAGTGGCTCGGCGATCCTGGTAAAGGTGCGGCCGGGTATTCCTCGGATCGGTGAGTACTCGGCCATCTCCCCGGCCGACGTGCAGAACAGGGCGACGCCTCGCACCTGGCTGCCGAAAAGTTCGGGATGAACCTGCGCAAGCCGCATGATCGTCATCCCGCCCATAGAGTGCCCGACGAGGATCACCGGCGCATGACTCACTAACTCCTGCAGCACCTGATACAAGTCCTCGGCAAGCTGGGGAATCCGGCAGAGCTCCGCCTCGGAGCGGCTCGACCTGCCATGTGAACGCAGGTCATACAACACCTGCCGCAGCTGACCTCGAAAATGCAGCCGCTGGAAGTGCCAGCAGTCCAGATTCAGCGCGTATCCGTGGACCAAGACCAGCGTGATGTCATCAGCCTCGCCCTCATCCACTTCGGTGTGCAGCACGACGCCGTCCGGGGTGATGACATCCGGGCCGTCAGCGCGCAACGCGAAGAACTGTGCTACGTCGACGTCCGACTTGCGCGCGAGTCGCTTCGATACGATTCTGCGCTCGAGTTCGACGCCCAGCGCAACCCCGCCCGCCGCGAGCGCCGCCACGCTGGCGACGAGCCCCAATCCTCTGGCGAGCTGGCTCCGTTTCGGCGCCATCAGCCGACCTCGCTACTGGCGTGGAGGTAGCGCCGCGGCACCCGAGTCCCGATGCGAGTCACGATCTCGTAGCCGATGGTGTCGCACCAGGCAGCCCAGTCAGCAGCCGTCGGTTCGCCCTGATCACCGGGACCGAAGAGGATGACCTCATCACCGGACTGGGCCGGCTGACCTGAGCGCAGCTCGACGACGAACTGGTCCATGCAGATCCGGCCGCGTACCGGCGCCCAGGCGCCTGACCACCCCACAAAGGCTCGGTTGCCGGCATGTCGGGGTATCCCGTCGCCGTAGCCGAGCGGCACCAGACCGACCGTCGTGGGAGCCTCCGCGATCCAGGTCCATCCGTACGAGACGCCTGCGCCTGCAGGAATGTCTTTGACATTGACCAGCTGGGCACGCAGCCGCATCACAGGCCGCAACGTGACTCCGGCATGCGCCGCGATCCCGGGAGCCGGGTCAATGCCGTACGCGGCGATCCCGACACGCACCAGATCCAACCGTGCCTCGGGCACTACGAGCGCCCCGGCCGAGTTGCCGAGGTGCCGTAACGTCGGCTCCAGGCCGGCGGCTCGGCCTTGCTCGTACGCCTGCTGGAACGCCTGGATCTGCAGCGGAACGGACGGATGTCCAGGCTCATCGGCTGCCGCCAAGTGGGACCAGATGGCTACCACCTCGATAGCTCCGACGCGCTCGGCCTCCGCTGCTATGGCACAGATCTGCTGCCAGTCGTAGCTAGTGGCTCCATTGCGGGACAATCCGGTGTCGATCTTGAGATGCACCCGGGCACGTCGTTCAGCGGCCGCGGCGGCGGCGACCAGCCTGCCAATCTGGTCGACAGATTGGGCGGACACGTCGACCTCGGCAGCAACGAGTGGCGTGAGGTCCTCGTCCACGCCGTACAGCCACGCCAGGATCGGTCCGGTGTCCCCGGCTTCGCGGACCTGTATTGCTTCCGCCGGCGTTGCGACGCCCAGCCACTCCGCGCCTGCTGCCCTTGCTTCCTGAGCGCACTCGAGCATTCCGTGCCCATAGCCATCCGCCTTGACCACCACCATCACCGGCACGCCAGCATGCGCCCGGAGGGTTGCCACGTTGGACCGATAGGCGGCCAAGTCAATCTCAGCGCACGCGGTGGCCGGGTCAATCCCGGCGACGGCCCCCGGCACCCGCACCTGGCTCGTCATGGCGTCCTGGCCTGCTGTTCGAGGCGTCCCAAAGTCTGGCCTATGGCTCGCGCCAGCTCTTGTGGTGCCAGCACGCCAGGATGGGCGGCCGCGGCAACTGCCTGGACCGAGGCGCCCAGCTGGCCAGCCTGCTGGACGGGCACTCCGGCGGCGAGCAGGGCTGCGCACACGCCACCTAGTACGTCGCCGGATCCAGCCTGCGCCGTCCACGCCGGCCCTGGCACCGCAACCAGCACCGGCGGGCCATCAGGAGCCGCAACGAGCTGCGTGGCACCCTTCAACAGCACAGTCGCGCCGGTCTGCTGAGCGCCCGCGGTCACCGCGCGTACCGGATCCTCTTCGACCCAGCTGCGCTTGCGTTCCAGCAGCTTGGCCAGCTCACCTGCATGCGGTGTGAGCAGCCAGTTGTCGGGTGCCGGCTTGGGTAGATATCCCAGCCCGTCGGCGTCCACGACTGCGGGAATTCCCTGCTCGGCTGCGTCAGCGAGCACCTTGGCTCCGTCAGCGCGCTCTCCCCAGCCCGATCCGAAAAGATGGGCCTGGACGCGGCCTGGCGAGAACACCACATTCGGCAGTTGAGCAGAGATCGTGGCAGCCGGCCGTTCGGTGCCCAGAAAACGGACATAACCTGCACCGCCATAGACCGCGCCGTAGACCGACATCACCGCAGCACCTGGGTACTGCTCGGAACCAGTGTCGACGCCGACCGCTCCGCGGGCGTATTTGTCGCTGCGTTCGTTCGGATAAGGCCACGCACGGGCCAGCTCGTCCTCGTCCATGCCCTCCAGGTCAGGAGGCTCGTCGTGATCAGTGCCCAGTCCGATATCGACTACGGTGACCTCGCCGCAGTACGCCAGCGCCGGCTGCAGCAGGTGGCAGGGCTTGAGCTCACCGAAGGTGATCGTTCGTGTCGCGCGTACCGCTGGGCCGGGTGCTGCGCCAGTGTCAGCGGCCACGCCCGACGGTAGGTCGACGGCGACGACGGGTAGCTTCCGGTTCTCGACGGATGCGACGAGCTGTGCGACCTGGTCGGGCAATCCTGGTCGGCCACCAATGCCGAGAATCCCGTCGATGACCAGGTCGCAGGGCAGCTGGGTGATCGAATCATCGAGGTCAACCACTCGGCCGCCGGCAGCGATCAGTGCGGCACTTCCGGCGGGGTGGGGCGTGCCGAGGCATCTCACGGCGGTCACGCGTACGCCACGACGGGCCAGCCGAACGCCCGCGAACAATGCGTCGCCGCCGTTGTTGCCTGCTCCGACCATGATCAGCACATGACGCCCGTATCTGCCGCCCGTGGTGGTCCGCAGCAGGTCGGCGGCACTGGCGGCAACGGCAGCCGCGGCCCGCTGCATCAGTGCGTCCACGCCCTGCGCGGCAATGGCTCGCTCCTCGATGCGGCGGATCACCTCGACGCGGTACGCGCGCATGATCACGCTTCGCAGATTACGACGGCCGAGGCGATGCCTGCATCGTGGGACATGCTGAGGTGAATAGTGCCGATGCCAAGCTGGGCGGCGCGGGCAGCAACCGTACCCATGATCTTGAACGAGGGCTTGCCATGATCATCGGTGACCACTTCGGCGTCCAGCCACGACAACCCGTCCGGTGCGCCCAGCGCCTTGGCCAGAGCTTCCTTCGCGGCGAAGCGAGCCGCCTTTGACGCCATCGGACGCTCAGCTTCGGCCGGTGTGAAGATCCGCCGAATGAGACCGGGACGGCGCTCTATCGACTCGGCAAATCGGTCGACGTCACAGACGTCGATGCCCACGCCCACTATCATGGCGCTGCTCGCGCATCGCGCTCTGAACCCGCCGCCGTCGTCGTCGCTCGCAGAGGAAAGAACGCCTCTGCTCGCTCCTCCTCCGTTCGGCGGCGCGCGATTCCCGACGCTCGCAGCGTGATCATGGCGCTGCTCGCGCTGCTCGCGTGGAATCGGACGCTCGCAGCGTGATCACGGCACTTCTCGGTTCGTTCGGGTGGTCACTCAACCGTGACGGATTTGGCCAGATTGCGCGGCTGATCGACGTCGTGCCCTTTCTGGGTGGCAAGTTCACAAGCGAACATCTGCAGCGGCACGGTCGCGACCAGCGGCTGCAGCAGGGTCGACACCTTCGGCAAACTGATCATGACGTCCGCGTACGAGATCACCCCGACGTCACCCTCTTCGGCCAGAACGATGGTCTTCGCCCCGCGAGCACGTACCTCCTGCAGGTTGGAAAGCACCTTGTCGTGCAGTACGTCACCGCTTGGCGGAACGACGACGAAGACCGGCAGCTGGTTTTCGATCAACGCAATCGGGCCGTGCTTCAGCTCAGCTGCGGCGAAGCCTTCGGCGTGGATATAGGCCAGCTCCTTCAGCTTCAAGGCGCCTTCGAGTGCGACTGGGTAACCCACATGTCGGCCGATGAACAGCACCGAGCGGTTCTTAGCGAACGCGGCCGCCAGCTCGATCACCGGCTCGAGGTCATCGAGAACCCCTTGAATGGCGTCAGGCATGGCCGCAAGCTCCCGCAAGACCTCTCTGATCTCATCGCACGACTTCGCTTCCCGCACCTGCGCGAGGTAGAGACCGAGCAGATAGCAGGCGACCAGCTGGGTAAGAAATCCCTTGGTCGAGGCCACACCGATCTCCGGACCCGCATGGGTGTAGATCACCCCATCCGACTCGCGCGGGATGGTCGAGCCGTTCGTGTTACAGATGGCGAGCACCCGGGCCCGCTGCTCCCGGGCGTGGCGGATGGCCATCAAGGTGTCTGCAGTCTCCCCGGACTGACTGATTGCGACGACGAGCGTGGCCGGGCCGAGGATTGGGTCGCGGTAACGGAATTCACTGGCCAGTTCCACCTCACAGGGAATCCGGGTCCAATGCTCGATCGCGTATTTGGCCACTAGTCCTGCGTAGAAGGCCGTACCGCAGGCCACGATGATGATCTTGTCGACCTGTCGCAGCTCGTCTTCGGTCATCCGGATTTCATCCAACGTCAGCCGGCCACTCGCATCGTGTCGGCCGAGCAGTGTGTCAGCGACCGCTCGCGGCTGCTCGTAGATCTCCTTGCGCATGAACCAGTCGTAGCCACCCTTTTCCGCGGCAGATAGGTCCCAGTCGACGTGGTACGGCCGCACCTCGGCAGGCTCGCCCTCGAAGGTGGTGATCAGCACGCTGTCCGGGGTGATGGTCACTAGTTGATCTTGGCCCAGCTCGATCGCTTCGCGGGTGTGGTCAATGAAGGCGGCGACGTCAGAGGCGACGAAGTTTTCTCCCTCTCCGACACCAACGACCAACGGTGAGTTGCGTCGGGCCGCGACGACGGTGTCCGGCTGCTGGCTATCGACGGCGACGAGGGTGAAGGCGCCGCGCAGTCGCCGGCACACCGTTTGCATGGCTTCCGCCAGCGGCACTCCGGCAGTGACCTGCCGGCCCAGCAGTTGTGCCACGATCTCGGTGTCGGTCTCGGACACACACCGGATACCTGCTGCCTCGAGCTCATCCCGCAGCGTCACGAAGTTTTCGATGATTCCGTTGTGTACCAGAGCGATTCGCCCATCAGCGGAGGTATGCGGATGCGCATTGACGTCGTTCGGTCCGCCATGCGTCGCCCATCGGGTATGACCGATACCCAGCCCGCTGCGTGGCAACTGCTCCTCGGCTAGCAGCTTCTCGAGATTTCCGAGTTTGCCGGCCTTCTTGGCCACATACAGGGTCTCACCAGCCACAATGGCAACGCCCGCGGAGTCGTAGCCGCGGTACTCCAGACGGCGCAGACCCTCGACCACGACGTCCAGCGCGGCCTTCCCCCCGACATATCCAACGATTCCGCACATAGGCGGAACTGTACCTTTCCAGCTCTTCGCCGCTGGGCTGTCAGCAATAGCTCTGCCCGATTGCTCGCTCCGCTCGCGAGGATCGCGCTGTGAGGCCGCTGCCTTCCTCTCTCACTCGCAGACGGAAAAGCGTGTCTGCTCGTTCGGTCGTCCAGGACAGCGGCGCGCGATCCAATGCCCGATCCGGGCCCGGGTTGTGAGCCAATTCATCATCCGACACTAGATTTCTGCTATGCGGGATGATCTGCAGCTCCTAGGGGCGTACGTGGAGCGCAGTCGGTCAGATTGGGCCGAGCTTGCCGAACAGATGCCGATCCCGCTCGACGAGGCGACTTTGGAGAAAGTCCGCGGGTTGGGCGATCCGACCAGCATGCTCGATGTACGTGAGGTGTATCTGCCGCTCACTCGGCTGCTGAGCCGCTACTTCCTGCACACCAGCGAGTTGCATCAATCGACCAATGAGTTTCTCCAGCTGTCGGTGGAGCGTACGCCGTTTGTGATCGGTATCGCGGGGTCCGTCGCCGTCGGGAAGTCCACCACCGCTCGGCTGCTTCGGGAGCTGCTCGCCGTCTGGCCTGAACATCCTCGGGTCAGCTTGGTCACCACGGACGGCTTCTTGCTCCCCAACGCCGAGCTGGAAAGCCGCGGGCTGCTCCATCGAAAGGGCTTCCCGGAGTCCTATGATCGGCGCGCTCTGCTGCGCTTTGTGATCGATGTCAAGTCCGGCCAGGAAGAGGTGATGGCGCCGGTCTACAGCCATCTGACCTATGACATCGTGCCGGACGCCCAGATCAGGGTGCGGCGACCCGACATCTTGATCGTTGAAGGACTCAACGTCCTCCAGCCGGCGCGGTCGCGACCCGATAGCACGACCGGGCTTGCTGTCAGTGACTTCTTCGACTTCTCGGTTTACGTCGATGCCGACGACGCGGACGTTCGGGACTGGTACGTGAGCCGCTTCCTCTCGCTGCGTGACACGGCCTTCCGCGATCCGCGCTCGTACTTCACCCGCTACGCCGACCTGACCACAAGCGAGGCGATCCACCAGGCCCAATACCTCTGGGACACCATCAACGGCCCCAACCTGTCCGCCAACATCCTGCCGACGAAGGGCCGCGCCACGGTGATCCTCCGCAAGGACCGCGATCATTCAGTCCAGTGGGTGCGCTTCCGCAAGATCTGATCCGCGTCGGATTCCGTAGGCAACCGGTCACTTCCAACGCGTGAGCGAGGAGCCATTCGGAGGTGGCTCGTGACCGGTTTCCATAAGCGGCCTGTGCTGAGTGACCGGTTCCGCGGCCGTTCCCGGTTGGATCCGTAGTCAACCCCTTGACGCAACCGAATGGTTGCTATAACTTATATAGCAACCAATAGATTGCTATATATGGAGGAGGCAGTACTCATGGGATTTCCCGACCGCATCGAACGGACCGTCGAGCTCGCTCATCCACAAACCAAGGTCTGGGCCGCGCTCACCACCGCAAAGGGCCTGGGCGCGTGGTTCGGCGACCAGGCGACGATCGATCTGCGTCCGGGCGGAACGGCCCAGATGACCTGGACCGCCGGCGACCGCGCCGAGATGCGCGTGGAACGAGTCGAAGAGCCGACAGTTTTCGGATTCACCTGGCACATCTACGGTCTGCCTGACGACGATCCGCGCCGGACCTATGTCGAGTTCACTCTCGAACCGATCGACGTGGGCACTCGGCTGACCGTGACCGAAACCGGCTTCGCCCAGCTGCCGGAGGAGGCCCACAGCAAGGCCTTCGGTGGGAACACGAAGGGCTGGGCGCACGAGCTGGGCGAGTTGTTCGACTACCTCGATGCCGCCTGACATCGAGGCGATCGCCGAACAGGTCTTCACCGCCTTGGCGGACCCGACCCGGCGCAGCATTCTGGCTGCGCTCGCATCCGGCGGCCCGGCGACGGCCACGGACCTCGCCGATCGTCTTCCGATCACCCGACAGGCGATTGCCAAACACCTGTTCCTGTTGGCAGAGGTCGGACTGGTGACGGCCGAACCCGGCGAGCGGCGCCGCGTACGCTACCGGCTCCGCTCCGCTCCGATGCAAGTGGCGCAACAGTTCCTTGCCGCATTGGCCCGCGACTGGGACGCCCGGCTGGACGCACTGCAGGTGCACCTCGACCGTTGAGTACGGCCGGATACTTCAACCCCAGAATGGAGAACGTCATGTCTGAACCCAACGTCACAATGACAACACCCCCGATCGTCTCCGAGCAGGAGTGGGAGGCTGCGCGCCAGCGGCTGCTGGTGAAGGAAAAGAAGCTGACCCGCGCCCGAGACGCGCTCGCCGCTGAGCGCCGGCGGATGCCGTGGCTGCCCGTGACGACGTATTACGAGTTCGATGGGCCGCTAGGCAAGGTGAGCCTGCTCGACCTGTTCGAGGGCCGTCGGCAACTGATCATCTACCGGGCCTTTTTCGAGCCCGGCGTGCACGGCTGGCCCGATCACGCTTGCACGGGCTGTTCAATGGTCGCTGACCAGGTCGCCGACGTCGCCCACCTGAACGCTCGTGACACCACCCTCGCCTTCGTCTCGCGGGCGCCCCAGCCCGACATCGCCCAGGTGAAAACGCGCATGGGCTGGACGATGCCCTGGTACACGATCACCGATGGCTTCGACGCCGACTTCGGAGTGGATGAGTGGCACGGCACGAACGCATTCATCCGCGACGGCGACCGGGTGTTTCGCACGTACTTCATCAACAGCCGAGGCGACGAGGTCATGGGAGGCACCTGGAGCTATCTCGACATGACCGCGCTCGGCCGTCAAGAGGCGTGGGAAGACTCGCCCGAGGGCTACCCGCAAACCCCACCCTACGAGTGGTGGAACTGGCACGACGAGTACGGGAACTCATCCTGAGCTCCGACTGTCCGTGATCGCGCGTCGGTGCCGGTGGGTCGCGGTGATCTTGACCCCCGGCATCGGAGTGGTGCGCGCCAACCTGACCCCGGCAAACTATGAAGCGTGCCCCACAAGGACCCGAAGGCGGCGTACGAGCGGCTGCGAGCAGCGCACCTGACTGCGGTGCGAGCCTCGCTCGAGGACCACGTGGCCCGGCTCGACTGGCCGCGAAAGCGCATCGAGCGCTACCAGACCGAACGACTCCGGTCGTTGCTGACCTACGCGCGCGAGCGCTCGCCCTTTCACGCCGCCCGGATGGCCAACATCGACCCGGCCACAGCGACCATCGACGACCTCGCACAGCTGCCGCCGATGTTGAAGCAGCAGGCCCAGAGCGACTGGGACGCGATCATCACCACGCCCGATGTCACCCGCGCGGGCGCCGAGCAGGTGCTGGCGCAACAGTCTTGGTTCTCCTACACCCCCGCGGGGTACCAGGTATTCAGTTCTGGCGGCTCGAGCGGCGTACGCGGTGTGTATGTCTGGGATTGGGAACAGTTCGTCACACTCGCCTGTCTCGCGTGGCGGTGGCAGGCGCGTGCCGAGCGCGCTGCCGGATCAGATCTCCGCGGGGCGCGACTCGGCGTGCTCGAGGCCGGCGAGCCGCCACACGCCAGCACACCGTTGTTCGACATCGCCACCGAGTCATCGATGGAGACCATCGTGATACCCGGCGGCGGCGCCATTCGATCAGCTGCGGCGAGCGGTGGCGGGCGCGAAGCCCACCCATCTCGTGGGTTACGCCTCGGTCATCGGACGCCTGGCCCGCGCCACGACTGCAGGTGAGTTGGCAATCCAGCCGACTCGTGTCAGCACGAACTCCGAGCCGCTGAGCGAGGAGGATCGTGACGCGATCACGATCGCTTGGGGTGCGCCGGTGCACAATCTCTGGGGCTCGACCGAGATCGGCGTCCAGGCAGTCGGCTGCGGTTATGGCGACGGTTTGCACGTCTGTGAGGACGAGGTGATCCTGGAGCGGGTTGATTCGGACGGGCGTCCGGTCCCCTCCGATGAGCCAGCCGCGCGTACGCTCGCGACCGGGCTTGCTGGCCGCACCTTTCCCTTCATTCGCTACGACCTCGGCGACGAGGTCACCCTGTTGCCGGGCCAATGCGCGTGCGGCAGTTCGATGCTGCGCGTCGCCGACATTGCCGGCCGACGCGACGACGACTTCCGTTACGGCGAGAGGCTGGTCCCGGCGAGCGCATTCCGGTACGTGCTGGGCACCGACCCGCTGATCTCGGAGTATCAGGTGCGTCAGACCGCGAGCGGCGCGGATGTGCTCGTTATCGGATCACCTGAGGTCTCGGCAGTGGCTGCGGCGCTGGTCACGTCGCTGGGCCGCTACGGGCTAACGAATCCCGCGATCAGCGTGAGGGTCGTTGAGCAGATCCCGCGGCACGCCTCGACAGGCAAGCTCAAGCGGTTCGTCGCGCTGAACTCCTGAACACGCGGCACTAGAGCGCCAGGGATGCCTTGACCACATCGGCCAGCCGCTGGGCGACAGCGTTAGCGGCCTCATAGCTCTCAGCCTCCACCATGACGCGCACCAGCGCCTCCGTGCCGGAGGGCCGCAAGAGAACCCGACCCGAGTCTCCGAGCTCGGCTTGAGCTTCCGCCACCGCCGCTGACAGCTGGGGATCAGTTGCTGCCCGCTTCCTGTCGACGTCCGGCACGTTGATCAGCACCTGAGGCAGTCGGGTCATCACCGAAGCCAGCTGGGAAAGGGACTGCCCCGATGTGGCCATCCGGTTCATCAGGTGAAGCGCGGTGAGTACGCCGTCGCCCGTCGTTGCGTGTTCCAACATCACGATGTGCCCCGATTGCTCGCCACCCAGGATGAAACCGCCAGCCTTCATGGCCTCCAAGACATAGCGATCGCCCACCTTGGTCTGCTGCACGGTGATCCCGAGACCGCGCATGGCGTTGACGAATCCCAGATTGCTCATCACGGTAGCCACGACCGTGTCGTTCTTCAGCCGACCCTGCTCGCGGAGGGCAAGCGCCAAGATCGCCAAGATCTGGTCGCCATCGACGATCCGGCCAAACGTGTCGACTGCCAGGCACCGGTCAGCGTCGCCGTCGAGCGCAATCCCGATGTCTGCGTGCTGTTCCAACACCGCTGCGCGCAGCGACTCCATGTGCGTGGATCCACAGTTGTCGTTGATGTTGATGCCGTCGGGCTGTGCATGGATCCGGTGCACGTCGGCGCCCTGGGCCTCGAACGCCGCCGGGGCGGCCTGGAATGCTGCGCCATTTGCGCAGTCGACGACCACCTTGATCCCATCAAGACTGACCGGTCTTTCCAGGCTGTTGACCACATGCGCTACATACGTCTCGACAAGTGACTCATCGACGCTGACTCGGCCGACTCCGGCGCCAGTGGGCCGGGCCCAGACTTCGGTAAGCCGATCCTCGATCGTGTCCTCAACGGCATCGTCAAGCTTGTTCCCGCCCCGCGCGAAGAACTTGATGCCGTTGTCGGGCATGGGATTGTGGCTCGCCGACAGCATCACGCCAAGATCGGCATCGCAAGCTTCGGTCAGGAACGCGACCCCAGGAGTTGGCAGCACGCCGAGCCGTGTCACGTTCACCCCGGCGCTGGCCAGACCGGCCACCACCGCAGCTTCGAGGAACTCTCCTGAGGCGCGAGGATCACGCCCGACAACCGCAAAAGGCGGATGTCCGCTGAAATCTCCGGTCTCAGAGAGGACATGGGCGGCCGCAACAGAAAGACTCAGCGCAAGTTCCGCGGTGAGAGCCTCGTTGGCCCTGCCGCGTACGCCGTCGGTTCCAAAGAGTTGCCCCACTGCTCTCACCCCCGCGCGATTACCTCTTGCTGTACTGGGGTGCCTTCCGGGCCTTCTTCAGCCCCGCCTTCTTACGTTCCTTGATCCGCGCGTCACGAGTCAGCAGGCCGGCCTTCTTGAGCGCAGCCCGGCTGGCCTCCGCGTCGACTGCATTGAGAGCACGTGCGATACCCAGCCGGAGCGCCCCGGCCTGACCGGTCACGCCGCCGCCATGAATGCGTGCGATCACGTCATATGAGCCAGCTACGGCCGCTGCAACGAAGGGTTCGGACACCAGCTGCTGATGCACCTTGTTGGGGAAATAGTCTTCCAGCACACGGCCATTGATCATCCACTGCCCGCTGCCTGGGGCGAGACGGACTCGAGCCACCGCCTCCTTACGGCGACCGGTCGCCGCCGCCGGCGCCACGAGGGCAGGGCGGCCCGACGGGCCATGCGACACCTGCGGTGTCGCCTCCGAACGGTACGCGATTTCGCGCTCATCCTCGACGAACGGGGTGGTCGCGTCCTCGTCGACCCTTTCGGTGGCGGTATCAGTCACTGCGATGGTTCCTTGCTTCCTCTTGACGTGCGTGTGGTAGCCGCGACTATTGCGCGATCTGGGTGATCTGGTACGGCTTCGGCTGCTGAGCAGTGTGCGGATGCTCTGGACCGGCGTACACCTTGAGCTTCCTGATCAGCCTGCGGCTGAGCTTGTTCTTGGGGAGCATTCCCCAAACGGCGAGTTCGACGGCCTTACGTGGATCACGGTCGAGGAGCTCACCGTACGGTACCGACTTCAAACCCCCAGGCCGGCCGGAGTGTCGGCGGGCAAGCTTGTCGGTGCGCTTGCTCCCGGTCAGAGCGATCTTGGATGCGTTCACCACGACGACGAAGTCACCGCCGTCCATGTGCGGCGCGTAAGTCGGCTTGTGCTTGCCGCGGAGCAACGTCGCAGCGGTCACCGCAAGCCGGCCCAGCACAACATCGTCGGCATCGATGACATGCCACGACCTCGTGATGTCGCCAGGTTTGGGGCTGTAGGTGGACATAACCAGCTTCCGTATGTGACGCGAGCAAGCTCACATTGTTTGTAAACGAATTCCTGTCGCATCCACACCGAATCTGGGCACGCTGAAAATGCTCGCGTGGACGCAACAGCGGCCCAGATTACCTGTGCGGGCAACCGCCGGTCAAAGCGGAAATGTCACTGCCGCCCGGCAGGATGACTCACAGGGAGCCAAGGCAGGGGCACAACGCCGTTCGGCATCCACCCTGAGCGCACCTAGATCGGCAGATGGGGACGCACAAGAGACAGCCAGAAAGACACAAATATATAGACACGTATGCAAAGAGAGGACTGAGATGCTGCGCGGACTCACCACGGTCAGCTTCTGGGCCGACGATGTCATTGCGGCGCGCGACTGGTACGCCGACGTGCTCGACATCGAGCCTTATTTCCAGCGTCCTGAAGAAGGGCCGCCCGCCTATATTGAGTTCCGGATCGGTGCCGACGAGGACGAGCTCGGTCTCATCGACCGCCGCTACGCTCCGCCGGGCGTCTCGCGTGATCCTGGTGGGGCCGTCATCTACTGGCAGGTCGACGACGTGGCGGCTGCCGTTGCCCGGCTGGTGGAGCACGGGGCCACCGAATACCAGCCGATCGTCGAACGCGATGCCGGATTCGTCACCGCATCCGTCCTCGACCCGTTCGGCAACATCCTCGGCTTGATGTGCAGCCCGCACTTCGTGGAGATGCACGCGCGCTAACGATCATGTCGTCGCCGCGCGGTCCTCGCCATCAGAGCACCCGCTCGGCACGTCTCTCTGCCTCCCTGGTGATCAAACCGCGCTCTCGGTACGCCGCTCGACTTCTAGCGCCGTTTCCTCAAGTCGCTTTCGATAGGCAGCCCACTCCTCAGCTGACTGATCCGGGAGATTTCCGTCCTTGTTGCCGGCGGTCCCGTCAATGAGTTCACGGAGGATGTCGGCATGGCCCGCGTGCCGAGCCATTTCCACACTCACGTGCACCATGATCTGATGCAAGGTGACCTGCTCCCGCTCTGGAGGCCACCACGGGACGCGACCGGGCGAGTCCAGGGTGAGCGCTGCGATAGTCGCATCCGCGTGGGTGGCAGCCTGCTCGTACAGGGAGACGATCTCCTCGCGTGACTCGTCGGCGGTGGCCCACATGTCGGCGTTGATCTCAGCGCCGTCGTCAAGCCAGAGCAGCGGCACGTTGGCGGGACGGTCGAACACCTCGCCGAAGTAACCCAGCTCGACGCTTGCTACATGTTTGACAAGGCCAAGCAGATTCGTACCTGTCGCCGTCATCGGCCAGCGCACTTCGCGCTCGCCAAGCCCATCCAGCTTGGCCAAAAGTGCGTCGCGTTGAATGCTGAGGTAGCGGTGGATGACTTGCTTCTGATCCATGGGGCCGAACCTAATGCAGGCCTCCGACAGGCCCTTTTACACCTCCGGGTCAGAAACGCACGTGCACGTCCGTTCCTTACGCGATACACGCGTTGCAACCTGTGTATCGCGTAGCCAGAGCACGTGCACGTGCGTCTCTGCCGACGCTCAGACACGCTCCAGGTCAGTGGGCCAAATCATATGGCCCCCGACTATCCAGGCCTACAGGCCGCGCGTAGGTTGTGCGCATGACCGATACGCCAACGGTTGATTCTCCCAAGGATTCGCTGAGCGTTCGCGACAACCGTACGGGTCGTGAGTACGAGATCGCGATCAGTGATGGGACGATCCGCGCTACCGACCTCAAGCAGATCGCGGTCGAAGGCGAGCCGGGACTCGCGACGTACGATCCAGGTTTTGTCAACACAGCTTCCTGCAGAAGCGCCATTACTTTCATAGACGGCGATGAGGGCATCCTCGAGTACCGCGGCTATCCCATTGAGCAACTGGCCGAGCACTCCACTTTCCTCGAGGTCGCTTACCTGCTGTTGAACGGCGAACTGCCGACGCAGGCTCAGCTGGATGAATGGGTGCTCAGCGTCACCTACCACACCTTCATCCACGAGAACCTGAAGCAGTTCATCGAAGGCTTCCGCTATGACGCGCATCCCATGGGGATGCTGATGACAACCGTCAGTGCACTGTCGACGTTTTATCCGGCAGCAGCCAAGATCGGCGACCCGGAGAACCGGCTATTGCAGATCACTCGCTTGATCGCCAAGATGCCGACTCTGGGGGCGTTCGCCTACCGCCATCAGCAGGGCAAGCCGTACGTCTACCCGGACAATTCGCTGTCTTACACCGCCAACTTCTTGGCAATGCTGTTCAAGATGAGCGAGCCAACCTACGTCGCGGACGAGCGCTTGGTCCATGCGCTGGAGGTGCTGTTCATCCTGCACGCTGATCATGAGCAAAACTGCTCGACGAACGCCGTGCGCTCCGTAGGTTCCTCTCAAGTCGATCCGTATTCGGCCGTCGCGGCCGGTGTTGCCGCACTCTACGGACCACTACACGGCGGGGCCAACGAGGCTGTACTCGCCATGCTGAAACGGATCGGTACGACCGACAACATTGGGGATTTCATCGGCGGGGTGAAGGAGGGTAAGGAAAAGCTGATGGGCTTCGGCCACCGGGTGTACAAAAACTACGACCCGCGTGCCAAGATCATCAAGAAGGCCTGCGACGACGTCTTCGAGGTGACCGGAGTCAATCCGTTGCTCAAGATCGCGCAGGAGCTGGAGAAGATCGCGCTCGAGGACGAGTACTTCGTCAAGCGCAAGTTGTATCCCAATGTCGACTTCTATTCCGGCCTGATCTATGAGGCGCTGCAGTTCCCGGCAGAGATGTTCACCGTGCTATTTGCCATTGGTCGTACGCCGGGCTGGCTCGCGCAATGGTCGGAGCTCGTGCAGGACAAGGAGCAGAAGATCGCCCGACCGAAACAGATCTACACCGGCATGCGAACCAGGGACTTTGTCCCGATGAGCGAACGCTGATTTTTCAGGCTCTGCTCGCGCATGCGGCGCAGGGAGTTGGCGTTGTCGTCGATCTTCATGAAACGCCTATGCCGCCGCAGGACACCTAACTCTTTCTCGTGGGCGTTTCACTCATCTCTCCTCCAATCGCCAGCGGCGCCGCTCCGACGCTCGCAGAGCGGGAATCTATGCCACCAGCCGCCAGCTGCGGACGTGCTCCCAACGCATCTCCCGCCACCAGGTACCGGTCCAGGTGTTGTGGGCGAATCGATACAGCATCACCGTGTCCGCGGTGAAGGACGCCGGCGGAACGACACCGAGTCCGTTGACGTAATCCTCGATCTCCTCCCGGAGATCGGCGCGCACCCGCAACTCATGCGAGGCCAACGAAATGTGAGGCATCCAGCGGTCCGGCTCGTACAGGTCGGCGGGCAGCCCGACGCTGGGCCCGAGCAGCGGTCTGACGACGAAGTCAACTGCTCCAGCAAGATCATTCAGCGGTCTGTTCGGGGCGCCGTCCAGCGCGGACACGTCGTAGGCGATTGCGGCATCCGCGAGCCGTCGGATACCGAGGTTCTGTACTGGAAATGATCGTTTTCGGCGCAGCACGAAGCCGATGAGCTGGATCAACTCAGCCAACGGGACAACCACAGGCAGGCTGCCGGCGAGGGTGACATGCGGAGGGAATGCGCCCGCAGAGATCAATCCGTACTGCGCTCGTAGTTGGCCAGCGATTTGTGTGACCGCCGCACACGTCTTCGGGTCGGGCCGCAGGAACACCCCAAAGCGAAACTGGTTTTCCACCAGTGTTCGTCCTCTCTCATCACACGCGACGCAGTCGGCCAGCCAGCTGCCGCAGCTGTTGCCCACCGTAACCAAGCCAAGACACCACTAGCAATGAACCCGCCGGTGCTTTCCGGGCGGCTGATCGTGAAGATCCCCGTCGTGATACTGAAGAGTCAGCTCATCACTGATCAATAACCAAGCATCAAGGACGTGATCATGGATTGGACACTGGAGGTTGTGGTACTCCCGGTAAGCGACATCGATCGCTCGATCGCCTTCTACCGCGACAAGGTTGGGTTCGCGCTGGACCACGACACAGTTACTCCGCAGATGCACGTGACCCAGCTGACACCGCCCGGATCTGGCTGCTCAATCGTGTTTGGCGACGGACCCGGGATGGACGCGATGGAGCCTGGCTCGATGAAGGGTATCCAGCTTGTCGTTGCCGATGCGCAGGCGGCGCGCGAGGAGTTGATCAGTCGCGGCGTTGCAGCCAGTGATATCACGATCTTCAGCGAGCAGGACGGCGGCACATTCTTCGGCTTCGCCGATCCCGACGGCAACACCTGGGCCGTGCAGCAGATCAAGGCGCGAGCGGAGAAGCCGCTCATCCCGGAGGAGTGGCGCGGCCGTTTCGGCGCCTAACGACACGTGCCATCCAACATCGAGATCCGCCCCGCGACCTTGGCACGGTTCGATGATGTCGCGATCATGGTCGGACCCAAGAACCCTGATTCCTCGGTGTGTTGGTGCCTGAGCCACCGCATCGACGCCAAAACCAACCGCGCGCTCGTCGGCCGGGCACGTGGTGATTATGTGAAGCAGCTCTGCCGCCGCCGCGGTGGCGCCGGGCGTCCTCGCTTACGAAGATCTCGATGTAGTTGGGTGGGCCGCCGTCGCACCCCGGTCCGAACTGCCATTTGCGCGATCTACCAAGATCCCTCACATCGATGATCAGCCGGTCTGGTCGGTGTGGTGCATTCGGGTCCGCCCCGGGCACCGCGGCAAGGGCATCTCGCATGCCCTGCTCGAGGGCGCTGTGGCGTACGCACGGTCGAAGGGTGCGCCGGCGGTCGAGGGCTACCCCGTAGACAATCGCGGCAAGAAGGTCGATCTGACGATGGCCTACGTCGGCACCCGGAAGCTCTTCGAAGACTCCGGCTTCGTCAAGGCTGCGGACACCGGATCGGTATCCGGTGGGTTTCCGCGTGTCCTCATGCGGCTAGACCTGCGCTGACCGAGGTCCAGCTATCCTCCGAAGCTCTTCGGCCGCGACAGCTGGACGGCGATGCAACCACCACTCGATGACCACCAGGTTGACCACCCAACTCATCCAGCTCGTCAAGCCGATTGCTTCATCAAGCGCCGCTGGATCGACCTCGGCACCCGTGTAGATCCCCGGCACGAAGACGGCGAAGGCGATCATCAACCAGACCCGGTATGCCACGATCGAGAAGGCCAAGGCAACGCTACGCAGCATCCATTGCCGATGATCGGCAAATCGGCGCTGTCGGATAGCGCGGAAACCCGCCAGCGTGGTACCGAACCACAACACGGCCAGCATGGTGTTGGCCACCCGTTGATTGGCCCCATGCAGGCCCATCGGAGAGATGATCATGACGCACACGGATGCGCTCAGCGCGGCGGTGACGTAGACGCGCCCACTCCAACGATGCACTGCTGGATGAGAGCTGCGAAGCCACGGCCAGACCTGGAGGCAAGCGGCAAGCAGGGCCAGCGAACCGAGAAAGATATGGGTGACCAGCAGCGGATAGTAGCTGGCGTGCGGCGGAATCGGCTGGATACGGGCCCGCTCCGGATCGAGCGACAGGTAGGGCGGCACCGCGTACCCGATGAAGATCACAGCCAAGAGCGCGAGCGGCACAACACCTCGAAGTGTTGAGCGTGCGGACAGTGCGCCCTTTGACAAGCTCAGGGGGCATGCCCGCCTCGGAGGCGGTCCGGCTCAGCTCGTCGGTGGACATGCCACCAAGCATTGATGATCAGCGTTAGCTAGCGCACTGATGCTTGCCCGAGATGTCGAGGTCGGGATAACCCCACCTATTTTTTGGCCGTGACGCGGCAAGCGCGTTAGCGCGCGCGTTCGACCCGCGCCTCGTCCCAGACCGGCTCTGTCGACTCGTACACACTGCCATCCGCGCCGAAGATCAAGTATCTGTCGAAGCTGCGTGCGAACCAGCGGTCATGAGTCACGGCGATCACCGTCCCCTCAAAGGAGTCGAGCCCTTGCTCCAACGCCTCGGCCGATTCCACATCTAGATTGTCGGTCGGCTCGTCGAGGAGCAGCAGAGTTGCACCACTCAGCTCCAGCAGCAGGATCTGGAGGCGCGCCTGCTGACCTCCCGACAACGACTCGAACCTCTGCTCGGCAGCCTTGGCCAGTTCGTAGCGATCCAGTTTGCGCGACGCCTCCTCGCGACCCATGCCGGCCCGGTGATCATCACCGCGATGCAAGATCTCTAGCAGAGTACGACCGAACAGCTCCGGATGATCATGGGTCTGCGCGAACCAGCCGGGTCGTACCCGCGCTCCGAGTTTCGCCTTACCCGTATGCGGGACTGGGGCGATGTCAACCTCGCTGACGGGCTGATGCTCGCGATCAGGATCGGAGCCCCCACAAGCCAGCAAACGAAGGAAATGTGACTTACCCGAGCCATTCGATCCCAGCACGGCAACGCGGTCACCGAACCAGATTTCAGCGTCGAATGGCCGCATCAGACCAGTCAGTTCGAGATTGTCGATCATGACGGCACGCTTGCCGGTACGCCCCCCACTCAGGCGCATCGAGACTCTTTGCTCAAGCGGCACCGCCTGAGGCGGCCCGGCCTCCTCGAACTTGGCGAGCCGAGTCTGAGCGGCCTGATAGCGCGAGGCCATTCCTGAGTTGTACGTGGCCTTGTTCTTGTACAGCAGCACGAGCTCTCGCAGCTTTTGATGCTCCTCGTCCCAACGCCGCCGCAGCTCCTCAAAACGCGCGAATCGGTCTCGCCGGGCAGCTGCCAGGGTCTCGAATCCGGAGCCATGAATCCAGACCGAATTGCCCGCGGCGCCGAGCTCGAGAACTGCGATCGTCTTCGCCGTCTGCGCCAGGAGCTCACGGTCATGGCTGACGACCAGCACCGATTTCTGGGTGGTCTGCAGCTGATTTTCCAGCCAGCGCTTGGCGGGCACATCCAAGAAGTTGTCCGGTTCGTCGAGGAGGAGCACCTCGTCAGGACCACGCAACAAGGCCTCCAGGGCCAGCCGCTTCTGCTCGCCTCCGGACAGGGTGCTGAGGTCGCGCCACTTTGCCTGGTCATAGCTCACGCCAAGGGCTTCGGTACAACACGCGTCAAAGAGCACTTCAGCCTGGTACCCACCCGCATCGGCGTAGTCGGACAGGGCATGCGCGTAGCGCAGCTGGCCCGGCTCGCTGTCGTCTTCCATCAACTGAAGTTCCAGCCGATCGAGTTCAGCCACGGCTCGGCGTAGCGCTGGTGAGGAGAGGGAGAACAGCAGATCGCGTACCGACGATGCGTCCCGGATGCTTCCGATGAATTGCCGCATCACTCCGAGGCCGCCGCTTCGCGAGACCGAACCGGTGGTCGGCGTCAGGTCTCCGGCGATGATCTTGAGGAGGGTGGTCTTGCCGGCACCGTTGGGCCCAACGAGGGCGACGATTGAACCCTCACCCACGCGGAAAGACACGTCGTCGAGCAGCACTCGCCCGTCGGGTAGGTGATACCCGATGCCGGAAAGTTCGACGTGCCCCATGGTCGGCCATGCTAGGCGCGATTCTGCTGACGACGCGATCGCAATATTGCCGACTGAAGCCGGGCAGATGGGATTCAGGCGGCCAGGAGCATGGCCAGCGCAGCAGTGTCGGCGTTGACTTGGGGATCAATGCCCACCTTGCTGATCAGTTGCGTCACGGTTCCGTCGACGTCCGCCTCGACCCAAGCGGCACGATGGTCCAGGCCGAGGTGCGGCAGACCCGGCAGGAATACACAGCCTGAAGCGACGTTGTATTCCGGAATGCTCGCCAACGTGCTGGACGGTGGGTGCAGCACGATCAACCCTGGCGGTTGTTGCCCTGCGAAGTGTCCGGGACGAAGAGGATGCTCACCCAGCAACTGCCCTTCAGCCACGACGAGACCGATGGCACCAGGATGGGGCTGCTCGGGCAGATCCTCGCGTACGCGGAAGACGGTGCTACTCGGTAGCAGCCCAGGAACGGCAGCCATCTGCACGGCGAGCACCAGGAATCTGGCCCACTCGACCGTGTCGTTTGGCCATCGACCGAGCAGCATGAAGCCGTAGAGGGAGCCGTCGGCTTGCAGCGGTGCAACCTCGATCGACGTTGGCCGAAAGCCATCCATGATGACCTCCCAACTCACTGCCCGGGTGCAGTGCCTCAGGTGGTACGTCGTTGATCACCAGCCGAACTTGGCTCAATCGTCCCCACGGAACAGTTAGCAGACAAGGGGGTGAGAGTGCTAACGAGCTGCGAGCGTCGGGAAATCGCGCACCACGGATGCGGATTTAGGCCGGCGGGCCGCTCGTGATCGGCGCCAGCGGGAGTCGCAGCTCCGCGCGCGTCTGCCATGGCGGTCTGGCTGCAGTGAGGACGACAGTACCGCCCGCCCGAGTGACGAGCTCACGAACGATGGCCAGTCCGAGACCTGTACCGCCCGAGCTGCGGCCGCGCGAATCATCAAGCCTGGTGAAGCGCTCGAAAGACACGCTCGCGGTCTGCCGGCTGAATGCCTGGTCCGTCGTCGCTGACGCTGATCACAGCCTGATCATGATCAACGGAGGTGGTCACCTCGACCCGAGTCTTCGCGTGGCGCACTGCGTTATCCAGCACATTGCTGATCGCGCGACGCAGCTCTTCGGCGGCGCACATGATGATCACAGGTTCGTCGGCCTGCAACGTCACCGGAACCCGAGCGTGTCGGTATGTCATGGTCAGCTCCGACACAAGATCACGGGCATCGACCGCGGTCAGTCGGGCCGGCGGTCTGGTGTCGGCATCGGCGCGTGCGAGCAGCAGCAAGTCTTCGACCAGTCCTGCCAATCGCTTGACGTCCACCATGAGATCAGCAGGCAGCGTTCCGCCCTCGCCGAGCCGCTGGGCAACCTCCAGCTGTGCCTGAATGCTGGCCAACGGGCTGCGCAGCTCGTGGGCTGCGTCGGCAACAAACCCGCGTTGGCGTTCCTGAGTTTCAGCCAGCCGGTCGAGCATCTCGTTGAGGGTGATAGCGAGCGCGCGGATTTCGTCTGCCGCAGGTGGCACTGGGAGCCGTTCGCGCTCGGCAGGCCCGCCGATCCGGCGCGTTCTGCTGATCTGTTCGGCTCCGGCGCGCAGCTGTTCCACGGGCCGCAGCGTCCACCCGATCACCCGCCAGGCGATTACGGCAAGACCGCCGAGCAGCAGCGGAAACGTGACGAGCAATGCGTTCCGCAGCGCCGTACGCGCCGCAAGCACATCCCCGTACGGCAGCCCGACGATGACGCTGACTGGGGCCGAAGCCGGTCCGGCCTGAATGGCTCGGACCCGCACCGGCTCCGACATGCCGAGCCGAGCTCCGTCCAGCACAACTGCCTCGCCGTCGAGTGCCGTCGTGAGCTCGGTGGACCGGAGGAGCGGGGTCAAACGGTCGGCCGTTACCGAACCGCCAATGACTCGCTGCTGAGAGTCCACTACCTGTACGACCTGAGCACCGGAGACCGGAATAGGGCTGGGCAGCTTGTTCTCGTTGACCATCGCGGCTACCTCTTCCGCGCTAGCCAACGCCTCGTTGTCCAGTGTGCGGTTCACCGAAAAGGTCAGCGCACCGAAGAACGCCAGGCCGCCCATGATCAACGCCGTACCGACTCCGACCAGTCCGATGATCATGAGCCGAACCCGCAGGCTCAAGGTCCAGAATCGCTTCACCGATAGGTCTTCTGGCTTACGCCGCTAGCCGGTAGCCGACGCCGCGTACGGTGATCAACCGATCGTTGCCGATCTTGCGCCGCAGATAGCCGACGTAGACCTCGACGGCGTTGGGGGCAACGTCGGCCGCGTTGGCCCACACGTGATCCAGCAGTTCGGCCTTGCCGACCACCCGGCCGGCATTGCGGATCAGATACTCCAGCAGCACGAACTCCCGTGGCGTCAGGTTCGCCGGCGCTGCCGTCCACCCAGACTTCGCGACTCGCCGGATCCAGCTGTATATCTCCGGCGCTGAGGACCACTGGCCGCGCTGCAGCGCCGCGTCGTAGCAGTGCTCTGATCCGGGCCAGCAAGACGACGAATGAGAAGGGTTTGGTCAGGTAGTCATCGGCGCCGTCATCCAGCGCGTCAGCCTGGTCGTACTCCCCGTCTTTGGCAGACAACATCAGCACCGGAACCCAGTTGCTGCGAGCGCGGAGCCGGCGTACCACCTCATATCCCGACAGCCCGGGCAACATCACATCGAGCACAATGGCGTCGAAGTCGCCGTGCTGGGCGAGCTGCAAGCCTGCGGTCCCATCAGTGGCACTCTCCACGACGAATCCCTCGGCAGCAAGGCCACGACGCAGCGCAGCGACCATCCGCTCCTCATCGTCGACCAGCAGTATCCGCACACGCCAAGTATCAGCCGGAGCGAGCGGCAGCGGGCCATTCGACAGACCGAGCGCTGGCGAGCGACGGTGTCAAACACAGCGTTCTCACAGTGAGCAACGGCAACAATTGGCACATGCGGATCTTCGATTCCAAACGAGCGTTGCGCCTACTGGCGCCGCTAGCCTTCGTGCTCGTTGTGGGGGGAACTGGCCTAGTTGCCACCACTGCGAGTGCAGATAAGAAGTTGCCCACTCGTACACCCGAGGAATTGCTGGTCGACGTCCAGCAGGCCAAGATCGACGGGTTGTCGGGAACTGTCGTCGAACGCGCCGATCTCGGCATCCCTGCCATTCCCGGCGCAAATGGCCAGGAGGACCCAGAGCTGACATCTCTCGTTTCGGGCACCCATACTCTCCGGGTGCGCTATTCCTCGCCGGACAAGGCCCGATTGGCCATCCTTGGGACCTACAGCGAATACGACCTCATCCGGAACGGGAAAGACGTCTGGACCTGGTCCAGCAAGGACAATGCCGCGACTCACCGCACACTGACCGCCGATCAGGCGGCGGAGCCGGGCGCGACACCGTCGGGTACGCCCAGAACGCCCGAAGAGGCGGCCCAGAGGGTGCTGAAGGCCCTCGAGCCGACCACGACCGTGACCACCGACAGTGCGGTCGAGGTTGCCGGACGTCCGGCGTACGAGTTGGTCCTGGATCCGAATGACTCCGGCAGCTTGATCAGCCAAGTGCGACTCGCCGTCGATGGTGACACCAAGCTGCCGCTCCGAGTCCAGGTATTCGGGCCCGACAACAAGATCGTTTTCGAGGTCGGCTACACCTCGGTGGACTTCACCCGGCCCGACGACGCCGAGTTTGTGTTCAACCCTCCGCCAGGAGCCAAGGTGACTGAGGTGCCACCGGGTGATCAAGCTACCCGTAGCCCACAAGATCGTCAGCGCGCTGAAACCGCGAAGAACGCGACGAAGGTCGTCGGAACCGGCTGGACCGCGGTCACCATTCGCAAAATCGATACCTCCAACACCAAGAATGATCAACAACTCAAGGCGTTCCGCGACAAACTGCAGCAGGTAAGCGGCTCATGGGGTTCTGGTCGACTACTCGCTGGTACGGCATTCTCGGCGGTGTGGACCGACGACGGCCGGCTGGCAGTCGGCGCCGTGCGCCCCGACGTGATCTATCAGGCCCTCAACAAGTGACATCAGCCCCCGCCGAGACAGCGCCCGTTGTCACCAGCGGTTTGACCAAGCAGTTTCGGCGCCAGATTGCCGTCGATCGCATCGATCTGGAGGTTCCAGGCGGTGCGGTCTACGGCTTCCTGGGCCCCAACGGCTCCGGCAAAACCACCACAATCCGGATGCTCTTGGGTCTGATCTCTCCCACGGCGGGGGCGATCTCCCTGCTGGGCACGCCGATGCCGGCCGCAACTCGGAACGTGCTCCGCCGCGTCGGCTCGCTGGTGGAGGGTCCGGCCTTTCATCCCTATCTCTCCGGGCGCGCCAACCTCGCCAGGCTCGACGCTGCTGACCGCTTCAGCGACCCCCGCACCTCACGCATGCGGATTGATGCCGCCCTCGATCGGGTGGGCCTGCTGGCAGCTGCCGAGAAGCGCTATCGGGCGTACTCGCTCGGCATGCGCCAGCGACTGGCTATCGCAAACTCGCTGTTGATGCCCCGCGATCTGCTCGTGCTGGACGAACCCACCAATGGGCTCGATCCACAGGGCACTCGAGAGGTTCGGCATCTCATCGGGGAGCTAGCCCGCGACGGCGCCACGGTACTGGTGTCGACCCATCTGCTCGCCGAGGTCGAGCAGATCTGCAGCCACGTCGGGGTGATGTATGAGGGCAAGCTGGTGGCCCAGGGACCACTGGGCGAACTGCGAGCCGGCTCGGCACAGACCGTGCGGGTCGACACCGATCGCACCGACGACGCGGCGCGGGTGCTGAACGAGCTTGGTCTGCGCGACGTATCGATCTCACCCGGCTACGTCACCGCAGCATTAGGTGACGTAGCGGTCGAAAAGATCGTGCCCAATCTGGTCAATGCATGCGTGCCGGTGCTCGGCTTCGCCGTGCTGCAGCCCAGCCTGGAAGATGTGTTCGTGTCCTTGACGGGCGAGGGATTCGATGTCAGCGGCTGAGCTCGCAGTAGTCGCCAGCCCGCCACGCGCTCGGCTCTCCACGCGATTCCTCCGGTCCGAACTCAAGATCATCTTTGGTCGCCGGCGCAATATCGCCGGACTCGCGGTGCTTGCGGCAGTCCCGGTGATCTTGGCCATCGCGGTACGTGTCTCATCACCGGGTCAGGGCGACGGCCCCAACTTCATCACCGCAATTGCGGGAAATGGGCTGTTCGTCGCATTTGCCGCGCTGGCCTTGGAACTGCCGCTGTTCTTGCCGCTGGCAGTAAGTGCCATCTCCGGAGATTCAGTCGCAGGCGAGGCCAACCTCGGAACACTGCGTTACCTATTGGCAATCCCGGCCGGTCGTACGCGCCTGTTGGTGATCAAGTACGCCGCGATCGTGATCTTCGCTGTGGTGGCGACGCTGCTGGTCGCCACCGTTGGGACGATCATGGGACTCGCGCTGTTTGGGGGCGGCGAGATGACTCTGCTCTCCGGTACCCAGACGTCGCTAGCCGACGGGGTATGGCGGCTGGCCTTGACCACGCTCTACCTCGCAGCCCAGTTCTCTGCGCTTGGCGCGATCGGACTGTTCATCTCGACATTGACTGAGCAGCCGCTCGGAGCGACCATCGCCGTCGTTCTGGTGAATGTGTTGATGTTCGTCCTGAACTCGATCTCGCAGTTGAGCTGGCTGCACCCGTGGCTGCTGACGCACTGGTGGACCGCGTTCGGCGACTTGCTGCGAGACCCGATCGCCACCGAGTCGATTCAACGCGGACTGATCACCGCCCTGATCTACGCTGGCACCTTCTGGCTCGCTGCTTGGGCGAGGCTGACAACGAAGGACATCTCGAGCTAGCCACTATATTGGCCAAGATCATGACTGGTTCGGCTGCTGAGCTCGAAGATGCCCGGGTACGACGGGAAGTGGTCTCGTTCGTACGGCGCAGCAACCGCATGCGCTCCAACCAGCGTCGCGCATGGGATACCTACCGAGACCGGTTCGTTCTTGAAGTGCCTCGATCGGAGACCTCGACATCTGTCCACCCGGACGCCTCGCTGGATCTGATTGCGGCGTTCGGGCGTGATGCGGAGCTGATCGTCGAAATCGGTCCCGGCGCAGGCGAGTCGCTGATTCCGATGGCCGAGGTGCGGCCAGAGGCGAACGTGCTTGCCTTCGAGGTTTACCGGCCGGCCATTGCTCGGATGCTCGGCAGCCTGGTGCGCGCGGGGGTCGAGAACGTACGGATCATCGAGGCGGATGCTGTTGCCGGCCTGGAGCGCCTCCTGTCAGCTCGCTCGGTTGATTCGCTCTGGATGTTCTTTCCGGATCCCTGGCCGAAGCCCCGCCATCACAAGCGGCGACTGGTGACAGCAGCGTTCGCCGATCTGGCAGCGTCTCGGCTGAAACCGGGCGGAACATGGCGTGTAGCGACGGACTCAGCCGGCTATGCGGCCTGGATAAGCGCCATCCTGGAGGCGGATCCACACTTCGCCAACGAACATCCGAACGGCGAAGCGCCGCGCTGGGAGGCCCGGCCTGTCAGCCAGTTCGAGCAGCGGGCGCTGGATGCGGGCCGCGCGATCGTCGATCTTGCCTATCGCCGTGTCAACTGAAGCGCCGGACCGGGCATTGGTCCGGTGGCGGCTCGACATCGGCTACGACGGCACGAACTTTTCCGGATGGGCGATCCAGGCGGGCCGGCGTACGGTGCAGGGCGAGCTGGAAATCTGGCTTGCCCGCATACTGCGGCTCGCGGAGCACCCGCGTCTGGTCTGCGCGGGTCGGACCGACGCGGGGGTACATGCGCGAGGCCAGGTCGCTCACGTTGATCTTGATCCCGCGATCGTGGACGACGGCGGCACAGCGCTGACCCGGCGGCTCAATGGGGTGCTGGGAGGGGATTGCGTGGTGCGCCGGATCTCGGTTGCCCCGCCCGGATTCGACGCACGTTTCGCGGCGATCTGGCGACGCTACGTCTACCGCATCAGCGATTCGGGCGTGCCGCCGGACCCCCTATACCGCTACCAGGTCGCCCAGGTGCCGGCCGAAGTCGATCTTGCTCGGTTGAATGAGGAGGCAGCAATGCTGCTTGGGCTGAAGGACTTCGGGGCCTTCTGTCGCGGCCGGGAGGGCGCCAGCACGATCCGTACCCTGCTGGAGCTGTCCAGTCGACGGATCACCTCCGGTCCGATGGCAGGTGTGATCGAGTCCACGGTGCGCGCCGACGCGTTCTGCCATTCGATGGTGCGGTCGCTGGTGGGGGCATTGGTCGCCGTCGCGACTGGTCGGCGTGATCATGAATGGCTCGCCGAGGTCATGGAGCGCGGCGTGCGCGACTCCACGATCGTGGTGCTGCCAGCGCACGGACTCACTCTTGAGGAGGTTGGCTATCCGGCTGATCATGAACTTGCGGCGCGCGCTCGGGAGGCTCGCGCGGTCCGGCAGCTGAGTCGATCATGACACCAGGTGAGACATCGCAGTACTTCACTGAACAGCCCAGCGGCCCTGAAGTACGGCGTAAGATCACGGCTCGAGTCTGGGGACGAGAACTGACGTTGATCACCGCGAGCGGAGTGTTCGCCGCCGACGGCCTGGATCGCGGCACGGCGGTGCTGCTTCGTGCATCGCCGATACCACAGGGCAATCCTCGGATCTTGGACTTGGGCTGCGGGTACGGCTCGATCGCGCTGGCGCTGGCGTTGCATTGTCCCGGGGCCCTGATAGACGCGGTGGATGTGAACGAGCGAGCTCTCGCGCTCTGTCGGGACAACGCGGAGCTGCTGGGTGTTGACGACCGGGTGCGCGTTGTTCGGCCCGAGGACGTTGATCCCGATACTCGCTATGACGAGATCTGGTCCAACCCTCCGATCCGCATCGGCAAGCAGAATCTGCACGAGCTCCTGCTCACCTGGCTCGCACGACTGGCGCCAGGCGGGGTGGCGCGCCTGGTGGTGAGCAAGAACCTTGGCGCGGACACGCTGCAGCGGTGGCTGGCCGAGCAAGGGTACGCCTGCGAGCGCGTCGCCTCGGCCAAGGGATTCCGAGTGCTCGTGGTGCGCCAGCAATGATTCTAATCAGTGACTCACGAGTTGGCTGGCGCCCCACCTTCTTGATCACGCTCCATCCTTTCGCCGACGCCCCATCAGTAAGTGGCGCGCCGAGCCAGCAGGTGGGGCGTTAACGAGAAGGTGGGCGTCAACTTCTCAGGCCGCTCGCGAACCTCTCTCGAATGCGCGTTCCAAGCGGCGCCGCAGATCCTCGGGATGATAGAGGTCCTGCCAGATCCAGCGGACGATCTGCCAGCCGAGGTCGCGCAGCGCATCCTCTCTGCGCTTCTCCTCAAAAACCGCGTCGGCGACTGTCTGCCCAGGCTTGAGAAGTCGCCCGTACTTCTCTCTGCCATCGAACTCCCCGAGCGTTCGAAACTCCTCCCAGCAGAAATCCGCACGACCAACCAGAACCTCCCGTTCCCACACCTCGTACTGCGGCTTAGGCGCGGGCACGCCGATGCGATGCAACACGACACGGCTGTACGACTCACCCGGGCTCTCGCTCCGTGGATCCAAGAAGTTCATGGCTCGCCGCGCCTGGAGCATGCCGCGCCAGCCAAGGCATCGCCCCGCGACTTCGGCCAGATCCTCCAGCGTCAAGCCCAGTCTGAGTGCTGCATCGCCGATGGGCACCGACTGCTCCATCGTGAGCGTTCGCAGCAGATCGAGTACGGTCCGCGCCGTCGTGGTGACTCGCTGACCCTCGATTTCGCACACATCGGTTGCTAGCAGCGGGGCAACATGAAGATGGACATAGCGGCGTACTTTTCCTCCGCCCGATCCATCGCGGGTGATGTGAACTCGTGCCAGCTGGTTGTTCCAGATGGGCAGTTGATGCAGCACAGCGGCGGACATGTGGCTGACGGCTGCGTCGACCGACGTCTGACGAAGAGTTGCTGCAATCAGTCGACGATGTTGCTCGCGTCGCTCAGGTGATTTCGCGGGCGCGCACTCGTACGCACCGCGCCTGATTCGCTGTACCTCACCAGCGCGAGCCATCCGATCCAGCTCGTGAAAACCCCATCCCTCCGCGAGCAGCTCGGCGGTGAGTTTGATCTGTTCCATGAGCGGAAAGCCAACTCCGTCAGGACTGCCAAGATCCATAGCATTCGAAGAATCTGTGGACAACTACCGGATGAAACTGCTGACGCCTGGCAAGGTCGTCACGACCCACTTTCTTTGCGACGCTCCAGCTCCTCATCGACGCGCCACAAATAGGTGGTGCCTGGAGCAACTAGGCGGGTCGTCAAGCAAAAGGTGGGGCGTGGGAACTAGTGGGTCGTCACCCAAAGGGTGGGGGTCAGGCGGCCTTCTCGGAGACGGCGAGCATTGCCTCCGGCCAGCGCCGATCCAGGATGCGACCGCCCTGGCTGATCCCGATGCGCAGCACGATGAACCCGCAGACCAGACCAACGGGCAGGGTCAGATAACCGACCCAGGGCGTGGCAAAGGACCAGATCACCAACGCAATTGTCGGTAGCGCCAAGATCACGGTGCCGAACATGGTGAGGGTGAAGGACAGCAAGGAAGGCAGGCCACCAGCGTTGCCGCGGGTAAACGGGTTGGCTCCCGGCTGCGGCGCCGGCCATTGCCAGAGCGTACCGACCAACGCACCGACGCCGAGGCCCGTCAGCAGCAGGGCTAGGGCGAGGCCGACTGCAGGTACGAGCAACTGCCACTCCCCCGTAATGATCATGGCGACGCAGAGCAAGATCACCGTCAACGGCAGGTAGATCGTTATGGTCGACATCACCCGCCCGGTGCGATCCTCAGCACCACGAATCCCGGTGGAAATATGCAGCCAGAGCGCGGTTCCGTCGTACGAGAGGTCCTGAGCAAGGCTGAATCCCACCAGCATCCCCAGGAGGCTCGGCGCAAATACGGCGAGCAGGGCACTGGACTGAGGATTGATCACCTGCGTAATGATGAGCACAATCGGACCGATCAAGAAGCCAGCGATTCCTGCCAGATAACGAGGATCGCGTCGCCAGTAGCGCAGCGTACGGCCAGCCACACCGCCGGCCGGCGTGGCCGGATAGAGCCGCTCGATCGCGGTCGAGTCACGCACTTTGCTTGCTGTTCCGCCGCCTTCGATGGGCGAGACCAATCGCAACGCGAGAAAGTGGCGCCAGGCCATCCAGAGCAGGCAAACCAAGACGGTGGCCAAGATCAGATGAATGCCCGCTACGGCCCAGGCGCCTCGTGAGACGTCCGCCGGAATCGCCCACGCCCAGCCGAACGGCGACCAGCCAGCCACGATGGCAATATCGGCCAAACTACGACGGAGCTGATCGACCCCGGTGCTCACCACGACACTGATCATGTTTCCCGCGATGGCCATGACCACGCCGAAAAGGGCGAGCCCGACGAACGCAAGATCACGAAACCGCCGCGAAGCGAGGAACGAAGCAAAGGCGGCTGTCGCTGCCCGGGACAGCAGAAAGCAGGTCATTACCCCGAGCGGCGCGGCGATCAGCGCCGCCATCGTGAGCGGCAGGCTACGGGCCCAGGTGATCACCAGACCTGCCGCAACCACGATCGTCGCCACACCGGGCGCGCTGATCAGACCAGCGACCAGAAGTCCGGGCAGTAGGTCCGAGGCGCGAACGGGCAGCAGCGCAAACTTTGCTGGATCGATGGTCTCGTCCACGCCGAAGACCAGCATCGACATCAGCAGCCAGCCAACCGTCAGGCCGGCGTACCCAACAACTGTCAGATCGGCCGTCAGCGCCAGCGAGGTGAAGCGCAGGCCGATCAATCCAGCAAGTACCACGATCACCACGACGAGCGCATAGACCATCGCGATGATCATCCCAACGGTCCGCCAGACGCTGCGCTTCAGGCTGTTCTTCAGCAGTGTCAGCTTGAGCCGGACGAGGAGCGCAACCACGCCAGAGACTCCTCCCCAGCCGCAGTGAATCCGACCAGATCCAGGAAGCGTTGCTGAAGGCTGGAGCCCGCCCGCACTTCGTCGATGGTGCCCGTCGCTAGCACGCGGCCCCGCGCAACAACTGCCAGGTCATCGCACAGGCTCTCGACCAGCTCCATCACATGGCTGGACATGACGACGGTGCCGCCCGCCTGCGCGTAGTTGCGCAGAATCGAGCGAATGACCTCTCCGGACACCGGATCAACGGCCTCGAAGGGCTCGTCCAAGATCAACAGCCGTGGCGCGTGGATCAACGCACAGGCAAGTCCGATCTTCTTCGTCATACCTGCCGAGTACTCCACAACGAGGGTGTCGCGGTCGTCGGTCAGTGCGAGTGCATCGAGCAATTCGGCAGACCGAGTGGCGATCTCGGCAGCAGGCACCCTGCGCAGCAGGCCGACATAGCGCAGCAACTCCGCACCACTCAACCGATCGAAGAGCCGCAGTCCGTCCGGCAAGACGCCCATCAACGCCTTCGCTGCAGCTGGGTCAGCCCAGACATCATGATCAAGGACCCGTGCTGTGCCGGCATCCGGGCGCAGTAGCCCGGTGGCCATCGACAGAGTCGTGGTCTTGCCGGCACCATTCGGGCCCACCAACCCGAACATGCAGCCGCGCCGTACCTCGAGATCGAGATGATCAACTGCCTGCTTGAGTCCGAAGGACTTGCAGAGCCCGACGAGGGAAAGCGCCGCAGTCACGCTGCAGTTCGCCGCTCTACTGAGCGCTCCTGCGGGTACCTCACACACCCAGTCAAACACAGCACCAATGGCTAGCCAGCGTGATGTTCGAACAGCTGGCCACATGGGTAGTGAGGTGATGGCTCCAGGTAGGGGCTGCACGTATGGGGCTGTGCCCAGGAGCGCGCATCCCTGGTCGTAGCATGAGCGTCAGTTTGACTTCCCGTCAGGACCACGAGCCGAGAGGACCGCAATGGCTGCCTACGAACTCCCCGATCTTCCCTACGACTACGGAGCATTGGAGCCCCACATCTCCGGAGAGATCATGGAGCTACATCACGACAAGCACCATGCGACCTACGTCAAGGGCCTGAACACTACATTGGAGAAGCTCGAAGAGGCACGCGCGACTGAGTCCTTCGATTCGGTAGGCGGACTGGAGAAGAACCTCGCCTTCAACCTCGGCGGTCACATCAACCACTCGGTGTTCTGGCCGAACATGTCGCCCCAAGGCGGTGACAAACCGGTCGGTGACCTTGCCTCGGCGATCGATGAATACTTCGGGAGCTTCGACAAGTTCCGGGCCCACTTCGAGGCCAACGCCACAGCGATCCAAGGCTCCGGCTGGTCGATGTTGGTCTGGGACACGCTCGGGCAGCGGCTGAACATCGTCCAGCTCTACGACCAGCAGTCCAACCTCCCACTCGCCCAGATCCCGATCGTGTTGCTGGACATGTGGGAGCACGCGTTCTACCTGCAGTACAAGAACGTCAAGGGCGACTACGCCAAGGCCTGGTGGAACGTGGTCAACTGGGCCGATGCGCAGGCACGCTTCTCCGCGGCCCGGGCACAGACTGCGGGGCTGATCGCACCTCAGTGATCAACTTCTGATCGAGAGCTCGGTGAACTCCTCTGTTCCAGAGGGGTTCACCACGAGCAGCCGGGGCGGCTACGGTGCCAGCCGACTGCGCGTCCAATCCAATCCGGCACGCCGGTACAACAGTCTGTCGTGCATTCGGCTCGGCTGACCTTGCCAGAACTCGATCATGGTCGGAGTGACCCGGTAGCCGCCCCAATCCTCAGGACACGGCACCGTGACACCGTCGAAGCGACGTTCGGCCGCGGCGTAGGACGCGATCAGCTCCTCAAGTGAGGCGACAGCCGAGGACTGCTCGGAGGCCCACGCCCCCAGCTGTGAGTCACGCGGCCGGGTCGCGAAATAGGCCTCAGACTCGGCCCGCGACACCAGTTGGGCAGTCCCCTCCGCGCGAACCTGGCGATGCAGCGGATACCAGCCAAAGTGCAGTGCGACGCGACGGTTGCGACTCAGCTCGCTACCTTTCCGCGAGTTGTAGTTGGTGAAGAACGTGAAGCCCTCGTTGGAGACGTTCTTGAGCAGCACCGTACGAGCCGACGGCTGGTCGTCGACGCAGGTCGCGACGACCATGGCGGTCGGCTCGGGCAGCACGCCGCGTTCCTTCGCGAGGAACGCATCGGCCAGCCAGGCATCGAAAAGTACGAAGGGATCGGCCGGCGCGTTGGATTCCAGCAGGTGATCGCCTGCGTAATCCAGGCGCTCACCGTAAAGATCTGGCATGCCAGCCAGTCTGGCACTGAGGTTTCTCCGAGTTGTCAGAATCCAGTTGAGCTATAGGTCAACAGGATTCTGACAACTCGGCGGGATCAGGGCTTGCGGACGAGGGCCACAACAGTCCCGGCGACGAGCGCCACAAAGCCAGCCAAGCCGAGCGTCAGCATCGTGCCTTTCTGGTTTTGGATGCTGTCGGTCTGGTCCTCGGGAACGTCGGTCTCGGCTCCCGGGTCTTCGCTAGGCGTCGGAGTAGGGGTTGCCTCACTCGGGACCGCGACCGAGTAGACCCTGGACTTCTTGCCCTCGCTGCCGACGAGCAGTGACTGCTGGTCCAGCGTCATCGTCAGTGACTCGGCCTGCGGCTGACGCGGGATAGGGGAGCTAGCGAGGACCTTGTAACTGCTCGCATCCAGCACCTCGATCGAGGTGTAGGTCAGCAAGGCGATCCGCTCGCCGCCGGGTAGAAAGGTCCCGTCGGTCACGTCCGTCGGCGCTGAACCGACCTTCTTGAGCTCATTGACACCCTGGCGATCCGGTTTCCGCGGTGCCGCATACACGGCACCTTCTTTGTCCTTCGTCACGATGAACAGCCGCCCGGAGTCATTGACAAGCAGCGTTTCGGCGTTGTGAGGACCATCCGGATAGCGAAAGTCGTACGCGTGATAGCTCACGGTCAAGCCATTGGCCCGCGGATTGGAAAAGTAGAAGACGCGGACCGAGCTGCGCTGGGAGTTGTTGTCTCCGATGTCGGCGACATACAGCCGGTCCTCGTGGACAGCTATCGCCTCGACATCGATGGGTTGGGCGCGGAAGTTGAGGGTGCCCTGGACCTTTCCGTCCAGGCCGATGCCGTACGCCACTCCGCGATCGCCCGAATCGTTGATGGTCCAATAGAGGTTTCCGGCCCGATCGACGGCGAGACCAGATGATTCTGTGATGCGCGCGTCCTTGATCCTGAAGGCGACAGTGTCCTCAGCAGCAGCGACCGTCGGGATGATCGCGATCATCAGCACAGCCAACAGAAGGAGTCCGACGCGGCTTGACGCGCGGATCAGTCCCATCCTGCTCGACCCCTTCAACGACTTCTGTGCGCATAGGGAGCGTACGCGCCAGCGGCCATCACCGTAACCAGTTCCAGGCGGCAGTTACGAGGACTATCAAGACCAGGCCGCCAAGTACGCCGGAGACGATGAGCCGACGTACCCGTGGGTTCATGGCCCCAGGATAGGCAGAATGCGCGCTGAGCCCTTCGACAGGCTCAGGGCACATTCTGCGCTGACGCGGTTCCCGACGCTCGCAGCTGGCATGAAAGCACCCCGGCCGCTGCTGCGCTGGATTACGGTGTCAGTTATGGGTGAACTTCGCTTGTATGCCATAGGCATCGAGGAGGTTCGCGGCATGTTCGGAGCCTCGCCGCAGGTCGCTGACCACCTGCGCGAGGTGGCGCGGCGGGCGTTCGCTCCGCCGAGCGTTGAGGGCAGGGGCGGGCTACTTTCCAAGCTGGGGCCGATCTTCAAACGGGTGCCCGCGACGCCTGTGATCTCGCCCACACAACCTGAACCTCACGATGTCGAGGTGCTGCTGGCCGGCGCGTACGTGCCGCCCGATCGGACCGGCGCCACCTGGCGGCTGCTGGAGACGCTGGTGCAAGGCATCGCCTGGGGCTCGACGCGGATGGGACTGACTGCACAGCAGCTTGATGATCTTGACTTCGCGCTGGCTCGCGGCGGGGCGTCGGCGGCGGTGGGCCTGCGCCATCTGCTGAACAGCACCCCCAGCCTCAATCTCGTTCCCGGTTCAAGGACTCACCGTCGGTTGGCACCCGCACCAGAAGGCGGTCGCTATGGCGGCTGCGTACCGTTCGGCGATGCCGGGTATCAAGACCGACGAGCAGCGGGCAATGATCAACTCACTGACGATCTGGCTGGATGGTTTCGTGCCATGGGCACAAGTGGCCGCGTCGCTAGGCCGGCCGGTGCCCGATCTGGTTGGCTTCTGGGCCGTCTAATCTGGCCGGCCCAGTGCGCCGGCCGAGTGCCCACTAGGTGGGCGTAAGCACCAAGACCAGGTCGCCGCCCTCGACCTGCTGCACGTCGGCGAGTGCGAGGCGCTGTACGACACCGGCGACGGGAGCTGTGATGGCGGCCTCCATCTTCATGGCCTCGATCGTCGCCACGGTCATGCCGGCCTCGACCTGGTCGCCCTCGGTCACGGTGACAGTCACCACCCCGGCGAAGGGTGCCGCCACATGTCCGGGGTTGTTCGGATCCGCGCGCTCGGCGGTCTTGACATCGACCTTGATCGACTTGTCGCGCACCCGGACCGGTCGCAGCTGACCGTTGATCGTGCACATCACGGTCCGCATGCCTCGCTCGTCGGCGTTCCCGATCGCCGACAGCCCGAGGATCAAGCTCACTCCCCTGCCGATCTTGGCGACGTGCTCTTGGCCGGGCTGCAACCCATAAAGGAAATCGAGAGTGTTGAGCCGCCCGACGTCGCCGTAAGTCACGCGGTTGGCGAGGAACTCCTTCGTCGGCCCGGGAAAGAGCAGGCGGTTGAGGGTGCCCTGTCGCACCCGTCCCTTGTCATCGAGATTGGCTGAGTCCTCAGGCGAAAGATCGATGTCGCGCACCGGGACCGTACGCCCCTGCAGCGCCTTCGTGCGGAACGGTTCCGGCCAGCCCCCCGGTGGATCGCCCAGCTCTCCATTCAAGAAACCGATCACCGAGTCGGGAATGTCGTAGTTCTGCGGGTTCTCGGCAAACTCGTCAGGGTCGGCGCCCACCGCGACCAGATGCAGCGCAAGATCACCAACCACCTTGGATGAGGGAGTGACCTTGGGCGGCCGGCCCAGGATTCTGTTCGCCGCGGTATACATCGCCTCGATCTGTTCGAACTTCTCGCCCAACCCCAAGGCAATCGCCTGTTGCCGAAGGTTGGAGAGTTGTCCGCCGGGAATCTCGTGGTCGTACACCCGGCCGGTCGGGCTGGGCAACCCTGACTCGAACGGCGCGTACACCTTGCGGACAGCCTCCCAGTACGGCTCCAGTTCCATCACCGCGCGCAAGTCGAGGTTGGTCGGCCGCTCGGTGTTTGCACACGCGGCTACTAGCGCCGAAGCGGGCACTTGGCTGGTGGTCCCGGCCATCGGGGCGCTCGCCACGTCTACCGCATCGACGCCCACCTCGATGGCGGCGATCAGTGTCGCAAGCTGGCCGCCCGCCGTGTCGTGGGTATGCAGATGCACGGGGAGGTCGAAGTTCTTGCGCAGTGCGGCGACCAGCTTTCGGGCGGCGGGTGGGCGCAGCAATCCGGCCATGTCTTTGATCGCCAGGATGTGTGCGCCGGCATTCACCATCTTCTCGGCCAGCCGTAGGTAGTAGTCGAGGGTATAGAGATCCTCGGTTGGTGAGTTGAGATCGCCGGTGTAGCACAGCGCCACCTCGGCGATGGTGCTGCCGGTTTCGCGTACCGCCTCGATCGCCGGCCGCATCTGCTCGACATCGTTGAGAGCGTCGAAGATTCGGAAGATGTCGACACCAACCTCGGCCGCCTCGGCCACGAAGGAGGTGGTGACCTTCGTCGGGTACGGGGTGTAGCCGACGGTGTTCCGGCCGCGGAGCAGCATCTGCAGACACAGGCCGGGCATGTTGAAGCGCAGCGCGGCCAGGCGTTCCCACGGATCCTCGGCAATAAAGCGGAGCGCAACGTCGTACGTCGCCCCGCCCCAGCATTCGACGGACAGCAGTTGCGGAGTCATTCGCCCCACGTAGGGGGCGATCCGAAGCAGGTCCTTGGTTCGCACCCGGGTAGCCAGCAGCGACTGGTGTGCGTCTCGGAACGTGGTGTCGGTGACCTCGACCGGGATTCGCTGCCGCAGATCTGCGGCAAAGGCTTCCGGACCAAGATCAAGAAGACGCTGCCGCGAGCCCTGGGGTGATGGGACATCGAGATCGATGCCAACAGGCCGTTTGAGCCCGGGATCGAGTTGGGTCGGAGCCGGCCCGTGCGGTTGGTTGACTGTCACCTCAGCCAGCCAACGCAGCAGCTTGGTGCCGCGGTCGGCCGGCGCGTGGGTGGTCAGCAGATCAGGACGCTCCTCGATGAAGGAGGTCGAGACGTCGCCGGCGATGAAGTCGGGATCCTCCAGAACCGCCTGGAGGAAGGGAATATTGGTGCTGACGCCGCGAATCCGGAACTCGGCCAGCGCGCGCCGAGCCCGGGTGACCGCAGACTCAAAATCCCGCCCGCGGCAGATCAGCTTGACCAGCATCGAGTCGAAGTAGGCGCTGATCTCGACACCGATGTCGACGGTGCCGCCGTCCAGGCGTACGCCAGCTCCGCCGGCCGAACGGTACGCGGTAATGGTGCCGGTATCGGGCCGGAAGTTGTTCGCCGGATCTTCAGTGGTGATGCGGCACTGCAGCGCGGCACCGTTGATTCTGATCACCTCCTGCGATAGGCCAAGATCAGCAAGGCTCTCGCCCGCGGCAATGCGCATCTGGGCCTGCACAAGATCAACATCGGTGATCTCTTCGGTGACGGTGTGCTCGACTTGGATGCGCGGATTCATCTCGATGAAGACATGCTGGCCGGCGCGCTCCCCCTCGGTCTCGACCAAGAACTCAACGGTTCCCGCGCAGGAGTAGTTGATCGACTCGGCGAATCGCACCGCGTCATGGCAGAGCGCCTCGCGCAACTCCTCGGAGATGTGCGGCGCCGGAGCGATCTCCACGACCTTCTGGTGGCGGCGCTGCACGGAGCAGTCGCGCTCGAAAAGATGGATGGTGTTGCCCTGGGTGTCGGCGAGGATCTGCACCTCGATGTGGCGCGGCCGGCCCACGGCCTGCTCGATGAAGACGGTTGGATCGCCGAACGCACCCTCGGCCTCGCGCATCGCCGCGGCAACCGATTCCCTGAGCTGCGTCGGATCCGCGACGCGTCGCATGCCTCGGCCACCGCCACCAGCGACGGCCTTGACGAATATCGGGAAGCCAATGGCCTCCGCCCCCGCCATGAGCTCATCCAGGTCTGCCGATGGGGGTGTCGATCTCAGGGTGGGCACGCCCGCGGCCTTGGCCGCAGCGAGCGCCCGGACCTTGTTGCCGGCAAGCTCGAGCACGTTCGCCGGTGGACCGATGAAGGTAATCCCCGCCTCCGCACAGGCCCGGGCCAGATCGGGATTCTCACTCAGGAACCCGTAGCCGGGATAGATCGCGTCCGCATCGGATTCCTTGGCGGCACGCATGATCTCGTTGATGTCCAGGTAGGCGCGTACGGGGTGACCGCGCTCGCCGATCCGGTACGCCTCGTCCGCCTTGATCCGGTGGATCGCGTTGCGGTCCTCGTGGGGGAAGACGGCAACGGTCCGCACGCCCAGCTCATATGCCGCTCGGAAGGCGCGGACCGCGATCTCGCCGCGATTGGCAACCAACACCTTGGCGAACATGGATCGAATCTATCGACTGTTTGTTACCGCAGCGAGACGAACTTCGTGGCGGCTGAGCGGCTGTGCCGAGCGGAGATGACGAGGCTGAGTCACAGCGAGACGGTCTTCAGGCTGAATCGCACGGTCACCTGGCCCGACACGGTCTGCGTCGCCGGCTCGAATTCGAAGGGGGTGTCGTCGGCTCCTTTGGCCATCGAAAACGCGCGCATCTCGCGTACGCCGTTGAATCCGGTATTCAGATCTGACACCTCGACCAGGCCCGCCACGGTTGTGCCGAAGGCCGCCGCATAGTCGTCGGCGCGGCGGCGAGCGTCTGCGATCGCGGCTAAGCGCGCCTCGCGATACATCGGATTGTCAGCACGCAACGACCACCAGGGGCCATCGAGCTGGCTGTTGTTCAACGTGGTGAGAGCGAGAACCAGCGGAGACAGAAACTCGAAATCAGACACCACGATCTGGGTGCTGAAGGTGCCCTGGTAACCAATGATCTTGGTCGGGGTGCGCCGGTTGAAGACCGGGGCGACATGGACGCCGCTGGTGCTGGAGCGTTCGATTGCGGCTTCGTATCCCTGGAGGAGCTCGGCAACTGTGACCGAACCCTCGGCGAGCTGTCCCCTCGTTTGCTCGGCTGAGTCACCTGATGCGTGCAGTGTCAGGGTAAGCGTTGCAAGATCGGGTGGCCCTTCCAGCTGGGCATCGCCGCGTACGGTCACCACCGGAGCAGCGCCAGCGGGTTCGGTCATGGCAAGACCCTACGTCCCGCGCGATGCCGCATGGGGATCAGCAGCAGACCTATCGCCCGCCCCAGATCTTGAGGGCCTGATCACGCAGTGTGATGCCCACTCCTGATCTCGGAATCAGGAGATGGGAAGCGATCCACACAACGCGCTGTCGCGGACGGATGACCGCTCGATGAACCGACTCGTAGCGAGCCAGAGCCGCATGGATGTCGTGCGCAGAGGTGCCGAGCGATGCGGCCAGCGTTGCGGCGCCCTCCATCGCTGAGCTGGAGCCATCGCCGAACAAGGAGACACAGGAGGCCGCGTCACCGATCAAGGTCACGCGGCCTCGCGACCAGGAATCCATCCGGATTCGCGTGACGCTGTCGAAATAGGTGTCTTCAGCCGCACGATAGGCCGCGAGGAGTTCCTGCGCCCGCCAGCCGACATCCCGATAGACCTGGCTCAGCAGTTCAGTGCCCGCGTCAGGGTTGCGGTGATCAATCCGGGCTCGGGACCGGAACAGGAAGGCGACGCCCGATAATCCAGTGCCGGGGTGCAGGGCGACCGCTGTTCCAGGCTCGTTGTGCATCATCACGGTGTCGTCGCGTTCCATCGGGACGCCAAGTCTGGCGGTTGCGACATACATGCCGAGATGTTCGGCGAAGTCGGTCTCCGGCCCAAAAGCTAGCCGTCGGACTGCTGAGTGGATGCCGTCGGCACCGACCACGAGGTCGAACCGGCGTGCTGCCGCCTGGTCGAAGATCGCATCAACGCCATTCTCATCGGGATGCAGCGCGGTGATCATCTCGTCGAAGAGAAACTCCGCTTCCTGACGACCGGCGTCGATCAAGATCGCGCTGAGGTCTGAGCGTGGTATCTCGACCTCAGGATCTTTACTCTGCCGAGTCCTGATACTGGCCACCCGCCTACCGACATCGTCGACGAAAATCAATTTCCGGACTTTGGTTCCGGCGTCGTGTAGGCGGGTCAGAACACCGAGCTGCGCCGCGACGTCGTACGCCCCCTTCCGTACGTCCACTGGATTACCGCTCGACCGAACGCCCTGATCCCGTTCGACGACGGTTACCTGGTGTCCAGCGCGGCCGAGGAGCGCGGCGAGCGTTGCACCAGCGATTCCGGCGCCTGAAATCAGTACGCTCAGACTGCCTGGCTGCATGGCCGTTTTCTCTGCTGCTTTCTATGGCTGTCGATACGGCCCAGCGTGTTCCCACCACTTCTTGATGGCGGCAAAGCTGAGGTCGCTGTCGCTGGCAAAGCTCACGATGTGCAGAGTGTCATGCGTCCACGCGAAGGTCGCTGAGCCATCAGCCTCGTAGCAGTGCAAGAGTCCGCCCGATAGCTTCTTCCCCTTCTCCGTCGTCGTGAAGTCCATCTTCTGCCGGTTCTTGGTGCAGTTTCCCTTGGTGAAGTTCCCGCGAATGTACGCCGCATATGCCGTGTCCATCGCCGCATTGTCGGGGAACTGGAAGTACCAGACCTTGGCAGGCACACCCGCACCAGTTGGCTCGCAGCGCAGTGCGCCGACCAGCTTGACCTCCAGCGCGTCGCCCGTGGGTGGCGCGTAATCGGCGCAACTCGTGCGTATGTCGGTTGGGATATGGGTGCGCAGGTTGCTCGTGTTGTAGGTCTTGGGAGTCGGCGTAGGTGTCGGCGTCGGATTCCTCGCGAGACAGATGCCGACACTGCGACGTCGATAGTTTCACCCCGCCCCTTTTGCAAAGCGTTGATCACCACGACGCTGACGACCACGGCGACAATCACGAGTCCGGCCACCACAGCCGCGATCCAGACTGGAAAGCGCTTCTGCCGTGGAGGTGGCACGGCAGGGCCAGGAGCAGCCTGATCCGGCGGTCCCGGAGGCGTCGGCGGCTGCATGAGTGGCGTCGCGAACCCAGCGACCTGTGGCGGTGTCGACTGTGACCGGGTTGGTGGCGATTGGGGCCACGCCGCCTGCTGAGCGCGCAGCGCGTGCAGCCGTCGAGCTGCGTCGGCGTTGGCGGGGTCCAGCCTCGTGATCTCCTCGAGTGCCTGAATTGCCTCATTGACCCGACCGGCGGCTTCGGCTTGGCCAGCGGTTGTGTAGAGGGCTGAGAGGTGCAGCCGCCGCGACTCGGCGAGAGCTACCTGAGCGCGCATCACCAACCCGTCGGGGTCGGCTCTGTTGGGATCGAGCGACGCGAGCTCCTGACCGGCCGCCACAACCGCGGGCCATTGACCGGCGGCCGCCAACGTACGGATGTCGGTTTCCAACTCGGCCACGTGTCGCTCCCGTGTCGCCGCCTGCAGTCGCCGGGTCAGATCGGGATAGTCGGGGTCGAGCGAGCGAATGTTCTCCAGTAGCACGACCGCGTCGGACCATCGGCCCTCGGCTGCGGCCCGGTCGGCCTGAGAGTTCCAGGTCGTCAACTGCTGGTGGCGGCGGGCCTCGGCGAGCCGGTCGGCCGCGGCCTGATGATCAGGTTGCTGGCTGAGCACGCGCTGAAAGAGGTCGATCGCCTGATCCCAGCGTTGCGCGAAGAATGCGGCCAATCCGGCGGTGTAGTCGGCCTCGACCGAGGCCGGGTTGACCGCAGCAGCTTGCTGCCCAGCTGTCGGAGCAGTGGTCGCCGTCGCGCGGACCCGCTTGTCAATCGCGGCAATCAGTCGGCCCACATCGGAGGAGAACGACTCGTGCCGCAGAGTCATGCCTTGCCGGCTCGCCAACGAGGCGAGCACGTCCGGAAGCTCGCTGCGAGCGGGCATCCGTGCGCCGTCGACTAGCACGGGGATCACGGGGGCGTTCCGTTGCAGAGCCGCAGCAGTCTCGGCGACGACCCAGTCACTGGGGTCATCGAGCCTGCGCAGTCCCCGGTCGTCGGCCACGGTGGTCCATTGCGTTCCGATGACCGACAAGAAGACGTCACAATCGTTGACTGCCCGCCTGATGACGTCAGTGAAATCGGTGCCGGGCTCGATGGTGTCCATGTCCATAAACACCTGAAAGCGCTCAACGAGACGGTCAGCCAGCCGTCCGGCAACGTGGCGCGTGTCTTCCCGCCGATAGCTCACGAACACGCGTGCAGACCTGCTCAACCCACCTCCAGCACGACCCTTAGACGGACATTCTTTCACGCGTGGACGTGCTCGGCTGGTCGGAACCTGGTGGTCAGGCTGCAGCTCCGGTGCAATCCGTCGTCTCTCCGCACAAGGAGAGATATGGCGCAGGAGTCACCTGAAATCGATGATTTTCGTGGCCCTCTGCGGAGAAACGGCGGATTGTCGAGCCAGAGAACGTGATCCTCAGGTGCGTACATCTTCGGTGACAAGATCACCAAGGAAGCGGCGGATCACCTCGAGCTCGGCCGGCGTACGGTCCGCCAACACTCGCTGCAGCATCGCGCCTTGACCCGCATAGATCGGCGCCAGACGGTCGACCGCATCGGCCGCGAGCACAACGAACACCTTCCGGCGATCGCCATCGTCTCGCTTCCGTCGTACGAGCTTCGCCTTCTCCAGCCTGTCGATGACGCCTGTCACCGTTCCCGACGTAAGTCCGCTGGCCTCGGCAAGCTGACCTGGAGTCATGGCACCACGAGTCTGCAGCAAGGTCAGGAACTGCGAGTCGCTAGCGCCGAGGCCGAGGCTGGCACTTGCGGCGTGGTTGAACAGCACGATGTTCGCGATCATCGTGATCATCGTCTGCTGGATCGCCAGCTCGAGGTCACTTCGGCGCGGCATGACGCCCTACTTCCCCATCCATTTGACTTTATCTCGTATCGCCAAGATACTTGATGAAACAAGATTCACGAATTGTCTAGGTAATTCTAGAACGGAGTACACCATGAGCCCGGCATCACCACGCGTACTCGTCATCGGCGCCGGTACTGGCGGCCTGGCATTGGCCCACGGTCTGGTCCGCGCGGGTATCGACGTGCAGCTGTTCGAACGCGACGCATTGCGGACCGATGGGCTGCACGGCTACCGAGTCGGCATCGATCCTGATGGCAGCCGCGCACTGCACGCGCTGCTGCCGCCCGATCTCTACGACACCTTCGTCGCCACCTGCGCCCGCGCGCCACGCTGGTTCAACATGCTCACCGAGCAGCTCAAGGAGGTGCTCGCGCTCGAGATCCCGGTTCAAGACGATCCGGTCGAGAGCGAGAAGTCGGTCAGCCGGATGACGTTACGACAGGTGCTGATGACCGGCTTGGAGAATGTGATCACGTTCGGCAAGGAGTTCACCAGCTTCGAGCAGCATGCGGACGGCACAGTAACCGCACACTTCGCCGACGGCTCGAGTGCCACCGGCGATCTGCTGGTGGGGGCCGATGGCGCTGGCTCTCGGGTCCGGAAGCAGTACTTCCCGCAGGCCCGACTGGAAGACACCGGGCATCATCGCGATCGCCGGAAAGCTGCCGATCACCGACGAGTCAGCAGCACTCCTGCCACCACGAGTGTTCCAGGGCATCTCGATGGTTCAGGCACCCAAGGGATACTTCTGCATCCTGCACGTCATGGAGTTCAAGTGGGATCGATCCGGCAAGATCAAGAACGGCATCGGGGGCAGCGACGCCGAGCTGATCAAGGTCTGGCCGGGGCTACAGTTCGACAATACTCGCGACTACATCAACTGGGGCTTCTCTGCCACGGCGGACAAGTTCCCGGCGGATGTCATGGAACTACGGGGCGATGATCTTGCTCGACTGGTTGCCGAGATGACCCCGGACTGGCATCCCAACCTGCGCCGGCTGTTCGAGCTGACCGAGCCGAGCACCTGCTTCCCGATCAACATCAAGACGTCGTTGCCGCATAGATCCCTGGCCGGCCTCCAATGTCACGCTGATCGGCGACGCGATCCATACCATGACGCCGGGGCGAGGCGTGGGTGCGAACACCGCGCTGCGTGACGCGGTGCTGCTCTGCGCGCGGATCATCGACGTCGCCGAGGGTCGTCTCGAACTTGTTGACGCGGTTGGCCGCTACGAGGCCAAGATGATCACGTACGCCTTCGACGCGGTCCTGAAGTCGCGGGAACAGATGACCGACGAAGCACCGATTCACAAGCCGGTGATCGGGCGAATCGCGCTGGCCGCCATGCGTACCGCAATGCGCGTGACCAACCACGTCGGGCCGCTCAAGCAGCGGATGGCCCGCTCGATCAGCGAGTACCGCGGTGCAGGTCGAGACAACGAGGACTTCGTGCTTCCGGCGCGCTCTGGTCGGCAGGTCACCAGCTGATCAACCTGTCAGAGCGTCGATCAGCCCGGCTGGCGCGCCAGCAGATAGCACCGTTCACTGGGATGCTCGGCATTGCGGTACGGGACGCGATCGACCCGGGCGACCAGCTCAAGGCCGGCCCGCGTGAGAGCCGCGATCTCATGCTCTGGGTCCAGGAAGCGGAAGATCAACTCAACGGTCTTGCCCCACCACTCGCCCATCGTGATCACGTCTCCGGCTTGGTGATCGGCGTCGCGGACATGAAAGGCGATCAGGGCATGGCCACCGCGTTGGAGTACCCGAGCCAGCTCGGCGTACGCGGCCTCGCGATCGTGATCATCGAGGTGAATGACCGTGTACAGACAGACGACTGCAGCCGCCGATCGGGTCCGGATCGGCAGTGCAGTCAGATCGCCAGCGCAGGCCGGTACCTTGCGGGTTCGCCACGCCTCAGCTGCCATGGCCTCAGAAAGGTCCAGCCCGATCACCGAGGAGCGCTCGGCGAGGTGGGCAGCAACATGACCGGGCCCGCAGCCGAGGTCCAGCACCACACCTTCGGCCGCCAGATCGCTGATCAGGTTCAGCAGCGCGCGGTCCAGCGGCTTGTGCCGAAGCTCGTCCCCGATCGTGTCGGCGTATTGCGCCGCGACGGCGTCATAGCTCCGTCGCGTGGAGATGTGCTCGGTCATGTGGTCTCAGCTCTGTGTTGCAGCGCTTTCACTCTCGGCCCTGCGCAAGCGACCGCGGAGCAACAGCACACTGACGAACACTCCGAGCACGGTCGCCGCGCCACCTCCGATCAATGTCCATCGCGGACCCAGTGTCTCGCCGATCCAGCCGAGAATCGGCGAACCAAGAGGCGTGCCTCCCATCAGCACCATGATGTAGAGCGCCATAACCCGGCCGCGGCGGAGTGGGTCGACGCCGAGCTGAATCGAGGCATTCGAGGCGGTCAGGGTGAGCAGCGTGACCAGGCCTAGGACGGGAAGGGTCGCCGCGTACGTCGCATAGGTCGGCGCCAGCCCGCTGACGATTTCGATCACCCCGAACGTCGCGGCCATGCCGACGACGAGACGTCCAGACGGTCGGCTACGACGTCGAGCAGCAAGTAGCGCGCCGGCCAAGGAGCCGACAGCCATGAACGTTCCGAGGATTCCGTAGTCCTCGGGACCGCGGTGAAACTGCTGCTGGGCCATCAGGGCACTGGTCATCTGGAAGTTCAAGCCGAATGTGCCGAGGAAGAACACCACGCACAGGACGAGCAGCATGTCTGGCCTACTGCGGACATAGGCCAGACCCTCGCGGATCTGCCGCTTGGCCCGCGGGCTGGGTGGCGTCGTCCGGAGGAGTCTGTTGTCCATGATCATGAGGGCGGCGATGAAAGCTAGATAGCTGAGCGCATTTGCCAAGATCGCCCAACCCGCTCCGACCGCGGCGATCACCAGGCCGGCGACTGCTGGCCCGACGATGCGCGCCGCATGGAAGTTGGCCGAGTTGAGTCCGATCGCGTTGGGCAGGTGGTCCGGACCTGCCACCTCGGAGACGAAGCTCTGCCGTGCGGGGTTGTCAAACGCGGTGCCGAGACCGAACGCGAACGCGATCAGGTAGACCTGCCCGGTCGTCGCGACGCCGGTGACTGCGAGCACTCCAAGCGCTGCTGCGCAGATCGCCAGCCACGACTGGGTCACCTTGAGAATCCGCTGCTTGTTGAATCGATCGGCGATGAGGCCGCCGTACGGTGAGAGCAGCAGCATCGGCAGGAACTGCAAGCCGGTAGTGATGCCGACCGCGATGCCCGAGCCTCCGGACAGCTCGAGCACGAGCCAGTCCTGAGCAACCCGTTGCATCCACGTGCCGATATTGGAGACGAATGACCCCGCAAGATACGTGCGGTAGTTGGGTTCCACCAATGCGCTGAACGTGCCGCCGCGCGGTCGCCGGATGGGCGCGGTCGCCGAATCGGCGTGATCAGTTCGGGTCGCAGACGTCCGCTCAGTGCTGACGCTCACGCTCGATTCACCTTCTCGAGCACGCGTACTGCGTGTCGCAAGATCTCACGATCGGCCGGATCCAATTCCGCCAGCCGGACAGCGAGCCACTGATCGCGTCGCCGCCGGTTCGCCAACAGCACCTCGCGTCCGGAGTCAGTAAGAGCCACCAGGCATTGCCGGTGATCGCGGGAGTCTGGATGGCGCGCGACGTAGCCGCCAGCCTCCAGGCTGTTGACGATTCGCGTCATGGACGGCGGCTGCACTTTCTCCTGCGCAGCCAATTCACCCATCAACAAGTCACCCGAGTTGAGCAGCACAGCCATCGCTGAGAGCTGGCTGGGGGTCAGGCCAAGCGAGTCGTCCTGCATCTGGCGCAGCCGGCGGGCCAACCGCATGACAACCGGGCGGAGCTCATGCGCTAGCCCGGTCGTCGTCCGAAGGTTGTCCCTGGTACTCCCCACTCAGTCCAGCATAGTAGTTAGCATTGCTAAATATCAAGGCTATGCAATCGTGGAGATTCGGCGACGCCGGGAGAGCACGATCACGGTTGCGATGAGTACGGCGCCAGCCGCCACCAGCCCGATTGCGGCACCCACCGCGTTGTTGTCAAGGATCCGGTACAGCGAGGCAGGCCAGATCGTCAGCAAGATCGCGCAACCGATCACCGCGTACGCGTAGCGCCGGGCGATCACAAATGCAGTGAGCAGCGCTGCGGCGACCAGCGTTGCAACGACCAGTGAAAGCCATTCGCCATGCGGGGCGTCCATCTGAAGCACGATGCTTGCGGTCCAGCCACTGAGACCGGCCAGTGACCAGGCCAGGGTGCGGCTGAGCAGCAAACCACTGGCCGCGAGGATCAGCCCTACCAGGAGAAACCCAACCGCCAGGTGCATTGGGACAGCGGTGCTTTCCGGACCGATGGCTTCCACCGGGTCAATGACGTTGAACACCAGTGCGCAGACGAGCAGCATGGCGCCAGACCAGCCCGAGACAAGGAAGGCGCCAGAGCGAAGCAACACCGCGCCGATCGCGGATGTCAGGACGACCACCGCGGCTGACACCACGAACTTCTTGTCCTCGAAGACAATCAAATAGCCGAAACCGGCCGCGTAGCAGGCGAGAGCGAGCAAGATCCGACCTAGCTCGGGCCTCGTCCGCGCCCGCACCAATGCGGCGCCTCCGAGCGCGGGCACCAGGAAGGATGCGATCGCAACCGCCTTGCGGCCCGTTGTGCCGAGGTCTTCCCAGAAGAGTGTGCCGAGCATGACTACCGCACCGAGCACCAGCGCGCCACCGACGTAGCCGAGAACCTCCAATACCGCAGAACTCTTCGGAGCTGATCCCAAGGCAGGCCCCGCAGCCGCCTGGTGCCCATCCACCTGATCAGCACTGGCCGCCTCCGCCAACTCCTGTGCTTGGGAGACCGAGAGCACCTGCTGCTCAACCAGGCGAGCCAGCTGAGTTTCCAGTCTGTTCACGTCCATATCCTGCCGCGAGGATCGAACTACAGTGACCGGTATGAAGGAGCCGGCGGAGCACCACCATTTCTGGGTACAGGCGCCCGTGCCGCCACTCGATGTCGACGGCCTCGCTGTTGTCACGGTCGGCACGGTGATTTTTGCGTTGGCATCGGTCGTGATGGCGATCGGCTACGACTGGCTCGCGGCACGCGGCGACGGCTCCTGGCTCCAGATCAGTGTGGCCGGTTTCGTCCTCGGACTGATCGGGCTGGCGTACTGCTGGAATCGGCGGCGACGGCGCCGCAGCCGAGTGACTTGACAGTCATCAAAAGCTGAACCGCTCCTCGTGCAGCTGATGGCGAGGAAGACCGCCGAGCATCAGCGAGTCACGCACCCGTTCGGCCAACCGCGGTGAGGCGCACAGGTAGACGTCATGATCGCTGAGGTCGCCGACGATGCGATTCAGCGCTCTAGCGCTGATCTCGTTGGCCGCATCGGTTGATGGACCGACCAAATAGACGACCCGCGCACCCGAGCGTTCGGCGATCTCATCGAGTTCATGCTTGAGGACCAGGTCTTGCTCGCTCGACGCTCGATAGACGAGCGTGACGTCTTTGCCGGGCAGGTCGATCACCTCAAACATGGCACGCATCGGGGTGATCCCGACGCCGCCCGCAATCATCAATACCCGCGGTCGACGGCGACGGCGCGGCGTCAGCCCCCCGTACGGCCCTTCGGCGAACACCAAGGTGCCGACGGGAATTCCGAAGATGCGCCGCGTACCGTCCCCGCGTGCTTTGACGGTGATCCGCAATCTCTCGCAGGTCGGTGGAGCGGACAACGAGAACGGATACACCGCGTGCCACGTCGTACGGGTCAGGAACCTCCAGCGAAAAAACTGCCCTGGCTGGGCTCGCAGCTCGTCCAGGTGCCGCCCGGACATCAAGACGCTCATGACGTTCGGAGACTCTTGTCGTATCTCCTCCACCCGGAGCCGATGTCGCCACAGCTGGAAGAGCGGCTGGAGGACACGCCAGCGCAGCACCAGCGCAAAGGCGTACGTGTAGAGCAGGCTCCAGGCAATCTGCACGGACACTGCGTCCGGCGAGGTCGGAACCAGCGAGCTGATGGGCAAACGCCAACGCCACCGCAAGGTAGGTCAGCAGGTGCAAGAAGTGCCATCGTTCGTACGAGATGCGTCGCCGCAGGCTGCGTAGCGATGCGAGGCCGACCAGGAGCAGGATCACCGTCCCCACCAGGGCGGCGGTGAGCCCTGGGAGGCTCAGCACGTCCTTGGTCGCTGTTATTCGATCCGTTGATCGGGCTTCCGCCCAAGACCTGCACCGCCAGCAGGGTATGTACGACAGCGAGGATGATCACCAGTTGACCGCCCAGGCCATGCCAACGCGACAGCCGGTGGGTACCGACGCCGCGCTCCAGCCAAGGGGATCGCGACATCAAGATCAACATGATGGCCGCGCCGTATCCGGCGGCGATACCGGTGGCGTGGGCGACGAGGGAGACTCCGCCCTCGCTCGGCACTCCAGCGCTCAGCACGACCTGAAGGACTGCTAGGGCGCCTCCCAGCCAGATAAAGACCAGGAGGGTGGTTGCGATAAGCCTCGGCGGTCGCACGTCGCGGCAGTCCCGGTCACCGGTCGGACAATGCCACGTGCTGGTGGACCAGGGATGTCGGCGAGATCTCGGGTGCATTCGTTCCGAGAGTTACGCCCACCACGGTCGCCGCGCCGAAGAGACCCACTGTCACGATCCGCAGCATCCAGCGGACCAAGGAAGCGGGGGTTACGGCGAGACGTGCGATTCGAGGGATCCGGCGCCCAACCTCGAAGGCCGTGTCCGACATGAGAATTCTCCTGGGGTTAGGAGGAATCCCCCGAGAGTGATGAGTTTGGTGTACGCGCCGCTCGCGGGGAACCGCTTGTGACGAATGTCACAGGAAGGTAAAGGCGGGCCGCAATCTCGCTGACACCACCCAGAGCCGTACCCCGGCTGCCCACGCCGTACGTGGGACGGATGCCATGAACAGCGTCAATCTCCCCGCGCAACATGGGATGTTGCAGCCAGAGACCAACCCCAGAGACCGGCCCCAGAGCCAGCAGTCTTCCTAATCGAAGAGCGAAATCGGTGTGTCCCACTCGATGGTGTCCCAGACCGGCCGCGGCAGCTCATCAACCTGATCGTCGGGCTGCACGTTGGAGTGCGCTCCACAACCATGGTCCACGCTGACAACGGTTCCGTCCGAGACCGAGAAGGCGTTCGCACAGGCGCCGAACAAGGTGCCAAGGCTGCCCTGCAGGCGTACGAAGAACCCACAAGTCTCACAGACGTCCGGGGCTAGCCGGCTGAGCAGGTTGTCCGGACCACCGTCACCGGCCAGCCAGCGCTCGGCGGCCTCGTCGTGACCCTTCACCGAAAGCACCCGCTCCCGGCCCAGGCCACGTTCGGCGATCACGGTACGGATCAGGCTCAACTCCGCGGGTTCGGCATTGAGGGCCTGATCGCCGCCGGTGTAGCCCGGCTCCAGGCGTGGGTCATCACCGGTGCTTGGCATCAGCAGTCCGGGGGTTACGTCACCAGGCCGGATCCGCTCGACCCATGGCACCCATTCCCTCGCGAGCAAGGCGCCGTCACCTGGTAGCAGCACGACCTCGTCAACGGTGACGATCCGTGCCCGTGAGGCTCGAGCAACGGTCACCGACCAGCGCCATCCCTGATATCCCGGGTGTGGGCAGGCAAAGAAATGACTCACCACGCGGGTGTCCTCGGCCTGCGCGCCGAGATAGTCGCCGACCCCGATCACCCCAGCAGTCTCTTCTGCTGCTTTCCGAGCAAGATCGACAGCGGCGAGGCAGACTGCGTCAGGTTGGGTCGTTCCGGTGCTCGATGGCATGAAACTCATTCTGGCATCGCGAACTGACTAACGCGGACGGCCTCGACGACGATGACCCGGCCAGACAGAATAGGCTGCCAGCCTCAGCTCGATCTGGGAGTGACATGCAGCAGCACCGATTCCAGCGTGGCCTCGCGGCATCGACGCGCTGACTAAAGCTAGAGCTCGAGCTCATCCGCCACGGCGCGGAGCACCGTAGCGATCTTGCTGGCGGTCCTGGCGTCGGGGTAACGGCCGCGACGGTAGCCGTTGCCAATGCCGTCGAGCATCTTGATCAGGTCCTCGACGATCACGGTCATCTGCTCAGCCGGCTTGCGATGGGCCTTCGACAGCGACGGCGGGACCTCCATGATGTGCACGGAGAGGGCTTGCTCTCCCTTGCGGCCTTCCACAACACCGAACTCGACGCGCTGGCCGGCCTTCAAGCTCGTGACGCCCGGCGGCAATGCATTGGCGCGGACATAAACGTCGCCACCCTCATCCTTGGTCAGGAAGCCGAAGCCTTTTTCGGCGTCGTAAAACCTCACCTTGCCAACAGGCACGTCCAAAACCTCACTTGCTTTTCGCCAGTTCGCCAGCAGTCGTTCCTTGACTGCGGATTACCCCACCACAGCGCGCTAAGCGTAGCCGTTTCGCTCGTGCAGCCCAACCCCGAATCAGCTACCTCCTCGCCGCGAGAGGAGGTCGTCCGCTGGAGTCCGCTTTGAGGTTGTACAACGTCACGCTCTGGGAACTCTGGGCCAGCACGTCACGCGTCTACGATGACTGCATGGCAACCTGGGAGGACGGGCCGGAGTATGCGCCGATCGAGCGCCCGGCCGACTTTCAGACGCCTGAGGCTCCACCATTGACGACTGCACCGCCCCATGCCCAGGCGGCTGCTTGGGCTCCTAAGGGCCGACCTGTCTTCGATCATCCGTCGACGCCGGTGATACCACTGGCCACGTTGGTCCCCGCGCCGCGTGAGGAGCGGCGTGACCCGGAAAAGCCATTCACCGTCGTGGCCAGCACGATGACCACCGACTCTGCCTGGGGCGCCGTGCACTGGGCATCGCCGGCGGGCCAGCCGGTCGGGACTGCTGCTGGTCCGGGAGCCTGGCACCCAACATCGGGCGCGCAGTATCCACCACCCGACCAGCCCATTGCTGTTCACTCCGGAAGGAGCGCACCTACGGCTCCTTTTCCAACGCCCGGTACACCTGGCTGGTTCGGCCCTGGATCCTCCGGTCCACAGCCGCAGCAGACCGCGCCTGTGACCGCGAGAAGTGTTCTCGACGCAGCAACACCTGGTCTCTGCATGTGCTTGATCATCGGCGGCCTGGTCTATGTCCTGGCGCCGATCTTCCTCTGCGTCAGCGTTGGCCTCGCTAGTCGCGTCAAGGTCGCGACGGCAGAAGTCCGCCGCGCCCATGTCTTTGGCATCGTGGTACTCGCCGTGCTGGGTGTCCTCGGCTCGCTGATCGTCGGTGCTGACTTCAGCGAGTGGTGGCGATTCGTCGGTCAATGGGCGCTGCTGATCTGCTGGGTGCTGCTCGCCGCCACACTGGTCATCATCTATCGACGCCTCAAGGCCGAAGCCACACATCCGCCGACCTATCGATCTCCCTGGAGGTAGGCGTGGTGACGGCGCTGAGTGAGCACCAGCGGCCACGCACCTTGACCGAGGCCTTGCGTGCAATGTCGGCCGAGCAGCTGAGCGCCTTGCTCGAGCTGCGTCCCGATCTGCTCGACCCCGTTCCGCACGACATAGCCGAGCTCGCCAGCCGATCCACGATGTCGACCTCGATTGCCCGAGCCATTGACGAGCTCAATGCCTGGCTTCGGACCGTTGCTGAGGCACTCGCCGCGCTTTCCGATCCCGCATCCCTGGCAGATCTGGCGACCATGCTCGGGCAGCCGCGGTCCGCCGGGGCCGCCGCGATCGGTCAGCTTCGCGAGCGCGCCCTGCTCTGGGGCGAGGATGATCAACTCCACCTGGTGCGGCCGGTACGCGAGGCGTTCGAGCCCTATCCCGGCGGACTGGCTCCCCCATCGGCCCGACCCATGTCGGCAGAGCAGATCGAGGCGGCACTGAAGGACTGTGGCGCCGAGGCCCGCGTCGTACTGGAACGACTTCTCTGGTCGCCGACAGGGGCCGTACGCTACGCCGACCGCCCAGTCAGCCGGTCCTCCGCCCGGTCACCGATCGAGCGCCTGCTCAGTCGCCAGTTGCTCCGACCGCTGGATTCGGAGACCGTGATCATCCCTCGCGAGGTAGCGTGGCGGCTCAGGGATGGGCGCTTCACCGCTGAGCCGGTCGCCTCCGAGCAACAGGCGCTCACCGGGCAGGATCGTGATCCACGTCTTGTTGATCGGGCTGCGGCCGGGGCGGCCTTCGCTCTGCTACAGGACATTGAGCTGCTCGCCCATCGTCTGGAAGCCGCGCCGCACAAACTGCTCCGCGCTGGTGGTTTGCCGAGCCGCGACGTCAACGCGCTCGCTCGCCACCTCGGTGCCGAGCCCGACCATGCCAGCTTCCTCATCGAATGCGCAGCAGCCGCTCATCTCATCGCACCCGCCAGCAACACAGCCTTGCTGCCAACGCCGGCCTACGACCAATGGCTCGGCCAAGATGCTCCCAGCCGCTGGCGGCTGGTCACCAAGGCTTGGCTGGAAGAAGACCGATTCTTCGCCCGATCAGCAGACGCCGGCGGCCACACCCTCGGTCAGGAGGCGTACGCTCGCGGCGCGGCCGGCCTCCGCAAGACCGTCGTAGGGATCCTGGCGGACGCGAAGCAGGGGACGACACTCGATCCGGCACAGCTGGTCACGGCTGCTTCCTGGCACCGACCCAGCCTGACCCAGGGGCCCGTAACGGCCAGGCAGTTGGTGGAGTGGACATGGCGTGAGGCCTCATGGTTGGGGTTGGCCGCACTCGGCGCGGTGTCCTCGTTCGTCAGGTTTCCCTTGCAGTCCGAGCTGGCGATGCCCTCGGCGCTTCAGGATCTGTTTCCCGCTCCCGTCGAGCATTTCATCATCCAAACTGACCTCACAGCAGTTACCTCCGGTCCGCTCGAGCACGCGGTCGCGGCCGAGCTGCGGCTGCTGGCTGATCAGGAGTCACGCGGCGGTGCAGGGGTCTATCGATTCAGCCCCGCTACATTGCGTCGCGCCTTCGACCAGGGGTGGTCTGCTGCGGAGGTGCAATCCTGGCTTGCGCGGCACTCCACGACCGACGTACCGCAGGCGCTCGGTTACCTCATTGAGGACGTCGCCAGGCGCCATGCCAGTATCCGAATCGGACCGGCGGTCTGTTACGTCCGCATCTCTGACGCGGCGCAAGCCGCGGCGCTGCTGGCTCATCCTGATGCGTCACGACTTGGGCTGCGAGCGGTCGCTCCACATGTTCTCATCGCCGCCGTCGATGAGTATGAGCTGCTCCCGCTACTCCAAGAGCTGGGGCATAGTCCCGCCGTAGAAAACGCTGCCGGCGACGTGATGGTGACGCCGCCCGCGCGACGCGCGGAGAAGCACCTGGCGGAGTCGAAGCCTGTTCGTTCCGCTGCCCAGGTGGCCGATGCCTTGCTGGCCGGCGAGGGCAGCCGACAGGTCGCGATGGGAGTCGGAGCCGGTCCGACAACTGCAGACGTCGGTCTGTCAATCTCCCGCGGGACCGTGGCCAGGTCCATAGAATGAGCGGATGCATGCCGTCACGATCAGACGATTGATCGTTTTCGGCGTGTGCGCGCTCGGGGTCGGATCCTTGTACCTGGTGCCCAGCATCGCCCGGTCCCCCGAACAGCTCAGGCTCTCGGGACCCACCGATCAGCCAACCACCTCCCCAGCCGGAGCTGGGCCGAACGACCATCGCGAATCCTCCTCACCGACCGGGGACCGGCAGTCCCCCGCCGGAGGCGGTGTGGCGTCAGGCAACACGCCACCCGACACGCAATCATCAGCGACCCGCAGCAAAAACACGGATGCCGACGACTCGAACCAGAGACCAGGGACCGGTCAGGCAAAGGCCGCCAAGGACTCCGATCCACCCCAGCCAGTCGCCGACATCGAGGCGGCGAAGGTCACCGCACGGCGACTCACCATCAGCTGGCCGGCGGCCAGCGACAACGTCGGGGTGATCGGTTATCGCATCTGGCTGAACGGTTTCGAGGTGGCGACCACTGCGGAGACCCGGGCACGGCTGCGCTGGTTCAATGACGACAGCGGTCAGCACGTCGTACAGATTCGGGCAGTGGATGCCGCCGGCAACCAGAGCCAGAGCTCACCGACGTTGGTCATAACCAGACCGTCGCCCGAGCCGACCGCGACACCCACACCGGAACCCTCGGACTCGCCGACGCCGACCGGCGAGCCGAGTGAGCACAGCCACCCCGACGCTCAGTCACCGGAGTCGCCAAGCGCCGAGGCGACTGGTCAAAAGTCCACGGCCGAGCCCACGCCCCACTGATGCCTACCCCAGCCAGCGGACCAGGACCCCTCGTCGTGCAGTCCGATCGCACCCTCTTGCTCGAAGTTGATCATCCTGAGGCCAATGCCTGCCGAATCGCCATCGCGCCCTTCGCCGAGCTGGAACGGGCACCGGAACATATTCACACCTATCGGCTGACTCCCCTCGGGCTGTGGAACGCCAGGGCCGCCGGTCACGACGCCGAGCAGGTCGTCGACACGCTGCTGACCTACAGCCGATATCCCGTGCCGAACGCGCTGCTGGTCGACGTAGCCGAGACGATGGCCCGCTACGGCCGACTGCGGATCGAGAAACACCCCACGCACGGGTTGATCTTGATCAGCAGTGACCGCGCGGTGCTCACCGAAGTGCTGCGCAGCGCCAAGATCAAGGGACTGATCGGCAACCGGATCGATGACGACACCGTGGTGGTTCATCCGTCCGAACGCGGTCACCTGAAGCAGGTGTTGCTCAAGCTTGGCTGGCCAGCCGAGGACTTGGCCGGCTACGTCGACGGCGAAGCGCACGCGATCAGCCTCAACCAGCGCGGGTGGACGCTGCGGCCGTATCAGGGTCAAGCTGCTGATTCCTTCTGGCATGGCGGATCCGGTGTCGTGGTTCTTCCCTGTGGTGCCGGCAAGACGATCGTTGGCACTGCGGCGATGGCGCTGGCCAGTGCCACCACGCTGATCTTGGTCACGAATACCGTCGCAGCACGGCAATGGCGTGATGAGTTGATCAAGAGAACGACACTGACTGCCGATGAGATCGGCGAGTATTCCGGGGCCAAGAAACAGATCCGACCGATCACCATTGCGACGTACCAAGTGATCACCACGAGGCGCGGCGGAATACATCCGCATCTCGAGCTGCTCGACGCGCGGGATTGGGGTTTGATCATTTACGACGAGGTGCACCTGCTGCCGGCGCCGGTGTTCCGGATGACGGCTGGCCTACAGGCCCGGCGGCGGCTCGGCCTGACCGCCACGCTCGTGCGTGAGGACGGTCGAGAAGGCGACGTGTTTTCCCTGATCGGGCCAAAGCGCTACGACGCGCCCTGGAAAGATCTTGAGGCCCAGGGCTATATCGCACCCGCCGACTGCATCGAGGTCAGGGTCACTCTCAACGAGGCCGAGCGGATGGCGTACGCGGTGGCTGAGCCGGACCAGAAGTACCGGCTGGCTGCCACGGCAGACTCCAAGACCAGCGTGATCGTTGAGCTGGTGGCCAAGCATCGGGGTACGCCGACGCTCGTGATCGGGCAATATGTTGATCAACTCGAAGAGCTTGCCGCCCGGCTGGATGCGCCGTTGATCACCGGCCAAACGACCGTACGCCGACGCGAGCAGCTCTATGAGGCCTTCCGTACCGGCGAGATCGAACTGCTCGTCGTAAGCAAGGTGGCGAATTTCTCGATCGATCTGCCCTCCGCACAGATCGCGGTGCAGGTCTCGGGGGCCTTCGGCTCGCGGCAGGAGGAGGCCCAGCGGCTCGGACGGCTGTTGCGACCCAAGTCGGAGGGCGTGACCGCGCGCCTGTACGCCGTCGTCGCTCGTGACACTGTCGACACGGAGTTCGCCGCGCACCGGCAAAGATTCCTCGCCGAGCAGGGCTACGGCTATCGCATCATGGACGCCGAGGACGCACTCACTGCGGAGTGATCGGCCCGCAGACTTAACGCGTTTCTCCGCACAAGGCCGCAAGTGAGCGCGTCTTAGGCTGAGTCAGGCTGCATTCGTGGCTTCGTGCGGAAGAACGTCACGGGTGATGCGCGTCGCGAGGGTCGGGTTCCGCGTCCGCTGCCGGTGGGAGGAGTGACGAGCTAACCCCATTGCCTCTTCGAGAAGCGCACGTGCACGTGCGGTCCCCTCACTCTGCACGCGTTGCAACGCATGCATCGTGCAGGGAACTGACGTGCACGTGCGCTTCAAACCATGACGCGTACGCTCGGAGGTCGAGGAGGCAGCATGGCCGACGATCCTGTCAGGAGAAGGTCCCGCCGAGCCGCCAAGGGCGTCGAACGTCAGCGCCGCAAGGCACTGGCCGCGCGGACCCGCAAGGACGAGACGCTACGACCACCGGCGCAGACCCCGCGCGAACAGCGTGGACCGGGATTCCCAGACCTGCCACCTCCAAGCTGGCCAGATGATCTTGAGGGCGGGACCGGCGTACGTGAGCCGCGGCGGCCGTATCCATCGATGCCGGCCGGAGCACTGGAGCTGGATCCCCCGGAGTCCCAATACCTCGAGACGGCCGCCGAGTCGGCATGAGCGTCTTCTCTGAGGCTGAGATCGCATACCTGCAAAGCAAGACGATGTGCCGGCTGGCAACGATCGGTGCTGACGGCAGACCACATCTGATTCCGCTCACCTACCGGTTCAATGTCGAAGAAGATGCGATTGACATCGGGGGCATCGACTTCGGCAATTCCAAGAAGTGGCGTGACATGCTGCAGAACCCACGAGTCGCGTTCCTGGTGGACGACGCCTCACCCGCCGGAGCCCATGCGATCGAGATCCGCGGCGACGCCGAGCCTCACTTCCAGGGCGGCGAGTCGATCAATCCGCGCTTTCCCAACTTCAAGCCCGAGTTCGTCCGGGTGCGACCGTACCGCATCGTCAGCTGGGGACTTGAAACAGCGGGTTTTGCGCCTCGCGCCCGAACCGTCGCCTAACTCCGGGCTTACTACGTCACGTCGAGAACCGTCGACTCCTCCTGCGTGCCAAGATCAATCGGCCAGCTGTCCGGCTGGCCGGCCAATGACCAGAGCTCGACCAGCTCATGCGGCCAAATCCACTCGTCGGTGTGCCGCAGATCGTCGTGGGTCCACCAACGATGCCCGAGCAGGGTGAGCCGCTCATCTGGGGTGTGTGCCGAGATGTCGACCTCGAACGGCGACACCATAGCCAAGAAGAAGGACTCGTCCTGCTCGATCACCAGGTCGGAGTAGCCATGGACGACGTGCCGCTTGGCGATCGGCCCCAACAGCTCGGCCTCGGCCAGCTGGTAGCCGGTTTCCTCGGCCACCTCTCGGATGGCCGCGTGAATCTCGCTCTCCCCTTCGTCGATCCCACCGCCAGGCGTGCTCCACCAGCTGGTACCTGGCACCCCGGGGTCGCTGTCCTCGAACAACAACGTGCGGTCATTGTCGATCATGATCACCCGTACGGTCACCCGGGATTGCCGCGGCCGTGCCGCCGGATCCGCGACCGGGAGATAGCTACGCTCGGTATCAGAGGAAGACACGGCCTACACCTTACGAGCACGCTCCGGGACTAGGCGGAGGGCACCCCACGGGGCAGGAAAATTGCGTGGATTCCTCGACCACCGAGCGAGTAGCCTGGTCCTCCGCTCCCCGTAACCACCGATCCAGCATCGGAGCTCTTCGCATGCCTGAAACCTCGGTCGACATCCTGGCCCGGGAACGTACCCATCTCGCGGAGTCGCGCGCCGCGCTCGAGGGGATGCGGCAACACACGGCGAGTCTGGAGGCTATCGGCGGCGATCACGTCTCGACCGAGCACCTCAAGCAGGCGCTGTATCGCCGCATGAAGGCCCTTCAGGACGATCCGTCCGTGCCGCTGTTCTTCGGCCGGCTCGACTATGACACCGACCTAGGAGCGGAGCAGGACGAGACCCTCTACGTCGGGCGCCGGCACGTCACCGGCGAGGCGGGCGGCGAGCCGCTGGTGATCGATTGGCGGGCCGGAATGTCACGGCCCTTCTATCAGGCGCGTCCCGGTCAGTCGATGGGTGTTCGGCTACGGCGGCGCTTCGGCTTTTCGCACGGCCAGCTGACCGCGTACGAGGATGAGGACCTGGCGGGGCTCCAGGAAGTCGCCCACTCCGACATCATGGAGTCCGAGATCGAGCGGCCCCGAACCGGGCCGATGCGCGACATCGTCGCTACCATTCAGCCCGAACAGGACAGCATCGTGCGTGCCGCGCTCGGCCAATCGCTCTGCGTCCAGGGCGCTCCGGGGACCGGCAAGACCGCCATCGGTCTGCACCGCGCCGCGTATCTGCTTTACGCGTTCCGCGAGCAGCTTGCTCGGTCCGGAGTGCTTGTCGTCGGCCCGAACGACAGCTTCCTGTCCTATATCGCCGACGTGCTGCCTGCCCTGGGTGAGATCGATGCCACCCAGACCACCGTGACATCGCTGGTCTGTGCGGCGAACGGCGTCAGCGTACGCGGGCTCGACAGCGTCCCCGCCGCATTGATCAAGGGCGACGTCCGGATGGCTGAGGTGCTGCGCAGAGCGGTCTGGAGCCACCTCGGGACGGCTACGGCCCCATTGGTGGTGCCTCGCGGCGCATATCAATGGCGGGTCGGCGCGCACCTCACAGCCGAGGTCGTCGACGAACTACGGCAGCGCGGCGTCCGGTACGGCGCTGGGCGAGCCATGCTGTCGCAGCGGCTCGCTCACCAAGTACTGCTGCGGATGGAGGCAGCCGGAGACTCCCCGGACGATCGGGTGCAGGACGCGGTCGCTCGGAGCAAACCGGTCAGAGGCTACGTTGACGCGATCTGGCCAGCCCTCGACGCAGCGAAGCTGATCATGAGACTGCTGAGCAATGCCGAGTTCCTGGCGGCCGCGGCCGATGGCACCTTGAGCACGGCCGAGCAGCAGCTGATCATGACGGGCCGGCCGCCCCGGTCAGTGGGCGCTGCGCGTTGGTCGCTGGCCGACGTGATCTTGATCGATGAGGTGGCAGACCTGCTGCAGCGTACGGGAAGTCGCGGCCACGTCATCCTCGACGAGGCACAAGATCTGTCGCCGATGATGCTGCGCGCGGTCGGGCGACGGGCTAGCACCGGCTCGGTGACGGTCCTTGGTGATCTTGCCCAGGCGACCACGCCGTGGGCAACCCGCTCGTGGCAGGAGTCGCTCGCCCATCTCGGCCATCCCGATGCCATCGTCGAGGAATTGGTGGCCGGCTTCCGGGTTCCTGGCGCAGTGATCGATTTTGCGGCCCGCTTGCTACCGCAGATCGCGCCGGCACTCAAGCCGCCGCACTCGGTACGAACCCATCGTGGCGAACTCGACCTCCGCCTCACTGATCGGATCGGCGATGAGCTCGTCGAGGCGATCAGCCAGGCCCGGCGTAACGAGGGCACCGTGGGCGTGATCGTCGCGGACGCCGCGGTACCCGGGATCCGGAAGCTCCTGGGGGTTCGGCAGATCGACTACGACATGCTCGGCGAAGATCCAGCGATCTTCGACCCACAAGCGGATCCCGATCGATCTGATCTGGAAGTAGCTCGGAGCCTGAGGCCCATCCTGGTGCCCGCAGGGCTGGCCAAAGGCCTGGAATTCGATCACGTCGTCCTGCTGGAGCCGGCCGACATCGTTGCCGGTGAACCCGATCAGGTGACGGGGTTGCGCCGGCTCTACGTCTGTCTTACCCGCGCTGTCACCTCACTGGTCGTGCTGTCATGCGGCAGAGCTACCGGCTGCCCTCGCAGCCTGAGGTTGCCTCCTCCCAAAACCGGTCGCCCACAACATGACTTCGCCAGAATCCCCCGTGGTTGCTGACCAGTTTCGGGGAGAAGGGCGGCGGCGCCTGGCAGCCACCCCAAGCTCAGCCGAACGAGGGAGGTTCGGTTAGCGGCAGTCTGACCTGGAAGCGGGTGTCGCCCGGCTTTGATTTGACCCGTAGATCGCCGCCATGCCGCTGAGTGATCACGCGATAGGAGATGTCCAGGCCTAGCCCGGTTCCCTGGCCGACCGGCTTGGTGGTGAAGAACGGTTCGAAGATCTTTTGCTGCATCTCCACCGGTATGCCGATACCGGTGTCGCAGATCTCGACCAGCACCCAGCCATCCTCCCGCGACGTACGTACGGTCAGCGTTCCGCCGTCTGGCATCGCGTGGATCGCGTTGTCAATCAAGTTGGTCCATACCTGATTCAGCTCGGCCGGATGTGCTGGAATCATGGGCAGTGATTCGTCATAGTCCTTGACGACTGTGATCCTTCCCGATTCCTTGATCTTGTGGCCGAGCATGACCAGTGTGCTGTTCAGCCCGTCGCGGACGTCGATCTCTTGATGCGCTGCTCGATCCATCTGGGAATACTGCTTCGCCGCTCCGATCAGCGCCGAGATCCGGCCGGTGGAGTCCTCGATCTCCACCATCAGCTGCTCGGTCTCCAAGGCATAGGTCACCCAGTGCAGTCCGTCTGGAAGGAGGCCGGCCGGCATTGTCGCAGCGATCTCGTCAAGCCAGTCCGTATGGACCCCTGCGGCGACAAGCGTGGGAGCTAGGTCCCATCCGTCGTCAATGCCATGATCTTCAAGCCAGTCGGTGATCTCGTCCTCAGCCTCACCGACCTGCATCGGGGTAAGTTTTTCGGCCTTCGCCATCTTCTCCACGGCCGCTTCTTGAAGGTCGGTGAGCGCCACCAGAGCCTTGGGGTCGACGTCTGCGGTCACCAGATGGGCGAGCTTGCCCCGCATCCTGCTCACCCGTTCGCGCAGCGAGGCCGTGGCGCGTACGGCTGCGGCTGCCGGATTGTTCAGCTCGTGGGTAAGCCCGGCCGACAAGCGGCCGAGCGACAGCAGCCGCTCCCGCTGGCCGATAATGACCTGACTTGATCGGAAGCCCATGGTGAGGCCCTCGAGCAGGTGCATGGCCATCGGGAACCACTCGCGGAACTTCTCCCCGAACTCTGCCGCACCGATGACCCAGAAGTCGCAGTCCGTGACGGCTCGAGCGGACCCCCAGTACGGCACCTCCGACAAGCCTTTGACGAAGGACTGCGTGGCGCCGGAGTAGACGCCGCGCTGGTTGGTGCGTCCGGTCTCCACCTCGGTGTTCTCCACCCGGCGGTGCATGGACATCGTTCCGGACAGCAGGACGAAGAGACAGGTTGCTGGGTCCCCCTCGCTGTAGATCGATTGCCCGCCTAACCGGGTCTCGCAGTACCCGTTGTCGCTGAGCCAGGCCAGCTGATCGTCATCGAGTTTCTCGAAGAGAAACAGGGTGCGCAGCTCCGAAGGGCTAAGCCGCCCCGGCTCGACGGTCTGTTCGCTCATGATCAACTCCTACTGCTCAGCCAGGTAGCGATGGACCAAGGTAACCGCGAGTGCCCCTTCGCCCACAGCGGACGCGACGCGCTTGACGGACTGGGCGCGTACGTCGCCCGCCACGAAGACTCCCGGAATGCTGGATTCCAGCAGGTACGGGTCACGCTCCAGATCCCAGGACGCCGGCCGGTTGCCACCAGCTGTCAAACCCGGACCGGTGACCACGAAGCCGCTGGCATCTCGCACCAACGACGGCGGCAGCCAGTCCGTCAACGGCGCCGCGCCGATGAAGACAAACAAGTGGCCGGCGTCTACCACTTCCTGGCCACCGTCATGATCGACAAAGGTCACGCACTGCAAATGATCATTGCCTGTGCAGCTTTGTACCGAAGTGTTGAGCCGGACCGCGATATTGGAAATCCCGGCGATCTGTTCGATCAAGTACGACGACATGGACTTCTCCAGCGAGTCGCCGCGTACGGCCATGGTCACTCTGTTCGCGTACCGGGAGAAGAAGACGGCAGCTTGGCCGGCTGAGTTCGCGCCACCGACGATGATCACGTGATCACCCGAGCACGATTCGGCCTGGGTCGCTGACGAGCCGTAGTAGACGCCGCGTCCGACGAGGTCCTCGGCTCCTGCCGCCGTCAGCTGGCGATAGCTCACTCCGGTCGCTAGCACGACTGCATGGGCGAGCACCGAGGATTCGTCGTCGAACAGCACCCGGCGAGCGGGGCCTTTGACTTCGAGGCCAACGACCGTGCGCGCTGTCAGCAGCTCAGCGCCGAAGCGCACCGCCTGTCGCCGCGCGCGGTCGGTCAGCTGGTCGCCAGAGACACCATCGGGGAAACCGAGGTAGTTCTCGATCCGGGAGCTCTGCCCTGCTTGGCCGCCGGCTGCAGCTCGCTCCACTACCACGACCCTCAGGCCCTCGGAGGCTGCATAGACGGCGGCACCCAAGCCAGCCGGGCCACTGCCGATGATCACCACGTCATAGAACTCGTCCTGCGGGTTGGTGCTCAGCCCGACCGCATTGGCCACCTCGACCAGACTCGGCTGTACCAGCGGCTGACCATCACTGGTGATCACCACAGGTGCTTGGCTCTCCTCCGCACCTGCAGCCGCGAGCAACCGAGCACCGTCGGGATCATCGACGTTGTACCAGCGGTAGGGCACCATGTTGCGCGCCAGGAAGTCGCGTACCTCATACGATGCCGTCGACCAGGGATGGCCCAAGATCTTGATCTTGTGCTCGGGTTCCCTACCCTCTCGTCGCCACGCCTCAAGCAGCTGGTCGACGATGGGATAGAACTTCTCCTCCGGCGGTTCCCAGGGCTTCAACAGATAGTGATCGACATCGACGACGTTGATCGCCTGGATGGCGGCGTTGGTGTCGGCGTACGCAGTGAGCAGCGCCCGGCGAGCCTGCGGAACCAGATCCATGGCCTGCTCGAGGAAGTCGACGCCATTCATCCGTGGCATGCGATAGTCAGCCAGAATCGCCGCCACCTGCTCGCCGCGCAACACCACATCCTTGATGGCCTGCAGCGCTTCCTCGCCCGAATCGGAGCGCATGATGCGATAGTCCGCACCGTATCGGCGTCGCAGATCACGGGCGACAGCGCGGGACACGCTTGGGTCGTCGTCGACGGTGAGCACTACGGGCCGCGCCGTACGCTCAGCCCGTTCCTCGGCAACCGGGGCAGTCATGCGCCGACCTCGTCGAGATAGCACCAACGCCAATGCTCCCCGGGCTCGGCCGAAGCCACGACTGGGTGGCCGATTGCCCGAGCATGGGCGCTGGCATGCCGCGCTGGTGAGGAATCGCAGCAACCGACGTGGTCACAGGTCAGGCAGCGGCGAAGATGCACCCAGCGCCCGCCGACAGCGAGGCAATCACTGCAGGCGGCTTGGAAGCCGCTGGGCACGGGGGTCAGAGGAGAGGCGTCGAGATGGGCGCAACTAGTCACAGGCCGGTTCCTTTCATCCGCGCCAATGTAGTCCGCGCATCACACCGGCCCTACACCGCAGCCGGGGCGACTTGAGCGGCCAAGTGGGAGGATCGTGCCGCAACTCGGGCCAAGATCCGCCCCTCTCATTCAGCAGCCGGCGGTCGAGCCCGTCGAGCCAAGCGGGACTGGCGGCGGCGGCGTAACCCGGCAGCGGTCAGCAGCAGGACGATCTCGCGCGACGACACCGGCTCGGCGCCTTCCGCCACTGCCGCTCCGTAGCGCTCGGCAATGACGTCGTAGTGATCACGCTCGAAACCGCGCCGTGGGATGCCGATACGGGCAGCGAAGTCGTGTAGCTCCTGATACGACCGATCGCTGATCAAGTGCGACCAGAGCTGGCCATGGCCCGGCCAAGTCGGCGGGTCGATATAGACAGTCAAGAAGAAGTCGCTCCGAGCACGAGCCGCTGCCGGGTGGCGTGGTCGATCAGTGTGCGCCAGGTGCGAACCAAATCAGGATCGACGTAAGCCTTGGTTGATCCCAGCGGGCGCGCTGCTGTATCGATCTGGAACGCTCGGACGCCGACCCGCGCCAGCCACGGGACATGCTCGGGCAGCAGGCCACCGCCAGCCATGATCAGTGTGCGGGCAAACTCATCCACCCGAGCCCGAACGAGGAGATCATCGAGGCCCTCGCTGACACCACGTGCCGATCCTGCGGTCAATACTTGGTCGAGGCCAGGCAACATACGCAGCTCGCGCCACGCCCGATTGCTGGACATGCAGGCATCGACGGCGCGGTGGAAGGTCCAGGGAAAATCCGGATGCTCGCCGACGATCTCGGTCACCACGCCGGCATCTACCTCCGTGTGACCGTTGAGGAAGCCGAGCACGACGCCATCGGCCCCGACCGCTCGGTAGCTGCTCAGCAGACCCTTGAGCCTGGCAACTTCGCCGCCGTCGGTGGTATAGCCCTGACGTAGCCGGAGCATGACACGGATGGGGAGCGTGCTGGCGCGGCGGACCTGGCCGACCAGCGCCGGCTCGGGTGACATGCCATCCGCGAGGCTAGATGTCAGCTCCAGCCGGTCTGCTCCCCCGGCTTCGGCTCGTTCCGCGTCGGCAGCGTGGAGCACAACCACCTCGAGCAGCCCGGTCATGGGCGTACCCACCTCAGCGCGACTCGACCGGGCATCGCAAGCACCCAGTTGTCAGCGTGTGTGGTTGCCTTAGCGACCCGGCACGCTGACAACTCGGCGCTCATGGCGTCACGATATTCCTCCCGCCCGACAAAGCGGGCGACCATAGACTTGCGGCGTGGCTGCGAGAAAGCGGCTGGTCGCCGTTGTCGCAGCGGCATGTGTGCTCTCCACGGGCTGCACGTACGCCAAGGAGGAACCGGGGCTCTTCCACACCAGGGCTTCACAGTCCCCGACGGTCGAGCAAACAGTGCCGCCCGCGCCGACCAACCCGAAATTGCCAGTGGCAGCAGAGGCCGAGTGGACGACCGCTGAGGGTCTGAAGATCACCACTCGGTTCGCCATCCATGCTGTCCGGCGGCTCGAGGATGCGACCGTGGTCGATTGGTCAGTCACGCCGCTGGGCGCTCCAGGCTTTGGACGTGGTGATCGGCTGCCCTCCTGGGTCGACCTCGGGCTGAGTCGCACCTCGGAGGGCGACATCAACATGTTCCTGCTCGATCCCGCTGGGGGAAAGGTCTATCGAACGCTCAGCCACCAGTCGCGACGATTGTTCAATCGGTGCCTGTGTACGCCGCTGTGGTTGGCGCAGCAGGGCCTGCGGATCGGGGAGACCCGTTTATTGCAGGCAAGCTTTCCACCGCTGCCGGCCTCGCTCGACTTCATCGACGTGGACATGATCAACATGGCACCGTTCGTGCATGTCCCGGTGACTCCGATCGGCCAGGTCCCTACCCCATCGCGTCCGACGGACCTGGCTCGGGCGCCCGCAGTCGCGCGCCCGTTCCTTGCGCAGCGAGTCTTCCGATACCGCCAGGAGCCGCACCGCGTACAGAACATCGCCATCGACCGGGTGCTCGTGGCCCCTGGGCGAACATCACTGGAATGGACGATCAAGTCGGTTAGTGATCAATCCACGTTCGTCCTCGAGCCAGCATTGTCCCCAATCGGCGGGGTCTTGCCAGATGGCGTTGACGTACTTGATCCCGATGTCGTCAGCGGGCCCATGATCAGACCCCAGGGTGTCTCAACCGGCAAACCGGCGAGAGTGTCCTGGATGACGGCGGCCGTGGCCCAACGCAAGGCGTACGAGTGCCTGTGCAGCCCGCTCGGACTTTGGGCCGGTTCGCTGCGCCGAGAAGGCGGCCAGGCGACTGTGGCGAGCAACTATCCAGCGCTACCGGCCGGAACCCGGTTCGTAGACGTGATCTTGCCCGGCGTCGCCACCCTCTCGGGCATTCCGGTCGTTGCCGCCGAGGACCTGGCTCCTCGATTGGGCCCACCGAAGCCGTACGCCGCAGATATCTGGACCTATTACACCGACGATCCGCCGCGCGGCTGGTCCACTGCTGAATGGCCGACGCCGCTGCCGGATCCGGACCAGCTGAAGGACTATCGGTTCTACATCGAGAACATCACGCCGCTGCCCGGCTGGTAGCGCGAGATCGTCACCTCACGAGTCGCCCGCTTCAGACCCGCGTCTTTCGCTACGAAGGCAGAAAGGGGCGACCCTGTCGGAGCCGCCCCTTCGTTGCTGTGCTGTGACTTGATCAGAAGTCCATTCCACCCATGCCGCCGTCGCCACCGGCAGGCATAGCGGGAGTTTTCTCCGGCTTGTCGGCGATGACTGCCTCGGTGGTCAAGAACAGACCGGCGATCGAGGCTGCGTTCTGCAGCGCCGAGCGGGTCACCTTGGTCGGGTCGGGAACCCCGGCGTCGAGCAGATTCTCGTACACGCCCGTAGCGGCGTTCAGGCCATGATCGGCGGGAAGGCCCTTCACCTTCTCAACGACGACTCCGCCCTCCAGACCGGCATTGATCGCGATCTGCTTCAGCGGAGCATCGAGCGCCACCTTCACGATCTGAGCGCCTACGGCCTCGTCACCCTCCAGTTTGAGGTTCTCGAAGGCCTTGGCCCCAGCCTGGACGAGCGCGACGCCACCGCCGGCGACGATGCCCTCTTCAACGGCCGCCTTGGCGTTGCGGACGGCATCCTCGATGCGATGCTTGCGCTCTTTGAGCTCAACCTCAGTTGCCGCGCCGACCTTGATCACCGCGACGCCACCGGCCAGCTTGGCCAGCCGCTCCTGCAGCTTCTCGCGGTCGTAGTCGGAGTCAGACTTCTCGATCTCATTGCGAATCTGGTTGATCCGACCCTTGATCTGCTCGGAATCGCCGGCGCCTTCGATGATGGTCGTCTCATCCTTGGTGATGATCACCTGACGAGCCTGTCCAAGCAGTTCCAAGCTGACGCTGTCGAGCTTGAGCCCAACTTCCTCGCTGATCACCTGGCCACCGGTAAGGATGGCGATGTCGGTGAGCATGGCCTTGCGGCGATCACCGAACCCGGGAGCCTTCACGGCAGCGGACCTGAAGGTGCCGCGGATCTTGTTCACGATCAACGCCGCGAGTGCCTCGCCGTCAACGTCTTCGGCGATCACCAAGAGCGGCTTGCTTGACTGGATGACCTTCTCCAGAACTGGCAGCAGGTCCTTCAGGTTGGAGACCTTGGAATTGACGATGAGCACGTACGGCGCATCGAGCACGGTCTCCATGCGCTCGGTGTCAGTGACGAAGTAGGGCGAGATGTAGCCCTTGTCGAACCGCATGCCCTCGGTGAGCTCGAGCTCAAGCCCGAAGGTGTTCGACTCGTCGACGGTGATGACACCTTCCTTGCCGACCTTGTCCATGGCCTCGGCGATGATCTCGCCGACCTGGGTGTCAGCTGCGGAGATGGACGCCGTGGCAGCGATCTGCTCCTTGGTCTCCACATCCTTGGAAATGGCGGCAAGCTGTTCGACAACCGCGGCCACGGCCTTCTCGATGCCCCGCTTGAGGCTCATCGGGTTGGCGCCAGCGGTCACGTTGCGCAGACCCTCGCGTACCATCGCCTGCGCCAGCACGGTGGCAGTGGTGGTGCCGTCGCCGGCGACGTCGTCGGTCTTCTTGGCGACTTCCTTGACGAGCTCGGCACCGATCTTCTCGTACGGGTCCTCGAGGTCGATTTCCTTGGCGATGCTCACACCATCATTGGTGATGGTCGGAGCACCCCACTTCTTTTCCAGCACGACATTGCGACCCTTGGGTCCAAGGGTCACTTTGACGGCGTCGGCGAGGATATTCATCCCCCGCTCGAGGCCACGCCGCGCTTCAGTGTTGAACTGAATGAGTTTGGGCATGTTCTCCGCTTGTCCTGTGAGTGATTGATGCTCTTCGAGCGGTGCCCGCGACGGACGGCCCATGGGAGCCTCACCGGTCAGAAGAGGTGGCACTCTCAGTGGGAGAGTGCTAATCCTTTTTTAGCACTCTCCCTATGCGAGTGCAAACAGTCCCGTATTTGATTGCTCCGCTCGCCAAGCGCGATCCGGATTTGATTGCTCCGCTCACTGGCGTTCGCTCCGCGCGGATCGCGCGCTTTGGGTGCCGCCTACTTCGTCGTCGCTCGCAGAGGAAGAACGCCTCCGTTCCCTCCTCCTCAGACACGGCGGCGGCGCGATCCGGTTTGATTGCTCCGCTTGCTCTCGCGCGAGCACGGGCGATTTCCACACGGGGTCGTTGTTCAGCACAGACGTCATGACATACGTCAGCGCCCGGCTCCGGGCGTCGAGTGGCCTACGACCGGACCGTCCGCTCTGGGAATGCTCAGCGTAGATCGTCGGTTGCCCTCAATATGGCCCAGTCGACCGAGCAGCAGCCAGTCTCGCGTGCATCGGTTGGCCTCCGTTCCGAACGTGGCCCGATTCTGGGATCGGTGATGCTGAGCGTCGGGCTGATCGCGATCGACGCCACGATCCTCGCCACCGCGGTCCCGTCGATCGTCAATGATCTTGGTGGTTTCGCCCAGTTTCCCTGGCTGTTTTCGATCTACCTGCTGGCGCAGGCAGTGTCGGTACCGATCTTCGCGAAGTTCACCGACCTGATCGGCCGCAAACCGATCATGCTCATCGGCATCGGCCTGTTCGTCCTTGGCTCTATATTGTGCGGAATTGCCTGGAGCATGCCTGTGCTCATCGCATTCCGGGCACTCCAGGGCCTCGGAGCCGGCGCTGTACAGCCAACTGCGATGACCATCATCGGCGATATCTATTCGGTTGCCGAACGCGCTCGGGTGCAGGGTTACGTCGCCAGCGTGTGGGCAATCTCGGCAGTCGTGGGGCCAACGCTGGGCGGGATCTTCGTCGACTATCTGAACTGGCGCTGGATCTTCTTTGTCAACGTGCCGCTTGGCGGGTTCGCTGCGTGGTCGCTGTACCGGCGATTCTCCGAGAAAGTGGTGCGTCGCCAGCATCGCATCGATGTCGAAGGCGCGGTATTGCTCGGCGTGGGCTCCTCGCTGATCATTCTCGGGCTGCTGGAGGGCGGCATCCTCTGGGCATGGGATTCGGTGCCCAGCATCGCGATTCTCTCAGTCGGTGTGTTGCTCATGATCGCCTTCGGTTTCGTGGAGCGACGCGCCACCGAGCCCATCCTGCCCGGTTGGCTGTTTCGCAGCCGGCTGCTCAACTCGACCAATCTCGCGGCCCTCGGGGTAGGGATGATGCTGATCGGGCTGACCTCCTTCATTCCGCTGTACGCCCAGGGCGTCCTGCACACTAGCGCGCTCGTCGCTGGATTCGCGCTGGCAGCCCTGACCCTCGGTTGGCCTCTTGCCGCGTCGGTAGCCGGCCGCATCTACATGAAAATAGGCTTCCGCCGTACGGCGCTGATCGGCGGAGCCGTCGTCGTCATCGGCTCGGGCCTGCTGACCTTGCTGTCAGCAAGTAGCTCGGTATGGATGGTGGCCGCGACCTGCTTCGTGCTTGGCCTGGGCATGGGCTTCGTGGCGAGCCCGACGCTGATCGCCGCGCAATCCTCGGTCGAATGGGAACGCCGCGGCGTCGTCACGGGCACGTTCGTGTTCGGGCGCTCGATGGGCAGCGCGCTGGGTGTCGCTATCTTCGGTGCAATTGCGAACGCGGCTCTGAGCCGACGGATTGGTGGGCACGTCTCCTCCACTGCCGCTGCCGTTCCGGTGGATGTGCTCAACCACGCTGTTCATGGGGTCTTCTTGGCCTCCGCCGTGGTCGCGGTGCTGCTGGCCGTCGCCGTGCTGATCATGCCCAACACTTCAGTAAGCGATCCGGGCGCTGCACCGTCGTAGCATCGATGCATGCTGCGGGCACGTCTCGCGCGCCGCGGAATGCGGACCACCGAGCGTCCAGTGAGGCGGCGCGCGAACCTCGTTGCGCTTCTCGCGCTTGTCTGCCTTGTAGCCGGGTGCACATACAACCGAGCCGAGCCGAGCCTTTTTGATCATCCCAGAACACGTGAGACGACCGTTCCGCCACTACGCCCAGTCACCCCGGTCGAATCGGCACAAGTCGCCAACCCCGACCTGCCGGTCGTCGGCGAGGCAATCTGGACCTCTGCCGATGGCCTCGACGTCACCGTACGGATTGCGGTACACGCCGTACGACGGGTCGCCGGCGGCACGGTCGTTGACTGGTCGGTTACCCCACTACACGGACCGGGGCTGCAGCCCAATGATCCGGTACCGAGGACGTTCGACTTAGGCCTCACCCGGCCCGGCGAGGGCTATCCGAATATCCTCCTGGTGGACACCGCGCGATCCCGCGTCTATCGGCCTCTCACACTCAAGACAGCGGCTTCCGGTTGCCTCTGCACCCCGGTCACCGTCGTGCAACAGAATCTCCGGATCGACTACACAACATTGCTCCAGGTGGCGTTCCCGCCCTTGCCCAATGATCTTGCGGCGATAGACGTACAGCTGGCGACGATCCCGCCGTTCTGGCAGGTGCCCGTGACGCCGGCCGGCATGCTGCCGCTGGCCAGCTATGAGACTGAGCTGACTCGGCCCGCCGAAACGACGCCGGTTCGTGCCAGTACTCAGGCCTTCACCTACCATCCGGCCCGGCAGCATTACCTGGTCATGATCAATAACGTCTACGCCAGCAGTACCTTCACCTCGATTGCGTGGACCATTCAGTCGGTCGAGTCGGGTCGCGGCCTGCAGTCGGCTTCGAGTCCACCGTTCGCGGACGCGGCGCCACCTGCGCGCGCCTACAACGAGATCTCGGCGGGTGGACCTCAGATTCGGCTGGGCAGCCGCTTGTGGCGAGCTCGCCTGATCACGACCAAGCTCGCTGGCCGCGGGGCGTTGGAATGCGTATGCACCGATTTGCGAATCGGGGCTGCCGCACTGCGTCGCGTTGGCGAGCAGATGAGCGTCGTCACCAACCTGCCGCCCCTCCCGCCGGACACCTCGAAGGTAGACATTGTGCTGCCCGGCTTGACCACCCTCCGGAATGTGGCCGTGACCGCTGCGCCGGATGCGGCATTCCGATCCGCAGGACCTGCCGTACGGGAGCCGCAGTTCTGGACCTACTGGGCCAACCCGTCACCTCCAGGCTGGGAGCCGCGGAATTGGCCTACGCCCGTGCCGCGGCAGTACCAACTGCATGCCTACCGGGCAACGGTGGACACGATTGTTCGCTAGCGTCTGCCATCGCGGGGGCGCGCGCACTATGCGTCTGCCGGCGGAGACGGTCGCTACACAACACTAGGCAATGGAACTAGGCAGTGGCCTCCGCAGGCGCCAGCTGGCCGACCAGCTCGACGACGTCCGCAATGGAGTTGACGATCCGGCTTGGGCGGTAGGAAAACCGCTCCACGTCCTCGGCATTCGTTGATCCGGTCAGCACCAAGATGGTGCGCATCCCCGCTTCAATACCGGAGATGACGTCGGTGTCCATCCGGTCGCCGATCATCATCGCAGTTTCGGAGTGGCCATCGATGGCGTTCAGGGCCGACCGCATCATCAAAGGGTTGGGCTTGCCGACGAAATAGGGGCGTATTCCCGTCGCCTGAGTGATCAAGGCAGCAAAGGAGCCACAGGCTGGCACCGATCCCTCGGCTGACGGCCCGGTTGGGTCAGGGTTGGTCGCGATGAAACGCGCGCCGCGCTCAATGAGTCGGATGGCGCGGGTGATGTTCTCGAACGAATACGTGCGAGTCTCGCCGAGCACCACGTAATCCGGGTCACGTTCGGTCAGCACAAATCCGACGTCGTGCAAGGCAGAGGTGAGCCCCACTTCTCCGATGACATATGCGGCGCCGCCCGCCTTCTGATCGCTGAGGAACTTCGCCGTAGCCAGCGCGGAGGTCCACAGGCAGTCCTCCGGAACGTCGATGCCGCTGCGCAGCAGCCGGGCCCGAAGATCACGAGCGGTGTAGATCGAATTGTTGGTCAAGACAAGGAATCGCCGGCCATGCTCTTGCAGAGCAGCGATGAATTCTGATGCGCCGGGCAACGCGTGCTCCTCGTGGACCAGAACGCCGTCCATGTCAGTGAGCCAGGATTCAATGGGCTTGGAATCGCTCATGGAGGTCATTCTTCCTCCCGGCCTCCACCCGAGGTGCCCGGCCCGCACCATCCGGGCTGAGTCTGTCGAAGCCCGCGCTAGCACATTCACGCGCACAGCTGCTGACAGACTTCGGCGTATGACCGAAGCTCGGCTACCGGACCCCGCTGTGGTGGTACTGGCGGGAGCGGCAGGGTCGGGAAAGTCCACCTGGGCCGCGGCACGATTCCGTACGGCCGAGATAGTCAGCTCCGATGCCCTCCGATCGGCAGTCGGTAGCGGACCTGCCGACTTGGATGCATCTGTCGAGGCTTTCGCGATCCTCGACCAGATCATCGCGGCACGCACAAAACGTTCCCTGACGACCGTGATCGACACTCTGGGTCTTGATCCGGTACGCCGGGCCGACTATCGACGGCTGGCGCGTGCCGTCGGGCTTTCTGCGGTGCTCGTGATCATCAACACCGCAGCGGGCCTGTGCCGGACACGCAACCGGCAACGCGACCGCCCGGTCCCGGCGCCGGTCCTCAGCGAACAGCTGCGCAAGATCAGCAAGCTCGTGGATTCGGCGGAGGACGAGGGCTGGGACCAGGTCGTCATTATCGATCAGGAGGACGCCGCCAATCCGGCGGTGCACGAGCCGACGATCGATCATGATCACAGCCCGAGCGCGTTGCCGCAGGTAGTGCTCCAGGTGTCGCGGTTTCCCTGGGGGGAGGAAGATCCCGGCGGCTGGCTACGGGACGTGGCACTTGCGGCTGACGCCATCGGCTTCCATGGCATCGCGTTGATGGACCACCTGATCCAGATTCCGCAGGTCGACCGGGCCTGGGAGCCGATACCAGAGCCATACGTGACCCTCGGCATGCTCGCAGGCCTGGACACCAAGCTTCGGCTCGGAGCGCTGGTGTCTCCGGTGACGTTTCGCGCACCAGGAATCATTGCCAAGGCTGTGGCGACCTTGGACGCGCTCAGCAACGGCCGCGCGTTCTGCGGGCTCGGCGCCGGCTGGTGGTTGCGGGAGCACCAGGCGTACGGCCTGGACTTTCCTAGCGATCGGGAACGACTTGATCAACTGCAGGGCTGCATCGAGACTCTCCGGGCGCTCTGGGCGCCTGGCACCAAGGCCTACCACGGCCGCTACGTGCACTTGCCGGAGACCACCTGCTATCCGCGACCGGTCAGCGAAGTGCCGATCATCGTCGGCGGGTCGGGACAGCGGCGTACGCTGCGCATCGTTGCCGAGCAAGCCGACGGCTGCAACCTGCCATCTGATCAAACCGTTTTGCCAACCAAGATCAATATCTTGCACCGGCACTGCGCAGCGGTGGGCCGAGACCCCAACAGCGTGGCGATCACCGTCCTCGACCTGCCAGTGATCGGTACTGATCGGGAGGATGTCGGAGTGCGTGTGGAGCGGCTCCGGGGACGCCTGCCAGCCGCCGTGTATGCAGCTCGCCACCATGCCGCCCTGGCCATTGATCATGCGCGGCGTTATCAGGAGCTCGCCCAGCTTGGAGTCAAGACGATCTTCGTTGCGCTTCCCGACCTCGCCGGCGCAGATGATCTTGCACGATGTACGCCGCTGCTAGCGGCGCTGCCCGGCTAGTGCCGTGGAAGGGAAGTTCCTTGACGCTTGGCGACGTTCAGGTGCGTGCATCGCAAGGCCGACGAGGGAGGGATACCGGGTCGTATGCCGACTGAGGAGAACGCCGCGAGGTGCGTGCCTGGGCGCCGTGAAGCGCCAAGAGATTTCCCTTCCAGGGCACTAGCTCTGCGCCTGACCCAGCAGCCGTTCGGTCTCCGCTGCGTACGCAGGCATGCCGAACATGCGGTAAGCGGACAAAGCCTCATCCAACATTTCGGCGGCGCGAGCATGGTCGCCATTGCTTCCGCGCTCCAGCAGCATCCGGGCGTGCAAGCGGCGCAGGTCGGCCAGCTCGAGGCGGTTGGACATTTGCTCGGCGATATCGCTCGCGATGGCGAATTCGCGTTCGGCTTCCTCCCAGCGACGGGCCGCTGCGGCGACGAGACCAGCACGGGTCTCCACCAGCCGTCCGTCGTATGCGATCCACCTTCTGCCGAGCTGACGCAGTCCTTCCACCAGGGGCGCCAGTGACGCGGCCTGCTCGTACAGGCCGCATAGGTAGAACGCCTCAACGAAGCCGAGCATGCAGCTCCACGAGCCGATGCCGTTGACTCGGTCGAGCCTGGGCAGCTTCGATTGTGTCTGATCCGACTCGAAGAGTCCGATAACCTCGTCGGCGCGGCCAAGGTAGGCCAGGTGGCGCGCTAGCAGCGAACCGCTCTGCCCAGCGAACGCACCCGGCGGCTCCAGCTCGACGGCGTTTCGCAGCTCTGCCTCGGCGCGTTCTGCGTCACCTCGCCAGTGCGCGGCCAGGCCCAGATAGACGTGGGCCAAGTAGCGATACGGCAGCCCGCCCCGCACACCGATATCCAAAATCTGCGGACCGAGTTCCTCCACTCGGGGCAGGTCGCAGAGAATAGCCGCCTGGCGGATCCGGTCCATGAGCACCAGGAATGCTGCGCCGTGGTGGCCTAGCCGCTCGGCGATGCCCAGCGTCTTGTCGGCCAGCCTGACGGCCTGCTCGCGACTCCCCATCGAACCGTCCTGGTAGATCACGAACGCCTGCACGCTGCAGAGATCCCACAGCGCACTCTCTTGCTCGAACGTCTCAGCTGCCTGCAAGCCGACGCGAATTCCATCAGGAAACTCGGCGTAGCCGAGATGGTGAGCGGTCTGCATGTGCAGCACGTCGGCTAGTGCCCGCTCGTTGCCCACCTGCTCTGCAAGCGCGCGCGCCTGATCGAACATGGCCACGGCCGTGGCGTAGTCGCCGCTGGCACTGAGCGCGCGTCCCAGCGCAGAGAGCAGGCGGGCCTTGTTTGCGCTCGCGGTGTCGCCGAGTGGTGCCATCGCTCGTCGGCAGACCGCCACCGCCTCGATCAGCTGGCCGTTCCAGGTGAGTTGATACACCATGGCCCATCCCAACCTGCCAATGTCCTCCGCCCGCCCGAGCACCTCATAGTGGTCCAGCGCTTCGTTCATCGTGCGCAGCGCGTCCTCCCAGCGGCCCACGCTGCGGAGTGCCATCGCCAGGCGCTCGAGAAGCTCGGCTCGACCAAGCTCATCACTAACAGGGACAAGCGCAAGCGCGTGCTCGAAGTGCCCGACGGAGTCGTAGAACGCGGCTGCGTCAAAGGCCCGGTCGCCCGCGACCATCAGGTAGCGCACAAGGCTTGCCCTGTCGCCTGCATTTCCGGCGTGCGAAAGATGGTAGGCAAGATCCGCAGCGTGCTCCTCGAGGTCGTCGAAGTAGCGCCGCGAGATTGCCTCGGACGCCCGTAGGTGCAGCCGCTCACGCTTGACCGCAGAGACGCCGGACAGCAGCGTCTGGCGGATCAGTTCGTGACTGAACATCAGCTCACCAGGGACCCTGCCGGGTGCGACAAGCCGAGCTCGCTCCGCTTCGTCGAAGGCCTCGACCAGCGCGTCCGGATCGGCGTCGGCAACCTCGCCAACGAGCTCGGTGGCGAACAGCCTGCCGAACACTGCAGCCGCGATCAGCACCTCCCGGGTTGATGCAGCCAGGTGTCCCAGCCGCTGCCCCAGCACCAACCGGATGCTTTCGGGCACCGACACCTCCTCCAGCCGCAGGTCAGCCCGCATCCGGCCAAGCTGGTCGAGCAGCACACCGGACTCGACGAGGTGCAGATAGACCTCTTCGACAAAAAACGGATTGCCCTCGGTCTCGCGGTCGATCACCTGCGCTAACTGCTCCGGTGCCGGCTGCCCGGCTAGGGCCCGCAACATCGCGCGTACGCCGTCGAACGAGAGCCGGTGAAGGCTCACCTGTTCCATGAGGCGGCGGCGGCTCAGCTGGCCGATGACGCGGGCCAGCGGATGATTCAGATCCACTTCGTCATCTCGATAGGTGCCGAGCACCAGTACCGGCATGTCTGGCAGTAAGGGCGCGAGGTACTCCGTGAGCAGCACTGTCGACTCGCCCGCCCAATGCAGGTCTTCCAACACGAGTAGTAGCGGCTGGCGCTGCGCGGCACGCCCCATGAATTCGCTGAAGCTGTTCCATACATAACGGCGTGCCAGCTCTGCCGGCAGCTCGATGGGCGGCGGAATATCGGGGAAGGCGCGGCGCAGCGCCGGCGCAATGCGGGCAATCTCCGCGGCCACGTCGCCCAGCGCCTCGCGCAGCGCAGCCGGGCTGCGTGGGCTGCTGATCACCTGCTCGATGATCTCGACATAGGGCAGGTACGGCGGGGTGCCGCTCATCTCCACGCAGTGCCCGGTGAGCACCCGCATGCCGCGTGCCTGGGCCTCGTCGGCGATTTCGGCAACAAGCCGTGACTTGCCGACGCCTGCCTCGCCGGCGACGAGCGCTAACCTGCCGCGACCGACAAGTGTGTCGTCTACCAGCTGGCGTAAGCGCGCTCTCTCGGCGTCCCGTTCCACGAAAGCGGTGAGTGGTGCTCGCACAGCACTGGGCCGTGTGCCCGCTGAGGTGTCGTTCCAGGACACCTCGTACAGTCGCCACAGCTCAGGGAATCCCCGCAGCCAGAAAAGCCCGGAGTCGAGAAACGAGTAGTCCAGCTGCGGCTCGGCGTGCTTGCGTATCTCGTCGGTGATCAGGATCTCCCCGCCGACTGCCTCGGTCATGACCCGGGCCGTGGCATGCACTGCCTGCCCGAGCAGATCGCCATCCCGGTCGGCGACTTGGCCCGAATGGACGCCGATGCGGACTTCGACAGCGCGTTGCGGCTCGGCGGTGTTGTGCTCCTCCAACGCACGCTGGATGGCGACGGCAGCACGGACCGCTGCTACTTCGGAGGGAAAGGAGATGAGGAACCCATCGCCCAGAGATTTGCGTACGCGGCCACCGAATGCTGCGACCTGGTGCTGCACGATCGCTGCCTGGAGCGTGAGAATGTCGTCGGCGTCCTGGTCGCCACATGCCCGCCGTAGCTCCGTCGAGCCGACGACGTCGGTCATCATGATCGTGAGCGCGTTCGCTGCGCGGCTCCGATCCGGCAAGGACTGCCTCCCCTGATAGCTACTCAGCTGCGGATCTTCCGTTCAAACCACGACGCCGAGGTGTGTAGCTACATTGCACACGGTGACCGGTCCTGGCATCAAGTTGATCAAAGAATCGTTACAGGCGACGCTCGGTCTCCGGATCCGGGCCCTCAAAATACTGGTCGATCACCTGTCCGAAGACGGGTTGATCGGGATCCGCGCGCGCAAACAACGTCATTGACGAGCGCAGTTTGACTGCGTCTATGCCACCTAGGATTTGCTCCGCACTGAGTCCCGGATGCGCAGCGAGGATCCCGGCACACTCGACCAGCCGTGGTCCGAGCACCGGATGCGCGAGGTAGGCCCGCGCCTCGGCCAGATCGCTGATCGCGTACGCCTGGGCCGTGGCACTGCGCCCTAACCCAGCGATCTGCGGAAAGATGAACCACATCCAATGGCTGGTTTTGCGGCCGTTCCGAAGCTCGGTTACTGCCCGCTGATAGATGCCGCCACTATCCTGCGCTAGGACGAATCGCTCGAGATTCATGAGCCCGACGCTAGTCTCGCTGGCACTCGGACGGCAGCCACCCTTTCCCACCAAACCGGTCGCGAACAACCCCGCCTCCGGTCAGACTCTTGTTGTTGATGACCGCTTTTCGGAGCAACGAGGGACCGAGTAAGCCCGGGTCCACCTAGCGCTCGGCCCCGCCCGCAACCGCCGGAATGATGGAGATCTTGGTGCCCTCGGCGACCTGCGCATCCAAGCCGCCAATAAAACGCACGTCGTCATCGCCAACGTAGACATTCACGAAGCGTCGCAGGGCGCCAGCGTCATCGAGGATCCGGCCCCTGATACCCGGGTGGTTGCTCTCCAAGGAATCCAAGACCTCGGCAAGAGTGCTGCCATCGGCACTCACCTCGCCTGACACCAGCAGTGTAAGTGCGCAAGATGGTGGGAATGCGGACGGTGGCACTCATGAGCTCGTCGCCTTCCAGAAGTCGATGAACGCCTCGTAGCGCGGTGGGATCGTGATCTTGGGTCCGACGCGATCGGCAACTGCGTCGAGGGTCTTGAGCCCGTCACCTGAGTTGATCACCACGGTCTCGGCTTCCGGATCCAGCGCTCCGTCGGCAATGAGCTGGGCGGTGACGCCAACCACTACGCCGCCTGCGGTCTCGGCAAAGATGCCCTCGGTACGCGCCAGCCGTTGGATGCTTGACGCCAGCGTGTTGTCGTCGACGTCGGCAATGACGCCGCCGGTGCGCCGTACCACATCGAGCACGTACGGCCCGTCCGCCGGATTGCCAATGGCAAGTGACTTTGCGATGGTGTCCGGCTTCACCGGTGCGACGAAGTCCAGGCCGGCGCGAAACGCCTGCGCGACGGGTGAGCAGCCGCTGGCCTGTGCGCCGAAGATCACAAACGGCTTCTCCTCCACGAGCCCAAGCTTGATCAGCTCGCGGAACCCCTTGTCGATCTTGGTCAGCTGGGCTCCGGATGCAACCGGGACGACGACTTGATCAGGAAGTCGCCAGCCGAGCTGCTCGGCGATCTCATACGCCAAGGTCTTCGAGCCTTCGGCATAGTAAGGCCGCACATTGACGTTGACGAAAGCCCAGCCCTCTTCCTCCGCCGCGATCTCGCTGGCGAGCTTGTTGACGTCGTCGTAGGTCCCTTCGACGGCAATCAGGGAGGTGTCGTAGATCGCGGAAGCCAAGATCTTTTGCTTTTCAAGGTTCTGCGGCACGAAGACGACCGACTTGATGCCAGCCCGAGCAGCGGCCGCGGCTACGGCGTTGGCGAGGTTGCCGGTCGAGGGACAGGCCAAAACGTGGAGCCCCAGCTCGCGAGCCGCCGACAGTGCAACGGCGACAACCCTGTCTTTGAAGGAGTGCGTCGGATTGCCTGAGTCATCCTTGACCCAGAGTTGTTTCAAACCAAGATCGTCCGCAAGATTGCGGGCATCGACCAGCCGGGTGAAACCGGGATCGGTAGAGCGGAAGGTGGCGATGTCGGCTGGGACCGGCAATAGCGGGGCATATCGCCAGATGCTCCGCGGGCCCGCCTCGATCCTGCTCCGGGTAATGGTCGGGAACTCGTAACCGACCTCGAGCGGACCGAAGCACTCGGTACAGACGTAGTACGGGCCGAGCGGCGTAATGGCGCCACACTCACGACAGACGAGGTGGGTGGCATTCCCGAAAGCGCCGGCCCGGACGCCACGAGTAGGAGCTTGATCGGTGTCAACGACCGTGGTCATATGAAGTCTCTCTTCATCTTTCTCAGCCGACCTTCGACTGAGCCGGAGTTGGCACCGTGTCTGATCGATCAGCCGGTTGCCGGGGAGTCATCGGGCCGGTCCCTCGTCCCCTCTGGATGAACACGGCTCAGCCTAGGGTGGGGGCCCATCTGGCGCACGTCGATTTCGCATCCTGGGAACGATGTCCAACAGGTGGACGCCCGCTTCTAGTCACTCAGTCGGGGAATGGGCTCTCCCGCGAGGTACTGCAAAGATGAGACCGTGAAACCTGGCTGGCCCGAAGGCGGTTGGCAGTGGGTCCGCTTCGTCGGCAACCTCGCCAATCTCACTACCCCTCTGGGACTGGCAATTGCTGGCACGGGTGGCGCCACGATCAAGCGCGGACCGCGAGGGCTGTTTCTTGGCGAAGGTTACCGCTTCGGTTTCCCGGTCGCCGGCGCCTTCACCGTTGGCAATGTGATCACAACCAGCGGCACATGGGAACAGATGCTCAGCCGCAATCCCCAGCTGATCAAGCATGAGGAAGCGCACACCTGGCAGTACCTGTACTGCTTAGGACTCCCCTACTACATCCCGTACGTCATCTTCACGGGTTGGTCGGTAATCCGTACCGGCGACCGAGCAGCGCGGAACTTCTTCGAGCGCCAGGCGGGACTGAGCATCGGCGGCTATGTCGACTATCCGGTGAGGCCGGTCGGGGAAGGCATCCGAGCCGTACTTGGGCGACTGAAACTCAGTCGATCGTAAGATCGATGCCGAGCCGCTTCGCCGAGCGGTTGCGCTGCCGTGTCGCGCGTAGTCGTCTCAGCCTCTTGACCAGCAGCGGATCCTGGGCCAGCGCTTCCGGTTTGTCGATCAAGGCATTCAAGATCTGGTAGTAGCGCGTCGCGGACATCTGGAACTTGTCGCGAATCGCCTGCTCCTTAGCGCCGGCGAACTTCCACCACTGTCGCTCGAACGTGAGGATCTCGGCGTCCCGGGCGCTCAACGCGCCAACGGAATCCTTACCGTCATGCTGTGGACTGGAAGCGACGATCATGGGCTCATCGTAAATCGAAATTACATCTGTGTCATTCGTAGCGTCACGAGATTCGGCATCGACTGAGCTCGAACCCCCGATCATTCGCCACACTTGGAGCAAGATAGCCCCTGAGACCGGACTCGGCTACCCACTCCGCCAACTGGGCGCGATGTTGTTGGATGGGATCGTGACTGATCTCGTGGGCTGGGGCATTCTTGCCACTGGGCACATCGCCTCAGTGTTTTCTCGTGATCTTGCACTGCTGCCGGACCAGGCGCGGCTGGTCGCCGTGGGTTCACGCAGCCTCGACAGGGCAATGGCCTTTGCAGCTGATCATGGAATCCCGCGAGCCTACGACTCCTACGCGGAGTTGGCTGGAGATCCCGACGTCGATGTGGTCTATGTCGCCTCTCCCCATCATGATCATTTTTCGTCTGCGAAAGTGTGCCTGGAGGCTGGAAAGTCGGTGCTGGTTGAGAAACCCCTGACCACCAGTCCGGCCGATACCGAGGAATTGATCAGCCTGGCGAGTGATCGCGGATTGTTCTTGATGGAGGCGATGTGGACCCGGACCAACCCGCTGCTCCGTAAGGCCGTGGCCCTGGTGGCTTCCGGTGATCTTGGTGATATCCGCCACGTCTCGGCAGACTTCGGCTTTGCTTTTCGGGGGGCGCCGACCCATCGGCTGCTCGATCCGGCACTTGCCGGCGGTGCCATCCTCGACGCCGGCGTCTATCCACTGCATGTCGTGAATCTCTTTCTCGGCGAGCCGGCGGACTTGCTGGGTTGTGGCAGCCATGCGGTGACCGGCGTGGACAGTCACGCCGCGGCCGTGCTCAGCTACCCAGCAAACCAGGATCGCCCGGCCGCCACTGCGACTGTCATCTGCTCCCTAGAGGCCGACCTTCCCACCAGTCTCCAGGTTTACGGCAGCTCCGGCCGGATCATGATCGACGACTTCTTCATTCGGCCAAGCGAGATGCTGGTCTATCGGGGGCGTCCTCATGATGTCGCCCCCGAGGTCTTGGTCACGCAGTGGCCGGGCGGCGGCTATACCTTTCAGGCCCAAGAGGTCATGCGCTGTCTGCGAGCAGGTGAGCGCGAGTCGTTCATGGTCCCGTGGGGTGACTCACTGGCTGTGGCGCGTACGCTCGCTCTCTGGCAGGCGGCGGTCAGCGATGGTGCCTCAGACCGGAATGGGCCGGCACAGGAGGAATCAGCATGGAGCGGCTGACCGGGGTGGTCCAGCCGTACGCGTGGGGATCGCGGACGGCGATTCCAGAGTTTCTCGGCGTCGCACCTAGCGGGGAGCCGCAGGCCGAACTCTGGTTCGGTGCGCACCCGCTGGCACCCTCGACGGTCGATGGTGAACCGCTGGACAAGCTGGTCGCTCACGACCCAGTGGGTGTTGTTGGCGCGGCCTCCGTTGATGCCTTCGGGCCGCGACTTCCCTTTCTGCTCAAGGTGATCGCGGCCGCACAGCCGCTTTCCCTGCAGGCCCATCCTTCACGTGAGGAGGCCGAGGCTGGATTTGAAAGCGAGCAGGCGGCCGGGATTCCGCGCGACGCGCCAAACCGGACCTATCGTGACGGTTGGCCAAAGCCTGAGGTGTTGTGCGCCTTGGTCGCCACCGAGGCACTCTGCGGCTTCCGCGAGCCGGATGAGACGTACCAGATGTTCGCAAAGCTTGGCGTTGCGGACACGCTAGACCTTGTCCGGCCGCTGGCCGATGCTGCGCTGTCCGGCGAGGAGCGCTTAACCACGGTTTTCGCGCGGCTGCTGCGACTGACCTCCGAGCAGCGTTGCATGATCACCGACGTGGTGCAGGCTGCAGAGGCGGTACAGGCATCCGATGAACTGGCGTTGTTCGGGCGTACAGCCATCGAGCTCAATGCCTTCTATCCCGACGACCCCGGGGTGCTGGCCGCTCTGCTGATGAACAGGATCACGCTGCATCCAGGCGAGGCCCTCTATATGCCGCCCGGAAACCTGCATGCCTACCTCAGCGGCGGCGGGATAGAGATCATGGCCAACTCAGACAACGTGATGCGGGGCGGCCTAACGCGGAAGTATGTCAACGTCGAGGAGCTCCTCGCGATCGTGGATTTCACCCCGGGCTTTCGTGGCTTGATCACTCCCATCGAGGAGTCATCGAGGAGTGTGGCGCTATCCAACGCCCGCGCCGGAGTTCGGGCTGTGGCGCATCGAGGCCGGCGGCGAGGCTGTGCCAGTCCCGGCATCAACCAGCGGGCGCATCCTGCTGGTAGCCGACGGTGAGCTGACGGCCAGCTCGCCCGCTGCGAAACTTGATCTTGTACGTGGTGGGGCTGCACTCTTGGCTGCGGGCGAGGAGGTCGTCGTGACTGGCCGGGGTACGGCATTCGTCGGCGGTCCCGGAGTCTTCTGACCGCGACACTTGGGTAGGCTGTCCCGGCATTGCTGGCGTGGTACCTGGTCGCGTTTGCCGGAATCGCGTCGGGAGCCGGCAATCTGGTGATCAACATTGCCTTCACGATCGCTGTCGCGCTGGGCTGGGGATGGGTGACCGCACGCGGGCGCGCACCCTCGAACGAGCCGCCAAGCCCTGAAGATTCCGGATCGGGACATGATCAACTTCACCTTCACAGGCAATCCACATTTAGAGTTAGTTATGCGCGCCGACGAAATCCCGCTGGCCGCGCCAAGGGAAGGTCCGGTCCCGACGGCGTACGTGCCTCGGCTGCTGCCTGCCTGGGCCGCAGTTGAGTCGGGGTCTGCACACCGAGTCGTCGACGGAAGCCTGCTGATGTTCGACATCACAGGCTTCACTCCATTGACCGAGCGGCTGGCACGACGGGGCAGGGAGGGCGCCGAAGAGCTGAGCAATCTCCTCGACACGGTTTTCAGCAAGCTGCTAATGGATGCGGAGGCGGAGGGAGCCGACCTTCTGAAGTGGGGCGGTGATGCCTTACTGCTCCTCTTTGACGGCATAGACCATGGCTGCCGCGCTGCCCGGGCGGCACTGCGCATGCAGCGGGCTCTGGCCCAGATCGGACGCGCCACGACGTCGATCGGCCGGGTCAAGTTGCGTGCCTCCGCCGGTGTCGAGTCTGGCCCGGTCCACCTGGTACTCGCGGGAAATCCGGCCCACCACCGAGAGCTGGTTTTGGTAGGACCAACAGCCAGCGGCGTGACGATGCTCGAAAACTCGGCAGGAACCGGTGAGGTACTGGTTGGGGACGCCACTGCTGAGTATCTCGGGCCGGCGCTGGTACGGCCGCGCTCTGGCGGGGGTCACCTCCTGAGCGGCCTGCCGACACCGGCCAATCCACCACAGCCGCCTGAACCCGAGCCGATGCCGGCCGTGCTTCAGCAGTTGCTACCGCCGCAACTATGGGCCTACCTCTCCCAGCCAACTCGAGAACCCGAGCATCGGACTGTGGCCGCGGCTTTTCTTCGGTTCGACGGTACGGATGTCGTCCTGGCCGAGGACGGCACGGCGGCGCTGACAACGGCCGTTGATGAGGTGTTTCGCAACGTCCAGGAGGCGGCGGCGGCGCATGACGTTTCCTTCCTTGACGCCGACCCCGATGTGAACGGCGGAAAGATCTTGCTCATCGGCGGTGCGCCCCGTAGTGCCGGCGATGACACCGATCGGCTGCTGACCGCAGTATGCGAGGCCGTCAATCGGGCCGGCCGGTTGCCATTGCGAGCCGGCATATCCCACGGCCGGGTGTTCACAGGCGATACTGGCTCACCCACTCGCCGGACGTACTCAGTAAGAGGCGACGCCGTGAATCTGGCTGCCCGGCTCGCTGCGTACGCGGAGTCAGGCTCAATCTTGATGGCGGCCGACGTGCTGGAGCACACCCGCCGGTCCTACGCCGTCACTGACGCGCCTATGGCGAGACTGAAGGGCAAAAGCAAGCCGGTGCCGGTCGTCAAGCCTTCCGGGCCCCGGGAGCCTCGAAGGCAGCAGAACGCCGAGGACGTGCTCGTCGGCCGGGCGCCGGAGATGGCCATCTTGAGACGTGCTACAGAGCAGTTGCTCGATGGATCAGGCTCGGTGGTCGAGGTGGTGGGCGAGCCGGGGAACGGGAAGACCAGGCTCGTTGACGAGGCTGTCGACCAGGCCACAGGTGTCACGGTGCTGCGCTGCGACTGCGAGCGGACCGGCGCTGGAACGCCGTACACACCCGTGCGGCGGCTGCTGCACGAGGTACTCGGCACCAACAGTGGTATGGACCCGAGCACTATCGCGAGGTGTCTGCGGGAGTGCGTTGCAGCCTCGGCGCCCGAGCTCGGCCCATGGGTTTCACTACTCGGTGTCGTGCTCGACGTCAGCATCCCCGCCAGCCCAGAAGTGGCAGAGCTGGAGGAGCAGCACCGTGCGGAACGGGTACCTGAGCTTGTGGCGGACCTGCTCGAGCGGATGGTCCCCACTCCCCTGATGCTCGTCGTCGAAGATTCACATCTGGCCGATCCAGCCACCGAAGGCGTCCTGATCGCGATCGCTCGTCGGACGGAACATCTGGCCTGGCTCCTGCTGGTGACCCGCGAAGACCGGCCAACTGGCTGGGTTCCAACGGCCACCGAGCGGATCGAGTTGGGACCGCTCGACATGAGGTCATCGACGGAGCTGGCAGAGATGGCAACGCCGGAGCGGCCATTGCCGCCTGCGATAGCCGAGGAGCTGGCCGCCCGCGCCGGCGGTCACCCGCTGCTCTTGCGAGAGCTCGCCCGCGCCGTCGCTCGCGGCGAAGACCCGGACGAGCTTCCGTCGACTGTTGAGGAACTCGCCACGAGCCAGATCGACCGGCTGCCTCCAAAGGAGCGTTCACTACTGCGTCGAGCCGCAGTACTCGGTGACGAGTTCGACGAGGACCTGCTGCTGCGGATGGTCGGGGACATCGAGCCTGCGAGCTCAGTGTCCGAGCTGCTTGCCGGGCTGTCAGGCCTCATCGTGTCGACCGGGCGCCAGCTCCGCTTTCGTCACCCGATTCTTCGGGAAGTCGCGTACGCCGGCCTGCCTTATGTACGTCGCCGCGAACTGCATGCGCAAGCCGCTGAAGTTCTAGAGACCACTACCGCCGCGGCGGACCGCCGCCCCGAGATTCTCGCACTTCACTACTTCGTGGCCCGCAACTACGACAAAGCGATGGACTACGGCTGGCGGGCCGGGGAACGAGCAATGGCGCGCTATGCGCCAGCCGCCGCCGCCGATGCCTACCGAAGGGCGGCCCAGGCTGCCCGACTTTCCTCGAGCGTCAGCCCGAGCGAGCGATCGTTCTACCTGGAAGCGCTTGGGGATGCACAGCTGTTGGCGGGCCGGTCGACCGACGCTGCCGCAGCCTACCTGGAAGCGCTGCGGAGCGTGCGCGGCCAACCACTGCGCGAAGCTCATCTTGCGCTCAAGCAGACTCGTGTGGAGCAGCGCCGCGGCCATTACAGTAACGCGCTGCGCCGGGCGAGCCTTGGCCTCCATGCTGTTAGCGGCGCTGCAGGTCCGGATGCGGGCGCTATTCGTGCCCGGTTGCAAGTCCTCTACGCGTTCTGCCGGGTCAACCAGGGTCGCTACCCGGACGCCCGCCGATGGGCGCAGCGAGGCCTCGCCGAAGCCGAGGCTGCTAATGAGCTGCTAGCGCAGGCCCAGGGGCACCTAGTACTCCACGTTGTGGAGATGTGGTCGGGCAAACCCACGGGCGAGCAGCACGGGGAGACGGCACTGCGCATCTACGAGCAGATTGGGGACCTCAGCGGTCAGGGCCATATGTTGAACAACTTGGCCTTGCGGCGATCGGCCGAAGGACGCTGGCCTGATGCCCTGCTTATGTTCGCACGGGCAGTCGAAACCTTTCGCCGGGCAGGCGACGCCCCCAATGCTGCGAACGCTGACTACAACCGGGCCGAGGTCCTGGTCCGGCAGGGCCGGTCAGGCGAGGCCTTGCCGCTGCTCCGGAACACGCTTCGGGTCGCACGTGCCGTTGGTGACGAGGACCTGGTGGCCCTAGTACGCAAGGAAATGGGTAGGGCGCAGAGCCGGGCGGGCGATATAGCAGCAGGACTGATCTTGCTCGAGGAAGCTCGCACTCAACTGACCAGACTCCGAGAGCCCCAAGAGGTGGTGGATGCGGACATCGCCTCCGCCGAAGCGCATCTGCTCGGAGGCCGGCCTAAGCAGGCTCTCGCTTTGATCGAGGGAGCGCTGACAGAGGCTGCCTCGATCCACGCCGCCACTTTGTTGCCGTCGGCGTACCGCGTCCAGGCTGCTGCCCTGTTTGCCACAGGTGAGGTTGTCCAAGCTCGGATGGCCCTCGCCCAAGGATTGAGACAGAGCTCCTCACCCGACGTCGCGCACGAGCGCGGATTCCTACTCGCTGTGGCCGCCCGGATCGCGCGTTACGACAATGATCCCGACACAGACCGGCTTGCCGAGCAGGCCCGCGAGGCTCTGGCGTTGCTGGGCGTCGTCCGGGTGCCGTTGCCTGAGCTGAGTTCGCCGGGTGAGTTAGGCGGAAGCTGCCCCGTAGGGTCGACCGCTTAGAGCTGGCACCCGGACGAAGCCCGCGACTTAGTGGGCGTCGTCCGGGCGCCGTTGCCGGAGTTCGCAGACTTACCTACATGCTGGCTCGGCCGTCGACGTTGAAGAGGAGGGGCAAGTAGAGGTCGCCGTTCTTTCGGAAGGCTCGCTTGTAATCGACGCACGCCTCCTGGTCCTTGCCGATAACACCCTTCTTCGGACACGGTGGCGCCACCTTGGTCAGCGGGCCCGTGTTATTGAGTGTGTAGATCACCTTGATCTTCCTTGCGCCGTGGTGCTTGTGGCCGATCTTGGGGCAAAGAACCTTGTCGCACACGAGGATGATCTTGGCCGGGTGCTTCTTGCTGTACAGCGGGTCACCGTCAGCATTCTTGAGGCTCCCTATAGCGGTCACCACCAGCGCCTCGGTGTCACCAAGCTCCCGGCAGTGACGAAGATCATCCACCTTGACGAGGCCGTCACAGGAGCCGACCGACAAGGTGACGTGACCGTCGGCACCGTTCTTTAGAACGAATATGCCGCAGGTCGGCACGTCTGAGGTTGGGGCGGCACATTTTGGATCTTTGAGTGTTAACGACGTGCCTGGCTTGGCATCGGCGCCGACTGCCGTAAATGCGACCTCCACGGTGATCTTTCCCGGCGCCAGGTCGTCTCCGTAAACCACCTTGACTTTCAGCTTGACGCCGTTGGCGAACTTTGAGTAGGTCACGCCGTAGATCGTGGTGCTGGAGAAGCCGGCTTGGATGATCGCCGTCGTGTTGTCCCCAAGGTCACCGGGACCCGATACCTCCTTCAGTTCGATCCTGGTCGGCTGGGAGACCGCGATCGGTTTGCCGTCGTCATCGACAGCCTGTACGACGACATCGAATAGCCGGCCCTGGACCGGATATTGAACGCCCGAGTCGTGGTCGGTGATCAACACAATGCGGAGCCTGGCCACATGATGACGATCGCCTCCTTCGCCATGTGTTCCTGTGGCACCAGCAGGAAGCCAGGTACCGACCAGCACTAATGCCGCAGCTAATAGGGCGGCGCTCAGGACCGCGAGACAGCGTCGAAAGAATGATTGTTTGGGCGTCATTGACAGTCTTTCCCCCGGGGAAGAAGAAGGATTCGCGCTGGAGCTGCGCGCTCAGGAGATTACGGCAGTCGGCCCCGCACCTAGTGGATTTCAGCCCTCGTGTCGCGGCCCGTTCTGATCATCATTCGGCGAGGTAGTGGACAAGGAGAACACCTGTGCGGCCTAGTTACCGGTAGGGCCTGAAACAACGCTCCCTATCATCCATCAGCGCTGCTGGATGCTGCCTCGATCCATGCCGTTACCTGACTGGCAGCGGCGTACCACGTCCTCGACCTGGGGCCCCGCCTCCCGCGCGCTTGGCGGGAACCCCAGTGACCACCGGCAGAAAGCGGTGGCAGATCAGCGCTGCAGCCGGAAGGTGGCCCGAACCGCCCGACCTGGCCCTCGATGTGACCCTCAAAAGTGCGCGATGCGCTCACCGGGTCGATATCGAAGACCCACAACCCTTCTGGACAACCGGCATCCCGTTCACGATTTCCGCGGCGGCGTCCTCAGAATCTGCCTCCAGGAACAGCACGACTCCCGGTTGAGCACCGACTTTGAACGCGTGATCGGTCACCATCCGATGCCGCAGGAGATCCCAAGTCGACGACTCGATCACGTGCTCCTCCAAGAACTGCGGCACCCTGTAACCGTCAGGCACATCTTGTGTGCGGTGTAGTCGGGTAAGTGTTCGCGGGCGACGTCCTGGAGCAGGCGACGACAAAGACCTAAGGCCAGGCTCCGTACGGTGCCGCTGTCGATGCTGGAGTCGGTGCACGATGGAGAACGGCCGCCCACTCGACCCGAGCTATGTCACCAGGACGTTTAGCAGCTCCGCAGGGGGCTGGTGGCGAGCAGCCTCTCACCTTCCATGCGCTGCACCACTCGGCGGTGTCGCTGATGCTGGCCTCCGGTGCTGATATCGCTGAAGTCTCGAAGCTGATGGGTCACGCCTCGATCGCGATCATCGCTGATGTGTACAGTCTCCTGGTCGATACCATCGCTCAGAAGCCGTGGACGGTGCCGCGAACCTGATTGCACACACAGTGCACATATATCAGGGGGTGGACGCCCGATGCGGGCTTCGTCCTCAAGAGGGAGCGAGACTCCAACTAGGGGAAATGGTTGTCTTGCTGGCGTGGCGCAATCGGTAGCGCAGCTGTCTTGTAAACAGCAGGTTAGGAGTTCGAGTCTCCTCGCCAGCTCTCTGACAAGGACTTTTGTCACGGGAATGGGTTTTTCCAGAGCCCATTGCCTCAGGAAATCCCCAAACTTTCTCGCTGGCCTGCCGCCGCGAATTCCATTCATCAATCAATGTCCACTTCAATCCACGGCGCATGCTGCCCTCCACAACGTGGCTCCCGGTCGAGGTCGCCCGCAGGGTCCCTCAAGATCGGAACGCGGTACGGTGTTCGGGGGAGGGTTCTGAGAGTCAGCCGGTTGTCATTCGACCGCACGTGGAGGACGCCGTGAGTGCATCCACCGCCGAGACTGGCCACCGGATCGTGGTCGCCGGGGCAGGGTACGCCGGGTTGCACGTCGCATTGCGCCTGACGGCCAAGCTGCGCAACAACCCCGCGGTGGAGCTGACCCTGATCGACCGGTACGACTACCACCAAGCGCTCACCGAGCTGCCCCGGGTCGCTGCCGGCACCCGCGCGGCCGACGCGGTGCGCATCCCGCTCCAGGACGTGCTGGCGGAGCGGATCCGCTTCGTCCAGGCCGAGATCAGCGATTTCGACTTGCCCGGACGGCAGGTGCTCACGAGCGCCGGCCCGATCGGCTGGAGCCAGGTTGTGCTGGCGCTGGGCAGCCGGCCCAACGACTTCGCCATCCCCGGCTTGGCCCAGCGCGCCATGTCGCTGTACTCGGCCAGCGACGCCGAACGAGTATGGGCGGCGGTCAACAGGGCGCTCGAGGAGGCCGCGGCCACCGCCGATCCCGACCGGCGCCGCCGCCTTGCGACCGTCGTGGTCGGCGGCGGCGGCGCCACCGGTGTCGAGCTGGCCGGCGAGTTGGCCGAGATGCTGCCCGAGGTAGCCAGCGGCTACGGCCTGGCGCCTGAGCGGCCCGCCGTGCTGCTAGTCGAGGCGGGCCCCACCATCCTGGCCGGCTCCTCGCCGCAGCTGATCGACAACGCGACCAGGATCCTTTCTGACCTGGGCGTGCAGGTCCGCACGAATGCGATGGTGGCCGCCGCGACTGACGAGGGCTTCCGGCTCAAGGGCGGCCATCTGGTGGAGGGTGGAGTGTTCGTCTGGGCGGGTGGGGTGAAGGCACCCGAGCTGGTGATGGGTTCGGGCTTGCCGATTGGTCACAACGGCCGCGTCAAGGTCGACCAGTACCTGCGCGTCCTGGACCATCCGGAGGTCTACGTCGCCGGCGACCTTGCCTCAGTGGTGGATCCGCGGAGCGGGCATGTGCTGCCGCCGTTGGCACAGGTGGCGCTGGAGGAGGGCGAGACGGTGGCCCGCAACCTAGCCGCGGAGTTGGAGGGCAAGCCGCTCGAGGCGTTCACCTTCCATGACAAGGGGTTCGTTGTCTCGGTCGGGACCCGCCGTGGGGTCGCCGACATCGCCGGCATCAGTAGCGGCGGGCGGCTGGCACACCTGCTCAAGGACCTCATCGAGTGGGAGTACCGCCAGTCCGTCACGCACCTGCGGGGCTGGGACCCACTAGCCTGACCGCCTCGGCCTCCGGCTTCGAATCAAGCGCCAGCTACAACTCCTGCGCCCCACTTGTGCATCCCTGAACGCAACCAAGGAGGGCAAAGTCCGCAGGTATCTCCTATGAGCCAACGATCTTGGCGCGCTCGTCCGCATAGGCGCGTGCGTCCAGCGCATCGAGCACAGCTAGCTGCGCACTGTAGAAGGCGACAACCGCGTAATCCATGGCGTCGACTGCGTCCTGCTCGGCTCGATCGGCGTCTTTCGCCGCGGCCTTTGCGTCTCGTTCGTCGGATCGCTTGTCGATCTTGGCTTTGAGGTCATCCATCCAGGAGAAAGAATCCGCCTTCACCTGCGCCCACTTGCTCTGGACTTGATCGGACGTCTCCTCAGCTTGCTGTTTGACATCCATCAGCGCCAGGTTGGCGTCCACCCGAGCCTGGTCGATGCGTTGCTTCAGCTGGTCCCGGGACTCGGCGCTCGCCGACTTGATGCTCGCGACGGTCTCGTTGGCTTGCTGCTGGAGTTTTTCGAGCTGTGCAGAAAAGTCCATCGGTGCTCCTCGACGGGGCCGACGCCGACCGGATGCCGGACGCTTGAGGCCATCCAATCAGAGGCGCTCTTCTTCACGGTGCAGCGGTCCCAAACGTCTGGACAAGATCGGCCGCGGTTACACCATGTACACATGAAGATCGTTTCGGAGATAGCAGGCTCGTTTCCCTTAATTTGTTGGGAAAAGCGATTGTCATCGAACGCATCTTCGAATATAATCAGAATGTGGAACTCGGGGATCGAACGGCGGATTGCGCGAACCGATCGCCGTTGGATGCGGCCCTCGATGAAGCTCAGCAAGCCCTCTCGAAGATGATCGACATCCTGGAGGTCCGTGGGCTTGATCAACTCAATGCTGCGCAGAAGGTGGCGTTCTGGCAACGCTTCGAAAGCTTCCGCAACCGACTCCCGCTCGTCGACCACAGTTTGATCGCCGACGCCGAAGCATCCGATCTGCCGGGCTCGTATTGCTTCTCTACGATGGCGCGGTTCTTGGTGCGAGTGTTGCAGCTGTCTCACGGCGAGGCCGCCTCACGAGTCCGAGCTGCCGCAACATTGGGTCTCCGCAGCACGATGCTGGGAGAGAAGTTGGACCCGGTGCTCCCGCACCTGGCCGCACTCCAAAGGGAGGGCGAAGTGACAGCCGAGAAGGTGGCCATCGTCGAACGGGCTATGGACAGACTTTCCCGGCCTGGTTTGGATCCTGAGGCTGTGGAGACCGCGGAGCAGCTGCTCACCGGTCATGCGCCGGTGCTAGGGCCCACCGATCTGAAGCGGTTCGCCTTGCGGGTCGTCGACGCCGCCGATCCCGATGGACCGGAACCCGTCGATGATCAGCTGCAGCAGGACCATCGGCATCTGGAGTTGAAGCAGCGCCGGGATGGCATGTGGCAGCTGCAAGGCAAACTCACCAACACCGTAGGCGCACAGTTGAATGCCATCTTGGATCCCCTGGCCAAGCCGCGGACCACTGAACTAGACATCGACGGGACGACGCAGAAGATCGCCGACGAGCGGCCCTACGGGCAGCGGATGCATGACGCACTCGATGAGGTGTGCGCACGGCTGCTCAAGAGTGCCGATCAGCCGTCGGTCGGTGGGGTACCGGCCTCAGTCATTGTCACCGTCGGTATCGATGATCTACTGGCTAAAGCCGGGCTCGCGGAAACTGCTGATGGCAGCCAACTCAGCAGTGATCAACTACTGCGGATTGCTGACGAGGCAGAAATCTGGCCCACCATCATCAACCGAGACGGCATCCCCCTCGCGCTGGGCAGAACCCAGCGGCTGGCCTCCCGCGGCCAAACCATGGCCTTGATCGCTAGAGATGCCGGATGCAGCTTCCCAGGATGTACGCACCCGCCGAGCTACTGCGACCGACACCACATCGTGGATTGGATCTTGGGCGGACCCACCGACCTGGACAATCTCGCAGATTCGTGCGACAGCACTCTGCTCTGTCGTTACCACCACACCCATTTCGCCCAAAAGGGTTGGACCTGCCGGATGAACAGCGACGGTCTACCCGAATGGATCCCGCCCTGGTGGATCGACCAAAACCAACGACCACAAGTCAACAGCCGCATCCGATGCCTCAACGCCGAACGCCGACTGACGCCACGTGATCACCGACAATCACCTGCGGCCGCTTGACCCGCCTACCGGATGCCTGACGGTTGGACTACGCAGCGCGTACGGCAGAAGCCAGAGTCGTCACGGTTAAGCGTCACGCCAAGCGTCCAGAGCGGGACAGATGGCGTCCGGCATGTGTGCCGAGCGTTATGGACGGATGGATGGCGTCCGGCATGTCAGCTCGACAACGAAGAGGCTAGACGTCGTCGCGTGGTTGCTCTTCATTCGGATCAATGCCGTCGTCGTCGCTATGTCGGATTTCCCCGTGGAGAAATATGGACCAGATCGCCCCGAGGGCATGCCTCTTCGTGGAGCCCTTGATGATCGACTTGACCTCGGTTCCCGCGATCCAGGATCCGAACAGACCGATGATCGTCTGCATGACGACGATGGCTGTCGTGACCTCCGCAACCGATGGGGGCTTGCTGAGCCCGCTAAGGGAATGCGCGATTGCCGGCGCCAACGCCCAGAACGGCACCAACCACACGAGGATGAAGAGCACGCCGACACGCAGACGCAATGGCGACATTGCAGCCGATCTCGCGTCCTCGCTTGTGGACTTTCCATCAGGCATGTTTATCCCGACTCTGTTGGGTGCCCTGGGTTCATACTCGCCAGAAGCGACGGTGCTGAAACCCACGATGCCAAGAGCATACGACCGCGCAGGCGTGATTCCGCAGTTCGCAGACGATCAGCGATTCACCCAGGAGTACGCCCGGCGTGAGCCGGTCCCGGTCTCATCGGCCACCATATTGCGGATGATCTTGCGTACCTGCAGAGCTGCGGCGTCGGCGCTGACATTGACGTCCTTGCGGGGTCCATCGGTATCGAGGACGTTCTGCATGGTCTCCAGGATCCGTTGCACTCGTCGGTAGTAGTCGGTGAAGATCGGCAGCAACACCTTCCCAGCCTGCTCACCAAGCGCAAAGTTCCGGCTGACCCGCCAGGCGTGGCGGGTCTTGCCTGGGGAGATCGGTGTCACGGCGTGGGTGAAGCGGAAGGTATGGATCTGAGCGTCATTGGGTGCCGAGTCAACGTGAACATCCCACCGATCGACCCAGAGACCTGGAGTCATGAAGGCACCCTGCTCGCGCTGAACATGCTCGGCGTCGGCAGGTAGTCCGAGGAGCTCGGCTTGCCACTCAGGAACCGGCGCCGGTTGGTAGGTCCGCGAGAATGACACGGTTGTCTCGGTGACTTCGACCTCAAGTGGCGGTGGCGAGTTGCGCAACACGGGAGGCGCGATGTACGGGTCGACCACCGCGACGTGGGTGATATCGGCGAAGTTCTCGTGCAACAACAGAAGATCAGCGTCGGTCTCCCATTCGTCGCCAAGGGTTGCCCATTCTGGATCGTTGAGCCAAGGTGTCGCGGGTGGTCGGCGGAGGGCTGCCAACGCAGGCTCGCCCAACCAGACCCACACGAAGGCACCATCTTCGTGCACCGGGAACGCGGGTACTCGGGCACCAACCGGAATCTCGCTCTGGGTGGGCACATGGACGCAGAAGCCGTGAGCGTCGTACGCGAAGCCGGTGTAGCCGGAGACAATACGGTCGCCGTCGACGTGGCCGAGACTCAGCGGATACGGCCTGTGCGCGCATCGATCCTCGAGCGCGACGGCGGTCCCGTCGGTCGTGCGGAAGAGGACAACACCGATCCCTAGAACCCGTCGACCCAAGGGTTCACGGCCAACAGCCGCGCTGGTAGCCACGGCGTACCAACAGTTGCGCGGGTGGATCGCGCTCCGGTGGCCACGGCTCGATGCTTGCGTGCTCATGGGCTCCTCCTCACACTCTCCGCGGCTTCACAGATCAAGTACCAGTTGCGGCGAACGGCAACGGGAGACGCAGACCATCATGTACTCGTTGGAGGCCTGCTCCTCCTCATTCAGTACGGAATCGCGGTGATCAACATCTCCGTCGATGACCTCGGTTTCGCACGTTCCACAAATGCCTTCCAGGCACGAAGCCAGAATGCTGACGCCTGCCTCTCGGATGACAGTGAGCACTGACTTGTCCGGTGGCACCTCCAGGGTCAGACCGGAGCGTTGCAACACCAACTCGAACGCCGAGTCTGCCGCCGCAGAGGGTTCCTGCGGCTTCGCGCTGAACCGTTCCAGGTGAAGTGAGCCCGGTGGCCATTTCTCACAGAACTTCTCGACCGCAGCGAGCAGACCCTCGGGGCCGCAGCAGTAGACCAATGTGTCGTGTTGGGGCGTGCCGAGGACGGATTCCAGATCGAGCATTCCCTGCTCGTCTTGCGGAACGATGATCGCCCGATCGCCGTACTGAGCGAGTTCGTCGATGAAAGCCATTGATGCGCGCTCACGACCGCCATAGAAGAGCCGCCAGTCGGCTCCCGCTGCATCGGCTTCCGCGATCATGGGCAGCACCGGGGTGATGCCGATACCGCCCGCAATAAAGAGATATCGCGAGCTCGCGACCAGTGGGAAGTGGTTGCGCGGTCCACGGACCCGCACGACTGAGCCGGGAGCGAGGATGTCGTGTACCCGCTCCGAGCCACCACGGCTGTCCGGCGCGCGCAGTACGCCAACTCGCCAAACCTCAGGTTGCGATGGGCTGCTACACAGCGAGTATTGGCGAATCAGGTCATCGCCCAAGACGAAGTCAACATGTGCGCCTGGCGTCCACGCCGGCAGTTCCGCGCCATCTGGAGCAGCGAGGATGATCGCCACGACACCGTCAGCGACCTGCCGTGCCTCCCGTACCACCAGGTCGGCCTCATGCTCCCGGACGATGGTTTGAGTGATCGTCATTGTCCTCATCCCGTCCCGCAGTGCTCGTCATCAGTTTTTGTTTGGATACGAACGATAGCGTCCAAGCCGCCATGCGGACAACGGGTTGAGCCGGGGGTGCGGTCTGTGGTGATGAGCCAGTATCGAATCCTTGTCTCGTGGTTGACCGCGAACTCGCGACCGTTATGGCACGCAGCTTCCTCAGTGGCCTGCCATCCGGGTTGATGGACGAGCTGGTAGCAGCAGGAGACCGGATCGATATTCCGGCGGGCAGCACGGTCTATCGGCAGGGTGACTATCCCAGAGCCTTTCTAGTCCTTCATGGTTTGCTTCGCGTCTACATGACGTCGCCTGAAGGGCGGCAGGTCACAGTCCGCTACGCGGGTCTCGGTGACGTGCTCGGCATCGCGGTGCTCGTGGGAGGACCGGCGGACGTCGCCGTTCAGGCACTGGCGGATTCTGGCCTGTTCCGGATCGACCGGAGGATCTTGACGGCCGCGGGTCGGCGCGATGCTGCCGTGGCCTGGGCGTTGGCCGAGGAGTTGAATCGACGGCTCTACGAAGCGCTGCAGCAGACCGCCGTCAACACTTTCGGGTCCGTCCGGCAACGCATCGCAGGACATCTGCTGGATATCGCGTCGGCTGAGCAGCGTCCGAACGGCGAGCTGATGGCACGAGTGACCCAGCAGGAGCTCGCGGATGCTGTTGGGTCAGTGCGCGAGGTCGTCGCCCGCGTGTTGCGGGACTTCCGCAGGTCTGGGCTGGTGGCAACGAGGACCGACAGTGTGCGTGTATTGGATCCGGAAGGGTTGCACGACGAGTGCTGGAGGGTGGCGTGATTTGCGTTACCGCGGGCCGGCACCAAAGTCACAGACATGCGCGTCAGCGAACGCGAAGCTTGGCCTAATCGGCCCGATCGTTCGGGCGTCCGGCGAGCGTAGGAGAGATGCGTCGATGAAATTCACCAACACGATCACGATCAACCGCGAGTCCACTGCAGTCTTCAACTACCTAGCGCAGTTCGAGAATGTGCCGCGGTGGAACTACGCGATCGCGAAGACCCAAAGGGTGACGAGCGGTCCGGTCGGGGTGGGCGCGCGTTACCAGCAGCTGCGAACAATTCCCACGCGGAGCGAGGAATCCTTCGAAGTCGTCGGATACGAGCCTGATCGCAGACTCGAGATCCGCGGCCAGCTGGGGCCCTTCTTTGGCGAGATCAGCTACGCCCTCGAACCCGTCGGCGACACCACCGTCCTCACAAATGCCGCCGACCTCCATGCCCGGGGTCCGCTGAGCCTTGTGGAGCCTGTTGTCGCTCGTCGGGTCAAGTCGTCCGTGGGCGCCAATCTCAGTACGCTCAAGCAGATCCTCGAGCAGGGCTGACTCGAGTCAAATCCAGCTACACGGCGCGCTGCCGGCCAGCTAGCGCGGTATACCAACGGATAGAGGCAGCCTTAGTGGCCATCGCCAAACGGGCCACTCGTTCGGATCCAAACTAGACTCAGCGAGGTGCGCGCCCTGCTGATTCAGCATGATCACATCTGCACGCCAGGCTTTGTTGGAGAGCGGCTGACCGACCGTGGCTTGGACCTCGTCCTGCACCAGGTCGTGAGGGAAGACCGCTTCCTGTCGCCCAATGTCGAGATCGAGTTTCCAGACCCTACTGACTTCGACGCAATCGTTCCGATGGGCGCGCCCTGGTCTGTCTACGATCACGAAGCGATCGGGACCTGGGTGCCAACGGAGCTCAAGATGCTGCGCGACGCACATGATCATCGGGTGCCAGTGCTCGGTATCTGCTTTGGTGGACAGCTGCTGGCAGCAGCCCATGGAGGGTCAGTGGCTCGCTCTGCCGCTCCGGAGATCGGCTGGGTGGAAGTGGATTCCGACGACGAATCACTCGTTCCATCAGGATTGTGGTTCCAGTGGCACTACGACCAGTGGCAGCTGCCCACAGAGGCGCAGGAGGTGGCGCGTAACCCCAGGTCATCACAAGCTTTCGTACTCGGCCGGAACCTCGCGGTGCAGTTTCATCCCGAAATGACCTCGGAGATCCTGGCCACCTGGATCGCGACTGGCGGCGCTGAGGAAATCGATCGATTCGGCATCACGCTCGACGACCTCGTACGCCAAACCGCGGCACGTGATCATTCCAACCGAGAACGCGCTCACCGGCTGGTCGACCAGTTTCTGGACCGCATGGAGCTGAGCCCTGGATGATGCAAGATTCCGGTCACACTTTCCGACAGGCCGCGGGGCGATTCGCCTCCGGTGTGACCGTGGTGACGACGACAGCCGCGGAAGGCGCGTACGGCGTGACGGTGTCGTCCTTCGCCTCGCTGTCGCTGAACCCGCTCTTGGTCACGGTCTCGATCAACCAATCCAGTCAACTGCTTGAGTACGTGCGCGCCGTCAAGGCATTTGCGGTCAGCGTGCTGGCCACTGACCAGCATCAGGTTGCCCGGTACTTCGCGACCTCTGGACGGCGACCTGAACCGGCCGGCTTCTCGGCGGTGCCGACGATCGCGTACGAGACTGGAGCGCCGATCATCGAGGGCTGCCTCAGCTGGTTCGACTGCGTCCTCGAGGACATCCTCCCGGGCGGTGATCATGAGATTCTCATCGGTCGGGTGGCCTCAGCCGGCGGTCGCACCGGCGAACCCTTGGTCTATTGGGCCGGCGAATATCGGGAGCTGACCGCCGATTCGTCGCAGTCCGATCAGCTGGCGAAGGCCTCCGACGGCCTCGCGGTCGCGTATCACATCCTCGATGTCGGAGCGTCGGAGATGCTCGAGGCACAGGACTCGATCGAGCCCGCCATTGCAGCTTTGGCGGCCGCCCGCGCGCCCACTACACAATGGCACCGCCTGGAGGAGCTTGTTGATCAATCGGAGCTAGTAGTTGATCAACCCGAGGAGTTCAACAGGCTTGCGCTCGGCTTTCACGGTGCGATCGCCGAGGCAGCCGGAAATCGTGTGCTGGAGGCCGCCCTCGCAAGCCTCAGCCAGGTGCAATCCGGTCATTACCGTGACCGCGGCAGTCCGACATCAGCTCGCGCCGCGGTTGCCGGGCACCGGAGACTGCTGTCGGCACTGCGCAGCGGTGATAGTGAGGCGGCGCGTGAGGAAATGCGTAGCCACTTGAACGCCGTACGCAGCCAGCTGCAGATCAGTTGACCTCTGGCGTCCAGGAGACAACGAGTTCATCGTTCGAGCCGAAGCGGATCAAGTGCCGGGCAACGACATCCTTGAGTGTTTCGAGCTTGGCCTGATCCTCAGCAGAACCGATCAATTCGATGCCACTCGGCGCGGCGTGGAGGTCGCAGCTCCCGAAGTCGAACTCCAACCTCCCGCCCGTATCGGTGACCTCGGTCCGCACCTTGTTCCCGAAATGGCTGACCAGCTGCTTGATATAGCGCTGCGGTCGCGGGGTTGCGACGAAGCCGGTTGCGGTAGGCATCATGGATCCTCTGGGCCCGGGTGATTACTTCGCTGCCACCCGGACCGGAAACTTCTTGATCCCGTTGATGAAGTTGCTGCGCACCCTCTTCACCTCACCGTTCAACTCAATCGAGGCGAGCCGTGGAATCAGCTCGGTAAACATCAGCCGGATCTCCATCCGGGCCAGCGCATTACCCAAGCACACATGGGGACTGCCCTTGCCAAAGGTCAGATGATCGATATTGGTCCGGGTGACATCGAACCGGTATGGGTCGGAGAACACGGCATCATCCCGGTTGCCCGAGGCGAACCAGATGACCACCTTCTCGCCGGCTTTGATCTCCTTGCCGCCAAGCTCGATGTCCCGGGTCGCCGTACGCCGGAAGTGGTAGACCGGTGATGCCCAGCGCAGGAACTCCTCCACCGCGGACGGAATCAGCTCTGGCTGCTCCTGCAAGAGCTTCAATTGATCTTGGTTTTCGATCAGCGCCAGCATCGATTGGCTGATCGCGTGCCGGGTGGTTTCGTTGCCGGCGATCACCAGCAACAAGAAGTAGTTGTCGAAGTCGGTTGCCGAGAGCGGTTCGCCGTCCTCAGGGGTGCGGTTCACCAAGATGCTGATCAAGTCCGTGCCGTCTCCACCCTTCCGCCGCCGGGCAAGATCGCGGCCGTACTCAAAAACCTCGAGCGCGGCTGGGGAACGGAACGGCAGATGGCGATACTGATCGCTGTCCGGGTCGGTGATCAAATGCTCTGTGTAGTCCGGATCGGTGTTGGCGACCATCTGATTGCCCCAGTTGATCAACATGCCGGCATCGCTCACCGGTACGTCGAGCAGCCGGACGAGGACGTTGATCGGAAAGTCGGCGCTGATCTTCTCAACAAAGTCGAATTCGGGGTTCTGCAGGGCATTGTCGACGGTCACCGTCGTCAGACCCCGCAAGAACTCCTCGTACTTTCGAGTGAGTGGGCCCTGACTGAATTCACGCTGAATCAGCTTCCGCAGCGCCCGATGCCGCAGGCCATCGGTCTCGAGCATCGATCGCCGCAGGTCCATCAGGTCGTCGTCGACTTCCTCGAGGTTCACATACTTTGTCGAGGTGAAGCTCTCAGCGTCCCGATCGACCGCGTCGATGTCCGCGTATCTGGTCACAGCCCAGAAGCCCGAATTCGGCGGTGCTTCCGGCGTCCAGTGGACCGGATCCTCGGCGCGTAATGTGTCAAACATTGCCCAACCCTCGTTGCGCGCAAAGGCATCCAGATCGGTGAGGTCTACGTGATCGAGTGGTACGGCGGTCGGCTGTGACACGATCGCTCCTTCTCTACAGGTGGTAGGCGTACTCGCGAAACTCCCAGTCGGTCACCCACTGGTGGAAGCGTTCCAGCTCATTTCGCTTGTAGGTCAGGAAAGTCTCGACGAACTGCTTGCCAAGAATTCCTGCCATGTCGGCGTCTGCCTCGAACGCATCGAGCGCCGATGCAAGATCACCGGGAAGCTTGTCAGCCTTACTCGGGTCGTATCCGTAGCCCTCCAACGGTGACGGCGGCTCCAGCTTGTCGCGGATGCCGAGGTACGCCGCGGCCAGCAGTCCGGCGATAGCGAGATAGGGATTCGCGCTGGCATCACCCAGCCGGAGCTCCATCCGTGATGCCTTGCCGCGCTCGGGCGGAATCCGCACCATCGCGCTCCGGTTGTCAAAGCCCCAGTCGATCAGCCAGGGAGCGAGGGTGTCGGGGCCGAAGCGCTTGTAGGAGTTGATGGTCGGGTTGCTGATGGCAGCCAACGCGGGCGCGTGGGCGAGCACTCCGGCGATCGCCGACTTACCGGTCGTCGAGAGTCCGTCTTTGGCTTTCGGGTCGTCGAAGAGCGGTTGACCGGCGTCATCCCAGGTGGAGAAGTGAATATGGAACCCGGATCCACCTTCGTCGTTGAACGGTTTCGCCATGAACGTGGCCAGCTTGTCTTCCTGACGTGCCAGCTCCTGAATGGCGCTCTTGAAGCGGAACGCTCGGTCGGCGGCATCGAGAGCCTCGGAGTGCCACAGATTGATCTCAAACTGTCCGCTGGAGAACTCGTGGTTCGCAGCGACAACGTCGAGTCCGAAAGCCGAGAGGTGCCGCAGCGTACGCAGCAGCACGTTCTCCGGATCGCCCTTCAAGCCGGCCACGTACACGTTGCCTGTTGCCTCGCCGTAGCGCTGCCAGCCGGTCGGGTTCTTGTCGGTGTGTTCCAGCACATAGAACTCCAGCTCGGGGCCAACGATCGGCTGCATCCCAAGATCAGCGAATTGCTGAATCACCCGCTTGAGCACCATCCGAGGGCTTTCCTCCGACGGTGAGCCATCCGGGTTGTAGACATCTGCAATAACGTGCGCCACGCCCGGCTCCCATGGCACGACTTGAACCGTGCTGACGTCGGGAAACGCGAGCACGTCGGGCAGTCCGGCTTCGAGACCGCCCTCGATGTCGACAACGTCGCCCATCGGTGTGGTGGCGTAGACGGACCGGCAGAAGGCTACGCCGTCGCCGACCGTACGCGCGAAGCGATTGACCAGCACATCGCGACCCCGGTCGGTACCGATCAGATCCGAATACCCGACGCGTACGACATCAATGCCTTGCGTCACCATCTCGGCCGCGAAATCCTCTAGACCCGTGGTCTCGAAATGAGCCATCTGAACCTCCGCGCCGCCTCATCGGTCAGAAGCACTGCACCCGGCGGCCCGATCCGAAACCTACGTGCCCGTAGGTTTCGCGTGGCGTGCACGGGTTTGCAACGTGTGCAGACAGTCCAGAGCCTACGTACATGTAGGTTTCGAACAGTCGTTTGGGGCCGAACAGTATCGCGTCCCTAAGCGTATGACAAGTGATCGCAAGGCGCGAGGCGCCGGTGATCACCATTGCTAAGTGGTTGGTTACCCGAGTACCGTACGGATCCAAACGATTTCGCTCTGCCTGCCCTCAGGAGTGCTGATGACCGATGTCAAAGGCTTCTTTTACCCGCGAACCGCGACCGGCCGTTCGTCGCTGATTCCGTCACCACCCTGGTACTACTCCGGTGATCTTCTTACCGTCGAATACCGTACGGATCCAGCGCGCGTGGCCGAACTGCTTCCCCCGCCACTGTCCTTGGCAACCGAGGATCCGGGAGCGGTTGCCATGATCTGGGCTGACTGGCAGTCCTGTTCGTCCTCACGCGAAGAGCTGCTGGATCCGGTGCGTTCTCAATACAAGGAAGCGTTCGTCGTCGTCCGGTGCAGCTTCGAGGGCCAGACATTCTCCCGTTGTGTCTACATCTGGGTTGACAAGGACTTTGCCATCGGCCGCGGCATTCACCAGGGCTACCCGAAGAAGCTGGGTTCGATGTGGCAGACGAGGCCACATCCGTTCCCCCAGGGTGCCCCGCAGATTGGGGGCGGCGGTGTCTTCGGCGCAACGCTCGCGGCTGGAGACCGGCGCCTTGCCGAGGCGGTGCTCACGCTGAGCTCTCAGTCGGAGACCAACGGCTTCGTCAACTCCCACAAGATGGCTCACCACCGGATCTTCCCGGGCATCGCCTCGGGTGCAGCGGATGCTTACGCAGAACTGATCGAATCCGGCTCGAGCGAGTTTGCCGCCGGTCCCGCATGGACCGGTGAGGCCCAGCTGCGTCTCTTCGATTCGCCCACCGAGGAGCTGTCCCGGCTCAGCGTCGATGAGATCATTGGCGGCTACTACCGGCAGGTCGGTGTTGTCTGGAACGGCGGTCGGACATTAGCGACCCTCACCTAGCATGTCCGTCATGCCTGATCGCCACACGCTCGCTGAAACCGAGAGGGCGATGAGCACCCACGTCAGCGAGCTGCCGCTGGACTTTCCGGCGGCGGCAGCAGTCTCGAGTCTCTACCGAGCCGCGAACGCCGTTCGGCTCCATTTGACCAACTCGGTGCTGCGCGAGCACGGGCTCAGCTGGACAGGCTTTGTGGTGCTGTGGGTGGTCTGGATCTGGGACGGGCTCGAGACGCGCCGCGCCGCCGACAGCGCAGCCATCTCGAAGGCGACACTTACCGGGGTCGTCAAGACCCTCGAATCCCGCGGACTCATCGCCCGCCGGGTCAGCGATACCGACCGGCGGCTGGTGAACCTCGAGCTGACGCCGTCAGGCGTCGCCTTGATGAAGGAGCTGTATCCAGCCTTCAATGCCGCGGAGGCCGAGATCGTGTCGGGATTGTCGCCCAGAAGCGTGGCCCAACTGACAGATAGCTCTGCGATCGATCGTCACCGAGCTTGAGACAAAGCCTCGCGTAGTGGTGGCCGAAGCCGAGGCTGGCTGAGCTCAGCGGAGAAGCTCAGCCCGCAATTCCGGCTCAGCGCACGTACGCTCGCTCAGCGGCTGCAGCGACGAAGTGGCGGAACACCTCAGCTTGCACGGGATCTGTTGCCGCCGAGTCTTCTGGATGCCATTGGACGCCGAGATACCAGCCGTCATGGTCCTGTAATGTCACCGCCTCGATCACACCGTCGGCTGAGTAGGCAGCAGGAATCAGACCGGCACCCAGCGTGGCAATGCATTGGTGGTGGTAACAGGAGATGGCCGTGCGGGCCCCGACGATCTTGCCCAACGGCGAGGTCTCTTCGACGTCAAGATCATGAACACGGTTGCGATGGTTGCCGACGGTGTCATCCATGTCTTGGACAAGATCGCCGCCAAGTGCCACATTGACGATCTGCGTACCCCGGCAGACCGCCAGCAGCGGCAGGCTGTCTGCCAGTGCGGCGCGCACCACCGCAAGATCAAATGCATCTTGTTCCTCGTCCACCCCATATTGGCTCGGATGAGGCTGCTGACCTGACCATCGCGCGGCAACGTCACCACCGCCGGGTAGCAGTACGCCGTCAGCGAACCAGATCCGCTCCCGCGCGGCATCGACGTCGATCGTGAGGTTCGGGGCGTACGGGTGCACCGACAACGGCTCTCCTCCGGCGGCGAATACCGCCTCGGCGAGGGCGCGCGCCGTCACCTCGGCCGCGTAACGGAGCGCCGTCGCGTTTGGCGAAAAGCGTGCCGGAATAACGATCAGTGGGCGCCGGGCACCAGAAGCTTTGTCACGCATATCGGATCCAGGTCGTCTTCAGATAGGTGTATTCCTCCAGGGCGTGGCGAGACTTGTCCCGACCAAAGCCGGACAGCTTGACGCCGCCGAACGGTACGGCCATGTCACCCTCCTCGTAGCAGTTGACCCAGACAGTCCCCGCCCTCAAAGCGCGTGATACCCGATGCGCTGTTCCCAAATCGGAAGTCCACAGTGCCGCCGCCAGGCCGTACGGGGTATCGCCGGCGATCCGCACCGCCTCGGCTTCGTCCCTGACCACTTGCACCGCGAGTACGGGTCCGAAAATCTCGTCCCGGATGATGGGGTTGTCCGGGGCTGCTCCCGTCACGACCGTTGGTTCGAGATAGGCGCCGCCCGTTTCGGCAGAGCACCCGCTGGCCGCCCACCCTCAGGGCAGCGCCTTCGGCAAGACCGCGGTCGAGATGTCGAAGCACGCGCTGCAGGCTGCGCTCATCCACCAGGGGACCCATCTTGGTGTCCGGCAGCAGCGGGTCGGCTGGGAACCACTGGGCGGCGGCGTCCACGATCCGTTCCAGCACCTGCTCAGCCACCTCGGCATGAACTACCAGCCGGGAGCCTGCGGTACACATCTCACCGGAGTTGAAATAGATCGCCCACGCCGCCGCATCGGCAGCCGCGTCTAGATCGGGGGCGTCACGAAAGATGATGTTGGGTGACTTGCCGCCGAGTTCGAGATACACCCGCTTGAGGTTGCTGTCCGCCGAGTACCTCATGAAGTGTCGCCCGACCTCGGTTGACCCGGTAAAGGTGAGCACGTCGACATCGGGGTGTTCTCCCAAGTGGCGGCCGACCACCTGGCCGTCCCCGCTGATCACATTGAAGACACCCGGTGGCAGACCGGCCATGGCACCCACGTCGGCCACCCGCTGCATCGACAGCGGCGACTGCTCGGCGGTCTTCAGCACCACGGTGCAACCTGCTGCCAGTGCGGGCGCCAGCTTCCATCCACCGAGCGTCAGCGGAAAATTCCACGGCACGACCGCGGCGACGACGCCTGCCGGTTCGCGGGTGACCAGCGACAGCTCACCATCCTCGGTCGGTGTGATCTCACCGGATTCCTTGTCAGCCAGCTCACCGTAGAAACGGAGACAGCGGATCAGCGCCCGCAGTTCGATCTGGTACGCGTCGCGAATCGGCTTGCCCATCTCGAGACTGATCAGCAATGCGATCTCTTTGCGATGCTCCTCGATCAAGTCCGCGAAATGCTGCAAGATCTCGCCGCGAGCGCGCGGGTGCAGTCGGGGCCATACACCATGATCAAATGCGGCACGTGCCGCGGCAACCGCGGCGTCTGCGTCGGCGGGCTGCGCCCAGGCGAGATCGACAAGCCTCGCGCCATCCCGTGCGGCGTGCACGGGCCTGGTTGAGCCGTCGATCGCCGCTCGGTGCTCCCCATCAATGAACATGCCGTCGGAGATCGTGGTGTCGGCAGCAAGTTGCCGCCAATCGGTGGCAGCAACCGGGTCCGAAACCATACGTACAACCAGTCTTTCCGGGGCTTGACCAATCGATCGAACTTAAATACGTTTGGGCCCTAACGATAGCTGGTCCGGCCTACGGAGCGTCAACCGCCGCCGGACCCACGGACCACCTCCAGCAGCTGACAGGGGCGCGGATGACGACTGCGACGGTCGAGGACGTGGAGGTGGACACCCGACACTGGATCGGCGGCGAGCGCGTCGCGTCGGAGTCGACTTTCACCGATATCTCCCCCATCGACGAGCGTCCGATTGCCGAAGTCTCGGCCGGATCCGCAGTCGAGGTGGACGCCGCGGTACGCGCCGCTCAGCAAGCCTTCTCCAGCTGGGCCGCCATGCCGAGAAACGAACGAGCTGAGGTTCTTCGCAGGGTGGCGGACGGGATCGACGCCCGGGCGGAGGAGCTGGCCAGGGTCGAGACTCGCGACAACGGCTCCCTGCTGCGGTCCCATCGGCGCAGCGTCATGCCGCGCGTCGGAATGAACTTCCGCTTCTTCGCCGATTTCGCCGCAAAGCTTGATCATCCGGGCGGCGAGATCCGCGGCCATCGCGAGCGAGTCAGCTATGACCCGGCTGGCGTTACCGCGATCATTACGCCATGGAATGCGCCACTCATGCTCGCCACCTGGCGCATCGGACCGGCGTTGGCTGCGGGCAATACCGTCGTGGCGAAGCCGCCGGAGTGGGCTCCGCTGACCGCCTCGCTGCTGGCCGACATCGCACACGAGGCCGGGCTGCCCGCCGGTGTCTTCAATGTCGTTCAGGGCACTGGTGCCAGCGCGGGGGCGCCGCTCACGGCACACCCGGGAATCAGGCGACTGGCCTTCACCGGCTCGGTTCCGACCGCCGGCGTGATCGCCGAGGCCGCAGCGCCCAACATTGTGCCGCTGTCCTTTGAGCTTGGCGGCAAGTCGCCGTTGGTGATCTTTGCCGACTCCGATTTCGATCTTGCTGTCAGCCTGACAGTCGAGCAGTTCGACAACTCGGGCCAGGTCTGCCTGGGTGCCTTTCGCATTCTGGTTGACGACTCGATCGCCGATCGATTCACCGAAGCCGTGCTGGCAAAGGCAAGAACGATCGTGCAGGGTGACCCGCGCGACGAGGCGACGGAGATGTCCTGCTTGATCTCCAGGCAACACTTCGAAAGGGTTGACGGCTTCGTACGCCGCGCGCTAGCAGCCGGCGCGAGGGCGATCTTGGGCGGCTCACCAAACGAGGAGCTGGGACACCTCTACTATCGGCCGACGATCTTGGTTGACGCCGAGCCGGGCAGCGAGATCTTGACCGAGGAAGTCTTCGGTCCGGTCTTGACGATTCAGACCTTCTCGAGCGAGGAGCAGGCCATCGAGATGGCCAACAACACCCGTTTTGGACTGGCCGCGACCTTGATCACTGGCGATCCGGATCGTGCCGAGCGGGTCAGCGCACAGATCAACGCCGGAACGGTCTGGGTCAACTGTTTCTTTGTACGCGATCTCGGCGCACCGTTCGGCGGCAACGGAAGGTCTGGCATCGGTCGCGAAGGCGGCAATCACTCGTTCGACTTCTACTGTGACATCAAGAACACCGTCTTCTCCCCGACCGGCTGGACGACAACGCACTAGAGGTGTGAGTTCACGCATTCGACAAGCGACATATAGCGAAAGGAACATGATCATGGGCGAGGTGGTTGGCGCGGGTCTGATTGCGCACGTCCCGACGATCGTGCTGCCGGAGGCCACTCGGCGGGAGTTGAACAACGGCAAAGACACCACGTTGGTTGCCGGCCTGGAGCAGCTTCGTCAGGAGGTGTTCGACACCCTCGACTACGACACTGTTGTGGTACTGGACTCCCACTGGGCGACGACCGTCGAGTTCGTCGTGACCGCCCAGGAACGTCGTCAAGGACTCTTCACCTCGGAGGAATTGCCACGCGGGATGACCCAGCGTCCCTACGAGTTCCTCGGCGATCCGGATCTCGCCCACCTGATCGCCTCCAAGGCCGATGATCACCAAACCTGGATCACCGCGATCTCCGATGATCACTTGCCGATCTTCTACGCCACCACGAATCTGTGGGAATTCCTGGGAAACGGCTTACCGGACAAGAGGTGGATCTCCATCGGCGTGTGTCAGACCGCTGATACCGAGGACAACCTCCGGCTTGGCCGGGCACTCGGCGATGGCATCGCCGACAGCGACCGGAAGGTCCTGCTGCTGGCTTCCGGAGCTCTTAGCCACACGTTCTGGCCGCTGCGGCAGCTGCGCAAGCACGAGGCGGCTGACATCGATCACATTTTCACGCCGGAGGCGGCTGACGCTGACGCCCAGCGCATGCAATGGTTCGAGGCGGGCGACCATGCCCGCGTTCTGGAGACCATGCCGGAGTTCTACCGCTTCCGCCCCGAGGCCCGATTCGGGCATTACCTCATGATGATCGGAGCACTGGGCGAGGGCGACTGCACAGCTACCGGCCGGCGCTACGGGGAGTACGAGAACTCCATCGGCACCGGCCAGGTTCATTACTGGTTCGACAGGCCGGAAGGCGGCTTCCCCAGGCCGCGTCGTACGCCGCAGGATCCCGACTTCGCCCAACAGGCGGCCGGCCCCGACCTGGCCGCGGCTGGCTGAGGCCGTCGAGCCCGCCAAGGAGGACCCATGCCGCTCCGCGAGACCCGCCGGATCCTGCTCGATGGCAATGTCGTCGATGTCGTACGCCATGACCAGGAGTTGGTGGCGGGCGATGGTCGCACAGGTTGGCATCGATGAGGCGGTGCACCTGCCGCCGACCATACCGTCCAAGATCATCTGCGTACATCTGAACTACTCCTCCAGAGTCGAGGAGATGATGCAGTCGCTGCCGCTCGCGCCGACGTACTTTCACAAGCCGGTAAGTGCACTCAACGCCCACGAGTCAGCAGTCGTCAGGCCGCTGGGCTGCAAGTGGCTGAACTATGAGGGTGAGATCGCGATCGTGATCGGCCGGACGGCCCGCAACGTCTCGCCCGAGGAAGCGGGCGACTACATCCGTGGTTACACGATCGCAAACGACTACGGCCTGCATGATTTCCGCGATACCGACTCCGGGTCGATGCTGCGGGTGAAGGGTGCCGACACGCTGTGCCCGGTAGGGCCTGGACTTGTGGAGGGCTGGGACTTCCGCGGCAAGCAGATCCGCACGCTGGTCAACGGGCAGGTCCGTCAGGACGGCAATACCAACGAGATGAAGTGGGACATGCACTACCTGATCGCCGATATCGCGCGGACGATCACGCTGCAGCCAGGCGACATCCTGTTGTCCGGAACACCGGCGATTTCTCGCACCGTCTACCCCGGGGACGTGGTGGAGGTAGAGGTAGAAGGTCTTGGGATCTTGCGCAATCACATCGTCGAAGGGCCGACGCCCATCCGTAGCGATGTAGGCGCCCAACCGACCGAATCTGAAGAAGTTCTCTCCACCGCCAAGGGCGGCGATTGGGAGTTTCGCGGCGTACGTAAGCCGCAACCTTCCGGCACACACACATAGGGGCGAAGAAATGGAGCTCTCGTGAGTCACCCACCGTCAATTCCACCGGCGGATCCGTCTGCAACAGCCTCTGACATCGCGCAGCGCGATTCTCAGCAGCTGCGGCACGGCCGCCTGGGAGTATTCGCCGTCGCCTTCTTCGTGATTTCGGCCGCTGCCCCGCTAACGGCCATGGCCGGTGGGGCGCCGGTCGCCATGCTGCTCGGCAACGGTCCCGGAATTCCTCTCGCATACGTCGTCGTGAGTGTGATCTTGGTGATCTTCGCCGTCGGCTACACCGCGATGGCCCGCCACCACACCAGTACCGGAGCCTTCTATAGCTTCGTCTCGCGCGGACTGAAGCAACCCGCGGGCGGCGCCGCCGCCTTTATCGCCCTGCTCGGCTACAACGCCATGCAGATTGGGCTGTACGGTCTCTTCGCGGCGGCGGCCGCCGGCTTCTTCAGTGAGAATCTTGGCTATCGACCTGCCGTGGTGGGTCTACGCCTTCATCGCCATGGCGATCATTGCGGTGCTCGGTTATCGCCAAGTTGATCTTTCGGTCAAGGTCCTCTCGATCTTGGTCAGCCTGGAGTTCCTGATCGTGCTGATCCTGGATGCCGCAATCTTGATCAAGGGCGGCGAAGGCGGCACCGCGCCCTTGAACGCCACGCCGTTCACCTGGGCCAGCTTCACCAGCGGCTCTATTGCGATCGCCCTGCTGTTCAACTTCGCCTCCTTCATCGGCTTCGAAGCCACCACGATCTACAGTGAGGAGGCCAGGGATCCCAAGCGCACAGTGCCGCGTGCAACCTACGTCGCCGTGCTGACGATCGGCATCTTCTACACCGTCACCACGTATCTGATGGTGGAGGGCCAAGGCGCGGCAGGCCTGCAGGAATACCTCGGCAATCTGCAGCCCGACCCAACGGCCTTCCTCTTTGCCCTCGGTGCGACCTACATCGGACCTGCACTGACGACAGTCATGTCGCTGTTGTTCATTTCCAGCGTCTTCGCAGCCCTGTTGGCCTTCCACAACGCGGTGGCACGGTATCTCTACGCTCTCGGCCGCGAAGGCCTGGTGCCCGCGCGGCTCGGCCGCACGCACCCCAAGCACCTCAGCCCGCATGTCGGATCGCTCAGCCAGTCGATCTTGGCGGTGGTCGTGGTCTTGATCTTCGTCGTTACCCAGCAAGACCCGGTCTTGGCACTGTTCACCTGGCTGACTCAGCTCGGGACGCTCGCGATCATCGTGCTGATGGCCTTGGCATCCTTTGCAGTGGTGGCCTTCTTCGCGCGCAATCGAGACCTCGACTCGAACGTCTGGCGGACTACCGTCGCACCGCTGGTTGGCGGGGTGGCGATGTCGGGGGTCGCTATCTACGCGGCCTCCCAGTTCGGCTTGCTGATCGGGAATCCAGAAAGTCCGCTGCGCTGGATCCTGCCCGCCTTGATCATCGTTGCAGCGGTAGCTGGCGTTATTGCCGCAATCAGCCTGAAGGGCCGATCACCGGAGTTGTACGCGCAGATGGGCCGGCATCGCGATATCGAGTTGGTGGGCTGACACCGACTCTGACGCGATGCCGGGGTCTAGGCTGTCCCGGTTTCGAGGCTGCCCTGAAAACGCATCACCCACGGCCTCAATACCTCCCATAGAAGGCCTCTGGGCGCCGTCAGCGATGCAGAATCAGGGCGACGCGCGATCATCGAGGCAGTGGAACGTAGGAAGATGGTCAACGTGTTCGTTGTGAAGTCGCCGGCGTTTGGCGACGGCCAAGAGATGGCCCAGAAATACGGGAAGAAGATCGACAACGTCTCACCTCCCTTGGAGTGGGAGGGTGCTCCCGACGAAACCAGATCCTTTGCGCTTGCATGTGTGGATATCCATCCGGTCGCCCGAGGCTATGTGCATTGGTTGATCGCTGATATCAGCCCGCTCAGCTCGCTCCCGGAGGGAGCAGCCGGCACGAGCAATCCGGGCTTCACCGAGATCAAGCCGTACGCCGGGCCGTTCCCGCCGTCTGGGACCCATGATTACGAGTTCACCCTGTATGCGCTGCGGACCGACACTCTCCGCGTAAGGCCTGGAGCGACATTGCAGGAGTTCCGCCAGGCCGCGGAGCAAGACTCTCTGGCCACGGCGACACTGATCGGAAAGTTCACCAAGATCAGGTAACCGTCAGGGTGCCAAAGACCCAGCCAAAGATCAGGAACTCCACGTCTCAGCGGTGAGCTGGGTGAAGATCTCGACATAGCGAGCCCGCGTCTCGGCCACCACATCCGGGGGAACGGGCGGGCCGGGGTAGGTACGATCCCAGTCGCTGAGCGACGATGACCAGTCCCTCAGATACTGCTTGTCGTAGGACCATTGCGGCCGCCCGGGCTGGTAGTCGGCCACCTTCCAGAAACGTGACGAGTCGGGCGTCAGCACCTCATCGGCCAAGATCAACGCGCCTGTCGCGTCGCTCCCGAACTCGAACTTCGTGTCCGCGATGATCACGCCGCGCTCCCGAGCGATCTCAGCACCGCGGGTGTAGACCGCCAGCGTTAGCCGTTCAAGATCATCGGCAGTAGTCCGGCCGACTATGTCACAGACCTGATCCATGGTCATGAATTCGTCATGTCCGACTTCGGCTTTCGTCGTCGGCGTGAAAACCGGTTCTGGCAGCTGATCCGCCTCGACGAGACCAGCGGGAAGTCGCACACCGGAGATGGCGCCCGTCGCCCGGTAGCTGTCCAGGCCGAGGCCGGCCAGGTAACCACGCGCTATGCACTCGACAGGCACCATGTCGAGCCGGCGGCAACGAATGGCCCGGCCCTTCCATTCCGGCGGGACATCCTCACTCAGTACGTGATTGGGCACGAGTTCGGCCATCTGCCGGAACCACCACAAGGACAGCTGGGTCAAGATCGCACCCTTGTCAGGGATGGGCGTAGGCAACACCACGTCGTACACCGACACCCGATCCGAGGCAACCAAAATCAGATCATCCCCGTCGGCGTACACATCCCGAACCTTGCCCTGACGAATCAGTTCCACACGCAGGGTTCTAGCACATGGCGCACCAACACAACGCTTCCGCGTGATTCACCGAGGTTGAGGTCGGCAAATACGAAGGACCCGAACGTCACCCTGTCGAGGGTGGGACGTTCGGGTCCCTCGTGTGATCCGGTCGGCTAGCGCCGAGTGTCGGGATCCTCAAACTTCGTGGCCCCGCTGGCCGAACGAAGAGCGTCAGCGACATCGTCGCCGGTGTCCTTCAGATTCTCCCCGGCCTGCTTCACATCGGCCTTGGATTCCTCCATGCGGCCTTCGGCCTCGAGATCTCGGTTGTCGGTTGCGTCGCCCACGGCTGCTTTCGCCTTGCCGGCGAGCTCTTCTGCCTTGTTCTTAGCCTTGTCGCCGATTCCCATAAGAACCTCCTTGTGCTGGTCGCGTCGGGCCTGTGCTCCGCGTACCTGAAGCGGAGCTCTCTCACAAAGTGCCTTACCCAATCTCGCAGGAGGTCAACACGTCAGCGTGCTATGACCGACATTTCCGAACTGATCACTGCAACTGGGATCTTTTGGATGGTGTTGTTCGCGAATCCCCCGCGACTCCATCGCTGCCCGAGCGGCTGCGTCCGGCCGCTCGCATCTGTTGCCCGGGCCGACAGCAGATAGCTGCCAGGCTCAGCCTTCCAGGTCCAGCTCCACCGCGCCCAGCCGTACGAGTCCAGCCCGGGGTCGAGATCAGCAGACTCCCAGGTGTCTCCGCCGTCGACGCTGATCTGGACTGCAGTGACTTCGGCCCAACCCGACCAGGCGCGGCCCTCGATGAGAACTTCGCCGGACCGTACGACACGCCTGCGGGACATGAAGTCCGGAAACCCGGGCGGAATCAGCAGGGCTCGTGGCTCGATCCTGGTCAGCGGAATCCCGGGGTCGTCGGGAGAATCACGAAATCGGTAGGCCTGCATCTGAAATCCGTCGAAGGGCTTCGCGACAACCGTGATCCGGCGCAACCACTTGACGTGGGCCATGCCGTACCAGCCGGGAACGATGAGCCGCAGCGGAGCCCCGTGCTGTGGGAGGAGCGGCGCACCGTTCATCTCGTACGCCAGCATGACCCCGTCGTCCATCGCCTCGGCCAGCGACAACGCCCGTTGGTAATCCTGCTCGTGGCCTCGCTCGATGCCATGATCGGCGCCGGTAAAGATGACGTCGACGGCGCCGTCGGCAATGCCGGCCTCTTGCAGCAAGCCCAACAAAGGTGTGCCGGTCCAGCGGGCCGTGCCGACGGCCTCGGTCAACCAGGGTTGGCTGACCGGACGTGGCAGCAGCTGGGCCCGACCGTTTCCGGCGCATTCGAGCGTAACGACTGCTGAGATCTGCGGCCGGCTCCGAAGAGCATCAAGATCGAGCGACAACGACTTGTCGACGAGCCCGTCGATGACCAACTCGAAGGTGCCAGGATCGATCGCAGGTATGTCGTAGTGGATCAGCAAGTAGTGCAGTCCAGGCGGGGTGATGTCCCAACGCAGCGACTCGAGCGGCATCCCGTGGTTGCGTGCAGCCAGCCGGAGCTCGTCGGAGGATATGCCCTCCTCAGGATTCGCAACCCGGGCAGGCGAACTGAGGCGCTGGAGATCAATCGACACCGGTGGATCCTTTCAGCACCCATCACTGTAACCCGCCGATTTCGACCGCGGCGCGGGCTAAGCTGCCGCAGCTGCTGACTCCAGATCAGCAATGATGATCTTCTTCATCTGGAACAGTGCCTGACTGACACGCTCTGCTTGCGCCGGATCGCCGGTCGACAGCAATTTCTCGAAACGCGCTGGCACCACCTGCCATGAGACGCCAAATCTGTCCTTGAGCCAGCCGCACATCGACTCCTCGCCGCCGCCTTCACTGAGGGCGGTCCAATAATGATCAATCTGAGCCTGATCCTCGCACGGCACCTGGAACGAGATCGACTCGTTGAAGCGGAACTCAGGGCCGCCGTTGAGGGCGAGGAACTTGCTGCCATTCAGTACGAAATCAACAGTCATGGTTTGGCCCGCGCGCTCCCCTACCGCGTACGGGGTCACCGCTGTCACGCTGGAATTCGGAAAGATTCCGGTGTAGAACCTTGCTGCCTCTTCACCCTCCGTGTCGAACCACAAGCATGTTGTGAAAGCGTCCATTACTCACTCCTCTTCGCTTGATCTACGAGGCAATTGCCGACGATTGCCCTGCACGTGTCTAGACCCGGCACGTAGACCAAACTCATCGCCGCGGCCGGCAGGGCTGACAAGGAACTAATGTCGTGGGAATGAAGATCACCTTCGTGCAGGGCGACATCACCGATCAAGCCGTCGATGCGATCGTCAATGCTGCGAACCACTCCCTGCTAGGAGGGGGCGGCGTCGATGGGGCGATCCATCGCCGAGGCGGGCCGGAGATCTTGGCTGAATGCCAGAAGCTCCGGCAGGAGAAGTATCCCGATGGGCTGCCGACTGGCCAGGCTGTCGCAACAACGGCCGGACGGCTCACAGCGCGCTGGGTGATCCATACGGTTGGACCGACCTACGCCGAATCCAAGGACAAGTCACCCTTGCTCGCGGACTGCTTTCGCAATTCCCTCGCGGTGGCCGATGAGCTCGGCGCTGCGTCGGTGGCATTTCCGGCCATCTCGACCGGTGTGTATCGCTGGCCCATCGATGATGCGGCTCGCATCGCCCTTGAGACGGTGCGAGCTGTGGACACGCAAGTGGCTGAGGTCAGATTCGTACTGTTCGATCGGCGCGGATACGAGGCGTTCACCGCTCAGGAATCAGCCGGCGAGGGATAGACCCGGGAATCCCCTATTGCCGCATCAGCCGGCCGGTGCCAACCTGGATGACGTGCGTACTCTGCTCAACATCATCTGGTTCGTCTTCAGCGGCTTCTGGCTCTGGCTCGCGTACATGCTGGCAGGAATCATCTGCTGCGTGCTGATCATCACGATTCCGTGGGGGATTGCCTCGTTCCGGATGGCGAATTATGCCGCTTGGCCGTTTGGCCGCGAGTTAATCGACAAGCCAAACGCAGGGATCTTCTCGTTCATTGGCAACGTCATCTGGGTGATCGTCGCCGGTTGGTGGCTTGCGTTGACGCACATCGCCACCGGAATCTTGCTCTGCATCACGATCATCGGCATCCCCTTGGCGATCGCGAACTTCAAGCTGATCGAGATCTCCCTGATGCCGCTCGGTAAGCAGATCGTTCGCAAACAGCCACGACCGGTAGGGCCTGTGCCGCCCCGAGCTACCGGCGCACCTTCTCAAATGCCGTAATCGCCTGGTCAAGATCATCACGGGAGTGCGCGGCCGACATCTGGGTTCTGATTCTGGCCTTGCCTCGCGGTACGACGGGGAACGAGAACGCTCGGACGTAGATGCCCTCGCCGAGCAGCCGGTCAGCCAGCGCGGCCGCCTCGACCGCATCGCCGATCATGATCGGCACGATCGGATGATCAGATTCGGGAATGTCGAAGTCACGCGCAGCCATTGCTGAGCGGAAGTACGCGGTGTTCTCACGCAGCCGCTGCAGCAACTCGGCGGAGGTTTCCAGCAGATCCAGCATGGCTATGCCGGCGGCCGCGATGGACGGGGCGAGAGAGTTGGAGAACAGGTACGGCCGGGACCGCTGCCGTAGCATCTCGACGATCTCTTTGCGGGCGGCGGTATAGCCGCCGCTCGCGCCACCCAGGGCTTTCCCCAACGTCCCGGTCACAATGTCGACCCGATCCTGAACACCGAACAATTCCGGCGTGCCGGCGCCTGTCGGGCCCATGAATCCGACGGCGTGGGAGTCATCCACCATGACCAGCGCTCGATAGCGCTCGGCGAGCTCAACGATGGCGTCGAGGGGCGCAACATAACCATCCATGGAGAACACCCCGTCGGTTGCGATCAGTCGGTGCCGCGCACCCTCCGACTCGCGCAGTTTCGCTTCGAGGTCAGCCATGTCTCTGTTGGCGTAACGCAACCGAGTCGCCTTACAGAGTCGTACGCCATCGATGATGCTCGCGTGGTTCAGCTCGTCGGAGATGACGGCGTCCTCGGGACCGAGCAGGGTCTCGAAGAGTCCGCCGTTTGCATCGAAGCAGGAGGAGTACAAGATCGCGTCTTCGGTGCCGAGGAAGTGCGCGAGACGGCTTTCCAGCTCCTTGTGGATTTCGGCGGTGCCGCAGATGAAGCGTACGGATGCCATGCCGAACCCCCAGCGATCCAGCGCCTGCTGAGCTGCAGCGATCATGGCGGGGTGATCGGCCAAGCCGAGGTAGTTGTTGGCGCAAAAGTTGAGCAACCACTGGTTCCCCACCTCGATCCGTGCCGACTGTGGCGTACTGATCACCGCCTCGGCCTTGAAGAGACCCTCGGTTTGCAGCGCGGCAAGATCATCAACAAGTTGATCTTTGAGTGTGGCGTACATGATCGTTCCCTATCCTTCCCAGCTCATGATCACCTTTCCTCCGTGACCAGAGCGTGCGGCCGCGAAGGCCTTTTCGTAATCGGTGTAGTGGAAGCGATCAGTGATCACTCCGGAGATGTCGAGCCCACTCTCCAGCAGCACCGACATCTCGTACCAGGTTTCAAACATCTCACGGCCGTAAATGCCTTTGATGGTCAGCATCTTCAACACGATGGCGGCGACATCCACGCTGATCTCGGCGGAGGGCAGACCGAGTACGGCGATTCTGCCGCCATGGGTCATCTGCGTGATCATGTCACGCAGCGCGGCGGAGCTGCCAGACATTTCCAGTCCGACATCGAATCCCTCGCGCATGCCGAGCTCGTGCTGCGCATCCGAGACCAGCTCACGGTCGATGTTCACGGCTCTGGTGACTCCGAGCTGGCGTGCCAGCGTCAGCCGTTCGTCGCTGCGATCTGTGATCACCACGTGGCGAGCGCCGGCATGTTTGCTCACCATCGCCGCCAGAATGCCGATGGGTCCAGCCCCGGTGACCAAGACGTCCTCGCCGAGCATGGGGAAGGCCAGCGCGGTATGCACGGCATTGCCGAACGGGTCGAAGATCGCGGCCACCGCCGGGTCGATCGGATCCCGGTGCACCCAGGCGTTGGCGGCTGGGAACGCCACATACTCGGCGAATGCCCCGTCGCGGTGGACGCCAATGCCCCGCGTGTGAATGCACAGATGACGCCGCCCGGCACGGCAGTTGCGACACCTCCCGCAGACCAGGTGACCCTCACCGCTCACCAGATCGCCAACCGCCACATCGCCGACGCCCGAACCAATCTCGACTACTTCGCCGGCGAACTCGTGGCCCACAGTCACCGGCGGTTGGAGAGTCCTTCGCGCCCATTCGTCCCAGGACTCGATGTGCAAGTCGGTGCCGCAGATGCCTGTGGCGTTGACCTTCACGAGTACATCACCCGCCTCGACGGCCGGCACCGGAACATCGATCAGCTCCAGCCCCGGGCCCGGTCGGGTCTTCACGAGGGCTTTCACTCGCTGCCTCCCACATCCCCACATTGCCACAGTGCGCGAGCCTCAGAGGGCGCGCTCCGTGCAGGACCGATGAGCGCAACGGCTGGCTCCGAGGCGCACCTTCCAAGGCGCACCTAGAGGGGTACGGTAACCACGACCTCGGGGTGGCGGCGGCCGAGGCGCTAGCCGCCACCCAGGATGAGAGGAAAGGTCATGACGCGACAAGCTGCTAACAGCGATCAGGCGCCCGCCGCGCTCGGGCCGTACAGCCAGGCAATCGTCGCCGGCGGATTTGTGTTCTGCTCGGGTACGGCCGGAATCGACCCGACGACCGGAGAGGCCCCTGAGGGAATCGAAGCCCAGACGGAGCAGGCACTGACCAACCTCAGCGCCGTGCTCGAGGCCGCCGGCGCATCGATGGCCGATCTCGTCAAGACCACGATCTTCTACTCGAATGTCGAAGACTTCTCGATCCTCAATGCCGTCTACGCGCGACACATGCCCGATCCACCGCCGGCACGTTCCGCCCCCGCCAATGTGACGCTCCCGCGCGGACTTCTGGTGTCCATCGACGCCATCGCCGTGCTTCCCGGAGTGACGTCGCCGACCTGAGCGAGCATCCAATACAGCGCCGCGAAGTGGTATGACTCCGTTGCGCAAAGCGCGACGATGAGTCGGCACTCCAGCGGCGCCCGTGCGCGAGCGGTTACGCGACCCGTTGCGCGAGCGTCGGAGGGCGCCGCTGAGGAGTGCAGGAGCGCGAGCGGACACGCCTCGTTTCGCGAAGCGCGACGAACGACTCAGCTCTCAGCGCCCGTTGCGCGAGCGCAACCTTCAAATAAATGGGTGAAGCTCCGGTCAAGTATGAGTTGGCCGGAGCTTCGTAGCCACTTACGAGCCGAAGCTCGCGGTGTGGCGTAGATCAGTTATATGCCTCCTGAAACTGCTTGGCAAGAGGCTGCGCTGTCTTTTTTCCGTCACCGGCGTGTCATCGGGAATTAACGGCGTGTCGAGATAATTGGAGCCCATAGAGGGCCCGGGGGCGTGTCGTTGCCAGGCTGAGATCAGGCCAGGCAGCAGACTGAAGAGTGTCCTTCCGGGCCCTGCCGGGTATGAGCCGGCAGGGCTCATTCTTTCCGGCTGCTGCCAGGGGCAGACTGGAACCGTGCCGGTCAGTGTTTTTGATTTGTTCAGCATCGGCATTGGCCCATCCAGTTCTCACACTGTTGGTCCGATGCGTGCTGCTGGGCGCTTCGTCGCCGCGTTGGATCACGACGGCTTGCTACCGCGTACGACCAGAGTGAGATCAGAGCTGTTCGGCTCGCTGGGAGCGACCGGACACGGTCACGGCAGCTACAACGCAGTGCTCTGGGGTCTGGAGGGCGAGAAGCCCGAGACGGTCGACACCACCAAGGGCCCGCTGCGGGCTGATGAGATCAGGCGAACCGGACAGCTGCGGCTCAACGGTACCCACTCGGTGACCTTCGATGCGGAAGACGACCTGATGCTGTACCGCCGCCGGTCGCTGCCATTCCATCCCAACGGCATGGTCTTCACCGCGTACGACGAGGGCAAGGTGCTCAGCGAGCGGACGTACTACTCGATCGGCGGCGGATTCGTCTTGGACGACGACGATTCCGGGCATCCTCAACTGCTTCCCGACCCAACCCCGGTTCCGTATCCATTCCGCACCGGCACTGAACTGCTGGGCTTTTGTCGGGATGGGGGTCTGAGCGTCAGCGAGGTGATGTTGGCCAACGAATGTGTTCGGCGTCCCGAGGCCGAGGTTCGCGCCGGCCTGCTCCGAATCTGGTCGGTCATGGCCGAGTGCATCCAGACCGGGTGCTCTACGCCAGGGGTGCTTCCCGGCGGCCTCAAGGTACGGCGCCGCGCGGCCGATCTCTACCAACGGCTGATTCAGAACACTGCCGGCAATGCAAGTGATCCGCTAGCCGCCATGGACTGGGTGACGCTGTGGGCGTTGGCGGTCAATGAGGAGAACGCCTCCGGCGGGCGCGTCGTGACTGCGCCGACCAACGGTGCAGCCGGCATCATTCCCGCGGTGTTGCACTACGCCGTGAGATTCGTGCCCGGGACCGATGACGACGCCATTGTGAACTTCTTGCTGGTTGCCGGCGCGCTTGGCGCGATCTATCAGCAGACAGCCTCGATCTCCGGCGCCGAGGTTGGCTGTCAAGGCGAGGTGGGAACGGCATGTTCAATGGCAGCGGGCGCGCTGGCCGAGGTGCTTGGTGGGACGCCTGAGCAGGTCGAGAACGCGGCCGAGATCGGCATGGAACACCATCTGGGACTCACCTGTGATCCGGTCGGGGGACTGGTACAGATCCCTTGTATCGAACGGAATGCCGTCGGCTCGGTGAAGGCGATCACCGCTGCACGGCTCGCACTTCATGGCGACGGCCGCCACACCGTCAGCCTCGACAAGGTGATCAAGACCATGATGCAGACGGGCGCGGATATGAAGATCAAATACAAGGAGACGGCTCGCGGCGGCCTAGCCGTCAACATCGTGGAGTGCTAGCAGTTACACCTCGCCACTCACCACAGTAAGCATTCTGGCAGGACGGGCGATTCAGCCACTGCCCAGAAAGGGCTTGCTGCGCTAGTGTTCTGACAGCGCGGGGTCCTGTCCCCGAGCTGTGAATTTCCACTACGGATCGTCGGGCACGTACCTGCCCGTGGAAAGGAAGTGTGGCGTGGCCACTGTTTCATTCAAGGATGCGACCCGGGTTTATCCGGGAGCAGACCACCCCTCCGTCGACAAACTCAATCTGGAGATCGGCGACGGTGAATTTATGGTCCTGGTCGGACCATCCGGCTGCGGTAAGTCCACCTCTCTCCGGATGCTCGCTGGCTTGGAGGAGATCAATGCCGGGGCAATCTGGATCGGTGAGCGTGACGTCACCGACCTGCCGCCCAAGGATCGTGACATCGCCATGGTCTTCCAGAACTACGCTCTGTACCCGCACATGACCGTGGGCGACAATATGGGCTTTGCTCTGAAGATGGCTGGGGTTCCCAAGACGGAGCGCCAGCAGCGCGTTCAAGAGGCTGCTCACCTGCTCGGCCTGGAGGACTTCCTCAACCGCAAGCCGAAGGCGCTCTCCGGCGGCCAGCGTCAGCGCGTCGCCATGGGCCGCGCCATCGTCCGCTCACCGCAGGTCTTCTTGATGGACGAGCCGCTGTCGAACCTCGACGCCAAGCTACGCGTCTCTACGCGCACCCAGATTGCGGCGCTGCAGACCCGCCTCGGCGTTACCACCGTCTATGTGACCCACGACCAGGTCGAGGCCATGACGATGGGCGATCGCGTTGCGGTAATGAAGGACGGCCTCTTGCAGCAATGCGACAGCCCGCTGCAGTTGTACGACGCGCCACGCAACCTGTTCGTCGCCGGCTTCATCGGCTCGCCTGCCATGAACCTGATCGAGGGCAACGTACAGCAGGACGGCGTGCACTTGGGTGACTACACCGTTCCGGTGCCTCGCGAGACCCTCGCCAAGGCAGCCAAACGAGCAAAACCTCGTGCTGGGTATCCGCCCGGAGAATTTCGAGTTGAACGAGGACCCCGAGAGCAAAGACGGCGTCCCGATCGATATCGGCGTCGTGGAGGAGCTCGGGGCCGATGCGTTCATCTACGGCACCTTGACTGGTATCGCCGAGGACGAGTTGATCACCGCTCAGCAGATCGTGGCCCGAATCCACGGCGGCCGGCTGCCGCCGCACCGGGGCGAGAGCGTCCGGTTGCTGATCGACCCGACGCACGTCCACGTTTTCTCCAAGGTGAGCGGCGACCGCATCTCTCCTGCAACGGAAAGCGTCTTCACCGACTGATCAGAACTGCCGGCCTCCCGCAAATCGCGCGGGAGGCCGGCAGCTTGCTGAGGCTTCCGCATGCGGATGGACGCTTGCACGTTGATGACAGGATCGGACCATGCCCAGATTCCTCGCGGCGCGGCCCAACAGCGAGCTGATCACCCTTCCCTGGGGCACGCCGTTGGCCGATTGGCCGGAAGAGAATCTGGTTGCCCTGCCACGTGGCATCTCCCGGCACGTCGTACGTTTCGTCCGGGTTGCCAAGGAGATCTATGCGTTCAAGGAAGTCATCGAGCATTTAGCTCTGCATGAGTACGAGCTGCTGCGGGACCTTGCCAGATTGGATACTCCCTCAGTCGAGGCGGTGGGGGTGGTGACAGCTCGTGTTGATGAACAAGGCGAGCCGCTCGACCCGATTCTGATCACTCGGCATCTCCAGTTCTCCCTGCCGTACCGGTCGTTGTTCAACCGCGGCGTACGCCAAGACACCGTCAACCGACTGGTCGACGCCATGGTCGTCTTGCTCGTGCGGCTGCATCTGAACGGCCTCCTGTGGGGTGACGTCTCGCTGTCGAACACCCTGTTCCGGCGCGACGCCGGCGCGTTCGCCGCGTACCTGGTGGATGCTGAGACCAGCGAGCTGCATGATCGCCTGACCGACGGGCAGCGCGAGCACGACCTCACGATTGCGCGCACCAACCTCTATGGAGAGTTCTGCGACCTCGAGGCCGGGGGTCTGTTGGATGAGGCGTTGGATCCCCTCGTTCTGGTGGAAACCATCGAGAGCCGCTACCGCGAACTCTGGAACGAACTGACCGCCGTCGAGGAGTTCAACGCTGGCGAGATGCACCGCATAGAGGGACGGGTACGCCAGCTCAACGCGCTCGGCTTCGACGTGGCCGAGCTGGACATCACCACAGACCTCGGCGGCTCCACCATCCGAATCCAGCCCAAGGTCGTCGATGCCGGCCACCACTCGCGGCGGTTGATTCGGCTGACTGGGCTGGACACCGAGGAGAATCAGGCTCGGCGGCTGCTCAATGATCTTGACTATTACCGTGCGCGCACCGACCAACAGGGGGCCGACGAGGCGATCGTGGCGCATCAGTGGCTGATCGAGCAGTTCGAGCCAATCCTGCAATCGGTGCCCATGGATCTGCGGGCCAAGCTGGAGCCGGCCGAGCTGTACCACGAGATGCTCGAGCACCGCTGGTTCCTCAGCGAGCAGGCCGGGGCGGAGATATCGATGGACGATGCGGCGAAGGCGTACGTCAACACCGTGCTGCGCGGGCTTCCCGACGAGGAGATCGCTGTTTCTGACATGGAGTCGACTGGGCCGCTGGCTAACCCCTTCGACCCGTCACAGGGATTTGTCGATGACGAGTACGAGAAGCCCTACGACCCGTGGGAGGACGAGGCGGCCGAGCCCGAGAAAGAGCCGGCCGAGGCATATCTCGACATTGCAGCGCTCCGCGCAAGGGCGAAGAAATAGGCGCCCGGCTCGCAGAGGTCCACGGCCAGGGTGCGGAGGGTCCCCAATGACCCGCCGCGCGGAGACTAGCCGGAGCCGTTCTAGCGCGGTGGCATTCGCAGGGCGCCGTCGAGGCGAATGACTTCTCCATTGAGCAGCGGATTCTCGATGATCGCCGACACCAGCATGGCGTACTCCTCGGGTCGGCCAAGCCGTGTCGGATGCGGCACCAGCGCCTCCAAGATCGACTTCGTCTCCCCGGGAAGGCCAGCCATCATCGGTGTTTCCATCACGCCGGGCGCAATGGTCATCACCCGGATGGCCTTGTCCGCAAGGTCTCTGGCCGCGCTCAATGTCAACCCGACGACACCACCCTTGCTCGCCGCGTACGCCGCCTGGCCGATCTGACCGTCGAAGGCTGCAACACTCGCAGTCATGATCACCAATCCACGGTCGCCATCGAGTGGCTCATTGTCGATCATGGTCGCAGCTGCTAGCCGTAGCACGTTGAAGGTGCCGATCAAGTTGATGTCGATCACCGTACGGAAGGCCTCCAGCGGCAACACGCCACGCTTGCTGATCACCCGGCCGGGAGTACCCACCCCCGCGCAATTGACCACGACTCGCAGTGTGCCGAGTTCTGTCGCTGCGACAACAGCCGCTTGCACTTGATCTTCATCGCGTACGTCGGCAGGCGCGAACCGCACTCGTTCCCCCATGGCGCCAGCGAACTCGAGACCAGCTGAGCCGGGAAGATCAACAATGACCGCCGAGGCCCCCTGCAAGACCACTCTCTGCACCGTGGCCGCCCCGAGCCCTGACGCTCCTCCAGTCACGAGCACAACGTCGCTCTCGCCCAATCTCATGCGCCGCTCCCCCACTCCCACTCCGACTTGTCAGCGTTTCGGCTGGCTATGGCCGGCTAGGACGCTGACAAGTCGGAGGTTACTTCAGTGGTTACTTCAAGAGCAGCCGGCCGATGACGAGTCGCTGAATTTGATTCGTGCCCTCGAAAATCTGAGTCACCTTGGCTTCCCGCATATAACGCTCGGCCGGATAGTCCCGGGTGTAGCCGTAGCCGCCCAGCACCTGAACGGCGTCGGTTGTCACCTTCATCGCGGTATCGGAAGCGATCATCTTCGCGACCGCGGCATCGCGGGTAAAAGGCCGCCCGGCATCGCGCTTGCGAGCCGCCATCAGATAAGTCGCACGTGCAGAATCAACCGCAGCCGCCATCTCCGCGAGTAAGAATCGCAGCCCCTCGAGCTCCGCGATCGGACGTCCAAACTGTTCGCGCTGTTTCGCATACTCGGTCGCAAGATCAAGGGCCGCCTGTGCCAAGCCGGTCGCACAGGCAGCTATTCCAAGCCGCCCGGAATCCAGCGCAGACAGGGCAATCCGGGCGCCTTGGCCCTCATCTCCGATGCGCCGGCTGTCCTCGATGGACACCGCATCGAAGTACAGCGCAGTCGTCGGCGAGGCACTCAGGCCCATCTTGTGCTCGGGCCTTCCGAATGTCAGACCCGATGCGCGGCCCGGCACATGGAAACAGGTCACACCGCCCCGCGGGTCGTCGCTCGTCCGCGCAAAGGTCGTATAGAAATCCGCGTACGAGCCGTGAGTCGTCCAGGCCTTGGCGCCGTTGAGCTCGTAGCCATGATCAGCATGCTTCGCGCGCATCACCATGGCCGAGATGTCCGATCCGGCCTGTGCCTCCGACAGTGCGTACGCGCCTAGCTCTGTCCGCCGATCATCTCCGGCAGATAGCTGGCACGCTGCTCTGGTGTCCCGAAGGCGGCCATCGCGTACGTCGCCATGACATGAACCGAAACACCGACACCGACACTCATCCACGCCATCGCAACCTCTTCAAGGGCCTGCAAGTAGACCTCGTACGGCTGACCTGCGCCGCCGTACTCCGCCGGATAGGGCAGGCCGAGGAGCCCGACCTCTCCGAGCATGGCGAAGGCATCGCGAGGGAATCGCGCTGCGGCCTCATCGGCAGCTGCACGCGGAGCCAGCTCGGCCTGCGCAATCTCCCGAATCAGCGCCACCAGTTCCGCACCCTCGTCGGTTGGCAACAGCCGATCGACGGCCATCTCGCTCTCCTTTGATTTGAGCTGCTCGCGCAATCGCGCCTGTTTGATTGCTCGCTTCCGCTCGCTGCGATGTTCGCTCGGTTGCCGCCGACTTCGTCGGCTTTGGCGGAAGGAAAAGCGCCTCTGCTCGCTCCTCCTCAGCATCGGCGGTGCGCGATTTCCCGACGCTCGCAGCTAGCACGTGTGCGGGGTACTAAGAGATAGTACGGTAGTACCACTATGGTAGCCATCTTGCTCGAGCGCAGACTGACCAGCGGCAGACACAGCTACGCGATGCACTCGTTGATCTCGTTCTAGCGCAGGGATTCAGCCATCTCACGATGGACGACTTCGCAGCGCAGTTGAACTGCTCCAAACGCACTCTCTACGCACTCGCTGCCAGCAAGGAGCAGATCGCCGTGCTGGCCGTGCGGCAGTTCTTCAAGCGCGCCACCGAGCAGGTCGAGGCGGCGATTGCTCGAACCCGGGCGCCGGCGAATCGAGTCACCCGCTATCTCGAGGCTGTTGCCGAGGAGCTGCGCCCAGCCAGCCGTGCCTTCCGAGACGATCTGGCCAACTTCCGTCCAGCGACCGAGATCTATGAGCAGAACACACTGACGGCAGCTCGGCGGGTCCGTGAATTGATCGATGAAGGCACCAAAGCCGGTGCATTCCGGCGGGTGCACGCTGCTTTTGTGAGCGAAGTCGTGACTGCCACAATGCGGCGCATCACCAGCGGCGAGATCGCTGCAGCCACTGGCCTGAGCGACGCTGAGGCCTACTCGGAGCTCGCCCAGCTGGTCGTTGCGGCGATCCGCCGCTGACATGCCGCACGCTGAACCACCGAACCGCATATCCTGCCCAGATGGACGATGATCTCCACGCCCTCGGTGAGGATCTCATTTCGACGGCCGCCCGTATGATCCGCTGGGTTCCCAAGGAGAACGGTTTCAGCATTAGTCTCGCAGCCGCGCGTTTGCTAGCGCGCTTGCACGACAACGGGCCAACGAGGATCAGCGAGCTCGCCGCGGCCGAGCGATGCTCTCAACCGACGATCACCAACCATGTGAAGCGCCTGGAAGCAGCGCAGCTGGTCGACCGCGCCGCCGACCCGCGCGACGCGCGAGCGTGGATGATCAAACTGACGAAGAAAGGCAACCAACAGCTGGTCTTGATGCGTAATTCGATCGGTACCTCGCTCGAGCCCTATCTTGCGACGATGTCGAAGCGTGACCTCAAAGCGCTGCGCGAGGGCGTCGATGCCATGCGGCGCCTGATGGCGGTGGAAAGAGAGACCGAACGCTCGTGACGCGACAAGAACAACCGGGCGCGGCAGGCGCGTTCCGGCTCTATGACACTGCCACGCAATCGGTACGCCTGTTCGAGCCCGTGGTACCTGGCCAGGTGTCGATCTACCACTGCGGACTCACCGTTCAGTCCGGTCCACACCTGGGACACATCCGTAAGGAAGTGGTATTCGACGTCCTCCGTCGCTGGCTGACTTGGTGCGGCTACGACGTCACCGTGATCGCCAACATCACCGATATCGATGACAAGATCTTGATCAAGTCTGCGGCGGCCGGTACACCGTGGTTCGCTCTCGCTTATCGCTTCGAGCGCGAGCTGCACGACGCGTACATTGCACTGGGTTGCTTGCCACCCACCTACGAACCGCGAGCCACGGGCCATATTCCCGAGATGATCGAAATGATCAAGGTTCTCATCGAACGTGGTCACGCGTATCCAGCGCCAGACTCCTCCGGCGACGTCTACTTCGACGTCAAGTCCTGGCCGGCATACGGCTCCCTGTCCCACCAGAACATCGACGATATGGAGCCTGCCGGGGATTCCGATCCTCGCGGCAAAAGGGATCCGCGCGACTTTGCCCTCTGGAAGGGCCACAAAGATACTGAGCCGGAGACGGCGAGCTGGGTGACCCCGTGGGGCCGCGGCCGGCCCGGTTGGCATCTGGAGTGCTCGGCCATGGCTGGCAAGTATCTCGGCGATGAGTTCGACATCCATGGCGGCGGACTTGATCTTCGCTTCCCTCATCATGAAAACGAGCTGGCGCAGTCGAGGGCCGCCGGGCAGCGTTTCGCACGCTACTGGATGCACAACGCTCTAGTCACGACGGCCGGGGAGAAGATGAGCAAGTCGCTGGGCAACAGCGCACTCGTCTCCGAGGTGATCAAGAGATTCCCGGCCCGTGCCGTGCGGTTATACCTGCTTCAACCGCACTACCGCTCGCCGATCGAGTACTCCGATGCGGCGATTGCGGAGTCGGCGGTCGCACTCGAGCGAATTGACAATTTCGTTCGCCGTGCTGGCGACGTGGTCGGCGTCATTGCCGAACACGTTCCGCAAGAGTTCGCGGCGGCTATGAATGATGATCTTGGTACGCCCGCAGCAGTCGCGGTGCTGCACAACGTCGTACGGGAAGGCAACCAGGCGCTCGAGGCTGGCGAAACTGATCTTGTTGCAACCCGGCTGGCCGAGGTGTTGGGCATGCTGGCGATCTTGGGGCTGGATGCTGACAGTGCTGCCTGGGAGCGCAGGGTTGATCAACAGCTGACCGCCGTGGTGGAGGGCCTGGTTACCGAGCTGCTGAAACATCGAGAGGCAGCCCGGGAACGCAAGGACTTCGCCGCTGCGGACGCCATTCGCGACTCCCTTGCCGCGCTTGGAGTCGAAGTCCTCGACACCCAGCAGGGGCCCCGTTGGAGGGTCCGCTGATGCCAGGCAACAGCCAGCGGAAGGGAGCGGTACGCCGCAGCGGCAAAGGCAATACGGCCGGTTCCGGTGGGCGGATCCGCCGAGGCCTGGAAGGAAAGGGCCCAACGCCCAAGGCAGAGGACCGCCCCTACCACACGGCCTACCGCACAAAGAAAACCCCAGCACAGCGCCAACCGCGTCGCGGCGCCGCGCCGAAAACTGGGCGGCCAGGATCAGGGCCCGAGTGGGTCGTCGGGCGCAACGCGGTACTGGAGGCGATGGAGGCCGAGATCCCGATCCGATCCGCCTACGTCGCGGAGGGCGCTGAACGGGATGATCGACTACGCGACATTCTCAAGCGCGCCGCGACCCGCGGCACCGCGCTGCTTGAAGTCACCCGCTCCGAGCTCGATCGACTTACGGGCGGCGCACTGCACCAGGGCATCGCGTTGCAACTTCCGGCGTTCGACTACGCGCACCCGGACGATCTGCTGTCCACTGCCCTGGCTTCCGACCAACCGCCACTGATAGTCGCACTTGATTCGATTACCGACCCGCGCAATCTGGGGGCAATTGTCCGGTCGGCCGCCGCATTCGGCGCGCATGGCGTCCTCATCCCGCAACGCCGGGCTGCCGGCATGACCGCCGCCGCGTGGAAGACCTCGGCCGGCGCCGCCGCTCATATCCCGATTGCACGGGCGACCAACCTCAATCGCAGCCTGCGCGCGTACGCCGACGCAGGGCTTAGCCTGATCGGCCTTGACGGCGAGGCTGACACGAGCATTTCCGACGTACCCGAGGCCTCCGGGCCGCTGGTACTGGTCGTCGGCAGCGAAGGGTCAGGATTGTCGCGTCTGGTCCGCGAGGCTTGCGACTTCCTCGCGTCGATCCCGATCAGCGCGAGCGTGGAATCCCTCAACGCGGGTGTGGCGGCAGGCATAGCACTCTATGAAATCTCGCGACAGCGGCCCAGTCAGCTGGACTAATGTAGGCGGCGCCCGGCTTTCACCTCAGGAGTGCTCGTGACCGACATCCTTTCTCCCGCCTCCCAAACCGAACCCACGTGGTCCGAGAGTTCGGGCGGAGATAACTCAGGCCCCGTCTCCCAGGCTTATCGCACCATCCTCTCCGTCGTTGAGACCATCGAGCCGCGGATCGCCGGCGCCATCCGCTCCGAGCTGACCGATCAGCGCGAGTCACTCAAACTCATCGCCTCAGAAAACTACGCGTCGCCTGCGGTGCTGCTCACGATGGGGAGTTGGCTCTCCGACAAATATGCCGAAGGCACTATCGGGCATCGGTTCTACGCCGGCTGCCAGAACATTGACACTGTAGAAACGGTCGCCGCCGAACATGCCCGCGAACTCTTCGGCGCTGAATACGCCTACACCCAGCCGCACTCCGGCATCGACGCCAATCTGGTCGCGTTCTGGGCCATCCTCGCCAATCGGATCGAGCTTCCTGAGCTGGCCGATCGCGGAGTGAAAACTGTCAATGACCTGACTGAGGAGCAGTGGGAGGAGCTGCGACACAAGTTCGGCAACCAGCGAGCCCTCGGAATGTCGCTCGATGCCGGCGGTCACCTGACTCACGGTTTCCGCCCGAACATCTCCGGCAAGATGTTTCATCAGCGCTCCTACGGCACTGACCCGGAGACCCAGCTGTTGGACTATGACGCGGTACGCGCGATGGCCCGGGAGTTCCGGCCGTTGATCTTGATCGCCGGTTACTCCGCCTATCCGCGGCGGATCAACTTCGCGACGATGCGAGAGATCGCGGACGAGGTTGGCGCGACCCTACTGGTCGACATGGCGCACTTCGCGGGCCTGGTCGCGGGAAAGGTGTTCACCGGCGATGAGGATCCGGTTCCGCATGCCCATCTAGTGACCACAACGACCCACAAGTCGCTGCGCGGGCCGCGCGGCGGGATGGTCCTCGCGACCAAGGAATACGCGGACTCCGTCGACCGCGGCTGCCCGCTGGTACTTGGTGGGCCGCTCGGCCACGTGATTGCCGCGAAAGCGGTGGCCCTTGCCGAAGCCCGGACCCAGGAGTTCCAGAGTTATGCACAAGCCGTCGCGGACAATGCTCAGACCGTGGCCGATGGTCTGCTGCGCCGGGGCGCGAAACTGGTCACCGGCGGAACCGACAACCACCTCGTCCTGATCGATGTGTCGACGTTCGGGCTCACCGGTCGTCAGGCTGAGGCGGCGTTGCTGGATGCGGGGATTGTCACCAACCGGAATGCAGTGCCCGCCGATCCAAACGGCGCCTGGTACACCTCGGGCGTACGGATCGGTACGCCGGCACTGACGACTCGCGGATTCGGCACCGATGAGTTCGACACGGTGGCCGAGCTGATCGTGAAGGTGCTCGATAACACCACGCCAGCGGTTGCCTCCAGCGGACAACCAGGCAAGGCTAAGTACGTGCTCGCCGAGGGCGTCGCCGAGGCTACCAAGGCCGCGGCTGCGGAGCTGCTGGACGCGAACCCGCTCTACCCGGGGCTTGCTCTATAGACACTGCGCCGAAGGACCCAGGCATGGAGCCGACGACCATTACGACGATCTGCATGATTCTGTTCGCCATCGGCATGATCACCTGGGCCATCTACTTATGGTTCAGCGATTGGCAGCCAGAGGCGCGGCGGTATGCGAGTCCTGAGGAGCAGACGGAGGCTGAAATCCAGGAGGCCCTACGGCAGATGCGACAGGCAATAGAGGATTACGAGCGGGGCGAGCGGCACCTCTGACTGAGATGCCGTCTGATCCGCTGGACGCCCGCGTTGACGTTTCACGGCACACAGGTCCGTGACAGCTCGGGGCACATACCCTGAACTCTATGCACCGTGTCATTGCCGCCACTGTCCTCGCTGCCGCTCCCCTGCTCGGACTCGCTGCCTGTTCCCAAACAGACGTCCAGTCGGCGGACCTTTACAAGATCGGTTGCCCAGCAATTGATACGGCGGCCGGCGGCGGCACAGCGGTCAACAAGGTAACGGTGGCTGGCCTGAAGAAGCTCAGCCAGTCGGGCAAACTCGATCCCGAGCCGCAACGCTGGGTCGATGCAACGATCAGCTTGTTGGAGTCCGATGATCCCAAGAACCCGCCAGGCGACGCCAAGCAGTTGATCATCGACGGCTGTGCGAAGCACGGTTATCCGCTCCAGAACCTGAAATAGAGCGGACGCAAAACCGGGATCGCGAGGCAATCAAACTAGCGAGTGAACAGACTCCCTGAAACGGTGGTCACGAAGTTCCTCATCGAGTCCGGTAGATCGCGTAGGTGCCAGTTCTCGGGTCCGTGATACCAGGAGAGATCGTCGGAGTCGGGGTCCTCGTCGACGTCGCTGGCAACGATGGCGTCCAGCCACCGGTCCGCGCCGCCGAGCACGATGGCGTACGGGAGCACCTCAGAGATCTCCCGCAACTCAGCGCCAGGTGGCATTTGGTTGGTCGGGTGGCTCAGTAGATCTGACCGCAACGCTCCCAGGCCACCTAGCAAGGCAGCGCCCTTCGCGGTTCGTGCGGGCATTTCCTGCGCAACGAACACCATTCCCAAGGACACGACAATCAACGCCAGTCCTACCAGCCCGAACGTGGTGAACGCGGCGAGCACGCCCGTCAAGACAACTGAAATGATCAAGGCGGCGAGTGCCAGCTGTGTCCAGCGATTCCTGGTGTCATCCGGGCGACGCTCGTACCACCCGTTGCTGACCATTTCGTCATAGAGCGCGTTCTGCACTCCGCCGATGGACTCTTGAACCCGAGTGGCCAGCTCGGATACGCGTACGGCTGCTCCCACTTGGGCAATGCCGTCCAGCAGTTGTCGTTCGAAGGGGCGCAAGCCGTCGGATGATCCCTCGAGACGCTTGATCTCCCAGTCCGCTCGAGCAAAATCACTCTCCCTGGGCAGCTCGTTGATCACCACATGGCCGCGTACCGCAAGATCAACTAGTGTCGCCGTCACGTCAATCGGATCGACGCGCTCGTCGGCCACCGTACCGACATGGCCTGGCCGGACATTGTCGACCACCCGGAATTCCGCTTGGCCCTCACCAGTCGGCACGAATTCGCCCACCTTGTTGAGCTGGCCGTCGGGTTTCACGTCAAGGCCAGCCCGTCGATGAATGCCGTACAGTGCGAGACCGCCAAGGACCAGCAGACCCAGGGCAAGGGCCAGGGGAAGCGGCTCAGCCGAGAAGGCGCGCCCGAGCGTCCATTGGTAGTCGATCACCTCGTTCGACGCCACGGCGCCGGGTGGAAAGCCGATGTCGATGGTCACCACTTCGCCCTCGCCACGCGGTCCGTCGCGGAAAGTCGGCACCTGCGCGCCCTCGGTGCTGGCAAAGTTGCAGGGAACAGTTGAGTTCGGGCTGCCAGCCGTGCATTTGATGTAGCTGAATTGGGTCGGAATCTGGACTGTCGCGCTGAATTCAGTCACCGATGCACTGAGGCCTTGCAACATGCCCCAACGCAAGGCCGTGCCATTGCTATCCATGGTGATGACCGCACCGGTGACGGTGTAGCTCATCATGATCTCCGTGGCGCCGTTGGTCGGCACCGTCACTGTGGTGAAGCGGTCATCGGATTTGATCGTGGGCTGTACCTGGGCGTCTTTCACCATGGCCGTGATGTCGGAGAGCTGCTGGACGTATTGACGATCTCCAACCAGGTCTTCCCGCGTCTCGAACCGCTGCGTGAGCTCCGGCGGCACAGCCCCGGTCAGGGTGATGGTTTGCTTCACTTTGAGCGTGCCGTCTTTGGCCAGATTGCCCTCGGCAATGAAGGTCGCGGCATTGCCTTCAGCGTGTGCTGTCAATGCCAGCGGGCCGGCGAGCAGACCACAGGTCAGAAGACAGAACGCAATCATCGCCCCGATCCGATGAAGCGTCGCTGGGAGGTTCGCGGGCACGAGGTACAGCCTCCCACTAGTCGCTGAGAGCTGCGTCCCAAGCCCAGAAACGTCTGAGCACCGAAGCCGACGCGCGGCCACACCATCCCCGGTTATCGTTGCGCGTGTGAGCCAGCAGCAGTGGAGCGGTCCGCAGTACGCACCACCCCAAGGCTCTCCGCAACCAGGCACCTACGGCGCCGGCCCGCCACGCGGGTGGCAGCCGGCGGCATCGGCTGGCGGCTATTACCAGGGCTATCCCGCTTCACGCTTCGGACCGCCGTCCTTCGGTGGCGGAGTGCCGCAGTACGGGCCAACGCCACCGGTGCCCGCGCCGCGCCGCAGAAACCCGCTGCGGTTCATAGCATTTGTCACGATCATTGTTGCGCTGGCCGCGCTGGCTGGACTGGTGATCACTGGCCTGAACTCAGGACCATCGGAGGCGGCGTACCAGAACGACGACTACCAGGTCCCGCCGCCGGATAGGAATCCGCCGCCGATACCGTTACCGCAGACATACGAAGAAGCCGATCAGTTGATCACCAAGAATCCGTTCTATCGCGAGACCGTGCCTACACCGGTCCGCTGCAACTCAGAACCGATCAACGTCACGACTGCCAGCGACGCGCAGCTGAAGTCGCATTTCGAAGGATTGATGGAGTGTCTGGTACGCGTCTGGGAACCACCGGTCGTGAACTCCGGCTGGATCATCGTGCGCCCAACGGTCACGATCTACGGTGAAGAGCTCACCACGAAATGCGGCACGAGCGGCATCAATGCTTTTTACTGCTCAGCCGATCAGCAGGTCTACTACAGCAGCCTGCTGCCACAGGCTTTGCCGACTGTGCGGCGCAACAAATGGACCGCCGACATTGTCATGGCTCATGAATTTGGACACGCGCTACAGGCGAGAACTGCCATCTTGATCTCCGCACACGCGCTGGGCCAAGAGTCCAACAGCAAGGGGGCCGAGCTGGAGTACATGCGACGGCTCGAAACCCAAGCCGACTGCTTCTCCGGCATGTTCATCCGCGCTGTCTCGGAATCCATCGGGGTGCAGCGACAAGACGAGCCCGGAATCGAGGAGATCTACGTCGCCATTGGGGACGACACGCTCACCAACAAACCTGACATCGTCGGAAACCACGGCCTCGGCCGATCGCGCAAATACTGGGGCACTACGGGCCTGACCACTAACTCAGTGGGCGCCTGCAATACCTTTACTGCCCCATCCAAATACGTCCGCTAGAAACCTGCGCTCCCAGCTCGTCGAAGGGCCCAGTGAGCTTTGCCGAAGGTGCTGTGAGCTTGTCGAATGGGCCCTGAGCTTGTCGAAGGGTGCGATCTCTCACACCAACAGCGCGGTCGCGATCGCTGCAATTCCTTCCCCGCGACCAGTCAGGCCGAGGCCGTCGGTGGTGGTCGCCGCAAGACTGACCGGAGCGCCAACCGCCTGAGCCATAATCCGCTCGGCCTCCACGCGTCGCGCTCCCAGCTTGGGGCGGTCGCCGATCAGTTGTACGGCAACATTGGCGATGTCGAAACCGGCCGCTCGTACGCGTGCAGCAGTCTCGGACAGAAAGGCTGCTCCGGCGGCACTGGACCACTCGGGATCGGTGGTCCCGTAGTTGCTACCGAGATCGCCCAAGCCAGCCGCACTCAGCAGCGCGTCACACGCCGCATGAGCAACGACATCACCGTCGGAGTGACCCTCGGGGCCCACCTCGTCCTCAAAGAGCAGACAAGCGACGTTCATCGGCCGACCAGCAGCCAGCCGATGAACGTCGATACCGATTCCGGTACGCCGAAGGGGTGCCTGTGATGTCAGGAAGCAAGGACCTCGTCGAGCAGAACCTCCGCCTTGTCCTCCTCGACACGCTCTGCAAGGGCGAGCTCGGAAACCAGGATCTGGCGCGCCTTGGCAAGCATCCGCTTCTCACCAGCGGACAGCCCACGCTCACGCTCGCGCCGCCACAGGTCGCGAACAACCTCGGCGACCTTCAACACGTTGCCGGAGTGAAGCTTCTCGAGATTGGCCTTGTACCGGCGTGACCAGTTGGTCGGCTCCTCGGTATGAGGCGCACGGAGGACACCAAATACTCTTTCCAATCCGTCAGCGTCAACAACGTCACGGACCCCGACGAGGTCCAGGTTGCATGCAGGTACGCGAACGACGAGATCGGTTTGACCAACAATCCTCAGTACCAGATAGAGCTTGTCCTCGCCCTTGATCTGGCGGGTTTCGATGTCCTCGATGACGGCGGCTCCATGATTGGGGTAGACCACCGTTTCGCCGACTGTAAAGGTCATATTGTTTTGTACCCCTTTCGCGCAACCAAGTTTAGCACGGCCAGCGGGGCTCCCAGGCAGCGTTTGCGCTAGCCAGAGGCCAGTATTGGGCTGATGTCAGGCTTGACAAATAGGTCGGGTGTGTGCCTGAGCCGGATGTCGTGTCACAACATCCTCACGCCGCACGGGCGAGGCCTGCACGAACGGCGACGGTGTCGATAGGCTGCTTCGCAAAACGTCCCTTTCGCCAGGCAGGAGTCGGCCATCGTGTTGTGGAAACCGAGTCGAGCAGATCGTGCAGGCCGCAGTGCGCGACGGCATGGCGTTACAGGACGGGCATTACGCAGTGTTGCGAACTTGCTGCTCGCCGTGTGGCCTGGTCCTCTTGGCGGCCGGATGCGGCATGAATGTCCAGACGAATCGGCCTTACACACCGTCTGAGGGCGTCAACGTCGATGTCGGTGACCCGGCGAACCCCAACAAGGTCGTCCATGTTCGCAACCTGTCGATCATCAGCTGGGCGCCCGGCGAAGGCGTCGTCTCAGGCTCCATCGTGACCGCCGACCGCGATTCACTCACAGCAGTGAGTGGCACGCCCATCAAAGCGGATGGGTCGGAGGGCGCTCCGTTCACCGGGACGATTCCGTCGACCGTCACGGTAGCCAATGGTCTTCAGGTCGTGCTGACTGACCAGCCGCCGATCATCGTCAAAAGTCCTGATCTGAAGGCTGGTCTCGACGCGATTGTGACGCTGCAATTCGAGAACGCCGGGGAGGTGACGACACGAGCGCCGATCGTCGACGGCAACGTTGGCCCGTACGTGTCCCTCAAGCCTTCCGCGACGCCGAGCGTCTGATCCTGCGCAGCCTGCGGCTGAGCGCGTCCCGCGTCCGACGTCCTCGGCGGCACTACCCGTAGGTCAGCTCGTCGCTGAAGAGGCTGCTGATCGACTCGCCCTCATGGATCCGGTGCACAGCCTCCGCGAACAGCGGAGCAACCGACAGGACAACCATGTTGGGCAGCTGGCTCTCTGGCGGCAGCGGCACCGTGTTCGTCGTGACGATTTCGGCGATGTCCGGCTCCTGCTTGAGCCGTTCGATCGCCGGGCCGGTAAACAGTCCGTGAGTGCAGGCGACTGAGATCTGCCCAGCCCTCTCCGCCCGCAACAGCTTGAGTAGCTCGACGATCGAGCCCGCGGTGGCAATTTCGTCGTCGAGAACAATGACTTCGCGGTTGTACACGTCACCGATGATCCGGTCGATGATCACAGTGTCGTCGGTCAACCGTTGCTTGGAGCCCGCCGCGACCGGAACGCCGAGTACCCGGGCGAGCGCAGCGGCCATCTTCGCGTTCCCGAGGTCGGGAGATACGACGACGGCATTGCTGAGGTTGTAGGAACGGAAGTGCTCGGCTAGCACCTTGATCGCGCTGAGATGGTCGACCGGCACCGAAAAGAACCCATGCACCTGCGGCGCGTGCAGCGCCATGGTGAGCACCCGCGTGGCACCAGCAGTGGCCAACAAGTCCGCGACCAACCGCGCGCCGATCGAGATGCGGGGCGCATCCTTCTTGTCTGAGCGGGCGTACGCGAAGTGCGGGATGACGGCAGTGATGTGGGCCGCGGACGCGCCGCGCGCTGCGTCCAGCATGAGCAGCAGTTCGACGAGATTTTCCTGTACCGGCGGTACCAACGACTGGACCACGTAGACGTCGCGCTGCCGGCAGTTGGCGCGTAGCTGAACCTGCAGACAGTCGTTGCTGAACCGCATCGTACGGGCGGGCGCCAGCGCCACTCCGAGGATCTGGCAGAGCTCCTCGACAAAATCAGGGTGGGACGAACCGGAGAAGACGGTGATCTCGCCAGTCACAAGCTCAAGATATCTGCCGTCAACTTTCCTCATGCCTCGAACTTGTAACCCAGCCCTCGGACGGTGACCAGGTACCGCGGGCTCGCCGGATCGGGCTCGATCTTGGTACGCAGCCGCTTGATGTGAACGTCCAGGGTCTTGGTGTCCCCGACGTAATCCGCACCCCAGATCCGGTCGATGAGTTGACCGCGTGTCATCACGCGTCCAGCGTTGCGGAGCAGCATTTCCAACAGCTCGAACTCCTTGAGGGCGAGCCTGATCCGCTCGCCATTGACCGATACTTCATGCCGCCCGACGTCCATTCGCACGCCGCCGGCCTCGACGACGTCGGGCATCAACTCGGCATCCTGACCACGACGCAGCACGGCACGCATCCGTGCGATCAACTCCCGATGACTAAACGGTTTGGTGACGTAGTCGTCGGCGCCGAGCTCAAGGCCCACCACTTTGTCGACTTCGCTATCCCGCGCGGTGAGCATGATGACCGGGACGGAACCCCGAAGACGGAGCTGTCGGCAGACTTCCGTTCCGGGGAGGCCTGGCATCATCAAGTCGAGCAGGACGATATCCGCGCCATGCCGATCGAATTCGGCGATCCCGGTCGCGCCGTCATGTGCCTCGATGACCTCGAAACCTTCTTTGGAGAGCATGTACGACAGTGCTTCTCGGTAGGACTCCTCATCCTCGACGACGAGCACCCTAGTCATTGGCTGATCTCTTGGGGCTCGTACGTTGGTTGATCGGGAGGCGGCTGATTGTTCGAAGCCGGAGCGAGACCTGGGGAGGCTGCAGGAGCCTCATGGAGATGGGCCGGGATCTTGATCGTGAACGTCGATCCCTGGCCCGGTTGGCTCCACACCGACACATCGCCACCATGGATCGCGGCAATGTGCTTCACGATGGCGAGCCCGAGGCCGTTGCCGCCATTGGCCCGGCTGCGCGCATAGTCCACTCGGTAGAAGCGTTCGAAGATCCGATCGACTTCTGTCGCCGGGATCCCGATGCCGTTGTCCGACACGGTGATCTCGATGTAGTCATCGTCGCTCCGGGCTTGGACATGCGCGGCGACAACAACGCGCGCGCCCGGGTCGGAATATGCCATGGCATTCTCCACGAGATTGCCGACCGCGACACCGAGCTGGCGGGCGCTACCCAGTACTCGCGTCCCGGCAACACCGGCCACGGTGAGGGTGATCCGATTCCGCTCGGCGTCGAGCCGGCGGCGATCGACCGCTTCGGTGAGCACCTCGTCAATGTCAACGATCTCCGGATCTGCCAGCGGGTCGTCGGATTGAAGTCTGGACAGCTCGATGATTTGACTGACCAGATCAGTCAGCCGAGCAGACTCGATACCCAGCCGACTGGCGAACTTGCGTACGGCGGGCGGGTCGTCTGCCGCATCCTCAACTGCCTCGGCGAGCAACGCAATGGCGCCGATCGGCGTCTTGAGCTCGTGACTAATGTTTGCGACGAAGTCGCGCCTGGTCTCCTCGATGCGCTGAGCGGCTGTCTGATCGTCCGCGAGGACGAGAATCAGGCTCTCATCCAGTGGTGCTACGCGAGCGGTGAGGTAGATGGAGGCAACGCGTACGCCTCGGTCGATCTGAAGATCGACGGTCCGGCCATCACCGTCCCGACGCACGCTGCGGACCAATTGCAACAGCTCAGGGACCGCGATCCGGCTTCCCCGAACCAAACCCAGCGTCCGCGCCGTAGCGGTGGTCTCAAGGACCTCGTCGTGCGGGCCGACCACGATTCCAGCAGACGGCAACGCTGCAAGCACCTCTGCAACGCCAGTCGGTACGACCGGCTCGGCGACATCGAACGTTGGAGTTGGTTCTGCGTGTCGGGTCCGCAGCACGGCCCACACGACCAGCGCGCCGATCCCTATGCCGACGACGATCGCCACAATGCCGACCCCAATCGGGTTCACACGAAGATAGTAGGGGGTCGAACGAGCGCCAGCCCACCACGTGATTGGCGTATGAGCACACACGGCGTCGAGCGTTTGGCACATGTTCACAGTTCGTTAACCAGGTGCACGATTCGGTGTAGGGCCCCGACATAGGGTGGTTCGTGCTGCAAACCCCAAAGACAGACGGGATTACTCATGCGCGACTCCTACCGGGAACAGCTGGACGATGTCCTCGCCGACCTGGTGCATATGGCTCAGGTGGTTTCTTCGGCCGTCCGGTCGGCGACGACGGCGCTGCTCGAAGCAGATATCCACCTTGCTGAACAGGTGATCAGCGACGATGAGCGGATCGACGCGAAGCAGGCGGAGATCGAAGGGCGGGCGTTCTCGCTACTAGCCCGCCAGGCCCCGGTCGCAGGTGAGCTGCGGACCATTGTCGCGACCTTGCGGATGGTGACCGAGTTGGAGCGGATGGGTGACCTTGCCGCCCACATTGCCAAGATTGCCAGGCTCCGTTATCCCGAAATCGCCGTACCCGAGACCATGCGTCCGAACTTCGTGCGGATGGGTGATGTCGCCGAGAAGATGGTGATCACGGCTGGGCAGACCGTGAACGATCGCAACATCCAAAGCGCTCAAGAGTTGCGTGCCCGTGACGAGGAGATGGACGAGCTACGGCGTACCCAGTTCCGGGTGATGTTGAGCGAGGACTGGGGGTACGGCGTAGAGGCGGCCGTTGACGTGGCTCTGCTTGGTCGCTACTACGAACGCATCGCGGATCATGCGGCATCGATGGGTCGGCGGATCATCTACGTCGTGACCGGTCAGTTTCCCGAAGACCGACTCTGGCCGCAGCCGTAGTCGGTTGCGGGATCGTCCCGGATCGGGGCCTCGTCCCGGATAGGGGTCGTTTCGCAGCACAGGCGTAAGTAGGACTGGCTCGCAGCTACTGCGATGGGTCGTTGCGCAGCACAGCTGTCAAAAACGCTCAGGCTCCAATGATGTGGCGCGTCCACTCCGGCTTGAAACGACGCCGCAGGCCGACCATGCCTTGCTGGATCAGAGCATCACGTACGCGATGCAGTATTTCCTCCGGCGCATCGTAGTAATCGTGCTTGGTCACCACGATGACTCGCCATCCCATCCGGTCGAGGGCCTCGCGGCGCTTGAGATCATGCAGCCATTGCTCGCTGTCCTCGGCATGGTGCCTTCCGTCGTACTCGATGATCAGCTTGAGTGACGGATAGCACAGGTCGAAGCGCATCCACCAACTTCCGTCCGGATGGCGCAGGATGACATTCACCTCGGGAACTGGGAGCCCCGCCAGTATGAGCAGCATGCGAAGCCGCGTCTCCATCTCGGAGTCGACACCTTCGCGAACATAGCGGGCTGCTCGCCGAGCACGACTAAGGCGACCAAGTTGAGGCTCGTCGCAAGATCCAGGAAAGTCTGCTCTGGGGTGGTGATCGGCAGGTTACGTAAGCGATGTTATCGCCGTACCCTCAACGGCAGCATGGGCCTTGACACCCCTGGCGCGAGGAACGCCCAGCCGTCCCTGGCACCGTGACGTGAACATCTGGTGTGTTCGGGACGATTCCGCCCCATATTCGGGCAGCCGTGGAGTGGCTGAGGAAACTGCCGAGCGGGGAGATCCCGAGTGCTGCGTTCGCTCTGATCCTCGTGGTGAGTGGCACGGATGAGGAGACATAGCAGTCGTAGAAGATCTTCCGAAAGCGACTGCTCAGCAATGTCTTGAGTCCGATTCCCGCTGCGCGCGCATCTGCGCGGCTGAATGGTTCTCGGGGATCGAATGGGCGAGCTTCCCGCGCGGTAATAGCCATGCGAGCGATGCTGGATCAAAGGCCGCACAGAATGCCAGAAGAATCTGGGTGATCTGTAGATAACCGCAGATGCTCGTTTTAACGGCTGTGCAGCGAAACGACCCCTGCAAACCAGATTCGTGGGAGCGTTTTAACGGCTGTGCTGCAAAACGACCCCTCAGGGAAAGAGCCAGGGGCTACTTTCGGCCCTGCATCTTGACGGCCTGTATAGAGGCGGCGGCGGCCTCGGGATCCAGGTAGCGTCCACCGATCTCGATCGGTTTCAGATCGTCATCGAGGTCGTACACCAGCGGGATGCCGGTGGGAATGTTCAGGCCCACCACCGCTTCATCACTCATCTGGTCCAGATGCTTGACGATGGCGCGCAGCGAGTTGCCGTGAGCAGCGATCAAGGTCACCCGCTCCGCGCGCAGGTCCGGCACAATCTGGTCGTACCAGTACGGTAAAGCCCGGATCAGCACGTCCTTGAGGCATTCGGTACGGGGACGCGCCTCGCTCGGCAAGCCGGCGTATTTCGGATCGTCGAAGTTGGCGAACTGATCGGCATTGTCGATGGGCGGCGGCGGAATGTCGTATGAGCGACGCCAGAGCATGAACTGCTCCTCGCCGAACTCAGCAAGCGTTGCCGCCTTGTCCTTGCCTTGCAACGCGCCGTAGTGACGCTCGTTCAATCGCCAGGAGCGCTTGGTCTCGATCCACATCCGATCAGCAACATCGAGGGACATTTGCCCAGTCTGAATTGCCCTGCGCAGTACCGAGGTGTGCATCACGTCGGGCAGCAGATTGTTCTCGACCAACAACTCTCCGCCGCGAGTGGCCTCGGCCTCACCCTTTGGGCTCAGGCCGACATCGACCCAGCCGGTGAACAGATTCTTGGCGTTCCACTCGCTCTCGCCGTGCCGCAGAAGGATCAAGGTTCCCGTCATGACACATGCTCCAGCGATCGGTTTCATGGCAGCGAGCCTAGTGGCGAACGTGCCGACGGCGCTGCACGGGGATCAGCTTTTCGGACTCTCGCCCGGGTCCAGGTGGGTGAATGCGGCAAGGTTCGCGGTTGACTCTCCGCGGGAGCGACGCCAAGCCCACTCTCGCCTGATGCTTTCGGCGAAGCCCAGTTCCAAGATCACGTTGAAGCTCTCGTCGGCGGCCTCGGCCACGGCGCCAAGCAGTCGATCGACCGCGGCTCGCGTGACCAGATCGACCGGCATCCTGCCAGCTAGGTAGATGTCGCCCAGCGCGTCCAGCGCAAAGCAAATGCCACGAAGCTTGAGGTTGCGTTCCAGCAGCCATCGGTAGACGCCCGCGTGGTTCTCATCGGGTTGGCGGGCGACGAAGGCCCGCAGACTCATCCCATGCTGTCCCACCTCGAGGGCGCATTCGGTGATGAGCTTCCGGGTGCCAGGAAGTCGGACGGAGAACAATCCCGGCGCCGATTCGGTCCACACGAGGTCGAGCTCGGAGAGCTCAGCGCGTACCTCACTGATTGCTGTGTCGCGAAGCGTGCTCACGTCTGCTGCACAAACCAGCGCACCTGGTAGCCATCCAGTTTCAGCGGGCCATCGGTCAACGGGGTTTCCTCGGTCAGCGCATCCCAGGCCCAATTGCCGAGGGGAATCACCCACCGCGGCAGCTTCTGAGACTCGGTAGTCATGTTGTAGACGCCGACCATGGTCTGGCTGGAAAACCGTCGCAGGAGCACCAGCACCGCAGGGTTCACAGGATCCAGAATTTCACTCTCGACAGAGGCATCCAGGCTCGGTAGCGAGGAACGCACCGTGATCACATGCCGCAATCGATGCCAAATCCGGTACTCCACGGTGCCCTCGATGTGCCGGCGGTCCGCCAAGTGCCACGGCATCGGCGGTCGGTGTACCCAACGGTTGTCGTCAGCGTGGTCGGGCTCCTCGACAAAGTCGTAGTAGTTCGGCAAACCGAGCTCATCACCCATGTAGATCAGCGGCAGACCCCCGAAGCCCAAGACCAGGCAGTGAGCCAGCACGTACCGGCGAATGGCCAGGTCGAGGTGGGTGTCGTCACCGCTGATCAGGGCTGCTTCGATACCAGCAAGTGATGCTGCTGTGCCACTAATCCGGCGATCTCCGGTCAACAGATTCTCTTGGAACACCAGGCCGCGAGCATCACTCATGGGATAGAGCCCGGCGTAGTAGTCGGCGAGGAAGCGGCGATGTTCGTACCCGTTCAGCCCAACCGAGGCTGCATCACCGTCATCGATCGCCCAGCCGATGTCGTCATGACAGCGCAGATACGTCCCCCACACCGTCGTTGGCGGCTTCGCGGGGAAGCGATTCATCGCGGCGCAGAAAAGCCGGGTGTCTTTCGCCGCCAGCGCTGACCAAATCTGGACCATCAAGGAGTTCTGGTACGCCAGGTCGCTGACCTTGCCAGCGTGCTTGCCAACCCCGAGGTAAGGAGCCAGATCTGCCGGGCCGACGATCGCCTCCGCCTTGAAGATCAACGCCGGAGCGGCGATCCGAGCCACCGTACGCAATGCCTGCGTGATCGCATGCACTTCCGGTTGGTTCTGGCAGTTGGTGCCCATCCGTTTGAAGATGAAGGCGATGGCGTCCAGACGCAGACACTCCACACCAAGATTCGCCAGCCACAAGATCAGATCGGCGAATTCGTAGAAGACCTCCGGGTTGTGCCAGTTGAGGTCCCACTGCCAGGTGTTGAAGGTGGTCCAGACCCAAGAATGGGACTCCTCGTCGTAGCTGAAGTTGCCGGGGGCGAAATCAGGAAAGACCTCCGGCAGCGTCCGCTCGTACGCGTCTGGCAGCTCCCGATCGGCGAACATATGGAAGTACTGCCGATAGAACCGGTCTCCGGTTCGAGCATTCTTCGCCCATTGGTGCTCGGCTGCCACGTGGTTGAGCACAAGATCGAGCGTCAGCGAGATGCCGCGAGAGCGGAGCACTGTGGCCAGCTCGCGTAGATCATCAATGCTGCCAAGGTCAGAACGCACCGCCCGATAGTCCATGACCGCGTACCCGCCGTCATTCTGGCCAGGCCGCGGTTTCAGCAGGGGCATCAGGTGCAGGTAGGTGACGCCCAGCTCGGCAAGATAGTCGACCCGGTCGGCAACTCCCTTCAAGTCGCCTGCGAAAAGATCTGCATAGGTGGCGTATCCCAACATCTGCTGATGCTGATACCACTGCGGATCGGCGTGCCGACGCAAGTCGAGCAGCCGCAAGTCCGCCGGCCGCTGCTGGAAATTCTGCGCCGCGATTTCCACCAGTCGGTTGGCCATCTCCGGTGCATGGTCGGGGTAGGCACCGGTCAGGCCGGTCAGGAGGTCCGGCCAATAACGCTGCAGTCGGGTCGCAAAGACGACTTGATCATGAGGCGGCTCGCCCTCCAACAGCGGCGCCACATCGGGAATAGTCATTGCCGGCAGGCTATTCGAGCAGCTGTCGGCTTGTCAGCAGTTTGTGCGAGTACGCCACGCGCGAGTCGGCTGCCCTCGCAGGTGATCAGCCGAGCCGCTTGGAGTCGATCAGATTGAGATCGGTCTCGGACGCTGCGCGCAACTGCTTGGGCCCCAGCTTGATGCGCTTGCGGAATTCATCCATGAAGACTTCGCGGAGCTCGTCGTTGTCAACCACAGTGCCGGCGCTGCCCAGCTTGCCCTTGGCCGCCCGCTGGCAGACAGTCAGCCAGGCCTGCCCCATGGCGTAGGTGAAGGTCGACGCGACCCCGGCTCCGATCGCGCCCCCGATGACGGTTCCTGCCCCGGGGATCATCTTGAGCAGGCCGGTGAACGTTGCTCGTCCGATCTGGGTGGCTGCGGTAGTCGAAGCGATCGCCATCAGCGCGGCTCGCTCGAACTTGATCTTGTAGATCTGGGCAATCCGGGCCATCATGCCGAGCTGGATCGGCACCAGTAATGCAGCATCGGAAAACGGGATCGGAGTCGCAGCGGCAGCAGCCGCGCTGGCCGCGGCACCGGCTATGTACTTGTTCGCTTCCTGCGCCTTTCGGACCTGATCGATCTCTTGCGCCGCGACGAGGGCACCTTGAACTCCCTCGGGCGCGACGCGAAAGGTGGCATCAAGAAGTTCCTTGAGCCCGTAGGCCGGTTGACCAGCGAACTCGTCCGCCTTTGCGTAGGTCATGAACGGTCGCCCGGCAACCAGTGGCAGCCGCTTGGCCATGATCTGCTCAGCCAGCAAGACCGCATCAGGATGGACGAAGCCATCCCGCATCGGCACCTGGGTCAGCACCAAGATCACTGGCAGGCCCATCTCGTCAAGCCGGCGTACGAAATCGGCCTCGGCCTCCTCGAAGCGGCGGTCCATACCGCGTACGCAATACCAGGCGACGTGGATCTGCTCCGAGAGTGGCATTTGCCGCATCTGCGTCATGGCCTTGTGGAGTTCGGACAAGATCTGCTTGTTGTCCTTGCCCACCTCGAGACCTTGAGTATCAACGATGCCGAGGTGACCGACCTTGTCGAGATAGAGGTGACTGCCGCGGGTGACAGGCTCGCCGATGCCGGTCCGCGCGACCTCCTCGCCGAAGATCGCGTTGATCAAGGTCGACTTGCCCACGCCGGTCTTGCCGAAGATCGCTAAGTTGAACCGCCCGAGTGCAGCGTTCTGCTTCTCGTACTCGGTACGGAACGAATCTCGGAACCAGTCTGTGCTGCCCGCCATAGGCCCAAGGGTACGGGGGAGCAAAGAACTGAGGGCAATTCGCCTGACCTGGCACAGGAATGAAAAGCAGAGCAAGATTTCCTCTGTGGGGTCAAATGTGGGGTCAGATGCTGCGTGCGGGGGTGACCATCAGCACGCCTCCAACCTGCTGACGCTAGGCATTGCCAGCTCCGACCTCGGCCATTACACCCGAGCGATCACCTTGTTTACCGAGGCAATGGGTGCCTTACATATGGCAGTGCCTCACAATGGCGCGGATCTGCAATTTCCCAACTGTTCCATTGAACACGACCGGCTATCCGCGCGGATTCTGTTGAGTCTGAGCTATCCCACTCACGAAATGGGTCGAATTGCGGAAAGCATTCAGCTCCTCGTCAAAGCAGAGCAGCTCGCCGACCGACGATCTCTGGGTCAGCTGACAGTTGTCACGCGAGCGCAGCACGGTCTGCTGCTGCTCCGAGATGGTCTACTCACGGACGCGATCAAGCAGTTGGACGGAGCAGTTCAGTTGATCGACGACGCCGAGCCAGCGGATCGATGCAAGATCTTGATCAATCGCGGGGAGGTTCACAATCAGCTCGGACGCATTCAATCCGCTATCGAGGATTTCAGCCGTGCATTCGTTCTGAGCCGGCACTACGAACTTGCGGAATTAGAGTTCGCCGCGCGGCTGAACCTCGGCTACATGCACTATCTGGCCGGCGATTTGCCTCGATCACTGGAATTGATGCCAACCGTCGAGCAGGCGGCGTCCGACCACTACAAGGGCGTGGTCGGCATCAATCGGTCCAAAGTCCTGCTGAGCGCTGGTCTGGTGGCGGACGCCGACCGGACGCTTGTCGAGGCATCGGCGGCTCTGGAACGCACAGAAATGCTGACCCTGCTGGCCGAAGCGGAATTGACGCGGGCAGATGTCGCTTTACTGGCAGGAAACTATCGGCTGGCTCAAACCATCAGCCACACCGCAGTAGCGCGGCTGCGGCGCCGAAACAATCGGCGCGCCACTGCCCTAGGGAGAGCTGGTGATGCTCCGTGCCGACGCCGAAGCCGGTACCCGGACCGACAAGTTGATACGTACGGCCGATCGGCTCACGAAAATCTTCAACGAGCTTCGCCTGCCCGACCAGGCCAAGCTGGCGAGGCTGATTGCGATCGAGTACTCCAGACCCAGCCTGGCTGGTAGGCCTCGGCCGCTACCGACTATTTCTGCTGCCCAACCGCTCGATCTGCGGCTTTACGGCCGGCTGGTCAGGACCAGGTTGGCCTTCGCTCGTGGCGACCGCGAGGCCGGCCATCGGCAGGCGCGGGCTGGGATGGCGGAACTGATGAAGCACCAGGCTCAGTTCGGCAGCCTCGACCTGCAGACTTCCACTGCGGTACACGGAGTGGGCCTCGCGGCGCTCGCCGTCACCGAGGAGATTGCCGCCGGACGCCCAGCTGCAGTGCTCGCCTGGCTGGAACGGGCGCGCGCGATATCCAGCCGCGTGACGCCTGTGCGACCTCCCGAAGATCCGATCACCGCCGACCTGCTCGCCCAACTTCGCTGGGTGGTCAGCCAACTGGAGCATGAAGAGTCTGACAGCGACACCAGTGAGCGGCTCCGCAAGCGTCGGCAATCGCTGCAGCGGGAGATTCGAGCCCGCTCCTGGAGCGTTCGTGGCACGGGCTCGGTCGACCCCACTCCTCGGATAGGCGAAATGCGCGCAGCGCTGGACGGAGCAGCACTCCTGACCCTGTTCGGAATCGACGACGATATCCATGGCATCGTCCTGACCCAGCACGGCTGCTGGATGCAACGTTTGACCACAATGGCGGAGGCTGAACGGCTCTGCCGGAGGATCACGGCCGATCTGGATGTCCTGGCCATGAGCCATGTTCCGGAGTCGCTACGAGCATCGGCACACAACTCCTTGATCCATGACCTTCGCACCCTCGACCAGCTTTTGCTGACTCCGCTCAGCCTGCCTGATGCACCCCTGGTTGTAGTCCCGCCAGGCCGGCTCACGGCCCTGCCCTGGGCAGATCTGGAGAGTCTGAAGGGGCGACCACTGACCATTGCCCCCTCAGCAGCGGCCTGGCTCGGCGCTCACGCAAGGTTCCACAACAAATCTGGACCAGTCGTGGCCGTTGCCGGTCCCGGTCTGGGCCGCGCCGACCAGGAGGTGGCCGGCGTAGCGCAGCACTGGCTGGGTTGTGAGACGCTCACTGGCGCCACGGCAACCGGTGAGGCATTTCTGAGCACAATCAACGGTGCGCAACTGGTTCATGTGGCGGCACATGGTCATCACGAGCGGGAGAGCCCGCTCTTCTCATCGATCCGGCTGGCTGACGGTCCGGTCGTAGGGTATGACCTCGATCGGCTCGCCCGCCCACCTCAGCAGGTAGTGCTCTCCGCCTGCGAGCTAGGACAGGCCACCGTACGGCCCGGGGACGAGGCGCTGGGGCTGACGCGGGCACTGCTCCACAGCGGGACGTCGACGATCATTTCCGGCGTAGCCAAGGTGTCGGACGAGGGCGCAGCCGATCTCATGGTCGACTACCACCGCCGACTAGCCACGGGCGCCGCGCCCGCGTACGCGCTTGCTGACGCCATCCAAGCCGCTGCCGCGCCCATCCCCTTCGCCTGCTTCGGCGCCGGCTGGTAGCTCGCGCAACAGCCATTAGACTCGCCAGGTTGCCCTACGCCCGGAGAGAGTGTTTTGCGTGCCCGTCCGTTCTGATTTGCGGAACGTCGCCATCGTCGCCCACGTCGATCACGGCAAAACCACGCTGGTCGATGCCATGCTCTGGCAGTCAGGAGCGTTTCGAGTCGGTCAGACTGTCAAAAAGAGGGTGATGGACTCCATGGATCTGGAGCGGGAAAAGGGCATCACCATCCTCGCCAAGAACACCGCCGTACGGCACCACGCGCCCGACGGTTCCATGGTCACCATCAACATCATCGACACGCCGGGGCACGCCGATTTCGGTGGCGAGGTTGAGCGTGGCCTCGAGATGGTCGATGGTGTGTTGCTGTTGGTGGACGCTTCTGAGGGTCCGCTCCCCCAGACGCGCTTCGTGCTCCGCAAGGCGCTGGCGAAGAGGCTGCCCATCGTCGTCGTGATCAACAAAGTCGACCGGCAGGATGCCCGAATTGCCGAGGTGGTGGAAGAGACATACGAACTGTTCCTCGATCTACTGGATGAGGACAGCAGCGGAGGTCTCGACTTCCCCGTGGTGTACGCCTCGGCCAAGGCGGGACGTGCATCGCTCACACCGCCCGGCAACGGCGAAATGCCCGACAGCGCGGATCTGGCTCCGTTGTTTGCCACGATTCTGCAGCACATCCCGCCGCCCAGCTATATCGCGGGAGCGCCGCTGCAGGCCCATGTGACCAATCTCGACGCATCGCCATACCTCGGACGCCTCGCGCTCTGCCGAATTGTCGCGGGGACCTTGCGGCGCAATCAGAATGTCGCGTGGTGCCGCGCCGACGGCACGATCCGTACGGTAAAGCTCTCTGAGCTGTTGATCACCAACGCCTTGCAGCGGGAACCCGCAGAATCTGCGGGCCCTGGCGACATCGTGGCCATCGCGGGAATTCCGGAGATCACCATCGGGGAGACGCTCTCGGATCCGGACGACCCGCGACCGCTGCCGCTGATCACGGTCGATGAGCCCTCCATCTCGGTGACAGTCGGCATCAACACCTCTCCGCTGGCCGGGCGTTCCGGCAAAAACCTCACCGCGCGGCTGGTCAAAGCGCGGCTGGATTCCGAACTGGTGGGAAATGTCTCCATCCGGGTGCTGACCACGGAGCGGCCGGACACGTGGGAGGTACAGGGCCGCGGTGAGCTCCAGCTGGCGATCCTGGTCGAGATGATGCGGCGAGAGTCCTTCGAGATCACGGTCGGCAAGCCCCAGGTCGTGACCCGCACGATTGGCGGCAAGGTCCACGAGCCGGTCGAGCGGCTGACCATCGATATCCCCGAAGATTTCGTCGGGGTCGTCACTCAGTTGCTAGGGCTGCGCCGCGGGAGGTTGGAACAGATGGTCAATCACGGCACCGGCTGGGTTCGGATGGAGTACCTGGTGCCAGCTCGTGGGCTGATCGGTTTCCGTACCGAGTTCCTCACCGAAACCCGAGGCACCGGACTGATGCATCACGTCTTCGATGGCTACGAGCCCTGGGCCGGCGAGATGCGTACCCGGCCCACGGGGTCTTTGGTCGCCGACCGGTCCGGCCAGGTCACCTCGTACGCGCTGTTCAACCTCCAAGAGCGCGGCACCATATTTGTCACTCCCGGCATGGAAGTGTATGAAGGCATGATCGTTGGCGAGAACGCCCGCTCCGACGACATGGACGTGAACCCGACACGGGAAAAGAAGCTCACCAATGTCCGATCCTCGACCGGTGAGGAACTCGAACGGCTGGTACCGCCCCGTCTGTTGAGCTTGGAGCAGGCATTGGAGTTCTGCCGGACTGAGGAGTGTCTTGAGGTCACTCCAGACGCAGTTCGGATCCGGAAGGTGGTGCTTTCCGGATCCGAACGCGCGCGCAGCCGAGCCCGTGCCAAGCAGGCTTAGTGCCGCAGCGGCCAAGCCTTCTTACGCCTGACCTGCTTGAGGAGGAGAGCTGCCGGTTAAGTCTCGATGCTGAGCGTGCCCATTTTGTGATCTGGGCGAGCGAGCTTCGACACAAGTCGATCACGACCGCGTCGCCGGACATCAATTCGCGCCGTCATCGGTGAAGATGTTCTCGTCGCTTAGCAGATTTACAGCATGCAGTCATCGGTTCCTTCCCCAGCCGTAGGCGCGACACAAGTCGCAGGTCCTGGCGCGAGTCGAAAGGGGGAAGGCGATGAAAGCGATCATGGACATTGCTCGGCAACGCGCGGGCTGCTCTATTGATCATCAAAGGTCCACGACCTCTGCCGATTCGCCATTCGGGCCAGGTCAACTGCGTCGCCATCCATCAGAAGTCGGGTCTTTGGACGATCTTCGACGCCACCCGGACCGGTGATCGGTCGGCGTCGAGCAGGACGAGTTGTCAGGGGTTCAGGGGTTAGCCCGGGGGGAGGCGAACTCACGCCCCACCTCTCTTGCACGCGGGGGGCGCGAGCAAGGGGGTGGGGCGTGAGCGTCGTCTCGTTCAGCCGGTCTTCTTGGAGTTGTCCTTCTTGGTGCTGTCCGTCTTGGTGCCAGTCTCTTCAGCTGCACGCTCACCGATGTCGGTGGCAGCACGCGGCGTGACCGGCTTGCCGTTTGGGTTTGACCGCTCGCGCGTTGACCTGCGGGCCTCATCCACAGCTTCCTTGCCGCGTACGGCGTAATCGCCGTACGCCGAGGTGGCCTGCGCTAGCAGATCGTTGGCCTGCCTCTGCAGCTCAGCGATCCGTGCCTTTGTGGTGTCCGGCAGGTGTTTGAACTGATCCGGCAAGGTGATCACGAACGTGCGCAGGTCCTCGACGCTGGTCTTGGCCTGCTTGCTCAGTTCGGGGCGCCTGCTCTGCAACTCATTGATCCGCTTGGTGGCCTTGTGCTGCGTCTCGGCTAGCGCGCCTTTGAGTGCGTCTGCCAGCGCATCGGTAAGACCGGCGACGGCGTACAGCGCGGCGTAATCGGACTCGAGGGCCGACTTGCGGGCCTCGGGCGATACTTCCTTCTCCGACATTGCTTCTCCTTCTCAGTTGAATGTGGGCTCGGTGAGGTTCGGGGCTTCCTCAGTTGTCGCGTTCTTGGAGTTCTCCTTGACGAATGAGGTGTACACGTCGATCAGGACTCGCTTTTGCCGCTCGGTGATCGCTACATCTGCGAGTACGGCCATCTCGACAGAGGTAGCGTGATGATCATCCGGATCGAGGATGCCGGCACGCACATACAGCGTTTCCGCGGAGACCCGCAGCGCCTTGGCCAGCTGCTGCAGCACCTCAGCCGAGGGCTTGCGGAGGCCACGCTCGATCTGGCTCAGATATGGATTGGAAATGCCGGTCTGTTCCGCGAGCTGCCGCAGCGACAATTGCGCCGCCCGGCGCTGACCGGCAATAAACTCACCGAGGGACCCGATCTGGCCCGCGATCTTGTCAGTTGAAATTCTTACCATGCCATCCAGTGTGCTTGCAATTGCAAGCATTTGCAAGCTAGCAGCTTGCATGTTTGCGAGCGTCGGGTAGAGCGGGCGCCGCTGCTGTCTGGACGATCGAGCAGGCGCGACGGGTACGAGCCTGGAGTGAGATTCGCCTGAGCCGTCGGCGTGCCTGCGAGGGAGGAAGACAGCGGCCTCCAGCGCCCGCTCGGGCGCGAGCAAACAAATGGGACCTGCGAGCTGCTACTAGCGGCCCAAGATGACTGCCTGCGGTACCGACGCCGTGATCCGCGTCCCGTCCGGCCTGCGATCGACAGTCTTGGACGGCAGCGGGCCCTCGATGCACGGGCCCTGGTGAGCAAGTGGCACGCACAGCGGCCTGCCAGCGGTGACCGTAAAGTGCTCGTCACGAACCGAGAGCTCGGCAATATCGCCTTCCACGACGGTAAAGGTGATCTGCTGGCTCGTGAGATCGACCTTCACTCGGGTGCCGCGGAGGGTGACCTGGAACGTCAGCCCTGGCCATGACGCAGGCAAGCGCGGATCGAAGGTGATCTCCCCGTTGTTGTAGTCACGCATACCGCCGAATCCGTAAGCCAGGATGTTCCATACGCCACCTGTCGAGGCCACGTGGACCCCGTCGCTGGTGTTGCCGTGCAGATCCGCGAGATCGACGAACAACGCGTTGTAGAAGTAGCGCAGTGCAAGATCGTGGTAGCCGACCTCCGCGGCGATGATCGATTGCACGATTCCGGAGAGCGTGGAATCACCTGTGGTGATGGGGTCGTAGTACTCGAAGTTGTCGCGCTTCTGCTCGTAGCTGAAATGATCACCTTGCAGAAACAGAGCGAGCACCACATCGGCCTGCTTCAGCACTTGGAACCGGTAAATCACCAACGGGTGGTAGTGCAGCAACAACGGCCGTTTCTCCGGCGGGGTGTTCTTCAGATCCCAGACCTCTCGATCAAGGAAGTGGGCATCCTGCGGGTTGATGCCGGTGACCTTGTCGTACGGGATCGACATGGCGTCCGCACAAGCGGCCCACTCGTCAATCTCCTCGTCGGCGAGTTCGAGCCGCAGCGCCACCCGCTGGTACGCGCGCGGCAGTTCCCGCTTCAGCTGGTGGAGCAGCTCGGCAGCCTTGGCGAGGTTATAGCGGGCCATGACGTTGGTAAAGAGATTGTCGTTGACGACCGTGGTGTATTCGTCGGGCCCTGTAACGCCGTGGATGTGGAAGCTGCGGCGACCGGTGCCGTTTTCCCGCCAGAAGCCAAGGTCAGCCCACAGTCTTGCTGTCTCGACAAGTATGTCGACGCCCTCGCGGTTCATGAAATCTTGATCGCCGCTGGCCGCAACGTACTTGCACAAGGCGTACGCGATGTCGGCGTCGATGTGGTACTGCGCCGTGCCAGCCGCGTAGTAAGCCGATGCCTCCTCTCCGTTGACCGTACGCCAAGGGAAGAGTGCACCGCTTTGGGCAAGCTCCTCCGCCCGGCGGCGCGCCGCACCAAGCATGTTGTAACGGAAACGCAGCTCGCTGCGCGCCATCTGCGGCGAGGTGTAGGTGAGGAACGGAACCACAAAGATCTCGGTATCCCAGAAGTAGTGCCCGCTGTAGCCGGTGCCGGTCACACCCTTGGCGGGCACTCCCGACTGCTCGGCGCGCGCCGCAGCCTGGGCCACCTGGAAAAGATTCCAGCGAATCGCCTGCTGCAGAGCTGGCTGGCCGTGCACAACAACGTCGGACCGCTCCCAGAACCTGTCCAGCCACTCCCGCTGAGCCGCAAATTCTGGTTCGATGCCGTGCTCGTACACCCGATCAAGAGTCCGCCGGCAGCGATCAACGAGCTCCCGGGACGGCACTCCTCGCGACGTGTGGTAGGCAACGACCTTGGTGACCTTGATCGGCTGGCCTGGCTTGGCCTGCACCCGATACACCATCTTGCCGGTGTCCTCATCGGCGCTGGTGAAGATGCGATAGTCGTTGTCGGTATAGATCTGATGATCGACTCCGACCGCCAGGGTCATCTTGGAGTTGGCGCAGCGGTAGCCGAGGATGATCCGTTGATCTTGCCACCAGTGACTCTGCGGCTCGAGCACCCGCGCCTCGAAGGCAGCGCCCTTGCGCGGATCGGCCGCGGTGCCCATCGCGTGGGACCGTACGTGGTACTCGTCGCGGCCGTCTTGTCGATTGAGTGTCTGCGAGGAGATCACTACCGGAGCTTCGGCATCCAGCATCGTGACCTCCATGGTCATGATCGCCAAGTGCCGCTGGTTGAACGAGACCATGCGGGTGGAGGACACCTTGACACGCTTGCCGCCCGGAGTCCGCCAAACGATGTCACGACGCAACAAGCCGTCACGGAAGTCCAGCGAGCGTTCGTAGGATTCAAGATCGGCTACGGACAGCAGCATTGGTTCGTCGTCCACATAGAGCTTGATCGTTTTGTTGTCAGGTACGTTGACGATCGTTTGGCCTGTTCGCGCGAAGCCGAAGGCCTCCTCAGCATGCCGAATCGGCCACGTTTCGTGGAAGCCGTTGATAAAGGTTCCGTGGGTGTAGGTCTCCCGGCCCTCCTCGACATTGCCACGCATGCCCAGATAACCGTTCCCGACGGCAAACAGCGATTCGGTTACGCCAAGATCATCCGCGTTGTAGTCGGCCTCGGTGAACTTCCACTCGTCGACCGGGAAACGGTTGCGGTCCAGCGGATCGGCCGCTCTGATCGGATCGTCCGGACTGCGCCGTGTCATGATGATGCCAGCTCGCCAAGATCATCGACGACAACGTCTGCGCCCGACTCCGTCAGCCGCTGCGCCCCGACGCCGCGATCCACGCCAACCACGAGTCCGAAGCCCCCGGCATGTCCGGCTTCGACACCGGAGAGCGCATCCTCGAACACCACAGCACGCTGCACCGATACGCCGAGCTCTTCCGCAGCAGCGACGAAGGTATCCGGGGATGGCTTGCCACGAAGGCCCTTCTCGGCGGCGACATTGCCATCTACCACGACGTCGAACCGTCGCCCCAAGTCCGCGGCCTTTAGCACCGCCGTCGCGTTACGAGACGACGTGACGACCGCAACCTTGGTGCCACGGTCAGCGAGATGATCAAGCAACTGGACGGATCCGGCGTACGGTCGGACGCCTTCCTCGCGTAGCACAGCTGCGAAGAATTCGTTCTTGCGATTGCCGAGACCGCAGACGGTTTCGAGATCGGGACTATCGCTGGGATCGCCCTCGGCCAACTGAATACCGCGGGAAGCGAGGAACGCCCGCACTCCGTCGTAGCGTGGCTTGCCGTCGATGTAGTCGAAGTAGTCGCTTTGACGATATGGCTTGGCAATGCCGCGCTTGGCCAAGAAGTCGGTGAAGAGTTGCCGCCAGGCCCGCATATGTACCTCGGCGGTCGGCGTCAGGACGCCGTCAAGGTCGAACAAAGCGGCGTCGTACTCGTGCCAATCCACACTGAGAAGATTAGGCCCGCCGCGGCGCTTGCGATGTCACATCTCTCAAGTGCTGTTCGCCTACCGCAAAATGACGACCGCAGCGCGGCATGCGGGGCGTAATGTCAGGTCGTGGTCAGCGCTTTCGAATCCGATCCGGTGATTGTCGAGGTTGTCCGCAACGGCTTTCTGGAAAGCGCTCATCGTGGACGCGTAGCGATCACCAACCCAGACGGGAGTCTGGCCTCCTCGGTAGGCGCCGAGTTCGCTCCGATGTACCCGCGCAGTGCCAACAAACCGCTACAGGCGGTGGGCATGCTGCGAGCTGGTCTTGATCTTGACGGGGAGTTGCTTGCGCTGGTCTGTGCGTCACACTCAGGCGAACGGTTCCAGCTCGATGGCGTACGTCGCATTCTGGCCATGTCGGAGCTTGACGAATCCGCGCTGCAGATGCCGGCCGATTGGCCGCTGGATCCGCAGGCTCGAGAAGAGGCTATTCGCAACGGTGACGCCAAGTCTCCGCTTGCGATGAACTGCTCGGGCAAGCACGCCGGAATGATCAGAACCACAGTGCTGAACGGCGGGGACGTTGCAAGCTACCGCGATCCCGATCACCCGACCCAGCTGGCGGTCGTACGGGCCATCGATGATCTTGCTCACGAGCAAGCAACCAATCTCGCGATCGACGGCTGCGGCGCCCCGCTATACGCGATCTCGCTCTACGCCCTGGCTCGAGCTTTCGGGCACATCGCCAGCGCATCCGATGGCGCGGAGCTTCAGGTCGCGACGGCGATCCGGAACCATCCGGAATATGTTTCGGGCACTCGGCGCGACGAGCTGGAACTGCACCGCGCAATCCCCGGTCTGATGGCAAAGGCCGGCGCCGAGTCGGTCTACGCGGCCGGGCTTCCGGATGGCCGCGGCATCGCGATCAAGATCAGCGACGGACACCCCCGCGCTCGTCCGGTGGTCATGGCCGGCGTACTGCAGCGCCTGGGATTTGATCATGAAACGCTGGATGATCATGCCAGCGCGCCGGTGCTAGGTGCCGGCGAACGAGTGGGAGAGATCCGTCCCTGCAAAGAGACTCTCTCCGCGCTCGGCGGCTAGTCAGCCCCTTTCCGCAATCACTTCGGGCTCGGTGCTGAAACGCACGTGCACGTCCGCTTCTGTCGCGATGCACACGTCGCAAAGTGTGTATCGCGACAGGAACGAACGTGCACGTGCGTTTCTGTCAGAGGGCGGGGCGAACGTGGAGGCCGATCTCGGGATCGACCAGCGGCTCCTGTGCCACAGAAATAGCACCGCCGTCAGGGGCGGCAACGGTTAGTTGGGCCTCGATAGGTGTGCCACGCTTGATCAGCCCCAAGGCAATGGGGCCGAGCTCGAAGTGCCGTGCCGAGCCGCCGACAAAACCCACCGCGCGCCCATCCAGCTCTAGCTCTGCGCCCGGAGTTGGCAGGGCATCGACGCTGCCGTCCAGATGCAGGCGTACGAGGCGGCGGGGAGGCCGGCCGAGGTTGTGTACCCGCGCAACGGTTTCCTGACCCCGGTAGCAGCCCTTGTCCAGATGTACCGCTGCACCGAGCAAGCCGATCTCGTTGGGGATCGTGCGGTGGTCGGTGTCAAGGCCGATCCTGGGCACACCGGCGGCAATCCGGCGAGCCTCCAGGGCCCAGGTACCTGCTCGTGACCCACGATTGGTGATCTCGTCGAGCCGATCCCGCGGTACGAAGAGCTCGCGTCCCGCCAGCGAATCGGGCCCAACCCGAACCGGATGATCGTGCGCGAGATCTCCGGCGGACCACACGACGGCGTAGTCCTTGCTTCGGTCAGTGACCTCGACTCGCATCAAGAAACGCATCTTGTCCAGCCAGCCCACCAATGCCGCCGCCGCGCCGGGTTCGGTGTGTGCCCAGAAGGTCTCGCCGTCATCGACGCCATAGAGGACGTACTCGATGTGCCCGTGTGGAGACAACACCAATGTGGTGACACCGCGGCCGGGCTCGAGTCCCTCGAGATACTGCGTTGTCAACGAGTGCAGCCAGCCGAGCCGGTCGGGCCCGGTCATCGTGATGACGCCTCGATGTGACAGGTCGACTACAGCGTCTCCGGCATCAAGCAGCCGCTGCTCGCGCATCGGATCGCCATAATGCCAAGCCACACCAATATCCGGCCCTGTCTGGGCCACCACAGCGCTCATAGTCGGTTTAGCACTCCCGTCGACGCATTTCTTCCCGTGCGTCTGCAATCGTAGGAAGGCGCGAAACGGTAGGCCCTGGAAATGTCTCGGTCTCAGCTCTCAGACTCGCCGCAGCCGGGCCCACATGTAGGTCTGCAAATGGTGTCCATGCGCCGCCTTATCGAAGGTCCAGAACAGCTCCCCAGCAACATTGCCGTACAGCCGCTGCCCAGCCGAATAGTCCTCCGCCGAAGCCGTACGCACCACGGCATCGGTCGCCAGCTCGATTTTGGACCCGGTGATCGATCCGTACCAGACCTCGGCGTACCCAGCCGGCTTGCACATCACCACCTCAAGGTCGCTATCGGGCTGCGGCCGCCAGAATCCGGTCTCCATGTCAAGCGGCCGGATCGCCATCCCCTCGTCATTGACCTCAAACAGCTGAGACAAGTAGTGCAAATAGTTTCCGCCGTTGTGGGCGAAGTCGATTTGCTGCCCGAAGTCGAAGTCTGCTGTGCCCGGATACGTTGCCTTACCGCTGCCCTCCCAACGACCGATCAACCAGGCAATGGGCGCTAAGTTCGGATGCAGGTCCTCCGAGGGCTCGAACGACATCCTCAGCCGCCGGACTGGGCGTTCGTCGAGCGCAGCATGAGCATAATCAGCAAGATCAGCAGCAGCAGACCAAGCGCGGCAACACCAGCAATCAGCAGAGCAGCGAAGGTGAAGGACACCGACATGGCTGGGAGTCTAGTCGGGCCTGGCTTCGTCACTGGGGATCTCGATCAACCTACGCTCCATGATCGTGCAGGCGGTGACGTAGGTCCGGCCACCAGCCACGGGCCAGCTGTCGAGGGCGGCGCCAGCCTCGGTATAGCCGATGCGTTCATAGAGTGCTCTGGCTCTCGGGTTGTCGTGCTCCACCAACATCCTCGCCAGCGACCGACCATGATCGATGATCTTCTGCTCCAGGGCCGTGATCAGCTCGGCACCGGCACCCAAGGACTGCAACCGCTCGTGCACGGCGAGCATCCAGATGGTGCCGGCATCGGTTGACGGGCGGAAGTCAACGCCACCGAGGGCGATCAGACGATCGTTCGATAGAGACCCCACCAATACGACGACGTCGCCGGCGTAGCAGGCCTCCAGGGCTGCGGCGACAGCGCCGAGGTGCTCCGACCCGCCTGACCAGTCAAGATCACTGAGGTCGGTTGGTTCAAGATCACGAAAGCGCAGCCTCAACTCCATGGCTCACCACTGTGCCAGGTTACGGTGGAAAGCATGCCTCGCTACATCATTCTCGGCGCAGGAGCCGTCGGCGGTGCCCTAGGCGGTCGACTCGCGTTAGCGGGCCGCGGCGTCGTCCTGGTGGCTCGTGGCGATCATCTGACAGCCCTCCGAGAGCGCGGATTGCGGTTGCGAACGCCGGATGAGGATGTCACGCAACAGCTCACGGCCATCGGCGGCCCGGAGGAGGTCGAGCTCGACGTCGACGACGTCTTGATCTTGGCAACCAAGGTCCATCAAGCCAACGACATGCTGCGCCGCTGGACTGATGCGCCGGTACGCCGCAATGGTGATGCAGTCGGAACCGCGGGCGAGCACCTGCCGATATTCACCGCGCTCAACGGCGTAGCCGGCGAGGCCTTCGCCCATCGGTACTTTCGGCGGGTGTATGGAGTCTGCGTCTGGATGCCGGTCGTTCACTTGGCGCCGGGCGAAGTGATCATTCGCAGCACACCACGCTCAGGGACGCTGCATATCGGGCGGGTGGCCAAGACCGCAACAAACCATGATCATTTTCTGCGCAGGGCAGCCGTTGACCTGATGGCGGCCAACTTCGATGTGCCGACCCCGGACGATGTCATGGCATGGAAGTATCGCAAGTTGATCAGCAACATCGGCAACGTCTTCCAGGCTCTGGTGGCACGAAATGGAGATTGGCGTCCCCTGGTCGCGGCCGCCGAAGCCGAGGCTCGACGGGTGCTTGATGCTGTCGGCATTACATACGTCAGCGAGGCTGAGGAGGCCGCCGCCCGTGACGCCGGCTTCACCATGAAGCCCGTACCCGGCGTACCCGAATCCACCGGTGGATCGACGTGGCAGTCGTTGCAGCGTGGCACAGGGAATGTCGAGACGGACTACCTCAATGGCGAAATCGTCATGATCGCCCATCAGGCGGGACTGGAAGCACCCATCAATCAGCGGCTCGCCATGCTGGGCCGACGCGCGGCCGCTACGGGAGCCAAGCCTGGGGACATGAGTGCCGGGGAGCTCGCTGCTCTCCTCCCGCAATAGGTGCCAAATGACGCGTGTCTCCGCACAAGGCCTTAAAGGAGGCCGAGATAGGCGAATAGTGTTCGCATTCGCGGCCTTGTGCGGAGACATGGCCGGCCGAGGAGAGAAAGGGTGCGGAGAAACGGCATGGTCAGGCGCTAGTAGACCAGCGCCTGAACGTTGTCGGCCAGTGCTGCCTCCACGAAGCTCGCGGCGCCTTGGATGGTCGCGGATTCCACCAGGTCCTGGACAACGAGCTCGCGTCGCGCGGCGCACTGGGTACATACCGTGATGCTGCCGCCGAGTCGGACGGCCTCTATCAGCTCCGCCACCGGGGTGGCGTAGGGCAATTCAAGATCGGGCTGGCGGCCGGGTACGGCAAACCACACTGCTTCACCCGTGAGCCACACCGACACCGAAGCGCCCGCAGTGACACCCATCGCGGCGACGGTCCACGCCTGGTTTGCTCGTTCGGCGGCCTCGGCACCGCAAGTGATCTTGATCAGCAGCGCACGCGCTGTCATTTCGGTCGACATGGCCTCTTATTGTGGCAGAGGATGTGGCTGTGTTGATCAAACGATTCGCGGGCTCAGCACCGTGGGAAGCAATCTACGGTTACTCCCGCGTCGTAGTAGCCGGAGATTGGGCCATCACGGCCGGGACGACGGCGACCGGTCCAGATGGTGTGCTTGATCCCGGTGACGCGTACCGGCAAGCAGTCACGGCTTTTACGATCGCGCTCAAGGCTTTGCATGCGGCGGGCATCACGACCGAACAGGTGGTCCGCACCCGGATGTACGTCACCGACATCAACTCCCAAGAAGACGTTGGCCGCGCGCATCGGGAGCTCTTCGGAGCTGTTCGTCCGGTGGCGACGATGGTTGAGGTAGCCCGGCTTGCCGACCCCGGTCACCTGGTTGAGGTCGAGCTCGAGGCGTACCTTGGCGGCTGATTCAACCGCCCGCCGATGAGAGACTGACAGCCGTGATCGAGCGACTGGAGAGCTGACCATGCGCCTGGTGGTTCAACGGGTGAGCTCGGCGCGCGTCGAGGTGGCCGGTGAGGTGGTCGGAGCAATCGATCGACCCGGCTTATTGATCTTGGCTGGGATAGCACACGATGATCAGCCAGTCACGGTTGAACGACTTGCCGACAAGGTATGGACACTGCGCATCCTTGACGGCGAGCGATCATGCCAGGAGGAGAATGCTCCGATTCTGGTGGTCAGCCAGTTCACGCTCTACGCCGATACTCGCAAGGGTCGCCGGCCGTCCTGGAGCGCAGCGGCACCACGAGATGTCAGCGAACCGCTGATCGAGGCCTTCGTCTCTTCGTTGCGACTGTGTGGCGCGGAGGTCGCAACCGGTGTCTTCGGCGCCCACATGGATGTCACTCTGACCAATGACGGCCCTGTGACACTGATTCTCGACTCGTCACCCTGATTTCGCATCACGGCTGAGGCACGAGAGCAGCATTCTGGCTGATTTCGAGCCGTGAGTGATGCATATTCAGGGCTGGGAGAAACTGACCTCGGAGATCAACACGGCATTGCGGCCTCTGGCAGTCGAACCAGGCTGGGAGCTGGCATTGATGGTAAGCGTGACGGTGTCGCCGGGCTGCGGAGGAATGCTCAGCTTCTGTAGCGTTGTCACGCCGTCTTGCAGCGATTGCTCGAAGGTCGAGCCATTGGCGAAGGTCCAGGTCACCTCGGCGATCCGGCGATACTCCCCATACCGCTTGGCGCCGTTGACCGGATCGACCTTGGCGTATCCGTTCACCAGTCCGACCTCATTGATCGTGGTCTGATCTGGAAGCGTAAAGATGATGACCTGCCCAATGCCGTTGCCGTTGCATCGCCAGGCGGTGTTCGGCTTTGCGTCAAACATTTGTTCGGGCGCGTAATACACCGGATGGCCGCCGGCATCGGTGGTCTGAGGCGCCTGGCAGCCAACCTTCGCCTGAGTTGGCGTCACCAATTTTCCTGTGCTTGTCTGGGACCCGCCGGAAGACGCCGATTCGTCGAAACCCGGCGCTGCCGCTCGGGAATCAGACTGCAGCAGCAAGACCATTCCGGCAACTGCACTAAGCGTGAGACAGAGCAACAGCACGATGAGGATGATCATGGGAACTCGAGCGGCCGATCGCGGCTGCGGCGCTGAGGGCATCGGCAGCAAGAGGGTCCGAGGCTCATCGCCGGCTATCCGCGAGTCAGGAGTGTTCTGGCGATAGAGCCAGGAGAGATCGGCTCCCGGACCGCCGGACTCGCTACCTGGCACGTGGGACATAGCTCTTCACGGTAGTGCCGAGCCAGACAGTTCGAGCCGTTCCTGCGAAGGTGATCAGGCCTTCGCAGGCTCAGTCCTCAGACGGCTTCGACGTCGACGTCGATCTCAGCCACGCTGCCGCGTGCTGCCACGACTGCGCGGTCAAGGCTCGCGCCGGGCACGAGGGTGCGCAGCGTCCACTGACCGTCGACGGCGAAGAAGCGGAAGTGGCCGGTCGCAGACGTCGGCACCTCAGCGGTGAATTCGCCACCGGAGTCGAGCAAGCGTACGTACGCCCCGGCGACCGGATTCCCGCCGCGCAGCACGCGACCCTGAATCACCGCCTCTTTGGTGACGTCGACGTCGGCTAAGCTCAGGCCGCCCTTGGTTGCTGCGCACATGCTGTTCTCCTTAGGAGCTGCCGCGAAATCGCGGGAAATGGTCAGGCGTTGCCTGGTTCGTCGCCGACGGCAACCGGAACGCCCACCAACGAGCCGTACTCGGTCCACGAACCGTCGTAGTTCTTCACGTTCTTCTGTCCGAGAATCTGGTGCAGCACGAACCAGGTGTGCGCGCTGCGTTCCCCGATGCGGCAGTACGCGATGATGTCGGAGTCCCAATTCAGGCCCGCGCCGCTGTATAGCTCCTTGAGCTCACCATCGGACCGGAACGTGCCGTCATCGTTGGCCGCCTTGCTCCAGGGCACGTTGACCGCGGTGGGAATATGACCGCCACGCTGTGCCTGCTCCTGGGGCAGATGAGCAGGCGCGAGCAGCCGACCGGCGTACTCGTCAGGGCTGCGGACATCAACCAGGCTCTTGGTGCCGATTGCCGCAACTACCTCATCGCGGAACGCGCGGATGCCGAGGTTGGGATCGGCGGCGGTGTAGCTCGTGGCAGGGCGAGTGACGGTTTCGCTGCTCAGCTCGCGTGCATCGAGCTCCCACTTCTTGCGACCACCATCAAGCAACAAGGCCTTGTCGTGCCCGTAAAGCTTGAAGTACCAGTACGCGTAGGCAGCAAACCAGTTGTTGTTGCCGCCGTAAAGCACGATGGTGTCGTCATTGCTGATGCCGCGTTCGGACAACAGCTTCTCGAACTGCTCCTTGTTGATGAAGTCCCGGCGGACGGGATCTTGCAGGTCCTGCTTCCAATCGAGCTTGACCGCACCTGCAATGTGACCACCGTCGTACGCGGTCGTGTCTTCGTCGACCTCGACGAGAACGACGTTCTCGTCGCCTGCGTGCTCGGCGACCCAGTCGGCATCGACGAGTACTTCTTGCCTGCTCATGTTGTGTCTTTCTCCTGAGTTGGTATGCGGCTCGACAGCCGAGGGTGAGGGGTACGGATGACCGTACGAAGGGTTGTGAAGGAGGCGGTGCCGACAAGAGCCCGGAAAGGTCAGGCTCGAGACGACGTGAACGCGCCTCTACATTCGCCGAAGCTGACACAACGACGAGCGCATCCGGCCGTGGTCAACAGCGCGCCGGCGGGTGAGCGCTAGCGCCCACGCGTTCGTCGAAGTCACGAGGAGAAGACTAGGGCTGGAGTGCTATGCATCCCAAGAGCCTGTATCAAATACTGACACCGCGTATCACATATTGGACACGCAGTGAACTTGGAGCTCGCGCGGGTTGATTCGTCATCTATTCGTTATCGCGACGTTTGCGGCACTGCGGAGCACCTGAAGCCCACGCGCGGCCGTTTGTGTTGCGATCGGCCGGCGCCCGACGCTAAGTGCCGCCGGCAAACGGCGGCAAAACCTCAACTTGTACGGGTTCGGTCAACTGCCGTTCGAGATCTTGCCGATGCGCGGTCCGCCCATCGATCAAGACCGAACTCGCCTTGATCACCCTGTCGAAACGCGGATCGGATCTTTTTTGGCAGGCAATTCGGAGGGCGTCGGCAACCGATCGGGCATCGATGTGTTCCTCACTGACGCCTGCAGCCGCCCTGGCCCCTGCCCAGTAATGAAGGGAAACGGACACCATTGCGTTACTCTCAAGCATGCCTCAGGCCATTTCTCGGTGGGCTGAAGGCTAGCACCGGCACGAACCCTCGTGAGGAGACCGTCGTGGCCACCTTGCTGCTGCTAACGAACGATATGCATGCGTCCGCCGAAATCCTTCCGGCGCTGGAGCTCCTTCCTCACCAAGTCAAAGTCGCCCACGCGGAAGCCACCGCGCTGCTCGACGCCCCGAGCGCGGACGTGATCTTGCTCGATGCACGCCGCGACCTGGTCGGCGCACGCTCCTTGTGCCGGCTGATGGAGACGACCGGTAAAGAGGCGCCCTTGCTTGTCATTGCACATGAGGGTGGACTGGCTGCTCTGTCGGCCGACTGGGGGTTCGATGACCTAGTCCTGACGACTGCCGGCCCTGCGGAGGTGGACGTCCGGCTGCGGCTCGCGATGACACCGTCAGCGGCCAGCAACGTCGACCCGCTGATCCAGTCGGGCAACATCGTGATCGACGAGGCGGGCTACAGCGCGAAGCTCAACGGCGTCCAGCTCGATCTCACCTACACCGAGTTCGAGCTGCTGAAGTATCTGGCTCAGCATCCCGGACGAGTCTTCAGCCGCCAGCAGCTGCTCAGTGACGTGTGGGGATATGACTACTACGGCGGCACTCGTACGGTCGACGTTCACGTACGACGGCTGCGTGCCAAGCTCGGCCCAGAATACGAATCGGTGATCGGCACGGTTCGCAACGTGGGATACCGGTTCGTCACACAGGCCGAGGAGTCGGCCCGCCTCAGCGGGTAAGCCCCGCACGCGAGCAGCGAGCGTCGGGAAATCGCGCGCCGCCGTGCTGAGGAGGAGTGAGCGGAGGCGTTCTTTTCTCTGCGAGCGACGACGAAGTAGGCGGATTCCCGATGTTCGCGCCGCCGATCTGCAGGAGGAGATGGCGGGACAACGCTTTTCCGTTCCGCCAGATCCGACGAAGACGGCGGCAACCTAGCGAACATCGCGCGAGCGGAAGCAAGCAATCAAACACAGCGCGATTGCGCAAGCAGCTCAAAAAGGGTCGGTTAATCGTTGCGGTCGCGGGATAGCTCTTTGAGACGGCGGATGTGTGCCGGAATAGTTCCGGGAGGGCCACTGGTCCGCAGGAATTGCACCCCGGCAAGGACCTGCGCGGCGAGCACGAATATCAGGGTGGCGGCCAGCAAACCGGCCGAGACGGATGACCAGCCAGCTGCGGCGCTGCCCTCCATGGTGCTGAACAATGCGGCCAAGGCCACTACGTAGGACATCAGGTGGGCGATCCACGAAAGCCGCTTCTCACCGTGCAGATCTTCGGGCCGCTTGCCAAGCCATGAGGCCATGGCACGCCGCCAGACGACAACTTGGATGACACAGATGGCCAGCATCAGCACAGCAGAGACCAGCGCCCCGTCCGCCCAAGCCAATCCTGGCTCCGCTCCAGCGAACGACGGAAACATCACCACCGCTGCCGCCGCGGCGATGACCGAGATCCCGGCGCAGCCAGCTCCGATTTGGGTGAGCCGGAGGTGGCGGGCCATTCGAGCAGCGATGGCCGGTTGTGCGGTGGCCCCGTATTCGGCGACCTGCCTCGCCGGATCCATCTCTTCGCTCATAGAGTCAGCTTAAAACGCAGGAATCAGCTGCGATGATCCGCGAGCAGTTCAACGGATCTGCGCAGGCTAACGTGGGGATATGTCAACGCTGTTGACCATCGCCGTGACAACCCGGCTTAGTGAAACCGAGATCAGCGGCGTGCTCGGATTGGTGGCCAAGGCGGTGGCTGTCGACCAATCGCCAGCCCTCAACGAGGCGGCGCTGCTGCAGCTGCGGCGAACCCACGCGGCGACTAAGCATCTGCTGGTAAGCGAGAACGAGGAGCTGGTCGGATACGCGCAGCTGACGGCGGGGCCCGAGTGGAGCGCGGGACAGCTCGTGGTCGCTCCGGATCATCGGCGGCAGGGCATCGGCACTCAGCTGCTGCAGCGGCTGATCATGGAATCGACCACCCCTTTGCGAGTTTGGGCGATGGGTGACACGGCGGCCTCGGGGGCGCTCGCCGCGCGAGCCGGCATGGTACGCCGGCGGGAGTTGTTGATCATGGAACGGCCGCTGGACGGCGAGCTGCCAGAACCGGTGGTTCCGCGCGGCGTAGAGATTCGGACGTTCGAGGTGGGGCACGACGAGCAAGAGTGGTTGCGGGTCAATGCTGCGGCGTTCGCGCAGCACCCGGAGCAGGCGCTGATCGACATCGACGACCTCGAGGATCGGATGGCGGAGCCGTGGTTCGACTCGAAGGGCTTCTTGGTTGCGACGCGGGACAACGCCATGATCGGTTTCCACTGGACCAAGCAGCATCAAGATCAGCTCGGAGAGGTTTACGTGCTCGGTGTCGCTCCCTGGGCTGCCGGACAGGGACTTGGCAAGGCCTTGCTGCTGACCGGGTTGCGTTCGCTGCAAGAACGCGGCAGCACCAGGGTAGAGCTCTACGTAGAAGCAGACCACGCTGCGGCAATCCAGCTATATCTCACGTATGGCTTCGCTACCGCAAGCCGTGATGTGATGTACGCGCAGAGTTGAGTCCTCATCACGTTCGGCCGTACGCGAGAGAGATCACGGAGCACAAGCAGGAGAAAGATATGGAAGCAATCGAGGTCTCGACCGTGATGGAGGACTTGCTCTCTCCTCCCGTCCACGCAGAGCTGCCGCCTGATCGATTTTTGGACCGTGAGCTGTCCTGGCTCGCATTCAACAACCGGGTTCTCGATCTGGCCAAGGACGCCGACCGAGTGCCGCTCCTCGAGCGGGCGAAATTCCTCGCGATCTTCTCCTCAAATCTTGACGAGTTCTACATGGTCCGGGTCGCCGGCCTCAAGCGTCGCATCGCCGCGGGAGTCGCGGTGCCGACGGTGAGCGGGATGATGCCTCGCGAGGTGCACTCAGCGATCCTCAGTCGAACCCGCGACCTCGTAACCGATCAGGCGGCTGTCTTCCAAGACGATGTTCGGCCCTCCCTAGCCAAAGAGGGCATCGAGATTCTTCGCTGGGATGAGCTGACCTCGCCGGAACAAGATCGGATGGACGAACTGTTCGCCGAGCGCATCTTCCCGGTGCTTACACCACTGGCGGTTGACCCGTCCCATCCCTTTCCCTACATCTCGGGCTTGTCGATCAACCTTGCCGTGCTGGTGCGCAATCCCGAAACGGGCATTCGCCAGTTCGCCCGGGTCAAGGTACCCAGCATGCTGTCCCGGTTCATTTCACTGGCCGAGGGTCGCTACGTCGCGCTGGAGGATGTGATCGCTCATCATCTTGATCAGCTGTTCAGCGGCATGGAGGTGGTGCAGCACCACATGTTCCGGGTGACCCGCAACGAAGATGTCGAGGTCGAGGAAGACGACGCCGAAAATCTGCTGCTCGCCTTGGAAAAGGAGCTGCTGCGGCGCAAGGTCGGTCGTCCGCCGGTCCGTCTCGAGGTCGAGGACGACATTGATCCGAAGATGCTCGAGCTGCTGGTCAGTGAGCTGGACATCAGCGAACGGGAAGTCTTCCACGTACCCGGTCCGCTTGACCTCGGTGGGTTGTTCTCCTTGGCCGATCTCGATCGTGCCGAACTCAAGTACCCGGCGTTCCTGCCATCGACCCATCCTCACCTTGCCGAGGTCGAAACCGCCAAGCCTGCCGACATGTTCGCAGCACTCAAGCAGCGCGATGTACTGCTGCACCACCCCTACGACTCTTTCGCGACCAGCGTGCAACGCTTCGTCGAGCAGGCAGCCGATGATCCGCATGTCCTGGCAATCAAGCAGACCCTCTACCGCACCTCCGGCGACTCGCCGATCATCGACGCATTGATCGAGGCTGCTGAGGCGGGCAAGCAGGTGCTCGCCCTGGTAGAGATCAAGGCTCGGTTCGACGAGCAGGCCAACATTGCGTGGGCCCGACGACTCGAACAACACGGATGTCATGTGGTTTACGGACTGCTTGGCCTCAAGACGCACTGCAAGCTCTCCATGGTGGTCCGCGACGAGCCGGATGGGCTGCGCCGCTATGCCCATATCGGTACGGGCAACTACAACCCCAAGACAGCTCGGCTATATGAGGACATTGGGCTACTGACGGCCAACCCGATCATCACCGACGACATCGGCAGGCTGTTCAACCACCTGTCCGGAATGTCTCAAGAAATCCAGTACAAGCGGCTACTCGTTGCCCCGCACGGTATCCGCAATGGACTGATCGACAGGATCAACCACGAAATCGCCAACCACGAGGACGGTAAGCCGGCAAGCATCAAGATCAAAGTCAACTCGATCGTCGACGAGGCGACATCAGATGCGCTGTATCGCGCCTCCCAGGCCGGAGTTCCGGTGGACCTATGGGTGCGCGGCACCTGCACCATCCGGCCAGGTGTGCCGGGGGTCAGTGAGAACATCCGGGTGCGCAGCATTCTTGGCCGTTTCCTGGAGCACAGCCGTCTCTTCTGGTTCGCCAACGATGGTTCCCCGTCTGTCGGGATCGGCTCCGCGGACCTCATGCACCGCAACCTCGACCGCCGCGTCGAGGTGCTTGTTTCGATCACCAATCCGGCGCACATCAGCGAGATTGGCGAGCTGTTCGACATCGCCTTCGACGAGGGCACGGCGACGTGGCACCTGCTGCCGGATGGCAGCTGGGTTCAGCACACCACCGATGAAGACGGCAATCCGCTGCTGGACATGCAAGAGTATTTGATCAACGCCAAGAGTCGACGACGCGTCGCGATGAAGTAGCGGTTCAGTGCCTTCGCTCAGCGTCACCGGCCCCGGCAAGAACGGAGTGCGGTCCCTCGGCCGACCGATCCTCGCCGGCGGCGCGGTGGTGACCCGCGCCCATCCGCTGCGCGGCACCGAGGTAGTGATCATTCATCGCAAGCGCTATGACGATTGGACGTTGCCGAAAGGAAAAGTCGAAGTAGGAGAAAGCCTGACGGCCTGTGCGGTGCGCGAGGTGCAGGAGGAGACGGGCGTCACGATCCGGCTCAGCGTGCCGTTGGATTCGATCAGCTACGAGGCAGGCAACGCCGGTCCCAAGAAGGTCGACTATTGGGGCGGGGTGGTCTTGGACTCGGTACGCCGGGCACCAGACGCCGAAGTCGATGTCGTCTCCTGGTTGCCGGTACGTGCGGCGCTCGGCCGACTGACCTACTCTCATGATCATTTCCTGGTACAGCAATATCTTGATCAACCGCCGACCACGCCGCTGATCATCGTGCGGCACGTCAAGGCCATGGATCGCAAAGATTGGTCACGCAAGGATGCGACCCGACCGATCAATGCTCGCGGACGGCGACAGGCCAAGATCCTGAGCCCCATGCTGAGCGCGTACGGGGTGACCGGCTTGGTCAGTTCGACGTCGACGCGCTGTATCGCAACGCTGATGCCATACGCGCACCAGCACGAGCTCAACCTCGAGACGTACTCCCAGTTGAGCGAAGAGGAAGGCGAGAACGATCCGAAGGGCGTGAGCAAGCTGATCCGCAAGATTCAAGCCGCCACGTTGAAATCAGGTCAGCCGACCGCGGTCTGTGTGCACCGGCCGGTGCTGCCGCACATCCTGGACGCCCTCGACATTGTGCCCACAACTCTGGGGACCGGGGAGTTCCTGGTCGCACACCTCACAGCGGACGGTACGGTTCACGCCCTGGAGCGGCATCGGGCTCAGGACTGAGCTCCGCACGCGTCGTACGGGCGCCCAGCCCAGACCAATCGCTCAAGTCTGACTCACCTTCTGCGGCAACATCGGCATCGAAGATGACTGTCGCACTGGAGTGGCATGCCGCCTGTTTTGACAGTGTGTCTTGACGGCTGTGCGGTGAAACGCACCCTCCGGCTGCCAGTGCGCGGCTCGTCCTGACGGCTGTGCTGGAGAACGTACCCTCCAGATTCGCTCGTCACGTTCGGCCAAGACTCGGATGCATCCATGCTCTGAGCAGGAGCGTCGGCTTGAGACGGATCATTCACCCTTTGTTCACCTTCGTACGCCCATCAAGACACGTGGCCTGGCTACGTTTCGCGGCATCGGAAGGGCCGCGCGCGCGTGCCCTTCCGAGCCAAGCCCCGGTGCGCAGAGTGCTGCCGGGTTCACCCAGGGGAACGACCCCGTTCTGTGAAGGACACACATGGCGAAACAGAACTATGCGACGCGGCCGATGAACCGGCTCGTGAGCTCGCGAGCGGGCAAGTTCGCTGCGCTCGCCGCTCTAGCCACCTTTAGTCTCACCGCGTGCGGCTCTGACCCGACCAGCGCCAGCGAGCCTGCTGGAGCTGAGCCGGGCAGCAGCGCCAATGCGTCAGGCCTCGCCTGTCCCGCGGGCAAGCTTTCCGCCGAGGGCTCGAGCGCCCAGGCCAACGCGATCACCGAAGTCATCGCCGATTACAACGCCGAATGTGGCGACAAGGCCACGATCGAATACAACCCGACCGGATCTGGCGCGGGCATCAAGTCGTTCTACAACGGCTTGGTCGACTTCGCCGGCTCCGACTCCGCGCTCAAGACCGAGGAGAAGGACGGCGTTATCGAGGCTGACAAGGCCAAGGAACGCTGTCAGAACAACCCGGCGTGGAACCTCCCGATGGTTGTCGGCCCGATCGCCTTCGCGTACAACATCGACGGCGTCGACAAGCTGGTGCTGAACGCTGAGGTGCTCTCCGAGATCTTCAACGGCACCATCAAGACGTGGAATGACCCGAAGATCGCCAAGCTCAACTCGGGAGCAAAGCTGCCGACCGCGAACATCACGGTGTTCTTCCGCTCCGACGAGTCGGGGACGACGGAGAACACCACGAAGTTCCTCTCCAAGGCCGGCAACGGCGCCTGGAAGGATGAGCCGGCCAAGGCCTGGACCGGCACCGGCGAGGGCAAGAACAAGTCCTCGGGCGTCGCCGAAGCGACGGCCAGCACCAAGAACTCCATCACGTACATCGAATGGAGCTACGCCAAGGACAACAAGCTTCCGATGGCCCAGCTGGATAGCGGCAAGGGCCCGGTCGAGCTCAGTGGCGACGCGGTCGCGAAGGCCGTGTCGGAGGCCAAGGTCAAGGGCAGCGGCAATGACTTGAGTCTTGACTTGAAGTACTCCGGAACTAAGGCCGGCGCTTACCCAGCGCTACTCGTGACCTACGAGATCGTGTGCAGCAAGGGTTTGGCGGCCGACAAGACGGCAATCGTCAAGGATTTCCTGACGTACTTCTCCTCCGCTGACGCGCAAGGCAAGCTGCCGGACCTCGGCTATGCGCCGCTGCCAAGCGACTTGCAGTCGAAGGTCACGACTGCCGTCGCCGCGATCCAGTAGCCACCTCCCCCAGAGGGCGGGTCATCGCGGTGACGCACCCGCGATGACCCGCCGCCGCCCTCAGCTACCGAGCAGGAAGACCCATGGCAGTGACTGATACGGATGCAACCGAAAAGGTCGAGCCTGAACCGGTCGCAGCGCAGGATCCGAGCTTGTCGCCAGTAGTGGACCATAGTGCGGTGACCACGCACTCCCCCGTTCCGAAGGTGGTGGCTCACCGGGCGCCGGCGACGCCGGCCGACCAGGTGGAGCGAGAGGCGCCGCGTGGCGTCAAGCTCGCCAGGATCAGCCGGGCCGGAGATCGGATCTTCCGGAGCCTCGCAACCACATCCGGTCTGCTGATCGTTCTTCTCGTACTTTTCGTCGGCATCTTTCTATTGGCACTTGCACTTCCCAGCTTGCGGGCAAATCAGGACAGCTTCCTCACCTCGCGCAACTGGACGGTCGCCGGCAACGAGCTTCGCTTTGGGATCGCGGGCTTGTTCTGGACCACCGTCTTGTCGGCGGTGCTGGCAATGGCAATGGCGGTCCCCGTGGCCGTTGGTGTTGCTCTCTGCATGACGCAATACCTACACAAGCGAGTATCGGGCCCGGTTTCCTTTGTCGTCGACCTGCTTGCCGCAGTGCCATCAATCATCTTCGGCCTCTGGGGGTTGACCGTCTTGGGCCCGTTCCTGGCACCTGCAGCGGCGTGGCTGATCAGCAAGCTGGGCTGGATACCTCTCTTTGAAAGAAACGTCGACCCCAAAGGATCGGTCTTTGTCGCCTCCGTGGTACTTGCCATCATGATCTTGCCAATTGTGATTGCGATCTCGCGTGATGTCTTTGCACAGACCCCGCGAGATCACATCGAGGCAGCACTCGCGCTCGGCGCGACCCGGTGGGAGGTCATTCGCACTGCTGTGCTTCCGCACGGAAGGTCGGGCGTCATCAGCGCATCCATGCTCGGCTTGGGGCGTGCGCTTGGCGAGACCATCGCAGTCATGATCATCCTCACGACGCCATCCCAAGGCAGCCCATTCAGCCCGTCGATCTTCGCCGGCGGCGAAACCTTTGCTAGCAAGATCGCCAACAACGCCGCCGAGTTCGACAGTCCGTCCAAGACCGGGGCTTATATTGCGGCAGGCCTGGTGCTCTTCGTCGTCACTTTCGCGGTGAACGCGATTGCCCGGATCATCGCAGAGCGGGGGGTGGAGTCATGAGCGCGCCCACCGCCGACACCCCGCTGGCCTTCCGGCGCCCCAGTGGCGTCCGCACCGTGAAGAACAGTTTGGCCACCATCTTTGTCACGGTCGCGACGCTGATCACGATCATCCCGCTGGCCTGGGTACTCACTACCGTGATCATCAAGGGTTACCGACTCCTCCTCAGCTCGACCTGGTGGCTGCAGAGTCAGCGTGGCATCACCCCGCGACGTGAGGGTGGCGGCGCCTACCACGCCATCGTCGGTACCGTCGAGATGGCTTTGATCTGCGCTGCAATCGCAGTTCCGCTTGGGGTCATGGCTGCGATCTTCTTGATCGAGTACGGGAGGGGCACCAAGGTCGCTCGTGGCGTGAGCTTCATGGTGGACATCCTCAGCGGCATTCCATCGATCGTTGCGGCGCTCTTCATCTATGCGCTGTTCATCACGATCTTCGGTCTAGGCCGGTCGGCAATAGCCGTGTCCTGCGCCCTGGTGCTGCTGATGCTGCCGGTGGTCCTCAGATCCACCGAGGAGATGCTCAAACTCGTGCCAGACTCGCTGCGAGAAGCCTCGTACGCGCTCGGTGTCTCGAAGTGGAAGACGATTGTCAAGGTCGTGATTCCGACAGCATTCGGCGGCATCGTCACGGGCGTCATGCTTGGACTGGCAAGGGTGATGGGCGAGACAGCACCTCTGCTGATCCTTGTCTCGTACGCGGTCGGCATCAATTTCTCGCCGACCACGGACACCATGGGCGCGTTGCCGACCATGATCAACGCTGGTCGGGACCAGCCTCCACAGATGCCTGGATACGAGCGGGTTTGGGCTGCAGCCCTGACCTTGATCATGATCGTGATGTTGCTCAACCTGCTGGCCCGGCTGATCGCCCGAGTCACCACTCTGAAGGAGAAATGAGCCATGGCTAGGCGAATCGACGTCAAGAATCTGGACATCTACTACGGCGGGTTTCACGCGGTCGAGGATGTCTCGATGACGGTGGAACCGCGTACCGTGACAGCCTTCATCGGTCCGTCGGGATGCGGAAAGTCCACACTGCTGCGCACCTTGAACCGGATGCACGAGGTGATCCCTGGTGCTCATGTCAAGGGCAATGTGCAGCTCGACGGCACCGACTTGTACGGCCAAGGAGTCGACCCGGTCGCGGTGCGCCGTGTTGTCGGCATGGTGTTCCAGCGGCCCAACCCGTTCCCGTCCATGTCGATCTTCGACAATGTCGCCTCGGGCCTGCGGCTGAACGGGGTGAAGAACAAGGGTGTCTTGACTGACGCCGTGGAGCGCTCGCTGATGGCTGCAAATCTGTGGACCGAGGTCAAGGATCGGCTCGGAAAGGCCGGGATCGGCCTTTCTGGCGGTCAGCAGCAACGGCTCTGTATTGCGCGGGCAATAGCCGTCGAGCCTCAGGTGCTGCTGATGGATGAGCCGTGCTCAGCACTCGATCCGATCTCGACGCTCGCGATCGAGGACCTGATCGGTGAGCTGAAGGAGAAGTACACGGTCGTGATCGTCACCCACAACATGCAGCAGGCTGCTCGGGTCAGCGACCAGACCGCGTTCTTCAACCTCGCAGCCCAAGGGAAGCCGGGCAAGCTCATCGAGATCGGTCCAACCGAGAAGATCTTCTCCAACCCGGACGAGCAAGCGACCGAGGACTACATCACCGGACGCTTCGGCTGAAGCGCTCCCATTTTTTTGTTCGCTCGCGCCCCGAGCGAACATCAGCACCGTTCGCGAGCGTCGGGTAGAGCGGGCGCCGCTGCTGTCTGGACGGTCGAGCAGGCACGGCCAGAGCTGAACATGTTGTTGCTCCCAGGATGCTGACGTGCCTGCGAGGGAGGAAGACAGCAGCTCTCAGCGCACGCTCGGGCGCGAGCGAACATCAACACTGTGCGTTGGGTAACGACTGGCTTTGTGCGCGTCGCCTTCGGCCGGTCGCAACATAGACTCGGGCCGTGAGTGCGAAGGCTGGATGGTACCCCGATCCAGGCGGGGGGCTAGGGCTCTTTCGGTACTGGGATGGGAAGGCTTGGTCCGCGGCAACCTCGCCCAATCCAAGCGCACCTCCGCCAACCCAGGGTCTGGTAGGAGCTGGTACGCCGGCGCAGGGCGGCCAGACTGGCCAGACCGCGTACGGCCAAACCGGACAGCCTGCGTACGGTCAGACAGGACAGCCTGCGTATGGCCAGTCCGGTCAGTCGCCGTACGGCCAGGCGTATGGCACCGCCTACGCGAACTATCAGGAGATTCAGAAGAAGAAGTCGCCCGTTGGCTGGTGGATCGCCGGTGGCGCACTGGTCATCGTCATCATCGTGGTCGCAGTGCTCGCCATCCGGGCCGTTACAGGCGGCAACACCGGTACCACAGGCGTCCCGGGGCAGCCCTCACAGGACGTCTGCCCGGCAGTAAACACCGCCAGCCCGGAACCGACCAGCAGCCACCCCGCCGATGGCCGGGTGCACGGTGGTCCTCTTTCCTACCCGATGCTCGGTAGCCCCTGGGGCGCGCCGCAGGGAGAAAACCGAGTGCCCTTCGGGAGCGACGTACAAAGCCAGCTCGTTCCCGTTGAAACCGACTATGACGGAAACGGTGCCAACTGGGTCGCCTCGGTCCTGGTCGGCGAGCTACAGGCCGGCGACGGCTTCTTTACTCCTGAGCAGGGTTCGCAGATCGTCGTGAAGTGCATTCTCGGCAAGTTCTACGGCGACAACCCCGTCAAGAGCAATGTCACGGTGAACAAAGCCACCAATATTGATGGCCATGACGCGTGGCTCGTCGAGTCCAAACTCACTTTTGATATCGCGGGGCTGCAGACCAAGGGCGAGCTGTTGATTGTCGCGATCGTTTCTGCTGGCAACCGGTCAGGCTTGTACTACGCCTCGATCCCCGATACCACACCTGAGCTGGTGGAACCGGCCCGCGACGCATTGAAGAACCTCAAGGTCGACGGGTAGAAGGAACATGTGTATCGGCTGCGAGCGTCGGGAAATCGCGCGCCGGCGTGCTGAGGAGGAGTGAGAAGACACGCTTTATCGTCTGCGAACGACGACGAAGTAGGCGGACTCCACGCGCGATTGCGCGAGCAGGCCCTAACAATGCGCGAGGCCGCGACGCTCCTTCATCGCCACGACGCGCGCTGCGCTCTCGTCGACGCGCTTTGCGAACTCCGGGTCGTCGGTCGCCTCGTTCTTGATCGCGTCCGCCATCGTCGTCGCAATGCTCGCGTCGCCGATGATCAGCAGATCGCCTCCGGCGCGAATGAAGCGGAGACCCCGTTCATCTGGCGGCAGCGTACGCATCGCGACAGCTGCCATGTCGTCAGAGATCACTACCCCAGTAAATCCAAGATCATCCCGGAGCATTTCGCCAATGATCATGGTCGAGAATGCCGCTCGATGCTCGTCGTCGATCTTGTTGTAGAACGCCGAGGACACCATCACCATGTCAACGCCGGCAGCGACGGCCGCCTCGAATCCCGCGAGCGCGTCATCGTGCCGGGTGGTGGTGCTGTCGACGACACGAGTCATGTAGTCGGTGTTGCCGCGTACCCGGCCCAATCCAGGAAAATGTTTGACTGCTGTTGCGATGCCAGCCCGGTCCATTCCGTAGGTGAAGGCCGTCACCTTGGCGGCAACGGTCTTCGGAGACGGACCATAACCACGACGAAGTTGGCCGATTGGCCGATTGATCCAGATCATGTTGGTGGGAACAACGTCGGCGACGGGTGCCAGATTGGCATTGATGCCGGCTGAGGAGAGCTGGCGGCCCCAGTCGTACGCGTTCCGGCGCAGCTTGGCGTCAGACTGCCTGGCCTGCCGGGTTGCCGACGGAATCGAGCTGAAACCTGGTCCCTTGAGCCGCTGGACCAACCCACCTTCTTGATCCGCAGCGAGCATCACTTCGACACCTTCGGGACTTGGCGCAGCATCCCGTACGCGGCCGACAACTCCTCGGATGGGCTGGATCCCGGCTCCGGTATTGCCCAGCAGGATGACGCTTCCTGCTCGGGTCCGTGCCAGGATCCCCCGATCTGACTGGCTCGTCCCGGTGGACCTCACGCCCACCATCAACAGCTGGCCAACCCGCTCGGACAGGCTCATGTTGGCGACGAGCTCGGCGCAGGGTTGATTGACAGTGAAGGATTCCGTCGGTGTTGTCGTCGTGGTTCCGCTGGCTAAGGGCGTTGGGTTCGCGGGATTCACTAATCCTGACGGTCGAGCTCCGATCGACGGCGCCGCGATCGGTGCCGCGCCGCACGCGCTCAACCCCGAGATGATCATCAGCGCGTAGGCGACGAGCCAGGCTCGTCGACCACTCCTCGCTGGACGCACGGCACCTCGATCCCCGCCGGCTCATCTCCCGAGCCTGTTGGCGGCCAGAGCAGTCCGGACACTAGGGTTGTCGCATCGTGGGTGAGGACGCATCGGCGTATCCACACCTGCACGCCCACCCGGTTTTGGAGGACAACCCCATGTCGAGCGTCACCAGCGTAAGCCCACGCACTCTAGGCGACGTAATTCCCGGCGGCCTGGTCCGCAGTATCGCCCTGGTCATCGGCGGAGCTGTCTTCGTCGGGCTTACTGCTCAGATCTCGATTCCGCTGCCGTTCACCCCCGTCCCGCTTACTCTGCAGACGTTCTCGGTGCTGCTCGTCGGCGCTGCCCTCGGCAGCATTCGTGGAGCGTCGTCCATGGCCCTCTATCTGCTGGTCGGTGTAGCCGGGGTGCCCTGGTTTGCCAGCCATCACAGCGGCTGGGCCTTCCCGTCCTTCGGTTACATCGTGGGTTTCATAGCAGCTGCTTGGCTGGTCGGACGGCTTGCCGAAAACGGTGCTGACCGTCGGGTCGTGCCGACCATCGGCATGATGGCGCTCGGCAATGTAGTCATTTACGTCTTTGGCGTGGCTGGCCTGATGCTGATAGCGAATCTGTCGTTTGGCAAGGCGATCGCTCTTGGCGTACTGCCATTCCTGATCGGCGATGTGATCAAGATTCTCTTGGCTGCAGGGCTGCTGCCCGGCACCTGGAAGCTGATCAACTCGCGCAAGGGTTCCTAGATCACGCCCCATGGTGTTCACGGCAGAGGTGCTCTCAGCCCAGGGCGGCGGCCACGCGGTCGTGGTGCCCAAGGATGTTGCCGCGACCTTCTCCTCCAAGCGACCGCCGGTTCTCGCACACATCAATGGCGTCGAGTACCGCTCTCGGCTCATGATCTACGGCGGTCAGTGTTACCTCGGCCTGCGCAAGGATCTGTTGCGCCAGCTCGACGTCGGGGCCGGTGATCACATCGAGATCGAACTCGTCGAGGACCACGAGGAGCGCGTCGTTGTCGAGCCGCCCGAGCTCACCCGAGCTCTTGCGGACAACCCAGCCGCAGCTGCGGCGTACCAGAGATTGCCGTTCACCCACCGCAATGAGTACGCGCGATGGATTGATGAGGGTAAGAAGCCCGAGACACGCGCGGATCGAGTAGCCAAGACGATCAAGCGGCTGACCGAGTCTGGTTGATCGTCATCTGGCGAGACTCTGCGATGAACGCGAGTCTCAGTCGGCGAGGCCGAGCAGGGCGTTCTCGATCACCTCTGTCATCGCTGGGTGAATCCAGTATTGGCCGCGGGCTACGTCGGGCGCGGTCTGGGAAAAGCTCATCGCCTGAATCAGCGGCTGGATCAGTGACGAGGCATGCGGGCCGATCAGATGAGCACCGAGCAGGACCTTGGAGTCAGCGCGCGCGATGATCTTGACGAAGTGGTCGGTGTCCTCCATGGCCCAGCCAAATGCGGTGTTTCCGTAGTCCTCGCGCGAGACCACGTAGTCGATGCCCTGCTCGGCGGCCTCGGCTTCAGTGAGTCCTACCGAGGCCACTTGAGGCATCGAGAACACCGCGCGCGGCACGAATCGTCGCTCAGCGCTGATCATCGAGATGGGATGCAGCAGGTTGTGCTGCACGACGCGCGCGTCCTTGTTGGCGGCATGCTTGAGCTGCTGACGAGACGACACGTCACCCAACGCGAAAACGCCGGCCGCGCTGGTCCTCTGGTACGCGTCGACGATGATCAATCCATCATCGTCGGCTTCGATACCACCGCGCTCCAGGTCGAGGGTGTCGCCGTTTGGCGTTCGTCCGGTGGCGACGAGCAAGACCTCCGCATCGAGATACTCTGGCCGCCCCTCAGGACCCTCGGTGTGCACCCGTACGCGCTCATCGGCAGCGGTTTCAACCGACGTCACGCTGGTGTTGACCCGGACATCGACTCGCCTGCCCAAGAGCTCGGTAAATCGCTTCGCGATGTCGGAGTCCTCGCGCCGGAGGAGCACGTCCGAGCGGTTCAGCACCGTCACCGCAGTGCCGAATGCGGCGAATACGTGGGCAAACTCAGCAGCGATGTACCCGCCACCGATGATGATCATTGACTTTGGCCGCTCAGCAAGCCGCATCACTGTGTCGGAGGTATGGAAGTTCACCGAGGTCAAACCGCTTAGCTCCGGGATTATCGGGCGGCTGCCGGCAGCGATCACGATCTGGTCCGCAGTGATCGTCTCGGCCGCGCCAACGTCCAACTCCTGGATCCCGACGAACCGTGCCCGCCCCTCGAAAACGGTGACATTGTCGCTTTGCTCGCGATAGGCCCGTCCTTTGGCAGCCTTGGGATCAATCCGGCCGAAGATCCGATCTCGGATCTCTCGCCACCGCACATCTGCCACGTCCAGCTCGACACCGAGCCTGTTTGCTTGCATCGTTGACGCCGCGAGGTCGGCCGGATAAACGAACATCTTGCTGGGGATGCAGCCGACATTGAGGCAGGTTCCGCCGAAGGTTCCCATCTCGACCAACGCAACGCTGAGGTGGTCGAACCTCTCGTCGATGATCGAATTTCCGGAACCGGTGCCGATGATGCAGAGGTCAAAGTGCCGCACTCCGACATCGTGCCAGCAAGCTCCAGTGTCGTGCATTCGAAGTCCCTTGACAGTAGGCGTCGTCCAGGTGGATGCACCGCAAGGCCGAGGAGGAGTCCCATAGCGGTGTTCTATGGGCGACGACGAGAACGCAGCGGGGCGCCGCCTGGGCGGCGCATACGTCAAGCGACTTCGGATGCTCGGCACTTCCGTTACTCGTCGGTAGCGCTTGCCGCACACTGCAGAATCGGAACACGATAAGGCGGTGGGTGGCACAAGCCTCGGCGGCAGACTGAGCCGTCATCGCCGGAACCGGATCTCTTACCTTGCTTTGCTCCGGCGTTCCAGCAACTACACCATGCATGCGTGGTATGTCCGGGTCACCGCGCTGGTGATCATCGCCGCGCTGTCCATCGGCAGTCGGAGCAGCGTGTTGGCGATCGGGCTGTGCGTCGCGGCGTCCATCGGCAGCTATCTGCTGTGGGCTAATGAGCGTCACCTGCGGCTCGGTACCAAACCGCGCTTTTGGCTGTCTCAGATCTACCTACGCAATGTGATCAAAACCGATGGTGTGCATCGGCTGAGCCTGGGCTCCTACTTCGAAATCCCCGAAGCCTGCGTGCTGATCGCGATCCCCGCATGGATAGCGACCGACGATCCGCTGCTGGCGCGGCTCATCATGTTGGCCGCCGCCACGGTCTTCCTGATCACCACGTCATTGCTGATCTTCAACGACCATACCTGGTTCAATCCCGAAGAAGTGGATCCTCCGGCGTGGCACGAGATCTTCCGGCTACTGGCGGGACCCATTACCGCGCTGCCAGTCTGTCTGATTGCGCTGCCAGCAGATTGGGAACCGAACGGTTGGCTTGCCGCGCTAGCCATCTCGCTGATGCCACTCGCGGTCGTGGGGTCCCGAATCTCCGATACTGATCTGATCATGAAGACGCTGCCCGACCTGGTTCAGGGAGAGTCGCACGCCGGTCGTGAGTTAGTGATCAGCGAGACGCACGGCGCGCTCTCCACCAATCTCCGGCTCATCGAGCAGCGAGCCCGCGAAATTCGCGAGATTTCGCCTTCCCTCTACGAGCTGGCCGTTTCGGCAAACAGCCGGCTCCGCGAGACTCTGACACTCGGCCAGATCGGCCGTTACAGCTCGACGAGTGTGCAGAATCTCGAGGCTCCGATACTGACGTTGGCACGGGCCGTCGGGGCCAAGGCCGACATCAATATCACTGTCAACGCGCTGTCGGCCAGCGATCGTGATCTTGCGCGATTGGTGCTGAACGACCTGGTTGGCAATGCCTTGAACGCGGGTGCCGGCGCTATTGACGTAGCGATCGCACCGGATGAGGAACGCGTTGCCATCTCAGTGACTGATGATGCGCCTCCTATGGCTGACGGAGTGTGGAAGACTCCCGGAACAAGTTCGGCGCGACTGGAGGCTCGGCTGGGAGACCTATCCGGATCCCTGACCTCCACACAGAACGGCGCCAACAAAACCGTTACCGCCCGCTGGGTGCCCGAAAGTGAGTGATCAATTCCACAGATGATCAAGCGTCGACAGTTGAGCCGCTTCCCCACAAGCAAGGACCCGTTTCTCCGCACAAGGCCACCTATCTCGGGACATATAGGCCAATCTCGCCTCGTTCTTGGCTTTGTGCGGAGAAACGTAGATCAAGGCGATAGGGGTCGGCGGTAGCACATGGTTGGCGTACTGCTGGTTGACGACGTGCCCGGTGAGCGGGCGAACTTCGAGCAAGCGTTCGGACGTGACCTTACGGTGGCGCCCTCGATCGACCAGCTGAGCGAGCAGCTGCGTCGCGGCCTGATATGGGACCTCGCGTTTGTGGACTTCAATTTGAGTTCCCAGACCAGCACCGGCCTCACCGCCTTGCTTCGGCTGCACCATGAGCGGCCCGCGACTCAGACCGTGACCTACAGCCAGTTCACCGAGAGCGGTCGTACCCTTTACGCCGCCGCCGCGCATCACTGGTTCAAAGCGTCAGCACTGATGGACAAGACCAAGAATGATCCCGGCACCCTCGTGCACTACCGCGAGTCGATCTGCAATGGCGTCAATCCCACGCCGGTGCCTTGGCAGCGTCGACTTCAGTGGGCTCCGCTGATCGACAGCTTGCTCGCTGATGCATCGTGGGTGAGGATCTGGCGCGCGCTCCGCGACGCGGCCGGCGACATGGCGCTCGTCGCTGAGCTGCTGCATGTCGATTCCAGCAGCCTGCGTGGCTTCAAGGACCGCGCGACCGAGGCAGCCATCCAGTTCAACGAGAAGTTTCACGACATTCCGCACCCGGGGCGTACCCGTAACAAGAAGGGCATCCTTGCCGCGTTCGCTGCCGAACATCGTCACTTCCTAACCGCACCGGATCTCTCGACGGTGATGTCACCGGGCACCCGGCGCCGCTCGTAAACCCCTCCGATTAGCTCGGCGCGCGTTCTCGTGGCAGCGCGAGGTAGTGCTGACGCTCTGCCGGCTCGAAGTGCTCGATCGCATAACGCAGCGCGGTACGTGGCATTCTCGGCGCGTACTGATCAAGGAAGCGACGTAGCTCGTCGCGGTCGACGCGCTTGCCGGCTTCGCGCAACGACCAGCCAACGGCCTTGTGAATCAGGTCGTGGCGATCAGGCAACAAGATCACCGCCAGCCGATACAGATCAGAGGTCTCGCCCCGGCGCAGGAAGTGCTGACTGCTGACCATGGCAATTCTGCGATCCCAGAGCCACTCCGATTCAACCAGCTCGTAGAGCGGCGCCCGGTCGCGATCAAGCAGGTAGCCGCCGACGATTGGGCGGCAGCTGACATCGACCAGGTCCCAGTTGTTCACCCAGCGGGTGTTGTCGAGATAGGTGTCATAGATCAGCTGCAGCTCCGCGGCATCTGCAGGTTTCTTGACGCTCTTGGTGGCGCGCTCGCTCATCACCAACAAGGCGATCATCCGATGCTCGTGGATCGGGCTATGCAGCATTCCAAGCCATTGATCGGGTTGGAACGATGATGTGACGTACGGTTTGGCGAACTCGCGCAGCTCACCAAGTTTGAGACCGAGGAAGATGTCGCCCTCTCCGTAGCTTCCTGGTGCCACTTTGAAGTACCGGGCTAGCGCCCGGGCGTTCTCCGGGCTGGCGGCGGCATCCATCGCCGCTACGAGGTCGTCCATGATCGCCACACTGCCACCAGGCGCCGACTCTTTCTGGCCTGAACGAGCATCGTATGGAATTGGTGAACGACAAACCACACATTTCCTATAGTGAGACAGGGGATTGTTCGTGGAGCTGAACGTGTCTATCGTTGGGCCTCGTCAACGGGTGCCCACACACCAACTAGCGCCCACAACGGAGGCCACGACGTGAATGAGCTACTGCATCGCAGGCTCCATGTCGACCTGCGGCGTACCGCGAGCTCCGGCTGTCAGGCAGCCTGCTAAGCGCAGACGCGCTTCCCATCGCCCGCGACGTTACGCCGCAGCCTGTTGATCATCTCTTTACGTCGAAGGATCTTCCATGCCCAAGAAAGATAGAAGTCGCATCAACCTCATCAAGATTGCTACTGACCTCGCCAATCAGCGCGCCTTGTGGGAGCCACTCGTGTCCTACGATTCGGCCGCTCGGTATTACGTTCGCCTCGCCCACGAGCAGGAGTTCGAGGCGTGGCTGCTGACCTGGCTGCCCGGCCAGGGCACCGACTGGCATGATCACGGTGGCAGTGCTGGCACCTTCATCACTCTCCGTGGCGTGCTGACCGAGCAGTACGCCGAGGTCGGCTACGGTCCACCGCGGATCATCCCCGCAGGCAGAGAGCTAGTCGCCGGTGCGTTGCGGTCGTTCGGTTCGCGACATGTCCACCACGTCAGTAATCGCGGAGTCGAGCCGGCGGTGAGCCTGCACGTTTACGCCCCGTCGTTGGTGGAGATGCACCAGTACGAGGCGCGGGGTGACCAGCTCCATGTCGTGAGTTCTCAGCTGATCGGGGTGAGCTGGTGATCACCGCTGAGCGTGCGGACACCGAGTCTGCCAGCAGACCAAGGACCATTGACCAGGTGCTCGAATCGGCCCGGAGGCGGATCGTACGACTCACTCCGGAGGAGGCCGAGCAAGCGTGGCGGGCGGGTGCCGTCGTAGTCGACATCAGGCCTGCAGCACAGCGTGAGGCGGAGGGCTTTGTGCCTGGAGCCTTGATCATCGAGCGCAATGTCTTGGAGTGGCGTTTCGATCCCAGCAGTGATGCGCAGCTGCCCATTGCCGACTACGATCTGCAGGTCATCGTGGTCTGTCAGGAGGGTTACACGTCGAGCCTTGCGGCCGCCGCGTTGCAGGACATCGGCATTCACCGAGCGACCGATGTGATCGGTGGATACGCCGCCTGGCGCGAGGTGCTCTGAAAGGCGCTGGCGGGTCGCGTTTTCGCAGTCACAGGCCTGACAACGCGCCCGTCACGTGACCCTCAGGGGGTACATTCCCCGGCACGGCGCACGAGATGTGTCCCCCGGGCAGCGGCAGTGGGACGGCCTAGATGCCGGCGTAGGAGTGTAGGCCTGAGACGAAAAGGTTGATTCCCACGAAGTTGAACCAGAATGACGCGAGGCCAACGATCGCTATCACAGCGGCCCTGGTGCCGCGCCAGCCGGCCGTGGAGCGAGCGTGCAGATAGCCGGCGTAGATCACCCAGGTCACCAGAGCCCAGGTCTCCTTGGGATCCCAACCCCAGTAACGTCCCCACGCGTACTCGGCCCAGATTGCCCCGGCAACCACCGTGAAGGTCCACAGTGGGAACGCAAAAGCGAGGAATCGATACGCGATCAAGTCGATCTTGCGCGAGCTCGGTAGTCGCTCGAGGTAACCGTGCACATTGTTCCGGTCCTCGGCGCGCTTCTTGACCAGGTAGAGGATCGACATCACTCCGCCGATATTGAACGCCGCGCCCGAGATCGCAGCTGCCACGATATGGATCAAGAACCAGACCGAGTGCAGCGCTGGAACCAGCGGCGCCACCGCAACGTAGAAGACGGTCACCGCAAGGCCGTTTCCTATCGCTGCAAGCAGGGTGACCGGCAGTCCCAACCAGCGGACGCCGGCCCGCCAGACCATGATCAGGTACACCCCGACGATGAAGACCATCGCCATAATGGTGAACTCGAACATGTTGCCCCACGGCGCGCGGTGCGCGGCCAGCGCCCGAGTCAGGACGCCGGCGACGCTCAGTAGGAATCCGATGATGGTCAGCGCTACGCCCATCCGGCCGAACTGCTCGACGCGGCGACTAACGGCGGTCTGGTCTTGTGGCCCAGCGGCCGAGCCTGACTGATCGCGGCCTTCCACAAGCGCCGTCCTGAGCTTGTCGAAGGGCTCAGGGCGCACATTGTCTGACGCCGCAACATTGACCAGCTCCCGCTCCGCGGGGCCAGTCACCGTGAGCCGGCGGGCAGCTGCCCACTCGGCCGCATGCGCGAACATGGCGAGCATGTAGACGACTGCCGAACTCACCAAGGCGAGATTGGAGTAGTACTCGTATCTCACGTTGCGCTCACATCCTCAGGGCGGGACACTTCGGCAGCTAGCTCGGCGACGTCCTCCGTCAGGCCGGCACGAGCGTCTGCCCGGTCCAGGCCGCCGACTTCCACCACCCTATGGCCTGGCTCGCCTCGGACTCGAATCCACACCCGACGGGGCCGGACGAACAGTGACAGGCACAATCCAGTCACGGCAAAGGCCAAGGCGATCAAGGAAATCGGTACGCCGGGGGTGTCGCCGATCTGCAGCTTGACCCAGCGCACCCACCCGTCCAGCTGGATCGAGCCCTTGCCATCCGGAAGAGTGACACCGTCGCCGACCTTGAGGGCAATGCGTACCGGCTGGCCATCGGCTTGCCTCAGCTGGCGGAGGCCGGTGGGGTCGAGGGAATAGACGTTCTCCGGCTTGCCCGTCTCCACTCGCGGCGGTCCGTACCACACGTTGGCGAACATCGCTGGATTGAGGGCGTCGGGGAAGACCGAGTGCGGTCCTTGATCATCGAGTACCGCGGTGGGCAAGAACAGCGCTTCGAACGCCAGGCGCTCGGGACGGGCATCCGGGGCCTTGATAGCACCGACGGAGGTGAAGTTGCCGTCCTGCGGAAGCATCACCACCGGGCCTGAGAACGCGACGTTGCCCTGTGCATCCTTGACGGTGACCTTGGGAGCGTAGCCGTGACCGATCAAGTGCACAGTCGTGCCACCGATGCGGAGCGGCTTGTTGACCTCGAGCACCTCCTGGCGAGGTGCTGCCCCAGGCCGTTCGGTGACCTCGACATTGGCGCGGAACAGCCGGGCGGCTCCGCGTTGCACAGGGCCGGTCTCGAACCTCACATCGAAGTCCTTCACCGTCACGCTGAACGGCGCCAGGTCAGCCTCACTGAACTGGGCTCCGGCCGAGAAGTCGTCGAATTGGGTGAGGTTGTTGGAAAAGCCCTGACCAACGACCACCACGCTGGTGCCACGGAAACCCCACAGCGCGCCGATCGCCACCCCAACCAGCACAAAGACCAGGCTGACATGGAACACCAGATTGCCGGCCTCGCGTAGGTAGCCACGCTCGGCCGCCACGCTGTCGCCTGCTGTATCGACGCGGTAGTGCCGCTGACGAAGGGCGGCGGCGGCTCGGCCCAGAACATCGTCATCCTGATCTGCGATAGCCGCCTTGGCGTACGCGGGTAGCCGGGCCAGGTTGCGTGGCGTCTTGGGCGGCCGGGCTCGCAGCGCCCGCGCGTACATGCCAACGCGGGGAATGATGCACCCGACGAGCGAGACGAAGAGCAGCAAGTAGATTGCGGAGAACCACGGCGAGGTATAAACGCTGAACAGGCCGACCCTGTCGTAGATCGGGCCGAGCCTGGGATGTTCGTTGATGAAGTCGCTGACCCGGACCGGCGAGATCCGGCGCTGCGGCACCAGCGAGCCCGGAATGGCGGCGAGCGCGAGCGCGAACAGCAAGATCAGCGCCGTACGCATCGAGGTGAGCTGGGTCCACAGGTACCGCACACCGCCACGCCAGCCCAGTTTGGGCAGGTCTGGTCGATCTGCTCGGTTGGACTCCGCTGCCGACTCGCGCGTCTTGATGGCCGTCACGTCAAATTACCGTCTCGAAACTCGATGCCCACTGTCGCAGCATGGCGGTAAGCGTGTTCCAGGTGCCGGTAACCAGCAACAGACCGACGATGATCATCGAGATGCCGCCGATCCGCATGATCAGCAGCTGCCGCTCTCTCAGGAACGCAATGGCCCGGGCCATTCTGGTGAAGGCGAGTCCGGCGATCACGAACGGGATGCCGAGCCCGAGTGCGTAAACAAAGCCGAGCAATCCCCCGCGTAGCGCAGTGCCTTCGTTGAAGCCTAGGTTGACGACCACTCCCAGCGTCGGCGACAGGCACGGTGTCCAACCGAGGGCGAAAACCACACCTATCAACGGCGCCACGGCGACGCCCACTGTGGGAATGCGATGGATCCTCAAGTCGCGTTGACCGATCTGTAGCACACCGGCAAAAATCAGTCCAAGCACGATGATCAACACGCCGAGTATGCGGGTGATCACACTGCGATACTCGGCAAGCACGCGGCCAGCCGAGCCGGCGACGACACCAGTGATGACAAACACCACCGCAAATCCCAGCACGAAGAGCGACGCACCGGCCAGCATCCGGCCGCGGCGCGGAGTGCCCTCGACGACCTCAGCGGCACCCAAGCCCGTGGCGTAGGAGAGGTAACCAGGCAGCAGCGGGACGACGCAGGGCGAGAAGAAGGAGACCAAGCCAGCGAGCAGAGCGACGGGGAGCGCCAAGATCATCGAGCCACCGACCGCTGTCTCGGCCCAGGTTGCGAGGTCGAGAGGGGTCATCTACCGACCGTCCGCGACATCATTGATCATGTCTACCAGCGTGATCTTGGAGACCTCGCTCAGTACCCGAACGGCCAGCCGTCCTTGCCGGTCGATGATCAGTGTCGATGGAATGGCGCTCGGCGGCAGGTCGCCGGAGAAAGCGAGCAGCACCTTGCCGCTGGGGTCGTAGATACTCGGATAGGTGATCTTGAAGCTGCGTACGAAGGCCTCAGCCGGAGCCGGGTCGTAGTCCTTGCTGGTGATGCCGACGAACTGGGCAATGTCCTTGGTCTCCACGCTCGCCGCCTGCAGGTCCGGTGCCTCCTTGCGACATGGTGGGCACCAGGAACCCCAGACATTGATCACCACGACTTTGCCGCGGTAGTCCTGCGTTGAGATGGTCTTACTGCCGCCGAGGGCCATACCGGAAACCGCCGGCAGTTCCTTGCGCTGGCCCGGCGCCACCCGAGTCAGATTGCCTTGCACTTGGGGATAGCCGGCTTGGCCGGCGCTTCGGGTCTGTTCGTCCGCTCCGGTGCCAGCGCATGCTGCCAACATCAGCATGGCGGCCAACACTGCACCAATGCGGAGAGGGGCACGCGCGATCCGCGGCGAGCGGGGCGAGCGGGGCGAGCGGGGCGACAATCCAACACCGGATCGCGACCCTCGCCGTGCTGAGGCGGAGCGAGCAGACACGCTTTACCGTCTGCGAACGACAACGAAGTAGGCGAGCTCGAAGGCGCGATCCGCGCGGAGCGAGCGAAGCGAGTGGAGCAATCCAACACAGCATCAGGCCCCTGCGACAAACTTCTTGGTTCGGTGCGGCCTGAGCAGCTCGGCAGCCGGCTCGGCGTAGCTGACCGAGGTGACATGCGCGTCTATGTAGCTGAAGGAGGTCACGCTGCCCAAGGTGCACTGACGCTTGCGCGGGTCATGAGCCATCCGCCGTCCCTCCGCATCGCTACGCGCGATCCAGATCGGAAGCTGGTGCGTCACGATCACCGCCTCATGGCCTGCCGCGGCACGAGCTGCGTCTCTCATTGCAGGTCGCATTCTGGCCAGGATGTCGGTATAGGGCTCGCCCCAGCTCGGCCGGTACGGATTGCGAAAGTACAGCCAGTTCCTCGGATTGCGCAGCGCGCCATCAAAGGAAAGCCGCAGCCCCTCGAAATGGTTCGCCGCCTCGATCACGCGAGCGTCGATGACGACCGGCAGACCAAGCGCTTCGGCAATGGGCTCCGCCGTTTCCTGTGCGCGTTCCAGTGGCGAACTCCGGAGATGCACCACATCCCGGTGCCGCAAGTATTCGGCAACCCGCTCAGCCATCTCTCTGCCACGCTCGGAAAGGTGATAGTCGGGCAGCCGGCCGTAGAGCAGCCCGGCCGGGTTGTGCACCTCTCCGTGTCGCACGAGATGCACAATCGTCCGGTTCTGACCCATCCCGGCCTCCTCGTTCGCTATCCCGAGGCGCTTGCCGCGGCTTCCGCCGCAGCCGGTAGCGCTTCGACGATTCGACTCACCGCTCTATCATCGTGCGCTGCGGAGACAAACCAAGCTTCGTACCCGCTCGGCGGCAGGTAGACACCTGAGCGAAGCATCGAGTGAAAGAACGCCGCATACGCGCCGGTGGACTGTCGCCCGGCGGTAGCGTAATCCGGCACGGCTGTCACGTCCTCGGTCACGAAGAAAACGCTGAACAAGTTCCCCGCGTTCTGGATGACGTACGGGACACCGGCCGCCTGCAAGGCGATACCTATCTCGGCCCGCAGTGACGCCGCTGTGCGGTCGATCCCCTCGTAAATCTCGGGGGTTGCGAGTCGGAGTGTGGCCAGGCCGGCCGCGGTCGCAATGGGGTTTCCCGAGAGGGTGCCGGCCTGATAAACGCCCCCCACCGGAGCCAGGTGCTGCATCAGATTCGCGGTGCCGCCGAATGCTGCCGCAGGAAAGCCGCCACCCATCACCTTTCCAAAAGTCATCAGATCGGGCCGTACGCCATCAAGCCCGAACTGTCCCGATCGACTCACCCGAAAGCCGGTCATCACCTCGTCGGAGACGAACAGGGCGCCGTTGGCGCGGGCGATGGCTGCCAGGAAAGCGTTGAAGCCGACGCCTTCCTCCGTCCCTGGCGGAACGACTCCCATGTTCCCCGGAGCCGCCTCGGTGATCACGGCGGCGATGTCCTCGCCGAAGCTGTCGAAGGCCTCCCGTACGGCGGCTCGGTCGTTGTAGCCCAGCACCAGAGTTTCGGCAATCGTTGCGTCGGTCACGCCGGGTGTGCCGGGTATCGCGAGAGTCGCGACTCCCGAACCTGCGGCGGCAAGGAGGGCGTCAACATGGCCGTGATAGCAGCCGGCAAACTTGATGATCTTGTTCCTGCCCGTGATGCCGCGCGCAAGGCGAAGCACGGACATCGTCGCCTCGGTACCTGAGTTCACCAGCCGGACCTGCTCAACGGGCATTCGATCGATGATCTCCGCAGCAAGATCAACTTCGGCGATCGTCGGTGCGCCGTAGGAGGTTCCCCGCTGCGCCGCCTCGGCCACGGCGCCGATGACCTCCGGATGGGCGTGACCGAGCAGCATCGGCCCCCACGAGCACACCAGATCTACCAGCTCATTGCCGTCGATGTCGTAGAGGTACGCGCCGCTGGCCCGGGCGATGAACCGCGGCGTACCGCCGACAGACTTGAATGCCCGGACCGGTGAGTTGACACCGCCCGGCGTTACGGTCTGGGCCCGCTCGAAGGCTGCCTCACTGTTTACCGTGCTGGATGCTGATCGGACGGTCATTGGACCCTGAGCCGCGTCGCCCACTCCATGGCCCAGTAGCTCAAGATCACGTCGGCACCGGCGCGTCGAATCGAGGTCAGGGCCTCGGTGATCACTGCGTCTCTATTGATCCAGCCGTTGGCCGCAGCTGCCTCCACCATCGCGTACTCGCCGGACACGTTGTATGCCGCAACCGGCAGGTTGACGGCCTCTCGCACCGCGCGTACCACATCCAGGTAGCCGAGGGCAGGCTTGACCATCACGATGTCGGCACCCTGCTCGACATCGAGCGCCACTTCCCGCAGCGCCTCCCGCACGTTGGCCGGATCCTCCTGGTAAGTCCTGCGATTGCCCTTCAGCGACGAGGCGACCGCCTCGCGGAATGGGCCGTAGAACGCCGAGGCGTATTTCGCCGAGTAGGCCAGGATCGCCACATCTGCGGCGCCTGACGCATCCAACGCCTCCCGGATGACGCCGACCTGGCCGTCCATCATGCCGCTGGGCCCGACCATGTGGCTGCCTGCGTCCGCATGCAGCACCGCCATCTGCGCGTAGATCTCAATCGTCGCGTCATTGTCGACCGTCCCCGACGGAGTGAGGACGCCGCAGTGTCCGTGATCGGTGAACTCATCCAGACACACGTCTGACATCACGAGGCAGTCGTCGCCGACTTCCTGACGTGCCGCCCGAATGGCGGCGGTCAGGATGCCGTCCGGATCGAGCGCTCCGGAGCCGCGGGCATCCTTATGCTCAGGCACGCCGAAGAGCATGATGCCCGCTAGACCCGCGTCAGCGGCCTCGACAGCCGCCTTACGCAGCGTGTCCAGGGTGTGTTGCACGACCCCGGGCATGGAACGGATCGGGCGTGGCTCACGCAGCCCCTCGGCAACGAACATGGGCAGAATCAATTGGCGTGGCTCGAGGCTGGTCTCGGCCACCATGGCCCGCACGGCCGCAGTCGTCCGCAGCCTTCTTGGCCTGGTGGTCACAGCTCACTCACTCCTTGCAGAAAGTGTTGGCAACCTGCAGATTACCTAGCCCGGAAGGTACAGCCTTTCAGGACTCTTCTGCCAAGACAATGCCGGGTTTTTGGCTGCGGAGCAATCAAACCCGGATCGCGCCCCTCGCTGTGCGAGGAGGAGCGAGCAGTCATCTCCGGTCGGCTTGCTCGCGGAGACCGGGAGTTGGCGACGGAAACCGGTACGCGCAACTCAGCTCGGTGCAATCAAGGGTGCGGGCGACGCGGTTTCGTCACGCGAGCTCGAAGTTCGATCCGCGAGGAGCAATCAAACCCTGCGCCTTGTTCCGGGGCGGCGCTGGGAGGGCTTCAGGACCGGTTCTCCGGCCTCCAGGAAGGCGTCACGGCGCTGCGCGGCGAAGCTGGCCAAGGCATCGGCCAGATCCACTACTGATGGCTTGGCGGCGATGACGTCCACCCGCAGCCCATGCTCCTCACACGTTCGCGCCGTCGCCGGCCCGATGACCGCGATGATCGTCGATGCATGCGGCTTCCCGGCGATGCCGACCAGGTTGCGTACCGTCGACGAAGACGTGAAGACCACGGCGTCGAACTTGCCGGTCTTGATCGCTTCACGCACCGGTGCCGGAGGCGGGGTGGCCCGAACCGTCCGATAAGCGGTCACGTCCTCGACCTCCCAGCCCGCGCGCCTCAGGCCCTCGGCCAGGGTTTCAGTGGCAATGTCGGCTCGCGGTAGGAAGACGCGATTGATCGGATCGAGTACCTCGTCATATGGCGGGAACTCAGCCGCCAGACCGGCGGCCGACTGCTCGCCCTCTGGCACCAAGTCGGGCTCGATTCCCCAAGCCTGCAGGGAATGCGCGGTCACCTCGCCGACGGCCGCCACCTTCAGACCAGAGAAGGCCCGAGCGTCCAGCCCGTACTCTTCGAACTTTTCCCGCACGGCCCGGACGGCATTGACCGAGGTGAAGGCAACCCATTCGTAGCGGCCTTCGACCAGCCCTCTGATGGCCTTGTCCATCTGCAACGGACTGCGCGGCGGTTCAACCGAGATGGTGGGCACTTCTTCGCTGTGCGCCCCATAGGTCCGTAGCCGCGCGACCATCGGTGCTGCCTGGTCCTTGGTACGAGGCACCAGCACGCGCCAGCCGAAAAGCGGCTTGGTCTCATACCAGCTCAGTTCATGACGCTGTTCGGCGGCAGCCCCGATGATCACGTGCACCGCATCGGAGGCCGGGGCACGTACCGACCGCACAGCGGCAGCTAGTCCATCGAGGTTTGTGGTGAGTGTGATCTGTTCCGTACTGCCGCCATGCAGCGTAACGACAACATGATCATCTCCTGGTCGGCCGGCGGCCTTCGCTGCCTCGACCAGACCGCTCACCATCGACACGACGGTGCTGACCACGATGGTGGCGGCAGATCCCCACTGGGCCGTTCCGCTCTTGCTGAACTTGCCGTCGGTGACGGAAGCGAATTGCACGCCTCCAGCATGGATCAAGTCGATGCCGGCGTACTCGGGCACTGCCGTCAGGCTGGAGACGCCCGGCACCACCTCGAAGTCGATACCACCGCGTACACACGCCGCGGCCTCGTCGGCAACGGCGTTGTCCAAGAACGGATCGCCTGTCACGAGACGTACCACTCGGCTACCTGTGGAGGCTTGCTTGAGCACGATCTTGGCCCGGGCCGAAGGACTCAACGGCTTGCGCGCCTCGGTAAGGCCGATCGTGATCACCTCGGCATCCTCGGAAAGTGTGATCGCTGGGTGCCCGAGGATCTCGCGTTGTCGATCACTATCGAGGATGACCGAACTAGCATCGGCGAGAGCGGCAATCGCGCCGAGTGTCAACAGATCAGGATCACCAGGACCGGTGCCGACGAAGATCACCCGACCTTTGGCGACAGGTGCGGTTGGAGTAGCTGAGGGGGAGGTCCGGGGCCTACGAGCCGAGGATGTGCTCACTGATTCCTCGCGTTCTGTTGTATCAGTCCGGCCGCCTCGCAGGCGATCCGAGCCTAGGTTGTTCAGACGTTTCGCTCCCGCAACTTCGCCAGCACCTCACCAGCATGGTTGGCCCCAAACTGCTGCGGATCCTTCGTTGATCCGTGCGCCTCCAGCCGTACCGCTGGGCCTGCTTTGGTTGGTTCTGACAAGTTGCTCAGTAACGTTCTCCCAATTACGGCGGTCAGAGTCAAATCGAGACTTGTACCACGGATCGCTTCGACGACAGCATGGGCCCCCACCGGCGCCGTACAACCAGCCTCTAGCGTGGCCAGAAAAGCCCGCTCTACAAGGGATTCTGCATGCGCAACGAGGTTGTCGAGATCTGCCAAATGACGACGAAACTCAATGCTGAGAGAACGATGAATTTCTAGCGCGAGGGCCCCTTGTCCAGGTGCTGGAAGCATCACCTGATGATCAAGAATCTGTGCTGGAAGCTGCTTGACGACCAGGTCGCCGGTAGTTGTCGCGGGCTCACCCAGCACCCCGAGTCGGCGCAACCCGGCGGCTGCCAAGATCACCGCGTCGACGACGCCTTCTCGAGCTCGCTCGATCCGCGTCTCGACGTTGCCCCGAATCGGTACGACGTCCAGCTTGAGGTTCCGGTTGGCCGCCCAATCCAAGATCTGCATCTCCCGTCGTGGCGCGCCGGTCCCGATCCGCATGCCGTCGGTCAGATCATCGAGCCTGCAACCCACGAGCACATCACGGGTGTCCTCGCGCGTTGGAATCGCGATGATCTCCAGATCCTCCGCAGGAGCGGTCGGCAAGTCCTTGAGCGAGTGCACCGCAACATCGATTTCGCCGCGTCGCAGGGCATCGCGTACGGCGCTGACGAACACCCCGGAACCACCGATCTCGGTGAGATGCCGCTGATCAACATCACCGGCAGTGGTGATGCCGACGAAGCTCGACTCGATGCCGCTGGTCGACAACGCGGCGGCAACCTGGTCCGCCTGAGCACGGGCCAGCGAGGACCGACGCGAGCCGAGCCGTACCGGCCGGGTTCGAGGGACTGTCTTCATTGGGGCCAGCACGGCGGTAGGGCCCTACGTCTAGCCGCATCTGGGCGAGCGCTGAACATCTCTATGGCCCGACCTCGGGAGTCATCACTGCCGCCACTGCCTGCGGGTCGAGGGCGAAGAGCACCCGCAAGGCAGCCGCGTAATCGACCGCGTCCGGCTCCGAGGACAGCTCTTGAACGCGCACCGTCGGTGTGTGCAGCAGCTTGTCGACGATGCGTCGCATGCTGCGTTGGATCTGTTCGCGTTCATGATCATCAAGCTGCGGCAGCCGGGCCTCGAGACGACGCAGTTCGCCGGCCACCACGTCGGAAGCCATGGAACGCAAGGCGACGACGGTCGGGGCGACGTGTGCCGCGCGGCGCAAGCCGAGGAAGTGGGCCACCTCTTCCCGAACGAGGTCGCGAGCGTCCTCGATCTCTTGCGCGCTCGCTACGTCTGGCTGGTCAGTGACGAGACGATCCAGGTTCACTAGGCAAACACCGTGTTCCACCACCTCGGGTGCTACGTCAGCAGGAAGTGCAAGATCGACGACTCCGCGCACCGGCGTACCGGCCAGGTCGGCTGCGCCGATGGTGAGCGTACGCGCGCCGGTGCAGGTGACCAGGAGGTCGGTGGCGGCCAAGGCCTGCGGCAGATCTGAGAGCGGCACAGCTGTTCCGCCGACTACGTCAGCCAGCCGCTCGGCATGTGCCAGCGTGCGATTGGCGCATGTCACCGATGCGCCGTCGGCCGCTGCTGTTCGTGCCGCCAGTCCCGCCATCGCACCGGCGCCCACGACGAGCACCCGACGACCCTCCAGCGCACCCAACTCGTCAGTCAGGAGCCGGTACGCGGCAGTGATGAGCGAACGGCCAGCCGCGCCGATGCCGGTTTCCGTGTGGACCCGCTTGCCGACTCTGATCGCTTGCTGGAACAAGGCATTCAGGACCGTGCCGACGGTCTCATGAGCCTGGCTGAGGGTCAGCGCGTTCCTGACCTGCCCAAGAATTTGGCTTTCTCCGATCACGAGCGATTCCAGCCCAGCGGCAACCGAGAACGTGTGGGCAACCGCACCCTCGTCGAAGAAGACCGCGCACAATGACCGCAGCTCGCCTGGCCTTAGACCGGCGATGTCAGCAAGAGCCTGCGTCGCATCGTCCAAAGCGCCGTGGAAACGGCTAACCGATGCATACAACTCGGTGCGATTGCAGGTGGACAAGATCACTGCCTCGTCGATGTGCTCGGAGCCGATGAGCTGCTCGGCGAGCTTGGCCGATGCGGGAGCGTCCAGCGCCAGCTGGGCCAGATGAGAGACCGATGTCGACTTGTGCGAGACGCTGACCACCAGGATGCTCACTAGCTGGTCCTCCTACTCTTGGCCAAGATCTGGCTGTCGTCGCTCTTGCGCTGCTCGTGGTAGGCGAGGATCTGCAGTTCCTGGCCAAGGTCGACCTTGCGTACGTTGACGCCCTCCGGCACCACAAGGACCGTCGGTGCAAAGTTCAGGATGCTGGTGACCCCGAGGTAGACGAGACGGTCGGCGACGGACTGCGCGGCATCTGCGGGAGTCGCAATGACAGCGATCACGGCGCCGGTCTTTGCCACCACGTCTTCGAGTTCGCTGAGGTCGGCGATGGCGAGTCCGTGAATGCCCTTTCCCACCAGATCGGGAGAGGTGTCGATCAAGCCGACGACCCGAAACCCGTGCGAGTAGAAGCCGGAATAGTTAGCCAGCGCCGTACCGAGATTGCCCAAGCCCACAATGATCACCGGCCAGTCGTGAGCCGAGCCAACCACTCGGCCGATCTGGAATCGCAGGTAGGCGACGTCGTAGCCGACCCCGCGGGTGCCGTACGAGCCAAGGTAGGAGAGATCCTTGCGGAGCTGGGCGGAATTCACCCCGGCCGCCTCGGCGAGCGCGCCGCTGCTAATGGTGTCGATCCGCTGCTCCGCCAGCTGGTTGAGTGCTCGAAGGTAAACCGGCAGCCGCGCAACAGTGGCGTCCGGAATTCCCTTCAGGGTGGGTACGGCTCGCCAATGCTGCGTTGCCGCCGCGCTCGGCGGAGGGTCGGTCGGGAAGCTCTGCGACACGCAACTCCTGAATCGGCGCTCGGATCAGGTCCAAACATCGCAACTCTAGGGCGTTTGTGAACATGTGCACAATTTGTTGGAGCTGCTCGCGCATCGCGCGCATTGTTCCGCCTACTTCGTCGTCGCTCGCAGAGGAAACGACGCCTCCGCTCGCTCCTCCTCAGCACGGCGGGCGCGCGATTTCCGACGCTCGCAGCTGATCGTCTCAGCGATGTGGCGTATCGAGCGCTGCGAGGTACGCCTCGCCACGAGGCGAGAGACGGTAGCCGCGCTCGAGCGACTCAGTGAGCCCGAGAGCCTTGAGGCGGCGCACCCGAATCTTGTACGCGGCCCGCTCCTGGCCGACCTCGGCAGCAAGCTCGGTCGATACGACACCAGGCATCCGCTGGATCTGCCGCAGAGTGCTGCGCGTCCAAGGCCGTTCAGCAGCCCGATCCATCCGGTCGAGCCTGGTATTCAGCGCCGCGACATCCTCCGGATGAAGCAAGTCGGCGCTGCGCAACGCGACTCGTGGATCGGGTCCGGCCAAGACGATGCCAATCCGATAGAGATCGCCGCGACCTTTTCCGTTACACCACTTCAGTAGCGCCGCGACCGAGTCGAAGCCGGCTGCGGCAGCGTCGTGCTCGGTCAGTTGCTCCTCGTCGGCCGGCGTAATCGAGGTGATCTCAACGACGCCGGCGGATGTGGTGAACCTGGCTCCCACCTTGGGCCGGACGACCTCCCAACGTCGATAGGTAATGCTGACCCGACCATCGGCCAGGCCGCGCAACGTGGCGGCGGTGAACAACATCGCGCTCAGCGCGCCCGCATCAGCGCAGCCCTCAGGCGTACCGGGTCCACGCGCCAGAAATCATGCTGCGCGCCGTCGACGAAGATTACGGGCACCTGATCGGTGTAGCGCCGCTGCAGTTCCGGGTCGCTGTCGACATCAATCACCCCGTACGCCTGCCCGGTTTCGGCGCAAACGGCCGCGACCTGCGCGATCGCCTCGGCACACAGATGGCAGCCCTGCCGAGTCAGGACGATGACTCGCTCCGCTCGCTCGGTGAAGTCGATCACGTGACCATTTTTCATGACATGGGCTTTCATGACGCAGGCGACGCGATCTCGGAGGCCTGGCGGGTCCGGCGGCCGATCAGGGTAATGGCCAACAGAACGGCACCCCCGACCAAGGACAGCAGCGAGACCAGCCGGACCACCCCCTGGGTGGCGGCGGCGACGTCGGCCGTTCCCGCGCCCCCTAGCTCGATCAGTGTTCCGGCCAATGCGACGGCGACCCCGGCGATCGTCACCATGACCGTGAGGTTGACTCCAGCAGCCTCCCCAGCGCGCGCCGGATCGACGACCGTCTGGCTTCCAATGCTCGGTAACGTCCAGCCGAGGCCAAGGGCGAAGCCAGTCAGACCGAGCAATAGCACATAGGCACCCCAGGCATCTACTGCCGAGGTGGCGAGCAGGCTCGCTCCGCCACACAGCATGGTCGCCGGAATGAGCACCGACACCGGCTGCCACCCTGCGAGTCGGCCGGCCAACGGACCAGACAGCGCCACGGCCACGGACGGCGCCAGGAATACCACACCGGCAAGGGTGGGGCTGAGTCCCCGACCATCCTGCAGATAGATCGTCGTACACAGCACCGTCACTGTGTACACAATGTTGGCCATCGTGCCGCCGACTGTGATCAAGACAAAGGCCCGATTGCGAAACAGGGATAGGTCGATCAACGGATCACGGACGCGCCGCTCAACGACGATGAAGATCACGAACAGCACAACGGCGAGGGCCAGCAATCCGATCAGCTTCGGCGAGCTCCAGCCCCATTCACCGGCGCGGTCAACCGCGTACGCCACCGCGACGATACCGGAGCTGACCAGGATCAACCCCAGCCAATCGATCCGCATCGTCGCCCCCGCGGGTGACATCGCGGGCAACCATCGCAGACAGCAGAAGATAGCGACGGCGCTGAGCGGAACGTTGAGGAAGAACACCCAGCGCCAACTGAGCTGTTCGGTCAAGAGTCCGCCGATGAACGGGCCGAGCGCCGTTCCAATATTCGCGATTCCGAATAGCGCACCGATGGCAACGGCCCGGTGATCCTTGGCCACTGCGTTGCTGATCGCGGCCACGCTGACGGTGAACAGCGCTGCGGCACCGAGGCCTTGCAGAGCCCGAAATCCGATCAGCAGGCCGTACGAGGAGGACAGGCCACAGACCAGTGAGGCCCCGCCGAAGACAGCAAGACCGGCCACGACGATCCGCCGGTGACCGCGCAGGTCGCCAAGCCGACCGCCCGGAATCATGGCAGCGCCTACGGCGATCATGTAGGCGCTGATCACCCATTGCATGTTGGTGGTCGTCTCGTTGAGGTCGACCGCCATCCGCGGGAGCGCCAGATTGAGCGCGAAGAAATCGACCTGCACACAGAACATACCGACCGCTAGCGCAACTACCGCCCGGATTTCGGCCGGAGTTAGCCTCATTTGCCAGACTTTAGAACGGATGGCTGTCCACGTACAGATAGCCGAAGACAGTCAGCCGAGGGCGTTACGCCACCGCGCTCAGGACATGTCCCGCAAGACACCCTTCCGCACTTTTCCGGTGATTCCCCTGGGCAGTTCATCGACTATCTGGATGTGGCGCGGGCGCTTGAACTTGGCCAGCCGGTTGGCGCAGTGCTCATTGATCACCGCCGGGCTCAGGCCTGCTCCGCTGACAAATGCGACGACCTGCTCTCCGCTACGCCAATCTGGTCGACCGACCACCGCCACAGATTCAACCTCCCGCAGCTCAGAGATCGCTGCCTCCACTTCAGCGGGATAGACGTTGAAACCGTCGACAATGATCAATTCGCGCGATCGGTCGACCAGAAAGAGTTCACCATCGAGCAGGTAGCCGACATCTCCGGTCGGGAACCAGCCATCCTCACCCGGGCCGCCGCGACCGTCTGGCCAGTAGCCAGAGAACAAATTGTCGCCGCGGATCCAGATCTCCCCCGGCTCGGTCGGCTCGGTACCGTCCCCGATCTTGATCTCCACGCCGGGCAGTGGACGACCGACATGGCCGCGCCCGAGCAGCTCGCCGCCGAGCGTGGCGGAGACACCTGGCGCTGCCTCGGTCAGTCCATATCCCTGTTCGACTCTGCGCCCGGTGCGCCCGGTGAATTGCTCTCGAAGATCAACTGAGAGCGGCGCAGCACCGGACACCACCCTGGTCACCGTCCTCACGCTGGCAATGGCGCGTTCGTCGGAAAGAACTCGGGTCAGCACAGCAGGTGCCACCGGCAGGTTCGTGATCTTCTCTTCGGCTACCACGTCGCCGAAGCCATCGAATCCGTCCATGATCACCAATCGAGCACCGGACATCAGGGCGCTGCCCAGCACCGCGTTGAGCCCAAAGACGTGGAAGAGCGGAACCAGGGCCAGCAGGACGTCATCGGGCTCCAGAATCTCAAAGGAGCTTAGGTTGTGCAGATGACTCAGCAACGCACGGTGACTGAGCATTGCCGCCTTTGGTTGACCGGATGTGCCGGCCGTGTAGAGCAGCACCGCAAGTGCTTCGGGATCCCTCGGCGAGCTCACCGGCTGGGCTGCAACGTCGGCAAGCTCGTCGAGCCCGTCAGCTGTGAGGGCAATCTGGTGTACGTCATCTTCCAGCGCCGGTTGGGCAACTGCGGTGAAAAGCACCCGGGCGCCACAGTCGTCGATCATCGATTGCAGCTCTGTGACCGTGGACTCCGGATTGATCGGGACAGCGACATAGCCCGCGCGCAGCGTGGCGAGGTAGGCAATGACAAATTCGATGCAGTTCGGACCTATGAGGGCGATCCGCTGGCCGGCGACGAGTCCATGAGCGGACAATCCGGCGGCGACGGCATCGACCTGGCGGTCGAGCTCGGCCCAGGTCACTGTGCGGCGTACTGGTCTCGGCTGAACCATGGCGACGCTCTCCGGCTGGGTCGCCGCGTGTCGCCTGACAAGATCAGCGAGATTGGTCTCCAGCTGTTTGGTGTCGGTCAACGGGACCCCACTGACCAGCTCGTTCACGCCCCCGAGTCTGGCACGACAGACGGCGAAGGCGGACATATGGTGATGACGTGAACGGACCGGAGAGCGCGATGAGCGAGTCGGAGGAGAGGCCGTACGCGGCTCTCGCCGACATCGAGCAGCTGCCGGGCAGCGACGCGTCAGCAGTCCCGGTTGACCAGGACGATCCGCGGGTGGCGGCCGGGCCACTGCGCGAAACGCCAGAGGATCTCCACGCCAGTGCTGATATTCATGAGCCGCTGATCCATTCCGATCCAACGGCAGCCGCGTTCTTTGATCTTGACAACACCGTCATCCAGGGCGCCTCATTGTTTCAGTTCGCCAAGGGTATGTATCGGCGCGGCTTCTTCCCTACCCGGGTGATTCTGAAGGGCCTGTGGATACAGGCTTACTTTCGGATGGTCGGACGGGAGAAAGCGGGCCACATCGAGGATGTCCGTAGCGTGACCTTGGGCTTGATCGAAGGGCACACCGTCACCGAGCTGACCGAAATCGCGAACGAGGTTTACGAGGAGTCGATTGCGAGCCGTATCTGGCCGGGCACCAGGGCGCTCGCGCAGCTGCATCTCGATGTAGGTCAACAGGTGTGGCTGGTGACGGCCGCGCCGGTAGAGGTTGCCGGGGTCGTCGCGGCGCGGATGGGATTGACCGGTGCCCTGGGTACAACTGCCGAGCACATCGACGGGGTCTATAACGGGCGTCTCAAGGGCCAGCTGTTGCATGGGCCTGCCAAGGCTGAAGCCATTCGAGCGTTAGCGAGGGAGCATGGATTTGATCTTGCGCACTGCTTCGCGTATTCCGACTCGTACAACGACCTGCCCATGTTGTCGCTGATCGGGCATCCATGCGCGATCAACCCTGACGGCAGGCTACTGGCGCATGCTGAGGAGCAGGATTGGCAGATCCACGACTACCGCAGCGGGCGTCGGGCGGCGCGGCTGGGACTGCTCGGTGCGGGCGCTGCCGGTGCTACGGCTGGCGCGGTTGCCACCGGGGTTGCGGTTCGCCGCATCTTGAGGGGCCACTAGATAGCCTTCAGCTCTTGCGGCTCATCACGTAGAGCACAACGGTCGCCGCAACGAGATAGGCCGCGTAGCCAAAAAACCCGAGCACAGCCAACCCCTCAGCGCGCCCGCTGCGGTTAGCGAACAGGCCCATCGCGATCACGGCGATGGCAAGGAGTGCCAGGGCACCGGCGCCGACGTACACAAAGCCCCTGAGCTGTTCGAGGTCGACGCGGCGAGCAGGATTGCCTGCGCCGGCATCATCGTGCGCATGGTCAGTGGCACGTACCGGCCGACGCAGCGTGACCACGATGACGGTGAAGGCGGCAAACGCGAGCAAGATCACCGCCAAGGCCCAGAACACGTGGCACAGAGTAGTTGCGTCCACGCTCTCTGGGCGTCTCCAGGGTGGCTGCTACGTCACAACAGACCAGGCAAGGCAGAAAGTCAGAAGAAGGCACTGCGGCGTTGCATCAGCAGCCGATACAGAGTCTGTTGGATGGTCTCGCGCACCTGGTCGGTGATGTTGAAAACGATCATGGGGTCATCGGCCGCACCAGGTCCCAGCTCGTCGGTCGTGATCGCCTCGCCGAATTGGATGATCCATTTGCTCGGCAACGGGATCATGCCGAGCACCCCAAACCATGGGAACAGCGGCGTGATCGGGAAGTACGGTACGCCGAGTGCCCGGGACAGAGCCGGCGCCTTGGAGATCAGCGGATAGATTTCCTCCGACCCAACGATCGCGATCGGAATGATCGGCACCTGAGCGCGAATGGCGGCCGAGACAAACCCACCCCGACCAAACCGCTGCAGCTTGTAGCGATCGGCATACGGCTTTCCGAGGCCCTTGAAACCCTCGGGGAAGACGGCCACGAGTTGGTTCGCTGCGAGCAAGCGTTCCGCATCTTCCTGACACGCCAGTGTGGTGCCCGTCTTGCGTGCAAGATCATGTGAGTACGGCGTCTTGAAGATCAGATCCGCACCCAGCATCCGGACATGACGGCCGATCTCGTCAAAGACCATGGTGTGCAAGATCATTCCGTCGAGAGGCAAGGTGCCGGCATGATTGGAGACCAGCAGCGCCGAACCATCGGCGGGAAGGTTCTCGGCTCCACGAACCTCCACCCGGAACCATGTCTCGGCAAGCCGGCGGAGCAACGGGAGATAGATCTTGGTGGTGAATTCGGGGTCGAATCCGAACTCATCGACGGCGTAGTCGCCATGCAGTCGGGTACGAATGAACGCCACAGTTTCCTCGAGCGATCCCTCCGATTCGACGCCCAACGCCTGCGCGACGGAAACCAGGCCACGCACCGGATCGGCGGCAAAGTTGCGCAGCTGGTTGATGGGTACCGACCGCAGACTCGCCAGTGATCCGGAGACTAGGCGAACCAGCTGGTTGATCAGCGCGCTGAGGGTCGTCGCTGCAGGAGTCTCCTCTGACTCGTACTGCCCTGACTCGTACGGCGCATCGGGCACAGGTTCGTCGGGAGGTTGCGATTGGCGCGCCGCTTGGGGCGCTGCCAGCCGACGAGCCGAGGCCGATGGCGAGCTACGGCTGCCGCGGCCGGCACGGCCATGACTGCCGAGCTGGATGATCTTCGCGTCAGCCACTTCGCACCGTCGCGGACCGGAGCAGCTGACTTACGGCGGCAAGCGCGCCATCGACGCGCTCGGAGCTCAACAACCCCGGCCTAGCGGCGTTGACGAACTCCGCCAGCGCCGCACGGCTGCTGTACTGCGGGACAAAGCCCGTTTCGGCGGTGAAACGAGAGGTGTCCATGGCACGACCATAGGTCAGCGCATCGATCTGGTCCGTCGAGAAGTCCACAAGGTGCGCCTGTCGTACGAGCGTGGCCACCAGTGGCGCGACAGACTGAGGCACCAGAACGCTGGGCCGGCCCATCTTGCGGAGGGCTTGAGACAGCGTGACGATGTCAGCTGCGGCGACGTTGAAGGTGCCAGCCACATCGCGACGTGTCGCCAGAAGCAAGGCGTCAACCGCATCGCTGGGATGCAGGAACTGAAGCCGGGCATCGAAGCCCATCACGCGTGGCACGACCGGAAGCGAGAGATAGCGCGTGACGTGACTGTCCACCCCCGCGCCCATCAGATTCGCGAGCCGCAGCGTGGTGACGACCACGTCAGGTCGGCGCCGCGCGAGCCCGCGAACGTAGCTCTCGATCTCTAACGAATCCTTGCCGAAGCCGGTACGCGGCTGGGCTCGAGGCGACATGTCTTCGGTGAACTTGGCCGGGTCTCGCGGGGACGCCCCGTACACCGAGATCGAGCTCTGCACCACCAGCTTTCGGAAGGTTGCCGCTTTCTGGCAGGCCGCGAGCAGCTGCATCGTGCCGATGACGTTGATCTCTTTCATCGACGAGCGGCCGCCGGGGCCGGGTGTGGCGACTACCGCCAGATGCACAACGGTGTCCACGCCGCGGGTAGCAATCACCTTGGAAACAACGGGATTGCGGATGTCCGCGCGTACGAAATCGGCCTTGCCTAAGTTGTGCTCGAGGCGGGACCACGTCGATACCGACGACCTCGACCTGCTCCTCGGCGGCGAGCGTACGGGCGAATCGGGAACCGAGATCGCGCGAGACTCCGGTGACAAGGACAACCCGGTCCGCGGCCATCAAGGTGCCCGGTCTCGGAGGCTACTTGCCTGCGCGGCGGCGTTGGATCCGTGTGCGCTTGAGCAGCTTGCGATGCTTCTTCTTCGCCATCCGCTTCCGGCGCTTCTTGATGACCGAACCCACTGTGTAACCTCTCGCTCCCGAGACGTCACTGTGGTCCCGGACGTGATCACTCGCCGGCGCGTGTCGCCGGACAACTCACGCATGCTACCGGCCATTCCAAGCGGACGCGACTCCGAGGTCATCATGTGCCCTGAGCTTGTCGAAAGGCAATCCAGCCTTCGACAAGCGCGTCCCGAGCTGTCGAAGGGCTCAGCCCGCCTAGCGCCACGACGAGACTCACCACAAGACTGGTCTCGTGACGAGTTACCTGGACGATTTCTCTCCTGGGAGTGGGCTGCGTAGCCGACCGCGAGCCTGGCTCCGCACTGACGCGCCGACGCTCAGCCTGAATGGGGCCTGGAAATTTCGCTGGTCATCAGCAGCAGCCGGCCTTGACGATGCCGCCGCCGATCCGGATTTCGACGATTCCGCCTGGGACACCATTCCGGTGCCCTCACATTGGGTGCTTCCGGGGACCTCCGCAGAAGCAGCGGCCGGCAAGTACGACCGACCGATCTACACCAATGTTCGTTATCCGTTTCCGATCGACCCGCCGCATGTCCCCGACGAGAACCCCACCGGTGATCATCGACGCGTTTTCGAGCTGCCCGACTGGTCGTCCGAGCGGGTGCTGTTGCGCTTCGACGGGGTCGAATCGATCTACCGGGTGTGGCTGAACGGCATCGAGGTCGGCGTCGGCAAGGGCAGCCGTCTGGTGCAGGAATTCGACATCACCGACGTGGCCCGATCTGGTCGGAATGTGATCTTTGTTCGAGTGCACCAGTGGTCGTCGATGAGCTATCTGGAGGACCAAGATCAATGGTGGCTGCCGGGCATTTTCCGCGATGTCACCGTGCTGAGCCGACCCTACGGCTCAGTTGATGATCTTTGGCTTCGGACCGAGTACGCGGCGGACGGCGAGGGAGCGATCGATCCGGAGATCATCGCGGCCGCGCACGCTTTCCCGGTGCAGATCGCAATTCCTGAGCTCGGCGTCCGGCAGCGCTTCGAGAGTCCCGACGAGGTCGCCCCGTTCCCGGTAGGCCAGGTGGAGCCGTGGAGTGCCGAAGTACCCAGGCTTTATGAGGCCCGGGTCAGCTCGGCGGGCGAGACGCTGAGCCTGCGACTGGGCTTTCGCCGCATCGAGATTGATCGCGACATCTTGCGCATCAATGGCGATCAGCTGATCTTCCGCGGGATGAATCGGCATGAGACCCACCCGATTCGGGGTCGGATGTTCGACGAGCAGTACGCCAGCGCGGATCTGATCATGATGAAGCAGGCAGGCGTCAACGCTATCCGGACCAGCCACTATCCCCCTCATCCGCGCGTACTTGATCTTGCCGACGAGCTCGGATTCTGGGTGATCGAGGAGTGTGACTACGAGACGCACGGCTTCGAACTCTGTGGCTGGCAAGGAAATCCGAGCGATGATCCACGCTGGCTTGAGGCCTGTCTGGACCGGATGCAGCGGACCGTCGAGCGGGACAAGAATCATCCGTCGGTGATCATCTGGTCACTCGGCAATGAGGCGGGTACGGGTCAGAACCTCAAGCAGATGGCGGACTGGGTGCGCGGCCGCGACCCAGCACGTCCGGTGCATTACGAGGGTGATCACACCTGCGCGTACACCGACATCTATTCACGGATGTACCCGAACTATCTCGAGACTGAGGCGATCGGTGCGGAGACCGGCTTCATCTTCTACCTCAACTCGCCCGAGGACGCCGAACGGGTCCGCAGCAAGCCGTTCCTGATGTGTGAGTACGCCCATGCGATGGGCAACGGTCCGGGCGGCATGGACATCTACGACGAGCCTGATCGAGCGCTATCCGCGGCTCCATGGCGGCTTCATCTGGGAGTGGCGTGATCATGGGCTGCTGACGCGCACTCCGGATGGCATCGAGTTCTACGGCTACGGAGGTGACTTCGGCGAAGTGGTGCATGACGGCAACTTCGTGATGGACGGCATGCTCCTGCCTGACGGTACGCCGACGCCGAGCCTCGCTGAGTTCACGCGGGTGAACCAGCCGGTCGTCTTTGATCTTGATGACGGTGACCTCACGATCCGCAACCGCTACCACACCCTCAGCACCCAGCATCTTCGTTTTGTCGCGATCAAGGAGGTAGACGGCTATCCGACGGCCGAGGCAACACTGCAGGTCCCCGCTGTTCCGCCAGAGCAGCGGGCAACGGTCACCTTGCCAGATGATCTTGTGAGCCCTGGCGACGGTGAGACGTGGTTGACCGTGAAGGCCGAGCTGGCAGCACCGACGCCTTGGGCCGATCAGGGCCATGAGGTGGCCCTAGGCCAGTTCGAGCTGACCGTACCGAGCACGATCACGACGTTGCCCGCCTGGCCGCCGCCGCCCGACGCGACCGCCGGATCAGCACGTGATCACTCTGGGACCGGCACAATTCGACGCGCGAACCGGCCGATTGCTGCAGCTGCATGAACTGGAGGTCGACGGCCCCCGACTAGAGCTCTGGCGTGGGCCGACCGACAACGACCGGAGCAGCCACCCGCGGCTCCTTCGAGCTCGCCAGCCCCGAGGACACTCACGGGGAAGGGGCGCCTGGACCGTCGTCGGCGCAACGCTGGCGAGACCGTGGGTTGGATAGGTTGGTGCACCGGCTTGATCATCTCTACGCCGATGATGATCAATTGCTGACCCAGGTACGGGTCGGTGCCGCCGGAAACAACCTCTTCGTTGATGTCACTTATCACTGGTGGCTGAGCGAAGGGCTTGCTCTGCTGGTGAATGTGACGCCGTCGCCTGGATGGGACTGCACCTGGCCGCGGGTCGGCGTACGGTTCGACCTGCCCGCCGAACTGCGGCACGCGAGCTGGTTTGGCACTGGTCCGAATGAGTCATATCCCGATACCCGCAGGGCAGCCCGGGTTGGCCGTTTTTCGGCCGACATCGAGCAGCTGAATGTCCGGTATTCGCGACCACAGGAGACCGGCCACCGCAGCGAGCTGCGCGAACTCGTGATCTCTGATGCAGGGGAGCCGCGACTATCGGTCACTACGTGGCCCAACGAGCAGTTGCACCGTCCTGGTTTCACGCTCAGCGCGTACACACCGCAGCAGCTGGACCGCGCACGACACCCGTACGAGCTGAGTCTCGGCGATCACGTCTACCTGTTCATCGATGACGCGGTGCACGGGATCGGCTCGCGCGCCTGCGGCGTGGACGTATTGCCCGAGCACGCGCTCTGGCCGAGCGCCCGGCAGTTCGCGATCAGATTCACCGGCCACGCGTTTTAACGTCTGTGCTGGGAAGCAACTCCTCGCACATCTCACCCAACGGTCGTCGTTACGTCTGTGCGGCGAAACGATCCACAGATCGCATCCTGATGACGCGACCGCGGCCGACCCGTGGTTAGCCGGCGCTGAAGTACGCGTTATCCAGGTAGGTGTTGAGCGCTTTTTCGGTGACCCGGAAGCTGCGGCCGAATTGCACCGCTTCGAGCTGGCCGGAATGGATCAGCCGATAGACCGACATCTTGGAGAGTCGGAGGATGGCAGCAACTTCGGCAACAGTAAGGAACTTGCCAGCCTGGAGATTACCGGCCAGCGGAGTCACGCCCCCTGGCTCTGCTGACGTGGACGCGTCGTTCATCGTGCGGCTCTCATTCTGCACCCCTCCGCGCTGGCTTCCCCTCCAGCGTCGTCGGGTACAAAAGTGAGAATAGTGGCAAACGATGCTATTGGTACAGCAGATGCGAAAGGAAATCTCTGCGACACACCGTCACCAGTGATTGACGGCTGACGCATCACCGCACACACTTTGCCACCGCGTACGCGCTCAGAGGCTTGGATCAATCCCGAGCTCTGGAAAGACAGCCTGACGGGTAGCAAGGATCGCCTGATCCACCCGACTGTGCGGCGCAAAGCCCTCCTCGAATGGCCGGAAGGTTGCCGGGGCACCGTCCGACATTGTCAATGGCGCTGACTCTCCTATTTCTGTCCGCCACGCCTCAGGCACTGGCGTACTGGGCTCGACCGGTTCGCCACTCACAATGCCCAGCAGATGGGTCCACGCCCGGGGCACGACGTTCAGCACCGAATAACCGCCGCCGCCAGTCGAGACCCACCGGCCCGAGCAGAGCTCATCGGCCAGACTCGCCAACGCCAGGTATGAGGCGCGTTGGCCATCGAGCGTGAGGTTGAGGTCGGCCAGCGGATCGTGTCGATGCGAATCGCAACCGTGCTGGGTGACCAGTACGGTCGGCCGGTGTGCCCGGAGCGCATGCGGCACGATCGCATGAAAGGCCCGCAGCCAATCGGCGTCAGTGGCGCCCGGCGGAAGGGCGATGTTCACCGCACTGCCCTCGGCTCCACGTCCGCCGATCTCGTTGGGAAAGCCCGTTCCCGGGAAGAGGTACGCCGGCGTCTCGTGCAAGCTGATGGTCATCACGCGCGGCTCGTCGTAGAAGATCGCCTGGACGCCGTCGCCGTGGTGGACGTCGACGTCGACGTAGCCGACGCGCTCGCAGCCGTTCTCCAACAACCAACGGATGGCAACGGCTACGTCGTTGTAGATGCAGAAGCCGCTGGTATAGCCCGGCATTGCGTGATGCAGTCCGCCGCTGATGTTGCAGGCGCGCTGCGCGTCCCCGCTCCACACTCTGCGAGCTGCCTCGACGCTCGCCATGGTGACCGAGGCCGCGATCTCATGCATCCCCGGGAAGATTGGATTGTCGCTGGTTCCGAGCCCGTACGGCTGGTTGGGCTCGCCGCGCTGCACGGCGGCGATGTAGTCCGGTGTGTGGACAGTCTCCAGCAACGCAAGATCAATATCAGGCGGCTCGACAATCCGTAGTCGATCAAGAACGCCGAGCTGGCGGGCCAGGGAGATGGTATTGGTGACCCGACCTGGTGCCATCGGATGACGTGGCCCGAAATCGTACTTGGTCAGATCGTCGGAGAAGACGATCAGCCCATCACTCATCCGCTGCCGCCACCGCGGGTTCCTTGCTTGTTCTCTCGGGCCGCAGCGGCAAGCTCGCGACTGCGGTCGCGGGCGGCTTCCATTGCCCCCAGGAAAGCGGCTCGTACCTTGTGATCTTCCAGCTGACGTACGGCCGCAGCAGTGGTACCACCAGGCGAGGTGACCCGCTCTCGCAGCACTGTGGGATGTTCGCCGGTCTCCCGCAACAGCTTCGCCGAGCCGAGCATCGTCTGCACCACGAGCTCAGTCGCGGTGTCGCGCGGCAGCCCGAGATGGACGCCCGCCTCGATCATGGCCTCAACGACGAAGAACAGGTACGCCGGGCCGGTCCCCGAGATGGCGGTGACCGCATCCTGATATTGCTCCGGCACGGTGATCACCCGCCCGGTCGCCGACAAGATCTCAGTCACTCGATCAAGATGATCTTGGGTGCTGTGAGATCCGGGAGAAATCGCGGCCATGCCCTCGTCGACCTGGGCCGGCGTATTCGGCATCACCCGCACCACGGCAACTCCTTCTGGCAAACGGGATTCGATGAAATCGGTGTCCACACCGGCCGCAAGCGAGACCACGAGTGCCCCCGGCTTGAGCGACTCCGCGATCTCGGCCAGCAGGTCACGCATGTCTTGCGGCTTGACAACCAAGATCACTGTCTCGGCCTCGGCGACCGCCTCGGTGTTCTCGAGCATCTGGATGCCGTATCGGGCAGTCAGTTCGTGCCGCCGCTCGGGTCTACGGTCGGTCGCCACAATCTGGTCGGCGTGCCAGCCGGCACGGAGCAATCCTGACAGTACGGTCTCGCCCATCACACCCGCGCCCAAGATGGCCAGCGGGTGCCCGTTGGCGGTTGACTGTGTTGCTGTCACCGGGTTCCGGCCCGCCCGCCGGCGACCAGCTGGCTACTCACCAGCTCAGCGATCTGCACCGCATTCAAGGCCGCACCCTTGCGCAGGTTGTCGCTCGAGATGAACATGATCAACCCTTTGCCGGCAGGCGCGGCTTGATCAGCCCGGATCCGACCGACCAGACTCGGATCCTGGCCCGTCGCATCGAGCGGCGTCGGCACGTCCATCAGCCGAACACCAGGAGCCTGCGCGAGGAGCTCGGTGGCCCGTTCCGGGCTGAGATCATCGGCGAATTCCGCGTGCACGGCGAGGGAGTGGCTGGTGAAAACGGGCACCCGTACGCAGGTTCCAGACACCCGAAGATCAGGAATGTGCAAGATCTTTCGCGACTCATTGCGCAGCTTTTGCTCTTCATCGGTCTCACCACTGCCGTCGTCCACGATCGATCCAGCCAGCGGAAGAACGTTGTAGGCAATGGGTTTGAGGTATTTGTTGGGCGCCGGGAAGTCGACGGCTCGACCGTCGAAGGCGAGCTCGCTGGCACGATCGACGACGGCTTTGGCCTGTGTGTCGAGCTCGTCCACCCCGGCACCACCAGATCCAGATACAGCCTGGTAGGTCGCGATCTGGAGGCGTACCAGACCGGCGGCGCGATGCAGCGGGGCAAGTACCGGCATAGCGGCCATCGTGGTGCAATTCGGGTTGGCGATGATTCCCTTCGCCGGCCGAATCGCATCCTCCGGATTGACCTCAGAAACCACCAAAGGAACGTCGGGGTCCATCCGCCACGCGGAGGAGTTGTCGATGACGACGCCGCCGGCGGCTGCCACTTTGGGTGCGATGATCCGCGAAGCCTGCTTGCCCATCGAGAAGAGTGCGAGGTCGAGACCACTGAAGTCCGCGGTTTCGGTGTCCTCCACGAGGATCTCGTCATCGCCCCACGGCAAGGTTCGACCTGCCGAACGGGCCGACGCGAAGAACCGCAACTCCTTGATCGGAAAGCGGCGCTCATCAAGCACGCGCCGCATCACGCCGCCGACCTGTCCGGTGGCCCCAAAAACCCCAACACGCATGCCGACAAGCCTAAGTCCTTACTGGCGGCCGCCCTTTTCCATTCCAGGTAGGCGGCTCCGGTAGGTATCACGCGCCACACGCACGGCATAGCTTGCTGCGGTCACTGCCGCAATCAGGCCTATGAGCAGCGCCAGATTGGCGGCGTAGTCGCGGAGCAGCAATGCCTTCACCGGCGGCTGACTGCCACGCAGGACGATCATCGGCAATGCGATGACGCTCACCACGGCGATCATGATCAACGCCACTTGTAGGTACCGGCGTTCGCGGTCGGGTACGCCGCGTCGTACGGTCCAGCCCAGGCCGACCACCGAAGGAGCGATCACCATGTCGTGGATGATCAAGGCGGCCAGCAGCCAGATTGCTAGCTTGATTACACTCCCAGTTGGGATCTCGGTGAGCAGCCGGAAGACACCGAAAGCTCCGAGCAGTAGGCCGGCTATTGCGAGCACTATTCGCCACACCTTCACGAGAGGATCTCGATCCGGCTGAGCCACTTGGTGTTCAAGACACCCGCGCGGTTCGGGGCGATCAGTCGTAGCGGGTAACCGTGGTCGAGATCCAGCCGCTCGCCATTGAGGTGGGTCGCCAGCAGGGCCGCATTGATTTGCGGACCTTCGACGAAAGACCGGTTGTAGCCGACCGGCTCCAGCGAAACCACCTGGACCCGCGAATCAGCCGTGCCGCCGGCTTGCTCAACGATTTCAAGTAGCGACAGGCCTCGCCAGCTCGCGCCAACGCTCCAGCCTTCCACGCAGTTGATCGGAAACCGCGCCTGGTGAACTGCCCGTGACTCGAGATCGGCCAGAGTCAGCGTGTACGGCCGCGGGCCGCCCACCTCAAGCACCCAGCCCGCGGCCATTGCGCTTGCCCCGACCTGAGCCTGTTCGGCCGTACGATTCACCGGCACTCGCTGCGGACCTTGATTCCACCGGCGTGGGGCGAGCAGACCGACCGGAGCCAGCGGAGTCACCGTCTGGCCGACTGTGGTAAGCACCACGAGGCCGATCCCCGCACTTGCTGCCGTCAGCGCGCCGCGCCTCGAAATGCCAGGGGTTGGCGGGTCGGGCAAGGTTCCGGCATTGCTGTGCGATGCCGGGTTTTCGTTCCACGGGACTTCGGTGAGGACGTCGGCCTCGGATATTCGGGCGCGCAGGCCGTACACGATGTCAGGAAGCTTGACGCCGATGTGCAGGAGCAGCGATCCGACCAGCACGTAGCCCAAGAAACGATGGACCGGAGGAAAGTACCAGCCGAACCCGTACCAATTGAGGACGTTGAGGAATCCGGTAGTGACTTGCACAAGCGCGGTGGAGACCAAGATCGCGACGCTGATCCGCTCCAGGGCATGCCGGAACGACCGGATAGGCGGGAACCGGAACATGTTGGGATAGACCGACCACAGCTTGATCAGCAGCAAGGGGATTGTCGCGATACCCGTGGCTACGTGGATGCCTTGGGTCAGCCGGTAGCCCCAGACCGGACGAGCTGGAACCGGCAGCCACTGCCACGGCTCGTACTGGTAATGGCTCAACAGCCCGGTGAGGAAGAGTACGCCGATCATGATCCCCAGAACTCGACCGATCCGAGCCGTCACGGCGGTCGACCGCAGCGTGCTGGTGAACTTCGGCCACCATCGCGGTCGGCGCTGCAACATGATCTCCAGACTTGCCGATGCGGCGCCTGTTGCAAACTGATGGAAGCCTTGCCAACGGCTTTGTAAGCGATGTGAAAGCGTCGCGGCACGGTTCGTTCACCGCGGCACTCGCTAGGTTGTCGACGTGGGCCGTGCGCCGGACAAGATCAGCTGTGATGTGCTGCTGCCCTGTCTCGACGAGGCCGGCGCTCTGCCGTGGATCTTGGGTCGGATGCCCACGGGCTTCCGGCCGCTGGTGATCGACAACGGCTCGCGGGACGGTTCGGCACAGGTGGCCGCCGATCTCGGCGCGACTGTCGTGCCTGCGGAGCGCCGCGGATACGGCGCTGCCTGTCACGCGGGTCTGATCGCCGCCACCGCCCCGCTTGGTCGCCGTCATGGATGCCGATGCCACCCTGGATCCCTTACAGCTCCCCGACCTGATTGCTCCTCTGATACGTGATGAGGCGGATCTTGTAGTGGGCGTACGCCGGCTGACGCACCGACGGGCACAACCCTGGGCGCTCAGGCTCGCCAACGCCGAGCTCGCCCGTCGGGTCCGGCGCCGTACCGGACTCCCGCTGCGCGATATCGGCCCCATGCGCGCCGCCCGCCGCGAGGCACTGCTCGGCTTGGATATCCAGGATCGGCGATCGGGGTATCCGGTCGAGACTGTGGTGCGGGCAGCCGATGCCGGTTGGCGCGTGGTCGCCGTCGACACCGACTATCTCCTGCGCCGCGGCCGCTCGAAGGTCACCGGTACGCCGCTCGGGGCCTGGCGGGCCGTACGGGACATCAGCACTGTGCTCGACCTTCGGTCGTCGAGTTAGGCCGCGTCGCCATGATCGGCTCTGGCAGAAAGATCGCCGAACACACTGAAGTCGTGGATTCTGAGGACGACCAACCTGCTTCCTCGGACCGCTGATCATTGGCGACGCGATGCCCTCGCGGTGGCGGCTGCTCTTGGCGCTCATCGCCGCTGCCGCCGTTGGCGGCCGGATCCTCCTCGACGAGGGCCGTCAGATCGTGCTGCCCGCTCCCCCACTGCTGGCGCACTGGGCACCGCATCTCGGTTGGGGAACGCCGCTCACTGTGCTGTGTGTCCTGGTTGGATTGCGAATCCAGCAGGCAGCCGCTGTCCTCCCCTGGCGCCGGCTGTTGCTGGCCGGCTGGCTACTCAATCTCGCCTGGATGTGCTCACTGACCCTGGTGGACGGTCTGCAACGCGGGTGGGTGGACGTGCTCCTCGATCCCAACGAGTACCTGCACGACCTGCCGCGGATCACTGATCCAGGCAGCTTCTTCGCCACGTTCACTCACTTCATCGCATTCGGACCCGGAGTCGACGGCACTGTGGTGTGGACGACCCACGTTGCCGCGCATCCGCCACTTGCGACGTTACTGTTCTGGGCGTTGGCTCGAATTGGACTGGGCGGCGGTTTTTGGGCGGGAGCGCTCTGCATCCTTGTCGGGTCGGCGGCGAGTGTCGCTGTTCCCGTCACCGTTCGCGAGCTTGGTGCGGATGCCGCCGCGCGCCGAGCAGTGCCGTACGCGGCCCTGTTCCCCGGTGCGGTCTGGATGGCGGTATCGGCAGACGGTCTGTTCGCTGGCGTGGCCACTGGTGGCCTCGCCCTGTTGATCATCGGCGCGAGCCGGCGCCGGTTGCTGATCGCTGGGGTTGGCGGGCTGCTGCTGGGTGTCGCGATCTTCCTCTCCTACGGTCATCTGCTGTTCGGCTTGGTCGTGCTCACGGCTTGCGCGGTGATCGCGTATCTGCGCGGATGGCGACAGACCGCAGCCGCTGTGCTGGTTGCCGCAGGCGCGGTGATCATGGTTGCCGCTGTACATCTTGCACTCGGATTCAACTGGCTGACCGGATTGCATGAGTTGCGGCTGCGGTACTACCAGGGGATTGCCGCACAGCGTCCGTACGCATACTTCGTCTGGTCGAACATCGCCGCCTGGCTGATCAGCTGTTCACCGTTGCTGGTGGTCGGGATCGCCCGCGCTGTCGGGGTCCTGAGCCGGTGGCGGCGCGATTATTGGTCGTCCGATCGAGCCCTTGCGTTGCTCGGGTTGTCCGGCGTGCTGGCCGCACTGGTTGCCGACCTGTCCGGACTGAGTAAGGCCGAGACCGAGCGCATCTGGCTCAGCTTCGGGGCGATCGCCTGGACGACAATGGCACTCCTGCGGGGCAGAAGTGCGCGTTGGCTACTGGTGGCCGCCGCTGCTTGGGCGATCGGGGTCAACCACCTTCTCGATACGGGCTGGTGATCAGGGGCGGCCGCGCACCGGCTCCTCACGCTTGCACACGTCAAACTTTGGCTAGCTCGTCGGTACCGCCAAGCGATCAATCGCAGGCAGCAGATCGGTCCTTCGTCAGGTCTGTACGGATTGGGCGAGCGCCTCGGCGATGACATCGGCAGCGACTGAGGCGCCGTCTTGCTGCCGGATCTCGGCACCGAGCCGCGAAGCCGCCAGCCGATACCGCTCATCCCGAAGCACCTGTTCGATGGCGTGCCGGATACGCGCTGGCGACGATCTTTTCGGGAGCAGCCGGCCTGCGCCGGCCTTTTCCAGCACCTGGCCGATCTTGTACTGATCCATGAATTTAGCCATCGGTAAGACGATGATGGGCAAGTCACGTGACAGGGCAGCCATTGTGGTTCCGTGGCCGCCGTGTCCGATGACAAGTGAGACAGTTGGCAACACGTCGGCGTGCGGCAGATAGGAATGCATCTCGGCATTCAGCGGCACCTGTAGATCGTCGGGCCGAATTGCTGGGCCGGTCGTGACCACAGCATGAACGTGCAAACTGCGCAGGGCGTCGAGGATGTTTTGCAACGCCTTGTCCTGCCCAGGAAACCAGCCGCTGCTCAGGCTCACCAGAATCTGTGGTTCGCCGCTCGACTGCCTTGCCGGTTGTGGTGTGCCCTGCCAGACAGGGCCGGTGAAGCGAATCCTCGGGTGCAGCGTCTTGTGACCATCGGGGTCGAGACTGCGCAATGTGGCGATCAAACCGACATCGGCGCCACCCCAAGGCTCCGTAGCTGTGCGGCCGCGGAGGCGGGCAATGAGCCCGTCAGAGCCCCCCAACCCTCCTATGTAGTAGAAGGAGTGCACCAGCACCGCACGCCGGATGCCTGCCTCCGCGGCGGCTCGCAATACGGTTCGAAGAACGCAGTCGATGACGACCAGGTCGGTCGGCTCACGCTCGACAGAGGCCAAGAGGTCCCTCCCAAGAGTTCTGTCATTGAGAAGAGCCACGACAGATGCCACCCAACGGGGCCAAGTCGCCCGCGTGCTGCTGGATGGGTAGGAGTGAGAGTACGACTCGAACCGCATCCCGGCCTTTTCGATCATGCTGCGCTGCTGCTCGTGCCCGAGGAACCGTACGCTCTCGCCACGTCGTTGCAGTTCCGCGGCAATGCCGAGTGCCGGGGGTAGGTTCCCCGCGCCATCCCAGGTGACGAACAAGATGTCGCCCATGATCATGCTCCTTTGTCGTGGTCTGCGAGGATGCCGGCAATGAGCTGGCGCACCCGTGCCTCGGCGGTGGATCGGGGCAGGCGACGGTCGCGGCGCAGCAGTTTCCAGGTATAGACGTCGGTGGCGACGACGAGCAGGTCGATGAGTGCCTCGTGATCGGCGGTCGGTCGTTGTGCGAGCTGCGGTGCGAACAGCTCCGCAATCTGCTCCCGATGCAGGCGTCGACCGATGTCCATGCGTCCGCGGAAGGTGCCGTCAAATAGTTCCTGGCCCAGCAGCTTGAGCACGCCGTCGCCGCGCCGCTCGTAATGGGTGAAGATGGCGTGAACAGCGGCGACAACATCACCTGGCGGCGCGGTCCGATCTTCCCCGATCTCCTCAAGGGCGAATTGCTCGAGTGCCGCGTCAAGCCTGTCCCGGCTGCCGAAGTGGCGCAGCACAGTCTTGACGCTGACGCCCGTCCTCGTGGCGACATCCTCAAGCGTGGTCTCGATGGCAATCTGCTCCCATGCGAGATCGAGGCCAGCCTGCAGAATTCGTCGGCGGGTCTCCGCCGCGGATGCCGCCCGCCTGGAGTTGTCGTACGACCGCTTCATATTCATGTCTCTCACAGTAGACATCAAATCTAATATTGGTGTCAATAACGATGGACATGATTCCATCGAGGCAGCGTCGCCGCAGCGCTGCTGAAGCACCAATAATGTCGGTGCTGGTCGGTACGTTCTTCCTTGTCAGGGCATTGATTCTCGGGGAAGGACAGGGATGGTGAGCAGCACGATTCATGATGGACCAACGGCGAGTCAGCTGGCGTGAACGCGAGGACGGGATGGTGGAGATGCGGGCCCGGCTCCCGAAGGAGGACGCCGCCGTGCTATTGGCTGCGATCGAGGGTGCCAAGGACGAGTTCGGGCCACCACCACCCAAACCCGATCCGTGCGGTGATCAAGCGCAGTCGGACCCGGCACCGGGTGTCGGGCTGTACAGCAGCGCAGACGCGTTGCTGGATGTGGCCAGGGTGTTCCTGAACACCACACCGCAAGATCGGTCCGGGGAAGACCGCAACCTGGTGGTAGTGCACGTGTCAGCAGAGAATTTGGCCGGCGACGTTCCCGCGGGAACGCCCGAAGCAGCCCAGGCCGCGCCTCGGCAACGTTCCTGCGGGAACGCCAACCTCAGCGGTGTGCCAGATTGCCGGGGTCGGGGCGATCGAAACGGCGACGGCTCAGAAACTAGCCCGCGACAGCCCACTATTGGGCGCGGTCGTCGATAGCCACGGTCAGGTCTTGGCCTTGGGCCGAACGCGTCGACTGGTCACCAAGGCGCAACGCAGAGCGCTGATGATCAGAGACGGCATGTGCCGCTATCCGGGATGTCACCAAACCCGGCATCTCAAAGCCCACCATCGGGTCCCATGGACCGCCGGCGGCCGAACCGACCTGGAAAATTTGATCTTGCTATGCCAATGGCATCACACGGCCGTGCACGAAGGCGGCGTCACCATCACCAAGGCCCCCGACGGTTGACTGTTCAGTAAAGGGCAACCCTGCTTGCCATGGGTCAGCGATGAGAACCTCGCCAGGCATCTCGACCACGCGCTCAGATGTCAGCAGCAAGTCCACCGTGACCGGCTGGCCGCAGTCGACAGCTTCGACCACCCCGACGCCAAGATCATCCGACCTCGCTGGACCGGCGAACCTTTCGACCTACACGCCTGCGTCCAAGCCCTCTTCACCATCAAACTCCCCGAACAAACCAAGGAGCAAGATCAACAAGCAGCATAAGGGCTTGAGAGGCAGGATGGGATTGTGACACCACTGGCCGCGCCTGAGCCGCTGTTGAGTCGGACGCGTCTGGGTCTTGAGGTCGTGATCGTCCTTGGCCTTTCGCTCGGCCAGTCGGCGGTCTATTCACTCCTGCGCATCATCGAGCGACTGACGCGCAACGTGCCGTTGGCACAGCAAACCTCCACTCTGAATGCCTCGGTCACCCCTGACCGTCCTTGGCTCGACCTCACCTACCAGCTCGTCGGCATCATTTTCGCCCTGATGCCGGTGCTGCTTGTGCTCTACCTGCTCAACCTGACCGATCCGCCGGCCGGCCGCACGATCGGCTTCGATCTCACGCGACCGCGGTTCGATCTCGGCTTCGGAGCCTTGATCGCGCTAGCGATTGGTATCCCGGGTCTTGGCTTGTACGCCCTCGCCCGGATCATCGGAATCAACACCGATGTTCAGGCGTCTGGACTGGGCGACAACTGGTGGACGGTGCCAGTTTTGATCTTGTCCGCTGCAGAGAATGCCTTGCTAGAAGAGATCGTGATGATCGGATTCCTGTTCACCCGACTACGGCAGCTGGGCTGGAACGTTATCGCCATCGTTGCGTTCAGCGCGATCATCCGCGGCTCATATCACCTCTACCAAGGCATCGGCGGCTTCGTCGGGAATCTGATCATGGGCGTGATCTTCGGCCTGATCTACCTGCGCTGGAAGCGCGTGGCTCCGCTTGTCGTTGCGCACACCTTGCTGGACATCACCGCTTTCGTGGGGTACGCCCTGGTCGCGCCACACGTCGACTGGCTTTAGCCGGCGCTAGACCCGCCACCTGACACGTCCTCGAGCTCAAAGATCATGCTCCGGACGCGACCGTCTGGCGCGAGCTCGGCAACATCGCGCGCCGTGGCCTGTCCCTCAGGGGACGCGAACGCTGCCCGCAAGGCGTCCATGTCGTCCCAGTCCAGCTCAGCTACCAAGTAGAAGGGCTCACCGCCGCGTACCGCAGCGGCGCCGCGACTGATCGTGTATCGGCGAAGACCCGCCAACTTCTTAGCCAGCGGAACGTGCACCCGCCGATAGTGAAGATCGAATTCCTCAGGGTCGCTCGGCGTCTCGTACACCACCAGAAACCGCACCACGTGGCCACGATAGTGATCTCACGGATCTCAACGGACAGGCCGTCAGCTTTTCGTGATCAGGCTCCGAGCGAAGAATCTCAAGTTGGAGGGCCGCTCAGCGAGACGCCGTACCAGATAGCCGTACCAGTCCGTGCCATACGGCACATAGACGCGTACGGCATGGCCGAGCCGGGCGAGCCGTTGCTGCTCGGTCGGGCGAATGCCGAACAGCATCTGAAACTCGAAGTCCTTCGGCGCGCGCGCATGGTCAGTGGCGAGCTTGAGTCCGATGTCGATCAAGGTCGGGTCATGAGTGGCCAACATGGGGAAACCGCTGCCCGCCATCAAGATCTTCATGCAGCGTACGTAGGACTTGTCGATCTCCTGCCGATCTTGAAATGCCACACTCTCCGGCTCCGCGTACGCGCCCTTGCAAAGCCGAACCCTCGATCCCGCCTCTGCGAGATCCCGGCAGTCGCCCTCGGTGCGGTACAAATATGCCTGCAGCACGGCGCCAGTCCCGGGGTACTCCTTGCGCAGCGTACGCAAGATCTCCAGAGTCGAGTCCGTCGTGGTGTGATCTTCCATATCGAGGGTTACCGCGGTATCGGCCATCCGCGCCGCGTGACAGATCAACTCGGCATTCTGCAGCGCGAGTTGCGGGCCGTCACGCAGGTGCAGGCCCAAAGCGCTGACCTTGATCGACACCTCGGCCGAGGAGCTCAGCCCCGCTTCCCGGAGCTTCGTGAGCAGGTCAAGATAGGCGACCACCACGGTGTCGGCCTGGCCCCGCTCGGTCGTGTCTTCGCCGAGGTAGTCGATCGTGGCGAGGAGCCCCGAACCGATCAGCCGGCGAGTAACCGCCACGGCCCGATCGGATGTCTCACCGGCGATGAAGCGTTCGACGACGCGAGAAGTCACCGGCGCTGTCGTCACCAGGTCCTTGATCTTGTGACTGCGTGATAGTCGAAGCAGGGCGCCGCGCAGCATTCGCTTCCTCCCTTCGCGGAGGCCATCTGACCGAGGTGCACCGTCGACGAATTGCCCCGACTCTAGTGTCGTGTCCCCCAAGTCTCTCAGCGTTTGGCGCCGCCCATGCACACACCTCGCGGCGTTCTCCTCGGTCGACATACGACCCGGTATCCCTCCCTCGTCGGCCTTGCGATGCACGCGCCTGAACGACGCCAAACGCAAAGGAACTTGGGAGACACGACACTAGCCTTGAGCACATGAGCATCGATCACACGGTCGTGCTGCTGCCCGCGCTGGGCGACACTGAGGCTCAGACGGCGGAGCTGCGAGCTGCGGTGAGCGAGTTAGCCCAGGTGCTGATGCCTGACATCGGTGTTCGCGGCAGCACACCGGTGATCTTGGAAGAACCAGCCCTTGCGGTGCTCGACGCGCTGCCGGATGCTCACTCTCATCAGGTCGTGCTCCTCGGACGCGGCTGGGGAAGCATGGTCGCCCTGCAGCTCGCCGCCACTCATGGTGACCGGGTGGCGGGTCTGATACTCAGCACGAACGCCCGCGTCGAAGCAATTGCTATCCGGTCGCTCTTCCACGGTGTCGTCAGCCTTCTGCCGGCCGCGCTCATACAGCAACTCGGCGGACGGCCTGCTGACGTCGCAGCACTGCTCGATCAGGTACGCCCGGTGGACGCCAGGTCCCTCGCCCCGCGCGTGGCGGCGCCTGCGCTGGTGATCGTTGGCGAGCGGGACGTCGCCAACCGAGGACCGAGTGCTGCCCTAGCCCGATCCCTGCCGCTCGGCAACCTGCGTGTTGTGCCGCAGGCCGGCACTGGTTGGCAAGCGCACCATCCCCGTCTCGTCGTCGAGCTACTGGTGGACTTCTTGGCCAATCTGACCTAGCGGCGCAGTCTGAAGGCGCCATCGGCTGATCACCACCAGCCCTGTTTCCGCGCCCAACGCAGCACGATCAGCGACATGATCAGCATGATCAACAATAAGATGGCCAGCGCAACCCAATGCGTGGAACCGTTGACGATCACGTTCATGCCAAGCACCGAGGACAACGACGTGATCGGCAGCGTGAGCGCCGCAATCACGGCGAGGCGCTCGGCGGCAATCGTCATTTTCGTGTCGGTGCGTGCCCGGTAGAACTCGGTGACGCCCATCAGGAACAGCCGCTGCGAGTCGGCAATATGGGCGACCGTCTCGTACTGGTCGAGCACATCCTTCATCAACTCCATGGCCTCGGCGGAGGCAAATCTCGTCAGCTTGATTGCCCGTCGATAGATCTCGCTGCCCTGCTCGGCCATGGTCTTGATCGCCAGCAGTTCATGCCGAGCCGAGAAGAGCTCGCTCAGAAACTTGTGCGGATCCTCGTCCGCCTCAGCCATCACCCGCTGCTCCATCAGGCCGACCTCACGCGCGATTTCGGCCACCATGTCAGCCTCCCTGCGGGCGATCGAGGAGACGATCGCGTAGCTAAGTCCGAATGGTGACGCAGGGTGCAGCCTGCCGCTGTCCATCCGAGCGGCGACGGCGCTGGTCTCGCGCAGGGCTGCCTCGAGCGGCACCTTTGGGCTGATGGGTCCGTGTACGGTGACGAGGAAGTTCTCGCCAACGAACTGGTCCAGCTCGAGGTAGTGCACATGGCCGCCTGCGCCGATCTCGGGCGCATGCACGACAGTGAACACATGGTCCGGATACACATGGAGTCGGGGAACGTGGTTACGGTCTCTGCTCTTGGCGATCGCCATCGGGTGAAAATGAAACTCATCCGTCAAGATGGCCTGAGCACTCTCGCTCCACTCAGGAATGTCGAGCCAAAGAAATCCGTCGGTGCGCGTCCGCAGGGCCGGCAGTTCAGCCAGCTCACGCTCAGTTGCTCCTGTGGAATCGATCCAGCGCAGCTTCATGGCCAGTCCCCTTCAACCCTTTTCTACACCGCCCCCAGGCAACTGGGGTGGGCCGAATGGGGTAATTACTGATCATGCCCACTGCCTCACTCGTTCTCGATGCCGCGTACGCCATCGCTGCGGTGCCCCGGCGCCTCTTCGGCACGTTCGTCGAGCACATGGGGCGCTGCGTGTACACCGGCTTGTACGAGCCCGGGCATCCTCGCGCCGACGACAGCGGCCTTCGGGAGGACGTGCTCGCGTTGACTCGCGAGATCGGACCAACAGTCGTGCGCTATCCCGGCGGCAACTTTGTCTCCAGCTACCGCTGGGAGGATGGCATCGGACCAAGACTCGCACGGCCCACGCGACTGGATCTGGCCTGGCACTCGATCGAGACCAATCAATTCGGACTGCATGAGTTCGCCGACTGGGCTGACCGAGTCGGCACCGAGATCATGATGGCTGTCAACCTCGGCACGCGCGGGCTGCAGGAGGCCTGCGACCTGCTCGAGTACACCAACCATCCCGGCGGCACCTATTGGTCCGACCGGCGCATCGCCAACGGCGCCCAAGACCCTTTCAACATCAAACTGTGGTGCCTTGGCAACGAGGTTGACGGCCCGTGGCAAGTAGGACAGAAGACCGCGTACGAGTACGGCCGACTTGCCAATGAAACCGGCAAGGCGATGCGCCTCATCGACAGCGGAGTCGAACTCGTCGCCTGCGGCTCGTCCAACTCGCGCATGCCAACCTTTGGATCCTGGGAGTCGACGGTCCTCGAGCAGTGCTACGAGACGGTGGACTACGTATCGCTGCACAGCTACTACGAGGAGCTCGACGGTGATCCGCTGAGCTTCATGGCGTCGGCTATGGATCTGGACAACTTCATCGAGGCGGTGATCGCGACCAGCGATGCGGTCGGTGCCAAGATCAAGAGTCGGAAGCGCCTCAACCTCAGCTTCGACGAGTGGAATGTCTGGTACGCCAGCCGCTTCTCCAGCGACCGCGCCCAGACCAAGGACCCGCCGTGGCTGCCCCACCCGCGCATCATCGAGGACGACTACACCATCACCGATGCTGTCGTCGTCGGCACCCTGCTCAACTCACTGCTTCGGCACGGCGACCGAGTCACCGTGGCCTGCCAGGCTCAGCTGATCAATGTCATCGGACTGCTGCGCTCCGAGCCACGCGGCGATGCATGGAAGCAGACGATCGCCTACCCGTTCGAACAGATGCGCCGCCTGGCCCGTGGCCAGATTCTCCAGGTGATCACTCATGCCGATCGTTACGACTCGGCCAGCTACACCGACGTACCACTGGTGGACGCGAGCGCCACATATGACGACGAGACCGGCAGAACTGGACTTTTTGTCGCCAATCGGAGCCTGACCGAGCCGGCTTCGCTTTCGGTCGACGTGCGCGGGGTTGGAGCGAAGCGCGTACGTGCTTCCCACACCTTGCACGCGCAAGCCGGCCAGGACCGCCACAGCAGCAATGGGGTCTCGCACGATGCGGTGACTCCCCGAGCGTTCGATGCCCACGCCTTCACCGACGGCCGATTGACCGCCAACCTGCCGCCGCTCTCCTGGACCGTCTTCGACATCGAGGCCTGATAGGGGCCACGGCTCTCCATCGTCAATGCTGATGGCATGCGCGACTACCTGAAGTGGCACGAGGCGTACGACGACCCCTCCTCCGATCTCTCCTGGCGGCTCCGCCAGGTACAGGCCTACATCCGCTCCGCGCTGGACCAGATGGATGGGCAGGGCACAGTGCTGAGCTTGTGCGCGGGCGATGGCCGGGACGTATTGCAGGTATTGGCCGAACGCGACGACTCCGCGCGGATCCAGACGACGCTGCTCGAGCTGCACCCAGTCTTGGCGCAGCGAGCGCGGGAGTTCGCCGCCGCGTCAGGCTTGGCGAACGTCACCGTGCGCACCGTCGACGCGGGAAACTCCACGGCGTACGCGGGCGCGGTTCCGGCAGACCTGGTGATCATGATCGGCATCCTTGGCAACATCAGCGACGACGATGTGCGGCGTACGATCATGACGGCGCCTCAGCTCTGCCGACATGGCGCGACGCTGTTGTGGTCACGCGCCACCAGCGCTGACGACGCGAACAGCTTGGTTCGTAAGCTGCTGCCAGCAGCCGGTTTCGCCGAGCTTGACTACCGTGATTTTGATTCGGGCGAGGAGGAGCGGGCGGCGCTCGGCTCAGCACGCTACGACGGCCCGCCGCAACCGTTGATCACCGGACAGCAGCTCTTCACATTCGTGCGATGAATTCCGAGGTCATCAGTGGTCTCATCATGAGATCCAGTTGAAAGGAGTGCTGAGGATGGCCAAGGTCCTGTTGGATATGGCGATTTCGCTCGACGGATACGTCGGCGGACCCGACGGCGCCGACGTCGGACTGTACGACTGGTACTTCAACCCGTCGGAAGTGAGCCGCCCGGTGATCACTGAGCTCGTGGAGACCACCGGGGCCATCGTCATCGGACGCGGTGCGTTTGGCACCGGCGAGGACGCCGAGGGCTGGGACGATACGCCGTACGCCGTGCCACACTTCGTCATCACCCATCACCCGCCTGCTCCGATGCCGGGCCGTACGGTCGAATTCATCTTCATTACTGAGGGAGTTGCGGCGGCCGTCGAGGCCGCCAAGCAGGCCTCGGGCCATCGCTACGCGACCATCGGAGGCGGTGCCGACGTCGCGCGACAAGCCCTGGCGGCTGGGCTGGTCGATGAGCTGCAGCTGCACGTTGTGCCGATCCTGGTTGGAGACGGAGTCAGGCTCTTCGACCGTTTTGATCATGGCTGGCAGCTGTCTCGGACTCGGGTGATCGACGGGCCCAACGTCACGCACCTGCGCTACCACGTAGATGGTCCACGCGATACGGAGTGAGGTGGTCGGGGGACAGGTCCGGCACTGTCCCAACGCCGACCAGGCCCATGGTCACGTCGAGCTCGGCAACGATGTTCTCGATGACCTGGCGTACGCCATCCTCGCCGTCTAGCGCCAACCCGTAGATGTACGGCCGGCCGAGCAGGCAGGCACTGGCGCCGAGCGCCAGCCCGATCAGCACATCGGTGCCAGATCTAATTCCGCTGTCCAGCAAGATCGTCGGCTGCGGTCCGACCGCTTCGCGGATAGTGACCAGCGCATCGAGAGAGGCGAGCGCGTTGTCGACCTGCCTGCCGCCGTGGTTGGACACAATAATCGCGTCGACACCAAGCTCTATCGCCTTGCGCGCGTCATCGGGATGAAGGATCCCTTTGAGCACGATCGGCAAGGACGTGCGATGCCGAAGGGTCGCCAGGTGGTCCCAGGACAGTCCCGGGTTGGAGTAGATATCGAGAAACGCCTCAATCGCTGCCCGTGGTTCTGAAGATCGCAAATTCTTGCGGAATGGCCCTGGATGCTGTTTCGACATGGACACCAGCGTGCGCACCGCGCCCAGACTGGGTCGGGTCTTGGGGCGATCCGTAGCTACGTCAGCTCGATCATGAATGATCTTGTTGAAGCGTGGATCAGAGGTGTATTGGGCGATGCCATGCCCGCGCGTAAAGGGCAGGGAGCCGAGGTTGAGGTCCTGCGGCCGCCAACCCAAAATCGTGGTATCGAGCGTGATCACGAGCGCCCCCGCGCCGCAGCTCTCCGCACGGCTGATCATCGAATCCACCAACGCCTCGTCGGTGGACCAGTAAAGCTGATACCAGAACGGCGTCGAGCCCATCGCGGCAGCCGTCTCCTCCATGGGATTGCATCCCTGGCTGGAGATCACGTACGGCGTACCGGCCGCTGCAGCGGCGCGGGCAATGATCACGTCGCTGTCTGGTGTCACAACCGATGCCGCTCCGATTGGTGCCAGAAGTAGCGGTGACGACATCTGGGTGCCGATGATCGAAGTGCTGAGGTCGCGCTCAGTGACTCCATGCAGCATGCGTGGCACGATCCGCCATCTCTCGAAGGCCTCGCGGTTGTGCCGCATGGTGCGGCCTTCTCCTGCGCCACCGGCAACGTAGGCCCAGGCGATGCGCGACATCGCCTTCCCGGCGCGTCGCTCGAGGCTGGCTGCATCGGTGGGAATCGATGGAGCGCGACCGAGCGCCCCGGCTCGATAGATCGCCGCCTGCCGTGCTCGTCCGGGCCTGCGGTGAGGTAGCCGGTCGGCTGGTGGTGTCATCGTGCTATCACAACAGACAGTGTCATGTTTCGGAGGCATTCGTGGCTGAGCAAACCCAGTGGCTACACGTGTTCATCGACGTAGCACCTGATGTGTCGGAGGAGTCAGCGAGCTTTGGTCCACGGTGCTGGGCTGGCCGGTCGATGAGCAGTGGCCGAGTCACCCGGAGTTCCGCAGCTTCACCCACCAGCCGGCGAGTCCTACATACACCGACAGATCGGAGACCACGGCCCTCGGATCCATATCGATCTTGAGGTTCCCGACCGTGGCTCCGCCGGCGCGTACTGCGGCCGAAACTCAGAGCGCGCTGGCGATCCCCGCTGCGTCCACGGCGTATGAGGGATGGACCGGGGCTGCCAGGTGGAGCCGCGCAAAGGCCAACGACTCGGCGAGGTCGGCTTCCCGCTGTGCGCGGGTGCCACTCTTGCGCGAATTGACCTCCAGAACGACGTGCCCGGCAAAGTTCCGCTCGGCCAAGTACTGCAACACTCGCCCGGCGCGCTGGTCACCTCGGCCTGGCACGAGATGCTCATCCTTGACTGAACCCGTTCCATCGGTGAGATGGACATGCCGCAAACGCGAACCCCAGGACCGAACAAGATCGATCGATTGCTGGCCGGAGGTCGAGGCGTGCGAAAGATCCAGAGTGAGATCGGCGTAGTCGAGATCGGTCGGATCCCAGCCCGGCACGTACGCCTTCAGCTCTCCGCCCGGCGTGCGCCACGGATACATGTTCTCGACGCAGAACAAGATCCCGGTGGCCTCAGCGAGTCGCCGGACACCCTCGACGAAGCCTCTGGCGTAATCGCGCTGCCAGCGAAATGGCGGATGCACCACGACGACATCGGCGTCCAGCCGCAGTGCTGCCTCGGCTGATCGCTCCAGCTTCGCCCACGGATCGGTACCCCACACTCGCTGGGTGATCAACAAGCACGGCGAGTGGATGGCCAGCACAGGCACCTCGTGATAATCACGGAGCTTCTCCACCGCATCAATATCGGCCGCCACGGGGTCGATGCCGACCATGATCTCCACCCCGTCATAACCGAGCCGCCGGGCCAGTTCGAACGCGCTCGATGTGCTCTCCGGATATACAGAGGAGGTGGACAGCCCTACCCGAGCCGGTGGGATCTTGATCAGCTGGCCCTGGGAATTCACCCGCACCGGCTCCGGTCCCCGCGACGTTGCGGGTGAAGACTCTGCTGCGGGCACGCGCCAAGCCTAGCGGCGCGCGATGACAGACGCTCTCGCGCCTTTTCCGGGGGCGTTCGCGCATCGCGCTTGGAATCCGCCTACTTCGTCGTCACTCGCAGACGATGAAGCGTGTCTGCTCCCTTCTCCTCAGCACGGCGGCGCGCGATTACCGACGCTCACACCCCTGCCCGTCAGGCATACACTGGCGCGCGTGCCTGAAGTGCTGATCGGCTTCCCCCGGGCCTTCGTGGAGTTCGGAGATCCAGCTGACAACAGCCAGGTATTTCGCTGCGATCTCACCTGGCTCACTTCTCGATGGGCCTGCATCTACGGCAACGGCTGCCAGGGCATCTATGCCGACCGGCCGCATGACGGCTGCTGCACTCTGGGCGCCCATTTCGCCGACGCCGAGGATGAGAAGCGGGTCGGCAAGGCGGTCAGGCAGCTGAAGGCAAGCCAGTGGCAGTACAAGAAGGACGGCCGCGTCGGCGGCTGGGTCGAGGACGAGCGTCCTGATCATGTCGCCGAAGGTGAGCTGCCCGGCCGCAAGACCAGGGTCATCGACGGGGCATGCATCTTCCTCAATCGTCCAGGCTTTTCCGCCGGTCCGGGCTGCGCACTACATCTGCTCGCACTGAGTCAGGGCCGCGATTTTCTCGAAACCAAGCCCGATGTCTGCTGGCAGCTACCGATCCGCCGCCAGTTCCGAAACGTCACCCGCACCGACGACACGACGTACACAGAGATCACGATTGGCGAGTACGGACGCGACGGCTGGGGTCCGGGTGGCGCCGACCTCGACTGGTACTGCTCCTCCAACACCGAGGCCCATTCCGGCGTACGCCCGGTCTATCTGGAGAACCGGGCTGAGCTCGTTGCGCTGATGGGTGCCGCGGCGTACGAGGTGCTCGCCATGGCGTGCGAGGATTTCGAATCCCGCCGCGGCAACACCATGCGGCATCCGGCCGATCCGAAGCCGATAGCAGCCAGCCGTCCCAAGCGCTGAAGCGGACCCCGTGCTCCGGGTGAAAGAGTCCCGGCAACAATGTGGGCATGCACTTGGATCACCTGTCGTTCGCGGCCGGACCGGAGGGCCTGGAAGCCACGGCGCAGCGGCTGGGTGCGCTGCTGGGGGTGAGTTTTCTCGACGGCGGGTTCCACCCTCGTTTCGGCACCCGCAACCAGATCTTGCCGCTGACGGCTGGGCGCTACGTGGAGGTGGTCGATGTTCTTGATCATCCTTCGGCCGACAAAGCGCCGTTCGGTCAGGCGGTTCGGGCACGATCCGCTGAGGGCGGCGGCTGGTTGGGCTGGGTGGTGGCTGTCGATGATCTTGCGCCGCTGGAACAGCGGATGGGTCGCCCTGCAATCGAGGGGCATCGCCACTTGCCCGACGGAACGGTGCTGACCTGGCATCAGCTGGGGGTCAAGGATTTGCAGGTCGATCCACAGTTGCCTTTCTTCGTGCGGTGGTCGGTTGATGCCATCCATCCGTCTGTCGGCGGCCGCGAGGTGGAGCTCCTCAAGATCGAAATCGCCGGCGATCCTGCGCGTATAGACGAATGGCTCGGTGGCCGGAGCAAAGAGATCTTGTCCGATGTCGACATTGGCTGGTGCGCACCGCAGGACCGGCCAGGGCTCGCTGCGGCGATCTTCTCTACGCCGCGCGGTGAGGTCAGGATTTGATCAAGATTCGGTCGGCCGTTGCGGGACTGCCGAGCTACTCGGCTGTCAAGCCAGCTCCACAGACGGACCCAGAGCTGTCATTCAAGCTGTACGCCAATGAAAACCCGTTCCCACCGCTTCCCGGCGTCATTGAGGCCACTGCCGCGGCGATTGCCTCGCAGATGAACCGCTACCCCGATATTGCCAACACTGAGATGACGTACGCGCTCAGCAGGCGACTCGGCGTGCCTGCCGAGCAGCTTGCCTTCGGCACCGGCTCAGTCGGGGTGCTTTACCACCTGCTGCAAGCTACCTGCCAGCCGGGTGATGAGGTGGTATACGCGTGGCGCAGCTTCCAGGCGTATCCGATCGCGACAGCTTTGACCGGCGCAACTCCGGTGCCGGTGCCGCTGGGACCCGGCGCTGTTCATGATCTTGATGCGATGCGACGGGCAGTGACCCCGGCTACCAAGGCGATCATGCTCTGTACGCCGAATAATCCGACGGGCCCGGCGCTGCAACATCAACAAGTGATCGACTTCATCGACTCACTCCCGGATGACATCATGATCGTCATCGATGAGGCCTACGTGGAGTTCGTCAGCGACCCAACAGGATTACGCGGTCTGGAGGCTGTGATCGGGCGGCCGAATGTCGTGGTGATGCGGACCTTCTCCAAGGCGTATGGGCTTGCGGGGTTCCGGGTCGGCTACTGCATGGCCGATGCTGATCTTGCTAGCGCCGTGCGCGCGGTCTCGCTACCGTTTGGGGTATCGATCGCTGCCCAAGCGGCGGTGATCGCATCGCTGGAAGCCGAGAGTGAGCTGCTGGACCGGGTGGCCGAGCTGGTCAAGGCGCGCGACGTGCTGGCTAGCGGACTGCGTGATCTTGGTTTCGACATTCCAGACGCGCAAGGCAACTTCGTGTGGTTGCCTGCTGGTGCAGACGCGAAGGCGTACCAGGTAATCTTCGCGAAAGCCGGACTGATGGTGCTGGCGTACGCCTCCGGCGGGGACTGGGATGGTCTCCGGATCACCATCGGTGAGCCGGCTGCCAACGAGCGGGTCTTGGAGATTGCGGCAACACTGCCGCGGCCAGTCGATCCGTAGCTCTTCGTTTGACCAAGCCGGGCTAGCCCAGCATCGAAACGTCCCGAGCGCTAGGAGGGTTCTTGCGCGCCCAGAGGGTCATCGCGATCACGCCGGCACCCGTCAAGACGAGAGTGAGCGCAGTTCCGATGCCCAATAACCGCGGCACTCCGACAGCGGCCTGGTTGGTGAGGCCTAGCAAGGTGAACTCGGCGCCTTGATGCATGGTGCCAAAGGCGGTCACCCCGAACACCAGCACCACCAGCCGCTGCATGATCACTCGGCTGACCGCTGCTCGGCTCAGGGCCGCGTACACCAGGAATGCGATGCTCGCGAACTCCGAGATCGTGCCGATGATGATCCAGGTGCCGCCGTGCGCAACCCATCGCTCGACCGACCACACCCCGAACCACCCGGCGCAGGTCATGATCAGCAACGGGACGGCCACGACAGCGCCGAAGATCTTGATGCTGCGCCCCAATGGGGTCAAGATCAGGAAGACGACCCACGCGAGAGTGGCAAGCGTCAATCCCGTGGTGGCCAACGTCGCGGACCACGGCACGCGCAGTGCGATCGTGTCGGCCTGGATTGGCAGCATGTTCATGGTGGCCCGTAATGCCACGCATGCCTCGGCTGGCGGAGGGCTATCGCACAACGACCACTGCCGCAGCACGGAGACGGCCGTTGCGACGCCAGCTGCAACCAGCAGAGCGCCAGCGGCGTACCAGCCGGTCTCGGATGAGGTGGCCCGCCGGACCTCGCGTGCCGGCTCGATGGTCATCACGCTCCCAGCGACGAATGATGTTCCGGTCAGAGTAGCTGAGTCGCATCGGCGCGCCGTTGTAAAAGTGTCAGCCGACGGCTTTAACTTTCTCGGCATGCCGAAGACCAGCACCAAGCCCAGCCACGTCTGCACCGAGTGCGGCTGGCGATCGAGCCGCTGGGTCGGCCGCTGTGGAGAGTGCCAGACCTGGGGCAGTGTCGTGGAGGCGGCCGCGCCGACACTGAACCAGATCTCCGTGTCGATGCCGGTGAGCAAGGCGGTGCCGATTGGCAGCGTCGATGCCCGGCTGGCCACCCATGCCCGGACCGGGGTCGCAGAGCTGGACCGGGTGCTCGGTGACGGTCTGGTGCCCGGAGTCGTCGTGCTGCTTGCCGGTGAGCCCGGGGTGGGAAAGTCCACCCTGTTGCTTGAGGTGGCCGCCCGCTGGGCGCGTAACGGCCATACGACCCTCTATGTCACGGGCGAGGAGTCAGCGGCTCAGGTGCGGCTGCGTGCTGGCCGTACAGATGCGGTGGCCGATCAGCTCTACCTAGCCGCCGAGACCGACCTGGGGACCGTGCTCGGGCACATCGAGGAGGTCCAGCCATCGCTGATGGTGCTCGATTCCGTGCAGACGATTGGTACGGCGGAGGCCGATGGGTCGCCTGGCGGCGTAACCCAGGTCCGTGAGGTGACCAGCGCTTTGGTCCGGGTCGCGAAGCGGCGTGGCATGGCCGTGATCATCGTTGGACATGTGACCAAGGATGGGACCGTCGCTGGTCCTCGTCTGCTGGAGCATCTGGTCGATGTGGTGTTGGCGTTTGAGGGTGACCGGCATTCCGGCTTCCGTATGGTGCGAGCGACCAAGAACCGATTCGGTCCGGCTGATGAGGTGGGCTGCTTCGAGATGGTCGACTCGGGGATCGTGGAGGTGCCTGATCCCTCTGGCCTCTTCACCTCCCAGCACGGTGAGCCCGTGCCAGGCACTGCCGTCACGGTGACCCTGGAGGGTCGCCGACCACTACTCGCCGAAGTACAGGCGCTGGTCGCTGGGTGCACGCTGACCCACCCGCGTCGCATCGTGAACGGGGTCGAATCTGGCCGGCTCGCCATGGTGTTGGCTGTGCTGGAACGACGCTGCGGCATAAGGCTGAGTGATCGAGATGTCTACTCCTCCACTGTGGGTGGTGCGCGGGTGAGCGATCCCGCAGCCGATCTGGCAGTCGCGTTGGCGGTCTCCTCAGCAGCGGGCAACAAGCCGGTGCCGCAACGCATCGTGGCACTGGGCGAGGTAGGCCTGGCCGGCGAATTGCGTCGCGTGCCGGGTACCAGTCGCAGGCTCAATGAGGCCGCGCGGCTCGGCTTTGTCGAGGCGGTGATACCAGCGGAGACGCGCGACTCGCGGGAGCAGATGATGACAGTCCATGCAGGCTTGGTGGTGCACTCGGTCAGCACCCTCGACCAGGCTTTGGCGGCTCTGGGGCTCCGGCCACAGGACCTAAAGTGACGCTGCTGCTTCCCTCGGTCACGCGGTTGATACGGTCGGCCGAGGGAGTGGGTCTGGTCGCAACGGCGCGACAGGACCCGCCCCCGCTTGAAAGCTGCGAGCGTCGGCATTGCGCGAGCAGCTTAAAAACGCAGCCTCTCACGCTGACGGAGGGAGCGATTGTGGCGTCACACCTCGATCGTCACCGTCGGCTGCTGGAGTATCTCGCGATGATGGCGCCTGGAACTCCGCTCCGTGATGGTTTCGAGCGGATCCTACGAGGCCGCACTGGGGCGCTCGTCGTACTCGGCCGCAACAAGATCATCTCTCAGGTCTCCACCGGCGGCTTCGCCTTGGACGTTGCCTATACGCCGACGGCGCTACGCGAGCTGGCGAAGATGGATGGGGCCATCATCTTCGACTGGGAGGATGGCCGAATCGTTCGCGCTGGGGTTCAGCTGATGCCCGATCCGAGCATTGACACGGTGGAAACCGGCACCAGGCACCGTACGGCTGACCGCGTGTCGCGACAGTCGGGCCTGCCGGTGGTCTCGATCTCGGCATCCATGTCGACCATCGCGCTGTACCTGGACCAGCACCGCCATCTCGTTGAGCACTCCGACCAGATCTTGACGCGAGCCCATCAGGCTCTGCAGACGCTGGAACGCTACCGCGGGCGGCTTTGGGAGGTAACGACCCGACTGTCATCGCTGGAAGTCCAAGATCAAGTAACGGTCCGGGACTTTGCGCTTGTGGCGCAACGATTGGAGATGGTGCGCCGGCTTGAGGACGAGCTGGACACCTATGTTGTCGAGCTGGGCACGGACGGGCGCCTGCTGACGCTGCAGCTTCATGAGCTCCGCGCCGGAATCAATGAGTTGCGCTGTCTGTTGGAGCGGGACTATCGACCACCCGGCTCCACCGGGTTCGGTCTCGTTGGTCTGCAGCACCTTAATACCGACGAATTGCTGGATCCGCTCACCGTGGCACGGGCCGCCGGTTTCCCGCACAGTGTGCACCTCGAGGCCCACGTCACGACTCGCGGCTTCCGGCAGATGGCGCAGATCAACCGCCTGCCTTCCTATCTGGGCGACCGGCTCATCGAGCACTTCGGCACGCTGCAGGCACTCTTCGGAGCCAGCGCCAATGACCTACAGGCGGTCGAGGGCGTTGGCGAGAGCCGTGCACGGGTCATTCGGGACGGTCTGGTCAGGCTGGCTGAGTCGGCGTACACGGAACGTGTCTCTCAGCAGCTCACCTGACGCGACACTAACCTTTCAAGATCATCCGTAGTTTGACGGGCTCGGCACCATTCAGGCGTGCGGTGGCGACGTAGCGTCCTGGCTTCGGCGCGAGCCGGGCGGATCTGCAGTCGGACTTGGAGCCTCTCCCGTTCCAGCTGAGTGACCAGGCGACCGCGGTGTCAGCGACCAGCTTGCGGCTGATCGTCTTGACAGCGGCTGAACAGTCCTTGGTGCTCCACATCCGGCCGCTGCTGGAAGAGATCTTGAGCTCGAAGTTCTTCCTCGTCACGCGCGCGATGCAGGTCCGATCTGAACCATTGATCAATGACAACTGGAACGTGGTGCGCTGCCGTGGCGCGAGACGAATCCTGCCGGTCAGGGTTGGTCGCAGGTCCTTGGCTCGGCAGCTCACCGAGCTGGTGTGCTGGGACTTTCTCTTCTTTGTCGATGCTGTCGGACTGGGTGTTGCCGGAGTCGTGGACAAGGCGTCGATCGCTGATGGTGTGGGTAGCACCGTCTGCGTCGGGCTCGGCGAGGTTGGCACTGAATACGCGGCGGAGGGAATTGCCGAATGTGCTTCTGCTGCCGAGCCGCTGCCGACCCCGGTGATGATCAATGGCAGAGCGATCGCGAGTACGACCGTTGCACCCGCAACGAACGCGCGCCGAACCCAGTAGGTCCCCGTGGTCTCGGGGCCGACCGGGTGGAGCAAGCCGATCATGGCGCCGAGCCTAGGCAGCACGACTTGGCCGCGACCGGAGGCGCGCCGCAGGGTAGCCTCAGCCAGGTGGTGGATGCCGCCAGAGGCCCGGTGCTGCAGGTCGGCCAAGCCCGGACCGTGGTGCGGCGAATCTTGAGCTGGTACGACGATCATGCTCGCGATCTGCCGTGGCGACGCCCCGACGCGACACCGTGGGCGATCATGGTCAGCGAGTTCATGCTGCAGCAGACGCCCGTCGAGCGGGTACGCGGCCCGTGGCAGGCCTGGCTGGAACGCTGGCCAACGCCCGCGTCGCTGGCCGCAGCGTCGCCGGGCGAGGCGGTGCGCGCGTGGGGTCGCCTTGGCTATCCGCGCCGGGCGCTCCGGCTGCACCAGGCGGCACGCATGATCACCGATGACTTCAATGGGCAGGTGCCCAAGGATCGCGACTCGCTGCTCAGGCTGCCCGGTGTCGGTTCCTACACCGCGGCGGCAATCGGAAGCTTCGCCCACGGCCGTCGGGAGATCGTTCTCGATACCAATGTTCGCCGGGTGCTCGCCAGAGTGGCATTGGGCGCGGCTTTCCCCTCTGCTACGCAAACAACCCTGGAACGAGCTGTCGCCGAGCAGCTCGCACCGCGTACGCCGCATCGAGCGGCACGCTGGGCCGTTGCCTCGATGGAACTCGGCGCTCTGGTATGCCGCGCTCGCAGTCCCCGCTGCGATGCCTGCCCCGTAGCCGATCTGTGTGCCTGGCGGCAGGCCGGCAATCCAGCCTGGGTCGGGACGCCGAGACGCGGTCAGACGTTTAAGGGGACCGATCGGCAGTGCCGAGGTTCCCTACTCGCCGTGCTCAGGTCCAGCGACGACCCGATTGATGATCATCAGCTGGCGGTGGCGTGGCCAGATCCGGCGCAGCGCAAGCGCGCACTGGCCTCGCTCGTCCAGGACGGGTTGGTCGTGGCCGCGGGCAGCACATGGTCGTTGCCAGGCTAGGTTTCTCGAAATGGATCAGAAAGGCAGGTGCTGTGATGTCCACGCTGGCTCCAACCCTCCCGCTTCGCAATGGTGCTGATATTCCCATGCTCGGCCTGGGCACGTCTCCACTGGTCGGCGGAGAATCCGTACGCCAGGTTCGGACGGCCCTTCAGGCCGGCTATCGACTGATCGATACCGCAGAGAACTACCGGAACGAGGATGCGGTCGGACAGGCCATCCGGGAGTCAGGCGTCGACCGATCCGAGATCTTCATTACGACGAAGTTCAATCGGCGCTGGCACAGCATCGAGGGCGTCCGTGAGGCGTACGCGGCAAGCCTGCAGCGGCTGGGCGTCGACTACATCGACCTCATGCTGGTGCACTGGCCGAACCCTGACCAAGATCGTTACGTCGACGCCGTGCAAGGCCTCCAGGCGATCCTGGACGACGGTGGACTTCGCGCCATCGGCACGTCGAACTTCAAACCAGCTCATCTGCAGCGGGTGCAGGAGGAAAGCGGGATCATCCCTGATGTCAATCAGATCCAGCTCAGCCCGTACTCGGCCAGGAGCGATGCTCGCGAATACCACAGCGCTCACGACATCGTCACGGAGTCGTGGAGCCCGCTCGGTGCGTCAAGCGACGCGCTGCGGAGCGACCCTTTGATCACCAGCATTGCCAATGATCATGGCAAGTCCCCCACCCAGGTCGTGCTGCGCTGGCATGTGCAGCTTGGCCTGGTCGTCATTCCACGGTCGTCACATCCCGGCCGGATGGCCGAGAACATCGACATCTTCGACTTCGAGCTGACCGAGGAAGAGATGAGCAAGATCAGCTCGCTGGATCGCGGCGAGTCGGTGGTCACTGACTCCGATCAGTTTGGCCATTAGCCGCTACATCGACCGGGAGAATGCTGTCAGGTTCAAGGCCGCGCTTGCGGGTGCCTACCCTGACGCCGCTGCCCAGGTACACATCCGTGTCCACCCCGGCCTTGATCATCTTGGTGCTGGACGTGACCCGCGAGTTGAGGATGCGTGCCTTGATTGGCTCGTTCGCTAACTCCGCGACTTCTAATCAGGCGCCGGCTGGTCCAGCGTTGTTGACGTACGGGTTGCGCCGATGCTGGCGACGACCACACACGCCATGGCAAGCCACTGGATGAGGTTCAGGAACTCTCCAAGCACGATCATCGCGGCAAGTGCCGCAGCGGCCGGCTCGAGACTCATCAAAATGCTGAACACCCGTGCGGGAATGCGGCGCAACGCCATCAACTCAAAGCTGTAAGGAATGACCGAGCTCAGCAGGCCGACCGCGACCCCCAGGGCAAGCACGGTCGGGCTGAGTATCCGACCGCCAGCCTCAATGATCGCGGGCGGAGCCAGTGCAATGGCACCCACCATGCTGGCTAGTGCGAGTCCGGTGAGGCCAGGCCAACGACGGCCGGTCTGCGCGCTGAGCAGGATGAGCAGGCCCACGCAAGGCCCGCGAGCAACGCAAAAGCAATCCCGACGACGCTCAACGTGGCTTTTGAAACGCCCAACAAGGCGACCCCCGCCCCGGCGAGGAGGACCCAGATCAGATCCATGAGACGACGCGAGCTGATGACGGCGACTGTGAGTGGTCCGAGGAACTCGATGGTCACCGCGATGCCTAGCGGGATTCGCGCAAACGACTGGTAGATCGCCCAGTTCATCGTCATCAAGCTCACGCCGAAGCCAAGAACGATCAGCCAGTCCCGACGTACCTGCCCTCTCAGCCGAGGACGCGCCATGATCAACAAGATGACGGCCGACGTGATGAGTCGCAGCCAGACCATCGCTGTCGGCGGTATCAGCTGGAACAGGTCCTTGGCGATCGCCGCCCCGAACTGAACCGAGATGATCCCCGAGATCACCAGCCAGACAGCCGGAATCCGGTTCTGCAGCTGCACTGCGCCACTCTGTCAGACGTGCCCGCGCGCTCTCACAGCAAGGCAGTTCTGACTACTGTGGCGGTTCCCCACCGATGCAGGAACGAACCTGCACGTGCGCTCCTGTCACCTCACACACGTTGCAGCGTGTGTATCGCATCAGGAACGAACGTGCACGTTCGTTCCGACACGAGCAGCGGGAAATCAGGAGGAAGCGAAACCGGCCGCGCCCCTTGGTGGGATGCGGCCGGTTCGGCGTTAGTTGCTCGTGGGGCGTTACTCGTTGACGGAGGCGTCGCCCTCATTGAAGCCCTCGACAATGCCGCCGAACTCAACCGGCGGAACATCCGGGGCTGCCGAACGCGGAATGCCGGTGAAGGTGAACGGGTGCTCCGAGCCCGGGTCAGCGACGTCGACCACGACGATCTCTCCCGGCTTCAGCTCCATGAACAAGATCTTCTCTGCGAGCAGGTCCTCGACGTCGCGCTGGATCGCGCGACGCAGCGGACGAGCGCCCAGCACCGGGTCGAAGCCACGCTTGGCGATCAGTGTCTTTGCCGCGGGCGTGAGCTCGATGCCCATGTCCTTGTCCTTCAGCCGGATCTCGATCTGGGCGACCATGAGGTCCACGATCCGCTCGATGTCTTCCTGGCTGAGCTGGCGGAACACCACGATCTCGTCGACCCGGTTCAAGAACTCCGGCCGGAAGTGCTGCTTCAGCTCGTCGGTGACCTTGGCCTTCATCTTGTCGTAGCCGCCCTCGGTTCCGGTGGCTCCGCTGAAGCCCAGCGACACGCTCTTGGCGATGTCGCGGGTACCGAGGTTGGTGGTCATCACGATCACCGTGTTCTTGAAGTCGACTACCCGACCCTGCGCGTCGGTCAGCCGGCCCTCGTCCAGAATCTGCAGCAGCGAGTTGAAGATGTCCGGGTGGGCCTTCTCCACCTCGTCGAAGAGCACCACGCTGAACGGCTTGCGGCGCACCTTCTCGGTGAGCTGGCCACCCTCTTCGTAGCCGACATAGCCAGGAGGAGAACCGAAGAGCCGTGACGCGGTGTGCTTCTCGGAGTACTCGCTCATATCGAGCTGGATCAGCGCGTCCTCGTCGCCGAACAAGAATTCGGTCAGCGCCTTGGTCAGCTCCGTTTTACCGACACCAGACGGACCAGCGAAGATGAACGAGCCACTGGGGCGCTTGGGGTCCTTCAGGCCAGCGCGGGTACGCCGGATCGACCGAGAGAGCGCCTTGACCGCGTCGTGCTGGCCGATGTAGCGCTTGCCGATCTCCTCCTCCATCCGGAGCAGCCGGGCCGACTCTTCCTCGGTCAGCTTGAACACCGGAATGCCGGTGGCAGTCGACAGCACCTCGGCGATGATCTCCTCGTCCACCTCGGCGACGACATCAAGATCACCAGACTTCCACTGTGCCTCACGTTCGGAGCGCGCGGTCAACAACTTCTTCTCGTCGTCTCGAAGACCCGCAGCACGCTCGAAGTCCTGAGCGTCGATAGCGGCTTCCTTCTCCAGGCGTACGGCGGCGACCTTCTCATCGAATTCCCGCAGGTCCGGCGGCGCCGTCATCCTGCGAATCCGCAGCCGAGCGCCTGCCTCGTCGATCAGATCGATCGCCTTGTCAGGCAGGAAACGATCAGAGATGTACCGGTCGGCCATCTGGGCTGCGGCTACCAGCGCCTCGTCGGTGATCGTGATCCGGTGGTGAGCCTCGTACCGATCGCGCAGCCCGCGCAAGATGTCGATGGTGTGCGCAATCGACGGTTCGGCGACCTGAATGGGCTGGAAGCGCCGCTCCAGAGCAGCGTCCTTCTCGACGTACTTGCGGTACTCGTCCAACGTGGTCGCACCAATGGTCTGCAGCTCACCGCGGGCCAGCATCGGCTTCAGGATGCTCGCCGCATCGATCGCGCCTTCGGCTGCGCCCGCGCCGACCAGGGTGTGGATCTCGTCGATGAAGAGCACCACGTCACCGCGGGTCTTGATCTCTTTCAAGACCTTCTTGAGCCGCTCCTCGAAATCACCGCGGTAACGGCTACCGGCAACCAGCGCACCGAGATCAAGGGTGTAAATCTGCTTATCCCGCAGCGTCTCAGGAACATCGCCTCGAACAATGGCCTGAGAAAGACCTTCAACAACGGCGGTCTTCCCGACACCAGGCTCGCCAATCAGCACCGGATTGTTTTTCGTACGCCGGGAGAGCACAGTCATCACGCGCTCGATCTCAGTCTCCCGACCGATAACCGGGTCGAGCTTGTTCTCCCGTGCGGCCTGGGTGAGATTACGGCCGAACTGATCAAGCACCATCGATGATGATGGGGTGCTGCCCTGCTCCGGAGCACCGGAGGTGGCCGCTTCCTTACCTTGGAACCCGCTGAGCAATTGCAAGACCTGATTTCGCACTCGGTTGAGGTCCGCGCCAAGCTTCACCAAAACCTGTGCTGCGACTCCTTCACCTTCCCGAATCAAGCCAAGCAGGATGTGTTCGGTGCCGATGTAGGAATGATTGATCTGCAATGCTTCACGCAAGCTGAGTTCGAGAACCTTTTTTGCTCGCGGCGTGAATGGGATGTGTCCGCTCGGGGATTGCTGGCCGTGTCCGATGATCTCTTCAACCTTTTGCCGGACGGCCTCTAAGGAAATACCAAGGGACTCCAAAGCTTTGGCGGCAACGCCCTCGCCCTCATGAATGAGTCCCAACAAGATGTGCTCAGTACCGATGTAGTTGTGGTTCAGCATGCGAGCCTCTTCTTGCGCCAACACCACGACGCGCCGGGCTCGGTCGGTAAACCGCTCGAACATGATGATTGCTCCCTCGTTCTCGGCGCCGCACTCGCCCTACTGGCTCGGCCTCACCGATGTCTCTCACTCTAGTCGGCAATGCACTTGGTTGGCCTGTTGCTTCTTCGCGGCAGACCCAGCTGTCGGTTGCCCTGCGCAGCTGCACTGGGCTTGATGGACACGAGTGCGATGTGGGGTTACAACCCTCACCCAGCCGTCAGATATTCCCTCTTGCCTTCCCCAGTTCGCGACACGCCGCACGATCCTCGGATCCCTTGTATGTAGCTGGACAAGGGTCGACAGATGCGGAGACATGGCAATCAAAATGAATCCGAACATGAATCGCCCTGGGCGAAGCTGTTCGCCCAGGGCGCAATGACGACGATCGTGTACGACCGGTAGAACTACTCGCGGAACCCGAGGAGAGCCGTGGGGGCAGCCAAGGACCTCAGATCAGACGTGAGCTTTTTCGTACGCCTCCCGCACGTCTGCCGAGACTCGGCCGCGGCTGCTGACATCAAGTCCGTTGGCTTGGGCCCACGCCCGGATGTCGCTGGTGCTCGACAGGCCCGATGCTTTGGTCGACCGCTTACGCCGGCCGCCCGTCTTGCGAGCATGTGCCAACCATGGCGCCAACGCGTCCCTGAGTCCTGCCGCATTCTTAGACGAGAGGTCGATTTCATACTCCGCCCCGTCCAGTGCAAAACTCACTGTCTCGTCGGCGGTTCCCCCGTCATAATCGTCTTCGAGAATGATCTGCACACGCTGCGCCATGCGTTCCTCCAGTGAAAAGTGAGACTTACCTGACAGCTGCGAGATTACTCGCACTCCTCAGTTTTCAGAAGCAAGGTCGAACGCAATATCTAAAATTGGCGCGGAATGGGTGATCGCTCCTACTGCAACGAAATTTACGCCGGTCTGCGCAACCTCGGTTGCTTTCTGTATTGTCAAGCCGCCACTCGCCTCGAAAGTGGCTCGGCCTGCCAACTCCGCGACGATACCGGCCATCGCAACGGTGCTCATATTGTCGAGCAAGATCTCGGTCGCGCCAGCCGCGACGACTTCACGCGCCTGCTCAGCCGAGGTCACTTCAACCTCAATCGGTATGTCGGGAAAAGACTCTCGGACAGCACGATATGCGGCAACTACACCCCCAGCCGCGATCACATGGTTGTCCTTGATCAGCGCAGCATCAGCCAATGACATCCGGTGATTGAGACCGCCGCCAATACGGACGGCGTACTTTTGCAGCATCCGCAGACCGGGAATCGTCTTCCGCGAGTCCCGAACTCGCGTTGTCGTGCCGGCAAGCGCATCGGCCCAAGCCCGAGTGGCCGTAGCGACGCCGGACATCATGGTGATCAAATTCAGCGAAACCCGCTCCGCCGCGAGCAACGCACGGGTATTGCCCGTGACGGAGATCAGCACGTCGCCGCGCGCAACACGATCGCCGTCGACCGCGTGCACCGTGAGCTCGAAGTCGCCGGCCGTTGAGCAGACCGATGCGACTGTGTAGGCGGCTACTGGGATGCCAGCGACGGTGCCCGGCTGCCGAACGACAAATTCGCCATGTGCGGCAGCGCCGACCGGAATCGTTGCATACGACGTGACGTCGAGCCCGGTACCCGCGCCCGGAGGCAGCACACCGCGGCCGCCAAGATCTTCATCCAGCGCCTCAGTAACGATCAAGGACAACGCATCCACGTCAAGCCCAGCTGCCGCTACCACCTCTGCGATGTCCGCAAGGTTGGTGTAGATCATCAACGGTTTGCCTGTCCATCTGCCTGAATCGGCAGGGCGGGAGCGAAATGGTGTCGGAGGCCACTCCGGACATCGTGTTCGACGATGAGATGGCCATGCCACGCCTCTCGACGACCTTCGAAGTCGTCGCGCCAATGCGCTCCACGGGACTCCTCGCGGAGTCGGGCAGACGCGACGATCGCCGTCGCGACCGTCATCAGGTTGGTCGCCTCCCAGGACTCCAAACCTGACTCCGCGCCTGACCGCCGTCCCAACCCGAGCAATTCGCGGGCACAGCGATCAAGTCCGGCAGCATCACGCAACCCCCCGGCGTCGCGGCTCATGGCCTGCTGCATCGCGGGAACGACCGACCGATCAATGAGTCCAGGCTCTCGATGATCTTGTGCCGGATGGCGTCGAATTGGCTGCTTGCGCTGCAGATCGACGGCGATTCTGCGGGCAAAGACCAGGCCCTCCAGCAAGGAATTGGAAGCCAGGCGGTTCGCGCCGTGCACCCCGGATGACGCGACCTCTCCGCAGGCATACAGGCCGGCCAGATTGGTGGCACCATCGAGGTCGGTTTGCACGCCTCCGCAGAAGTAGTGGCAGGCCGGCGCAACCGGAATCAGATCGGTGGCGGGGTTGATGCCCGCTCGTCGGCAGCTATGCCAAATGGTGGGAAACCGCACCCGCCAGGTCTCCTCAGCAAGCATCCGGCCGTCGACGTAGACATGATCAATGCCATCCGCCGCCATCTCCTTCATGATCTGCTTGGCGACCACATCGCGCGGCGCCAGCTCGGCAAGTTGATGCTTGCCGACCATGAAACGCTCGCCGCGGGAGTTGACCAGCAGGCCGCCCTCGCCGCGGACAGCTTCGCTGACCAATGGCAGCTGACCCCGGGCACCGGCTCCTAGGTACAGCACCGTCGGGTGGAACTGGATGAATTCGATGTCTCGAAGCCGGGCTCCAGCGCGGAGCGCGGCCGCCACTCCGTCACCTGTGGAGACCGGGGGATTCGTCGTCACGGCATAGATCTGGCCGATACCGCCGGTGGCCAGCACGACCGCACGGGCGTGCACAGCGCCGACGCCGCCTCGGGTCCCCTCCCCGAGAACGTGCAGCGTCACCCCAGCGACGGCCGGCTGCTCCCCCGGGCCAACCTCGGCGGGAATGAGATCAAGGACCAGCGCGTGCTCGACGATCTCGATGCCGTGATCGGCAGTAACCGCGGCGATCAGCGCGCGCTCGATCTCAGCACCAGTAGCGTCACCACCCGCATGCGCGATCCGATGCCGCATGTGGCCGCCCTCGCGAGTCAGCTCTAAACGGCCGGCAAGATCGCGATCGAACTCTGCGCCTCTGTTGATCAGCTTGGCTACCTCGTCTGGGCCCTCGGTGACCAGCACGCGTACGGCGTCCTCGATGCACAGGCCAGCGCCGGCCACCAAGGTGTCGTCAATGTGCTGCTGGACCGTGTCGCCCTCGGCCTGTACCCAGGCGATGCCGCCCTGAGCCCAGTGAGTCGAGCCGGCTGAGACCTCGTCTTTGGTGACAACCATGATCGTGCCGAGATCCCGGCACTCCAGGGCAGCGGTGAGGCCAGCGATGCCCGAACCGATCACCACGATGTCCACCTCGCGGATCCAGCCGGGCCGCTCGGCCGCTAGCCGCTGGGGCAGCACCGGCAGTGGCGGTAGCGGAGGGAAGGAGGGTTGGGGGCTTGCCTGGACCGGGCTGGTCGTCGTTGACGCACCATCAGGCACCATAGGCCCATGCTCCCGCATTCGTCAGAGGGTGGTACGACGCCCCCTGCGCGGAGATCACGATCGTGGTTCGACGCATGGGTCGAGTCGGCGTACGGGGCGGACGGATTCTGGCGGATGCACAGCCCAGAGACACATTTTCGTACGGCGGCAGCAAGCGGTCCGATGGTCGCTGAGATGCTCGCGACGCTGGTAGCTGGCCAGGAGGGGGTCAAGACTGTTGTGGATGTCGGGGCCGGCAGCGGACGACTGCTAGGGGAGCTTGCGGCGATCCGACCTGATCTACAGCTCGTGGGAATTGATCTACGAACAAGGCCGACCGAGCTCCCCGAGCAGGTCGAATGGGCGCAGGACTTGTGGGACGTCCGTTACGGATGCTGGACCAGCGGCGAGGCAGGCCCCGTACTCGATCAGCACGAGCCGGTGATGATCATCTGCTGTGAATGGCTGGATGACCTGCCCTGCCCTGTGGTCGCGCGGCACGCCGATGGCTGGCGGGAGGTGATCATTAGCGACGACGGTATGGAGCAACCGGGGCCGCGGCTGGAAAGTGAGGAGCTCGCCTGGGCAGATCGGTGGTGGCCCGGTGGTGAGCGCGCCGAGATCGGCCTTACCCGGGATCGGGCCTGGGCGGAGCTGGTCAAGCTGATCAAGAAGCGCGGCGGCTGTGCATTGATGATCGACTACGGGCACTTGAGACGGCGCCGCCCAGTCACCGGCTCACTCGCGGCCTATCGCGATGGCCGGGCGTTGGAGCCGGTGGCCGTGGCTGGCCTCAACCTCACTGCACACGTTGCGGTGGATGCCGTACGCGCTGCCGGCGAGTCGCTCGGAGCGACCACCACTTTCTGCGGTCTGCAGAGTGAGGTGGTGCCGGAGCTGCTGCAGGTCGAGAGCTATCCCGATCCGCTGGTCGATCTTGGTCGGCGGAGCCGGCTTGCCGCGCTCAGCTCGCAATACGTCTGGGGCTCGCACTGGTGGCTGCTGCAGTGTTGAATTGCGGATCGCGCTCGAAGCCGCCGTCTTCGTCCCATCTGATGAAGCCGCAGCTACCTCATTGCCCCCCCTTCTTGCGAAGGCGGCTTCACCATCTGCTCCTGCAGATCCGCGGCGCGCGATCCGGGAGGTTGAATTGCTCGCTCCCTGTCGATTGCTCGCTGCGCTCGCGTGATGCTCGCCGGAATCCGGCTCCTTCGTCACCGTCTGTGAAGCGTGATCCTGGAAACCGCCATATGCACTACGCGCTTCACAGTCGGCTCCTGCAGTCGCCGGAGGCGAGCATCAAGTCGCGCGGATCGCGCTCGCGCGGCCGGTGGGTGCGTTTCCCATCACAGATGGCAGAACGTCCCCTTGGACGGCCGAACAAGGGTGCGTTTGCCATCACAGCCGTCAAAACGTACGCCCCCGTTTGCCGATGACTCATCAGCAGCTGCGGGTCCTGGTCGGTTCGCTGGCGCCCGGCGTCCTTCCGTCGACCCAGCCGGGCAGGTTGCCAGCTGGCACGATCATGCTCGATCTTGGCCCGGAGCATCCCAGTAACGCTGGACTGATCGAGCTACGGCTGTGGACCGAGAACGACGTGATCAGCACGGCCAGCATCGTCGTAGGCGCTATGCATCGAGGCGCCGAGAAGCTGTTCGAGGTGCGCGACTACCGGCAGATCTTGATGTTGGCGGATCGCCACGACTGGCAGGCTCCCTTCTTCGGCGAGCTGGCCGTGGCCATGGCCTGTGAGCAGATGATGGGACTGGCAATACCGGACCGGGCCGTCTGGCTGCGTACCTTGCTGGCCGAGCACACCCGTATCCTCAGCCATTGCGGGTTCCTGGGCTACGTGCCGCATCGCCTCCAGGACGATCCTGGCCTGCGTGACTTGCGCGAGGCTCTGCGTAACCAAAACTTGCGGCTGACCGGCAACCGCATTCACCCGATGGTCACCCGCGTCGGCGGCCTGGGGGTTGATGCCGATGAGGCGTGGTTACAAGCCGAACGACAGCTGGCGGAGCGCGCGACGCGAGTGTCAGAGGAGCTGCTCACCATGATCGACTCCGCGCCGTTCGCCAGCCTGACGAGCGGCGTTGGGCTGCTGGACCGAGACACAATTCAGCAGTTCGGAGTGAGCGGGCCTGCGGCCCGAGCAACTGGTGTCGATCTTGATCTGCGCGTGCAGCGGCCATACCTGGCCTATGCCGAGCTGGGTGCCATGATCTCCTTCCCGATACGCCGCTCCGGAGATGCCCAGACTCGGCTCCGGGTTCTCGCCGAAGAGCTGGCGATCAGCGCGTCGCTGATCATCGCCTGCGCTGATCGGCTCCGGGAACTGCCCGGCCCGGTGTCGGTAAAGCTGGGCAAGATCATCCGGGTACCGGAGGGCGAGGCATACCTGGCGGTCGAGGCTCCGCTCGGCATCGCAGGTGTATTTCTGGTGTCCCGCGGCGAGAAGACACCGTGGCGCCTCAAGCTGCGTACGCCGTCGTTCAACAACATCTCTAGCCTGGAGCGAGTGCTCGTGGGCGTACCCACCCAAGCGTTGGAGGCGACTCTCGCCTCGGTCGGCTATGTCGTCGGTGACATTGACAAGTAGCAGACCGCAGAAATCCCGGATTGCACGAACGCCGAAAGCACAGCACCTTACGCGGGCTGGCGATCGTCCTCGTAGTTTGGCAGGGCCATGCTGATGATCTTGAGATCGACGAATGACTGCCGCGATTCGCTGATTTCATCCTCGGGGGACAGTTCCTGCCAGACGAACTCCTCCTGGCCAGCCAGCACTCGGCGCGGCATGTGGTGCACTTCAGCGTCAGACTCACCGTGGAGTGTGTCCAGCTCTGGTTCGCGCTCGCGTACGGCCTCGCGTAGCTCAAAGATCACCTTCTCGCGGTGCTCAACCTCGCCGCGCAGATAAACGCGATCGTCCCTCAAACCGGCGATCTCCAAGCGCTGCTCGGCAATCCGCGTGCGCTGCCGTTCAATCACCTTGCCGGCGTCCCGAATGCGCAGGCCCAAGGCGTCGACGACCGCGGCGTTCCGAGACCGCTCCTCCCGCAACGCGGCACCATGCTCGCGAGAGGCCCTGAGCATCGCATCTGCGTGCGCGTGTCGAGCGCTGTTGAGCTCGCGCCAAGCGAACGCGCATGCCACCAGCGCGGTCATGATGGCCGTGGCGACTCCCAGCCGCACCAACCAGGGCGGACCGGCGGCAGTTGCGGCAGCTGCCACGGTGCCGGTGATCAGGACGATCTCTGAAATGCGCTGCAACGGCGAGGCCTTAAGCCCTCTGCTGGCGATGGCGGGCGAAGTCACGCTGGTCACCATATGACGTGGCCTGCTGAGTGCCGGGGATTTCGCGACTTAGTCGCGAGTGTCTGCCTCCAAGCCGTTTCCTTCGTCAGCTTCTTCGCCTTCATCAGGCTCAGTGGGAACCTTGCAGGCTCGCTCGAGCAGCAACCCCATGACACACAAGACGACGCCGGCAACGATCGCCACCGCGGACCGGATCACCCGATCACGCGGAGCGGCCGCATCCAATCTCGTCACGAACATCACGGCGAACCCGAGGTAACCACCGGCGACGAGTGCACCGGCCAAGGCGGACGCCTTGCCGAGTACAAGGAAGGCCACCGCGCGCTGAGGCTCCATGCGTTCCCGGCGTACCTGGATCCGCTGATGTGTCAGGTACGCCAGCGCGCCGACCAACCCTGCAACCAGAAATAGCCCGACGGGAGCCGTCCATGGCACTTCGGGCGGGATCACATCGAAGGCATTCACGGTGACGACCAACAGCCAGCCGGCCAAGCCACCAAACAAAGCCGCAACGACGAGAGCGCGAAACGGTGTCAGATTGACCGTGCCGCCGGAAGGTTGCTGAGCCAAGCTTCGCTGGTCCTCAGTCTCGGTCGATCACAAGATCATCTCGCCGGACGACGCCTGATGCGTCCGCGTTGACCAGCAGATCGCCGATCGCTCCCTTGCCGACAATCTCTGCGGTCGGGTCAACCTCGTACCACGGCACGAGGACGAACGCGCGTTCATGCGCCATCGGATGCGGCAGCCTCAGGTCTTCCTGATCGACGACCGCGTTCCCGACCATGATCAAATCCACGTCCAGGGTACGCGGGCCCCAGCGCCCCCCGTCGCGTGTACGGCCATACGCATCTTCGATCGCAAAGGCGCGGTCTACCAGAGTCTGCGGCTCCAAAGTGGTTTCGGCGATCACCACGATGTTGAAGAACAGCGGACTGTCTGGCGGTCCCCCGAACGGCTGGGTCTCATACACCGAGGAGATATCCACCACGATGACATCAGGCGTGTCGCTCAGGGCGTCGACGGCACCCTGCACGTTGCCGAGCCGATCACCCAGGTTGGAGCCTATGGAGTAGACGACCTTTCGCAGCGGTTTCATCCCGCTCAGGGTGTCGGCATCAATGGCATGAGGGTTGGGGCTACTCACGTCGTTCTACTCCTTGTCAGCGTGACAGCTACATCGGCAACATCGACCGGCATTGGCGCTTGCGGCTTGTGCACGGTGACCTCGACGCACTGGATGGCGTCATAGCGTAGGCACGTCAGGGCAATTCTGTCGGCAAGGGCTTCGATCAGGTTCAGCGGGTCCCGCTCGACGTCGGCAACGATCGCCTGTGCCAGAGCTCCGTAGTCGATCGTGTCTCCAAGATCATCATTGCTGGCCGCTGAGGAAAGGTCGATGAGGCAGCTGACGTCAACGACGAATTTCTGGCCCTGCCGGCGCTCGGAGTCGAACACCCCGTGATAGCCGAACGCGGTGATGCCGGTCAGGCTGATGCGATCGCCAGCGCCTTGAATGGGCCGCTGCCCGGCGTCTACGACTGCGTGAGCCGCCATATCACCTCCTGACTCATGCGACCTTATCCGACCCCTGCAATACCCACTTGGGCCAATCAGGATCCGTGAAAGAGCAATCGCTGCGCGACTGCGACGGCGTCGCGATTCGCGCGGACCGCATGCACGCGGACCCCCCACACCTCGCGCAGCGCGAGGGCTGTGTTGAGCGCAACGGTGGCATCGTCTCGCTCCTTGGCTGGCCGCGGACTACCGTCAGCCGCCGCCAAGAGCTTGCCGAGAAATGTCTTGCGGGACACGCCCGTCAGCATGGGTCGACCGAGGACAGTGAACTCGCCGAGTCGTTGCAGCAGTTGCCAGTTGTGCTCAGCGGTCTTGGCGAAGCCGAGCCCCGGATCAATGATCAACTTCTCGGCGGGTACGCCAGCGCTCTCGGCGGCGTCGAGCTGGGTCCGTAACTCGGCGATGACCTCGGATACGACGTCGTGATACACCGCCTTGCTTTGCATGACTTGAGCGTGTCCACGCCAGTGCATGCAGACGTACGGGATGCCGGATTCCGCGACCAGCCGGAGCATCTGGGGATCGGCCTTGCCGCCGGATACGTCGTTGACAAGACGGGCACCGGCCGCGATCGCAGGCTCGGCAACCGCTGCACGCATCGTGTCGACACTGACGCAAGCGCCGGTGGCCGCGAGCTCTGCGATGACAGGCATCACCCGGCGTAGTTCTTCGGAGACCTCCGGTCGAATGGCGCCCGGTCTGGTCGACTCACCGCCGACCTCGACGATGTCAGCACCCTCGTTCAGCAAATCCATGCCGTGATTGATCGCTGTGGCAGGCTCGAGCCACTCCCCACCATCGGAGAAGGAATCCGGCGTGACATTGACGACGCCCATCACCAGAGTTCGACCTGGCTGCGGTAAGCCGGGTACGGCTGGCAGCGGATTCACGCGGATCACCCTATGCTCTGTTTCCGTGCCGCATCCGCCGAACGAGCCTTCGCAGCCCCGGCACGATGCGTTGTGGAGCTCGTGGCGGCACAGTAGCGCGGGGGCAAGAGGTCGGCTGGTTCCAGGCGTTCGAGGCTTGCTGGTTTGGGGATTGGTCCTCGCGACACTCTGCGGTTGTCGCGCGACGGGTGGCGGGATACCAGGGATAGAGCCGCCGAAACCAGCCCGCTCTGCGCCTGCCGCCCCCGCTGCGAGCCCGACTGCGGCCGCCCAGCCGTCCGTACCTGCTGCGACGGCGAAGTCGGGCCACGGCCAAACGACCAGTCAGGCCAACACATCGCTGAAGAAGAACAGCATCTATGCCGTAGACCTTGGTGCCGTACGGACCGCCTGCACCGTCAAGGTGCGTTCGCCGAAACCACCGCTGCAAGATGCCAAGCTGGCCGGGTACGGGAAGAAGTTGGTCGGCTGCTTGATGAAGAGCTTTGCCAAGCCGCTCGCCGCGCGCGGAATCGAGCTCAGCACTCCCAGGGTGAAGGCGTACCGCCGCACGATCAAGACACCGTGCGGACGGTTCGGCCAGCGGGATGCGCCCGCTTACTATTGCTCGGCCACCCGGACCATCTACTGGCCGGTGAGCGCCGACGACGGGAACGAGGCGTACACGTTCGCGCGGCTCGGGTATCTGGGGCTTGTCGCGCACGAATTCGGCCATCACATGCAGGCAGCCAGTGGGATGTTGCGGGAGTACGGCCAACGCTCCTTTGCGGTTAAGAGCCCGGGCCAGCGCTATCTGCTGAGCCGTCGCCTCGAGCTCCAAGCGCAATGCTTCGAGGGCGTCTTCCTGGCAACGACTGCGCGATCAATTCGTCTGAGCAGCAATGATCGCTACCAACTTCGCGTCTGGCACACCTACACCGGCGACGAGGATCCGCCAGCCGGACGTAAGCCCGATCACGGCAGCAGCGCAGCGCAGATTCGCTGGCTGAACCGGGGACTGAACTCGGGTGATCTCGGCCGCTGCAACACCTGGACCGCAAGCAAGAAATCCGTCAAGTAATCGGATGCCCCGGCTGATTTCCCCCGAAACCGGTCACGAACAACACGGCTTCAGCCGCGACTCATGTGGTAGCTCACCGGTTTCCTGAGGAGGGCGGCGGGCAGCGCGGGACTCAGCTGGTGATCAGGCCCATGGCCTCTGCGCGTGTGGCAGCATCACGCAACTGGCCGCGTACGGCGCTGGTTATGGTCTTCGAGCCCGGCTTGCGAACGCCGCGCATGGTCATGCACAGGTGCTCGCATTCGATCACCACGATCACCCCACGCGGTTCCAAAATGCGATAGATGGCATCGGCGACCTGCGTTGTCAGCCGCTCCTGCACCTGGGGTCGTTTGGCATAGAGATCGACGAGCCGGGCCAGTTTGCTGAGCCCGGTGATCTTGCCGTCTCGGCTCGGTATGTAGCCGATGTGAGCAACCCCGGTGAACGGCACGAGATGGTGCTCGCAGCAGCTCCACACCTCGATGTCCTTGACCAACACCAGCTCGTCGTGGCCCAGGTCGAAGACGGTGGCCAGCACCGACTCCGGATCCTGCCGAAGCCCACTGAACATTTCCGCGTACGCCCGCGCGACGCGCTCCGGAGTATCACGCAATCCGTCGCGATCGGGATCTTCACCGATCCCGATCAAGATCTCCCGTACCGCCGCGACAATGCGGGGATGATCAAACTCTCCTACCGTGGTAGGAAAATGAATCGGGTCAATGCCGGCAATGCCGCCCCTCCCGTTGGAGCCGATCTCGGTGCGGATATCAGCGGCCTCGTCGAGCTCTGTCACCGAAAGTCCGGGCCTCTATGAGGCTGAGGATCGGACTCACCAGCGGAGGGTAGCTGCGACGGAACCGGCTGATGCCCAGGAGGCTGTGGTGTGCCACCAGCCGGCACCTGATGACCCGGGCTCGGGGCCGCCTGCCCGCCCGCGGCCTTACCGTTCGGGCCGTTCTGGCCGTTGATCGGTATTGGCGGCGGCGGGGGTGGGGTGACCGGCGGAATCATGGAAGGCACCCGCTCATCCGAGCCGGTCCAGGCCGGCCGTTTCGGCCACAGCCGCAGCGGCTGGAAGACTGCCGCCACTTCCGCCCGATCCAGCGTCTCCTTCTCGAACAACGCACGGACCAGGTCATCGAGCACATCCCGGTTCTCGGTGAGGATGTCGAACGCCTCCTGGTGGGCGGTGCTGATCAGCTTGGAGACCTCCTCGTCGACGATCGCGGCGACCTCCTCGGAATAGTCGCGACCGTGACCGATGTCGCGGCCCAGGAAAGGTTCGGCGTCCCCGGAGCCCAGCTTGATCGCACCCAGTCGCTCAGTCATTCCGTACTGGGTCACCATGGCGCGCGCCACCGCAGTTGCCTTCTCGATGTCGTTGCTGGCACCGGTGGTCGGGTCGTGGAAGACCAGCTCCTCGGCCGCCCGGCCGCCCATCATGTACGCCAGCTGGTCGAGCAGCTCGGCGCGCGTGTTGGCGTACTTGTCTGTCTCCGGCAGCACCATGGTGTAGCCGAGGGCACGGCCGCGAGGCAGGATCGTCACCTTCTGTACGGGGTCGGTGCCTGGCAGCGCTGCAGCAACCAGCGCGTGGCCCCCTTCGTGATAGGCGGTCACCAGCTTGTCGTTGTTACTCATCAGCCGGCTGCGCTTCTGCGGGCCGGCGACAACCCGGTCGATCGCCTCGTCGAGGTACTCGTCGGTGATCATCCGGGCGTTCTGCCGCGCAGTGAGCAGAGCTGCCTCGTTCAGGACGTTGGCCAGGTCGGCGCCGGTGAATCCAGGCGTACGCCGCGCCACGCCTTCAAGATCGACGTCCGGGGCCATCGGCTTGCCCTCGGCGTGCACCTTCAAGATGTCGAAGCGGCCCCTGAGGTCGGGAGTGTCGACGGCGATCTGGCGGTCGAACCGGCCCGGCCGGAGCAGCGCGGGGTCGAGGACGTCCGGCCGGTTGGTGGCGGCGATCAGGATCACGCCGCCGCGTACGTCGAAACCGTCCATCTCGACCAGGAGCTGGTTCAGCGTCTGCTCGCGCTCGTCGTGGCCGCCGCCCATGCCGGCGCCACGGTGCCGGCCGACGGCGTCGATCTCGTCGATGAAGACGATCGCGGGAGCGTTCTCCTTGGCCTGCTCGAACAGGTCGCGGACGCGGGAGGCGCCGACGCCGACGAACATCTCGACGAAGTCCGAGCCGGAGATCGAGTAGAACGGCACTCCGGCCTCGCCGGCCACCGCGCGGGCCAGCAGGGTCTTGCCGGTGCCAGGCTGGCCGTACAGCAGTACGCCCTTGGGGATCTTGGCACCGACGGCCTGGAACTTTGCCGGCTCGGCCAGGAACTCCTTGATCTCCTCGAGCTCCTCGATCGCCTCGTCGCATCCAGCCACATCGCGGAACGTGGTCTTCGGGGTGTCCTTATTGGCGATCTTGGCCTTCGACTTGCCGAACTGCATGACGCGACTACCGCCGCCCTGCACGGAATTGAGCAGGAAGAAGAACAGCACTCCGATGATGATGAACGGAATCAGTGTGCCGAGCAGCGAGCTGAAGAAGCCCGGCGTCGCGTTCTCGCCCTTCCACTGATCCAGAGTCTTGTCCGCCACTCGCTGGTTGAGGCGGGTGATCAGCTGGTCGCTCTGATTGCCGACCCAGGTCGCCTTGTAGCCGGTTTTGTTCGCGTCTTTCAGGGTGACGCGGATTTCTTGTTCCTTATCGATCAAGATGACCTCACTCAACGGCTCGTTGCCGTTGATGATCGAGACCACCTGAGAGGTCGGCGCTTCCTTGTACCCGCTGGTCACGCGCTGGCTGAAGTCGATCAGCAGCCCGATAGCGATGACAGCGATGACGATCCACGCCAACGGTGAACGGAATATCCGTTTGAGGTTCATGACCTGCCTAGTAAATGTGTTCGGGACCCGGGAGATCCTCCTGACAAGGCTATCGGTTGCGTCCAAGCAGGCCGGTACGTCTCGACCACGTCGTCATGCACGCTGAGCGTGTCCTAGCGACAGCATCGTGCCTTCGCACAGGCTCAGCGCACATCTCGGTCAGCCATAAACGCTGGGTGAGAGGGCGCCAACCGAGGTGAGGTTGCGATAGAGCCCGTCGTAGTCCAGGCCATAGCCGACCACGAACTCATTCGGGATGTCGAAGCCAACGTAGGCAATCTCGACGGGATTGCGTGCAGCTTCGGGCTTTCTGAAGACAGTCAGCACCTTCAGACTGGCGGGTCTGCGGTAGCGCAAGTTGGTCACCAGGTACGACAGAGTGAGCCCGGTATCGATGATGTCCTCGACCAACAGCACATGCATTCCTGTGACGTCGGTGCTGAGATCCTTCAAGATCCGCACGACACCGGAGGACTTGCTGCCGGAGCCGTACGAGGACACCGCCATCCAATCCATCTGGCAGTGGATCGAGAGCGCCCGGGACAGGTCGGCCATCACCATGACCGCTCCGTTGAGCACTCCGACGAGAAGCAGTTCCTTACCCGCGTAGTCCCGGTCGATCTCGGCGGCCAGCTCGGCGATCCGAGCGGCCAATTGGTCCTTGGTTACCAGGACTCGGGTCAATTCACCGCTGAGCTGGGTGGCTTCCACGGGCCTCAGCCTGCCACAGCAAACACGGCCGTGTTCGATTGCACTCTGACAGGCGGCCGCCAAATTCGCCTCCTTCGTCGCTTGCAAACATTCACCAAACCTTCACCCAGCTCCACCGCAAGCTCCTGCAGTCGGCGAAGCGGCCGCCCGTCATAGTTGCAGTGCGTTCGATTGCACTCTGACAGGCCGCCGCCAAATTCGCCTCCTTCGTCGCTTGCAAACATTCACCAAACCTTCACCCAGCTCCACCGCAAGCTCCTGCAGTCGGCGAAGCGGCCGCCCGTCATAGTTGCAGTGCGTTCGATTGCACTCTGACAGGCCGCCGCCAAATTCGCGGCCGGACCAACGGTTGCGCGCATCAACCGACCCGGAGCCGTCCGGCGGTACGCGTAACCGTCGCGCCCGGGACGTGGATGGCCTTCTGGCCATGCCAGTCGATCACCAGAGAATCCACCGCGCTGATGTGCCGCAGGGAGAGGTCGCCGAGCCCATGGGCCAGTAACCAGAGCCGGATGATCCGGCGGCGCAAGGCCGGAGGTTGGGATTCCAGGGCGGCACAGTCGAGGGTGTCCGTACCGCCCAATCCCTCGGCAGCGCGGGACGTCTCCGCGGCCAATCGATCAAGAAAGTCAGAGTCATCACGTACTAGCTCCGCGGTCCGCGACAGCGCCTCCGCGACGCCCGGCCCGAGCTCGGTCTCGAGCATCGGCAGCACGATGTCGCGAACCCGGACGCGGGTAAAGCGACGATCTGAGTTGTGCGGGTCCTGCCAGGGCTCGAGTCCCAGCTCCGCGCAAACCTGCTCAGTGGTGGTACGGCGGATCCGCAGGAACGGCCGAACGAGATGCCCGGCGCGCGGCACCATGCCCGCCAGCGATCGGCTGCCGGATCCGCGAGCCAGGCCCAGTAGTACGGTCTCGGCTTGATCATCGAGAGTGTGGCCGAGCCAAACCGTGGCTGCACGGGCTCGCGCCTCGGTATCCAGAGCGCGGTAGCGGGCTTGCCGGGCCGCCGCTTCAGGTCCGACTGCGCTCGAGTGGTCTACGTCGACGGCGATGACCGACACATCGTCGAAGCCAAGCGTTGCGAGCCGATCCGCTACCCGACTAGCGACTTCGGCCGAGTCATCCTGCAGGCCGTGATCGATCACCACAGCGCTGTGGTCGAGGCCACGCCGGGTCGTTAGGTAGTCGACGGCGAACGCAAGTGCGAGCGAGTCCGCGCCTCCAGAGCAGGCGACGACAAGGTTTGAGTCCTGCTGATGCAGCGCATTGTCGACGGCCTGAACGGCGGCCAGGGAGGCGGGGCCCAGCTCGCGACGACCCACGGGGGTTGGCGTTGTGGTCTAGCTGGCGGTCAGCTCATGGTGGACGCGCGCCAGCCAGAGCTTCGGTTCGACAATCTCGGCAGCGGTGGGGAGGGTCTCCGGAGATGTCCAGACTCGGTTCAGGCCAGCCATGCCAACCTCAGCCAGCACGGCACGGCAGAAGCTTGCGCCATCGCGATATTGCCGCATCTTGGCATCCAGCCCGAGCAGTTTACGGATGATCTTGTCCAGGCCCTGGCCTTGGCGGCGCACGGTGAACTTTGCTCGGATGTGCTCGACGGTGGGAATGACCTCGGGACCAACACTGTCCATCACGACGTCCGCATGCCCCTCCAGCAGCGACATCACCGCCGTGACCCGCTCGACGGTTTCGCGCTGAGCTGGTGTCTGCACGAGATCGATGATCGAAATCTCCTCGTTGTGGCCGAGGCCCTCGATCACTCGCTTGATCGCCTCGCGGAGCATCTGGGCAACGATTGTCGGGTCCAGTTCGGCCGAGTCGACGATCTGGGCGATCTGATCATTGAGGTAGCTCCGCAGCCACGGCACGGCGGTGAACTGCACCCGGTGGGTCTCCTCATGCAGGCAAACCCAGAGCCGGAAGTCCGCCGGATCAACATCGAGCTCACGCTCGATGGCAACGATGTTCGGCGCGACGAGCAGCAGTCGGCCACCCGGTGCGGTGGGATCGGCGCCCGGGAAGAACGGATCGAACTGGCCAAGGACCTTCGACGACAGATAACTGAGCAGCGCGCCCACCTCGACCCCGGTAATCCGAGGCCCAAGGTTGGCCATAGTGGGATTTGACTGCTTCATCCGGTCAATCACCTTGGCGTTGAGCGGGAGCAGGATCTGGCGGAAGCCGTCGAGGTTTGCCTGAATCCAGCGCGGCCGGTCGACGACTAATACCGGAGCCGTACCGCTGCCGGCCTGCAACCCGGTGACATCGCGGACATACCTCTCGGCCCGGTTCGCATAGCCGCGTAGCTCCGCGACGACGGCCGCGGCACCTTCTCGGGAGATCTCTGGGCCCGGCTTGACAAGCCTGGTTGCCGTGTTCAGCGCAACGGTCCAGTCGACCATCGAGGTTGTCATGCGGGCGAGTCTATGTGCGCGGTCCGCGCGGCCTCAGTCGACTTGAGCTGTATAGCCGTTTCTCCGCACACGGTTGCATGTGACGGCCGATCTGATGGATTTCGCGGCCATTCGCGGCCCTGTGCGGAGAAACGCTTCGAGACTGCTCGCTAGCGACAGCCGCAGGTGCTCAATGCGGCCGTTACGCGATCCAGCCAGATCATGGCGTTGTACTCATTCTTCGGCTTGTTGATCAAGAAGGCGTACGCCAGCAGTGACCCGTCGGCGCTGCGGATCAGGCCGGCGCGGGCGCGTACCTTGTTGAGGGTTCCGGTCTTGCCACGTACCACGCCGCGGCCAGCCACGCTCTTGTCGTCGAAGTACTGGCGTCGCAGACTGCCCTCGACTCCTGCGACCGACAGTCCGGTGATCACCGCACGCAGCTCAGGATGTTGCGTGCTTGCCGCCACCCGGAGCATCTTGACCATCGAGTCGGCCGGCACTCTGGTTTGACGGGCAAGCCCGCTGCCGTCGGTGATCGCCATCCCGGGATCCCAGATGCCGAGCTTGGTGAGCTCCGCCCGTACGACCTTGGTGGCCTCGGCGATCGATCCCGGCTTCTTGGCGCCGATCGCTGCCTGGCGGAAGATCACCTCTGCCGCATCGTTGTCACTCACCATCAGCAGGTGCTCCACGATCCGCTCCAGTGGCATCGACGAGACCCTGGCAACGACCGCAGCGGACTTGGGCGCATGCGCCGACCGCGTCGCGGTGACTCTGATCCCCTGCTTGGACAGTGCTCCGGCGAAAGCCGCGGCGGCCTGCTTGGCCGGATCTTTGTAGCGCGCGCCACCGTAACCCACATGACCTTCGTCAACCCAGAGCGCCGAGGTATGCGAGACCTGATCAGCGTAGAAACTGGGCCAACGGGGGTTCCACGACGGACCGCGGAACAGCGAGGCGTCGTAGCCCAGACTGACGCTCTTGATCTTGTCGTGCTTCAGGCGACTTGCCGTAGCCCGGGCCAGCCCAGTAATCGTTGCCCGCTTCGGATAGCCGGCGCGCGACTTGCTGGAGAGGTACGGATCGCCGCCGCCGACCAGAATGATCTGACCCCGCTTCGGACTGACCACCGACGTCTTGAAGGTGTGCCCTGGTCCCAAGATCGATAACGCGGCCGTCGAGGTCAGCAACTTCATCGTCGACGCTGGGATGTAGCCACGGGTGGCGTTGTGGGCGAACACGACCTTCCCGCTGCCCACCTCGACCACCGATCCCGAATAGGAGCCGGTCATCCCCTTGACCTTGACTGTGCGGATCTTGTTGGCGACCGCTGTCTTGTTCGGTACGACGCGCTGCGGGGCCGGAGCCAGGACCGGTCCGGGCAAGTCGCGCTTGGCAGGCGTCGGCGCCGTCGTCGCTGTGCTGGGCGCTGCAGTAACGCTTGGAGCGCTCGCTGGTGAGGGTGGCGGGGCGTAGCTGGTTTGAGCCCCAACGGCGTACCGGTGCTCACGCGGAAACACTGCAATTGCTCCGGCAATCATGCTGATCAGTACGACCATGGCCGCGATGACAGCCAACACGATGGTCGCGGTCCGCTTAGGGCCCATCGGGTCTGCACACCCCCTTTCACGCTAGGCTCAGCCATCGGGACACAACTGGTATGCACTCTGGCAGAAGTCAGTCCTAATCCCAAGGAGGTCAGATGGCTGCACCGGATGTTGAGGGAGGTCAGAGGCCGCTCAGCGGTTTGACCTTCGATGTCACCGTCGAGATTCCCAAAGGTCAGAAGAACAAGTACGAAGTTGATCATGAAACTGGCCGGATCCGGCTGGACCGCACGCTGTTCACCTCGACCCAATATCCGGCCGACTACGGCTTCATCGAGGGAACCCTTGGACAGGACGGCGATCCTCTCGATGCGCTGGTGATGATTGGCGAGCCGACCTTCCCAGGCTGCTTGATTCGCTGCCGGGCAATCGCGATGTTCCGGATGAAGGACGAGGCGGGCGGCGACGACAAGGTGCTGTGTGTACCGGCGTCCGATCCGCGACGTGACCACATCCGGGATCTGTCCGACGTACGCAAGTTCGCGCTGCTCGAGATCGAGCACTTCTTTTCTGTCTACAAGGATCTCGAGCCCGGAAAGTCCGTCGAGGGTGCCACCTGGACCGGCGTTGAGGAAGCCGAAGACGAGGTTCGAGCGAGTTTCGAGCGGGCCAAGGAGCACGGCTTCCACGGTGATCGACGCTAGTTGATGGCTGCCCTATTTTGGAGCTGCTCGCGCATTGCACACTTTGGATCCGCCTACTTCGTCGTCGCTCGCAGAGGAAAGAACGGCTCGCACGGTCCATTTGCTGGCGTCCCGCGCAGCCTGGCTCAGCACAGCGGGCACGCGATTCCCGACGTTCGCAGCTGACGATAAGGCCGAATGGCTGACCATTTGATCTTGCTTGCTCCGTCGGCCAACAGGGTGTACGCGTCCGAGGCCGATCGGCTGGTGGCAGCCGAACTGAAGATCATGCTCGGCGCTGATGATCATCCGCCGATCGAGCCCGTCCGCATCGCCGGAATCGGCTATCTGGCTGTGGCTGTGGAACGGCTGGACGAGCGAAGCTGCGCCGCGCTGGGTCGGCTGTCTGGTTGCTACGCCACCTTCCACCGCGAGCATGATCGGCTGCGGCCGATCGAGATCATCAGCCCGGATCTTTTCGACGACGATCTGGTAACGATTCCGAAGTATCCGGGCAAAACCAACGAGCAATTCACCCGATTGTTGATCAACGTCACGCTGGCCTCCAGGCGACGGCAGAGCAGCGGACCGATCTCGATCCTGGATCCGCTGTGCGGTCGGGGCACCGTGCTCAGCACCGCCATGATGCTCGGGTGCAACGCGGCGGGCGTAGAGGTGGAGGCGAAGGCCGTCGAGGCGTACGCGGCGTACCTACGCAGCTATTTGCGACGCAAGCGACTCAAACACAACCTCGAGGTCAATCCGGTGCGGCGCGAAGGCAAGATCATTGGCAAACGTCTCGAGGCGGCGGTGATCGCGAACGGCAGGGAACGTCCTCTCGCCCTGACCGTATTCTCCGGGGACACGCGGCAATCCGGAGCGCTGTTCGGAAAGCGCAGGTTCGAGGCAGTAGTGACCGATGCTCCCTACGGGATCGTTCATGGCAGCCGGACCGACGTCGGCGGTGTCGGCAGCCAGCGGGAGCGCTCCGCCGCTGGGTTGATCAGCGAGGCACTCCCGGTCTGGACGATGCAACTGAAGTCCGGCGGCGCGCTCGGCCTATCCTTCAACGCCATCGGCTTGCGCCGGGAGCGGCTGCTCGATCTGGTTGCCGCGGCGGGCCTGGAGCCACTGGATTCGGGTCCGTATCGGGACTTCGGGCACCGCGTCGACTCCTCGATCCGCCGCGACATCGTTGTGGCACTCAAGCCATAACCCTTTTATTGCTAGCGGCTCACGTGCCGCCGGAGGTACACCGCGTACCCCGCGATCCAGGCGAAGGCAAGGGCGACTGCAATAAAGAGGCGCACACTGAAGCCTGGTCCGACCGGTATGCCGAACACGAAGCACGCCACTGCAAGAACCCGAGTGAGCACAGCCGCACGCCTCAACCCCTCCGCAGCGAAACGGCGAGCGATGATCAGGCAGGCCGCGATGATGGACAGGAAGGCCAGCGGCGGCGCGAAGGCATGAATCAAGCCATGGACGCTGAGCCGCTCTGGATAGCCAGCAGGCGCCCCGGGAGGAAAGCCGAGCGCAGGATCTGCGGTGAAGATGCCGCCAATCACCAGACCGGCCCCGAAGAGCGCGAGCAGCCTCGGTGCCCAGGTGCTGCCCGGCCCGGTGGATAGGCGAGCGAGCGACACCGACGGCAAAGAGCAGACTGAGGACGCCTGCGACGATGAAGTTGGTCACCTGAATCCATCCGTACTCGCCCAACGACAGCATGCTGAGCGGGTGGCGGCGTAGATCAAATCCGGTGCGGGTGAAGGCCTGCACGGCGGCGACGCCGACGAACAAGGGTCCAGCCACGACTCCCGCGCCAAGTAGCGTTCGGGTGAGGTCGGTCGTCGTAGCAGATGTCGTGGTGGTCATGATCAACACGTTCCTTTCCAAAAGTTGGCTTTACCTCGCGTCGACCAGAGCTCGGCGTTCTCGACAGCAGGAGGAAGAAAGTTTGGAGGAATCTCGACTGGCCCTGTCGAGATCACGCACAGCCGACCGACGCGAAGGTGAAGGCCGGAAATGAAGCCGGCCACGACGAGAAAGGAAAGAGTCATGCGATTCATGGCACTGCTGAAGTTCGACGAGTCCCTGCCCGGAGGGCCACCGCCGCCTGAGCTGTTCCAGGCGATGGGCGAGTACGCCGCAGAGGGTGCCCGAAATGGCACGCTGGTCGACCAGGGCGGCTTGCTGCCGAGCGCCGCGGGGGCCATCGTGTCTCTCGTTGACGGCACGATCAAGGCTGTGGACGGCCCATTTACCGAAGCCAAGGAGCTGGTCGGCGGGTACGCCGTGATCGAGGTACGGAGCAAGGCGGAGGCTGTCGAGCTCGCGAAACGGCTGATGCAGATTCACAAAGATCACTGGCCCGGTTGGCAGGGCAGCTGTGAAGTACGCCAGCTAGGCGACTCGTGATCTGATCGGTAGGTGACCGATGCGACCACGCAGGAGGCCATCGAGGCGGTCTGGCGACTGGAGTCCACGAGGCTGATCGCCGGGTTGGTGCGGATCGTACGAAATGTCGGTCTAGCGGAGGATCTCGCTCAGGACGCGCTCGTAGCCGCGTTGCAGCAATGGCCGACATCCGGCGTACCCGACAACCCCGGCGCCTGGCTGATGACGATCGCCAAGCGCCGGGGAGTCGATCAATTTCGGCGCAGCGACCGCCTTGATCAGATCTATGCCGCCATGGCTCGCGGGCAAGGGAGCGAGATGTCTGAGGAGGACTTCCTCGCCGCAGTTGATCATGTCGAGGACGATGTGCTGCGGCTGATGTTCATCTGCTGCCATCCAGCCCTGACCTCTGAGGCGCAGTGCACCCTGACGCTCAAGCTGGTTGGCGGGTTGACTACCCGAGAGATCGCACGGGCGTATCTCACGACGGAGGCGACTGTCGCACAGCGGGTGGTACGCGCCAAACGAACCCTTGCCGAGGCGGGTGCAGCGCTGGAGGAACCCAGCGAGGCGGAGCGCGCCGAGCGGCTGACCGCGGTATTGGGCGTGATCTATCTGCTGTACAACGAAGGCTATTCGGCCACAGCTGGCAGTGAGTGGCTGCGGCCCGCGCTGTGTGACGAAGCGCTCCGCCTCGGCCGAATCCTTACCGCGCTGGCTTCGCGGGAGAGCGAGGTGCACGGATTGTGTGCGCTGATGGAGCTGCAGTCCTCTCGGCTCGCGGCCCGCACCGCAGCTGATGGGTCACCGATCCTGCTGCTTGATCAAGATCGTTCCCGGTGGGATCCGGTGCACATTGTGCGCGGATTGTCGGCACTGGATCGCGCGATGATGAGCTCTACCGAGCTTGGCCCGTACGCTCTGCAGGCAGCGATCGCGGCATGTCATGCGCGAGCCGAGACGGCCGAGGCGACCGACTGGGTACGCATAGCCGAGCTATACGAGCAGCTGGCCCGGCTCACCGGCTCCCCCGTCGTCGAGGTGAATCGGGCTGTGGCGTTGGGTATGGCATACGGGCCAGAGGCCGGGCTCGAATTGCTTGATCAGCTGGCCGGCCTGCCGGCGCTCCAGGGATATCACCTGCTGCCCAGCGTGCGAGGCGATCTGTTGGCCAAGCTTGGCCGACACGATGAAGCGAAGGCGGAGTTTGCCCGCGCGGCCGACATGACACACAACGAACGTGAACGCTCGCTGCTCCTGGATCGCGCGAGCGGAACCTCGTAGCCTGCTCGCCCTTGCCATCGAGGGCGGCGCTTTAGGCTGCTGGAGTGGACCAGCGACGCATCCTGCTCGTACTTCGTCATGCCCAAACCGAGGACGTACGCCCCGGAAGTCGGGACAACGAACGGCGGCTCACCCCTGACGGCGAGCGTCAGGCGCGCGAGGTAGGTGACTACCTACGGACCGAGAACGTGGCCATCGATGCCGTGCTGTGTTCCAGCGCAGTTCGGGCTCAGCAGACCCTCGAGCTGCTGACGTTGGATGATCAACTCGCAGCGGAGCACGTGGAAATCTCAGACCGGTTCTACAACGCCGGCGCCGATACGTTGATCGATGCCGTACGGGATCTTCCCGCTGATTGCCATGTCGCACTACTTGTCGGCCACGCTCCAGGCGCACCAGGCCTGGTGCATGACATGACCGATCCCGATACGTCCACGACGGCAGCGGTCAGCGCAATCGAGAGTCGCTTTCCGGCCGCCGCCTTGGCCTGGCTGGAGTTCGACGGTGACTGGTCTGAGATCGAGGGCGGCTCGCTTGTCTCGGTCCGAATACCCGATGCCACGAACCAGTAACCCAAGATCATCTTAGTGCTGTAGCAAGTCAGCCGAACTGCGCTGACAGCCCACGACTCCATCAGCCGTAGCGGCGTAGCTCGTGGAAGAAATCGTCGATGACATGCAGATCGTCGGCTGAGGCCACCTGGTCATAGACGTACTTGCCGACCGCCAGATCAAGCACTCCGAGACCGAACGGTGAAAAGATCACCGGCCGACCTGTCGGCACCGACACACGTCCATCCATCACCTCAGCCAACGTGCCGGCCAGGAAATCCCGGCTGCCGGTGATCTGCTCAACCAGATGCGGTGAAGTGTTGGCCTTCAAACAATGCTCGACGTCGTCAACCACATTGGTCGACGCAAGCAGAATTTCCGGCGCCAGGTCACGCAGCGACACATGCAGCACCACCGGATTATGGGCAAACCACGACACGTCACGGATGTGCGGTTCGGCAGCGACGGTGGCGAAAACCACCAGGTCGCTGGACCGAATCACCCCCTCGGCGCTCTCGTAAACCGTGACCCGGCCGGCGCCGGCGGTGTCGGACTGGTCCAGGTAGCCGCGGAATCCGGCCGCGCTGTCGCCGGACAGGTCATGTACGCCGAGCTCATCGAACAACCAGCCGGTGCCGGCCAGAAAGGTGTGAATGTAACGCGCGATCAAGCCTGTCCCCACGAACCCGATGCGCCTCGGGCGTGTCCGGTCGCGGCTCAGCCAATCCGCCGCCAATGCCGCCGACGCCGCCGTCCTCGTCGCGCTGATGATCGAGCTCTCCAGGCATGCAAACGGATACCCGCTGTCATGATCATTGAGGATCAGCACCGCGGATGCCCGCGGGATCCCGGCCGCCACATTCTCTGGGAAGCTGGAGATCCACTTCAGGCCGTCCACGCGCAGATTCCCACCGATGGAAGCCGGCAGCGCAATGATCCGGGCGGACGGGCGGTCCGGGAGGCGCAAGAAATAGGACGGTGGGTTCACCGAGTCACCGGCACCATGCAGCCGGTAGGTGGCCTCGACCAGCTCCACAATCTCCTTCTCTCGTCCCCCCAGCGCCTTCTGAACCTGCGCACCAGAGATCACCGCGAACGGTGGCACCGTTGGCCGCTCGGCCCCTTCGGGCGCGGTCGCAGCGGACAGCAAGGTGCTCATCCGGGCGTTACCTCATCGGTGGGCGACGCGTAAAGGCGCACGGGTTCAGCCATCCCGACAAGGATCTCGCGCGGCCCGACGTAGGCCTCCCTACTGTGCGCGGTGCGGATATTGTCGACCAGCATCAGGTCGCCGATCTGCCACGGCTCACGCATCGTGTTATCCACGTAGACCTGGTTAAGCAGCTCTATGACGTCCTCGCCGATCGGGTCACCATTGCCGAAGCGGGTGTTGAACGGCAGCCCGTCCTCGCCATACATGTCCACCAGGTACTCACGCACTTCGGGGTCAATCGTCCACTCGTTGAGGAAGGCGATCTGGTTGAACCAGCAGCTCTGGCCGGTGACCGGATGCTGCACCACGGCGCTGCGGCGCTGCCAGGTGCGTAATCCCCCGTCGGACTGCCACTCGAACTCGATCGCATTGGCGCGACAGTAACTCTCCACCGCACCCCGGTCGTCGGTCCCGAACGCCTCCGCCACGGTTGCGCCGATCTCGTCGTTGTAGCTGCGGGTGAGCAGCCAACCGTCCCGCTCAAACCGGGCGACGAGGTCGGCCGGTAGTGCGTTGAGCACCTCCCGCGAGTCAGCCACGGCGGTAGCTCCGCCGCTGGTAGGGGCATCGAGGCAGGCGAACAGCATCAGACTAGGCACCTCGAGCCGGTAGCTCAGCTCATGGTGCATGCACATCGGCTGGTTCGCTGGCCAGGTCGCCGACGAATACAACCCGTCGGCGTAAACCTGCCGGGACGCGAAGGCCTCTCTCTCGATCATCAGGCTGCTGGACAGCCGTCGAAAAACCGCACTGATCTCGGCGGCGTCCCGCAGGTCGAGACCACGGACCAGAACCGAACCGTGCTCGGCGACGACCTCGCGTAGCGCGTCCCGGTGCTCGGCCGCCCAGCTCGGCGCGTCGGCGGGAGCCTCGGCCAGCAGGATCGGCGCCTTGCCGGATTGCCGGTCCGCGTCGAGGACTGACACTGGGAACAAGGACGACATCTCAATTTCCTTTCAATTACTACTCAGAAATAGGCACTGCTCAGGAATAAGCGAACAGCTTGGCTGCGCCGAGCACGGCCTGTGCCGCCTCGGCTGGTTGGGTACGTACGAAGTAGTGGCCGCCGTCGGAAAGTTCGTGCAGGTCGACGTGCTCGGCCAGCAATTCCCAGTCGCGGTGCCGACGCTGGAACGCCGACGTGATCGGGTCGTCCGCAGCGACCACCACTGTGACCGGCACGGACAGTTTCCTCACCGGCGGATTTTCCAGAGCGTCGGCGAAATAGCTGTACGCGGACAGGCAGTCATGCCGGTACGCGGCAGCGACGTGCTCAGCGCGTTGTGCATCCAACTCACCGAGCTCGGTGTAGCCGCCGTCGGCGGTGAGGTCGGTGACGATGTCAGCGTTGCTCCGCCCCGTCAGCTCGGTAATGCTGGCGCGGCGGTCGGCGGCGTCACCGAGCAGTTGCGCAGCGAGGAACACGCGCTGGACCTCCACCCCCCGGTCCTGCAGTCGCTTGGCCGTTTCCACGGCGAAGGCTGTTCCGGAGGAGTGGCCCCACAGCGAAACCTCCTTCAGACCACGTGCGGTGATCTCTGCGACAACCTGATCCACAACGCGCTCCATCGGCGCGAATGACTCGCTGGTCGAGGCGACGTCATGACCGGGCAGTTCAACCGCGTACACCGCCAGCCCGCTGCCGCGCAGCGCCTGGGCCATCGGCCGGAAGTTCACCGCGTTGCCTCCGGCGTACGGAAAGCACACGAGTGCTCCGGCATGGTGACCATCCGACTCCGAGATCGACTGCAGCAGCTCGGCGCGCCGCTCGGACCTGCCGTCGACCAGCGCGGCCAAATCGGCGAGGACCGGATTGCCGGTGAGGTCCTTGAGCGAGAAAACACGGTCCAGGTTGACCGCCAGTTTCACTGCAGACAATGAGGTGCCACCGCGGTCGAAGAAGTGGTCCAGTCGGCCGATCTGGTCCGACGGAACGCTGAGGACCTTCGCCCACCCGGCCGCCAGTCGCTGCTCGGTCGGCGTACGTGGAGCGTCGTAGTTGTCCTCGACGACGTTGAGCTCTCCGGCCAGCCTGGTCAATGACTTCTTGTCGATCTTGCTGTTGGCCGTGAGCGGCAGACTTTCTTGCCAGATAAAGACTGTGGGAACCATGTAGTCGGGGAGCGACTCAGTCAACCGATCCTCGCAGGACGTCGGCCTCGAGTGGCTGCTGGCTGGAGTAGAACGCCACCAGATGCTTGCTCTGGTCGGCCCGCTCCGCGACCACCACGGCGCCATCACGAACCCCCGGCACCCGCAACAAAGTGTTCTCGATCTCGCCAAGCTCGATCCGAAAACCACGGATCTTCAGTTGCGAATCCCGACGGCCCAGAAACTCCAGCTTGCCGTCCGGCCGCCAACGACCATGATCACCACTGCGATACCGCCGCCGACCTTCCGGATCAGTCAAGAACGCCGCCCGGGTCCGTTCCGGATCATTGATATAGCCCCGCCCGACACAGACCCCGGAGAAAACGATCTCCCCCGGTGCGCCCAGCGGCACCGGAGCCAAATGCTCATCGACAACCTCGATCTCCACATTGTTGATCGGCCGCCCGAGCGGAACCCGGTCCGAATCGGGCACCCGATCCATCACCTCGTGGTTGGTGTCATCGGACGTCTCGGTCAACCCGTACGCATTGACCAACTTGATCTGCAGGTTGTGAGGCGAACCAACGTTGCGCGAGCTCCTTCTTCACTGCCTCGCCGGTGACCGAAACATACCGCAGGTCCGGCAACGGCCGACGGGTCGCGTTCCAGATAGGACAGCACGACTTCCAGGTAGGACGGCACGACCTGCATGACGTTGACCCGGCCGTCAATGATTTTGTCGACGAACCGCTGCACATCCAAGATCACATCCTGCTCGATCAACACGGTCCGCCCCCCAACCAGCAGTGCGGAAACCAGTTGCCACAGCGAAATGTCAAAACATTGCGGTGCGGTCTGGGCCACCACCTGACCCTCGCCGATACCCAGGTCGTCGATCTTGGCGAACAGATGGTTGAGCATGCCAGCGTGCTCACACATCGCACCCTTCGGCTCACCGGTCGATCCGGACGTGAAATAGATGTAGGCGAGCTGATCTTGGGCGACATCGAGGCCGAGATTGCTATCGGCATGATCCTCCTCGTAGGCCGCTTCGATGAAGAGCGTCTGGGCCTCGGGCAGTGACTTCAGGGCCTGGTCGAGGGTGGCGGTGCTAGCGGGCTCGGTCAGCACGAGACGGCAGCCGGCGCGGGTGAGCATCGCTGCAATGCGATCGGCCGGGAAATGCGGCTCGATGGGCAGGTAGACGCCACCGGCCTTGAAGATCGCGAGGGCGGCGGCCATCCAGTCCAAGTTGCGCTCGGTCACGACCGCGACAACACTTTCGCGGCCCAGCCCACGCGCCAATAGCGCACGGGCTAACCGGTTGGCACGGCCGTTGAGCTCCCGGTAAGTCAACTGCCGAGTGCCATGGATGGCCGCGGTGGCGTCGGGGTGAGCCTCCACCTGCTCCTCGAACAGCTCGTGAACCCGTCGGTCCGGCAGGTCCCGCCTCGGTCCGGCGAGACCTCCGAGCTGGAAATGGACTTCCTCGGCAGAGAGCAGGCTCTGCCGACGATGCTCGGCATCCAGATCGGCGGCGACCAGCTCCAGTGCCGTGAGGTGATAGCCGGCGATCCTTGCTGCGGAGTCCGCATCGAGTACGTCGGTCCGGTACCGCAGTCTCAGCGTGAGCTGGCCATCCTCGCCTGAGGTGCCCACCCAGAGCACTGTGTCCTCGGAAAGGTCCCCGTCGGCGCCGGCTGGATCGAGCCCAGTTGCCAGCTCAGCTGGATCGAGCCCAGCCGGATCGAGTCCGGTTGGATCAAGCCCATTTGGATCAAACACGGTCTCGAAGGATGCTTCGGTGAGGCCCAGGTCGCGCCTGAGATCATCCACCGGGAAGTCACTGTGCGCCAGCAGTTCTGACTCGGCTCGATGCGTGGTCAACAGCAACGTCCGCCATGAGTCGGGCTCGGTCGTCAGCCTGCAGAGCAAAGGCTGACCGCCTTGCTGGGCGACGTAGCCCGTCGCAACCTCGCGTTCGCCGGACAGTGCGGCGAGTACCTTGGCGTGCGCAGCCAACAGGACCGAGCTGGCGGTGATATCCAGCTTGGCCGCCAGCCGGCGCAATGTCGCGATGAGATCGTCGGAGATCTTCGCTTCATGCTCAGCGGTGCCCGCCACGGGATCAAGGCGCCACCGCGGGATTGCCGTGAATCCGCCGGCACGGAGCACGCCAAGCCAAAACTCTCGGTCGGCCGCCCGGTCGAGCTCCCGATTGACCACAGCCTGAACTTCCATTACGTCATTCCTCACTCACGCCCTGGATTGGGCTAGTAGGTGCCGGCCAGAGCCGCGGCCCGGCGTTCGTCGCGGTCTTGGCGGACATTGCGTGCGGCCTGGACCCGCATCTCGGTGGCTGGGTTGCCGCCCCAGTGTTCGTACGGCGGGACCTCTTCGCCCTTCATGAGGAAGGAGTCAGGGTCGATAACGACGCCATCGCCGATCGTCACGCCGTAGTGGACGTGGGCGGCCGTGCCGAGGGTGACGTTGCAGCCGAGGGTGGAGTAGTCCGACTTGAAGGTGCCGTCCTCCTGCGAGTGGCACTGGATCGTGGTCGCCTCGTTGAGCGTGCAGTCGTCGCCGATGGTGACCAGCGACCGCTCGGCATACCGCAGCCGTCGTTGAACACCCGGCGGCCGATCCGAGCGCCCACCCGGCGCAGAATCATGTTGATGAATGGGGTACCGGCGAAGGCCACGAAATACCCGGTTGAAGGCACCTTCCAGTACCGTTCGTGGCGCCACATCGCGGGCTCGTAGAGCGAGCAGAACAGCGACGGGCAGGGGCTTGAACCCTCGTACGATCCGGTCGACCAGGATCCAGTAGGCGAGGCCGAGCGCCAGGGCGAGCAGGAATTCCAATACGATCGCTGTCGCACCCAACGAGACGTAGAAGTCCCCGGCCATGCCCAGCAGCACGGTAATCAGGAAGACGAAAAACCAGCGCGTAAACAGGCACCACAGCGATGGTGCTGAAGTTGTGCCTGTTCTTGGCGGCGAGGCGGCGGCGGAGCCCGTCGCCCTCGCTTCAGATGATCGAAGCTACTGTCGCGGTCGACCGACCGCGGGATCTCGAAGGCCGGCGAGCCGAGCAGCCCGACATTCTCTCGAACCCTCCCGCTGATCGGCACCATGACCTTCGTCGCAAGCAGGCAGTTGTCGCGCGTCCTGCCGTTCGGCGGATAGGCGATGCCGTTGCCGAGGAAGTTGCGTTCTCCGATGAACGTCCAGGAGAGTCGGAAGGACGAGCTCGAGAATTCGGCGTTCATCATCGACAACGCGTCGGCGACCATCGTTCCGGTGCCGATGGAGCTCAGATACGGACTCTCGTGCTTGACCTGGCCGCCGAAGTTCGCCCCAGTCTGGACGATCTTCCCGAGGTCGTACCCAATGGCGCGCAGGTAGTACACGATCCAGGAGGTATCGCCGACGAGGTTGCTCAAGACCTTCGCATTCGTCAAACGCACGATCCACCGGTGGACCCCGTAGTAGAAGCCGTACAGGCGATAGACCTTGTAAGGCCTGATGAGGAGGTTGAGCATTCGTGGCACGGTCATCACGATGACGAGGCCGACGAGGATCGAACCGAAGAACAACACAAAAGACACGACTAAGGCGTCCCGGTAGAACGTCCAGCTGGTCAAGGCACCGGCGCCTTCGCCCATCAGCTCGCTGAGCCTCGGGACCTTGAGCAGCAACAAGATCGCACCAGTGATCCCCAGCGGCACCAGCAGCAACATGGTCAACAGTTGGTAGACGGCGTAGGCGACCTTGCGAAAGGTGCCGCACGGAGCCGGCTCCACGGTAAGGAAGTTGTCCGCCTCGGTCTGCCGCCCTGGGCTCCCGTGCCAGCGTTGGCCGTCGGGCACGGTCTGCCCGGCGTGCAGCGAGGAGGCGTGGCCCAGCTGGGTCCCATCGCCCATCGATGTATCGATGTCGATTACCGTCGCCTCGCTGATTACCGCGTTCTTGCCGATGCTGATCGGGCCGATGTGGATGAAGCCGGCGTGTGCTCGATAACCGTTGATGAAGGAGTCTTTGCGGATGATCGTGCCGTCGCCGATGGTGAGCAGGTCAGTGCAGATCGGCACATGGGCGGACAACATCAGCACGCCGCGGCCAACCTTCGCGCCCAGCGCCCGCAGATACAGGTTGAACAGCGGCGAACCCGTGAACAACATGATCGGATTGCGTCGGACCAATGTCTTGACGACCCAGAATCGCACGTACGCCAGACTCCAGATGCGAATCTGCTGGGGCTTCCAACGACCGATCAGGAGCCACTTCGCCAAGATCGGAACGCTGAAGAGGAAGAGGAACAGCGCGGCGCCGGAAAGGGCTGATCGGAGATAGATGTCGAGCACACCTGTGCCTGCGGAAATCCACTCGTAGCCTTGTGCGATGACCAGTGCGGCGACATAGGAATATCCGAGGAAGATCAACAGCTGCAGCACCCCGCAGAGGGCGACCTGCCATGTTTTCGCCGGCGTGGCCACCTCGACCGAGGTTGGAGCCGGCGATTGGACCGTAGCCGGCGATTCGACAGGAACAGGCGATTCGGCAGGAACTGGCGCAGCGTCGGTGAGTGCCGTTGCCAGGGCTGCGATCGTGGGGTGTTGGTAAACGTCCTTGATCGACACCGATGGCAGATCCGGTAGCTTCCGCACCCGCGCGCAGAACCGCGCCATCACCATGGAGTCAGCACCAAGATCATCAAAGAAGTTGCTGTCGACCGACACCTGCTCCACACTCATGACCTCAGCCAGCACGTTCGCGAAGACCCGCTCAACAGGCATCGGCGCGGCGAAGACCAGCTCAACAGGGGTCGGCGCGGTGTCGGTGAGTGCCGTCGCCAAGCTTCTGATCGTGGGGTGCTGGTAAATGTCCTTGATCGACACCGATGGCAGATCCGGCCGCTTCCTCACCTTGGCGCAGAACCGAGCCATCACCATCGAGTCGGCACCAAGATCATCAAAGAAGTTGCTGTCGACCGACACCCGCTCGACGCTCATGACCTCAGCCAGCACCTCGGCGAACGTGCTCTCGGTGGTCGACTCCAGGAGAGCGCGGCCGTCCTGCGTGGTGGGTGAATCAGCCAGCACCTCTGCGAAGGCGCTCTCGGTGGTCGACTCCAGGAGAGCGCGCCTGCCTTGTGTGGTTGGCGAATCAGCCAGCACCCCGGCGAAGGCGCTCTCGATACTCGACTCCGGGAGGGCGCGCCTGGCGGGTGTGGTCGGCGAATCAGCCAGAGCGACTGTCACGGCACCGAGAGCATCGTGCACCTGGTGAGCTCCTTGAACAGGAGTTGACGATTTCGTGATTGGTCGACAAGTCATGTGATCAGCTGCGAGGTAGCCGGTTCGATGGCGCACGGTTCACGCGGACCGCGAAGCGGTGGTCAGCTCATCGGAGCTGAGCACGTCCTCGCCGTAGAGATCCAGCACCCAGTTCGCGTAGTAGACAGTGTCGAGATAGCGCTCGCCGAGGTCTGGGGCGATCGCCACCGCAGTGAGGTCTCCTGAGCCATGCAGGCTCAACCAATCCATCGCGCCGCTGATGACCGTGCCTGTTGAGCCGCCGAACAGGAATCCCCTACGTGCCAATTGATGACAGGCACGAATGGTGTCGGCCTCCTCGACGAGCACGACATCGTCCAGATAAGACTGGTCGAGCATGGGTGGAGAGACGCTCGTGCCGAGTCCCGGGATCATCCGGCGTCCCGGAGCGCCACCAAAGGTCACCGAGCCCACACTGTCAACTGCCACGACCCGGACCGGTCGGTGCCATTCCTGGAAGTAGCGTGCGCAGCCCATCAGCGTTCCGCAGGTTCCGGCGCCGACGAACAGTACGTCGAGTTGCGGAAACTGGCGGGCGATCGCCGGCGCCGTTTTGCGGTAGTGCGCCTTCCAGTTCTGGGGGTTGTAGTACTGATTCAGCCATACGTAGCGGTCGTCGGAAGCGCACAACGCACGGACGTAGTTGATCCGCGCGCCCAGGAAGCCGCCAACGCGATCAGGCTCGGCGATGACGTGGACCTGGCTGCCGAGCGCCTGCATCATTCGCTTCGTCGACAGATTGCAGCGGGAGTCGGTGACGCACACGAACCCGTATCCCTTGTTCGCCGCGATCATGCTCAGCGCAACGCCCAGATTCCCCGACGAGGACTCGACCAGGATCGACCCAGGCGTGAGCAGTCCGTCCCGCTCGGCCGCCTCCACCATCTCGGTCGCAGCCTTCAACTTGATCGACCCAGCGAAGTTGAAGCCCTCACACTTCAGGAACAGCGAGCGCCCGAAGAGCGGCTCAAGATCAACGTAGAGCCCCTCCTCGTTGAAACCCTGCGGCGTCGAAATGATAGGCACCGTTGCCCCCCGTCTCTAGAGCAGCGCGGTCCGCTGCTGTTCCGTACTGGTGCGAATCCTGGAAGAAGACCTGCAACTCGCATGCGATGTTGGGGAAGTGGTACCGACTTCTTATGCCTAAGGGGCGGGAGCACATCGATCCTGGTCCGGCGGACATATGCCGACGGCGCAGCACCCTCGTTATCACCGCGCGAACCCCCCGCTGATGGTGGTCTACCCCCGGCGGGGATTTCTACGGATCACACAATTACGTGCCCCCTCCAGTCCCAGCTGGGTTCCAAAAATCATACGTATGGGAGGGTTTTGGAAGGGGAAAGATACCTGCTGTGCGTCAACCGTTATGGGATCGTAAAAAACCACTCGGTAGCCGGGTTACCTGGCCGTTATCGGGCCGTAACAATTCGTAATCGCCCCCATACACACAAAAACCTGGAGCTGCACGTTGCGCTGTTGAAATGACCTGAGGCAGAAATAGCGAAAAACTCGTCTCGCTGCGGCGCGAATGGGATCGGAAATCAAAAATGGCTCGCTGGTGGATTTCAGAAAGAATGCGTTCGTTCACAAAGTACATTGACGATATTCCGCCATTTCGATCATTGTCCATTGCCTCGGCATCCGGGCTGCGGTCGGCGGGGTAGCGAGATGCCGGCGTGAGGCTGGCCGCGCACACTATTCTCTCATCTGCTTCTCATAATCGGGGGCGACCCGGCCTCCTGGCAGGTTGTCCACAACGTTGAACCGGTGCCGCCGAAGTTGACTATGGGTTTTCTTCCTATCGACGTCTGCCGCCTGTCCGCTCGCCTCACACAGATCAAGGATCAATTCGGTTAAGCCCTGACACTGATCTAGCGTTGTGAGCACTCCGTGATGAGCTACGCGTTCCCACCACTCCTCGTGCGGATAGCCGAGGTTTTCCGAGGAACGAGCATCCCCTGGCGCGAATCCGTCCCCGTCCAACGGATCACGCTTCGTATCACGCAAGCGTGCAACCGTGCCCGAGCGTCGCGAACCATCGACAGCAGCTGGCCGTGGAAGAGTGCGAACGCACTGCCTGGGCGCAATGAAGGCCCACTCATTCGGATTTCCACCATCTTCACGCGAATCGCATCTTTGCGACGGCAATGTAGCCAATCGCCACCTCATCTGAGAGATTCCCCTGGAGCGTCCTCTACACGCAGCAGACAACGGGATGCCCACCACGATCGCATTAGAGCCAATAGCTTCGGTATGAAGGTGATTGTCACATGTTGCGGGGACTCAAGATTGTTCGCCCGGCCTGTGAATGGTAGAACCCTGTCTTTTGCTCATCAGCCTCATCTAGAGCACCGACAACACTTGAATTCCTTGACGATTCGCCGCTCAATCCGTAGTCACGACGTGCCTATAGGAAAGGGCGCCGTGACAATGACTTCTTGGCGACTTGGCAGGTAACCGCACTGCGTGGGCCTACGTCGGGTTCGGCGAGAGCCACGTGCGGCAACGCAGTACAACGTGAGCCCGCGTTGCGCATCCACTACCCAAAGCGGAAGCTCATATCACCCCAGCCTGCAACTGAGGCTTCGTGGATGGACGGACGCATCCCGCTCGTGTTCGCCATGCACCACGTGAACGTACGCCCGGTCGGCCTAGACAGCGAACGGCGGCTCGTCTCGGAGCGGTTGGTGACCTCAGCGGCGCGACACGCCGACGCGTCACGTAGGAAGGCTGCTATGGCGAGACCGGCGGCAGCCAGTCCTGGATCGAACAGGGCCCATCCAGGATGCGCGAAGAGATGATCTTGTAGCGATTGGGGGCTGTCGGTGCGAAAGCACACGATCTTCGTTGCTCGTAAGGGATTCCAGGACCCTGACTCATGATTGCGACGCAATCTTGAGCTTGCTATCGAGCTCACGGGTGCCAATGGTTGCCCAATCTGTGATCACAATTGGTTCCCAGCTGGATCCAAGATCACGATTGGATATAGGTCCCAGTGGCGCACGGAGTTGCGCGATACGTTTTCTGTGCTCGATCGAGCTCGGGGTGTCTCCGGCAGCGTCACAACTTCCCCCACTGTCAGCCATCCCGATCTTGTCGTTCGGGCGTCGTCAACTCGCCGGAGACCGGCGAGCGCCAGAGCGGGGTCTTGGGGGATGGCTAGGCAAGAAAACCTGCTGCGCGCGTCTTTGAGACGCGCCGCACGTGAGCCGAGACGGGCGGCGCGTGATCATGGGTTCGAAGACGTGATTCGCCCTGACCTGCGCGAGCTGCATCCGGATTTCCATCTGAGCGATGTGTCATCCAGGCTGGGCTTTCGGCGACGCTGATGATCTCCTGGATGACTCGCCTACGGTGCGCATCGAGAGTCTTGATCTTGCACGCGATGATCAACTGAGCGCAGCCACGGCTCCCGCCGCTACATTGCCGGCGACCAAGCGTTTCGCGGCATGGAGCCGGCGGTACCTCATGCTGGTCGTGACCGCCGACGCCGTGGTCGGCGGGATCGCAGCAGCGGTTCCAGCATCAATCAGCGACACGCTTTCCGGTCAGCACAACAAAGTGCTGCTCCTCTGCCTTGTCGGAATGCTCGTATGGCCCGGAGCGATCGCCTTGTGCCACGGATATCGGCGCAACCGCATTGGGATCGGCTTCGACGAGCCCAGCGCAGTGATGCGAGCTGGCATGGTGGTTGTGGTAGCTGTAGCCCTCCCGGCTGGCTTTATGGCGGTTCCTACCGGAGCGTTGAGCCCAGCTCGTGCATTGACTCTGTACGCACTGCTCAAGCTTGTCGCAACCGGGGCGCCGTTCGCTGTCATACTCAGCCTCCTCGTTCGCTTCCTGGCCCGCAGGATCCTGCATCTTCTGCAGCGCCGCGGATCCAGCCTGCGCCACGTCGTGGTGGCCGGCAGCTTCGCTGCGGCGCAACAGCTCAGCGAGCGAATTCAGCGCGAACCGGACGCTGGCATGAAGGTCATCGGTCTCTGCCTACCGTCATCTGAGCTACCTAGGCCGATGATCTTGGACAGCATTCCGGTGCTTGGCAGCCTGGGACAAGTGGCCGATGTCGTCCGCACCATGGGCTGCGATGCTGTCGCGGTAACCAGCGACGATGCCACTCGACACAACTATCTACGCGAGGTCGCGTGGTCGCTTGAGGGCGCTGGCGTCGAACTACTCGTCGATGCCGGACTCGTCGACATTGCCAAACCGCGAATGCACATCCGGCCGCTTATGGGCTTCCCGCTGCTTCATGTGGAGGAACCCCATTTCACCGGCTGGCGACGGTTGGCCAAGCGGATCAGCGACATCACCCTCACCTCGTTCGGCTTGTTGATCATCTCCCCGCTGATGCTTGGCATCGCAGTGGCGATCAAGCTTCAAGATGGTGGCCCAGTGATCTTCCGCCAGGCTCGCATCGGCCGCGATGGCAAGCCATTCACGATGCTCAAGTTCCGTTCCATGATCGTAGACGCCGATGATCGCAAGCTGGAGCTGATGGCGAGCAACGAAGGCAAGGGCGGCTTGTTCAAGCTCAGCCGGGACCCGCGCGTGACTCGCTTCGGGCAGTTCCTTCGTGACTTCTCTATCGATGAGTTACCGCAGCTCTTCAATGTCTTGACCGGATCGATGTCGCTCGTGGGACCTCGTCCACACCTTGCGTGCGAGCTTGCCCAGATGCCAAGCGAAGCGAGTCGGCGGTCACTGGTGACTCCCGGCCTCACCGGACTCTGGCAGGTCAGTGGCCGGTCGAACCTTGAGGGCGAGGACGCCATTCGTCTCGATCTTTGCTACGTAGAGAACTGGTCATTCAGCCTCGATCTGCAGATCTTGTGGAAGACGATCTTCGCTGTCCTGGCTAAGCGCGGCGCCGCCTAACTCCTAGGAGGCGCTCATGACACGGTGGTCGATCGCAGGTGGATCGATCGGCGCTTTCACGGTACTTGCCTTCTTGGTCTACTTCGGCCTACTCGACAACGTCGACTCGATCGTCGGTGAGTGGGCGCGACCTCATGACGTCTGGGGACCAGCCCAGGTCCGTGCCGACCTGATCGTCAGCGGCCTGCGGCCGGTTGTTCTCGCGAGCCTGCTGGCGGCGTTCACGCTGGCTTGCTGTGTAAGGCGGCGGTCACTGAGACCGGCCATGTTCGTCGGCGGTGTGAGTCTGGTGACCGTCGCGTTGACTGTCGCAACAAAGACCGCCGTTCGTCGTCCCGATCCTCATGGCTTAGTCACCAACGGCTACGGGGGTAGTTTCCCGTCAGGTCACATGGTTGCTGTCGTGATGGTCCTCGCGTTGGCGATCCTGGTTGTGCGACCGCGGCCAGGCTGGTGGATCTGGCTCATCCCTGCGGTGGGTGGCGCTCTCATGGGGGCTTGCCTTTTGGTCCAGGCGACGCACTGGTTCACAGATGTTGTCGGCGGTGGCTTACTCGCCACCAGTGTGCTGGCCGTCGCGACCAAGTCCGGATGGCGGCGTTGGTCAGAGGCTCGGTCCTACGCGGTTGAGAACTTCTCGGCTGCTCGGCTTACGCAGCGTGACCTCGATCACTCCGACGACCCAACTTGGCATGGATCGCGAGACGCGCTAAGGAACCTGCCCAACCGCGCGGTCGCCGACTGTTACGATCCTGGCCCTGAGTGTTCCGATCCGGTCGGGGGAAAATGAGGATCGCCGTATTCGGGCTCGGCTACGTCGGTACGGTGACGGCGGCGGGTCTAGCTTCACAAGGCCATGAGGTATGTGCCGTCGACATTGATGACGTCAAGGTCGACCAGATCCAGTGCGGGCGGAGCCCCGTCGTCGAGCCAGGCATTGACGAGCTCGTCGCGACATCGGTCGAGCGGGGCAACCTGCATGCGACCACCGATCCTGCGGTGGCCCTAGATCGGGCAGATGTGTCCCTGGTCTGCGTTGGTACGCCTTCTGTGCCGGATGGGGGGACGGATCTGACGTACTTGCGCCGGGCGCTTGACGACATTCGACGAGGACTCACCGTCGCGCCACCGCCACCGTCGGGTTTCCACGCGGTGGTCGTGAGGAGCACTGTCCCTCCCGGAACCAGCGATGACCTGGTCAATACGACGTTCGCCAACATGGCGGGCCGATCCGTTGGGACGGCGATGTGCCCGGAGTTCTTCCGAGAGGGCTCTGGTGTTGCCGACTTCTTCGACCCGCCGTTAGTGGTCGTCGGCACGGCCGATCAACGCGTAAGTGACCGGCTGACCGAGATGTTTTCGTTCCTGAATCGGGAGATCAGGTTTGTTGATGTCCGGAGCGCGGAGGCGTTGAAATACGCGTGCAATGCGTTCCACGCCATGAAGGTCGCCTTTACCAACGAAATGGCTCGCATCTTCCGTGTGTTCGGCGTCGACTCACGCGAGGTCATGCGGGTGTTCAGCGAAGACAATGTCCTCAACATCTCTCCTGCCTACTTGAAGCCGGGATTTGCGTTCGGCGGCTCATGCCTACCCAAGGATCTGCGCGCGCTACTCGACATGGCCCGCGTCAACGCCTTGGACGCCCCGCTTCTCGCTGGGACCGTATGGAGCAACGAGCTCGTCGTGTCTGATGTCGTAGACCGGCTGATCGCGAGTCCATTCCGCAGGGTTGCCATGCTGGGCCTGAGCTTCAAAATGAACACCGACGACCTGCGAGAGAGCCCATACGTCGAGCTAGTGGAACGGCTGATCGGCAAAGGCTTCGATATCCGGATTTACGATCCGATAGTTAACCCGGAGCGCCTGATGGGCTCCAATCTTCGCTATATCGAGAGCCGCCTTCCACATCTGCGTCGATTGCTCTTTGGCACACCGAGGGAAGCCCTTGAAGGTTGTAATGCCGCAGTGATTGCAACATCGGACTGCTCCGTTATTGATGAGCTGCGCGCGGCGCCCCCTGTCTGGATCTTCGACTTGCATGGCCGCCTCGGCGCCGAAATTGAACGACTGCCCGGTTACGAGGGCATCGGGTGGGCGGTTTGACCGCCCCGCGTGAGATGAAGACGCGGCCCCGGATTCTGATCATCGTGCAGAACCTGCCGGTCCCCTTCGACCGTCGGGTCTGGTTGGAATCCCAGGCCCTGACAGCGGCGGGATACGACGTCACAGTCGTCTGTCCACAGGGAAAAGGTGACCCCAAATATGAGGTCGTCGAAGGCGTCACCCTCTTGAAGTACCGTCCGTACGCCCCCGGAGGCGGAGCGCTCGGTTTTGTCATGGAGTACGCGTACTCGTTCATCGCGACTGCGATGCTGGTGCTCCGGGCGCGCCGCAAGGGCAAGTTCGACGCGCTCCAGGCATGCAACCCGCCGGACATCTTCTGGCCAATCGCACGGTGGCTGCGTCGCAGAGATGGTTCGCGGTTTGTCTTCGACCACCACGATCTTTGCCCGGAGCTCTATGACTCCCGCTTCCCCGACGGAAGTGCCTTACCGCGGCGAGGACTGGTCGCTTTGGAGAAGGCAACCTTCCACGCGGCCGACCATATCGTGTCGACAAACGCCTCCTACGCCGATGTGGCCACGCGCCGCGGTGCTAAGGCCCCGGCGGATATCACGATCGTGCGTACTGGCCCTGACCAGGACCGACTGCGCCAGGGGGCACCAATCCCGGCGTTGCGGCGCGGTCGACAGCACCTCGTGGCGTACCTCGGCGTCATGGGGCCGCAGGACGGCGTTGATCTTGCGGTCCGCGCCGCGGCGTACGTTGTTCACGATCTTGGCCGCGACGATGTCGCCTTTACCTTCATGGGTGCGGGTGATTGCTATCACCAGATGGTGGAGCTGCGGGACGAGCTAGGACTGCTGGACTACCTGGAGTTGCCCGGCCGGGTGCCAGACGAAACCGTTTTTGACGTACTCTCTACCGCCGCTGTGGGGCTTTCGCCAGATCCGAAGAATCCACTCAACGACGTTTCCACGATGAACAAGACGCTGGAATACATGGCCTTCGAGTTGCCTGTCGTCGCATTCGACCTCAAGGAGACAAGGGTTTCGGCAGCAGAGGCTGGCTCTTACGTCCCGAGCGGCGACATCGCGGCCTTTGCCGAAGCGATCTCCGAGCTTCTCGATGACGACGACAAGCGCGGGGCAATGGGCAAGGAGGGGCGCCGTCGCATCGAGCAGGAGCTGGGCTGGTCGTACCAGCGGGACGCTTACGTCGGTGTCTACGACGCACTGGTCGGACGACCCCAAGTAAGAGGCTGACGGTGTGCGGCGTTGCTGGCGCCTTCCTGCAGCCCGATGGGGCTCGGCTGGTGCGGACGATGATCGATCGCATCGGCCATCGTGGTCCGGATGCGACTGGTTTCGTTGACCTGTCGCCGAGTTCGCCAGTGCAGCTCGGACACCTGCGGTTGTCGATCATCGACCTTTCTGTGGCCGCAAATCAACCGCTCGTCAAGGATGGCTTGCACCTGAGCTACAACGGTGAGCTATACAACTACCGCGAGCTGCGCAACATCCTGCGCGGCAAGGGTGTCCGGTTCACCACCGAATCGGATACCGAGGTTGTCCTCGAGGCCTGGCGGCACTGGGGAGCGGCCGCTCTCTCTCGATTCCGCGGCATGTTCGCGTTCGCGCTCTACGACGAGCGCACGACCGCGCTGACTCTGGTACGGGATCCGCTCGGCATCAAACCGATGTACGTCATGCCGCGCGGCAACGGCATCCTTTTTGCCTCCGAGCTCAAGGCGCTAGTGGCAGCCGTTGGCCCCGAACTCACCGTGGACAGCGATGGGCTGGTGGCTTCCACGCTCTTCTATTTCTTGCCCGAGGATCGATCCGCCGTTAAAGGAGTTTCCAAGCTTCCCGCAGGATCATGGGCTGAATGGCGGGCCGACGGCAGCACCCGCGCCGGCCGCTATTGGGACCCTGCCGAGGAGGCCCTCGCCGCAGCTGCCGGGCCGCCCGCGCAGCTGGAGACGGTACTGGAGCAGTCCGTCGCGGCTCACATGATCGCCGATGTACCTGTCGCGTCCTTCCTCAGCGGCGGCCTCGACTCGAGCATCGTCACGGCCATGGCGGCAACCCGTGATCCCTCTATCGAGGCCTACACCATCACATTCCGTCCCGAAGATCAGCGTCTCGAGGCGATGCCCGACGACGCCACCTATGCCCGCAAAATGGCGGCACATCTTGGCATCCGACTGCACGAGATCGAGATCAGTCCCGACGTGGTCGACATGCTTCCTCGGGTTGTCGACATGCTCGATGAGCCCATCGGCGACCCCGGCGCCATCAACACGGTGCTGATGTGCCAGGCCGCACGGCAGGCCGGCGTCAAGGTGCTGCTGTCTGGAATGGGCGCGGACGAATTGTTCGGCGGTTATCGCAAGCACCTGGCCTGCGTTTTGGGGGCCAAGTATCAAACGATTCCACAGACGATTCGTACGCGGCTGGTAGCGCCAAGTGTGAACCGACTGCCGGTTGCGGCTGGCGGGCGAGGGCTTCGATACAGCCGTTGGGCCAAGCGCTTCCTAAGCTTCGCCGAGTTGCCGGAGGAGGCGGCGTTCCGGCGCAGTTACACGATGTACGATCCGGCCGAGCTCGCGGAACTCCTCGACCCCGAGCTAGCGCCGGGAGTGGCTGGTGTCGTCGATGCGCATCGCACCCTGTATACCGACAGCCGCTTGTCCGATCACGTCAACAGGATGTGTCTGACCGACACACGCCTTTTTCTGCCGGGACTCAACCTCGCATACACCGACCGCTCCAGCATGGCGGCATCGACGGAGGTACGGGTTCCCTTCGTCGACCCGTACGTCTTCCGGGCCGCATTCAGCTTTCGAGGCAACCAAAAAATCAAGGGACGTACGCAGAAGGTTCCCTTGCGCGTCGCCGCGGAGGACTGGGTGCCAAGAGATGTGGTCGACCGGCCGAAGGCCTCGTTCGGCGCTCCGCTGCGTGCCTGGGTCACCAAGGACCTTGGACCTTTGATTGATGACGTCTTACTCAACGGTCAACTGATATCGTCGGGATTTCTGCGTCGGCAGCCGCTACGCCAGATGGTGACCGATCAACGCAGCGGTAGGCGGGACCAGTCCAAGCAGCTATGGCAGCTGCTGTCAATGGAGCTTTGGTATCGCGGCGCGCTGACTGCGGGGGTCGCGCCAGCGTAAGGGCTTCGTGGTAGCCGGCATCGCTTGGGGGAAGTTCGTATGAAGCAAGTCGCTCAAAACTACAAGTCTGGTGACCTCGCTGTCCTGGACGTCCCGGCTCCCGCGTGCCTGCCGGGGGGTGTCTTAGTCCGTTCGCTCTACTCGTTGATCTCGACCGGCACCGAGATGATGAAGGTCAGCGAAGCGCGAATGTCGCTCGTCGGTAAAGCCCGCGCCAGACCAGACCAAGTTCGCAAACTTCTTGACTCCGTTGCTCAGCAGGGGCCGCTGGCGACGTACCAAAAGGCGATGAACCGGCTGGATAGTTACACTCCCCTCGGCTACTCGCTGTGCGGAGTCGTGGTTGAGGTAGGCGCCGGCGCCGAGCAGTTCTCCGTGGGTCAGGTGGTCGCTGCCGCGGGGAATGAATTCGCCCTGCACGCCGAGGTGAATTGGATACCGACCAACTTGTGCGTCCCGGTACCGGACGGCGTTGCGGCGGAGCACGCTGCGTTCGCGACAGTGGGGGCCATCGCAATGCAGGGAGTCCGGCGCGCTGAAGTCGCCCTCGGTGAGACCGCGTGCGTGATTGGGCTGGGGCTCATTGGACAGCTGGTGGTACGCCTCCTCGTCGCGTCCGGGGTGCAGGTGGTGGGCCTGGATGTCGTGGAGGCCCGTTGCCGGTTGGCGGAGAAGGCCGGAGCCCTGACATGCGCCGCACCCGATGAGGACGGGCTAGCCGAGGTGGAGCGGGTTCTTCTCGATCGCACCGGAGGCCTGGGCGCGGACCATGTGTTGCTGGCTGCTGGCGGGGACTCGAATGGGCCGGTTGAGGTGGCTGCCCGTTTGGCCCGCGATCGGGCTCGCGTGGTGGATATCGGAAAGACGCGACTCGATCTGCCTTGGAATGCCTATTACGACAAGGAACTGGACGTCCGCTTCTCGCGGTCCTACGGACCCGGCCGGTACGACGACCGCTACGAACTCGAGGGTATTGACTACCCGGCTGGATATGTTCGCTGGACCGAACGCCGCAACCTGGCCTGTTTTCTCGATCTACTGGTGGATGGTTCGGTCGATGTCGCTTCGCTGATATCGGGCGTACATCCCATAGAAGAGGCGTCCGATGTATACGGCGGCTTGCGTTCTGGCTCTCTTCAGGGCGTGGGATTTCTGCTCTCCTATGGGGCTCCGCAAGACACCTCCTCCCTCACCCGGACGCTTCAGGTCCCGGCTCCGCGCCGAGCTAAGTCGTCCACACCGCGTACCCCAGCGTCGGCCTTGGTACGCGTCGGGTTCATCGGGGCGGGGAACTATGCCACGTCCATGTTGTTACCGCATCTGCGCGACAACTCCGGGGTTGAGCTGGTGTCCGTGGCGACGACGAAAGCCCTCTCCGGGCTGAACGCCCAACGAAAGTTTGGGTTCAGGACCATTACGACAAACGTTGACTCGGTGCTGGACGACGACAGCCTCGACGCGGTGTTCATCCTCACGCGGCATCATTCTCATGCGGAACTGGTGTGCCAAGCCTTACAGCGCGGGCTGACGGTCTTCGTCGAGAAGCCCCTGGCTCTCACCGAGGAGCAGCTGGAAGCGGTCCTGAACACCGTGGAGCAAACCGGCAATGACCGGCTCATGGTCGGGTTCAACAGAAGATTCGCGCCGCTCTTCACTGATCTTCGACAGCGCTTTGGTGCGTCACGCGGCCCCGTATCGGCCCGCTACTTGATCAACGCGGGTCGTTTGGACAAGGCCAGCTGGTATCTCAACGAGGAACTGGAGGGATCGCGATTCGCCGGTGAAGGCGGTCATTTCATCGACACCCTCAGTGCCCTCGTGACACATCATCCGGTCGAGGCATACGCCGTGGGTACTGGGGCCACCGTCCACGCAACCTTGCAGTTTGCCGACGAATCGGTCGCAACCATTTCCTACGTCACGGACGGCAGCTCACGCTTCCCGAAGGAGACCTTGGATGTCGTTGGTGACGGCCGGAATGCACGGCTTGACAACTTTCAACGCGTCACTGTGTGGTCTTCCAGAGGCAAGAGCGGGCACCGCGTACTTGCCGGGCAAGACAAGGGCCAGCGAGCACAGCTGGAGCGCTTTGTTCAGGCGGTGCGCACCGGGTCGGAGATGCCAATCTCGCTGGAGTCGGTCGTAGCAACCACCCGTGCGACGCTCGCCGTCGGAAGCAGCCTGTCGTCCCGAAGGCCGGTCACCTGGTGAGCCGTCCCGGTGCCGGCTGGTACATCCAACGACTTCGTGGGATGTCTCCGACCGAAGTGATGTATCGCATGCTCGACGCCGGACGGCGCCGGGTCTGGTCACGTCGCCAGGTTCAGCCCGGCGAAGGGATCGCATTGCCACCGGATGTCCGGAGCGAACGCCTCTTCGTGTCGCAGCTGCCGACGTCGGCCCGCAGCGACGTGGATCCTGAGGCCGCAGCCGGATTGATCCAGGCTGCGGAGGCGGTGCTGGCTGGAACATGGACCGCACTGGGTACGAGTCGTGGCGACAGCGCCGACCCGGATTGGTTTCACGATCCGGTGACCGGCCGGCGAGCTCCCGACCGACAACTGGCGTTCCGCATCCACTACCGGAATGAAGCCGAGACCGGAAACATCAAACAAATCTGGGAGATGTCCCGGCACCACCAAGTCACTGTCTTGGCGGCCGCGTGGTGGCTGACACAAGACGAACGCTACGCCGACGCAGCCGCTGGGCAGCTGCGCTCCTGGTGGAACGCGAACCCTTTTCTCACCGGCGTGCACTGGACGAGCGGTATCGAGTCGGCAATCCGGCTGATTTCATGGACGTGGATCCGCCGGTTACTGGATGAGTGGCCCAAAGTGGGCGACCTGTTCGAGCACAATGACGACGCCGTTCGGCAGATTGCGTGGCATCAGGAGTTTCTCGCCTCCTTTCCCAGCCGGGGGTCCTCAGCCAACAACCATGTCATTGCCGAGGCGGCCGGAGGACTGGTTGCTGCCTGTGCCTTTCCCTGGTACGCCCGCAGCGACCGGTGGCGTCGCGCTGCCGCCGCACTTCTGGAACGCGAGCTCGCGGCCAACACCTTCGACGATGGTCTCAATCGGGAGCTAGCGACCGACTACCACCGCTTTGTCCTGGAGCTCGGGCTGGTAGCCGCAGCGGAGGCGGATGCCGCCGGTCAGCCCCTTTCGGATGCGACCTGGCGGTGCCTCGCTGGAATGCTCGATGCCGGAGCCGCCATCTTGGATGCGACCGGCCGGGCTCCGAGACAGGGTGACGACGATGAGGGCCGCGTACTCGTTGTCGATGATCCCGAGCACGATCCATGGGGTACGGTCCTGGCCGCGGGTCGCGGCCTATTGGATACACCTGGCTGGTGGCCCCCCTTCGCGCGTCCGATCCAGGCGACCCTGCTCGGAGCTCTGGGGCGACCTCGTCAGATGCGGCGACCATCCCTTAAGCCGCGTCGGTTCGCCGATGCTGGCCTTGTCATCCTCCGCTCGCGACCGCAGGACGGTCCGGAGATCTGGTGCCGATGCGACGGCGGTCCCCATGGCTTCCTGTCCATCGCGGCCCACGCCCATGCCGATGCTCTGTCATTGGAGGTGCGGCACGACGGTGTCGATATCCTCGCTGACCCCGGCACGTACTGCTACCACGGCGAACCGGTGTGGCGAGAGTGGTTCCGCTCGACTGCCGCTCACAACACCGTTGAGATCGGTGGCGTAAGCCAAGCCGAGTCCGGAGGTCCGTTCCTTTGGACCACCCATCCGCGTACCACCACGCTGATGTGTGACGTCGGCGATCAGCCCGTCCAGACCTGGAGCGCGCAGCACGACGGCTACGCGCGTTTGGCCGATCCGACGATGCATAGCCGTTCGGTCAGCCTGGACTCACCGGGCCGTCGCCTGCGGGTCATCGACACCTTCGATGTCGGAGGGAACGTGCCGATGCGAGTGTGGTGGCACTTGGGGCCGGACATCCAGGTCCAGCTGGACGGACCTTCCGCAACGCTCATCTGGGAAGTCGGAACGCAACGAAAACAGGGGCAGCTCGTGCTGGATGAAGGACTCGTCTGGACAGTCCACCGTGCTGAGCTTGACCCGCCCGCGGGTTGGTATTCGCCGCGCTTCGGTAGTCGTATTCCGACCATTGCCCTAGTCGGGCAGGGAATGGCGGCGGCGTCAACGCGTATCGTCACAGAACTGGAGTTGCCGTGAGTAACCGGGTAATCGACCTTCGGTCGACCGCGGCGGTGCTGCGACGTCGCAGTCGAGTCTTGGCAGCTGCGGCGCTAGTGGGGCTAGTAGTGGGAATTGGCTATGTGTTGATCCTGCCGCCTCCTCTGACTAGCACGGCTTTGGTGCTGCTGCCGACACCGGCGCTCGCCGAGAGCACTAACTCCGACGTAGACACCCAGGTACAGATCGCCATGAGCGCAACGGTTTTAGAACGCGCCGGCCAGGCGGTCGTGCCGCCTCTGCCACCTCGGTCGGTTAAGAAGATGGTCGAGATTTCGGCGCAAACGAACCAGCTGATCAGGATTGAGGCAACCTCAACCAGAGCGGGAGAAGCACAGGCACTATCCCAGGCTGTCGCGGATTCCTATGTCGGCTACGTCAGCAACACCGCGCGCGAGGTCACCTCTGCTGCGTTGGCCGATCTCAAGGTCCGGAAAGATCAACTGCTGACGCAGATCCGGCAGCTTCAAGATGAGATTGCCGCCGCTATCAAGCGTCAGCGGACGTCAGATCCAAACTCACCCGATGGCAGAAGGGAGGCACAGCTGCTGGCTGACCTGCGGACCGAACAGGCCGATCTTTCCCTGCAGCTGGACAAAGTCGAGGACAAGATCGCCACCGGCGGCCCGGTCGCGTCGTCCGCGACCAGCGGCACCTCGGTTATCCAGCAGGCGACGGTAGCCAGCGCGAACCCCATCTTCGTCCGGCTGCTTTTCTGGGGAGCTCTTGGCGCTCTGGTCTGCACCGTTCTGGCCGCCATTGCCCTGTTGGTTGCCGCACGGCGCGATCCGCGTGTCTGGCTTCGCGACGATATCGCCGACGCAGTCGGTAGCCCCGTGCTGGGTTCAGTGCGGAGCCAACCACAACCCACCGTCGGAGGCTGGCTGATGCTGCTGGAGACCTACCAGGCGACGCCGGTGGAGTCATGGGCGTTTCGTCACATCTTGCGCGGGCTGGTACCTCCAAACCACAACGGGGGCTTACGCGTTCCTGGGAGGATCCCCCATCCACACTCATTGACCGTGGTGTCGCTTTCCGATGACGAGCGGGGCGTTGCCATAGGCCCGCAGCTCGCGACGTACGCCTCGTCGATGGGCATCAGGACTCACCTCGTAACTGCGGTAGGTCATGAGAGCGCGGCAACCCTTTCGGCCGCGTATGGCGCCCGGAATGAGAGCGAACCTCGTCCCGGCTTATTCCTCGGTGAGGTGCATGACCAAGGAGCGATCGACCTGACAGTCATGGTGGTGGTAGTAGATCGAAGCAAGCCAGAGCTCCACGACGCACCTCCCGCCGCCGCGACCATGCTCTCCGTGGCCGCGGGCACAGCGACGGAACAGGAGCTCGCTCGGGTAGCCGTTGCGATCGACGATGTTGGTCGTGGGATCGATGGGGTCGTGGTCGCAGACCCTGATCAGACAGACCGTACGTCCGGCCGACACACCATTGACGAGCGCAATCGGCGGCCGGTGCTACCGATCCGCCTCACTGGCCTAGCGTCTGCTAAGCCTGCCGCCGGCGACCATGAGGGGGTTCGCGCATGATCGCGGCACGCTTGGACGTTCCCTTCGATGACGAAGACCAGACCTCGACCAGCCGACCGATTCCTAGCCTGGTGAGTCTGCACTTCCTCCGCTCGGCGCTGCGACGTCGCTGGTGGGTCTGTGTGCTGTGCGTTGTTCTGGGGCTGCTTGCCTCCGTGGCTTTCCTGGTGGCTTCTCCCGTGTCGCATCAAGCCAAGGCGGCGCTAGTGCTTGCCCATGATCCACAAGTCGACTCGTCGCGGGCTATGGCCACCGACATCAGTCTGCTGACGACCCGGACTGTGGCCAGCAAGACGATCGCCAATCTGGGCCTCACGATGACCCCCGATGAATTCCTGAAGACCATGACAGCCGAGCCGATCAGCTCCGAGCTCATGTCGCTGACGCTTACGGGGCCAAGCGATGCCGAGTCAGTTCGCCGCCTTACGGCGCTGACGTCCACCTACCTCGACTTCCGGGCTGACCAACTCTCCACGCAGTCGAACGTTCTAGTGGACGGCATGCGCCAGCGCATTGAGAAGCTCCAAACTGCCATGGCTGATCAATCGCGTCGCATCGAGCAACTCTCGAGGGCCGGCAGATCGGGCGCGAGCAAGCTGAGCGATGCGATAGCGCAGCGGGCGTACTTCCAGAGTCAAATCGAGACGTTGCAGCAGTCCGTGGAGGATGCCACCTTGCGGAACGACTCCGTCGTCTCTTCGAGCAGGGTGATTGATCCCGCAGCGGTGGACACCGCCGGTGTGAAGCGTCGTATAGCACTCACCTTGGCGTCTGGACTCATCGGCGGTGCCGCGCTCGGTTGCGGAATTGTGCTGTTTTTCGCCATCACTTCGGACCGACTTCGTCGGCGCTCGGACGTCGCGGCTGCCCTTGGGGTGGCGGTTCCTATCAGCGTTGGAAGGATCGCCCCACCGCCCAAACAGTGGCTATGGCTTCCGCACCTGCGTACGCTCGACAACCGCCGTGCGGCCGAGCGCCAGCGCCTGGCACACGCCATCGAGATGGAACTTCCGCCGCAAGCCGCGAGAGCCCGGCTTGGCGTCGCCTGCATCGACAATGCCGAAGAAGTTAGTTTTGCCGTTGCAGCCGCGGCGACGGTGCTTGCCCAGCATGGCCGCTCCGTGGCAGTCATTGATCTCACTCAGCACGGCAGCCTCGGTGCCGGCGCGGCGACGTCAAGTCCCGGCTCGACAGCCCGACCTACTGTGCTCCGCCCACGTGGAGTGCCGGCCCTGGCGAGCAGCGCTGCCGACCTCATCACGGTTGGGCACGAGGACCAGAGCGGAAGCCCTCAGGGGCTCGAGTCCGCTGACGTCATTTTGATACTCGCGGATCTGGACCCGTCGGTTGGCGCCGATCACCTCAAGGCATGGACTGACCGAGTGATGGTGGTCGTTACCGCTGGACGCTCAAGCGCCGAGCGGGTGAGGACCGTGGCCGACCTGGTTCGTACGGCCGGCCTCGAGTTGCGATTGTCAGCCCTGCTGCACACCGAGCGTACGGACGACTCGTCCGGTACGGCTGGTTTCGATCGACCAATACCCGTTCACTTCGCCGCTGCCCAGAGCGAGGAGGAGTCAACCGACTCGTCCACCAATGGGATGCAAGCCATGGCAGCGGCGGAGGCGCCCGAGGAGCAACACGCCGCACCGGTCGAGGTGCAGGCCATCGTCGATCACGACCAGACTGCCGTGCCGGAGCAGGCCGGCGCGCCCGCTCCCCCAGAGCAAACGGCCGACGGAGAATCGGCTGCCGATCTGCCGACGACCGCGGCTCCGAGCGAGGCCGCCGTCGAGGAGCGGGCTCAAGAGGAGGTGGAGGAGCCGCTTGCCGAAGTGCAAGCGACCGCCGATCTTGAGCTGACCCCCGTCGCAGATCAGGTACCTGACGGCGAACCGGCTGACAGCGAGGAGCAGCCCGCCGAAGCGCAACGGGCCATCGTCGATCACGACCAGACTGCCGTACCGGAGCAGGCCGGCGCGCCCGCTCCCCCAGAGCAAACGGCCGACGGAGAATCGGCTGCCGATCTGCCGACGACCGCGGCTCCGAGCGAGGCCGCCGTCGAGGAGCGGGCTCAGGAGGAGGTGGAGGAGCCGCTTGCCGAAGTGCAAGCGACCGCCGATCTTGAGGTGACCCCCGTCGCAGATCAGGTACCTGACGGCGAACCGGCTGACAGCGAGGAGCAGCTTGCCGAAGCGCAAACGACCGCCGATCTTGAGCTAACCCCCGTCGTAGATCACGTACCTGACGGCGAACCGGAGCAGGCCGGCGCGCCCGCTCCCCCAGAGCAAACGGCCGACGGAGAATCGGCTGCCGATCTGCCGACGACCGCGGCTCCGAGCGAGGCCGCCGTCGAGGAGCGGGCTCAGGAGGAGGTGGAGGAGCCGCTTGCCGAAGTGCAAGCGACCGCCGATCTTGAGGTAACCCCCGTCGCAGATCAGGTACCTGACGGCGAACCGGCTGACAGCGAGGAGCAGCCCGCCGAAGCGCAAACGACCGCCGATCTTGAGCTAACCCCCGTCGCAGATCACGTACCTGACGGCGAACCGGCTGACAGCGAAGCGCTGTCTGCCAAAGAGCAGTCGACCGCCCATCAGGAGCAGGTTCTGGCCGAACAACACAGAACTGATGACCAGCTGGCCCCCGTCGTCGACGAGCTGGCGTTGGTCGATCACGACCGCACCGCGGAAGTGGAGCAGTCCGTTGCAAGCAACCCCGACGAAGAGGAGCCCGTCGCCGTCCAGGAGCAGGCCGCCGTCACTGACCTGCCCAGCACTGAGGAACAGCACAGTGACGACGAGCTGGTCGCGGAGCCCGACGAAATTGTGAGCACTCCGGCGAAGAACGGGCCTCTGGATGGCTGGGACCTCTACCTCGACACGTATCTGGCGGCGCCTGCGGAGGCCTCACCAAGCTTCGATGATGACGAGCTGGAATGGGATTGGGATTGGGATTTCGACGATCTTGACAATGAGGAGAGCTTGGACGTCATGGACACCGCGGAAAAGGCCGAGGTAGTGAGCGATGAGCCGTCGCTCAGTGTGTTCGAGAATGGCGAACAGCGCAGCACATCGTCTGGGGTCAGCACCGAAGCGGAAACCGAAGGGGAACAGCTACCGGACGATGGCCAGGTGTCCAACGGCAAGGACACAACGCGAAAGCGGCGCCGGATTCGGCGAAGGAATGGCAATGCTCAAGCACGTGGGACGTCGACCAGAGTCTGATTCATGCCGACTCCTGCCGATACTCACTCACTGTCAATCCCGAGGGAGAGCACGGCCTTCGACATCTGAAATGCTTCGGCGTAACGGCTCCGGCACTCCATTCCGCGTATTCGCATGAGTCCAAGAAAAGTCTCGTCGTCCCACCAATCGCGCTCTTGTTGTGATGGGTAGTGCTCATTCAGCAGCGAGACCTTGCGCCGCCCCAACTCGGCCGAGATCGGCACATAGCAATTAGATCGGCCGAGGTCGCCGTCCCATTTCGGAATCTCGTAGTGGAGGACAAAAGCATCGCGCCAGACGGTCGGCGCCATCGTGCCCAATAGTCGATGGTCTTGATGGGCGTCGTCCATTCTCGGCGCAAGAATCACATCGGCGTCGGGTGCAGCAGCGGCGAAGTCATGAAGGATGTCCTTGACGTCATTCCAATGCGCCGGGAGCCGCCCATCGGGGAATGTGTAGAAGCTCGACTTGGCATCAGGCAGAAATGCCTGTGCCGCTGCTTCGGCTTCGGCCTGCCGATCGGGAGAGCCGGTAAGAGTCAGCCAGTGGCCCTCAACCGCGCCTCGTTCGGCCGAGGCAAAGTAGCGTCGCGCCGGCGGCGATCTCGATATCATCCGGATGGGCCGCCAGACATAGAATTTTCAGTGGCCCGCGGGGAAAGCTTAGCTGCCGCATTGCGACATCAACATCTCAATTCGCCATGAGCGGGCGAGCTTCATCGAGTGCGACTGATCACGCAACGTAATAGGAGTCTGTCGGGACCGGCAAGGTGCGCACAGGCGGGCGTATGCGCGAATTCGCTCCCGCCCGAGGGCTCCCATAATGCCCACGGACGGTTACCACTCCGATGCATCTCCTCAAGAGCAGCACGCTCCTTGAGGGTATCCATCGGTGCCCAAAAGCCATCGAACCGCACAGCTCGGAATTTGCCATCGCCGGCGGCCCGAGCGAAAGTATCCGTGACCAGATCGTCACCGGGATTCAGGTAGTCGAAGATCTCGTTACGAAGGATGAAATAGCCACCGTTGATCCTCATGTCCATATCTGCAACGGGCTCAATGCCGGTCAGCCGGCTGTCGCCGTCAATTCGGACGACGTGGAACGAGTCCTGAGGTGGCACCGCCAGCAACGATCCCACAGCGTCGGTCTGCGAGAAATCGTCGATGAGATCATTCATCGGCGCGTTGGTCAGAACGTCTCCGTAGTTTGCGAGGAACACCTCGTCGTTGCCGATGTAGTCACGAACGCGGCGGAGCCGCTCACCGATCGGTGTCTCAAACCCGGTGTCAGCGAACGTGATGCGCCATTCGCTGATATCACTGGATAGCAGCTCTACGGTCTGGCCAGCGTTGGACAGCACGAAATCGTTCGAATGAGTTTCGTGGTAGTCGAGGAAATAGTCCTTGACTGAATGGGCACCAAACCCAAGACAAAGGATGAATTCGTTGTGTCCGAAGTGCGCGTAATAGCGCATGATGTGCCACAACACCGGCCTCGTACCAATTGGCATCATCGGTTTAGGCACGGGTGAGTCGCTTCCGGAGCGCATCCTCATACCGAGGCCTCCGCAGAACAAAACGACCTTCATGATGCGCCTTCCATTCCCGTGGTGGAGCCCGGCATGAGTCGCCGAGGCTCGGCAAATTCGCGGATCGCCGGAGCGACTGGCCTTCCAACGAGCAGGCCGTCAGTGCTGCCCGCCTCGATCGCCCTGCCGTATACCTCGAGTGCGTGGATCACGGCATCGATGGTCTGGTCGATGTCGGCGTCGGTGTGGGCGGCCGAGACCACGAGCGATTGTCCGAGCACTCCGCGCCGCAATAACTCCTGAAGGAAGAGGGTGCGGAAGGCCTGAGAGGGTCGGCCGTTGTGGTCCCTGGTGACAAACACCATGCACGAGGGTCGTCCTGCGAACGCCACATGTTCTGACAGGCCGGCATCCTTGGCGACCTGCTCGAGCCCAGAGCGCAGCTTGGTGCCCTGAACCTCCATCTCGGCAACGACGTCGCGTTCGGCGTACGCCTGGGAAACGGCGAGGTAAGCTGCCAGGCCCGTCGTCTCGGCGCCGTGCGTCGTCGACAGCAGGAACACCCGTGAGGCATCGGTATTGAGCCCGCCTGCGTCCATCAACTCCCGCTTGCCAGCCAACGCAGACACCGAGAACCCATTGCCAATCGCTTTACCCCACGTTGACAAGTCGGGCGTGACGCCGTACACGAACTGTCCGCCGTGCCGGGACCAACGCATGCCAGTAATCATTTCGTCGAAGATCAACACGGCCCCGTGCTGCTTCCGTCACAGACCGCAAACCCTCGAGGAAACCAGCTGTGGGTTCTTCGGTGGCTGTGGCTGGTTCCAAGATCACAGCGGCGATTTGATCGGGATAGGCGTCGAAGAGCGCCTGCACCGAGTCGAGATCGTTGTATGTGAACTTGAGTGTCGGTGGATCCATACGCCGACGGGATCCCAGCCTTCATGTGAGTGGTCGCTATGAACCAGTCATCGACGGAAAAGAAGGGTTGTGTTCCACAGATCGCGACAAGATCACGACCGGTCGCAGCTCGGGCCACCTTGATAGCCGCTGTGCTGACGTCCGAACCATTCTTGGCGAACTTGACCATGTCCGCGCCAGGGACCTTGCTCCAGAAAATCCTCTGCCGCACGCAGTTCCCAGATGCGTCGGCCGGGTGAAGTTGACCCCGTCGGCGGCCGCATCGCACACCGCTGCAACCACCGGCTGGTAACCGTGGCCGAGTGTGACGGACCGCAGACCCATGCCGTACTCGATCAGCCAGTTGCCATCCACGTCCTCGACTCTCGCCCCGCGCCCGCGCACCAGGACGGGAGTCATGTCCTCCGGAAATTGGTCGGACCCGCGCGCATAGGTGTGCGCTCCACCTGGGATCAACTGATGTAGACGCGCCTGGGCAAGCACAGATTTTTCGAATGTCATTGCCCTTGTGGACATCACAGCCTGTGTCATGCGGCCCCCCGCTTCCTCTCCCCCGACAGGCATGCCCGACCAAGTATGGCTGACAAACCGCACCGATACGGGCATTGCGGGCATTCGTAACCTTTTCGGCGATTCCCGGACAGCTGAGCGGATTTCACTAAGCTGCGCGACATGGAGATCATCCAGACCCCGATCGAGGATCTGATCGTCTTGCGCCCGTCGCCCATTCGCGATGAGCGCGGCTACTTCTCTCGTACGCTCGACGTGCAGATACTCGCTGAGGCCGGCATCGACCCCGCCGGTTTCAAACAAGAGAACCAATCTCGGTCCTACCAGGGCGTACGCCGTGGTCTGCACGGGCGAACAGGAGCGGGTGAGGCGAAACTGGTCCGATGCGCCAGCGGAGCGGTTCTCGACGTCGTCGTCGATGCCCGCTCGGAATCGGCAACCTTCGGTCAGGTGATGACTTTCCTGCTCGATGATCAGGTCTGCACCCAGGTTTACATTCCGCGCGGGTTCCTGCACGGGTTTCAGGCGCTGACCGGCGTCACGGACGTCGTTTACCGGATCGATGAGTTTCACGCCCCCAACAGCGATGTGACTGTGCGGCACGACGATCCAGATCTGGCGATACCGTGGCCGGCCCCAGCAACGATCATGAGCATGCGAGATCGGGAGTCCGGAATCAGTTGGGCAGAATACCGTCGTCAGCTGGGGGTCGCCGCGGCGAGCTCACCTCGTTAGGCAGAGCTCGTTAGGCAGGGACAGGATCTATTTCTCGCGGCGCCGGGTCCAACACAACCCAGCGACCACCGTCACGCTCAATCTCTGGCAAGGACGCGCGAACTTCGTTGAGCAGATCTGGCACGAAGAGCAACACCTTGTCGGGCTTCGCCGCCACTAGCTCACGTGGCGACACGATCGGAATGCGACTACCCGGCATGGTGCGTCCGTGCAGAGCCTGCGCGGCATCAGCCACCGCGACGAGGTCTTGTGGCGTGACGTGACTGCAGCGGATCAAGGCTGACGACCGAGAAGCCGCGCTGTAACCCGCAACGGTTTCGGATCGGGACTTCGCCTCAGCGAGATAGGTCGCAAGCGAAGCTGCCGAATTCGCGAGCGACTTGTTGAGCGTGGCCACTGTTGTCGGCTCCATAACGCCCTGGTCGATTTCGCGCTCGACAAGATGCGTCACGTTTTCGCCCTGCCGTCCCCAGCGAGAGCCGTTCTTGGTGAGCGCCAACAGGATCGTCCCGCCGTAGAGCGGGTACTCCCAGGCGGCGACTGCGGTAAGTCCCAGCTCTGCGGCCATGCGGACCAAAACCGGCGTCGAGTAGTAGGCGAAGTGCCCGTGGCGCAAAGCGTTCCAGAAGCCGGTACGGACGATGGCGGCCACGGTGTGAAACTGCATGAGCAAGATCGCGTCCGCGCTCATCTGCGAGACCCGGGTCAGGAGCGCTGCTCGTTGATCGGCTTCGTGCATCATGCCGAAGATGTCGACCACGAGGTCCGCAGGACCCTGTGAGACTTCGATCAGCGAGCGCCGTCCCAGCTGCTCGACCCAAGATCCGCCGTGCGGGCTCGGATACTCAAGGACCCGCATGCCTGGTTGGGCGTAGCCATACCCTTCAGCATCGTTGACTGCCGACTCGGCTTGCTCGACAAGCGCCCGAGGCTCCAGGCCTCGCGGCTCCTCGGGCGTGGTCGGGTCGCTCTCCAATTGGACCAGCCGACAGTCCAGGCACATCACCATGACGAGTGGAAATTCCGGATCGGGCGTGGGGTCCGACGGATCTGGATGAAGATCAGACGGCGGCTGCGGCCCGGCGTCCAGAACGCGCACTCCGTTCCGGCTCGCGCACCAGCGACATGACCAGTCGGGATCCGCGGAAACCAACGAACTGAGCGCAATCTCGGGTCTGCTGGTGGTCTCGATCATCACACTCCTGGGGTGGTCATGGTACGAATTCGATCTCAGCAACGACTTCGGCTCTTGCGCTAAAAGACCATACAAGTCGTGTCAGGATGAGACCCGCTGATTGGACGAAGTCAACGGGAGGAACACCGTCCATGTCATACCCCCGCTGCCGCCTGTGCTCTGCCGAGCTGCGACACACTTTTGTCGACCTGGGTATGTCCCCGCCATGCGAGAGCTACCTGACCGCGTCGCAGATTGACGGGCCAGAGACGTTCTACCCGTTGCATGTGCGAGTGTGTGAGACCTGCCTCCTGGTCCAGCTGCCCGCCTACATCGCTCCGGAAGACGTCTTTTCCGACTACGCGTACTTCTCGTCGTACTCGGATTCCTGGGTGGCGCACGCCCGCCGATTCGTCGACACAGCGGTCACGCGGCTCGGGCTCGGGCTCGGTTCCTTCATCGTCGAGGTTGCGAGCAACGATGGCTACCTGCTCCAGCACAGCGTCGCGCGCGGCATTCGATCACTCGGCATCGAGCCCGCAGGCAATATCGCCGAGGTCGCCCGCGAGAAAGGCATTGACACCGAGGTGATGTTCCTCGGCGAACAAACCGGTCGCGACGTAGCCGAGCGGCACGGCAAGGCGGACCTGGTCGTCGCCAACAATGTCTTCGCACACGTACCCGACATTGTCGACTTCAGCAAGGGGTTGCGCGCGTTGGTGGCGGACTCCGGCCGAGTGAGTATTGAGATCCCGCATCTGCTGCGACTCATCGAAGGCAATGAGTACGACACCATCTACCACGAGCACTACTCGTATCTGACCTTGCTGACGGCTCAGCGGGTGCTTGCGGCCGCGGATCTCACAGTTGTTGACATCGAGGAACTAGCTACGCACGGTGGCTCGATGCGAATCTGGTCGGCGCCAGCCGATGCCGACGTTGAGGTGGCACCCTCCGTGGCACGCGTACTCGCCGAGGAAGCCGCCGCCGGCCTCGATACCGTCGAGGGCCACGATGGGTTTGCCCGCCAAGTGGCTGTGGCTCGCAACGACTTCGTGGAATTTCTCGTGAGCTGCCAGCGCACCGGGATGCGAGTCGCAGGATACGGCGCACCCGGTAAGGGCAATACGCTGCTCAACCATTGCGGCGTCCGCTCCGACCTCATGGAATTCACGGTGGACCGCAACCCTCACAAGCACGGCCTCTTCCTGCCCGGCACTCATATCGCTATCCACGCTGTGGAGCGCCTCGCGGAAGAGCGCCCGGATTACGTGGTGATCATGCCGTGGAACCTGCGGGATGAGATCACCGCTCAACTTGGCTACGTACGGGACTGGGGCGGCCGATTCGTGGTCAGCTTGCCCAAGCTCGAAGTCTTCTAGGCATCCCGACGATCGTTTTTGCGCCTTGCCCGTCGGTCCTTTCCCTGCTCTAGCTGGATCTATGCCTTTGAGTACACGGCGTACTTCAAGAGCTCCTCGTCCACGCCTTCGTCGTATTTCGCAACCACGTCCTCGGGGAGTTTTTCAAGATCAGAAACTCGCAGATAGTCACGCATTGTCGTCCCGGTGCAGTGGGAATCGACGTTGGCAGCGCCCCGGCCATTCTCGACATCGACGCGATTGACGGTACGGAAGTCCACACTGATCCGAGTCCGACCCGAGGTGTTGGGCACCGAGGAGTGCAACTGGGCGCCTGAGAAGATCATGACGCTTCCTACCGGCGGCACTGGCCGGATCTGGGGATCGAGAGCGATCTCTTCCTCTGGCTTGGGCTGCGGCCGAGTGTCCTTGCCAATCTGCTGTGCGGCAATGGCCCGGCTGTCTCTGTTCCATCTGTAGTAGTTGTAGCTCTCGCTGCCGTTCTTCACCGGGCCGGCGAAGTACTGGGGATGAAACGCGACGACGTTGTCTGGGGAAACGTCGTAGATCGGAAGCCACCAATTCACCTGCATCATTGGTGCCGAGTACCACGTGTCGCGATGTGGGTGGAACGCGTACGCCAAGCCCGTAGTCAGATAGTTGTCCGACGTTGAGGTTCGCAGCCGAGGCACGTCGAAGTAGGTCAGATCTGGGTCGCAGCCCTGCTCGACGAGGATTGCGCGCAAATGAGTCTTCGACTCGGGGTGATGAATGAACCCGGGCTTCAGCTCCTTGAGTACCGCAGCGTAGGACTCCACATCCAGTTCGTACTGCGCCAGCTCCGGGTCGTACGGGCGGAAGGCGTCTTCCACCAATTGTCGAGTGAACTGGACGAAGGATGTAATGGCCGGGCTCAGAGGCTGGACGAACAGATCACCTGCGTACAGTCGATCGCGTCGCTCATCATCGGACACCGAAGACCCGACTATGACACTCGTCATTCAAATCCCCCGAAATATGTTGGACGTTGCGTCAAAAGGACCAGGAACTCGCCAGCTGGTAACAAGAACGGCCCAGGTGAAGGTATCCTCCACGCCTTGTCTTCCGCAGCCGAAACTCCGAAAGCCCGAAATATTCGATCACCGCTTTGTCGGGTCAGCAGCCTCTGAGTGGTTGCGTGCTGAGCCGCAGGTCCGCGAGGTCAAGTCGACCTTCTGCCGCGAGTCGCTGAATCTGGCGCAGTCTTACGAAGCGAGGGCCCTCGAAGTCCTCGGTGCGTCAGGCCGCGTTCGCCGGCGTCGGTCCAGATTTCGGTGATTCCCTGGGGCATCGTCCAAATCGGCTGAAACGCAGGAACCTGGCTGCTGATCTTGGTGAAGTCAACCTGATAGTTGCGGGTGTCGGGTCCGGCACCGGCAGCGAAGCTGACTGGAGCGCCTGTGATGTCGCTGACTTGCTCGGCGATCGTCCGTATCTGCACGACGTCCTCGTCGCGGCCGACGTTGAAGGCCTGGTTGTGGACAACCTCGCGCGGCGCCTCGAGCAAGGCGAGGAACGCTCGTGAAATGTCCTCGACGTGTACCAGCGGTCGCCATGGGGTGCCGTCGGACTGGAGTCGCACGCTGCCTTGGGTGAAGGCGGTTCCGGTCAGATTGTTGACCACGATGTCGGCGCGCAGTCGAGGCGAGGATCCGTACGCGGTGGCATTTCGCAGATAGGTAGGACTGAAGTCGTCGTCCGCAAGCTTGGCCAGGCCCTCCTCGGCCATGGCTTTGCTTTCGCCGTACGGCGTCACGGGATTGAATCGGCCCGTCTCGTCCACTGGCTTGTCGCCCGCCGCTCCATAAAGTGAGCACGACGACGAAAACAGGAAGCGCGGTACGCCTGCCGCCTTGGCCGCCGTTGCCATGTGTATTGCGCCGTGAGCATTGACCGCATAGGTGGCTTCGGGATTGAGGTGACCGATCGGATCATTCGAGATCGCCGCGAGGTGAATGACTGCGTCAAATCCTTCGACGTCCCCGGGCACGACGTCACGGATATCGCAGTCCGCTGCTCATAGCCGTTGGGTTGGGCGCCAAAGTCACACCCGTCGTACCACCCAACGTCCAAGCCGACGACCTCGTGGCCTGCAGATTGCACGAAAGGAACAAGGACCGCGCCAATATAGCCACGATCGCCAGCCACTAGCACTTTCATGGTGATACTTCCCCGATCTAGAAGTCCGTCAGTGCTCAGACTGCTTCCCGCGTCCTGATGGTACGGCCCCGATCGCCAAGCTGTCCCAGGTGACGACGTGTCCGGCCTCCTCGACCATGAAACGCCACGTCCCGCTGTAGCTGTTGGTCGCGCCAGACGTTGTTCTGTTCGAAGGTGATGTCTTTTTGCACAACGGTTCCCGTGGTATGGCGACCAGCGCGGATAGGTGCCGTAGTTCGAAAAGATCCCGTTGAATCCGCAGCCCTTCGAAAGCTTGCAGCCACGGATCTTCGACGGGTCGACCGTGAAAGCATTGTCTTCGACCATGACGTTCTGGGTCTTCCATCGGCAGTCGTCGTAGAACGGCTGCTTCTTGATCTTCGACTTAGTTGCGCACGCTGACACGGTGGCGACGGTTGGGTTGACAAGCGTGCTCGACGCCAGTGCTCGTGTTCGCGGGAGACCCGGCGAATCGATCCGCATTCTCCCAGGCCACGATGCCGGACCAGTTGTCGGTGAACACGTTGCCCGAGACTCGAAAATCTTGCCGTACGGCCCATCAACCCGGCCGTCACTTCCTGACTCTGAAAGATAGATCGCCGACGCAGGAAATTCCGGATTGGTCGGACCCTTGACGAGTGCATTACGGACAAAGGTGTTATTGACGATAGCCGCGTTGTAGCTCGTCTCGTACATGATGCCCTCGGCATCATTGTCCTGAGATGTAGTTGCCCTCGAACCGGAAGCCAACGTTATTCGAGTCCGCCCATAGCCCAACTCCTTTGTTGCCGTGGACATAATTGTCGATGATCTTCGCGCCGTTGGTCTCCCAAAACTTGCCGCCCCCGGTGCAACCACAACCTGGCTGCCGTTTCTCCCAGTTGTCGGTGTTGTTGCCTGAAATCTCGTTGCCGTCCAAAACCACGTCGTTGACGCCATTCTCCTGATAGGCGCTGAAGCCGTATTGTCCGTTGTCACGGAGGCAATTGCCGGACAAGCTGTTGTGGGAGCCAAGCATTACGCCCGCTCCGGCGTTTTTTTGTACCGTGCTGGACTCGATCTTCCAACCATCCGAAGAGTCGTGATTGACCACACCTTCGTTGTTGTTGTCTCCAGCCGAACCGAAATTCTGCACGGTCAAGAACTTGATCGTGACGTCTGTCGCGTCGCCCCCGAAGGCATACAGATTCGCGCGCTGGCCGTCGAGGACTGCACCCGGCGCTCCCACAAAGGCGTCCTTCGCGTGCGGCACCACCTGGTTATAGGTGCCTTTCCCAAGGCGGTGGACCCCTGGAGCGAGCCAATAGGTGGTGCCCGCGCCATGCGCTTTCACGACGTTTGCGAGATCTTGTTCCGTTGACACCTGCACAGCATCGGGAGGCGGCTTGGCGGGCCCCTTGAGTGCTGCGCTGTCGCACCGTTTGGCGGTGGGAGCTGTCGGCGCCGACGATGCAGCGCTTACCGATGTAGAGGGGGACACACTGACTGGCGCCGAGGTCTCAGCGGCCGTCTCGGTACCGTCGGCGCTCTGATCATCTGAGTCGGCGTTGCCAACCGCGAGAACTAAAACAACCATCGTCGCGACAAGCAGGACAGCGGTGAGCAGCCACCACAACCTGCGGGGCCGCTGGAGAACTAGGTTGCCGTACCATGCGTCGATCTCATCGTTCAACTCGAATGGGCGCCATTGCCGCGGGGGTAGACCCAGCACCTCACTGCTAACCCGATCAAGCAGACGGGCGACGTCCTCGGCGTAGTCAGCCGTGCCCGTCCGGATGCGGCCAGCGATCCTTTTCGCATCCATTTGAGCAGTGCGAATCTGCGTCACGAGCCTCCTTGGGTCCAACTGGCCGATCTCCTGGCAATACTCATCAAGGCCCAAGGCATCCATCAGGTTGCGGTTCTTCCCCGCATAACCCACTGAGATGGTCGGCCTCGCCAGGCGAAGTGCACAGATCAGGTTGTGAAAGCGCGACGCGATCACGACCTCGGCTTGCGCCATCTCTTCGCTGAGTTCGCTGAACGTTGCGCAGTCGCGCACCACAATTGCGTCCTCAGTCAAGCCTTGACACTCGGCGAGTACGGCTGAGCGTACGTCGCGTGCCACGTCGAGATCGACCCGGTCACCGCCGACCAGCACAACGCGATCCCCGGCCTCAGCGAGCCGCGCGACGCCCTGGGTCAGTGTTGCCACATATTTCCGACGTATGTTCACGCCCCGTACGGGGTCATCCCCTTGACCGTAGTAGGCCATGACACCAACGACGAGACGTCCGGCTTCGGGCGTAGCCAACGCTGCGGCAGGATGAGCGAACGCGAGATCAGGGACGATGGCCTCCGGTTCGCGAGCACCAGCGCGAGACATCGCCGCGGCGGAAGAATGGTCGCGGTAACTGACATGCGCCGCCAAGCCGACAATTGCGACGTAAAAGCGCCTCGTGACCCAATTGACCGCCCAATCCGCTCCGACGTCGAGAAGGACAAATGGCCGACGCCGTAGCCGGCACGCTGCCGCCAGGAGAAAAAGCCCGAGCGGTAGGCCCCACGGCCGAACCCTCAATGATTCCTCGAGGACGCCCATGCCTGGGACGATGACCGCATCCACCGAGCCGGCAAGCAGAAAGCTGCGAGGCACATCGATCAACCGCCCGAGCAGCTTGCGGAACGCCTCCGCGATTCGGTTGCTGCCTTCGCGCGGCGAGTGCCAGGCGAGTCGCACCGACGGCACACCGTACCTTGCCGATACCTCCCGTGGCGCAATGGTGATACAGCGCACCTCGACCTCGGGGTGGGCGGCGGTCAACCAGGCAAGAACCGTTTCGAGGCTGGCGTCATTCCCGATGTTGCCGCTGCCCAGATAGCCGCACAGGGCCACACTGCGTACGGGCCGTCTCACGGGAGGTTTCCCTCGCGCTGGCCGGTCGAGATGACCCGTTCCTGAGGCGTACCTGCAGCCGAGCTCGGGCGCGCAGCCACCAGCGCGGCTTCGGCTTGGTGCACCTCCGGATCAGCCGTCTCGGCTCGCCGCAGCTTGGGTATGGGATTCGCCCGACGGCCTATCCACCGGGCTAGCTCCTTGCGACAGCGCCACCGGTCCACCTGAGCTATCGGAGCCCGTTTGATTGCCGAGGCAAATCCCAAGAGATATTCGCCCATGAGGCGCACCATCGGGTGCCGCAAGCGGCTCGCTCGCGCCGGGTCCAGACGGGTACAACGGAGACGGATGTTGTGACGTCCCACCCGCGACGTACGCATGGGGTGATCACGCCGGAAGTACAAGAAGTCAGGCACATTATGGAATGGACCATTGAGAGCCAGTTCCGCGACGAACGTACGGTCGGCCCAGTGATAGCTCCCGAAGGGCGCCACCCGATCGAGGACCGACATCCTGATCACCCCGTAGATGTCGTCACCTCCGTCGGTGTAGAGCACGCTTCGGAAGCGTTCCACCGGATCAGGAACATCGGTCGTCAGAGCGTAATCGATCGGGTCAGTGATCACTCCCGTGTCGTCGATAAACGCCGTCCAGGCATGCGCCAGGACTACCTCGGGCCGAGAGTCGAGGGCTTCGATACAGCGCTGCAGCAGGTCCGGGGCGTAGAGATCATCGTCGGAAACCCATTTGAAGAACTCACCACGCGTCTGCTCGATCACGTAATTGTGATTGAACGTCGAGCCACGATTCTGCGCGTGATGGATGTACCGCACCCGGGGATCAATCGATTGATAGTGCCGAGCGATGTCGCCGGTTCGATCGGTTGAGCCATTGTCAGAGATGATCAGCTCGAAGTCGGCGTAGGTCTGCGCCAGCAGGGCGTCCAGCGACTCAGCTAGGAAACGCTCGCCGTTGTAGACAGGCAGACCAAGCGTGAGGCGCGGATTCGCGGTCCGATTCATCAGGTACTCACCTTTCCCACAGCGTGGTGGTCGGCCAGCGCCGACCGCAGTTGATGCCACCACACGAGCACTGCGAAACACTCCGCAGCCGTAACCCCCCAGCTCGTGCCGACGGCGCCTGCCAAGATCGCTCCAACTGCGCCCCCGATCACATAAACCACCGAACTCATCAACTGGGCTCGCAAACTACGGCGTGCCACACCCATTGCCCGCACTCCTGCGGTGGCTGCAGTGATGAAGGAGGCAGCAGCGACAGTGATCGTAATCGCAGGAAGCAGCTGCGCAGTTGGCGTCCAGAGCTCCTTGAGGAGAGCAGGTCCCGGTCCGAGCGGGAACACAATGATCAACAACACCCCCCACGCAATCGCAGCCGCGGCCTGTAGACCACCGAGGATGAAGCAGAAGCGCGCGAGGTTGCGGGAATTCCGATGGAACACCCGCGAGGCTTCGGGAACAGCAACCTGGCTGATCCCCATCAGCACAACGAGAAATGGGCCCATCAAGATCTCAGAAGCCCGCACGTAGCCGACGGCGGCCAGGCCGGCCACTGCGCCAACGATGAAGGACCGTAGCTGTGATGCTCCGCTGGAGCTGACGTTCTCAACGAGGTATCGAACTGACAACTCGTGGTGCGTCCGCAGCCAAGTGATCGCGCGAATCGGGCGAGGCAAAATTCTGGCCTGGACCGCCCCCAGCAGCGCAGCGAGGGTGGCCGTACCACCAAAGGCGAGCAAGCAGTGCGCGGCGCTATCCGCCCGGCCATGCAGCACGAGGAGTGACAAAACAAGCAGCGTGGTCCAGAAAAGGTCGTTGATGAAGGCGGACAGCCCACGGCCACACGCGAAGAAGGCAAATCGCCAGCTGTCCTGCAAGGCAAGCCCAGGTAGTCCGACTCCAAGCGCAACAAATACTGGGCCCACCGGAGCAGGCAGCAGCAGCCCCGCGACGATAGATAAAGCGCCAGCGACCACACCGACGGCGAGTGCTGTGCCCGTCGCGGCCGACGTCGCGCGACGCCAGCGGCGAACCAGGTCGCCGCTGAATCGGACCAGGAGCGGATCCGTCGCCAGGCCACGCGCGGCGTTGATCACGACTGTGTAGGTGATGAAGGCGAGCGTGAACGCACCAAAGTTGCTAGCACCGAAGGACCGGGCGACAAACAAACCGAGCGCAAAATTGCTCAGGCTCGAGATGCCCTGGTCGGCGACCCCCCAGCCGAGGCGTCGTACAGACTGAATGACGCGATGCTTGGTGGATTCTGACTGAACTGTCGGTGCATCGGTGGTTGTGGTCACGACGTCACCTCGGAAGGCGAGGATCCGGACCGGTCGATAACTCGAGGACCGCCTGCCCCGGGCACCGGGTGGTCCACCGCAAAGCGGTAGATCTCCAGGAGCCGGTCGACACCCGCGTCCGGGCTGAAACGACTTCGATACGTCTGGCGGCCTCGTTCGCCGTAGGTGTCCCACCGCTGCGGATTGTCATCGACATCCGCGAAGATGTCGACCAGAGCGTCGATATCGGTGGGCGGGAAAAGGGCTCCGTCCGTACCTTGAGTGATCAACTCGGGGAAGGCCCCATGAGCGGACGCGATGGCAGCAGTCCCGGCAGCCATCGCCTCCACCGCAACCATGCCGAACGTCTCCTCCCACTGCGAGGGCACGACTACGGCACGAGACGCGGCCAAGGTTCGGGACACCTCCGTGCGCGGGATGTGGCCAGCGAACGTGACGGACGGGCGCGTGGTCGCCCAGCCGGCGACGGCATCCGACATCTCTCCCCCACCGACCACGATGAGGCGCAGCGGCGAGCTGGGACGCCGTACGCGAAAGGCATCCCAGGCCCGCATCAGGAACGGTGCGCCCTTCGCCGCATCGAGGCGACCCACATACGCAACCTGAGGCTCCGTACTGATCTCGGCGTACGGTGGCGGAGCGGGCACGAAGTTGTGCTTGACGAAGCTGCGGTCAGCGGGGAGCCCAATGGGGGCAAGCAGATCCCGCTGAGCGGCGGAGATAAAGATGTACGCCGTGATCATGGTCCGCCACGCCGCGGCGTGCAGCCAGGAACCCAGCACGATGGGTGCCGTCGCCGCGGGCGACCCGCGGTAGCAACCGTGGGCCAACGCGGGAAGTGAGGTGTTGCCCAGACAGTCGTGGCAAACCCGGCCATCGCGAAAGAACGTTCCGCTCGCACAGCCCAACTTGTAGTTATGCACTGTCGCCACGACCGGGACGCCAGCGTCCCGGCAGGCGTACAAGACCGAAGGCGTCACCAAGGGAAAGGTGTTGTGGACGTGAACGACATCCGGCCGGAAATGGGCAAGCGACTCGGTGATCGCATCTCGAGAGTCTTTGCTCCACAGCAGACGGGCTGGCAGCGTGGCACGCCGCAGCGGCGACCAGGAGGCGATGTCCTCGCTGTGCCGCTGGAAGAGTTGGACATCGTGGCCACGCGAGGAGAGGGCGGACGACTCCTGGTCGACGACAGCGTTTTCGCCGCTGGGCGCCGTCGGCCGATACCGGTTGTGCACGATGAGGATCTTCATCGGCGTTCATCTCCGGCAGGCGTGGCTAGGAGGGATGCAGCAACGACGAGATTGAGCAGGTACGGCGACGCGTCACCGAGCCCGGTCTCGGTGATCGACGCCACAAGGCAGTAGACGACCAGAAACAGCACCGGTGGCGCGTCGGATTCCACGCGGATGCATCACCGCAAGAATGATCAGAAGCAGCAGGAGCGCCGCATCGACGACCATCCCGAACCAGCCTTGGTCCAAGTAGACGGCGAGCCAGTTGTTGTCGATGGGGAGGCCGTTGAAGGACTTGTTGGACAACCCGGATCCAAAGACCCCTTCAAGCCAGGGGCGTTGTAGTCCGAAGATTTCAGTCCACACCTTGGTGCGTCCGGTGAGCTGCGCCGCCTCGTCCAGCGTCTCCCCCCGCCAGAACCAGTTGCTGATCAAAGGTGCGAAAAGGGCCGCCGCGATGACGCCGATCACGCCTAGGAGGGCCGATACGCGCCGAACTCGTGCGTGGCCCAGGAACATGCTCGCGCCAGCGACGGCCAAGCCGATCACCATCGCAATGAGTGCGGTCCGAGTTTGCGCGCCGATCAAGACTGCTCCGGCGGCGAGAAGCGTCAGTAAGGCGGTTCGACCGCGTACGGCTCCACCGAACCACAACACGACGGTGCATCCGAGCAAGTACGGCTGCGTAGTGGGCCACCTGGGTTGGGGGGATTGGCCAGAGCGCGCCAGTGAGGCGACCGTCGTAGGAGAACGCAACGCCGGGGGCCAATACAGCCCCGACAAGCACGGTGCCGAGCACGATGCGTAAGCAGGTGATCTGGGAACGCAGCAGCACAAGGTCAGACCTGCCCCACCAAGGAGTAAGCAGCCACAGAACCGCCACGAAGCCGAGCAGGCGGCAGGCGCGGAACGTCGACCCGAGCAGAAATTCGTTGTGGATGCTGACTACGAGTGCGACGACGGCCAGCATGGTCAGCAAGATCAGGAAAAGATTCGGTCTGATGACGCATCGCGGATTGGCTCGAAGCGCGAGCAGGAAGGCGAGAACAAGCGCACCTTGAGTGATCAACCGGCCAACGGTGGTCGGGATGGGGATCAGGGTCGGCAGCTCAGAAAATGCAAGAACATTGGCAAACAGGGCGATCCACACCGGCAGCGGACTGCGCAGCGGGACGGTCGCGCCGGCCCGACCAGCCAGCGCACCGTTCGCCGTAAGTGCGAACGTGCTCATCAAGCGACGGGCTCCTGAGACTCAGGCAAGCGACCGTTTCGTCCCGGCACCGCATCCTCTGGCCGCAGGCCACCCAGCCCCTGTCGTAGCCTCATGGCGCGGGCATCTCCTTCTCTGCCGCTCGGCAGCAGGCAACGAGCAGGGACGCAGATAAGTCAGCCCGACTGAACAGTGATCCCCCGAAGCCCCCTGTTAACCGCGTCAGTTTAACCACTGCGAGCGGTCCATACCTTCAAAGGACGCAAGATGGCTTGCTGTCCCCCTAGGTCGCCGGTGTTAGTGGACCGGCGAGTTGGGTCGCCTACGGAGCGACTCAAAATGACGAATTCATAACGTCACCGACTGATGGTCAGCCACCATGACGTCGACGGAGGCGACAAAGGTCACCGAAGTCTCGAAATCGATCTTGCAACTTCTCCCGACTCCTTGGGCGGGCCGCCCTGCGCTTTCCTTGTGGACAACGAGTCCTGCTGCTGCCTGCGATTCGGTCATTGGGCGTGATCATGATTTGCCGTCCGATCCGCCGTCAGGTGATCTTGAGGGCATCGTGCCGTACTAATTGTGATCTCGTCGAGACGGATGACCGACAGCATCACGATTGGATATAGGTCCCAGTCGCGAACGCGGCCGCAGGATACGTTTCGGGTGCTCGAGCGAGCTAGGGGCGTGTCCAGCAAAGAATCTTCCCCACCTCACCGACACCTACATCGGTGTATTTCGCTGGACGACTGTTGGCGGAAGGCTCAGTGACAAACCGCGTTGCATTCGGCACGATGGATCCATCGACGGGCTTCAATTCGAGAGGCGGAGCTATACCATTCCTGGACGACGTTGGTCTGCTTCCAGCGTTCAGATATTTCAACGGCACCGATTACCTGAATCTGTACGACAATGCCGATCCGTGTTTCGCCAACTGCTTCACTCTGTATAACCAAAGTCAAGACACTTCGAAGCAGCCGCTCTCCGAAATCGCAGGTAAGCTCTCGATCACAGGAGATCCGGCTCGGAATTGTGGAGCTCAGACCATTTCCCATTCATGTTCGCCCCGAATGGCACTGGATACGCCTACAATACCGACGGGTGCTTCTTCTCCTTCAATCTCACGTCAAAAGCAGTCGACGAAGTTTATTTCTTTGCTGCTCCGGGTTCAATGCTGTACAGTCTCGACATGTGGAGTGAGCAGTTGTATTACATTGAAGATGATATCCACTACACAGGAGACAGTATCAAATCCACTCTGAAAAAACTTCATAGAATCGCAGCGACTGAGATGGCCGCAAGTACAGTGGGAATCATCGCTGAGAACGGATGCAGCGTGTACTCGACGTTCACTCCTTATGGAAACCACAGCATCTACTCCTGCGATACTTTGGAATCGATTCGATTCCAATTATCGCAGAGATGAACATGCTAAACGGACAACTCACAAACATACGGAGCATGTACACTGCAAACTATCGGTATTTGACGCTCGCGTCTCCGGCTCCTCTGTACTTCACAACGAACACGGATCCTCAACCGATAATCGTCCTGTCGTCGAGCAGCACCGGTGAGTCTCCGCTCGTTTCGTCTTCAAGATCCTGATCGCACCACCACCTGTTGGAGAGAGCAGCAGCAGTACAGGTGAAACTCCTCCTCCTGTATCGAGTACCGCTGAGTCGTCTTCGTCCTCGTCATCGACTGCAGCGCCTGCGCCTGCTCCAACTGCCAGCAGTGGTCTCAGCGCGGGCGCTATTGCAGGAATCGCCATTGGCGCTGCTGCTGTCGCTGCCGGCGTCATCATCGCAATCGGTGCAGGCGCATGTGGTTGGTTTTCATCCTCTGTCCGCTGCTGTAGCGTCTGTTGCCGCCGCGAATACAGGGAGAAAACGTTTGTCGCGCTATAGATATTCGATAAGCTATGGCATCGATAGCGATGACGGTATTGGGTACGAGTGAATAGTTTGTTTTTCTTAAAGTTCTCGTTGTTCTGTCTCTGTGATGCTTTATAGACGAACTGAGATGAGCGCCGAGCTGCCAGCCGAGACGTACAAAGTACAAGCAGCGGTGGAAGCGAGCGGTGTTCTGCTCCCGCCGCTGCGCAAACTGGTGATGGAGTACTGGGACGACCCGCCCGCGACGAAATTCGCGTTCAAGATCCTCTCTATGTGGAATCAGTCGCGTGTCTTGTATCCTTGCATCGACACTAAGTGTTCCGTTGAGAATTCACCGGTGGTGTGCGCGCACGATTTGCAGTGTTACGCCATGGAATTCTGAACAGGAGCGGAGGTGTCATTGGTATCACTTTACCGCAAGTATCACTATGCAATTCGTTGTTTCTGACGAGGAGTTGGTCTATCTCAATTACATATCTCGTTCCATCTCACTGCGGGAAATTGAAGCTGAACTTTGAAGGTCGCGGACCCATCATCTCGTATTGATAAGTTGAGTCACGTCTATTATGAACCATTCTCAGAAACGGGCAGAGTGTTTGGCGTGACAGTCAACTATCACCCTGTACAGTTTGAACCTAAACAGACTCATTCGCGGTGTAGCAATTGCGTGATTATGTAAATTCGATTTTGTGTTTAAAACTAGAGAGCTGTCAGTATAGTAGCGGCGAGTTGTTACACGACAACTGAGTTTCGAATTTCATTCCTTTCGCCATTGATCTGTACAGACACATGAACGAGTCGAAACCCATTCCGTACGCGGAAGTCAAAGTCTACTGGGACGCACTCCTGGCAAAGCTCGAGTCGAGCTATCCCACGTGAAGTCAAAGCTGTCAAAGCCGCAAACCCCGAAGCGACGCTGCCTCGCCGCGATCACACGATCGGACAGTTTATCGTGCACTGCGATCTGCTGATCTGCAAAATGAATCACGCCATCTGACGATTTGGAGTGCGGAACACAAAGACTCGAAGCAACGCGATCTGGCTGTGCCACTCGATGGTATCACTCGTCACGCGATGGCATGCGCAGCGTTCATCGATCACAAGAACGCATTGCCGGACGAAAACAAAGCTCGCGAAGAGAAACTGTTTCGTATTGCCTACGACGTCTTCAGTCCAATCGTCGACGGACTGTGCACGGACGAGCGCATGTCACTGCGTCCTATGGACATCGAGACCGGAATTGAGCGCTAGTTCTCGATCAAGCACGTTCACATGTTCAAGTTCTTGGCCGAGCGCCGAGCTGAAACAAGTCGCACTCAACACGGAGTGACGTTTGGATGCGAACTGCTCGATTTCTGTGGCGAATTCGTCAAATACGACGCCGAGCACAAGAAAAGCGCATTCGACCAAACTGCATTCGGACAGGCGTTGGCCGATACGCAAAAGATCGTCGCGCAGATCGAGATCGACATTTGGGTGTCAAAGCAAGCGTTGATTCAACGCCCGAGAGCGGTTGTGGATCGACTGAAGATTCTCGAAGCGCGCGTCAAGTCCGATACGTTCACAGAGAACATGCACCAGAAGATACGCAAAGCGCTTGACCGCCGCGAAGAGCGCAATCAGCCCATTGAAGAGATCATTCCGAAGCTCTCGGTTCCAACGCCGTGGTTCGCCAAGGCCGCGATGTTGGGAGCGCTTGCCGATACCGAGAAGCTGGTGCTCAGCAAACAACGCGCGCTGTGGACCACTCAGGGCTTTCCGGTTACCGAAAAGATCTATTGCTTTGACGGCCAGCATCGCAATCAGGCAGAGTTCGAGGCCAAGTACCCGGCTCCGAAAGGTGAAATCGCTCCGAAACGCCGGGCTCCTCCTCCCTCTTCTGTGAAGGAGGAGTCAAAGTACATCGAAGTCAAGCGTCTCGATCAAAGCGACTCAATGCCAATTCCTTCCTCACGCGAGCGACATCTCTGGGCGTGTAGGCGCGACACGTGGTAAGAAGGCTGGAGACGGCCAACTACGCGAAAGAAGCAGCGCGACATGGACGGACGCGAGCCTGATCTCATTGCAACAAATCGCTGCAAACGCCACTTGGCAGTTGAGCACGCGCTGGTCATTTCCGACACGTTCCTGTTCCCAAAGCTCAATGACTACACCCTCGCAGCACCGCAAAGGATTGGTACGAGACGCTCGGCAAACACTTTGACGGCATGAAGCACGACCTCGCATCGAGTGATCGGTCAGAGGTGCGCAGTTCGTTGATCCCCTACCTCGGCAGGCGCTGGAGCATTGACCGTCTGATGAAAGTGCGCCACTTTCTCGATCGTCTGCTCGGAGACATGAACGTCGACCTCAAAGCACACGAGCTGTCAGGAGAGGACCTCAAAGACGCAAAGCCAAACACTGTGATTTACACACTCGATAAGAAGCGCGCGTTTCGCAAGGTCACGACGATGAGCATGTCGAATTGGCTGTACGGAGTCGACCCATCCGATGGAAAGACGTTCTCGAACTTTTGGATCGAGCTGACAGACGAGCAGCGCGACGCGCTCAAAGACCTGTTTCTGGGAGCTATATTCGATCTCAACACGATCATCGATCTGGCGTGCTTCTCTGCTGACTTTGACAAGACGATGATCACAAGGTGGTCAATATAAGACCATG